>NZ_JBZFQH010000002.1:0-114210 GCF_058313675.1 Paenibacillus sp. fava2 | reverse complement strand
TATGCTTGACGGCCGGCTGCGCTCTTACAGAGCTTCTTCAGTTATCCATCTACAATATCCGTTTGATTGTCTGTTGCTGAGCTGCGGTCGGCTTCTTGTACGTATAGAACCATCACTCGTTATCAAAGTAAGAGTATCCTTGTTAATCTAACCAGCTGCGGATCGTTCGAATTTATGGGGAAACTGCTTCGGGGATGAAGAGCAATCAACAAAACTATCATTCAGATATTCAGTGCACTCCCCTTTCTCTAGCCGGGGAATCAAGGAATGAACGTAACCGATTCGCTTCAAAACAGCATATTTCAGAATGAAAACTGCTGACACCCTCTGTAGATATTTTCGATCGTAAGATAAAAACATCGGACATCTTATCAGACAATTTCTCTGACAGTTTGTATCACATTCTATAAGGAATATTGCTACTATTGTCGGACAATTCATCTGACGCATTTGCAGACAGTGAAATTACCTCTTTCTTAAAAAAGAGTAACGTTTGCTGACATTCTGGGCCGAGTTATTCAGAGGGTAGATTCCCTGGATCCGGACGTTCTTCACTGTTAGTCCTTTCTCTCACTAAGTCGATCTAACTCCCTTTGTTGAGAGTCTTCTTATATCACAATCATTGCTCCATAGCTGCCCCGTATATAGACTATCAGATCTTTTCAGGGAGAAATGAATCGAACTTATTCCCTCGCGCTTTAATGATGGTTTGTTTCAAAATCGTATATAGTAACTACAATAGAAGATATAATAGAAACCAAAAGAGTATCTTTAACGGAACATCCGCTAAAAACCCTTTATATTAAAGGTGTTTTTAATAGATACTATAATAGTATCTATTAAAGTATTTTTGTTCTATTCGTTAATAATTACCTAGAACAAACATTGCATTTCAACAGAATACAGTCAGAAAATACGATTTTTTCCGTCAAAATTCGATATGGAAACCAATTTAGAAACCGTAATAGTAACTACAAAAAAAGCTTGATATATAAGGGTTTTTTAGAGGTTGATTATTTATTATTTACTTGATATAATTATTGCAGTAACTGTAATGGTATCTATAAGAACGGAGGTGGTGATTTTTTAATGGAAATACAACTTCACCAAAAGTACATAGGGGTTGAATTCAGTCAGGAGCAGCTGTCTATGTTCACAGATATCGTTGAGTCAGACATAGCTTTGAAGAGAATTCTGCTAGCTATTGGCCAGCATGCGGACTCCCATAAGAATGATGAACTCAATAGTGGAATCTCGATTAAGGAATTGGCGGAGAAGGTAAAGCTCCAACGAAGAGTGCTGAAAAAGGGGAAAAAATACGAAACAGTTGAAGCCAATATTGACCGGAAGCATGCGGAACGTATCGTCGATTCACTGCTGAAAATGACCTTGTGCTACTATAAGTCCTTCCACCCTACCAAGCTTGTTTTCTTGACTCCGCGTGGTCGTAATGTCGCCGGAGAAGTTATTCGCAGAACACGAAGTATAAATTCAAATTAGTCTGAAACCATTCTATATTAAGGAGTGAATAATTTGACATCATATCGTGAAAACACCCCCTCTATTCCAATGACAATCGTAGGATTTGGACAAGCCGGTACACGTATTGCAGACAGGTTCGCAGCATATAAAACTATGGATGGTTCTCCTTCATATACTACGCTTGCTTTAAATTCAAACGATGGAGACTTGGAAGAACTCAAATTTATTCCGCAGGATAACCGGTTGTCTTTGAAGCTTGGGGGATTGGGAAAAAACCCGGAAAAAGCCTTGACCATTCTCGAAGAGAATGCGCAGGTCAAAGAATCTCTAAAATCATTCATCACAACAAAGGTCGGCGTTAAGGATCAGCTCGTACTGTTTATCGCAGGACTTGGCGGTGGTACCGGTACTGCCACCATTATTAAAGCGATTGATGAATTTCATGACCACCATAATATGAGTAAGGTCAGAAAGGAAATGCAAGCAATCCGAACTACTGTTGGTGACCTTGAATTTAGAAAAAACATTAAAACCTACCAGCAACAGGCTTTCATCAAAGTTAAGGATCAATTTGTTAAAATCGGAGTGATTGCCACAATCCCTGTTCGTAGTGATGGTCCCGATGTTTTGCGGCAAGTCAATGATTTTGCTTCCCGGATTTGGAACATGGCTAAGAATCCCACGAAAGGGATCGCCTTCGTCACCTTCCCAGACAACCAGATGTTCTATGATCGTTTTGTTGCGGAACAAGGAACCCTGATGCCAAAGATTAAGAACTATAGGGATTTCGCAAATAATGAAATCAGTTCAATTCTTCATGAACTTAACACTGGCACGAATGGTAGTGGGACGTCAGTCATTTTTGACTCGAATGACTTTAGACGTATTGTGCTTGAAAAGGTTGGATGCTTGGTCATGAATCGGGTAGAAACAAACGTTAAGGCTATTTCCAATAGTGATGACCTGACCAAGTTGTTTGTCGATTCCCTGGATAGTAATAACCTGCATGACTCTATCGCACTTGTAGAGCATGCTGAAGATGGGTCATCCCAGTACGCCAAAATTCAGCATGTTGGACTGTTAGGAATTATTCCTCCAGACCTAAATAAATTTGAAAGCTCCTTTATTGATAATGCGAAAGAAGAAGTAGCAAGTAGGCTGCCTCTGCTTGGAACTATATTTTCCGGTTATTTGAATGAGCCGAATAATTTTAAAGCGACTGCGTTTTCATTTTATAAAACAGAAGCTCTCCCTTCCCGGCTCTCTAAGGGACTCGTAACAGAGTATGAAGAATATATGGCCAAACAAAGAGCTGTGACCTTTAAAGAAGAGTCTATCCAACAAATAGCTGCGGCCCAAGAAGAAGTATTCGATTTTGATATGGACCTCAGTGAATTTGGTATTGATGGTATTGACGATCCAGATGCCCAAGCTACTGAGTCAGATAAATCCAGCGATGACTTAATTGATAATATGGACTTCTCTGATATTGATCCTAACTCGCTCACTTAAAGCTAATAGTAAAATGGCGCACTAAGACTTCCTCTAAGTCTTGGTGCGTCTTTTTATGCATTCTAGGAGTCCTCTTCCCCACCCGCGCATCCCTATCCAAGACTACCCGACATTAATTCATTGGTCTGCTTGTACTCCACTCAATATTTTTATCTAGTCTAGGCATACCATCTGCAGCGCCGGCTGGCCTCCTGGAACTGGACGGTTTATCGGACGCCGGGCGAACGGCTTGATTTGTTTCTTCTGCTGAAGATCTGTGCTGATGCACCTGGATGTATGGATGCAGTTGTGATCGCCGCCTGACGGCCTGCTTTTTTGATCTGGGCACACTAGCTGCAGCGCGGCTGGCCTGCCGGCATTGGACGGGTTACCGGACGCCGGGCGGTCGGCTTGATTTGTTTCTTCTGATGAAGATCCGGCGGATGCACCTGGATGTATGGATGCAGCTGCGGTCGCCGCCAGACGGCGCTGGTTCATCGATCTGGGCACACCAGCTGCAGCGCGGCTGACCTGCCGGCACTGGACGGGTTACCGGACGCCGGGCGGACGGCTTGATTGTTTCTTCGTCTGAAGGTCCGGCGGATGCACCTGGATGTTGGTAGCAGCTGCGGTCGCCGCCAGACGGCGCTGATTCATCGATCTAGGCACACCAGCTGCAGCGCGGCTGGCCTGCCGGCACTGGACGGGTTACCGGACGCCAGGCGGACGGCCGTTTCTGCTGCAGATCCTCTTTGGATGTATGGATGCAGCTACGGTCGCCGCCAGACGGCGCTGGTTCATCGATCTGGGCACACCAGCTGCAGCGCGGCTGACCTGCCGGCACTGGACGGGTTACCGGACGCCGGGCGGACGGCTTGATTGTTTCTTCGTCTGAAGGTCCGGCGGATGCACCTGGATGTTGGTAGCAGCTGCGGTCGCCGCCAGACGGCGCTGATTCATCGATCTAAGCACACCAGCTGCAGCGCGGCTGGCCTGCCCGCATTGGACGGTTTATCGGACGCCGGGCGGACGGTTTGATTTGTTTCTTCTTCAGAAGATCCGGCGGATGCACCTGGATGTTGGTAGCAGCCGCGATCGCCGCCAGACGGCGCTGATTCATTGATCTGGGCACACCAGCTGCAGCGCGGCTGGCTTGCCGGCACTGGACGGGTTACCGGACGCCGGGCGGACGGCTTGGTTTGTTTCTTCGTCTGAAGATCCGGCGGATGCACCTGGGTGTTGGTAGCAGCTACGATCGCCAGACGGCCTGCTTTTTTGATCTGGGCACACCAGCTGCAGCGCGGCTGGCCTGCCGGCATTGGACGGTTTATCGGACGCCGGGCGGACGGCTTGATTTGTTTCTTCTGCAGAAGATCCGGCTGATGCACTTGGATGTATGGATGCAGCCGCGATCGCCGCCAGACGGCGCTGATTCATTGATCTGGGCACACCAGCTGCAGCGCGGCTGGCCTGCCGGCACTGGACGGGTTACCGAACGCCAGGCGGACGGCCGTTTCTGCTGCAGATCCTCTTTGGATGTATGGATGCAGCTACGGTCGCCGCCAGACGGCGCTGGTTCATCGATCTGGGCACACCAGCTGCAGCGCGGCTGACCTGCCGGCACTGGACGGGTTACCGGACGCCGGGCGGACGGCTTGATTGTTTCTTCGTCTGAAGGTCCGGCGGATGCACCTGGATGTTGGTAGCAGCTGCGGTCGCCGCCAGACGGCGCTGATTCATCGATCTAAGCACACCAGCTGCAGCGCGGCTGGCCTGCCCGCATTGGACGGTTTATCGGACGCCGGGCGGACGGTTTGATTTGTTTCTTCTTCAGAAGATCCGGCGGATGCACCTGGATGTTGGTAGCAGCCGCGATCGCCGCCAGACGGCGCTGATTCATTGATCTGGGCACACCAGCTGCAGCGCGGCTGACCTGCCGGCACTGGACGGGTTACCGGACGCCGGGCGGACGGCTTGATTGTTTCTTCGTCTGAAGATCCGGCGGATGCACCTGGGTGTTGGTAGCAGCTACGATCGCCAGACGGCCTGCTTTTTTGATCTGGGCACACCAGCTGCAGCGCGGCTGGCCTGCCGGCATTGGACGGTTTATCGGACGCCGGGCGGACGGCTTGATTTGTTTCTTCTGCAGAAGATCCGGCTGATGCACCTGGATGTATGGATGCAGCCGCGATCGCCGCCAGACGGCGCTGATTCATTGATCTGGGCACACCAGCTGCAGCGCGGCTGGCCTGCCGGCACTGGACGGGTTACCGAACGCCAGGCGGACGGCCGTTTCTGCTGCAGATCCTCTTTGGATGTATGGATGCAGCTACGGTCGCCGCCAGACGGCGCTGGTTCATCGATCTGGGCACACCAGCTGCAGCGCGGCTGACCTGCCGGCACTGGACGGGTTACCGGACGCCGGGCGGACGGCTTGATTGTTTCTTCGTCTGAAGGTCCGGCGGATGCACCTGGATGTTGGTAGCAGCCGCGATCGCCGCCAGACAGCGCTGATTCATTGATCTGGGCACACCAGCTGCAGCGCGGCTGGCTTGCCGGCACTGGACGGGTTACCGGACGCCGGGCGGACTGATGGAACTGTGTTGAGTTACCAGGTACATAGGGAAGGGAGGGAGTCAAAAACTCCTGATTAACAGTAACTACTATCATTCATCCTCCTTGATATACAACTATTGTGAAATATTCATATAATGAAAAATTCACAATAAAAGCAGCCTGTAGTATGTATTAAGCAACTAAGCAACAGGGGGAGCCCCCCAACCAAAACACCTACCCTGTGGATAATTCGATAAGCTGAATTAAATATCCACAATCCGCTGAGAAAAGGTAAAAACGCTAATGCGTTTTCGCCGTTCCGGCTGATTGAAAACATTCTCCCCACGCCCGCCCCTACATTAAAGGTGAATTGAACTGCACAAAAGGCATTTCGCTTTGTTCTTTTGAGAAGGGGTGATGTGGACACAATTCACCTTATCCCGAAAGGTAAGCAACATCGGTGGTCGCTTACTGGGATAAGGTAGGTTTAAACAAACGGGTCAGCACTATCGGCGGCTGACTGCCGGAATTGTTTCTACCACGCGCTTTTAGCGCCTATTGATCGATTACTCTAACTGGTTACGGTTCCTATGACCAGTCTGCCACTACAGCATTCAATAGCTCATTCAAACCGGGGTCTAGCCTCCCCTGAACAGTTTCCAGCAGGGTTCTATCGGCTCTTTACCTCGTACTATTCGGAACGGTCGTTTCCCTGGATGGAGTCACATCCATATGGGTTACACTTCGTTTTGCCTTACGTTGGACTAGCTTTCGCCGGGGTTATGTGCTTGGAGACACGCCCAACATGCCCCCGTCCGTGCGATTGTCATCCCGACTGAAGGTAAACGGGGGCTAGGCCGGCTTCACTTTGCATCTGGTTAGGATGCAAGTGTGAGCCACGGATGAACGTGGCAACCCGGTAATAACCGCACGCTTGGGGTAAGGCTCCCTCCTGTACGATCGACAGTTTTTTTACGTGTTATTCCTGCCCGTTTTGTAACATAAACCACGGAGCTACGCTGTGCTCAGCAAGGATTAATTCCTATTCTTAAAAAAGACAATAGGAAACTAAGCCTTCAAAGGTCGCCAATTTGTTAAAAAATGTAAATCGACAGAAACCCAAGGCGTTATCATATTTTATTATGGTAGAGTTAGCTCGAAAGCCGCTCTCTAATTTTGGCAATAGAAAACCAGACCCCATGCCCTCAAATTTTCAAAAAAATCGAAAAGAGAAGGGGGGTAGCCTATTGATTTTTCACTTTTTTGGCAGCCAATCGGTTATGTACGCTCCTTCCAGCGCGGCCCTGGCCTTGGGGCTGAGTCCCTTAGACAACTAAAAAAGCCCTGTGTCTACCGAAATTGATCCGGTGGACACAGGGCTTTACGTTTGTCAGCAGAATGACCTATGAAACTTCTCCCATTTTGCTTCAAACGCTTGAAAGGACTGCGTTTGATATGCTAGAATAGTGTCATCAAGTTGTATAAACACAACCTAATCAATATTCACTGAAAAGAAGGTCATCGTAAGGCGCCTGTTTCTCCCGAAGGACTAGTTCGGTAGGAGCAGCTGAAGGGTTGGTAGCCCATGAGCCGCTGAAACGATGGCTTTTTTTTATTGTCAAGGGTAGTTAATTTGAAAGGTTACCAGGCATCTATCATTTTAGGACGCCTATTAACATTTACTATAGCACAGCTGCAAAAAATCATAAAGTCGAATTTTGGGTATAATTAAGAACCTTTCTCGAAATTGCCGTAAATTTCTAAATTCTTGATATGATACAATCATCAGTCAGTCCGGCCGATTCTTATATTTTGCGCTGGACGGGCGATAGGAGGGAAGCCGGTAAATGAAGCAAATGTTGCGAAAACGTGAGTTAATCGATGCTGTGAATGTACCCAAAAGCACGGTTTCCGATTGGATCATTGAATTTCATATGTTTATTCCGACGACAAAAGAGGGCTCTATCACCTATTACCGTCCCGATTGCATTGCAGTTCTACTTGAGATCAAACGGCTGCGGGAAGAGAATTACGCAAAACCCGAGATTCTTCGTGAATTAATGAGCCGGTTCCCTATTACCGTAGAGGGAGCCGCTGCGGATGAAATCCGTATAAGTTTAGATAAAGAGCTTGAGTCTACATATCCTGATCCTCATGTGACTACTCGTATGATGGAGGAAATTACAAAAACGGCTCTTGTTGTGGGTCAACATTCTGAGGACCTTCAAAAGCACCAGGAACGTTTGGACGGCCAAGATCTTCAGTTATCCGATCATACAGCTGCCATGCTGGATCTGCAAAGAAAACTAGATGAAGTGAAAGCCGAATTGGCCAGTACCCAGGAGCACTTGCGTAAAAAAAGTCGTTGGTGGAATCGTTGGTTCTGATAGGATAAAGTGGATCCGCTGAAGGTTGGTTTTTTTGAGAAATGAAAGGAAGAGATTAGTGCGCTTATTAAATCGTTCTATTAAAGCATTTCCGATAGAAGGGTGGATCACTCCGGATCCAAAGAATTCAAACCTTCTGGATATTGACGAATCTATAGCGGTTATGAAGTTCCTTAATCCACTAATTGAACGGTCTTTCGAATACGCTGACAATGAGCCGCGAGACCAGCGGAGAACAGGCGGTAACACGAAAATGGAACCTGAAGCCAGTTTTCTTGATGCTGCTAGCGGTGAGCGTGCTATCGTTGAAATCAAACAATTCCCTTACGAAGCGCTTCAAGCTAAGGCAGCTCTATTGTTTAAACATCCTTATTTTTTTAATTTCTTTTTGGAGACTCACAAAAAATATTCTGACTCCGAAAGCTGCATTGTCTTTGATTTTTCTGTTAAAGATGTAAATGTGTCTCCAACATTAGCGATCAACGATCTGATGAAAATAGATCCGTTCGAAGGTGTTTCTAACAAATATCTCAATTTCAAGGCATCTAAGTGGCCTCGGAACACATCATTCACGCTAAATAATGGTGAGAAACTACACTTTGCAGAACATCCCGACAAGTTTTTTGTCATCGAGCATGAAGCAACCCCTATTTCTGAAGATCAGGCCGTCCAAGAAGCTACTAACTTTGAACTTTACGCCGATTTGCTTTACCAAAAATGGATATTAGGTAAATGGGATATGAAGTTTAATCAAGATGAATATAGAGAGTACAAGAAATATCTTTATCTTAAAATTAGAATGGAGAATTCGAAACACTACGCTATATCTACTGGGTATTTTTCGTTACAAGCATTCGGAGACGCTTTTTTGAAGCGTTATGGTAAGACTGAAAGTGTCAGCCAGCTGGACGGTATTCTTTTTAATGTGGGCAATCACTATCAGCTTGTAGATTGCGCTGAAGAGGGGTTTACGTGGAGGGCGCTGCAGTTTCCAGAGTCCTGAGCCCCCGTAAAAGCGTATGTGCGAGACGATTCGCGTTCTAGCAATATTCCTCTCACTTCCTGAAATCAAGAGCTCTAAAGCCGTTTAAGAACGCCTGAAGCTACAACAAAGCCCCGGTCTAATGAGATCGGGGCCTTTCTTTATTCTTCCGGACTTGTAAGATACCGATTCAGGAGAGCCCAGACTTCCTTGTGCGTGTACATATTCGTGTCCGCACTTAATTCCGCCGGCACTTCAAGTCCAAATTCCTTCTCACACCAAATTTTCACCGTTTTGAGCTCTCTGCCTTCACCAACAGTGCCCATTATCTCTATAAGGGATAATTGCTTCTTCTCTGCAGTAAGCAATTTTTCATAATGTGCCTCTTTGTTACCCTCGAAAGTTTCCATCAATTTCTTCATATCCATACTTCTCAGCTCCTTTTCTTATAATTCCATCCCTAAATTTCTTATCGGTTGAATATGTACCTGACTGGCCTGATCTAACATCATATTACGGGTTTGTTTAGACAAATAAGGCGCATTTTCAAACCGTATTTGCTTGATGTCATTCCCGCCGTGCACCTGGTACCGTAATGTTTCATGGCCATTCACCTTCTCATAAAAATAGCGGTCTACCTTTTGATGTAGAAGCTCGGCTGTCACTTGGTTCCCAGTAGGTAGCCCATCGGCTTCCTTCAGAATATGCAGCAGCTGCCGCGGCTCTGCTGGAGTGATCCACTTCTCCTGATTCGTTCCTATATTTGCCTTATTATAAAATTCAGCAAGCCTGGATTCGTTGATCTGCAGGACTTCCCCTTTATCCCTTACATAAAACTGTGAGGGATGCCTTTCCGTTGTGTCGTAGAGATATATCGAATCAACCAGGTTCTCGATCTGCTTAACTGTCTCCGGCACCTTTTGATGACTCTCACGTATGACCGACTCTGGAACGCGGCGCTGTTCGATGATGAAGCGCTTTTCTGCTCTTTGCAGGGCTTCATCCAATGAAACATCCGCAATCACGACAGAGACTTTATATCCATGGCTGCGGGCTAGACCAATCATGCGCTCGGCGCGCCCCGCTGATTTCATTGTTCCATCCAGGAGGATATTAATATTCTTTTCTAAGCCTTTGGAAAATAAGGCCTCAGCAATATCGCTACTTTCTTCATGCAGCCGGCTGGCCGTTGTATTCGGATCCTGCTGCAGAAATGAAGCGTGCTCCGGTAGCATTGATTTTATCGTATCTGAATCGATATGTATGACATGCTCATTGTCGTCTGCAAAGCTCTGCAGAAGTAGTTTAGATATCGATGTCTTTCCGGATGCAGATCCGCCGCCTAAAAAAATAACTAATGACTGGTCTGCAGGTGGCTGAAGGTGAGCCGTAAGATCCTGAATGATACGCTGATGAAGCATTTGGCGAAACTCTGTGTATTGGCCATTAAGAAAATATGCTTCCTTCGTGGTTTGGAAGTCCAATCGGGTTCCCCCATTTCGATGTATAATCTATCAATAATTATATCACCGCACTCAGGTAAGCAACTATAAACAATACCTCAACCTCATTGATTTAGATCACCCTAATTTGCTGCTAATTTTGTATTACTGGCAAATCAATGTTCGCCATTTCGGATGAACCAAACGAAAAAGCTCCAGGAGTGCCTTATATTCAAGTTGTCCCACACGGCTACCCGTAATACCCAGCGCCTGCCCTATAGCCTTCAGCGATTCTTTCTGACCGCCCCAGAGTCCAAAACGGCGGCTAATGATAGATTGTTTCCGTGTATCTCGCATGAAAGAAACATGCGTTTCAAAAATCCCCTTAAAGATCACTTCCTCTTCAGATGTTAACTTTACTGTTTGTTTTGGGTTTGTACGTGAACGGCCATAATACAGATCCTTGCAACCCTTTGTAAATACAATCATTTGCTCTTCGGTCATTGTATTATCCTCCTTAATTGTAGCCGGTCACTGACCGGCTACGTTTTTTATATAGCTTTATTTCAGAGAGGATCCGCAGCCTCCCATACTGAATTCATAATGGTTTAACGGTCCTAGTATCCAGTTTTAGCACTAGATCAATCACTTTTTTACGAATAGTCATGTTTTGGCTCACAGCCTTTTGGAGAATCTCTTTTCCTTTCTCCGGAATTAAACCTAAACCGTATTCCAGCAAGACTTCTTCAGCCTGCTGCAGCGCATCCCGCGCCTCCAGGATGTCAGCCCACAAACCGGAATCTTCAATGAGCTTTGAACAATCCTTCATCGCTTTTTCCCGCTGCTGCTCATCGTTAATAGCCCAGCTCGCCCGCGGAATGCTACCATCCTCATTCCGGATTTGATTCGATGAAATATACGCTTGTTCCATGACTTTA
This sequence comes from Paenibacillus sp. fava2, assembly GCF_058313675.1. Lineage (NCBI taxonomy): Bacteria > Bacillati > Bacillota > Bacilli > Caryophanales > Paenibacillaceae > Paenibacillus > Paenibacillus sp. fava2. The sequence continues at coordinate 102,932 of NZ_JBZFQH010000002.1, read as the reverse complement.
TACTGCAGTTCTAATGCTTCATGAATAGACTTGGCCAAAAGGTAAGATTCTTGCTCTTGGTTACTGTTCTTAACCATATACCCGCCTCCCCTTAAACCCGCCTTCAGCTACTGACCCAGCTGCAGCAGGAAGATTTAAACTTACACGTTAGTCCGATGCTTCGCCGGGGTTGAAATCACCTCGATGAGCAGCAGCGCTATGATTAATAGTAAAGATAGGACTCCCCCAACCAGGAGAGATCCGTAAATAGTTTTCATGATTAACCCCTGATACCGCTGCACTTCTTCCAGAGGAAGATTATGTTTTTCGGATATTGTAAGCATCTGGTTAAACAAAGTGATTGTGGAGAATTGCAGAATAATAAAGAACACGCCGATAGAAATAATTAATTTTGTTCTCATTCCATCACCTTCCGTAGTGAAAATCTTATTTTGGGATCCGTCCATAGCCTGCAGTACAGAATAAACGTGACGAGACAACTGCAAAAACCAAAAAAGAAGGGAGCCGCAACGCAATTTCTACGGCGCTGCGGCCAGCGTCATGATTTATATCCATTCTGTTTTTTAAACAAATTGATCTTACTGGTGTAATTGTTTATCAGCATATCGAGTTTCATCGACAGTTCAAGTAAATCCGCGCTTACTATTCGGAGATCCCCGCCTCTTCGGTTCAATTCCTCCCGAGTAACGTCCACTTCAGCCGCAAGTTGATCAATTTCTTCTTTAGTGACAGGCCGCTCTGCATTTTGTTCACTCATGAATATTTGTCCCCTTCCTGGGACCGGGGATTATTTCCCCCGGTTACCCGCATACAATTCATTCGCAATAAAAGCAAACGCCTCATCCACCGTAGTCCCACGGTCATCTAGGAAGTTCTTCTGAAAGAACACTTCGATTACACGCATTTTCAGCTGCTGCTCAGGCGTTAAATCCAGATGGATATTATCCTTAGACTTAAGTGGGAAATTCACCACATTGTTTAGTGGTTTTCCCTCCTGCACCTGGTTACTACTCATAGCATGGATACTAACCAAAGGAGCCGGCTTCTTTTTCCGATGATCCTCCATCGGCCGCTCTTCTCGCATGAGATCCGGAAGATCCAGAGGTGCAGTACCCTCCAGAATACCTTCACTGATTAAGTCAATCTCTGCCTGAGCACGCTGGGGAATGTTAGCATCATTGAAACTAATCCCTCCTGCAGCATCCATATAATCTACAATTACACGCCGGCGCTCGTCGGATAGTTTACGACTTGTATTTAAATACCTAGCGCCGATGTAGGTTACACCCTCCCACTCATATCCGGTAGCTTTGTAATTGTCATCATGCGACCGAATCAAGGTATAACTTGCGAATCGATTTAGCACTTTTTCAATATCGAAAGTCATCGGCCCATCCGTCCACGCAACACGAACTGTATCGTAATCGGAAGTTAAGGAAAACTTCACTTTTGGAAACAATGCCTTAAGCGCCGCACCTATATGCTTTTTTGTCTCTTTACCGCTGATACTTACCTTTTCCATGGAAGATCATCCCCTTTTATTTGTTGAAAAACACTTGTGTTTATGTGAACCACCCCCTAACATCCGGCCACGTTTGCCGGGCTAGCCCGAGCGGCAATGAGCGGAAATCTTTAGGGGTAAGAACGAAGGTGTTACTTGTGAGCTTTCTGCTTTCGTATGAACTTTTCAAAGAGCAAACATCCGTGTAACGTAGCCGTCATAGCCCGATTAACCATGCCGGTTCTTGCCGTGCAAGGGTTTGCCCGAAGGGCCGGTGTTCTCGAAGAGATAAGCCGCCCTTGCACGGCAAGGTTCGGTATGGTTGGCTAAAATGACGGATACGTTACGCCTTCGGATGTTTGCGGCTGAAAAGGGCAGGAGAATGCAGATCGCTGTAACCGCCGCGTGATGCACCCCGTCCGCCTGTCTTCTTTGATTCCCCCCACAAGAAAGGGCCGGGGCATTCTTTCCCCGGCCTTGCACTTTGACCTTGACCTTTAGCCCTTCCGTGCCGCCGGGTACCCCTTTTTGCAGAGCTTGCGGCGCAAAAAAATTCGGAATGGAACAGACAGGGCGTCCTTCCCTGGCTGGTCGCTTCCGAATTTGCGGGGTGGCGGGGTTTCACGGCTGAAGAATTGGTTTGTTTTCATCATTTCAATTCACCTGAGACTCAAGTAAAAAAGTACTCTACTGAATTCTAGTTAACATATTTTAGGGCATTTGATATGTTATAATCGCCGGGTGTACACGCACATTAACCATTAAGGGAGAGAATCAAATTTGCCAGGACGACTAAACAGAGAATTTTCAGGCTTACAGCCAGACGTACAGAGGAAGCTTATATCCCAGTTCCGGCGAATTATAAATGCCGAAAAGAAAAGGGTACCAAGAACGGGTGGAATATATGAACCCATTCTGAACAAATTCGATATCGTGAAGGTCAGTATGATCGGAATCGGTAACGTCATGAACGATAACCATTATGCAGTCGTGTGGGATGCTCCGATCAAAAGCGAGACTATTGTAATTCTTCCAATCACAAGCAACGTAGAGCCAGGGAGAGAAAAATTCTCCATCGGTCCGATTATTGGATTACCGGAACCCGATCATTCGATTGATGCAAACCAGCCTCAAACCATTACCCGGAAAAGCATCATTGCTTATCCAACGAAGCCGGATCCTACAGGCATACCCGTGCACGTCAATCTTACTCAGACACAGCAAATGAAAACATTGGACCTATTTCACAAATCTATACTGAAGGAACCAATGTTAAAAACCGTCTTACTTGAGAAAACAGGAAATATGATGCCTACCGGACTAGATCCGGAAACACGGAATGACATAGACCGGCCTGTGAGCTATTTTATGCACCATGATTTTTTATTTTATAAGCTCCCGGAAAGCGAACAAGTGAAGACGATTCCTGTCACCGCGCTGGTAATGCCAATATCTGAAAAAAGAAGGCTTCTTAGAGAGTTGGCATCAGAGGATGTAACTGTCCGTGCAGCCGCAGAAAGTGTTATCGCAAACAAAATGAGGCAACGAGCTATTGCGGAAGCCGCCGCGGGGATCCCTGAAGAGAGCCTTGACAACTAATGGATATATGAGGTATTATTCGTTTACAAGGTTATATGAGTCCCGATCGGGAGCACTGAACCATTTAGTTTTAAGACGCTCGGTAGAGCTGAAAAACCCAAGGCCAACAAGCCTTGGGTTTTTCTTTGTTTTTCTACCTGCTCGTCCTCCGTAAAATCGTCCCAGTGCAGACAAACATTTTCATTTTGAGAATCGGTAGTAACTTATATAGATACATCTACAGAAACTATAAGCACAATCACTGAAAAATCGCTCTATACCAAGACTTTTATGCAGTTACTACACGGAACGAAAACTAACATCTTTTATGGATGATAATGGGGTTTAGAAAGTGAATTTGTGATGTTGATACTACTTTAGATACATCTATAGTATCTATATAAATCAGTGAATTGAGTAGCAATTCACAACCTATAGCGTCCGGAACGGACGCCCCGACTGCCGTGGCGGAAAATCCGACACGGCAGTCGGGCCGCGCAAAGCCTTGAAAAAACATGATCCATAAAAAAAAGAGCACGGTGCATTTATGCCCGCGCTGCTGCCTGTTCATCGAAATGTGCTTCTAAATTGGAAAGCTTAAGTTCACGAAAAACCCGGTTTAAAACCTCTTGCCCTACATTCCCTTTTGCACTCTCAATAAGAGAAATGCGTTTTTGAGTCGTTTCGGCCCGCTCTGCAAGTTCTTGCTGCGACAGATTTAGCTGCATCCTACGCGCGTACACGATATTCCCTATCACAACAGAAAAGCTATCAAGGTAATCCCGGACTTCCGGGATTTCCCTGGCTTCCTTCATCAGCTCTTCAAAATCTTGTCCTAATCTTCTTTCCATACGATCATCCCCTAAAGTAAATAGTTTACTTCCGGTGGGTCAAAAAACCCGAATATGCGTTTTCGGCCTCCATTACGATTCGTTCAAAATCGGGATCGTGTGTAGTCTGCTTAATAACAGCCCTCACGAAAACCAAAACTTGCTGATCTTCTTCGTAATGTTCAAAAAATACCGCCCGGAAGGCTCCCGTCCCCTGCCAGTTCACTCGGAACTCCAGCAGTGGAACATGATCCCTTAGCTTCTTAACCAACATAATAGTGTAAGGACGTCCATCTTCTAAGTGCGTTTCAAAATATTTTTTAAACGCTTCCTGCAGACCATAATTCCTTAAAAACTCCAATCCGCGAAGAACGAGCGAATAGAGCTGCAGGCGATCTGCATCGTTCTTTCCAGCCTCTCCAATCTGACGAATCAGAGTAAGCACAGGTTTATCACCTGTTTGTGAATCAGTTAGAAATTCAATTGTTGTTTTCATTATATCCTTTACGACATAAGATAGTCAAACGATCTGCGATCTTATGTCATTCCCCCCCTTCGTATTTGTCCCTCTCCCTCCATTATCTTTGAAGGTCAAGCTTTGGGCGATAGAAAAGTGGTCGGACCAGGTTTGACCTCTCACAACATTGAGTCTTCTCGTCTGACATTGTGTTTCAAGTCCTTGAATCCTTCCAAGCCGCTTTGTCTGTACCAGTTCTTGATATATGCTTTTGAAGCCAATGCCTTTCCATGGATGTCCGATCACCTCTTCTGTAATCACCCACTCCTTCAATATTTGAGGATGATGCTCTCCCAGGGTTTCTATTTCCTTTCGGGAAGCAAACGGGCAGCCTGCGCAAGCACAACGCTTTACAAAATGATAGACCTTGTTGTACGGGGCTTTCATCCAGAAAATCAGTTCCCAAACCTCTTCAATCGTAAATTCGAGCGCTGGGCGCTGAGTAATCCGCATTATAGTTTGATTCTTTTCTTCATAGGGCAACAAGGAACGGCTGGCCGACTCTGCCCAGCGCTCTCCGGAAAGCATGAGGGGGGCAGGATGCCGCACATCTATCGGTAATGCCTTGTGCTTGGATTCCCGGTAGGCTTGCCGTTCCTCTTTGGTTAGTTGATCCTGACCAAACATGGAACGGAATTTCGCTACTCCTACACTGCGGATCTGATCGAATCCGTTAGCATCCAGATAATCACGCTGCGGAGTCATCTTGCAATTCTTAGTGCAATGCCGAACACCCATTTTTGGCCAAAACGGCATCCGATGCCGCAACAATTGGTGAATCCCTACAGATTCAACGGTTGTAATCGGTACGTTGATCCATTTTTCAAATATTGGTTGAAAAGCATATGTTTCCGGCCATTCATCTTGGGTATCTGCAAACATGGCCATAATGCTTTTTCTCGGATACCGCATGGCCGCCATGATAAAAATGAGTTCGCTATCCTTCCCATTAGAAAAAGAAATGCAGACCTTCTGTTTAGAGGCAAGGGATGGAAGCCTATCTAAACTAAAAATGACTTTTTGAGCTAACCCCTCGGAGATTTGACCAGCCGCAGCTGCTGCCCTTAGCTTCCCGATCCATTCCGGGTAAGAATAGTCCGGCATACGTTCTGAAGGGGTATAGCCCTCCGGAACCGAAAATGTAAAATGCCCTTCACCTGTCGGCCCTTTACAACTCACCACCAGTTCATTATTTTCATTAATTTCAAACAGCGACATGACCGGGCGCATTGTTACATTTCCTCGTCTTGAGCGAATGGCTCAAAGTCAATCCAAAAATCATCAGGATAAGGATCATCTGCCCCTATCATATGCCCAACCAATCCAGTATCCATTTTCGGGTAAAGAGCATCTAATTCACGCGTATTCATGTTGTTCCCCATCCTTATACATTTAGTGATAAAGCAGAAATTCTCTATTGTTAGTAAAAATGCTTGATAATCGATTTGTATTTGAAATCCTCAATCTGCTTGCATATACTCAGATCCCACCTAAAATCCGGCCACGCCTGCCGATCTAGCCCGAGCGGCAATGAGCGGAATCTTTTAAGGTCTTGCTGGTGGAAAGCGCAGCTTTCCGCCGCGGTCGATCGTGGTGGAGCGTATGGGAGTTTTCAAGGAGCGAACATCCGTGTAACGTAGCCGTCATAGCCCGATTAACCATACCGGTTCTTGCCGTGCAAGGGTCTGCCCGATAGGGCCGGTGTTCTCAAAGAGAAAAGCCGCCCTTGCACGGCAAGGTTCGGTATGGTTGGCTAAAATGACGGATACGTTACGCCTTCGGATGTTCGCGGGTGAAAACGACCAGGAGCGCAGCCCGGCTGCTGCGGATGTCGCTGCGCTGGCCGCCAGCTGCTTTTGATCTTTGGGGTTTGGCATGATGGCGTAGCCATGATGCCGCTCTGCTTCGTGGTCCAGTATTGGAGCACAGCGGAAATTCTGGACCGAGCTTTCCCCTGCAGCTCTTTTCTTTTGAGAAGGGTTTAGCATCCCTGAAATACTTCGCCCGGTCCAAGTGGATTGAGCCGGCATGTTTTTGCCGGGGAGGGCCGCTTGGGCCACGCTTCTATCCGCAGGCACCGCCCCGGGGCGGTGGCTTCCTTGACGCGGTAAAAAAGGCCGGTTTCCCGGCCCTGTATTAATTCCAAAAGAATTTTTTCAAATACCATTGACCGCTTGCCTTATTGTAGTCAAAGTGGAAGCTCTCCGGATAATTGATAACCACATAAATATCTGTAACGTCCTCCGACACCTCTTTATAGGCCCTTACCATACTCCCGTTCATCTTTATCACAATCTGGGGTAAATGCTTGTAAAGTGAGCGGTCTGGTATCATACTGATCCGGTAAGAACCTGAAATTTTATAGGTATTCTCTCGAAGCACTTCTCCAATTTCTAAGTTCATTTTCCTCATCCAGGATCTGAGGGACTCTGGATTAGTGGTAGAATAAAGGCTGCTGGATCTGTGATATACGCTATAGTTCACTTTGCCTGCACCGTCCTTGGAAACATGCAGCGTCAACTGATCATAAAGTGATCCTAAATATCTTTTTTCCTCAGGAAGCTTTACGGGTTCGATCGGTTGAAGTAGCTCTGGACTAATACATTTTTTACCTGCACTTGGATAAATCAAGTCATTCAAGAGCAATAAATACTCGGTCGTTGATCCATAGACGATCTCTTGATATTTTTCGGGCTTAATATGAGAAGGCAGGCTTTTACAAATCCCCGCGTAAAATTCGCAATGGTCCTCCACATGTTTGTACAAATCACCCTCGAATCGATCTCTTTTTGTTAAATCGTAAGTTCCAGAATAGATATCTCCATTGGTAAACACAATGGTAAAATCCGTTTTATCATAGCCTTCTTCCGGAGCAGTGAAGGCCATTCTTTTCAGAACCTTATTTGCTTCTTCCCAACCGTAAACAACATGCTTTTTTCTGGTTTCTTCTATTGGACCCTCTGCCCGGATAATCGAAATCCGGTTTATTGCCACCTCAGTCGTATAACCGTATTTCAGTACACGGCGAAGCTGCCGATACTCCATATCATTCAAAGCGCTGTATTCTGGCCCCCATCCGGTTGGATCGGTTGCATGAGCATCTAGGATATTGCCGATATTTGCAAACTCAGGCAATAAACAAATCGCCTCTATTGCTGCAGCCTGTGATTTCTTAATCGTTTCTGGTCGCATTGTTTTTGTCATAATAACCATTCCCTTCGTATTCGCAGATGATTTATAGATTGTCCTAATTCAAATCTGGCCTCGTTTGCCGGTCTAGCCCGAGCGGCAATGAGCGGAATCTTTAAAGGTCTTGCTGGTGGAAAGCGCAGCTTTCCGCCGCGGTCGATCGTGGTGGAGCGTATGGGAGTTTTCAAGGAGCGAACATCCGTGTAACGTAGCCGTCATAGCCCGATTAACCATACCGGTTCTTGCCGTGCAAGGGTCTGCCCGATAGGGCCGGTGTTCTCGAAGAGATAAGCCGCCCTTGCACGGCAAGGTTCGGTATGGTTGGCTAAAATGACGGATACGTTACGTTTTCGGATGTTTGCGGGAGAAAAGGACCAGGAGCGCAGCTCGGCTGCTGCGGATATCGGCCGCGCTGGCCGCCAGCTGCTTTTGATCTTTGGGGTTTGGCATGATGGCGTAGCCATGATGCCGGCTCTGCTTCGTGGTCCAGTATTGGAGCATAGCGGAAATTCTGGGCCGAGCTCTCCCCTGCAGCTCTTTTCTTTTGAGAAGGGTTTAGCATCCCTGAAATACTTCGCCCGGTCCAAGTGGATTGAGCCGGCGTTTTTTGCCGGTGAGGGCCGCTTGGGCCACGCTTCTATCCGCAGGCACCGCCCCGGGGCGGTGGCTTCCTTTGCTTTGCGAATTCCGTGCAAAAAAAAGAACCTACTCAATTGAGCAGATTCGGATGATCTTTGTTACATTGAGAATGCAAGTTGTCCTGGCTCCATATTATATCGCTGCAGTGAAAGCGAACGTCCGGCACCTACGCAAAGATGGGGGAGATTCGATTTAACTAGCGCTTTAGAAAACGGCGGTGGAACAGCATTTCCGCACCGGGCGACTTGCTCTTTCTTAGAATATTTATTACCGTCTGCATCAACGGAAATGATGTATTCCGGAGGAAACCCTTGTGCAGCAAACAGTTCATGCGGCTCCAGCATCCGAAAGCCGATATCTATAATTTGATAGAGTACGCCTTGAATAGTAATCAGCCCCAGCGCTTCCTCATCACTCGATCCCAGATATTTAGCCAGGAACGTCCTAACTTCTGCGATGTGCAGCCCCCCGGCCGTAATGGTTGGCATCGGATCCGTTACCGCTTGGCCATCTTTACAGGTTCCGCGAAGCTTAATCAAATTACTCGTCACCAAGTCTGCAGCCTGCGGTTCACCCTCTACCGGATGCATAAATGAAGCATCCAAATCAGCACACTTCGCAGCTTCCATAAGCCGAGCGAATGCAACGGCAAATTTGTTACCGCCTGCGGTTATAGTCCCAACAGGCTTTTTAAGATCCAATGCCCGGGGAGCCTGACCTTTTCGTTCACCATATCCGACTTGAATCATAATTGGACAAACCAGATTATGCTCTGCCTTACTGGTTATCGTGGTCAGTGGCTTCGTCACCTCGGAATGGAGCCGATCACCACCAAATCCAGTTTGGCCAATCCGGACAATATAAGGGGTAACCATTCCCCAGCCATTTTTTGCTGTGATCGTCTGCAGAGGATCCTTGAGCGATTGCCCTCTAAACTGTTCCCCTTGATGATTTACCTTTATCAGATATGGGGCAAGGAATGGCATTTCACCGGATTCGGCAACTTGGATGATATATTTGTCTAATCCTCTAAAAATTCGGCGTAGTGTATTATCTGCAAGGGGCTTCTTACGCCCAAAAATGGACTTTACGGGAATGGACCAATCAATAATGCTTTCTGCTGCCTTCCAGGGTTGCCGCACTCCCCTCTGCACTTCCGACGAATCGGGAGCCGCATGAGTAGCTTCTGGCCATACAATAGCCTTTCCGTCACAACGGGCAATCAGGAATAGTCGTTTCCGCACTGTTGGTGCTCCGTAATCACAAGCGCGCAGCTCTTTCCATTCCACTTCATAGCCTTGCTTCCGCAGCTCATGAACAAAAGAATTAAAGGTCTTACCTTTTTTATTGGGATCCGGAATCCATTCACCTTGCTCATTTTTAATGAGCGGCCCCCAGGTTTTGAATTCTTCCACATTCTCCAAAATAATTACTCGGGGCTTGACGGTCGCAGCCCAACGGACTGCGATCCACGCTAACCCCCGGATATGCTTTTCAACGGGTGTACCACCTTTAGCTTTAGAGAAGTGCCGACAGTCCGGCGAAAGCCAGACAAGACCGACTGGACGCCCCAGGGCAATGATTCGCGGGTCTACATTCCAAACACTCTCACAGTAATGAATCGTATTTGGATGATTAGCCCTATGCATCGCAATGGCTGCCGGGTTATGGTTTATGGCAACATCGACACTTTCCCCAGTAGCTTCCTCGATCCCGGCAGAAGCTCCGCCGCCACCAGCAAAATTATCAACGATAAGCTCCCGTTCCCCGCGATCGTAAACCCCTTGCCAGTACAGGATATTCTTTAATTGAGTATTGGGCTGCGTAATTACATGGAATCTCTTTTGTCCGGCAGTCGAAGTTTTAGGTTTTGTCTTTTGCTGAATCATGTTCTATCCCGCCTTTCAGAATAATGTGAGTTGAATACATAACTCGTCTTCCTCTATAGATGTATTCACTTGATTTTTAGGCTCAATGAGCGGAGGCTTAGTTTCAACATCTTCAGCTGCTAAAACGGGTTTATCTTTTACCCGGTTCAGGGCTTTCATCTCCCCTAATACCCTCCGCCAGTGCCATACATCCGAAAAATACATCGGTGTGTACCAGGTATCTAAAGAATTGGACAAAGGCTCTGTCGGCGGTCGGGAAAGCGTATCTCCAACAATGACGTATCCAGCACAGCCCAATAAGGATAACTGAATGTAACACATCATTGCGGCTGTCTGGTCAATGTCCTGAGCCACGAAGAGAACATGCTGCTGGTAGTTGACTTCCTGTTCTCTCGCAGCATTAGCAAAGGCAATCAGTAGCGCTCCTGCCCCACATGCGGGATCGTTAACCGAAATATGCCCCTTCTCTTCTACACTTTCTTTGAGATCCACACACTGGATTTCAGCCATAAGCTTGCACACATGGTATGGAGTGAAAAATTGTCCCTTCCAGTGGCTCCCCAGCTCTAGCGCCATAAACAATTCCCCCAGAAAGTCCTGCTCTGGATTCGCTTCAAAAGCATTAACGACAATGGCAAAGAGTTCAGGGAATAATGCCTGTTCTTTAGCGTCATACCGTCTGATCGTTTCAAGATAGATATTTTCACGATGTTCAAAGTGCGTTTTATGTACCGCGTTCACAATCGATGTCGCTGCCAGCGTTACAAAATCACGCCATACCTGCCAGTTTTGTTGTTTGTAGGTGAGCCGACGAAAAATGTCCATGAACTGCTTTTCGTGTGCATCAAGCCCGGGAATACTTTTTGCCATTTTGTATACCTCCGTTGTTAGTAGTCGGAAAGCAGCACTATTGGATCTTTTTTATCACGACAGAAGATTTTGAGTAGACATAAGAGAACATCCAAATTTCCTTCGTTCTTGGAATAAAAAACTTCCAACAATAGGTGTCCTCGGTTTCCGGATTGACGTACCACTCAAAAGTGTCGATCTCATGTTCCATGTATTCTTCCATCAGCTTGCGGTTAATGGCTGTTTCAGCCTTTTTAATCTGAATTTTTGTTTTTTCCATATTGAACACTCCATTCAGGAAAATTGATTGATTTAGTCGATCCCCCCTACCATCCGGCCACGTTTGCCGGGCTAGCCCGAGCGGCAATGAGCGGAAATCTTTAGGGGTAAGAACGAAGGTGTTACTCGATCGTTCTGCTTTCGTATGAACTTTTCAAGGAGCGAACATCCGTGTAACGTAGCCGTCATAGCCCGATTAACCATACCGGTTCTTGCCGTGCAAGGGTCTGCCCGTAGGGCCGGTGTTCTCGAAGAGATAAGCCGCCCTTGCACGGCAAGGTTCGGTGTGGTTGGCTAAAATGACGGATACGTTACGCCTTCGGATGTTCGCGGGAGAAAAGGGCAGGAGAATGCAGATCGCCGTAATCGCCGCGTGATGCGCCCCGTCTGCCTTTCCTTCCTCGATTTCCCCCACAAAAAAAGGGCCGGGGTGCTTGTCCCCGGCCTTGCCCTTTGCTTTGTTCCTGCTCTCTGCCTCTTTTGCCCTTCCGTGCCACCGGGTACCCCTTTTTGCAGAGCTTGCGGCGCAAAAAAAATTCGGAATGGAACAGTCAGGACGTCTTTCCCTGGCTGGTCGCTTTCGAATTTGCGGGGTGGTGGGGTTTCACGGCTGAATTGTCACAGAACTATGAACTTCAAATTACCACCATCAAGCACCCTTGAGCACCTGGGGCGAGAACTGCATTGTCGCTATTGAATAACCAGCTGGTGCAGACTATACTGTTTCTCAGATTAAGAGCATCCAGGAGTTTCATATGTATAGAAATCAAAAAGAAGATAGAAAATTAGGAGGTCACATGAGCAAACCATTTAGACGTAAGATTCTGGCACTCTGTATTTGCTTCAGCATGTTCTCCGCAGCTGTAAATGCCACTGCGGCAACCGCCCCCCAGAATGTAACGACCGATCAGCTACAAACGAGCCTGGAAGAATTGAAAACGGATATGGTCACAAAGAAAGATCTTGAGGCATTAATAAAGCAGCAAGGGACTCCACTCACCCAGGAAGAAGTTACCCAGCAATTACTCAATGCTCAGAAAACAAGAATCGGTCTGCTGGAAGGTAATATTAGTTCACTCTTAACATTGATGGGATTAATAGTAGCTGTGCTAGCGTTATCCGGCGGGATATTCGTGTATTTCCTGAGAAAACTCTTCATTTCAAAAGTGGATCAAGTAGAGCAGCGATATGAAGAAATAAAAATGCTCAAAAATGACGTCCTAGCTGAAGTAGCTAAAGTACAGAGCCTAAGAAGTGATCTAAATGTAGCAATGCGTGAAGCACAAGACCTGCAAATCAAATTTAATCAAAGCATCGTGAAGTTCGACCAGGGGACCGATAGAATACACGGGTTAGCGAATTATATTGGTTTCGTAGAACTAAAGGCATCGCGTTCCGAGCTTATACGTACCTTCACAAACCTTGAAAGCGAAGCCGACCGACAAATTGAAGAATTGAACTTCTGGCTTGCCGGCACACTTCCGCACTATGAAATGGCAAAAATGAAGGCTGCAGAGATCTATAATGGAGACGTTACAAGCCCAGATGAGAGTATTGAAGACATGCTAAATTACTCCGTGAAAGGATTGAATAGAGAAAGGTTGAGCTTCTGGGAAAATAGTAAAGACCCATTAGAGTGGACTGATTATGCAGATGTAGATGTTAACAATATGGAAGACCCACTCACACATACATTTTTGGAATGGAATAGTTACTACTCAGATATTACTAAGCTGCACGGAGTCATTGGTTCTCAAATAGCTCTAAACCCAACTAAATTCAAGCCAAAAACACAATCTGTAGACAATCCACCTTCAGAATAAGTAAAAACAGATATGTAACAGACCAGCGGCAGCTATGGACAGGGTTTCAGTCCTAGCTGCCGCTGGTTTTATATTGGAACAAAAGATTGACGGGACTGTGCGGCCTGTACGATGTAAGACGGTGGAGGCCGGAGCCCGCCGGTAGGTGCGCGACCAAAACCTGCAGATTCACACGACCGGGGGGGGCCTCCTGCAGTTTGCCGGCTACCTCTAAGGTGCTTCTCATTCCTTCAAGAATGGTGTGCCGGAGCCGCGCCGACCGGCGCGCGACCAGAGCGCTGCAGATCCGCACAGCCGGGGTTCCTCCTGCAGCTTGCCGGGTGCATCCAGGTTGCTGCTCATTCCTTCAGACCGGTGTGCCGGAGCCGCGGCGACCGGCGCGCGACCAGAGCGCTGCGGATCCGTACGGCCGGGGTTCCTCCTGCAGCTTGCCGGGTACATCCAGGTTGCTGCTCATTCCTTCAGCTGATGAAACCGGAGCCGCGCCGACAGGCGCGCGACCAGAAAGTTCCAGATCCGCACGGCTGGGGTTCCTCCTGCAGTTTGCCGGGTGCATCCAGGTTGCTGCTCATTCCTTCAGCTGATGAAACCGGAGCCGCGCCGGCAGGCGCGCGACCAGAAAGCTCCAGATCCACACGACCGGCGTTCCTCCTGCAGCTTGCCGGGTGCATCCAGGTTGCTGCTTATTCCTTCAGCTGATGAAAACGGAGCCGCGCCGGCAGGCGCGCGACCAGAACGCTGCAGATCCGCACGGCCGGGGTGACTCCTGCAGTTTGCTGGGTGCATCCAGGTTGCTGCTCATTCCTTCAGCTGATGAAAACGGAGCCGCGCCGGCAGGCGCGCGACCAGAAAGCTCCAGATCCACACGGCCGGGGTGCCTCCTGCAGCTTGCCGACTGCATCCAGGTTGCTGCTCATTCCTTCAGCTGGTGAAACCGGAGCCGCGCCGGCAGGCGCGCGACCAGAACGCTGCAGATCCGCACGGCCGGGGTGACTCCTGCAGTTTGCTGGGTGCATCCAGGTTGCTGCTCATTCCTTCAGCTGATGAAACCGGAGCCGCGCCGGCAGGCGCGCGACCAGAAAGCTCCAGATCCACACGACCGGCGTTCCTCCTGCAGCTTGCCGGGTGCATCCAGGTTGCTGCTTATTCCTTCAGCTGATGAAAACGGAGCCGCGCCGGCAGGCGCGCGACCAGAACGCTGCAGATCCGCACGGCCGGGGTGACTCCTGCAGTTTGCTGGGTGCATCCAGGTTGCTGCTCATTCCTTCAGCTGATGAAACCGGAGCCGCGCCGACAGGCGCGCGACCAGAAAGCTCCAGATCTACACGGCCGGGGTGCCTACTGCAGCTTGCCGACTGCATCCAGGTTGCTAAAAAAGCCCCACACGGAATTCGCGTGAAGCTATTATTTGAGCTGCTTTCTTTTATGTTTATACGGTATGCCAGATCACTTCCCCGGCATCCGTCTTATATTTGAGCAATTGTGAGGGATAGATACCTATCTTAACGGGATCACCGTTGATTAAGTACTCCATACGCGGCATACACGAACCAGCTGAATACACGGAATTCCCTTCGACTTCCTGATATTGAATACAAAATCCTTTGTCGTCAATGATCTCTGGGAGTCTCATCCACACTTTGATGTTGTTAAACCCATGCTGCAATTCATTGGGGAGGTTTAAATGAGGCCGATTGTCATCAGGAATCAAGTTAGCTAGTTTCCGTTCGATTGCGATAGCTGTTTCTTCTACAGAACCAAAAATGTCCTTCAAATTGCCATATGGTAATTCACCAGGTAGCAACTCAACTAGGTCGTGATCTTTCACAAACTCACGCATATTTACCCGGCAGTATGTTGGACAATCGTGCTTGTTAAAATACCGAGTTTGATTATTCACAGTCACAGCTACATAGGGCCCTGTTCCTGTATCGATCTTCGCCATTAATTCGTTAATTCTGCGGAAACTCTTAAGCAGATCGGGATATTCGGCAAGTACTACCTCAGAAATATCTTTCCCTCTAAAAACCGCCCAGTAAAGATTTGTATAATGAAATTTCCGTTTTGCCTCATCTGGATCTCGGAATTTTCCGATCCATCCCCACCCATATTTTTTTCCGTCCGGCTGTATCATGTAATAGTTACCTTTACTTTCACCTGTCGCCTTAAGATCCAGCACGGCTCTCCATTCTGTATTTGAAAGGAACATGGTAAGCGTCATTTCTTCCGGCTGAAGGTCTTTCATGTCTCCGTCCATTAGTAAAACTTCGTTATCAAAAATATCAAAACTGATTTGCATATGTACACACTCCCAATATTAGTTAATAGATAGTTAAAGAAATGCCCGGTGCAGTTCGACTGTCCCGGGCGCTGATGTTTAAGAGGGTATGAACAACATACTTGTCTAATATCCCCTTTTTTTGTATAATCACCTTACACACATCGCCCCCGCGAGTGTGAAGTAGTATCTTAAAAACCTTTCCAGCCGAAGGGTTTTTTTGTTATGTCTGAAGAAATGGTTTTCCTCATCTCCGAGTCACTGCTCTACGTTCTACCCCGGGATAAATAAACATGCACTGTCTCATATATACTGATTTAACCGGTTCTTTTATCTGGCCAGCCTTTTCCTGTGCTTTACTTTCCCGTTCCAAATCCCACATACAATACACAACCCCACCTACACAAAACAAAAAAATGAACACGCTAATCCAATGAGTACCAGTAAGACTGAACATAACAACACTCTCCCTCTAGTTTTAATAATATTGTTCAACAATCGCTGCCCCGAAGTTGAATTCACCTTGTCCATATTCATCGAAATAAACATTTCCATCGGTTGGCTCATCTTGATCGGCAGACAATATTTGTCGATACCGTTGACCCATTAGTGCAACTCCAACCTCGATTTGAATTGCTTTAGTCACGTTACAATCCACGCTTTGACCAAGTAGCTTTGTTCTTGTGCCTTCTGTCATCCATTCCGGAAATTCATAAAATGAAGGAACGTTTAGAAAGGCTGCCAGTTCATCGGATCGGAAGGGACGCCAAAGTGTTTCATCATTCGGGTGCTTGAAATAACTGGAGGTGACCTGATACCGCTTGTAGTTGGCCACTATGGCTGAAATCCGTTTGCTTTCCAGCCCTACTAAGGTATGATTCTTATCGCTCTTGAAGTTGTTATTTCCTTCCTTATGCAGCAGGCCATACATCACCGTTCCTTCAATCGCCCTCCATTCCCCTTCTTCCCAGCGCTTGCCGATCACTTCACCTACTGTTTTCCGGCGGTGTTCCGGAAGCTTTGGCATTTTCGGCCATTCGAAACGTATGTCTTCTCGGCTCAAAACTGCATATCCGCGTGTTCTTCCAGCAACAGAGCCAAGATCATAAGCATCGATGACCTTCTCATGGGCGTATGGGAAGAATGGCTGCAGCAGCTTTTTCAGATGAGCATACGAAGTGCTACCGAAATATTCCGGCACCTGTTCGATAATGACGGCCATGGCTCCAGTGGCTAAAACAATACGGGCATAGTGTGGCCCATGCCCCTCCGTGACACCTTGCGCCATCCTCCCAATTCGTGTGTACTCTATGCAGGAAGGGCTCAACCAGCACACATCTGCTTGCGGAATATAATCGTGGTGCTTACGGGTCAGATCACCTAAGTACGCGCTCCCCAATTGAAAATTATTAAGATATGCATCAATAGCTTCAGGCCAGATATCTGCTCCGCCCACCGCTTCATACAATCCGGAATCAACGGCGGACGCTGTAGCCATTCCTCCACCGCTGGGACAGGAATACAGCCGAAGTTTCTGCAAATCGTTCCCCTTCAGCTGAGGCTTCTCACAGTAGAAGAGATCGAAGGAATGTTCCTCGCGGATTACGATCATTCCCTCACTGATTAATAAATCTACTCGGCTGCGAGGCAAAAGCACCATCATGATTTCTTGACCATACGTTTCAAATAAAGGGCGTTCGTGGCTCCAGCTGGGACGTTTACGTTTAGAAACACGGTGATTTGTTTCCTCAGAGGAAATCCTTAAAATGACAGCATCACGGGTGACCGTTTGTGAGATTTGATCCCCGACCTTAAAGCCAGCTGCCTCTAAAGCAGTAGGCTCAATAAAGATGCGTGTGCTTTTCCGGTGATATCCGGTCAATAAATTGCGAATAAGTTTAATCTTAGCCATATGAACCACTCCTTATGTGGATTGAAAACAGATTATTAGAATATGGATCCCCTCCTACCATCCGGCATCGTTTGCCGCTCAGCCCGAGCGGCTTGAGCGGAAATCTTTAGGGGTAAGAACGAAGGTGTTACTCGATCGTTCTGCTTTCGTATGAACTTTTCAAGGAGCGAACATCCGTGTAACGTAGCCGTCATAGCCCGATTAACCATACCGGTTCTTGCCGTGCAAGGGTCTGCCCGATAGGGCCGGTGTTCTCGAAGAGAAAAGCCGCCCTTGCACGGCAAGGTTCGGTGTGGTTGGCTAAAATGACGGATACGTTACGCCTTCGGATGTTTGCGGGAGAAAAGGGCAGGAGAATGCAGAGCGCCGTAACCACCGCGTGATGCGTCCCGTTTGCCTGTCCTTCTTCGATTCCCCCCACAAAAAAAGGGCCGGGGTGCTTGTCTCCGGCCTTGCTTTTATTCTCTTTTAAGAAGGGTTTACTTCGATGAATTACTTCGCCGGCCGTAGGTAGTCACCAGGTTTCCCGGCAAAGCCGGGGGTGGCTGCAGAAGGCCACTTTATTTTCAAGGCTACCGCCCCGCGGCGGTAGCTTCCTTTAGGCCCCCAATAAGAGGGAGTCGAACGCCTGGTTGATATGCCGGTAGCTTTCGACCCTCTTCCGCTGGAGCCATCATCAGGCGATTATTTTCCTCTCATCCTTTCTAATTCTTTCTCTGCCTGTTCCCTAGTTTCGTGAAGTTCAGGAAGTGACATAACCCGGTTATGACTTATTGTGTAGCAAATGCGAAACCCTTGTCTGTTGAAATCCTGCGCTGGAGCGACAAAATAATTATTCATTTGCTTATCCTCCAAGGTTACATCCTCGCGGTTATGGATCTGCCAACTTTCCCAGCGTTCTTTTATGCCGAACGCTCCGAGAAAGGAATTAGCGCGGTCTAAAGTAGCAAAATAGCGATAATTGTACCGGGAGCACCATCCTTCTACTTCGTTGATTTCGTCTTCTGTGTAATGCTCTGCGTCTCGTTCGGCATCCTCCAGGTCAAACATCACTTCTCCGGCATCGTCCCATTCCCCGACAATCGGGATGCCATGTAGCGGACATAGAAACCTAACATTCATTTGTCTTTCTTCCTTTCCTCTATCGGCTGTTAATGCTGCCGATGAATTCATATATTTTTCTGCATGGTGCAGGCTTCGCATTCGTAGGAGCACCGCCCGGCGCGGAATTTTCCGCAACAGATCCGGGCGGCAGAAGTTTCAATTTATTGTTTTCCCGTCCATCCCTCTGGAATTTTCATTTCTTGAATTTCTGCATAAGCATACTTGAGCGTATAGGGAACAACATCCGGCTTAACTTCAACTGTCTTTGGATTCGCTTTAACTACTGTATCCCAGCTGCCACGGATTTTTACGAGATAGCCAGCCTTTAAATTTGCTTTATTAAATTGAATGCCTCCAATCTCATCCAATTTATTATGTAAAAATGCAAGCTTATCAAATTCTTCTTCGATTTTATCCAATAGAGTTTCCATGTATGACTCGTTTTGAGTCTCTTCTGCTTTAACAATTCTACGCTCGTATTCTCGGATGTTTTTTTGACATTCTTCAATTCTGTTACTTAAATAGGATCTATTCTTGAATTTACTCATACTTGCAGTTTGTGCAGCAGTCATAGCTCTATCGCGGAAATATTCGCTCTTACGGTACTCTTCGAATCCTTTGTTAAACCGGTTAAACATTTTTTCTCTTCGCCGCGCAAAGCGTTGGCTGCCGGCATGACCTGCGATTATCGGTTGTGTGAAAAATGCAATATCCCCGTGCATGTTGTTAATGTCTGATTGCAGGTTCTCTGCTCTTATTTCTGCGTTGTCTGCATATTTTTCTAAGCGCTCAATACGGGCTTCTGCTTTTTCTACTTGTCTTTCTACTTGCTCAGCATAGGACAAGCGTTCTCCAGTTTTACCGCCATCTGTAAAGCCTAGTTGAGTAGCTACACGGATAGCCGAATAATGATTTTTAGTTGAACGAGACACCCAAGCAGAACGAGAACCAGAGAAAAGAAATGCTCTTTGTATTGATTTTTTCTCAACCTCTGGAAGTGATTGATACTCTTGTTTAGAGAACTGCAATTCGATTTTTGAAGTTTCGAGATTTAAAGTATATTGTTTAGTCATTATGGTTTCCTTCTTTCAATGTTAGTGTTTGATTTAGTATGCTGCCCTGCCCGGAAACTACACCGGGCAGATAGGCCTTAAAGATACAGAAGGTAGGACACACATTCGCAATACTCTTCACGAGAAATCAAACCCAACTGATACGAACTAAATGCACGGGTAATTGCATATTCATTTGTTGGAATCTCACTGTTTACACGCCAATTTTTTCTCATCTAAACCACCCCTTATATAGATTAAAAACAGATTGTTAGAATCGGGATCCCCCCCTACCATCCGGCCACGTTTGCCGGGCTAGCCCGAGCGGCAATGAGCGGAAATCTTTAGGGGTAAGAACGAAGGTGTTACTCGATCGTTCTGCTTTCGTATGAACTTTTCAAGGAGCGAACATCCGTGTAACGTAGCCGTCATAGCCCGATTAACCATACCGGTTCTTGCCGTGCAAGGGTCTGCCCGATAGGGCCGGCGTTCTCGAAGAGAAAAGCCGCCCTTGCACGGCAAGGTTCGGTGTGGTTGGCTAAAATGACGGATACGTTACGCCTTCGGATGTTCGCGGGAGAAAAGGGCAGGAGAATGCAGATCGCCGTAAACGCCGCGTGATGCGCCCCGTCAGCCTTTCCTTCCTCGATTTCCCCCACAAAAAAAGGGCCGGGGTGCTTGTCCCCGGCCTTGCTCTTTGACTTTGACCTTTAGCCCTTCCGTGCCGCCGGGTACCCCTTTTTGCAGAGCTTGCGTCGCAAAAAAAATTCGGAATGGAACAGTCAGGGTGTCTTTCCCTGGCTGGTCGCTTCCGAATTTGCGGGGTGGCGGGGTTTCACGGCTAAATAGGTTTTCTGCCAGGAGAAAATAAAGTATTAGACTAAGGAAATAAAGTATTAGACTTAAAAAATAAAGTTGTAGACTGGGAAAATAAAGTTGTAGACTCTTTCAAAAAAGGCATAGATTGATTG
The DNA here is from genome assembly GCF_058313675.1 of Paenibacillus sp. fava2. Lineage (NCBI taxonomy): Bacteria > Bacillati > Bacillota > Bacilli > Caryophanales > Paenibacillaceae > Paenibacillus > Paenibacillus sp. fava2. The sequence goes on along the minus strand of NZ_JBZFQH010000002.1, from coordinate 82,521 downwards.
CGCTTTAGAATGAAGCGTGAGGCATCGTCACGCAGCGGATTTGGGCTGCGTGGTGATGCCTGTTCTAAATAAAAATGCTTATAGGACCGTCCTTTGACGGGCTTCCTATGTTCTCTTTTGAGAAGGGTTTACTTCGATGAATTACTTCGGCGGCCGTAGGTAGTCACCAGGGTTCCCGGCAAGCCGGGGGTGGCTGCTAAAGGCCACTTCATGTTCAAGGCTACCGCCCCGCGGTGGTAGCTTCCTTTGAACTCCCCGAAAAGGGAAGTTCCCCTGATCGGTTATGCGCACTCTGAAACAACATATTCACCATACCTCTGGCTAGCTATCCATTCGACTCCTGAACGGTCTAGAAAGCCGTAACCATCCGAATACTCAGCAATCATAATCAAATCGTCTGTGTGCCATCCAGAAGCCTCTGAAATGGCTTCTAACGCATAACTGTAGTCCATTTTTGAATTCTCCTTTGAATTAGAATTAGAATTTGAATTACCTTACGCGTAGTCCGCACCACGGAGCGCCGTCAATGCAAGGCTGGGCTATTGAATTGAAGGTGTAGCCGGGCGGTCTAGTCCGGCTGCCCTGGCCTTCTTCGAGCTACTTCGCCCACCCCCGCAGGGGGCCAGGCCTTGCATTGTTTAAGGCGCGGAGTGGTAAGGTCGGAGCGTAAGGTCTTAAACCTTTATCCTTCAAAGGGAAGTGCGATAGCAGTTCACTTCCTTATTCTCTTTTAAGAATGGTTTACTTCGGGGAATTGACTTCGCCGGCCGCAGGCAGACACATCAATTCCCGGCAACGCCGGGTGTGGCTGCCTGCGGCCACGCTTTTATCAAGGCTACCGCCCCGCGGCGGTAGCTTCCTTTGGCGGCCCCACTTTTTTTCTGTTCTTTTGTAAAAAAAATACATCACCAGCCTACCTGCAGCTGATGATGTATGTTAAACTCCTTCCCTTATTCCCGCCCCCCTTTCTTCAAGCTTGTATCATTTTTTTCGTGAAGGAGAAATAGAATCGCATCGCTTCCGGTCTTTTTTTGGCCATTTTCAAAGCGCGAAGAGCTGCAGATTGATAAGCTTGTTTTTGGACTGTCATTGTATATTTACCTCCCCAGGTGTAGCTTACAGAATGGATAATTGCTTTTTGATTTTTTTGAGTTGTTCATTTAGTTCTTCTGCATATATAAATTCATATCGTCTGATAGCTTTCGATATTTGTTTTTTACAACTTTGAAGTTCGCCCTCCAGCTGCTCACGGCTTTTCACGCTCAGATCGTTCATTGGTTGTCGTGGTTCCATTTAGCAGTGCCCACCTTTCGAAACCACATTACTACACCCTGCAGCGCAGTACTCGGTCAAATTAATATAGAATAGTTTTCCTGAAGCATCTGAAGCACAGGTGATTTCAAAGCACTCCCCATCTTCAATTTCCAACTCATTGATATCAGTTTCAAATTCTTCGGCATGCTTTTGAATCGCCAGGTTCCCGGCCTTCACCTGGTCTGCAGCTATCACGGCGTAGCTGTAGGTTTCAGAATTGAGGCTATGGTCTATAATTCTGATGACATGTAATATTTGGTCTTCATTCATAGGTTTGTCCTCCTGTGATAATTTGTTTAGGGTGTCCGAGCTGTTTCCCCTGGCAAAAATAGTACTTTCATTGCGGATATCCGCTACGCCTCCCGGCGTTTCGGCCCATATCCCCCGGGCCTCATCAGGCGGTTCCATTCTTTCAAGACGAAATCTCTTTCCTCGTCCTGGAATTCCATTGGTCGGACATTGAAACCCTACTTCCAAAACTCCCCTATGCAGTCTTTATGCGGTGCATTTGCACGATAGAGGTCCGTTTCTATCCCCGCCTCCGCCAGTGCTCGGCCAATCGCGCTGCTACGCTTCAGATCAGTTTGATAAACTCTCTTATTTCCAGCTTGGATCCACACGTAATAGTATTTTGTATCCTCTTTGTCATGCTGTACCTCTCCAATAAGAGCATCATCCAGGAATATATAACGTGATTGCACTTTGAGAATTCTGGAAAGGCCGCCATATGTAGCTGCCCCTATTTTGCCTGTAGCCATAGAAAACCTCCTAGTTTAGCTCTTCAGCTTTGAATGTGTTTAGGAATATGCGTATTCGATTGATACTCTAACCATTTCGGGCTCTATCTTCACAATGAGCCCATAATATACCTTCTTGCCTAACCTTCTAGTCGCAGATACCTGGAACGTTTGATTATCAACTTTTCTGGAGCACTTAACATTTTTGTATCCACGGCCGCGCAACTCTTCCCCTATGAAAGTCCTCTCTTCTCTACTCGGCATATCCATTCCCCCCAAGGTAAGCCCTTCGGCTATTAATTGATAAGTGCGATGCCTCTAGGATTAGCCATCACAGAGCTGCCGCAATTTCATGCCATTTGTAACAATAAGGTCTCCCCAATCGTAAAAGGCAATCAACTCACCGAACTGTTCAGCGGCGTCCAATATATCATCCGTACCACATCGCTCAATCCAATTATTATCCGGAACCCCTTCCCAATCTGAAAACTGGTCACCTGTTGTTTCAGCAGCAAGAAATGCTTCTAAACTTTCCACTTGCAATGGCTGCCAGGTCCCATTTGGAAGCATCAGCACATCATCACCTTCTTTTACATGAACTAATGCCGCCCGTACTGTACTTGTGTCCATTTCTGTTGAGCCTCCTTGTAAATTGATCATGCATAAAGTTTCAGATAGTAAGGAATCATCGTTCTACCCTGTTCAAAAATAGCGCTGAACGGGATTAGAGTTACAATCTCTGGGTCTGCTTGTACCTTTGCGCTATCCCAACCGGGAGAAAAAGGTCTTAACTCAATCTCATTCCCTTCCCCACTCTTCACAATGTGAATGACTAATCCCGTTGCCCTCGCCTCCCCTGCAGCTGTGACTAAGTTCTCCTTTGTAACCTTCATCCTCTTGCATCGTCCCTCATGTTGCTCCTGATTTAGCTCATTTAGCGACCAATCTGATGAAACACTGTCGATGAGCTCCCAGTACTCAGCCCCCCAGGATCGGCCTTGGATGTGAAACTCACCATCGATATTAATTGCCGCATCGATCCGGACCTCCTGTTTTACTTTTGGTTTTATGGACTGAACATAAGCAGAAAAATAATGGTATGCTTTAGTAGATTCGATGTGAGAGATATTTTCGTAGCTCAATCCATTTTGTAAAATCAAGATTGCTCCTGCGACACTCATCTTTTCCATTTGACTCACTCCCCCTTTTGTTGATAGGACAACCGGGGCAACTTTCATTGACATTACAATTACCTCCCACTATAAATTAATATTTTCTCTTGTTTACTCACTCGTTCTTAGACTTTCAGCCATTGACTTGATGAGAGATGGAGAAGTCATGTAAGGATGACATTATTTTCCGGTGGAGCCGGTGGCGGGAATAGAGATTGGGGGAAATGGTCCCCAGCCCATGGATATTCCTATGATCGCACAATGGATATCCACACCTTTCTCTTGATGGCTTACCCTCCCATGTCACGCGGGGTCGTTGCCCTTACATTCCTTCGTTCTGCCTCTCAAGAGGTGGACGCCGTTTCTTGCTCCTTTACAGGGTCGTTGCCCTTATGGAAATGATTCCTACGGCTGCTCCGTGCTTCATTTGTCTTTGGTTATTCCAGTCCGGTGAGAAACGTGAATTCGGTTTTTCTTAAGCCGCCATCTGTAACTGGGCCTGACGTACTGGCCCTAAAACGTCGTTTGCATCGTACGAAATTTGCTTGGTCCCGAGCGTATGCAGGACACGTATGAGTTTCCCACACAATGCCACAAGGGATTGCTTTTTCTTCAGTGGATTCTGACTTCGCTTCGTGAAGTACTGGTGCAGCGCCTTAAACTCGGCGTTCTTGGCAACCATGGGCATCACTGCCCGGAACAGCAGAGCCCTTAGCCTTGCGCGTCCACGTTTGGTAATGCTCGACTTACCTTTTTTCTTTCCGGAACTGTTCTCTTTGAGATTCAGTCCGGCCAGCCGAATAATCTGCTGTCCATGCTCGTAACCACTCAGATCCCCTACTTCCGCAAGGAATCCTGCCAACGTAACAACTGCCACGCCCGGCACGGTAAGCATCTCCCCAGTACCCGGAATTTGTGACAGTAAACGTTCCACTTCAGCCAGAATCTCTTCGAGCTGTCTGGCGAACATTTCGTACTGCTCCAGAAGTGTTTTAATCTCTATTTTTGCTCCAGGAAGTCCTTCGGTCAGACCGATGGAACTTCTCGCCGTTTCCATGAGCTGCTGAGCTCGTTTGGCGCCTACGGCTCGTTTCACATCTTTCTTCCACCGCTGAACGATGGCTTCTGTCCCTAGCTCTACGATTTCACCTGGTGTGGGAAACTCGCCTAGCGTAATCCGTGAAGCCTTGCCTTCCCAGTCTTTAAATACCTGCGTGTACTCTGGAAAAAAGCGATCCAGCCAGTTTTGCACCCGTCTTTGCACCTGTCCGAAGTTCACCATGATCTTCTCCCGAAGATTCATGAGAATCCGCAGATCTGCGTAGATGCTTGTTGGCAATTTAGGTTCGCTGTATTTCCCGTTTCGCACCAAATCGGCAATGACTTTTGCATCTTTATAGTCGTTTTTCGTCGGTGAGTTATCTTCCAGTTCTTTGCTTTTGTGCACATGATGCGGATTGACAATGACGAGTGGAATGCCGTGCTGTCCCAAATACTCGGCCAGGTTAAACCAGTAGTGTCCGGTGGGTTCAATGCCGAAGAGGACGTCGCTCTTGGCATGCTCCCGCTGAAGCTCCTTCATCCACAGAACCAGTTGTTCGAGTCCAGTGCGGGTATTGGAGAACACACAATCCTTTCCGAGTTCAATCCCCCGAAAGTCGATGGCGCGAGCCACATGGGTTTCTTTGGCGATGTCTGCACCTACGACAAGGGTCTTGTCTGTAATTCTCATAATCCGTTGATTCTGTTTCTTTGATTGTTTATACTTCATATTGAGCGTCCTCCTTTTAATTCGGGCAGTGAATGGCCAACATTCCATGACCCAGCATACAGGAGGCGCTTTTTTTGTTCAAACCGCAAATTAATTCATTACAGGAATGACTCCTATATATAAAAATCTACTTGTATTCACTCAGAATCCCCCCTAAAATCCGGCATCGTTTGCCGGTCTAGCCCGAGCGGCGATGAGCGGAATCTTTAAAGGTCTTGCTGGTGGAAAGCGCAGCTTTCCGCCGCGGTCGATCGTGGTGGAGCGTATGGGAGTTTTCAAGGAGCGAACATCCGTGTAACGTAGCCGTCATAGCCCGATTAACCATACCGGTTCTTGCCGTGCAAGGGTCTGCCCGATAGGGCCGGTGTTCTCGAAGAGAAAAACCGCCCTTGCACGGCAAGGTTCGGTATGGTTGGCTAAAATGACGGATTCGTTACGCCTTCGGATGTTTGCGGGAGAAAACGACCAGGAGCGCAGCTCGGCTGCTGCGGATATCGGCTGCGCTGGCCACCAGCTGCTTTTGATCTTTGGGGTTTGGCATGATGGCGTAGCCATGATGCCGGCTCTGCTTCGTGGTCCAGTATTGGAGCACAGCGGAAATTCTGGACCGAGCTTTCCCCTGCAGCTCTTTTCTTTTGAGAAGGGTTTAGCATCCCTGAAATACTTCGCCCGGTCAAGCGGATGGAGCCGGCGCTTTTTGCCGGGGAGGGCCGCTTGGGCCACGCTTCTATCCGCAGGCACCGCCCCGGGGCGGTGGCTTCCTTTTGCCGCTGTGGTCTTGTGACCTCCAAAATGCTGTACAAAGAGGATCCTTGATCTTTGCCCTTTCCGTGCCGCCGGGTACCACCGGTTGCGAAGCGTGAGCGCAGCAAAAAAGCCCAATGGAACGGCGTAGCCGGTCGCTTGGGCTTTTAGGGGGTGGTGGGGTTTCACGGCATTATAGAAAGTCAAAATCAAGATTAATATTGCGCACACCGGTAGGGGCCTGGGGAACTGTGTCTCCAGGATTCAATCGACTATCCTCTAAAACACGTTCATCTTCATTCATATAAAAGCGCGGGGATTCGTGCAAAGCATCAAAAACCTCCCGCAGTGTTTTTCGTAATGTATTCCCGTTTCCGGCATAAATCAAATGCGGATTTACCATATAGCCTTCCGTTTTATACTTCGCAATAAACTGCAGTCCGCACAATTTTTTTAACGTTCTGGAGACGTTTGCTTTGTCGATATTAAGTTCCTGAGCAATGGTAATCTGTTTCTTACGTACCAGGTTATCATCCGTGCTCATCTTCTCGCATAAATAGAAAAAAATCCGATAATCCACTGCACTTAGGTTGTGATCCTGAAGGTGATGAAAGAATTTCAGGATAATTCCGCCCCAATAAACATTCGTAACATAACGATCCCTGTATCGCCTTGCCATTTGTCATCACCCTCACATTTGTTGTATATGCTACAATTTCCGACCCCTTTTGTTGAAGATTACACATCAAGAGTATGGCGTATTTACAACTTTCCTAAAAATCAGTGTATCAAAGAATCCTTTAAAATCAACACTTGGAAGCGACTTCAAAATCATTTTGTATGCCTCCATATAATATATAAAGAGTTGTACAATAAAAACATCAAGATAACCACCCTCAAATTCGAGTAAAGGAGACTACAATTTATGTATCAATGGATTAAAAACCATATCGCTTCACTCAGTATCATCATCACAATAGCCATTGCATGTTTCCCCCAGGTATTCACACACATCGGAGGCCTGTTGATGAAGTATTGGGTCGTGTACTGGCTCCCCGGGCTGCTCATCGTTATTGTTGTGCTGCTCATAGTCATACTGGCGAGAATAAGTAAAAACAATAGACCATCACCGTAAATAGAACAACAAACAATAAGACCAATGGCATCAGCGATTGGTCTATTACGCAAGGGTAGGCGTGTAGGGGTGGCCGGACGATCACCGGCTGTTCTTCCTCTTTGACAGCACTGCAGCGCCCATGAACGCACGCAGATTGTCTGCTGTCGGATGTTATCTTTCGGCTGCTTGTGACAGTGGGCATGCCTACTGCCCGGCGGGCAGCAGGCTTCTTTGTCTTCACGGTCTGAAGTGGCGCGAAGCGACAATTCAGACCATATGAGTGCACCATCAGTTTTTTTTGTTTTGAGAAGGGTTTGCCTCCATGAATCACTTCGCCCGGACTAAGTGGATTGAGCCGGCAGATCTTTGCCGGCGAAGGCCGCTTCGGCCACGCTTCTATCCGCAGGCACCGCCCGGGGCGGTGGCTTCCTTTATCTTGCGAATTCGGGCCTCAAAAAAAGGCCGACAGCTCAAGTGCTGCCAGCCAATTCTAATACCTGGGTTTAGTGTACCAGCGCAGCCCTCTTACCATTCCCAGGTAGGAAGTCCCTCGATGATAATTCCATCTGAATCCAATACCAGCCATATGCATTCGTTTTTATCTGCTAGCTCGATCAGTGCGGCCAGTTCCTCCGGGATATCCTTCCTTCCTGGCTGTACAAATACCCAGTAACCGTAATCACTTTTCCTATCAACGATAATGCTGGATGCTCCCCAGTCTTTCGCTGCATCACTAAGGAACGTCTCTGTTTCTTTCTGCACATGTGAAGTAGATACTTCCATGTACTTATAAAGCGGCAGCTTCTGCGGCAGTGTACGGAAATGTTTGGCATAGTGCTCTTGCCCGTTAAGTAAAATGAGGGAATTTCCTCGGTTATCTATTTGAGGCGCTAAGCAAAATGAAGCTTGCTTTTCATCCATTCCAGTAACCTTGTCTTTGCCCCAGTAGCTAACCGTAATACCGTAATCATTTTTCATCATTGCTGTGTACCCCCCGTTAATTCACCAATTAGATCCAGCAGTTCGGCTTCAGCTTCCTCCAGCTGACGTTGCGGTAATAAACCTAAATCATCCAGGGTACCGCCAAAATTCTCCGGCCCCTCCCAGGCGTCCTCCCATACCATCGAAAGATTGCCGTAAGCTATAGCCAGTGCCCGTAAAGCATCTTTTTGTTCCGCTTTAAATTCCATAAATATCGCTCCTTCACTTCGACTTAATTTCAATACATCGAACCAGACATTCCGGACAGATCGGCTCCATGCAGCAGCCTCCGTCTGCATGCTCATGACATTCCTCGGACACTCCCGCAGTGCCATCTGAATGTAAATCTGTATAGACTCCAGCAGGTGTCATCTGAAAATAGATATTGTCTGCTTCAGAATCCCCCAAATCACCACCACATACTAAAACATGATCGATCTCGCAATCGTTCGGGCAACTCCACGGCATACGGTCTACCTCCCTTTCTTAGAACGTGGGAATATGGGAATGAATAGAGCAGATACGATCAGATATATAACCCCAAATACAGACCAAGCAGGCAGGAGACAGATGGCAATCAGAAAATGCCATACTCTATATGTGTCTACATACAGCATCATCTGAGTAGTGGTTTCTCCGTTTTCCGAAACTGCACTGACCATATCAAACATCAAAACTATGAAATTTGTAATTAGCAGAACTACTAAAACTATCATCATTACTATCATCCAATGAATCCTCCCTCGGTAAAGGTCTTCCCGGCCCCGGGGAAGCCGGGGCCGGGTCGCCTGGTTTCTTTAAGCGACCTCTGATTTCAACTGCTGCTCGATCTGATAAATAATACGTTTCGCCGTAGTTTGGATCGTTTTCCCCGCCTCCATAATGGCCTGAGAATCCTTTGATCCGTTCCAGCCTGCTACATAAGAAAAGCTGTACTCACTCGTATCAAAACCAAAGTACGAAAGAACCACGAAAGCCGTCCCCTCAGCTTCCACTTCCCGCACATCCCTGGTCTTGTCTGAACCATCATGCAGCAGACCATGAGCCATTTCATGCACCAGTGTTTTGCACTTATGCAGTGCAGCCAAACCTTTTTTCACACCAATTGATTGTGTGAAATAATCAAAGTACCCCTTCACTCCATTCTCAAGCTTGATTTCCTCCACCGGGAACGGGCAGGCTGCCTTTACCGTCTGATAGAACCCGCGGAGATTTTCCGTATCCATAGACAACTCTTCAGTGAGTTTCGGTAGCTCTTTCCCATAGGTCTGGCTCACATCAAAAACCGATGTTAGACGCCAGCCTGTTCGCTGTGTCTCCGCTTCTTCTGTCTCTTCATCCACGACTTTTTTCGTGGTAGGAGCCCAGATTTTCAAACTGCTTTCCCCGGCCTTTACCCGGCGTCCCACAGAATTCCAAAACGATAGACTTGCTACCTGAGTGGCATTTGGATTTTGGAAATAAATCAGCATCATATTTTTGAAGGAATAATTGTGGAATTTGGATTGGAAGAGTAGCACCTCTCTCCAGGCATCGGAGGAATACACCATAGATACCCCTTCTTGCAGCAAGCTGGTCAACTCTTCAATTTTTTGTTTGGTCATATGAAACACTCCTTAGATGTGATTAATAGTGATTAAAGCCGCTTTGCCGGGCTGTCCAATTATTGGTAGTATTCATTTGCACAGGAAGAGCAAGCGCCGCGAATCTCCTGTTCTTCTCCTGCTTTCGTCATTGCTAAAGCTTCCTTATATGCTTCTTCTTCGCTCTCAAAGCAAATTAGATTCATATCACAGCCGCCCAGCGCACACATTTCTGTCGGCACTACCCAAGCCCAATCATCAAAAGAGTAGTAAAAACTAAACGCGGGTGCTTCAATTTCTCCGTCTTCGACTTGATGCCAGAATGCGGAATGGATAGGATCTCGCCGTTCATCACATTCTTCCACCTTAAAACTTTCAAGCTTCTGACTGCCGCATTTACTAATTGAAATGCACCGTTCCAAAATAGCGGCGAATGAATTTGTAATTGTTTGTTCTCCGTCCGGGTATACACAAAAGAAAATGGGTTTATCAGATTCAAGATCATCTTCGAACAATTTGACCTGTTCTGGTTCATCCTGCATCGCTTCCATAGCGCCCAAAGCAAAATCTTCGCAGTCATCTTCATCCCAAAATTCGACCTCGATCTTCACATCGCCATTAATCAAAAAGTCCGCAGTTTTGAAATTTTTCCAAGCCTCAAGACCAAAACTATCAAATTTAGCTGTTTCCATATATCATCATCCACCTTTTAAAAGTTTGAATTAGAACCTGGTTCCCCCTAACATCCGGCCACGTTTGCCGGGCTAGCCCGAGCGGCAATGAGCGGAAATCTTTAGGGGTAAGAACGAAGGTGTTACTCGATCGTTCTGCTTTCGTATGAACTTTTCAAGGAGCAAACATCCGTGTAACGTAGCCGTCATAGCCCGATTAACCATACCGGTTCTTGCCGTGCAAGGGTCTGCCCGATAGGGCCGGCGTTCTCGAAGAGATACGCCGCCCTTGCACGGCAAGGTTCGGTGTGGTTGGCTAAAATGACGGATACGTTACGCCTTCGGATGTTCGCGGGAGAAAAGGGCAGGAGAATGCAGATCGCCGTAACCGCCGCGTGATGCACCCCGTCTGCTTGTCCTTCCCTGATTTCCCCCACAAAAAAAGGGCCGGGGTGCTAGTCCCCGGCCTTGCCCTTTGCTTTGTTCTTGCTCTCTGCCTCTTTTGCCCTTCCGTGCCACCGGGTACCCCTTTTTGCAGAGCTTGCGGCGCAAAAAAAATTCGGAATGGAACAGTCAGGGCTTTTTCCCCTGGCTGGTCGCTTCCGAATTTGCGGGGTGGTGGGGTTTCACGGCTAAAAAAAATTCCCTTCAGCAGTCTTTTTCTCCAAATATGAAATCTTATACTACCTAAAGTGTAATCCAGGAAATGAGAGAGACGGATTGCGGAATAGGCTCGTTACTAAAATGCTTAAAGCGAATAACTTCTTAAGAAAAAGTATTTGTAGTATATCACTGTGCAAGTATAATTCCCCTTAACAAACCATCTAACTTTTCATGATGGAAAATTTCAAGTTTTTCAACTTCATCGGCATCACCGCACCACCACTCCCAATTGATGTATATATCAATTTCACAGGGTTCGAGCGCTGCGACTTTGTTTTCAGTACTCTCTGGTTGCCGGTAAAGTTCTTGAACAATCCTAACCATTTCATCTTCACTCATGCCGTATCCTTCATCTATGTAGGACGCCTTAAACTGGATGTAGGCAATGAGCAGATCCATGGCCACCGGCGCGATGGTAGAGACAAGCTTCATTTTCCTGTTGCGATCGCTACTATAGGTATGTGTCAGATAGTACGTATACTGCAGATCGGAAAATAGTCCCCCCTGAAGTTTGAATTGCTGCAGTAAGTCGATGGACTTTTCCCTAGAATAGCGAATGCCCCAAGGATCCGAGTCAAGGTAAGAGTCAGTTGATTCCTCAGTAACTGCGTTTTCAACAACATCCATCCAATTTTCCTCGGTGATGTCCGGTCCTTCAAGCTCACGCTCGATAGAAAATATAGCTTTACGATTAAGGATATTTTCACGAATAGAAATGCTATCCTCCCGAATGAACGCTGGAATCGAAAATTTAGAAACGGAAATGTGGCCTTTAACGAGAGCAAAAAATATAGCATCATCGTGTTCTTCAGCATCAAATGGAGTATGCAAAATATCTACTAAGGCCAGTGTGTGATAGTCGGTACCTACTGGATAGACCAGCTGCACACCTTCATTTTTGATAGAAAGAGAAAAATCAATAAAGTCCTGGAGTGAGGACGAATTTTGAAATTTTAATTTACCAACCAAAATTTTATAATTCGCTACTCTCGAATAGTGAATCCGGATCTCTTCATCTGGCATTTCCAAAATCCCAATCTCCGATACATGCACCAGCTTATTCCCTTGAGGTAGGGCGACAACAGCATATTCCATAAATAATCCCCCTTATGTTGACTGCCCATCTTACGCTGAAGATGGGCAGAGTATAGAATTACATAAATTCCAGAAATGCCGGCTTAGTAATTACGGCTACATCCCTTGAGTATGTTGGGCCATTTGCATAGGTTGCACTTTGCCGTCAGCAACGTCCAGCATAAGCGACTTGGTTTTTGGACTCATGTAGGGCGTTTCTTGAAAAGTGAGAGACTGCACTTCAGATTGTCCCTTGAGTATATAATCAAACTTCCCATTCTTTCCGAACCGGTACCGTTCTACTGCATGTTCAAGTTTCCCTGTCATGTCTTCGCCAGGAATTCCCTCGCCGCGCATAATAGCAGTTTTAAGATTTTCTTCGGCCAACGGATGGATCCATTGGGTGATGTCCTTAATGAGAATCGCTTCTGCCTCAACGGCCAGAACCGTAGCAAGGATCTGCTCACCGCTACCGATCAGATTAATCGTATTGGGTGGTGAAGCTTGACGGGCAATAAAACCTTTACCCGATCTCTTAATATCCATCGCCTTTTCATTTTTATAAAAGACTCTCAGTTTCTCATCCGGCCCTAAATTATCAAGCAGCTGGCGAACACGCTCAGCTTTAGCCGTTTCTTCGGTCGGGAGAATAGGTGCGGACGCATTCTCCAGGGAAAGCAGATGGACTGGCTGTTCAGGCTCTGCTAAAACCTTGGCCAACTTCTCTGCAGACTCTTCAATCCTTTTGGTTTCATGTCCATTATCGTGAACGGTACGCACCTGATACCCCTGCTGCTGATTACGATTTTCGGCTAATGAAATATAGTGAGTAGCATCATGGCTGCGGAGCACCAGCTGTTGATCCAGGGAGGTGAGGTGCTGAAGCACTTCGATAATCTCTTCTTGATACATGGGAACCATGACGATGGCAACAGCCGGCGGACTGGCCTTGAAAGGTGACAGGTCAATAGCCTCCTGGTTATCCTCACGCACCTGGTATCCCTGCAGCTTAACCGGCTGCTTTGTGGCCGGGAATACCTCTGCGGTAAATTCTTCTGCAGATTTGAAGAGTGCCGGGTTCTTAGAAGATTTGAAGGGCTTTTCAGCTTCAGACGCTGCATAGAGGGCTTTCCCTTCGACTTCCCGAGCTTCCCGGAAACCGGGGAGCTCGGGCCGCTCGCTCGGAGTGAGGCCGGCGATCGTGGAATATTGCTCGGGAGTTAAAAAATCAATCTGATACGTACTCCCATCGATCTGCAGCTGCGCACTTTGCAGCTGAGGATGAAAACGATCCAAGGTGTTGATAAATTCTTGACTATCCATGAGACTTTGATTTTCCATAGAACAACAGCTCCTTCAGGAATGTGATGAAAACTTGTACTTAGGAAAGGGAATCGGTCATCATCTATAATTATTACTCAAGCAAACCTTTCATCTATTTTCGGATGATGATTTCCATAAGCTTTAGAGCAAACTCTATTTAATAAACGAATACCGGTTAGCCTCTTTGTTATATCCCAGAGCACTATCAAAGGGGTCTTTCCCAGGGACAACAAAACCCGTAATTTTATCGGTCTTACCGCTTTTTAGCAGTTTTTTAATCTGGGATGCGGAAATTTTTTGAGTCAATATCTCTTTCCCAAGTTTGAATTTGCAGCCCTCACGCCAGCCACTGCAGCCGTATGACTTCTCTCCTTCAATCACTGGCTTCTGGCATAGCGGACAGGCACCCAGGCTGTTATCGGCGGCCGTAGGTTGTCGCGTCTCAACCTTTCCTTCTTTTAAGAAGAGAATTAAACTGTACGGTCCTTTCTCACTTGGCAGATCCTTAACCAGCACTTCCTTGCCGGTAAGCAGAGATTTTACAACTTTAGTCGTGAGTTCGGTTTTCCGGAAGGATTTCCAAATCGTAAATTTGCAGCCCTCTCTCCATCCGCTGCAGCCAAAGCCTTTAGGACCTTCAGTCACCGGCTTTCCACAAGTTGGACAAGATCCCAGGCTATTATCTTCAGCTGATGGTTTACGGGTTTCTATTTTCCCATCTATGAGCTTCAGATAAACTTCATAGGCGGGCTTATCATCCTTACCAGGAATATTTTTAAGCAGTACTTCCTTCCCTTCGATTAGTTCCCGGGCCTGCTTGGTTTTAATAGTGGATCCGCGGAAGTCCTTCCATATTGCAAACGCACATCCGTTTTTACGGTCGCTGCAGCTGTATACTTTGCTATGCTCCATGACCGCTTTTCCACATTTCGGGCAATCCCCTATGGCTTCGGTATTATCAAAGGCGCGCCCGTTGGACGGGAGACTTTGAATACGGGTGAACAAATCGTCCTTGCTGTCCAAAATATCATAGGTAAACTGTTTGAATTCACCCAGAAGATCCTGCAGCTGGCGCTGCCCTTTCTCTACCTCTCCAAGCTTCTTTTCAAAATCACCTGTTAATTCGATGCTGGCAATAGGATGTTCATGAACCATAGCCATGAAGGAACGGCCTTTTGTCATTAGATATACAAGGTTTTTTTTGATTTCTATATATTCTTTCTTCACAAGAGTCTGGACAATATTTGTACGTGTAGCAGGAGTTCCGATCCCCTTGTCCTTGATTAAATCAAGAGCTTCATCATCAAGCTCTGATTCATCGACTAGCTGGCCGGCATGCTCCATAAGCCGCTCAAGTTCATCATCCGTTAGTCGCTTAGGCTTGGAGGTTTGTCCCTTTCCAAGATCCGCAGCGGCGGTCTTAGCAGGCATGCCTTCCTGTAGATCCGGAATTCTTCCGGAGGATTTTTTCTCTTCACCTACCTCTGTATCTTCTTCCTCCTGCTCTGGTTTGAGCAACAATCGCCATCCGGGTCTTACCATTTCAACGTTCCGTGTAACAAACGTTTCCCCTGATACAAGCGTTATTGCTTCGGTTTCCCGGTCCAGCCCCTCCGGATGATGCGCGGCCAAGGTATGCTTAAGAATCAATTCGTAGAGCTTGGCTTCGTCATCGGTTACTTTATCCGGTGACTCTCCAGTATATTGAGCTGGATTTTTAGCCGTTGGTACAATGGCTTGGTGAGTTGCTGCTTTCTTGTCATCGGCAAACCGTGCATTCTCTCTCAAGCTCCGCAGATCCTCCGGAAAGAATTGTGCGTACTGACTCTTTTCTCGAAGAGAATTGAGGTGATTGGCCAACTCATCGGCCTTATTCAAAGTTAAGTGGCAGCTATTTACGCGCGGGTACGTAACATACCCTTTATCGTAAAGAGATTGTAGAGTATTGGTCGTTTTCACGGTGCTAAAACCTAGCGATTTACGCGCAGCCGTTTTAAGGGTTCGGCTATGAAACAGCTGGGGGGCAAGCCGCTTAACCTCTTTTACATTGAAGGTTTGGATTGATCCGGTCTGTCCTGCAATCTTTCTCTGCATTAATTTGGCACTGTCCTGGTCATTAAACCGGCTAACGGTTGTTTCGTCCGCTTTTTTGAACCATTGCCCCTTATAGTTTCCTTTCGCTGTCTGGAACTCTGCGGTTAACGTGTAAAACGGTTGTGGTACAAAATTCTCTATCGCCATTTCCCGATCGTATACAATTCGCAGAGTCGGGGTCTGGACACGCCCTGCAGATAGGATTGCACTTTCACCGGTAGCCTCTTTGGCTAACAGTGTGAAAAAACGTGAGGCTGTGAACCCGAGCCAATAATCGGCATACGATCTGGCCAGCGCAGCATCTGCGAGTGGCTTCATATCATCCCATTCGCGCAGCTGCTGCATTCCCTTAGTGATCGTGGGTTCAGTCAAGTCATCAACCCATAAGCGTTTATACTTCTTAGTGTAGCCTGCCTCATTCAGAATGAGGTTTCCGATATGTTCACCCTCACGATCAGGGTCTGTCGCCAAAATACATTCTTTACTGTTCTGTAGCAGCTGCTTGACGATATTGAACTGATCCGTCTTTTTAGGATCTACTTCTGTCTGCATTTCTTCCGGAATAATCGGAAGCGTCTCCCAGGACCACTTTTTATATTTTTCATATGTATCCGGCGCTTTAAGGCGGATAAGATGGCCTATTGCCCAGGTGACCACATCGTTATTTTTCAAGAGATAGTAGCCACGTTTCTTAGATTCAATCCCCAGAGCTTGAGCGATCTTTTCCCCCATATCAGGCTTCTCAGCCAAAATTAAACGGTTGTACATAAGCTAGTCTCCTTCAATTCCTGTTATTGTTCTGGATGCTGCTAACTGCTGTGCATTTTGCAAACACCATCGTTCAATATTCTTCAATTTCCCCGCGGCTTACTGCTCGTTTAATTATGAGTGCGGAGGCTGCTTTTTCTGCAGGGATCCGCACTGTACCTTTTAGCCGTCTGTCACGTTTTTTGTTAGAGGCCAGGCGATAACATAACAAAACACTATCGGCTTTTTCGAGCACGTAGTAATCATAATGATCGACGTCAATGATATCGCCCTCCATGGGTTGATTCATGCTACTCTCCCCTTACTTCCTTCAGGTGTTTTACATGGCAGTCTCTGGCTGGGACAACTTCCTTGACTCAGCATAAATGCTATCCCATTCCGTGTCGCTTAGTGTCTTCCCAGTGTATCTCTCAGAGGTTGAAAGGCTTAATTTTACAGGCATATCATTTTCGTATTCTGCTGTGGAATCGCTGGCAAATCCAGAAGTCAACATACGGTAAGCCTCCGTTCGAATCCACTCCTTCATGTATTCATCATCCGCAGCTTGTTCTGGAGTGACTAGAGCCATAAGATCACTGCAGCTTATTCGAAATTCAGCGCTCCCTTGTACTAAAACACGTTCTACGATTACTTCTTCTCTTGCCATAAGATATTAGCTCCTTAAATTGGGGTTGTAGATCTTAAAAACGATTAAAATCTCTGATGAGAAACAACACGATTTTTACCACGGCTTTTGGCCTTATACATGGCTTCATCCGCTTGTTTGAACAGTTCATCTGCCGAAACGTTCTCTTCGCAAAGGCTATAGCCTACACTTACTGTTACAGCTGTAATAACGATGGATTCAGCCTCTACCCGAGCTCGAAACTTCTCGGCTATTTCTCCAGGATCCGCATCTGGGTTTGTAATGATGGCCACCATTTCTTCGCCGCCATATCTACCGGATATTCCAACATCTTCAACGGAGCTCTTCAGAATTCTGGCCACCAGCTTTAGAATCTCATCACCGGTTTGATGCCCTTGCAAGTCATTGACCTGTTTGAAGTTATCGATATCAACGAATATAAGGGCTTGTGCTGTTTCGTTTTGAAGAAAGTCATTTACCTTTTTCACGAAATGCTTACGGTTATACAGTCCTGTTAATCCATCTGTAACGGAATGGTAAGAAACAGCCTCTACCATATCAACAATGCGATCATAAAAGATTAGCAGCATTACAAACTGTGCCCCAGTGTGGAACAACAAGCCCATGAACCACGTACCGGGAGGTTGTAAGAGAAGAGTCGTTGCCTGTAATAGCAGGCCAGCGATGAATAATAGGTGTGCTGTCCTGTAAAACTTGCTTTTGGGTAGCTTCGGAATGAGGCGCAAGATGAGTACGGCTATGTATGAGATCCCCAAGAAAACGGTAATCAAAGTGCCAAAGAGGGTATTGAACAGCAAGATGCCGGCCCCAAGTAGCGCACATCCAAGTGCAGCAAAATGAATAATAAACTGCTTCCAATTCCCCTTTAGAAAATAGTAGTGAAAAATCGCCTGCACACCAATGTATTGCATCAGGGAAAGTATAGTAGTGACTCTTGTTGTGGTTATATTCCCCGGGCTAGAAGCAGCAGCTACATACATGGAAAATCCAACGATGAATATGAGTGCTGGTATGATGAACAATATGAAATAGTTTTTTGTCCGCCAACGGCGATATAGTAGGTAATTAATGCCTGAAAGAGCAGCAGCGCAGCTGGCGTAGAGCAGCAAAGGACTCCACTCGAAAAGAGTAATCATAAGGTCCACCTTTTTGATTTGATGTAATTCGGATTGATATAATATTTCATTTTCTTCTTATCATTACTGAACAGATATCGACGGGCAACGTTCAGATTTGTAATTTTCCAAACCGGGATGATCGGACAGTATTGATATATGATGAAATACCGTCCGCTCACTTCTGCCTTTTTGACAAGTTACTTTATTCTATTGCCTATCCCAAACTACCATTTGAAACACGCTCCTTGTGTGATAAGCTATTTAAGGCAGTTCCCGGTGCGCATGCATAAAATCCCGCAGCAATCTCTTGGCTAGAGTGTGGGATTTTGGGGCTGCCCCTATATGCACATAATCGCAAGGTTCTCGGCTACACATTTTTAATGTAATGGCCGGAGTGTTTTCTGGTGGCCAATGACTAAAAATAAATTGTACTGGTCCTTGCTGTATTTCCACATAACCCACAGTTTCAACAACTCCGACACGACATTTCGGACAGTTACTATCGTTCAAACGACATACACCTCCTTTCCTGTGTTCGGCAGATCAAAGACTTGGATTAACCCCCCACTTTTACAGCATCACCCTCTTTCATCGAGATCGTCTTCGTAATCATCTTCCTCTTCTTGAGCTTGTTCATAAATATAAGTAGTGGCCTGAACTCTTCGGTGGTTAATAAAGAGCTGCAGGAAGATACTTATTAAAAACAATCCTGGCACAAACATGAGGTATTCAATAGGTACGGGCAGAGAACCTATAAGCCAATCTAAGCTGGTCGTTTCCGTTTTAGGCGGATGGTTCCAGACCGAATAGATAGTAAGTCCATACAAGGGCACCGCGTTGATGTAATACACCCATTTCCATCCCATATACAGAAAAGTTGCGACAATCCCGGTCCAGATCAAAAATAAAAAAAAGGGATAGTTATCCGTATAATCCTTATGGCCGGTGAGCTGATCTGCAATATTTGCAATGGCAAAAAAGATCAGCGTTACTATGTAGCTATACATATAGGCGGATTTTTTATTACTTTCTTCCATGTTAAAATTCCCCTTTGTCAAAGCGCGACTTGTCCCCTTCTTTGCAGAATTAGGCACTAAAACTGCGCTTTATTCTTTCGATCGTTGGATATTCATATATTCTCTCGATGAGAGGATGATCGTCATACGTGACTAATAAATCCGCGCAGGCAAATCCTTTGTGCAGCTCATCTAGCAAAACCTGCAATTTGTAATGGTCATCTTCATTATAAAAATACCGGTATAATTGCTCTCCCTGGGAAACATAGGGCGGGTCAAGGAAAATCGTCGCTTTGTCATTCCAGTACTCTTCTTCAATTAACTCCAAGGCATCCACATTGAGAACAGTTATTTGATCACTCATAGAGTGAATAAGTTTAATTCGTTTACACAGATCCTCCGGACGCCAGCGCGAAAGCAGCTTCTCTTTATTCCCTCGGATTCCCCCTAATGGATTTGCGGAGTGGATCCCGGAATATGCAAGCCGATTCACTAAGAGCATGGCCCAGGCCGCCTGGAACATGTCGCAGTTTTCGTAACCGGATTTAATCACTCTTCTGGCCTCAAAAAAGTCCTGGTGTGTTGGCGAATGATTAAGGATCTCCAGGGTCAACGCATCAGGGAATGTCTTAATGATTTGGAACAAGGAGTAAATGCCAAAATCATAATCATTAAGGATTAATTTTTGGACTGCACCGGCATGAAGTAGAGCCAGTTCTACACTCCCCCCGCCCGAATATGGACTAATCAGCACATCCGTTTTATCTGGATTAAGGTGACTGTAAATATACTGTGCGATCTTCCCTTTGCCTCCGGGATACCGGAGTGGACTTATACGCTTATGGAGTTTCACAGTCGTAAGTATATTGGTGTCATGATTCCTTTCCCCTTTCCTTTCTAGGATGAGTGTATACTTGCGATCTTCATCTGCAGGATTGAAGAACGTGTATCCATCGCAGCAACCGCACCAAAACCCTTTCCTGGCAGGATCAATATCATCTGATTGCGGATCAAATTCCTCTTCGCAAAATTTGCAAACGATAGCTTTCATTGCTGCCCCCTTCGATACTATTAGATAAGTGGATAATTAAAACAGCCTCTCATTCAGACTCACTTTATTGATCAGCATTGGGGAATTGTACGTTGTATCGTTAACAAGCTGAGAAACGGGATAACATTCTAACAAATCTGCACGATACGGCTGCAGAAAAGAACGCAACAGATCCATATCTTTGTTTTTACGGTCCAACCAAGCTGCTTCATCACCCTCTTTAAGGATAACAGGCATTCGATTATTGAAGGGAGCAACAACGCGGTTTGCTTCTGTTGTTAAAATCACACAAGCGCTCTGCTTCCCTTCAGGAGTGTTCCAAGAATCATATATGGCTGCCAAAGAGAATAGATTTCCTGAAGCAAGCTTTATTCTCATCGGCTGCTTCCCAGAGTCAGTGTTCATGAATTCATAAAAGCTGTCTGCAGGAATGATAATTCTTCTTCTCTGAAAAGACTCGCGGAAAGGCGCATAATCAGATACGTTTTCTGAACGTGTATTGTGAATAGGTTTCCCCGGTTTGTTGCCTTTCTTTTGAGAAGGGAGTCCCCATTGGATTTGGCCGGCCCTGTAACGAATCCCATCGTGGATTACAGAGAGTATGGACTGCATTGGTGCCACGTTATAATTCTTTCTGTATTCCGGAAGCTCAAGCTGTCCTAGAGCGTAATGATTGATAATATCGACGGCTTCAGCTGCTAAAGTGAACCGACTACTCATTACATTTCCACCTTTTGAAGATATATTTTTAATTTAATCCTTTTTCAGATGGTTTAGGGTGTGAAAGATCACATTTGAAATTCGGACATGGTAGCGGTCATCAGTTCAATTACTTGTAGCAATTGCATTTTCTCTTCCCAGCCTTTAAGGCTTCTTTCTGCGAATCAAACTTCATTATATCTGTTCGTTCAAAAAGCGCTCGACCATGTTCACAATTAAGATCATGAAACACATCAGAATCCTTGGAAGCCAAAAATATCCTGTTTGTTTGATCGTTTGTTCGTATATTTTTACGGTAGGCATACATTTTACTTATTAAGCGTTCTCGATCCCAGAGATCAATGCCCAACTTATCTGCAGTTTCTCTCACCTGCTTGGTAAATCCTCGATTGGTAATGATCCAGGCTTCTTGGCAGTGATAAAGTGTTTTAGCAGTAAACACTTGCTGTACAGCCTCAAATGTGACATTCTTTGCCCAGCATTTGGCTTGCACACAGATCCGCGACCCGGTTCTCGGTTCAGTTAGGATGCGATCCGCCCCCTTGTCTCCCTTGCCACCTATCTCTTCTACTTTGTATCCAAGATTTTCGAAATAGACAGTCAAATACTCTTCAAACTGAACGCCCGTCATACGATCAACTTGAAAAATACCCGACTCTTTCAATCTTGTTTTTTCTCGCTTTGATTTGGCCACTCCCGAAATCCACTTGAATAGCTGAAATACCAGGTCTAATATCAGCAGACTAATTAGGAGTTTACCTACGAAACCATTCAGAATTGAATAGAAAAATTTACTTAGTGGATCCTTTTGATCTATTTTATCCTTTAGCCCGAAGACCGCATAACAGATAAATACCAGAGAAGCCACTTCAACGAATAACTCTTTTGTGCTCTTTCGGAACCGTCTATGTCTTTTACTCATTCCTCTACCTCTATCCGGATGTTTATTTAGCCCACGTTTACATCGCAAGCCCCTTAATCCGCTGCATAGTTTGCTGCCCATTTGGTTTCTTCTTTTTAAAAATCCCCTTCACCCTCCTGAACCGTACACTTATGTCTGGTATTAAAAAGAGGCTTGATTAATAATCTCTTTTACTTCCTGCATATAACGCAGGTGATCCGCTAAAGTAATCTTCGATTCCTTCCGGTTCCGGTACATTACTTGAAGATATGCTATTGCTTCACTTTCGGTTGAGAGCTTGAGTTCCCTTTGTATTGCAACAAGCTCGGCTTTTATAGCTGGAGGAACTTTAATGCTTTTTCTGTTGTCTCCCATATTCCAACCTTTCTGGCGGTTTCTTCACCCCCGTACATATAAAATTGCAGTCATATCTATGAGGAATGCACCTGTCTACATTATACCACATTTTGTCCCCAAAAACCTGTGATTTGTCCCCGGAATCTCTGATTATATCCTTTTCTATTCGGGATGATTGGTTTGAATTGACAGCGACAACAAATAAAAATGCCCCATGTTTATATGGGGCATTCGCACTGTCGGATTCGTCAGCCATTGTATCAGAACCCTTACCAATCAGGACAGAGTAATTATTCGGTTATAGGGGGCGTTAGAGTCACCGTTCGCGTGGATGCTTGGTATTCAACTAAATACCCTGCTGTTTCAAACACCTTTCGCACAGGAACGTAACCTAATTCAAGTTCGCTTGCCTGTTCCTTATCAAGTTCTAATGGTACATCATTTTGTGTAATAGACCAATTCTTAAAGAGATTAACTTTTACAGTATCTGAAATCGAGAGAGTATCCGTATGTGTATCTGGATCTGCCGTATATGAATCAACCAATGGCAGCATCGACGAGCCATTTATGTATAATGTTCCATGTATATTTTTCGCCTCTATTTGTTGTCCTTCATACGGACCCGATAAAAGAACAACATTATTAACATTTTGAGATTCAGTATTCATGCGCATAACAAGGCCCTCTTTTTGAGCAAATGCTGTTGAAGCTAAAAGTAATATTCCACATAAAATCCCTAATGTCATAATGCGAGTTTTCATAATCCCTTCCTCCAATTTATTTGAATTATTTTGTTATGTAACTTTGCTTTCTATTGTTCGTCCGTTCTCAACACTCATGCTCGACGTTCATCTTCAATTAAATTTACATCCTCTTCATCTTCATTTAAGACCTTAACTGTCTTGAGTTCCCCGATTGCATGTTGATATACGTTATCCGCAGATCCGCAGCGCGGACAGGCTGGGCAATAATCCAAATCTGTTGGAGCATCGATATCAAAAAACACATGCGGTCCCTTGTGATCCGCAAAATAGTTGTCATCTACTAGGTTGGATGATTCACAAACGTAAATAACTCCATTTCTTATTAATTGAAAATAGCTTTCCATTTTATCACCTTCCTAACTCACTTAATTTGGCGTTCAATTCCGCAGCTGCTGAAGCTGTGATTCCATTTCCTTGATCTATCATAGCCTGGTTAATACCTATGTATTTCAGATTGCTTCTTCATCTTCATAAAAATCGCAATCCATATCTCTTAAAATACCGTTAACCGGTAATGTCACCGGAATACGGTTTTCACAACACAATATTCATTATGTTGTTAATTAGAGTTGACGCTCAGCCCCCATGCATAGTTTTCACAATCAGCTTCTTCCTTTGCTAAATCTTCTTCTGTTACTAGTGGTCGGATCAGCTCTGAGTATTCCTCAAACGTGCCAAGATCATCCCCCAATTCTAAGCACCAAGGTAGATGGTCCCTCTCCCACAGCATACGAATGTGTTCATCTATTGTGCGCAATAGCTTTTTCGGACCATTCATTCTAATACACTCTCCTATTCACTAAGAACTCTGAGCCATTACGTCCAGCTGATCGACTCCATAACGTTTTCATTTAACCAGTAACGGTGACAGCAAATAAATTACCTAAAGAATCTTCAACAATGTGTGTGAATTCACTGTTTTCTAATTCTTCAATGATTTTGATAGTACCATCATTAAAAGCATTTCTTATTAGGGCACGGTCACTTGAATCAACGACAATCTCACAATAGACATAACCCACCGGAATCCATTTTCCATCTTTATTTTCATTATCTTCATCCACATTGAGCCAAACTGCATTTACAATTTCAAACATTTATTAACCCTCCTTAAATCTACGTCCAGCTGATCGACTCCACCGCAGCCTCCAGATCCTCAGCACCAGGAGTCGTATAAATCATAGTCATAGCAATGTTCGGTGTGCCGTCTTTCTTGTAATGCCCCATTAGGATTGCCACTTGCTGCAGGTCATTTCCAGCAGCGAGTAAATCATGACCAAAGGTGTGCCTGAGGCAATGACTTGAAAGGTGCTCTATCTTTGTACGTTCCCGGTATTTTTCAACTATGTGCTGAACGCCACGAACAGACATTTTCTTAGAGCGTTGAGATGAAAAGATATATGGACCATCCGAAGAACGATCCTTTAGATAAGCCTCTACAGCAGAGCGAGCTTCCGAATTTAGTGGAACTTCCCGATCCTTGTACCCTTTCCCTCGGATATATACCTTCCCTGATCTCGAATTGAGGGTAAGCTCATTGGTCATGAGTTCACACAATTCATGAACGCGTAACCCCACCTTGAGCAGCACAACAATTATGGCATACTCCCGTTTATCTCCACTTTTCCGAACCTCACGCAATAATTTGTTATGATCGTTTTTTGTTAACCATTTTGGAGTACGCCTGGCAACCGGTGGTTTTTGAATGGGACCGACCGGATTAACCGGTATGTATTTCATAGAAGCAAAATAATTGAAAATGGCGTTCAGATGTACAAATGTTAATTGCATGGTCGATGGTTTGGCTGGTCCTCCGTTCCGGCCGCCGTGCTCTAACATGTGCCGTTTGTAATCCGCAATATCCTTCTGAGTCGCCATCCCTGGATCAGTTAGATCCGGATCACTCTGAAGCATCCACCTCCGGAACTTATTCCAAGTAGCTTCATAATTTTGGATTGTTCGATTGTCCAGTGCCTTTTCATCAAGATGTCTTAAAAATGAATCGAACATTTGCTGCATGTGTGAATCCCTCATTTATAGAAGATGACGAGTTTTTTAAGACTTATGAAACGGTCGAATGCGGTCTCGTTACTTCCATTATATCACAACTCGTCATCTTCTGTATAGAGAAGACGACGAAACGTAAAAACCGTCTGTATCACAATCCATTAAAGGAGCTTTTATGCTATCGCTATAAATTAGGAACATACAAAACGCCGCCAAGCATAAGCTTGACGGTTTTTTGATTTGTTACTATACCACAAACTCTGTAAATACCGGACTCCTGAGCATACCCGATTTAGTCCAGTTCCTCATTCGTACTTTGGCCCGCAGTCGGGGCTCCATATGCACAAACTCCTTATCTTCACCGATGACAAGCTGACCAGCTACGCCGCGGAATACCTGTTTATGCAGTGGGGTTGCCCCGAACTCAATAACTCCAGCGGACCGCAAGCTGCCGGACGGACCGGACACCGCCGCAAGCCAAATTCCTTTTTTCGATAGCCGGTGATGTACACCTCGGCATACGTCCAGTTAATGATCTTTTGCCATGCGTGAGATCTTCGGCCTGTTTCATACACGCTGTTCATGCGCTTGCAGACAACCCCCTCCATCCCCCGCGTCTCGATCTGCTGGTACAAGGCTTCCCCAGCACCCTCCACAAATGGAACGTTACCAAAGCTGCAGGTAGGTAGCGTGAGCCCCGCCAAAATCTCCTTACGCTGCATCAGGGGAAGCCCTCGTAAATCTCGCCCTCGATACTGCAGCAGATCAAATATGGCGTAGTAAGCCGGCAGCGCGGCTGTGAGCAGTTCTATTTTCTCTGACTTGCGTGCCTGGAATCTGCTCATGACCGCCTCAAAATCCGATACTCCCGTTGCCTGATCGACGCAAGCGACCTCTCCGTCCAGAATGATATCATCATCAAACGGCAGCTGTAGCTCGGGATATTGTAGAGTGCATTCATTATTGTGACGAGTATATAGCTTTACGTTCCCGGCCTGCTGCGAAAAAACCAGCCGGTGTCCATCTATCTTAGGCTCATATATATAATCACTGTTGCTAAACGGCCCAGGAGCCGTCTGCAGCAGCATTGGGGATATAAACATAGTTTCACCTCTACTTCATTATAAAGGGCAAAGCGAGAGGAAAGGTCAGGGAAGTGTTGGGTAAAATACCCGCGAACCTTTACTTGGTCAGCAGTTTTTGCATAGATAAGACAACGAAACTAAAAAAGATCAAATTCGCCGCCACAATTACCTACATGTAGCGATATTAAAGGATAGGGAGATTGAAAGAAACCCACTTAATGGACTGGCATCGAAAATACTAATAAAAACAGAAAAATGTCGTTCTGATCCAGAAAATGAAATTAATGGGCTCACAATGACTATGAGTAGTAAGGAGGTAAACAAACGGGCCTGAAGGTAACCACCGGTGGACAGTCATTGTAAAGCCTATTAGGGTAGGTTCGACCCTTCATCATGATTAAACGCCGTTATCTTGTATATGATAAAAAATCGATAAACGTTTGATAGATTTTTCACTTTTCGTTCTACTCTAAGTTTTGATGAGACTTTTGAAAGGAGAGTTTCGGTAGAGGGCGCACGTTTAAATCTTCATCGTTACGAAACCAAAAACTAAAGGAGGAATTCAATATGTTACACGTTGTTCATGAAATCATTAATACTCTGGGGGTCTTTATCCCTCTTATCAATTGGGGGGCAGTCATTTCTTTGATAGATTCGGGATTGCAGGTGGTATCTAATTGGCTGAATTATAAAACCGCTTGTAAAAATGCGGAAGCCAAAATGTACCAACCACCAGTTCATTCGAACTCACGGAGAAGAAACCCAAGACAACAAACCAGGGTTCGTCGAAGAAGAAATCATAAGTCATCTATTTAGCCAACAAACGGTATTCTGGATGGTATGGTTCTTCAGTTTAATAACTGAAGAATCTACCCAGATCCGCTGAAGGATCTTTCCTGAAGAGGTTCGATGAAACTTTTAAGCCGGCAGTGTACTCTATTTTAAAAAAGGGGCCTCTTGGATTTTTCCATAAGGCCCCTTCATCATATGATTATTATCTTTGCTATGCTTTTTTAATAGACTTCCACGAAGCGCCACCATATGCATGTCGCTTAGGATCCCACTTCATCGTTACTTCCAAAATTGAATCAAGCGATGTATCCCCGCGGCCTTCGCCATTCCCTTGCGAAAATAGATGTTGTTCAATCCAACGGATGCTATCCTCCGGAACAACGGGTTTATCCCAATGATTCTCATGAAAGATATTATCGAAAAATGCAATCCGCACTTTGGTTGCAATGCGTTCGATGAAGCTTTGAACACCTGGTGCAGCATAGGACGTAATAATGACTGTAATCAACTTACCTTCACGCAGGTCTTCTTCTTGCCCTACTCTCAACTCTACTTCACATTCATATACCTTAACTTCGCCATTATCATCGGGAAGCAAATGCGCACACAAATAAGGCCAAGTAAAGCGATAGATCCCAGAATGCATACGTAATTCGCTGTTCTTCATTATAACACGATCCCTTTTTTAGATTTGAGTACCCGTTTATTTTATGTATTTCATTTTGATTCCCAGGCTAATCTCTCGCCGCATTGCATAGCATAAACTTCGCATATATGATGATCGTCTAAGGTAGTTGACTTCTCATGATCGGTAACAGGTAGTCCACAATAGAAGCACTTTTCCTTTTTGACAATTGGCTCGTCTATCAAACAATCCCCCCTATTCTTTTTAAGCCTCGTTCCGACACTTATCAACTCCGCTGATATTATCCGCCCCCAAACACCAGGAGTCAATCTACATTTTCAAATCCCGCCGATTTCAAAATATCTAAATATTCCTTCGTACTGTCCTCTTCTTGAATTTTCATTGCTTCAGCAAAAACGAATAAAGCCTTAGCAACAGAATGCCCATCGATCTCATTTTCCATTGCTGCGCCAATTTTTCCGGCGTTGTAATCAATTTGTCTAAGATCGCCAATGATCAAGCCGGCATTCCAATCAGGTATGCAGACAAACCATTGACCAAAACTTGCCCTACCGAAGTAAAGAGAGATACCTGAACCCTTTGCACTTATTTCCAGCGAATAATGATTGCCATACTCTTTATAACTTTTAATTTTTCCAGTCCATGTCGTTTTTCCATTTGCACAATTAAATTCCATAATTAATCACCCCATATACCTATTTTATGTCGAACTGATCGACTCCATGGCAGCCTGGACTGCAGGACATTATCGGTCTGCCTCTTCTTCGATCTCAACCACAAATGATGTTTTCTTCTGGTTCGAATCCTGGTTAATTCGCATCACGGTAGCCACAGAAAACCGTTCCATAATCCAGTCCGGTACTTTCGCATCCGGATCTGGTGAAGAGATATTGAGATAGCGTTTTTCTGGATCATATACAAATCCCATGTACTCATCATTGGTCCTGCCTCTGTATTCATCCGGAGCAAAATTGCAAGTCAATACCATAGCTCGGGGAACTACCATTCCTGCAAAACGATAGGTCGGTTGAGTGATTATAGATTTTAACGCCTGGTATTGATCCTCGTCCGATTTCCCTCTTGGATAAACAATTCCAGCAGCCCTCAGCGTATCTACTTCATCGATGCCCGGCAAGAGCTCTCCCTTGGAATGTGACTCTTCTTCGCCGGTGCTCCAGGTTATTAAATACATATCTTCATCTTCCGGGTCTACACCGTCAAAGGTAAAGGACCATATCTGTCCATTCACCACGGTTTCATATTTCTTGCCGATTTCGAATTGCATAGTACACTCTCCTTTTTCATTGCCTTTCTATATTCAATTTCTCATGCGCATTCGTTTTCGAACTGCGCAACAAGCACTAAAAAGTTACCTTACCGATTCGCTTCATCCAATCATGGACATTCTGCATATCCTCTGGCGTTCGGCACTTAGTTGGACAAGTTAAGCACTCCGAAACATCCCCATTGCATTCAGCACAAATGCGACTTGATACACAGGGGAGATAAGTACCACAATTCCCGCATTGACCTTCCACATTAATCACCCTTCCTGATAACCTATCTTCGTACTGCGCAAGAAACAAACAACTATTTGAGCTTTCTCTCTCTTTCTTTCCTGTCAAAAATTTGTTTGTAATATTCTTCAAACGCCTCAGCTTCTTGTTTCAAAAGATCATCCTCATGATCCATGCCGTGTCCAGCATTACACCCAGCGCTGAAAAAATTACTAAGCAAAAATTTCAGATCATCCTTTTTGATGTAGGGCATTACCTCACCTCTCTGATATTCTGCTGCGCTATATGCGTCTTACTGGCACTACGTCTTTGTAATATTCAGCTATCAGCACTGACCGAGATCGTCGACTGCTTCAGCCATTTCAACGATAGCCACTTTCCGCTGGATCTTTTGCAAGGTCTTTTAACTAAATTGTGATTTCACCAAATAAACTATATAAGCAAGTGCAAGTACAGTGAAAATAATAGTGATTAAACATCCCATAGGCTTAAATCCATCATTTCTCGGCAACTAAATCCCCATCCTTCAGATTCTTAGATTTGATCTTGACCATACATAAATGTTTGGATCTCCTTTTTTTTTGCTATCTAGTTTCTGGTGTAGCATTATAATCGGCAGCGAGATTTTTTATAAAATTAACATGATCTTCTTTATCCTTAACATTGAAATTTGAGGTTAACACGTTATTTATAAGCTTATTTGTGAGTTCTTGAGCATCCTTATACCCCACCCTAAACAACTGATCATAATAGTAATAGCTTTCCCGATCTACAATACCTTCCTTAAAACGCAATTCAACCAGTTCCTCAATGAAGACTTTTTGTCTTTCTTCCAGTAATGAATTCAATTCATTTATTTCCTCTATATATGGAACAAATGTAGGGAAATCTTCTTCCTCAAACCAACCATGTTCGTTCTCGGCCTTAATATTGAGATCTTGGATGCTTGGCAGATCCAACAGGACTTTTCTATACATTTCCACTAAATATTTAAGTTGTTCCTCGGTCTTTTCCATTAAACAGAGCTCCTCACATTTTATTCAGGTACATTATATCCGGCTGATAGGATCCTAACGTAACCCTTTAACATGGCCACAATATCATGGCATTTTCACTTCATAAACTCCACGGTGTTTAAATCTCTTTCTCAAATTCCTTAACTCTCCGGTAGAAAGTAGTTCTTCCCATACCAACGATCCTCATAGCTGCGGTTGCGGTCAAATTCCCTTTCTTCCACTGATTGTACACATCCAGAAACTTATCATTGATTTCCTTCTTCGGTCTCCCAAAGGTTACGCCGGCTTTTCGCGCAACATCAATTCCCTCTGCTTGTAATCGCCGATTATCCTTTCTCTGTTTCTCAGCAACATAAGCCAGCAGGCTTAAGAACTGATCCTCCATTAATTTCCCTAACTCACCCATCGACTTGAATTTCCTGGAATCAAACAGTGCTTCGTTGTCCAAACAAACAATGTCGGCATTAACTTCCCTGGTGATGTACTTCCATTCAGAGATAATGCCATCATAGTCCCGCCCCAGTCTATCTAATGCATCAAGATATAGCAGGTCACCTTCTCTAATCACCAAACGCATGGCTTGATACTTAGCCCTTTGAAAATCCTTACCACTTTGTTTATCAACAAATATGTATCGTTCCTCTACCCCACGCTCCCGAAATTTAATTATCTGTCTCTCTGGATTCTGATCCTTGGCGGATACTCGCCCATAAGCAATTTTCATGAAAGGTGCTCCTTGATGTTTCAAAATATAGTCTTCACTTTCGGAATATCCGTAAATTAATTATACCACATTTTGGAACACCTTAACAAGTGATTTTCTACCATCCGCATAAGCATGCTTTTACGGCCACGTAAAATTTCTAAAGTTAAGGCTCTGAAGGATCCGTGACGGTTTCCCGAGTTAGGTAATGATGCTTGTGAAGGAAAGCTGGCTAGTTCCAGGAGGGTTCATCAGCAGCTGCATGGGATTTATTTTGGGCATATAAATGCCCCGTCAGTGCAATCGCTGACGGGGCTGTTTATTTAAGATTATCTTTTAATGTTCCTCCAAGATCCGCCGTATAATTTGTTAATCGTAGGCTAATCTCTGTCCGAATTACGTCTCGGGTCATACCAAACCGTTCCTGGTAACCTCGAAAAAATATTTTATGATAAACTACAAAGTCCTCTTGTACATCTAGCAACACCTTTATATTTTTTTGTCTAAGCTCTTTTTGAAGTCGATAGGTATCCTGCATCACTCTATTATGAATATATCGGCCAGCTAACAAGTACACTCTTTCCAGCATGTTACCCGAATGTTCAATCTCTTCGATACTCTTGCTTACCATCGAATCTATATATGGTAACAATATGAAGTCCCGAATCATCGTTCGTTCCGGAATCGTAAGCATTTGCCCGCCGGCACTCTCTTTTTTATCCGAATGCTCAAACTCATCAACATATTCGGGCATGATCATCTTTGTCTTCCATCGCTCATTGGCATCCAACTTACTCATAATATCGCCTCCTAATGATACAACCAGTAATCTATATTTGTCCCTTCACTGCCTCTCTGTACGCTTCTCTGCTGCGTTTTATCAAACGGAACGTCTCTTTCCCATTGCGCTATTATGATGGCAGTCTCTATCGCCTCAGACGCGCTCCATAGTATGTAATGTTCGTCAGCTAGAACGCTGAAACCCTTCTTTATCTCTACCGATCGTCTTCCGCTTAATCTTTTGAGCTCCGTCAGCGTGGGCATTCGTTTAAAGTGATATCGAAATTGAGATATTATTCTAAGTAGCTTACGCGGAGTATCATCTAACATCGCGCAGTCTCCTTTTCCAGCAGCTCCACCTCATCCACCCCTACGATAAGAACATTTGTTTGTATTATAACCATTTTGAGCTAGTTTTATCAATGGAAAAAAAACGCAGTGCGGCCAAAGGGGTTACACCTTTGCTGCACTGCGTTGCCTTCTCCAAAAGTTAATCATTTATGTCTATAGGATTCCGAAATTTTGTGTTGGTTAGTGAGATCCACAACTGAGTGTAAGGATAAAATACTCATAATCACAAAAGTAATAACTACAACAATAATAATCTTATCTTTCCTATCCTTCATGTCTTCCCCCATAGCCTGTATTTCTATTTATGAAACATCTTTATATAGATCAATAAGATCATGTCGCTCCCTCTCCTGGAATATAGAATAATCATGCGAAGTCATCCTTATATAGATGGAAAAAGCCGTACTAATTTGTACTAGTTACCACTTGGATCCACCAGAAGAATGATCATCGCCACTTCCATCATTATGGTGGTGATGGTTACTATTATTGTCATGAGAGTGATGGCCACTATCGGTATAATGCGTGTGAGAATGGTGGTGCTTATGGTTCGTGGCGTGATCAGAATCCGATTTATTACTTGAAACGGCGGTAAAGAAAAATGTTCCATCATCCCTTTGAAGCCTCCTTAACTCAGATGATGCTTGCCCAGAAGTTCGTACTCCTTTGAAATAGTCATAAGCGCTCATTTTTTCCGAATTCGTTGAACCAATATACGGAGGTTCCTTTTGAGAATATCTCTTCTTTTCAGATGCTCTGTAATTTCGAATGGCAATATAAACTACAAATATAATTACCGACATGGCTGCTATTCCTAAATTAATGCCCATAGACATTCTCCTATCATTCCTGGTGTTTGCCTGATCCAGCCGATTAACTCTACGTAGTTGATGCTGTCCTAAGCTATTCTCTCCACAGATCCTTCTAGCAGGCTAGGAGCAAGTTTCTTCGTACTGCGCAATATGATCATTAGATTTTGGAAACAACTTTATAAAATTTTTTTCAAATTTGTAGAACCAACGATTTGGACGGTTTCATAATCTAATTGATATGCACCTCTGCGAACGAGAGCTTTGTAAAAACCTTGAACCATACCCACTACTATAGTAGTGAAACGATGCTTTTTGGCTACTTGGTACGTGATATCTATTAATTTCAATACAATTCCATTGTGTCTAACTTCAGCAGGCAAAAAGAGTGTATCCAAAGCAATCTGCCCTTGTCCTTCCTCATCTTCATCAAATATGGAGAAGAAAAACATTTTGAAATTACCTGTTTCTACTGTTTGCCCCCATATCTCAAATCGATTATCCTCAATATCAAGAGAGTACTTTAACCCGTATTGATTTTCTAATGTATCCAAATAAGATGTTAATTGATGTTCGATTTCTTCTATAATAATTTGCATATTAGACATTCGTATTCACCCTCGTCCATTTATTTAAAAGAATAGAGCTGAATATACATATCCGGTAACCGATTAAAAATAGCCGATTACCTTTTCCTTTTAATTATACCAACCTAGCAAAAGCCCTGCTTCCTCCTTTGTCGTATCTGGACGCATAATATACAACACGAATCCTTTTTCCGCTTTAATTTCTCGACTCATAATACCTCCGTTTTAAGCCCTTTGGCTATTAAATAGTTTGCGTCTTACTTCAGAGAAACAATATTGTTAATAGCACTTGCATGTCTTATCATTTAATAATGAATATTTGAGTACACTCTTTAGGAGGGAAATAGTATAATGCTCGATAACATCCGGATTAGAAGAATAATTAGATATTTCGATGATTTTAAAAACTATCCAATGTACTCTCCATATGAGTTAAGACAAAAAATTCAAAAGAATATAATTGAAACATTATCTACTCCAAACCATTCACCAAAAGAAATAAAGGACCAATTCACAATAAAAATACTCCCAATCTTCCTTAAAAACTCAATGGTGAATTCAGATATAACCGTCTTTTTAGAGGATTATAAATCGGAATTCGACCCGAAAATGAGTGACCAATTGATCATAAATGAACTTATATTTAAGTACTCAACATTCTTAACCGAAAAATATACAACCATAATAGAAGAATTAATATCTTTAATTGACGAAAAAATGATTTCTAAAGTTATGCATTTAGATTCAAAAGAGATCGATTTGAGATTATTAGATTCTGATATATTCCTTGAATGGAGTATACGTCCAAAAGGAATAGGCAAGTATTTTTCCATTTTTCAACAATTGAAATACGAATCAGCAGCTGCCTTACTTAATTAGTTGGTATGATTACTAGATGTATTGTATATACTGATTTTGAAAGCTGCTACTTCAGGGGGCACGTCCCCCTGTTTGTCTAAATCCATCTACTAACCCCGCATTCTTCTATGAAACATTATTCTCAAAATAAGAAAAACAACAAATACTATGCAGAAATACCCAGGTGTAAGATAATTGACTGGGTTACTACTATGAGATCCCGCCCAACCGATTACTAGCCACATTAACATCGATTGCACTGATGTTTCCCACGCGATTTTTTTCCAATTCATTTTTTTAATCCTTCCCGTATCTCCTGATTGCTCCTGTTCAAATAGTTTCAAATCTTCCGGCACTTCAATTTGCTGGTTTTTGAGGTCTGCACTCAACCAGAACGATACACATGCTCTGGCTTACTCCGGCTACTGTTTGCCGGCTGCACCCAGATGCTCCTAAATCATTCAGACGGTGAGGCTGAAGCTACGCTGCCGGCCGCGACCAGAACGCTGCAGTTCCTCACAAAAGGGTTCCTCTGGCTGTTTGCCTGCTTCATCCAGGTTAAATCCTACTTCCTTCAGACAATTAGGCCGGAGCCGTGCCACCCGCCACGCGACCAGAACGCTGCAGATCCGAACGTTCCTCCGGCTGTCTGCAGGCTGCACCCAGTGTGCTCCTACTTTCTTCAGGCGGTGAGGAAGAGCTGCGCCACCCGGCGTGCAGATCCGAACGACCAGGGTTTCTATAACAGCTGCTTACCGGCTGCATCCATGGTGCTCCTACTTCCTTCAGACGGAGAGGCTGGAGCCGCGCTACCGGGGTGCGACCAGAACGCTACGCACCCGGTCGGATATGCTTCCTCCTGCAGCTTGCCGGCTACAGCCAAGTTGCTTCTACATTCCTCCCGCAGAAGGATCCGCCCGTCCAGTGCGTGGCATCGATTGTTCACATCTGAAAACCATCCTCCCCTGCAGCTAGACGGGGACATTGTTATTTATAAATCCCCAGTCATTTATCGACCGGGGATCTTTCACCTCATATTATCCTCCATTGTAGAGCCTTTCCGTTCGTTCCATAATGCATTCGATGCCAAACTCTTTGCTATAGAAATATCCATCATTTAATCCTTTGCAAACGGAATGAGCTTCTTCCATGGATGGGAATACATCGATTACTTCCTCCTGCATCACTTCCGCCTTAACCATCCTGCTGACTAGAAATTCTCCCTCCCTCTCACTAATAAAGTATTCCGGATCCGTTGAATGCCACTTTCTTCTATTTACAGCAAACGAATTCGGAAGATTAAAACCGACTATCTCAATATCTGTAGCTATAGAGATTGAGATATGCCGGGAATGCGTATGCTCCTTTACAAGCATATCGGCAAGCGCGATTACCGCATTTAATTTTTTGACTCGTTTGGCATTGGCACTCTCGCTTTCTAACATGCCGTCCTGTGAAGAATTAAATAGATAGGTGTTTTCTCTCTCTTTGCAATAAACTCGGATACCGTAACCAAAAAGGGGCAACTCATCTTCTTTCACCGTATTTCGCAAGAATTCAGCGAAAACTTCAATGCGATCTGCTTCCCTGATAGATAAATAAAATTCTTCAGGCAGATACCCCCACATTTCGGTTGGTGCCGGTATGACATCGTGTTTGTTCAGCGTAACTTCTAATTCTTTTAGCCGAAGGAACAAGGAATCTCCTATTGCCTTTGGTAATACCCTTAGCTCTTCAAATAACAAGGAAAGGTCATTTAGAGTATATTCCAAAAGGACTGAGGGCAGAGGCCCCTCCTTCAACAAAGCACACAGCAGATCAATCCGCTTTTCCAATAGTTCAATTTGTTTTTCTTGCGCTCTAGCTGCTTTCCAAAACATTTAAATTCTCCTTCACTCATGTTTCTGGCGGAAAAATCTTCGAAACGCCAGAAATTTACTTATTCCCGTTTTTACAATGTCAAATAGCATGTATCCTATAAACAGAATGACCTCAATACCCAATACCCAGTTAAGGATATTAAAGATATATCCAAGTGCAGCCATTGCTGCAAAAATGATAACTATAATTAATGCATAGATTACCTTCACATGATCACCCTCCCTGTTCCATAATTTTATTGATCTGTTTGGGCGTTGTAGAGCTTGCCGCCTGGTCCAACATTTGATTCCTTTTTTCTGCAGAAAGATACGGATGTTCCTCCAAAGAAATACTTCTAACCGTCTCTCCCCCGGCAAACTTAACCTTCAGGGCTTTCTTATTTTTACTGACGGCAAATTGATGTACAGATTGGTTTAAGTCCTCCATGCTTACATGGGAATTTGCTGCAGGGAGCCTTTCTGTTACTTTGAGAACTTCCTTCAGCAGCATTGGCTGCTCCGGTGTCTGCCAGATGACCGCCTCCTGCTGCTTTCCTGTTATTGGAGTGAGGCACTTCTTGAAAACTTCAACCAGTTCACCTCTTTGCTTCGGATCGTCCGTTAGCTTTACCGCATGGAAATATTCTTCTTTCGAGACATTCTGCCAATCTAGCTCATATCCAGCTGCCTTTGATAATTGGCCAAAAAATTCGCGGATTGCTCTGCCGTTCCCTTCACGAAAGGGATGCATATAATTGATTTCGGTGTAATAATAGGCAGACTTTTCAGCAAAGACCTCTTTCGTCAGCCCCCTCAAGTAACGATCGTCTTTTAGTTCAGAGAACACTTGATCCGCGAGACGGGGAATCATGGCAGTATCACAAAAGGCGAAATTATTTTTCCGAATATTCGTTATCCGAATTTGCCCAGAAAACGGGTATACATCTTGAAAAAGATGATTGTGAATATGCTGCAGCTGCTCAAAATTAAATGTAGGGGTAGATGGGTTAAAGCGAAGTTCCATGGCTCTAAACGCTGTATGATACCTTTCCGCCTGATCTAGCGCCTGTTGGTCTCTAAAATCAAATTTATTAATGAGTACGTTAGTTCCTGGGTAACAGTATTGGCTACTCATAAAGGATCTCCCACCATGCTTATATTTTGTATTGAGTTTTGGAGTTTGCGCTTCGGTATTTAACCGTTCGTAGACTTGTTCTTTTTCTTTAATATCTAAACTATTATCTTCTAAAGCCCATGAGGCGTTTAGCCGTTCGAATTCAAGATTGTATTTATCTCTTGAGTACTTCACTGGCCACTCCTGTCTTAAGACTTTTCCCTTACGGTCTAAAGTCCACGATTATATTGGCATATTTTTTGGCATACCGGACAAAGGGGGATTATCCTATCTTTATTTGTCTTGTCGATATACTCACAAAAGCAAGCCTTTGCGTCTACCTTATATGCCTCTAAGCAGTTATAAGGGCAGGCGTCGATGCAATCTGTGCATTTACCGCATAGATCTTTATTCATTTTGCCTGGATAAACTTCCGGAGCCCAATCTGTGACGATCGAGTCAAACCGTAACCGGGTGCCAAATCTTTCATTGATAATGAGAGAGTTTTTCCCCCACACCCCGATTCCAGCGGCTACTGCAGCATTCTTTTGGCTCAAGTTATGCGCAATTTTCGCCTTATAGCCCATTCTCTTCAGGAAGTCTTTGATTTCTTTAGAAAGCTGATAGGCTTTCCCATAGCCGGGGTACCCATTAAGTAAAAGCCCCTTTTTATAGACATCCTCACTGAAATCAACACAGCTTCCGACGACGACGACACTTTTTGCTTCAGATAAATAATGCGATGGCTTCTTTGCCATACCTACTGAGAATGCTTCAATTCTTATATCTAATAACTCTAATTCCCCTGCAGGGCATGCCCCGATGACGGTTGTATCTGACAAGAATTCATCGAATAGGTTCAAATGTGTCCCTCCATTTTTATTTCACTAGCTCATAAAATAATATGGAGATAGCTACTTCATCAGCTTTTTGACCGCTTCTTCGAATTCCTCCTGTGTAATTTCATTGGACAATCTTTTGTAAATCAGCTCTTTCCCTTTATCATCCAGACCCGCATCCTCAAAATTCCAGGATGCATTTACCTGTGCAAAATCACGTTCGAATTTTTCTTTATCCAATTCAAATTCCTCCTTGTATATGCTTTCTTGTTACAGGGTATTTAGCTAGAAGCTTTCTGTCTAATTCCTAGTGAAAATTGTAACAAATCACTATAAGCAATAAACTCCCTTATTTCCCCCGCTGTCATCCCTTGGGTTACTACCTCTGATTTTTCTTCATTGGCCGAAACAGCAAGTTTATGGAGCATATAATAATTTCCAATCTCCAGAAAAGCCAAATACAAAACCCTTGGATTTTCGAGACTTTCCACGTAGGGCGTGTTCTCCCAGTTCTGAATGGATAATATCCGAGCATTCGGATCCTTGGCCAGCGAATGGGATACGGCGTCTTGCAGCAGTTTTGGACAATCAGTTAATTTACATGTTGGGTAACTCATTGGACTGCACTCCTTCATTGAGATCCTTATGGATCCATATGATCTTAATTAGCCTCTACAGACAGAACGCCCTTTTGGAACTCTGTAACAGCTGGCGGGTACTTGGAACGCAAAAATTGCTCCGTTATGATTTGATAGTCAATCTTTCCCCGATCTTCAGCAGCTGCATAAGAAGATAGCCCCTCTTTTTTGGAGATCCAATCGGCCAAGTCAATAAAGTCCGTTGTCTCATTCAAAATAGCTGATTTGGGAATATAGCATTCCTTCACTGAGACTTTTTCTTGTTGCTCAAACTCATTAATATCTTTGAATATGTATCCCTGATCGATTGAATGCCCGGCAGGGGCTATGTAGGCGTTATAATGTCTACCAGCAGCTAAGCGGAAAATGAATTTATCCTTTGTCTCAGTAATTTTCATTTTCACTGCTTTGCTTGTTTCATGAATTTTAGTGACTTGAATGGAGTATTTATAAACCTCCATACGTTTCATTCCGCCTACTACTTTTCTGTAAACGCGCACTTCTGACTGGCTTTTGGGTATCTTCATGCAACTATCCCCCTTAGTCAATAGTTGTAAGCTGTGAACTACTAATTCCGAGCAGCTTTCTCAAGTAATTCCTCGTATTTGCGAATTTCACGAACCATAAACCTGGAGATAGTATCGACCAATCCTGCTTTGAGCTCACCTGCTTCTTTTTCACTTCTGCATTCATAGACAAGTCCATCCTCTGACAGTAGATCCGATGCAAATTTTCTTCCGGTAAATGCTTTCCCTTGAAAAGTGGATAAACAATCATCACTGACTATTTCAACTTTAACTGGGGAAGACATTGATATCATGGATAATAACCTCTGTACTATAGGGTAACTGAAGAAGATATTATGTTCTTCCAGGACATTGCGCACCCGCTTTTCCAATCCGCCATCCGTAATTTCTAGTTTTGCAATAATAAGAAATGGAGTAGTTGATTCTGGATGAACCTCCTTGTTCACATGCAAAGAATAAGCATTAAACATTAGCTGTGGCCCCTTCCTTTTGGATATTTCGTCCCTTCATTTCTGAAACATATTTCTCAATTTCAGCGATCGGGTACTTGGATAATTCCTGATACATTTTAAATTGCGCAAAAGTTTTAGGGTTACGAATGGCTGCCAGGTACGCTGTTTTCCCCTCTTCGTTCAGCAGTTTGGCGGGATCTTGCTTCTCCGGCAGCTCACCGATCCATACATTGATACCGGCTTCTACAAGGAATTGTCCTGAAGCCAAAGCACCGGCCCGGCCGGCTTTGTCACCATCATAGACCACCAGAACATTTTGCACGCCCTTTTTACGCAGTTTACGAGCATGATTTGCAGTGAATTTATGAGCGCCACCCGAATCGACTCCATTTTCGATGCCGTGACTCTCAGCGACAAGACGATCAATGGCTGCTTCATATAAGACAACGAATTTATCCGGATCAAGGTCATCAAAACCTCCCAGGATATTATCTCCATAGAGGTAGAAATGTTTTACGCCACTCTTACTGTCATCAATAGATCGTCCGTATAAGTCGATAACCTTGCCGTTCATATAAACGGGCACTACCGCTCGATAAAAGAAGGAATCCAGACCTTTAGAGTTGATCAATCTGTATTCCAGCAATTCAGACTTAGTGTACCCGTACTTTTCCAAGTGGCTACGCAAAGCCCTTCCGCCCGGCGCATAACCCACTGTACGCCGTTTTATGACCTCTTTCGAAACTCCCCGGCCAATTATGTAATCATTGTTCTCTTGAGCGCTGTAGAAGGCAGCAGCCAGCTTAAGCGCCTTTTCTTTACGGACTTCTTCTTTCCGTTTTTCCGTGTCATATGCCGGCAGTTCAACCCCATACATTTCTGCCAACATAGTGACTGCTGCAGGATAACTGAGATTGGCCACCTTCATCAGGAAATGAAGAGCGTTGCCTCCCGTTTTGCAAGCCTGGCACTTGTACGTTTGAGTTGTCTTACGAATACGTCCGTTTTCAAAATCGGATTTATTACAACAGAAGCTAGCTTGGTAGAAATTATTGATCCCTGTACCTGGTTTGACGCGGATACCGTACTTCTCCATAATCTCCATCATATCAACGTGTTTTAATAATTCATCGATGAATTCAGTTGTGAAATGTACACCCACTAGATCCGCCCTCCCTGCTCTTTATGTTTCACCTTGTTCTTCAAATATTGAAATGCCTTCTCATCGGTTTGGATGACTTCCTGGAAGTCCTTCGGCACTTTCCCCGCATTCACAATCATCCGATGGTAATCCTCATTTAAAACGGCTGCCATACGAATGAGCACAGCTTCAGAAGGAGCAGGTACTTTTCCTTTTTCAATCTTGCTAAGATAAGGAGTTTTTATGCCCGCCATTTCAGCCAGCTGCACTTGACTTAATCTATTCGCTAATCGCAACTCCCTGATGTATCGATTGAAGTCCATTTGTTTCCTCCGCTTAAGCTTTATTCATTAGTATAATTATACCATAAAAGTTGCATATAAACTCAATAAATATTGAATAAATACGCAATTATTTTCAACTTAAACAGTTTCTGCGCAAAGCTTTGTTACCCAATACTAAAAAAATGGCCGATGGTATTTGACCATTGAAATCAGTCAATTGCCACCGGCCACAAACAAACTTTTTTTCTATTTTACGCGATGAGTTTGGATATACTCAGTCCAATCCCCTTGAATCGTGACAGTCTTAGTATCAACCTTAGTGTGATAGTCATTTGTCGCCGTAAATGTAAAAGTAATCGGCCCATCTGGCAGATTCTCAAAAGTAGAATCGTAGAGCTGCCCCGTCCATCGCAACCGATCACTGCTGGTCGCAGTGAGCTGTGTGCTGTAGCCGCCCGTCATAGTCACTTGGACCGTATTCGGCATACCGGTCGTATCAGCCTGAAGAACAAATGCTTCGCCTGCCCAATACACGTTATACCCTCGCGGACTTTCAGCATTTCCACTCTTTTTGAGATTGTAGGCTTGTCGGTTCTCATTCCACTGTGTTGTGTGCTGCACCCGGCCCACTACACTAAGAAGGTTAACCATGAAATATTTCCGCGGAGATATGTTACTCCAGCCGTAGCCATCGTATGCCTCTACCTCCACTGCATATTTCACATTTTCCGCAAGCGCGCCAGCCGGCACCTGCCATTGCTTGACGCTGGATGCTTGATCGCCAGATTGTGCTGTTACTGCACCAGTGCTTAGATTGATAATCCGCACCTTATACCGCTGCTGCAGATCCCCATCTTCATCCTGGTAATCCCACTTGATGATCGGGGTCAGGGTACTGGCTATTGTTGGACTGCTTGTGCTGCTGCTGCTCGGGTAGGTAATGCTGACAGTTGGGATCCGGTTTACTACCGTGACTACTTGTGACAGCTCTCTACTGAGCCCCAGGGAGTCTGTTACAACCTGTCGGTACGTAAAGGCTCCGTTTGTACTGAACTGTTTGGTAAACGTACTCAGTGTGCTGGCTAACCCCTCTGTTCCTCCGGCCGGCTTCAGGTAATATTTATAGCTGATGGTGTCTCCATTTACTATATCCGCATCCGTAGCCGTCCCATTAATCGTGAGTGTATCCGTCCGGTAAATGGGCACCTGAGCTGCATTGCGGCCAGTGTCAGTCATGAGCATAAAGCCCGGTTGTGGCGGATTGTCGATAATGAACGTCTTCTCATTAGAGATCTCCGACCACGATAGCTTGGAGTATGCCCGGCCGTATACGGTGAAATATTTGAACCGCTCAAACGTCTGGTTCGGCACCTGATACTGCCGAAGCAAGCCGGTGGCATCGGCATTCTCGACGGTGTTGGCCAATAAGCCACTGGCGTCAAAAAATTCGAGTCGATATCTTTCCTGCAGATCATTTTCCGGATCGGCGTAAGTCCACTGTATGAGGGGATCTCCTTGCAGCTGCGCATCGATCACGGTTGGTGCTGTCTGTGTGCCAGTAGGTCTCGTTAAGGTCATCGAGGGCGCCAGATTCCGTGTGACCGTCACTTTGAGTGTGGCTACATTGGATTTCGCACCGATCTGGTCGATTGCCCAATGCTCAATCGTGTATACACCTGGAATATCAAACGCTACATTGACGCTTCCGTTATCTCCGGACCAGCTGATTTGTCCATCGCTGTCCGTCACCTTCCAGTACTGCTTCAGACCGGCTACGTCCGAGGGATCTTCATCGGTATCGGCAGCTGAATAGACGCCGACATCATATTGATAAACAGTGTCTTTGCCATTTATCGCGGCTTCCGGAATATGATTTTTTACGGCAAACTGCCGGGTAGCTGTAGAGCTTAACGAACCATCGGATGCCTTAAGTATCATTTCCCAGTTATCCGACACTGCTTGTTTAGGAGATATTCCGTACCAGCTCATCAGATCACTGATCTTCACCACC
This sequence comes from Paenibacillus sp. fava2, assembly GCF_058313675.1. NCBI lineage: Bacteria > Bacillati > Bacillota > Bacilli > Caryophanales > Paenibacillaceae > Paenibacillus > Paenibacillus sp. fava2. The sequence goes on along the minus strand of NZ_JBZFQH010000002.1, from coordinate 39,920 downwards.
TGATTTCGCGTACTGCCGGCATAATAAGATGCTCCACCATTCAGCCTTCCGTTCCATGTATATGATAGGACATCCCCGTCTGCATCCGGATCCGGTGTCTTATTTTCCATTGTCACAACGGTATCCCGATAAATTTCTGCCGGCATGTAAAAGTCTGCAGCTGGTGGAGAATTAATCACGGTCACGGTCTGGCTGTAGTAATCCGACCAAAGCCCGCGATTATCTCGTACCCTTAAGGTGACTACATAGCTGCCGATGCCGTAACCGGCGATATTCGGCGGCGTTGTCCCCCCCCCAGAATATGACCATACTGTCTGACTGCTATTTTTTACAATGCTCCATTGATATGTATCTAGCGGATCGTTATCGGGGTCGAACGATCTGTCGGTAATAGTTGTTGCCCTTCTGTAGGAGACAATATTGGGATCAACAATGAACATGGCCACTGGTGGCAAGTTTCCTCCACTGGCTACGGTACGCTGGCACCAATCACTCCACACTCCCAGCCCCGTCTCGCCGTCAACGTCTCTGACCCGAAGGCGGACTTCATACTGATCACTGGTCGGTAGCTGCGCGGGTGGTTGGCCCTCTGTCCAGGTTTCATTCGCCGTTTTTTTGTATTGCCACTGCCAGACTGCGATCCCCTTATTGATGCTGCTCGTATGGTCCAAGTCATAGGAAGCATCTGTTAACTGCAGGCTGCCGTTCACAAGCTTGGCCGAGAATAAGGCAATCGGTTTTCGGTGAACATGGAAGGTCATGGACGATAAATTCTCTCTGCCCCACAGCCGATAATTATCAAACCGGTCATCATTCTTCGGATTGTCCTTCAATTGAAAGTAGGCCCGATATACCCCGCTGTACGGGAAGGATGTATATTGGGACGTCCGCCATATTCCACTGTCTGAAATGATGCCCATAGGATTGTCGAAGAAGTATGGGTCATGATCATACCCAAAACGAATCGCATATTGAGGGTCATTTTCATAGTCCGTGTATGTGTTGCTCAATTGCACCGGAGTATTAATCAGCATAAAGGATTTATTCTTTAACCGAATCTGTACATTAAATGATAGACTTGCTTCAGCTTTTTTATTATAGGGATCGACCACACTTACCTTAATCGGAAACGTCCCTGGAGAGAGAGAGTCTGCTATCGCATCTATCGGTATTGAAAAATAATGTGCTGAAAGTGTATTGGATACTTTTTCTTTTCGGTAATACACACCATTAGGAACCTCAATGATTAGATCTACGGTATCATTATCCGGATCTTGCACATAACCTTCAACGTTTAAAATATTCATTCCTTCTTCATTTTGAATGGTCATATTATTCTGCGTAATGAGGGATAGGCTCGGTGCACTATTTGTTATCAACGGAATTTTATGATAGTCGTTTACGTAATACATCGCTTGTAATCCGTTATACATCAAGTCACTCCATGAGGTACCGACTTCTAAAAATTTTGGATCTCCACTTAGATAATCCCCCCTGAAATCCACTATGCTCAAATCATATGAAAAGCTCCCCCCCACAGCGGTAAAACTGTCCTCTTCATAATCCATAGGCCTATCGTCTATAGTGTTTCCTTCAAACCTCTCATATTTGGCAAACTCCATATCCCTATCCAATCTCGGGCTAAACCCATAAATAGAATGCTTTGTTTGGGGTGCATTGTCAGCCATAACGTTGTAGGTTGGATGATGATCTTCTCGATAAGTTTTTATGGATGAAGTAAATGTACTTATATCAAAAGAAAATATCTTTGTTACTCTATTGTATTGAATGTTGGTAACTGAAAAGGCTTCCCGATGAACGTAACTTTTAGCTATAAAAAGATTATCAAAAAATCCTGAATCTCGGGGCAATTCTGCATAGAGATCTGCTGCAGGCGCATAATAGTCATTGTATTTAACAACAGTTGTATCTAAAGCCAGTGCAAATTGTGTACCAAAACCTCGTAATTCAAAAGGTAATAGCAGTATTAAGCATAAAAGCACTTTGAGAAATCTATCCAGTATTATTATTCGCTTTTCTTTTCTGATCTTTACCACGTCCAATCACCTTCAGGTCCTCGATTTAGCACTTCTACAATGCGTTCGACAACTGGCTGGACTGCACTGCTATATGAATCCGCTGATCTCCGATCTGCAGCAGTAACAAATTCATCAATCGTCGCTTGGCCGAATTCTTCTGTTTCTACGGCACGAACCTCATATCTTCCTACTTGGTTAACCTCTAGATTGAGATGATCCAGATTGGCATCACTGAACGTCACCCAAGATTCATCCTCGAAGCTACCGTCATTGTCCGAGTCGTATCGATACTGCCACTGACGGTACTTAATCAAATCGCCATCTGGTGAAAATGAGAAATCTTCAATAGTGACAGAGGCCTTATTTCCGTTCTGTGGATCCCTGTACACTACCGGCTGCATATAGAAATATACGGTAGGCGGTTGGTCTGGTTGAATTGTAAATGTCACCGACGCGGTATCGGTATATCCCAGGGTGTTCTCGACTGATATCGAGGCCTTGTATATTCCTGGATGCTTGAAGAGAATATCCTTATCTTTAATACCGTTTAAGGATCCACTATATTTTATGTCTGAATTTGTCCCGCCAGATACAACCGAAATGGTGATTTTAGTAAGCGAATCATTGAGCGGATATCGCGCTGGACTACTGCTAGTACTATGTATAGTCACTTTACGATTTTGCTTCAAAATTCCCTTCACTTGCAGGCCGGCTACGGGCTCAGGTTTGATAACGGTAATATATTTGCTTGTATAACCAGTCAAGCCGTCATTATCAGTTACAGTGAGCCCAACCTTATTTTCGCCCAAACTACTCTCCGGATACCAGGTTGTGCTACTTTGTCCGATGACAATATCTCCTATACCCGGAGTATCCCAAGTGTAATCCTTAATAGTCCCATCCGGATCATAGGATCCACCGCCACTCATGATAAATTCTTCTCCTGCTTTAATTGTTGCTGGAGCCATTATTATGGCAACAGGTGGCTTCTTGATACTCTCCGGCTCCGGTGTTACTTCAGGAGTTAGCGGGGGTGGAACAGGAATCGTATAAACCTTAACGGTTTCACCAAGCGTTTGAGTCAACTGCGTAATTGATCCAGTTGGAGTAATGATCGGCTTTGTAAAGCGCACCGTTACTGTAAGCACATAATCCTGGGTAAAAATATCCCCCTTGACATCACCTTTTTTAATTGTGAACGCATCACCATCAAAGGTCTGCATGCTGGTAAGTGTCTTACTATAGCTTTTCTTAATTTTCGCCTCACTTTCCCCTTTCTTTTTAGCGTAGAACACCCACTCTTCTATGTTTGAGGTGTCCATATACACTTGAAGTGTACCTTTAAGAGAAAGCTGCACAAGAACATCTTTTTGCTCGAATTGGGTCGGGTTGGGGTTAGGCTTTAAAACTGCGGAATTACCTACCAGAGTGGGTTCTGTTGGTGGAGAATAATTAAAGGTAACGGTCCCCCCGTAACTGTAAGACTTCACTTTGGCAGAGGCTTCATAATAATATTGAGCAAATGCGTAATATCGCCTTCCCTCCGCCATACCAGATAGACCAGTTTTATCTTCAGCTGTATAAGGAACAGTATTGGGAATATAGTAATTTATAATGACTCTCCCGTTTTTAAATTTAGGTTTTTCATCAACATACTTACTATTAGAGTAAAGCTTTGGTGAGATCGTTGACTGAATAATATCGGCAGGATCAATAACTTCTGTTTTTGATCCGTTATACCATTTTAAGTATTTAGTGTCTTGCCTTGGTCCAGCAGAAACAACTGTTTTAGGAGGATTCTTAGAAGGATTACTGTCTGAAGCTCTTACATCATGGGACTTGTTGTCAGTATCTGTCTTTTCGTCATATTCATTGATTTGCCAACGAGAACCATCTGAATATAGCCAGATGGAATTATATATATTTGCTTCAAACATCGTCTCAAAAGAAGCTTGATAACCCAATATACCGGGGATTGTCTTAGTAGACTCATTACCTTTTAATGTGAGGTTTAGCTTACCATCACTAACAGTAATGCTTCCAATTACTGTGTTGTTTCCGTTATATTTTATTGATCCCGGTATAATTGAACCACTATTTACACCTTCAGGGAGTCCTAACGAGAATGACTTAGCGCTGTTATCAGATCCCGTTAATCCTGTTGAAATAGGGATAGATACCGTACCACTTTTGGCACTGTCTGCATGGGCTAATTTGTAAGCAGGAGGATATACCGTCAAGAAGATTATTACTAAAATCAGTAACCAAGTAAGAATTTTTTTTCTGTTTTTCATGAGATTCTATGATTCCTTTACTACAAATTTTTCAGAGAACTCCCCATTGAAGCGAACCTGAATTAAGAAATACTTAAAATCTTCACCGTACATATATGCTTGATATGTTGTTAATTGTTCCCCTGGATTTAATTTCATCCTATTTACCGCTAATTTATCATTTATTTTATTTATTCTGGACCAGTTATACACTGGTTCTAAAGTAGTTTTACCTTTAAATCTAAGGCTCCACTTTTCTCCAGTAGTAGTATCAAATATCTTTTTACTATTATTTTTAACTGTAATTTTGGTCCAAACAAAATATTTAGGTTTACTTAACATTCCAGATTCTTCAGCATATTGATATGTTTTACGCAGTGAAACAGCTTCTTTAGAGTTAAAGTCATAAACCATAATTTTTTCAAGCGTATAGCTCAGACCTCCAGCAGTAACAGTCACTGGGAGTTCCACGTCCTTCTTCAGTCCAAATTTCGAGAGATTATCTGTCATTATTGGTACTGCAGTAGGTTTAGGTGCTGACGTTGGTATCAGCTTTACTGCGGATGCAGCTGCCGGCTTTGACGTTGCTGCAGCACTTACAAATCCTACTTGCTCCAAAATAACACTAGTAAACATTCCAGCAGCCAACACAATTTTCAAAACGTTATTCTTCATGTCAGTCTCTCCTTTGAATTTTTAATTTGTGATGCGTCCTGCTAAGGCTCGCCTCGGGGCAGGATTACCATTTCGAATACGCTTCAGCCGAATACAGATCACCGGGTAGTTCAGCGGTAGGGGCCCCACCCGAGCGAAGCTTGGGAAGGGGCCGCTGAACTTGAAGGGCAATAAAAGTGAGGATTACCGGACCGGCAACGCCGGGAGGATATGCCGGAGCGTTATTGCGGTTCAAACCGGTAATGGTAAGCTTGAACAGGGGCGACCTGAGCCACTAAAGGACGCATCGGCATCATTGACTATTCATCCAATTTTAGTTCCTGGACAGCCGGTACCTGGATGTCACTTGGTGTGTAGATCCGGGTAATATAAACGGGGTGCTTCGTTTTTATCACGGCCACTACGGCCGGCCCCGTTAAATATTTCGTGATGCCATTAGCAGTGTCTTCATATAATATCGGAAAGGTTGTATTCGAATCGTCCAAAATTCGAAAATCTACAATCTCTACCTTAGATCTCATCCGGCTGCCGCTTTTGGGCGTCAGGCTAGCATCAAGACCTAGATTAGCTTCCAGTGATTCTCTAAATGTTTGGAGTGCTTCGTCTGGATCGATGATGACATCCCCTTGTCCAAGGGATAATTCATCTATTTCCAGAGATGCGTCATGTACAGCCATATTATTCGCGTCTTTGAGCATAGAACGGGTGATATCCCATTCATCGTTCTGTAGTTGGAAAAACCAGGTTTGAATGAAGATGAACAAAACAAATACTAACTTAATTATAAAATCCATGACTCTTCACCTTCAGTTCAAGTATTCACTCATGATTGAACTGTGACCGTAATACTCTTTTGGCTGAGCGACTGAACCAAAAGTATAGGGAAATAAGTTAATACGGGGAGCGCGTATGTATACGTCCAGCCGCGTTTTTCGGTCCTGAACGGTTGTAGTTGAGCTCGTGATTTGAATCTCATCTGCGCTAAATCCTAACCGCTTAAGGTTATTTATGACTTCATTTTTAAGGCTAGAAGTCACCATCCCCTCGGTTGCTGCCTTTTGTGCCAGATATGAGGTGTTTGCCTTCACTTGCACATCAAGTAGTGAATCTATGTAAGAAAATATCGGCTGCAAGAGAATAAATAACGCAAACCACAAAAATAACGCCCGGAGGATGGTTTCCTTCATGTCAAATCTCCTTTAATAATTCTCTACTTTTTTCGTTTCCGTCATAACAGTGTCCTGGCCTGATCCAATATAATTCACAGCTGCATTTATAAATATCCCAGCGATTACTAGCCCCAAAGCTAGGTATACAGCTTTTGCAATGGTCTGGTTCATTTACTCTATGCAGCCAAAGTAGTGTGATTCCCTGGCGCTTCCTGAATTTGAAGGTAGCTAGTTGGAATTACAGGCGGATTGGATGTGGAATTGTTTACAGTAGTACGTGTATAGTTAGTGAAAACTGTGATACCAATGATCAAGCAAAGTAGTGTGAAAACCAAGAAGAATGCTTTAGCTATTGTCATATTCATGTTATTATTATCTCCCTTTTTGTTTGTGTTTTTTTTGACTTTTGACCTAGTGGATATTTCTTTCACATCCTAACCACTCCTTTCAAAATGCATCTTCATCCCCCCTATACGTAGTGAATGTATGATTAATTTTAAAGGCCCACGGTACCGTATTGATTTTTGATGATCATCACATACATCAGTGATAGAACAACAATCATCAGAAAAGTAGTCATTGCAGGAGAAAGCGTAATAAATGTTGCAATACTGCCTATGTTGCCCCATCTACGCCCATACTGATCTGAAGAGATTTTGGAAATAATCTTACTCTGATTATTTAAATAACTGATAGCATCCTCGTCTGAACTCATACTTTCTGTCGCTAACATAATACTTCGAATATCTGCAATGAAAGGATGGTTTGAAGGAAATTGTTCACAAAACCAATCGATTGCTTTTTCGACGCCTTCATCGATTGAACGCTGAGACAGCTCGTATAATTCCTGGCGAATGTATTTAGAGTGTGCTGCAACTTGGGCACAATAGGCCGAAAACTCTGTATGCCCTCTCTTTTTCATCCGATTATTTTCGTATAGCTTCAAAAAAGAGATTAGCTCGCCATCTTTTCTTGAGATTTTGTTTGCATGCATTTTCCGTAGGAAAGCGCCTAATGGAGCAAATTTCGCACTGCTTGTAACCGTAATAATGGCTGCAGGAATAATAAAGTCTGAAACTGTCGGCGGATCCTTTCGAATATAGCTGACTGAAAGCTGTAGGATTAGATATAACCCGGCTGCCCCGTATCGGAAAAGATTGATATTTCCAGAAGCAGAAGGAATGCCCGCTTTATCAAGAAGATCCTGTAGCTTTTCTGATTCCAGCTTGTTTCGAACATTTTTCATTGTTAACTGTTTGCGCAGCAAGTTATTAGTTTCTCTTTTCCCGCCGCTTAAAAAGACCACAAAGGCAAGGTACACGATTCCAACAATTGTAATTAAAACAAGCACTCGCTCCAGAATTCTCCACCTCCCTTATTTACGATATTCTTAATGATAATCCAGTCTCGGTTTTGCCAAGACAGTGCTGATTGCAATAGAAATGAACATTGTACTTACGATGACCGCTAAAAATGTAAGGCCGACTGTCGTTTGAAATTGCAATTTGAAGTATATCGAAGGCGTTAGCAATTGAATGAATGTACCAATTGACATTGCAATTACAATTACATTTCCGAATAACCCCAGCTGAATAGCATCACGATTCTTTGATTTCACATTGATGATCGTTTCCCGCTGCTGCTCCATGGATTGGGTCAATTCTAATAACGCTCCAGCCAGCTGATGATTACTTTCTCTTTCAGCGAACATAAGATTGGAGACAAAGATGTTTGAAAATGTGGTATCAACGGCTGCAGAAAAGCGATCGATCCCAGCATTCAACTCGTATTCATCGGTGTAACTGGCGAAAACATCACTTAATATAAATACTGGCCGCTGGAGTACATTTTTAGGTGTTAGCAAACTGGCCGTTTGTGCAAGGGCACCACTTACATTTAAATAGCCAAACTTGGCATAAATCTTTATAACTTCTAATAGATCATAGCTCGCTTTATTTTTCTTCTGCACGAATTGGTAACGGAGCCTTAAATAAGGAAAGGTTCCTGCAATAAAGGATAGCAGCAGCGAAACTCGCCAGATGGCTTGAAGGGGCCTTGTATCCTTGCTGCTGCCGTCATCAATAATGAGACTGTTGCTAAAATTCAAATGCATAGGTAATTCCCGCAATGTCAGTAGAACAATTAAGAAAACAGCAATCATTAGAAAGCCGGTACCGACAAAGAACAAAACAACGCTTGCCCCAGGCTGATAGTTTTTAGTGCTGAGGTACAGCAGATCTTCCAAATGGTTTAATATAAGGCTGGAAGATTTCTTTTGGGTCTTGCTCTGTTGTTTACTAACCACTCTGTTTTTAATGGTTCTACGATAATCAAATCTCTTACTTAGTGTCTGATAGTAGCTATTAAAAAATGGTACTATTAGCATCCATAATCCGTAGGCAATGACGATATGAAATAGCAACTCTACTAAAAATGGAACCATTCCTCACAACCCTTCCTGAAGAACCAAGCGAGATTTAATACTTTCTTTAATTGGATTCTTCATTGGTTTAGCAGCGGTGAGTTTTTTCAGTTCCAATAGAAATAACCTTGTCGCTTCTGCATCTTTTCTTTCCATTCTCTCCAGCATAGCTTTTGACATCATCTGGTCATCGTAGGTCCATTTCCCATCTTCATATCTCATAAGATCATGAGCATACACTGTGTTTCTATCCTCATCATAAAAAATTTCGGAAATACGCATTAGCCGCGGCTGAGTCCGATTTTCCTCATTAACTACCTTGTCAAAAATAAATACCAGCTCACAGGATTTAAGCGCCGATACCAGATGTCCTTTAAGGTTCCCGCCTACTTGTGTAGCTACGGCAAATGCGCCTTGATAAGGAATATCTTCTGCATCAACGGTATGGAAGGTGCCTGTAAGTGCATCATATCCCTTCTCGCCGCACCACAGATAAAAAGCCCATTCGTAATATCGCATTTCCGTCATGTAGAGAATGTCTGGGTCATGTCGTAAAGACTCAATGCCCACTTCCATTAATTCTTCATTCGCTGCAATGATAGGAATAATCCGATGCCCCTTGATTACATTCGGAAGTATAGATTCCGCATGTTTTTCAATCATTACGACTCCCATGCATCTGTCCGCTCCATATAACTGCTCACCTACGACCGTATTGGCAAAAGTTGATTTTCCGGATCCTACTGGACCGGCAATAAGCGTATTCCGGTAGGTCCTGATTAAGTAACGTATTAAGTTAATTGCTTCAGCTGGAAGCGATCCCGTTCCAGCTTGGTCGTCTAAACTTAAATACTCAACAATTTGTCGTCGGCTTGATATCGTGGTGAACCCTGGCCAAACCCGGGGAGGAACCCACAAGGCCAGCCGGATGAAGCGCCCAGGCCACAACGGATCTTCCATATCAAGCTCGGCTGATGGATTCTCCCGATTCAACTTTAAATTGGGGGCGGATGCCATTAGCTGACGAGTTAACTGTTCGACTCGGGTGCTGGAAGACATTTTAAAGGGATAGGGTATAAATCTACCCTTGTGGTTATAGAAAATCTCTTTTCCAATGATCTGCATCCCCGATGATTCGGCAAACTTTTTATCTGTAAACCACTGATAGGAAGATCCAAAGCCTTTCCATTCCTGAAAAAGCGCTTCGTTAATATCATTGTATGCTTCTGGAAGAAGACCACGGAATGGAGTCCGTCGTGTGTGTTTTCCGATTTCATTCATGAAATATTCTACTAACCCAGTTGCAGAAAACAGTGATTGAACGTCCATCTTATTTAGCTTATTTCCTTCTTTGTTTAACTCAGTGCTTAACTCATTTTTCAAATTCTGGAGATATTCCTGGAAATTATCATTCCCGATTCGCTGACGTAGGTGTAACTGCTCTTTAAGACTGAATTTGCGGTATTCACCAAGTGCTTCTAAGGGTTCTTTCTTTAGAATCGTCATGAGAAGAGTCTTCCCCTCTTTTTAATCTGTTGTTGTTCGCTTAATCCTAATGAAATCAATAGTGACTGGATCTTTTCATCAACAGCCTGAATTTCTTTTTTGCCCAAGGGAAGTGACTCGGGCAACCCTTCATAATGCGGAAACTCCAGGAACACTTCACTACCAGTCAAACCCGAAATATTCCCTGATAGCGAAGTAGCTATATTACTCCGGTTAAGAATCAACCGGAAGTCAATAGGTTGCAAATCCACATGCTTAGCCAGCTCTAGCAGATCCAGAAGCCGGTGTGAATGCTTTTGATGCGTGACGATAAATCGGAGCGCGGAATGCTGCATACCTACATACCAGGCTGCGCTTTCCGGGATGCTGCCAAAATCACAAATCACAACATCTGCATACTTTTGACTTTCATCCATGAGGTATTCAATTTCTTCCTCCGTATAGTCATGAGTAGCAAGATAATCGTAATTCCCTGGGAGATACCGATAACCATCTTGGTTGAGCAAATTTTCAAAATCGCTTTCCGTGATCATCCTTCTTGTAATTCTGGAACGCAGCTGGTTCAAACTTATATTTGCTGGTTGATCCAGCCCGGGATCATATAAATTTAGACCAAGCAAAATTGTTTTCTTACCGGTAGCTGCAATTCTTCGAGCTAATACCTTTGCCACGCTTGTACAGCCGATTCCTGGGCCTGATCCGAAAATTCCAAGCACCCGGTTCTGCAGAGCTGCTTCTTCTTCGAGAACGAATTTGACCTTTTCCACCAGAGCAAGCGAAGTTGAACGAGGCGATAAAAAATGGACGTCATTTTCTTGACAAAGTAGATAAATTGATGCAAGCTGTTTGACCTGCTTGAGCTGATACCAATAAAGAAGTTTTGCATCCGGAAAACTCTGTCTTACTTCTCTAATTCTTTGCAAGGGCACGCGCTCACTGGTCATAATGAGCATATTACTAACGAGTTGCGGAGCATCTGGAAGAATATTTTGAGTAATGACTTCGTACCCGGATTCCTTTAAAGTCTGAATGCTGATGTGATCCAGACCGAATGTGAAAATTTTGTTCATTTGAATGCCTCCTAATCTACACGAACGATCCACAACTTATAACCTTGCTCCAGATAGGTTTTCAACTCACTTCCCTGATCATCACTTAAAAGCAGCTCAGGGGCGGCAATTTTCCCGGTTGACGTAACCCGATTTGTTGTCTTGCCATCCGCGGTATCTCTGACATCGTTATTATCATCAGTTCGTACATAATTGACTGATATGTTACTTAAAAATGAACTTTTTAAAACAGAGGAATCTACTTCCGCCTCCGTTACTACACCGGCTGCAGGTGTAGATTGTGCTTTTCTTCGTTGTTCTTCTGTATATACCAGGTACAGATCAACTTTATCTCGTGCTCGTAGAGATCCGTTTATCGCATAAATATCCTCTTTACGGATAGGGAAGATTCCTTCATTGTCCTTGGGTTCCAGATTGTTAACATCTACTAATGAACTTGTGAGAATGAGTCCATCCGTCACATCCACATTCAATATCTTATTTTCAACATCACTCATTCTCTTCACTGCGTTCTCGGGTACATCCTTTGTTTGTACCGAATCCATGTAAAGATCGCTTGGTGTAAGCACATAATTTTTAGGAAGGATGCTCCCCTTGGCTACCTTGATTTTCACTACTTTTTGCGATAATACGTAAGGTTTGAAATATAAGTCGTAGCCTAGCAGCCCCCCAAAACCAATTAGCAGAACCAGAAAGGCGAAAATATAATTACGTTTCAGAATCATTACGAACCTCCATTCACTTTTTGTTACCAAATAATTTAAATCTGCTTGTTTTTTTCTTTTTCTCTTTCGGCAAGAACTCACTGAGCATTTCCCTGTAGGTATTCTCCATTTCGATGCAATCTTCAAAAGGGTCAACTTGATAGGAGTGCTCAATGAACTGAATTTGTAAATTCTCCTTTTCATTTTTCGAGAAGACTTGGGATAGTTTTTTAAAACTAGCCTCGTCACAAAGATTTACCAGGATAGGTATAGATCTTTTCCAACCCTTCGCCCATAATCCATCGATGCATCCAATTAAATGCCCGAAATCCCAAAGCCCGGCAGTCGTTGTTACGATCGGTAGATCTGATCTGAAGAACTCTTGTGCATACTCTCCCAAGATAAACCCATCGTCGCCTTGAGTAATTACTTTCCCCATATCTAAAACCAAGTACTGGTAGCCGGCAGAGTGAATTTCTATGTACTCTTGCATATTCACACCCGTAAAAAAATCGATTTCTTGGTATCGAAACCCTAAATCGACGTTCCTTTCTGTCGCTACATCAGATTCGAAAGTGAAGAATGCCGGGGAGTTCATGGTATTGTCTATCAACTCCACACAAGCGACCGAAAGCGATAATGAACTCAAGAATTTAGCTATGCGGATTGATGTGTGGGTCGTGCCGGTGCGGTTACCGGATCCGGCAACAGCGATTATTACTGTGCCGATGATCCGTTCCTTCACAACGATTTCTTTGATTGGTTGCCTTTGGGGGGGCGGTTCGAGTTCAATACTATGAATGTGCTCGACCAACGATGGATCTGTAGTAACCGGGCGCTCTTTTCTTTCTGGCTTTTCCCTTACCTTCTCTTTTTCTGCGATCTGCTGCTGGACATTGATTTCGATTACGCCATCTGCCAGCGTATCCCAGCGTGCAATGTTACCGTACCCATAGTCTCCTGCTAACTGATTTTTAATTAGAAGTGCCAGATAGGAAAGGGCTTCTGGATCTTCCTCAACGTATCTATCTTCTTGATCTTCGTCATCGTTTTCCTCGTCATCATCTTCATGCTCCGGATCTTCTTCTGGAGCAATAATGTCGTAGATCTGCAATGGCAAGAGAGAGGTAATCGTCGGGTCTCCCGGCTTTCTTCCAGGCGCTAGCAGAATAATACGCGTTTCTCTTCGGGCCTGTCTAAAAATACGAATGCCGCGGATAAAGCTGGCTGGATCCGTAGAATCCAAATCCACTATCAGTACAGATAGATTTACATTTGCAGCTGATTGACAATATTGGAGAAAAACTTCTTGCGTAAAACTGCCAATCTTATCAAACCAAATTTCCTGTCCTTTGATTGCATCATGCGCATCTTTGCTGTGTTCTCGGCTTACAATCAAACCATACATGCTGATAAACGCCCCCTGAAATCGAATTAAAGCATAAAATAGTGACTAAAATCCTAAATAATGACTAAATATTTCCACTCACTTCCTTTTTAAGGATGAATAATTAGTTCCAGGGGTGTGATCTATTTCGACTAATTATTTCAAAAATTAAGTAAATAGTATTATTTTTCTAACTCAATTATAACCTTTAATCAGATGGTTTACAATGATCATCTGTTAAAAGATGAACATTTAACATGTATATCTTTAGGCATTTTGACTAAGGATATGAATATCATTTTTCAGTCAATTAGACCTATGATAGAATATACTTTGACTTTCAAAAAAATTGTGGGGTTGACCAAATGTCTCTTGGAACGAAAATACGTGCCATGCGAAAGGAACGCAAGTGGAGTGCTGATTACTTAGCTGAACGATCTGGCGTTACTCAATCCACTGTTAGTGATATTGAGAGCAATAAACGCAGCCCTCAACTAGATACACTAGAAAAAATTGCATCAGGTTTTGATGTACCCCTAATCGAGATCTTACCTATAGAAGATTACTTCTGTTTATCTGATAACGCTTTAAGTACATATGAGCTAGAAATTATTGAACTTTGCCACGAATTACCTGTGGAACACCGGTCTACTATTGTTTCGTTGTTGAAAACGTTTATTAATGATGAGAGTAATGTATTAATTAACTTGGTTTCTACAATTGTAAAATCTCAAAATCAATAGAACTTCATAGGATCTACAGGCTGTCCATTCACATCAATTTGTAAGTGCAGATGGGGACCGGTTACACGGCCGGTAGCTCCTGCCAATCCTATGAGCTCCCCTGCCCTGACATTTTGCCCGGCATACACATTAAACTGGCTCATGTGCATATATTTTGAAATGATTCCTGATCCATGATTTATGTACACCGCATTACCCCCATTGCCTATATTCCCTACGAAACTCACTGTACCGTCTGCAATGGAATAAATTTCAGTACCGGTACTCGCTCCAAGATCTACTCCCTTGTGTCCAGTTCTAACCCCTGTTACGGGATGTACACGCATCCCAAAGGGTGAAGTTATGCGGGTATTGGATCTGGGGAGTGGCCACACAAACATATCTTCCTTTAAATCAAAATCTCCTTCTACGACCAAACCGCCAGTAGCTTCTTCTTCATCGTCATCATTAAAATCATTTAAGGTGATTTTAAATTTTATGAAGTCTTTGATATCTTCGATTTGATCTGATCTAATAATGTGGTTATCGACGAGCAGCTGCAGAACTTCATCGAATGTACGAGCGTAGTATAGGGTTTTAGTACAGCTAGCTGTAGGCGCAGGCGTAGCTGACGCTTGAGATCCAGATAAACCCACTATTCTCCCTGTAACAATTGTTCCTGTTGCGGTAGCCTGCGTTCCACAAGAGACTGTCTCTGTCTCCGTTCGAATGAAGTAGGATTTATAGTTGTATGCTCTTTGTTGGCTGCTTAATGTGAAATCTTGCTGCAGCAGAACCGCATCGATGGCCATGATTTGTTGATAGTCAACCTCAATGTTTGTCTCTGTCTTCATTTGAGCAGCTGCATTGATATAATACCGGTACTGATCATCCTCCCCGAGTGGTACATGCTTTGAAACCGTACCAGGGCCCGCAAAAAACATCCCTATAAAGAGAATTAGCCCAAGAGGAATGAATACGACAGCAAACAACGCTTTATCCTTTGGTACTGAGGAAAGAGCCGCCTTGGCGAGAAACGACCACATTAGCGGCCGCCGCCCTTTCCGAACAAGGCCAACTCTTCATTAGACACTTCAAAAGTGGTGTGTACTCTGCGATTTCCGGCGAAGAATAAGGCTTCTCCACGGTTTCCGGTCTGAAGGGTCTCGATTTCTTTTTCCGTTAAATGCATGAGCTTTGTCAAGGACTGAATATCGTTTTCCCCTTGGCCCATAATGATTTTGTATACCGGATTATCAAGCAAAGATTGACCGTAGCGCTGAACTGCTGGATCCATAAAGTCATTCATGTTGTGCGTAATAACCCATAAAGCCCCTTCGTATTTTCGGATACGCTTGGAAGTATTACGCGCAAACTTCAGGACTTCCGGATTTTCAGGATCTACATTCAGATAAAATTCGTCTCCGGCAAGAATACATTTCTGCAAACGGTCAAAACTAATCTTGTTCCAGCTCCAGCCTAATACGTTGTAATATTGAGCCTGCTGAATTTCTTTGTCGGCATCCACTAAGTTATTGGTATCCAGGACGATGAAATCGGAATTCGCTTCTACCGTTGTAGGACCGTTCCACAGCGGACTATCTGCACCAACAGCTGCAGGACGAGTTAGCATCATCAACTTTTCCCACACCGGCTTTGTCGATTCCTTAAGAGCCTTCTTTTCAAGCCAGTAAAATAGTTCTTGCATAATCGGGTAATCCTGATTCTTGAGCTGTTTAATATCCGTATCCCAAAGGATCTCTCTTTCGTTATAAATGCTTTCTAAAGCCAGCTCTAAATAGGTAATATCCAGCCGTGAGGCCTCTTTGCCGAAGTATAGGCGGAAAAAGGTTCTCAGCATTTGAAAGTGTAAAGCAAGTGGACCGGCAACAACCTGATTTGTGAGAGGTGAAACAATAGTAGACTTGAAGGCACGTTCTTCTTCAGGAATCTCTTCTTCATCATCGTCATCGTTGTCGTTGGGAACATTGCGAATTTGGAATGGATTAATCCGGCCTTTATCACCACCTACACCGCAATTGATCCAGTCTCCTTCGAGGTTTTGGCATAAATCCTTGTATTCTCGTTCGGGGTCGATAATTATAACCTTAGTATTCCGAGCGTATTCATTCATCAACATTTTTTTAATAATGGTTGATTTACCAACGCCAGGTCTTCCTAGTACAGTCACATTGGAATTCGTGCGGCTGCCTTCGCGGACCCAAAAATCCACCAGCATGATTCCTCCATCTTTGTCTGAACCCAGCAGTATGCCATCGCCGTCATTAATGCCGGAATAGATAAAGGGATACATCGCAGCAATGGTTTCAACCGGCATATTTCTGGCGGCTAAATCCGAGATTTCTGGAGCAAGAATGCGGTATGGGCCGACAGAACGCAATGATTCTTCCTGGCGGAACATCGGTGTTCTACCGCGCATGCCGGCAGCAGATAACATCGACTCTACCTGCTTACAACGCTGCTGAAGAACATCCGGATCGTTAGCTGAAACCAGGAGTACCACTGTAATCATGAATACCCCTTGTTTTTCCTGGTCGATTTTCTTCACTAATCGCTTGGAACTGTTGAACTGTTCTTCGATTCGGCTTATTGTGATATGATTTCCGCCGTTTATAAGCTTTGCCTCCAGATCCCCCATGGAAACCTTGATTTCATCTAGGAGCAAGTACGGATCTGTTGGGGCCGCATGGATACTGGCGACCACTCCTGGTAAGGTGGATACATCCGCGATCCATCCGGCAGCCACGCGGTTAGGATAATCTACGATAGCAATCGACCGCTGATACATTTCACCATTTACTATTTGCTTGTTATCAAATTTCATAGCGACCGGACTAAGAATATCAAGCAAACCTGTTACACTTGGAGCCGGAGTCGCCAGTTTTTTCTTTTTGATTTTTTTTGGTTCACTCATGATAAAGCTCCTCTGTAAATTGGTCTGCATTATATTCAAAAATTGGAGGAAGGAACATACTATCTGCTGGGGCACGTTCAAATGCAGCATGTGCTGGATTTGTGAAAATGAACTGCATTGTCCGAAGCTCACTGTCTCCACATACCGTACTTAAGAGTTCTGCGCTAGATAAATTACTAGACAGCTGGATGGCTCGTTGTAGAAGAATTTGCTCATCCAGCTGCGGCTTTTTCCCAAGTGGAGTATCGATCAAAAAATAAAACTGGCGCTCTAGTGCTTCTCCACTGGTTGCTTTTGCAGCTGCTTGTCGTGAATACATACCCAGCAGCTTCTTTTTAAGCACTCTCTCCGTCGAAGCCCGCTCATTTTCTATTTTTGCGATAAAGGAGTCTAAATCTACCGGTTTACCAATTGAAAAGATTTGAAATTTGTAATCGATCCCGGTTAAGGCTTCTTCCAAACGCTTTACCTTACGAATCTTTTCACGTTCGCTCAGCAGCTTAATATTAACGGGCTGAACCCGGATCGCAGCTACGATATGATTATCTTTACGGTAGACTAAGCTATTTCGGATATCGGTGATCGGTAGCCAATTTTGTGTTGAAGGTGCTTTTGTTGCAACCTGTTGTGGAACTGCAGAGGCTTTCGCCCCTGCAGTCTTCTTCTTACTTTTTTGTAAAAATGCCATTCTCTTCCCTCCAGGAACCATATCGGTAAAAATATCGTTGTGGCTTGGATCTGTAATCCCGTTGGTCTTTTAGAATATCCAGTACGTTGCGTCCTGTTCGGGGGTTAGGTTTTCCGATAAAGAACCCAAATGCTCCTGTTGGAACCATTATTCCGAACCATAGTGGCGATCCTTGGATAAACCAACCAATCGCACCTATGCACGCTCCTATAACTGCTGCGATGATGCTAATTCCGATCTCTCGCATGCCGAATCCCGGGAAGAACTCCATTCGTGTCGTAATGTTCTTCGGGATAACGTAGATACTGTAGTCAGCTTCCTTTTCTTCTCCAAAGTTCATCCAGTTAAGCAACCCCTCTTGTCATCATCTTGCGCATGATGTACATAGATCCAGCTTGTTGTGCAGCTTGTCCACTTGCGCGTCCCAATCCGGTCGAATGTATGTATTGCTTTAAGATGGAAGGTGATTTGTAAGTCACCCACATAAACCCGCAAAATATCATAATTCTTAGTAGAGGGTTATTAGTAGCGACTGAAGGATCTGAAGAAAGAATCGGCATCGTAAGTGTGTACAACGAAATCTTAATCAGAAACATTTGAATCGCTTGAGCCATGGATATGTTGAGCAGTTCCCGCCACCATCCCTGGAAGGCCTGACTGCTTGTATTGGTAAGACCTAAAGCCATAAACGCACCTACTGCTGCAACAACGGCAAGCTCAGCTGCTCGGATGAAGGTTTGAACCAACACGAATAGATAAATCAGGACAGCTAGGATAATGACAATAGCAATCAAAATGATTAGTCCATTAGCTGAACCTGTCAGCAAAGGCAAAAGAAGATTTTTAAGCATTTGGCCGCCCTGCTCGTTTGATACCGTCCCTTGAATGTTCGCTATATCTCCAGCAATTGCCGTTCCCCAGGCATAAACTTCTTTGGTTACCCAAGGGGATGCACTAACCATCGCGGCCGACTGTATCAATCGAACAAACACACCCTGAAGATCTGCTTCAGCATCCCCGCTGTTTCTTAAAATATTGTTGTACCACACCTCATACATAAATTTTGCAACTAAGATGGATCCTGCAAGGGCCTGAGAATAAAGAATCGTTTGATTTACGATATCCATATCTAGCACGGCCATTGGTATGGTGTTCATAGATGTTAATAGACCCAAAAACATGGTTATACAGGCTTCAGCAATATCAGTGAAGAATTTTTCTATAGCTCCACCAATCATATTTCCCAGCATAGATTTCACTCCTCGTATAGTATTTCTTGAAGGCAGTCTTGAACCAATTTCCAGTACCCTAGGGTACTGGCGGCCGCCTTCAAAATTTCCAATTTGCACTTTGAAAATATGAAATTGGGACTGGACTTTTCGTGATGCTTCCAGACAATGAATCTTAGGGTTCATTCGGGGAAATTCTTCTCACTCCTGTAGCATGACTACTCCAAAAGTCTGTTTCTCCGGCACTCGCGCGGCACTTCTTACCCGCTGGCCGTTCCCTTCGGCACCCCATGCCCGAAGATAGCAGCTTCGGGGCAGCTCATGGATCGAAGCGAGTTCTCATACGCGAGGGTGATTGATCGGCGAGCACGCTGGAGGCATCCCGAGAAGTCCATTCCCTGAATCCCAATAGAAAGGAGGAATTTCCTTATGAAGCTGTTTGTCGGGATTGACGTTAGTTCGCAAGACATGAAAGTGTGCATGATGACGGCGGATGGTGAGACTCACCAATCCTTCACCGTGGATAACAATCTAACGGGTGCTCAGCACTTGCGAGACCGCATCGTTGCTGCCTCAGACAAGTTGGTAGTCTCCGAAATTCACGTTGGACTGGAGGCTACATCGGTGTACAGCTGGCATCCCGCCATGTACCTGCATGAAGATGCCGCCCTAAACCAACGCAAGACCAAAGTATTCACCATTAACCCGAAGCTCATTAACAAGTTCAAGGAAGCCTATGCGGATCTGGACAAGACCGATCGCATTGACGCTTGGCTCATTGCGGACCGGCTCCGCTTCGGTCGCCTTCCTATGACTGTGGTGATGCAAGAGCAATACATTGCCTTGCAGCGCCTTACCCGCATGCGGTTCCACCTGGTTCACAATCTCACGCGGGAGAAGCAGTACTTCCTGCAAAACCTGTTCTACAAATGCAGTGCCTTCGGAACCGAAGTCGAGAGCTCCGTGTTCGGCAATGCCATTATGGAACTGCTCTTGGAGAAGTACAGCCTCGACGAAATCGGGGCCATGGACGTGGCGGATTTAGCCGACTATCTTAAGGAGAAAGGGCGCAACCGGTTCCCTGATCCGGAACACGTAGCCCGCTGCATCCAGAAGGCTGCCAGAGCCTCGTACCGGCTGTCCAAGTGTATCGAGGACTCCATTGATCTCGTCCTGGGTACATCGATCCAATCCATCCGCGCCATTCAAGCCCAAGTGAAGGAGCTCGACAAAGCCATTGAGCGCATCTTGAGCGGCTTGCCTGCCGCTACACTGCTTCGCTCCATTCCGGGTATTGATCTGGTCTATACGGCCGGCATTCTCGCTGAGTTGGGTGACATTACCCGGTTCGACGACCAAGCCGCTGTGGCCAAATATGCGGGACTCACATGGCGTAAGCACCAATCCGGCCCCTTCGAAGCTGAAGATACCAAACGCATTAAGTCCGGCAACCGTTTCCTTCGCTACTACCTGGTTGAAGCTGCCAACTCGGTTAAAAACCGCGACCCGGAATTCGGAGATTACTACCGGAAAAAGTTCAATGAAGTACCGAAACACCAACACAAACGTGCCCTCGTCCTAACAGCAAGAAAATTAGTGCGTCTGGTCGATGCTCTGCTACGCAACGACCAAGTCTACACGCCGAAGAGGAAGGTGAATAACGCTAAGGTGTAACGCCTCCTTTAGCCAAGTCCTCCTGAATTTCCAGTAAATTTATGGTAACAACCTCGATTTTTACTGGTCTTCTTTGGTGATGCCATTTTTCGGACTTACAATGGTCCAAGCCCTAATAAAATTTCCAATTCGCTTCATTCAGGCTCTTGACATCATACCGCTGGACTTTCTATGTAGGAGGTTGAGTTAATTATTAGCAGCTCCACTTTGTTTAACTGTTTGTGAGGTAGTAGAAAATGATTTTAACAATGCCGTCTGCCCCAAAAGCAATTGGTCCCCAAAGAAGAACACGCTTCATCGATTTAGTACGTGCCGCCACTTCCCCACCTTCTTCAGCCATCCCTTTCATCCAACTGTGATACATAAAGATGGCCCCAGAAGAGACTGGGATGAAAATAAGCATCCAGCCCGAAAGTTTATTGATAAGCTTTACGCCTCCAGAAACAATTGCAGGGTCACCTGGATTAGCGGTTCCAGCTGCAAATACGCCAGAAACGGTTAGTAGTGAAAATACAGTTAGCATAAGGAACGCTCTGAACGTCTTGCTTGACACCAGTTTTTTTGCTTTTTGAATAATCATTAAAGGGACCTCCTAAGATTCGATAAAAGTTGTAGGTATTCGTTAATAATTCCGGATAATATGTTAGATTTCGACAAATGAAAGGCAAAAAAAAATGGGTTATTACACCTCACTCATATACGATGGTTCTTCTCCTTCTTCATCCCCCTCTTCAGTCCAGGTGTCCTGGTTCTTCTTTTCAAACATGTTCGGCACAAACACTTTGACCGGTTCTATTTTTCGCTTCGTTTCACCTCCATCTGGAATTAACTCATCATTTGCAGGCCAAAGGCTCAAATCGGGTAAAGGAAGATACGCCGGATTCTTTCTCGCACGAATAACTAATGATAAATCTTCGGGCCATCTGAGAATTTCATCTTGGGTTAGTAGAGATCGGCCAGTCAAACCAAAGCTTTCCCCTTTGCTCACGCTTGTCTTGCCTTCGGTGTAGGAACTGCTATCACTTCGAATAGTATATTTTCCCAGCTTATCACTGATTTTTGTAGCAGTTTTATCATCGGTCGTTAACAAATAAATCAGATTGTGACAGTTACCACGAATGACAGTAGATTTCATTTCTCCATACGCAACATCGGTCTGCGTGAAATCCTGAAGAATGATTTTCCACCGGATTCCGCGGCCAAGAGAGACAGTGAGCTTATTGTCAAAATCTTTGAATGGCGGCATATTACCGAATTCGTCCAGGAGCATGTTAACTCGCACCGGAAGACGTCCACCACTTTTATTTGCAAAGTCTACGAGCGCCTGATAGGTCTGATCGACGTACAAGGCAGCAAGTGGATGTCTTGTTTTATCCTCATCGGGAATGATCAGGAAAACAGCCGTCTTCTCTTTACCTACTTCATGAAGGACATGATCCTGCTCAGCAGTTAAAAATTGAATGGCTGGATCTGCAAATAATCTTAATAAAGATGCTACATTCGAGAAAAAACTTCCTCTGGTACGTTCCGGAGCCAGAGCTGCAGTCGCATAAGCATCCTTTGCTGGGTGACTATCTGGCAATTGATCCATGTAGTCATTAAGCGCTACATATTCCTGAATCTGATTTCCCATTCTCACCTTGCGAGACTTTCCAAGTTCGGCCAGTGTTTTATAGACTGAATACATATGCTTCTGACTTTCATCAGGTGCTTCCATGGCGACCACCAGTATAAGCGCTGCGATAACTGACTCTGCACCGTCTTTCCAGATCGAATCGCCGCCTGCTTGATCTGATCCCGGCTTTTGATAGACAAACATATTGGCTATCGTCCATGCAAGGCTGGATGCTTTTGAGATATTGCCTGCATTGATTGCATTAAGGACCGGCTGCATGGCATTCCATCGGCTGCCCCAACCCGGCTCACGGTAGTCTACGACTCTGACGGTGTACCCTTTTTCTCGTAAATAAGGCGCTGATCTTGCATATAGCTCGCCTTTAGGGTCTGTCAGTACGATTGACTCACCTGCATGAGCCAACATCCAAATCGTCGGAAATACCAGTCTTCTCGTTTTACCTGAACGTGTGGTTCCGATAATCATAGTGTTCGTATCTTTATCGTCGATCCAGGCAAACATTTTCCGTCCAGATAATACGGCTCCAAAGATAATCCCACCTGCAACAACCGTTTCTCTTAATTTCCAAACAAAGCTGTTCCGGCTCATCTCAGCTTCGTTCATCCACCGTGCAGATCCATACTCATTGTTTCCCGCGTGTGCCGGCCCCCCGATATCCGGAGTAATACGGTTCGGATTTTTAGAAGAATTATTCTTACCATTCCAAAAAATAAGGGCAGCTGCAGCTAGGATAAGCACTTGCGCTAGTCCAAATGCCTGGCGTAAAAAGGAATCTTCAAAGACTGCCTTAATAGCCCCGAGTGAACTGAATTCATTGAACCAAACATCCGCTGCATTCAATGAATACGTTGTGAGATATTTCGGAAACAATATGATCGATGGAAGAATCAAGATATCTACCAAGATCAGAAATCCAAGAGTAACGAGTTTAGTAATAAGTAGTTTCTTTTTCTTTTGCTGGTTTAGATTCAAATACATCGTCTCCTAATAAGGAACGTAATGTGTACATGGTAGCTTCATCTAAGCCACCACCCATCCACCTTTCATTTCTCGCCTGAACTGCCGCTTCTTTCTGCTGTACCATTTTTCCATCTTGCATCGCCGCTGGCTGCCGTTCGTCAGAAGATTTTACCTCTGTATGAATTGGGATTTGTGTAGTGGCAGAATCATTTGAGATAGGCTCTACAGCGCTTATTCCGGACATTGTTTTGTCATTGTTCACCTCCCTCGCTGAAGTTGTATGCTGCAACAACATGCGTTCAAGGATCTCTAGTTTTTCCAGGATATCAGATTCTCTAACATAGAATTCGATGGCATCCTCAAGAAATTGAGTTTGACCGCCGCTTACCTTGCATGCTTTTAAAAAGCGTTTTTGAGCTGCTGGACTGAGCTCAACCCTTCCACTTACCCGGTGCTTAACCAAGGAATATCACGCCTTTCTTATTCCTCTCATAATGTAGTTTCCTCTGGAGTTAAAGCTTTCATAACAAGGGCTTGTACTGCAAGACAACCATATGTACTGGCAAATTGAATGTTGTCCAATTTTTTTATGGCTGGTATGTTTTCATTTACATATAAATTCACTGCTTCATCTTCAGAACAGAATAAGACTGCGTGAAGACTGGTTAATGCTCCCCCCCATTTTCGTCCTACGACTTCTACGATTTTTTGAGCATAGTTCCTATGCGCATCTTTTTGAATTTCCCGGATGTCATAGGTTCTGCCGGCATAATCAAATTCACCGTCAAACCACAATAGGGATTTTTCAATTTCTAACATATCGGCCTCTGTCTTAATCAGTTGGGAGACTTGGGTCCGCATAACGGTATAGGCTTCATTTGTACCAGGCTGCAGCGATCCCGAAAGATCTTCATGCTGCAGTGTTCCTCGGGAACCTCGCTGCATGTACAACAGTTCCAAGGTCCGATACTCAGGATGAATGACCCCAACTTGCCGGTTAACGAGACTACTATCCTTTACAGATCCATCCACATTGTAGATTGATGAGTAGTAAATACCGACAATCTCAGGAACCACAAGCACTTGATTAAATCGAATCTTTTTATCAACTCCGTCAATACTAACTTCCATTACCAAAGTATCCAGAGCGTCCTTGATTTCATTCTTTTGCAGTTTGTACAAACTCATCGGTAGCCCAACTACTAAATCTACTGGTTCATTGTGCTTCATTAGTCTATGTACGGCTGTGCTTATTACCAAAGAGAGAAGGCTAACCTCTGGTACCTCTTTTTCAAAAATACGTTTGCCCCCAGACGACATACCCGCATTACCCAAATCATAGTACTGTTCTTGGATCCGGACTCTATATTGATCCCGCTGAGAACTTTGGCTGCTGCCTGCAGGTCGCTGGACAATTACAGACGGAAAAGTCATTTCCGTGCCATCCTGATGGACTCCTTTCACATTTTCGTAGCCGAGAACTACAGCAATCCGTTCCCTATTATCCATCTTTTTGTACATATCTACTAGGCTACCATCCTTTTTAAGATCATTTTGGGTAAAAAAAGGGATTTATTTACTTCAATTTTAAAGTTAATAAATCCCTTTCGTTGAAATATCTCTCTTGTTATTATATGACATTCTCGCAGACAGTCCATACCTTTATTTAAAAGGTTCTAAACGTTGTGTGTCGGACAGAGTTGCTGACAACGCTTAATCGTCTCCGCGTTCACGTTCTGCTGCCCGCTGACGCTGACGTTGCTGTTGTCTCTTAAGCATTTCTCCTTCAGCCTGGGCGCGGCTTCTTTCCTGCTCGATGGCCTGCCAAAGAGCTTTCCAGATTTGCTTTGCATTGCCGAAACTAACCTCACTCCTGGAATAATTCTTACCGCTACCCCAGATATAATTCGCATCCGTTCCCAGCGCCTCATTAAGCTCTTTGAACTTGTCCCGGGAGATCATTGGCGATCTTCCCCATGTGGCAGCATCCCTGGAAAATTTATCAGTGTTTAGAATGATCTTATCAAGCATTTCAGGATTTAGGTTTGCCCCTGAGCGCTCGTTCCAATCGTGAATGAAGGTATTTACTTCTTCAGGATCTAAACCGGCAGCAACCAAAACTTTAGTCAGATTACTTACCGTTTCATAGACTGGATCTTTAATTCCTAATTCTTTGCCAATAATTTTGATATCATCGACCCGCTTCTTAAAGAGGTCCATTTCATTAATTTGAGACTCATAAAGATTACCGGTTCGCTTTCCCCATTCCACCAGCTCAGTTTTAGCACGTTCCGGATTATGGTCAAGCAGCAGCCACTTCGCATAAGCTTCGGCGGTCCATTTAATTTCTTCTGCACTTTGAAGGTCTACGGATCCTGTTAAAAGCTCTTGTGTTGCCTCCTGGTATTTTTCCGGATTTAGTTCAAGTGCTCTCGTTGTTACCCAAGGATATTTAATGTCACTTTTTAAATTAGTCATGACCCTTTGCCAGGTTTCTTTTTTCAAAAAGTTGGTCTCTACTTTATTCACACTTCTCAGTATTTCATCAATCCCGCTTAAGCCGTTCTTCACTGCAAAATCATGCATAATAGTTGCTCTCTCCGTCCGAGATACACCCATTGTTTTCAAGGTTACGCTCATGCAGTAGGCCGTATATCCACGCTCTTGATCATCAACGTTTGCAGCAAATTTCCCGTTGCGGAAAGTATCAAGCACAGAGTCCTTCATTTCACTTCTGACCACTGTTGTTTCGGTCATTTCCCAAGGGTATTCGGTTTTAATTCCCATGTTTTGTGCAAAGCGACCCCATTCAGATTCCTTTAACAAAAAGGCCTTAGCGTCCTTTTCGATTTTTGAGCTATCCTTCAGGATCTCAGCAGCTCTTTCTTCAGATACTTCCGCTTTTTCCAAAACCTTTGCAATGTCCTCTGTCGATCTGCCAACCAAACGAAGAATGTTTGCCACTACTCTGGCATCTTTATCTAAGCTGCTGTCGTTATCAAGCCCACCGTCCTCCGGGGGAGATTCCTCTTGGTTCGAATCATAGATGATAGATCGAATTTCGCTTTGAGTGATGCGTAGATCCGCTTTCCAGGCCCATTCCTCATAGATCTGTTCCATGTGCGCATCCCCGTAACCAAGAGCTCTGAGTGCCCCTACGGACCGTTTAATGACTTCTACCGGCTGAGTATCAGCAGGTTTCCCCATCGCTACAGCAAATTTCCGAACTGCTTCCATGCCCTTTTCTTCATTGACTGGAAGGAACACTGCTTTTTTCCCTTCGGCTGCAGCTCGCAACACAACTTGTGAAACGCGCTTCTCCAGGTCCTTCATTGCATTATTAATTGCATTCTCAATATCCTGTTCTTTAAAAGAATAGTGTCTGGTCATTGATTCTACAGCAGCTTTATACCGCTCAATGGATTCATTAAAAGCCGGCTGCTTCAGGAACCACTTTGTCGTATCGTCAATGGCAGCCTTCACTTCCTCGGGCATGAGTTTATAGGCTATCCGACCTTTGCTTGGCATCATGGCACCGATCTCTTCCAGGCGTTTAGCGATTTCACTCGCATCTTCCGGATAGAGTTTTGGTGCCATACCCACGCTTCCATTCCCTCTTGCTTCCTGCTCTTGGGAGTTTTGCTTTTGGTACTTGATGATGTCCCTCACTACACTTGCGGCATCAATGAGTTGTTTCTTGCTCAACTCGCTGATGAGATCCCTCATTTCGGTTTTTTCTTGGAACAAAAGGCTCCGCTCTTCTGCATACACGACATTGTGAAAGGTCTTCTTAATCTCGTCCAATTCTTTAGAGTTGAGCATCCCCTTTCTCCGCTTAGGGTCTTTTTCCCAAAGGGCAATATGTACATGAGGATGACCGGCTTCCTGATGAAAAGCAGCTACCCAGCGTAAATTCGTTTCACCAATCCCCATTTTCGCAGCTGCCTCCGGAACAGTTGCCCTCAAGGTCGTTTCCCATTCACTGCGGGATGTGTGGTTTAGCCGCTTCGCATCCTCTTCAGTCAGGCTAAGCACTACCCGCCAAACCACTCCCTTATGGTCTGCGATTTCCTGTTGGATGTCCTTTACGTTGGGATGTTGATCAGAGGCTGAAAACAGGCCATGAGATCCAACCCGTTCATCCACGTAGCTCAAATATTTTTGCATATCAAATTCCGCTGGCCCACTCAAATTACTTTGGTTTTCCTCGACCGTCTCAACGCCGGGCCGGGTTCCTATGTATTTGATGTGATTTACGTTTTTGGCCACCACCTGTTTATTGACACTTTTAAAACGTGAAGGTGCCGTGAATTCAACGTTACACACAAACGGTGCATTAAACTGCTGATGTTGATTCAGTAGACCTTCCCAGTACTCACTCATCTAACTCACCGTTTTTATCTCCTGGAGTGTCCTTTGCCCGGAGTGCAGCTATGGCTCTTTTCCGTGCCTCTTCAGATATTTGCCGTACATCCTTTTTCCCGAGTTGCCCTATAACCTCTTGAGTAAGGAATAAGGCGGTGAGAGAAGCAATCGCATCTTTGGACCTGATTTTTGCCATTCTCTCTTCAAAAGGCTTGTTGGTTTCAGAAATCGCTTTTCTCATTAGCTTTAACACTTCATCAATGATGGTACTTTCATTCATCAAATCAGCCCTTACACCTTGCTGGATATATTTACGCATCAGTGTGGCTTTTTTCTCTTTGGTCAACTGTGCGACTGTATCTAATAGGATCTCCGTTTCTGAATCTAGCCGCAGGGTCATTGGTTCGCCTAGCTCTGAATATTCTTTTCCCATAGTGAATTCACGCCTTTTCTAGTTTGTATTCTCAATATTCCCCATAATAATAGCATAATATTAGATATTGTAATACAATATCTACCACATAAATACTCATGTAATACAAGATGTAATACATGAAACCCCCCTATTCGCTGGCTTTGCCAGCGATATGTAGTTCTGCGCGGATACGCGCCTTATCCTGCATACTCCCTCGATACACTCCTATCGTCGTTCCACTCTCTCGTTATGCCTTCGGCTTGGTTCTAAAGCATTCAGCGAAGTCCGCCCATCCGATCCCCTGGATCGATAAGTCTGCACTCGCAATGCGTTCGCTTCTGCTCACCTGTCCCTGAATCATTGGGACATAAGGGATCCTGATTTTCAGATCATACGGCTTTTAAGCTTTCCTGATCTCCGGCTATCGAACGATCCCCTACATCTTTGACCTGCCGTCATCAGGAGATCCTTTTCTCTCTTAGTCTCTATAAAGCTGTTCGCGCGTTCCTACCCAGTGATGCCGGCTGCCGTATGCTTGACGGCCGGCTGCGCTCTTACAGAGCTTCTTCAGTTATCCATCTACAATATCCGTTTGATTGTCTGTTGCTGAGCTGCGGTCGGCTTCTTGTACGTATAGAACCATCACTCGTTATCAAAGTAAGAGTATCCTTGTTAATCTAACCAGCTGCGGATCGTTCGAATTTATGGGGAAACTGCTTCGGGGATGAAGAGCAATCAACAAAACTATCATTCAGATATTCAGTGCACTCCCCTTTCTCTAGCCGGGGAATCAAGGAATGAACGTAACCGATTCGCTTCAAAACAGCATATTTCAGAATGAAAACTGCTGACACCCTCTGTAGATATTTTCGATCGTAAGATAAAAACATCGGACATCTTATCAGACAATTTCTCTGACAGTTTGTATCACATTCTATAAGGAATATTGCTACTATTGTCGGACAATTCATCTGACGCATTTGCAGACAGTGAAATTACCTCTTTCTTAAAAAAGAGTAACGTTTGCTGACATTCTGGGCCGAGTTATTCAGAGGGTAGATTCCCTGGATCCGGACGTTCTTCACTGTTAGTCCTTTCTCTCACTAAGTCGATCTAACTCCCTTTGTTGAGAGTCTTCTTATATCACAATCATTGCTCCATAGCTGCCCCGTATATAGACTATCAGATCTTTTCAGGGAGAAATGAATCGAACTTATTCCCTCGCGCTTTAATGATGGTTTGTTTCAAAATCGTATATAGTAACTACAATAGAAGATATAATAGAAACCAAAAGAGTATCTTTAACGGAACATCCGCTAAAAACCCTTTATATTAAAGGTGTTTTTAATAGATACTATAATAGTATCTATTAAAGTATTTTTGTTCTATTCGTTAATAATTACCTAGAACAAACATTGCATTTCAACAGAATACAGTCAGAAAATACGATTTTTTCCGTCAAAATTCGATATGGAAACCAATTTAGAAACCGTAATAGTAACTACAAAAAAAGCTTGATATATAAGGGTTTTTTAGAGGTTGATTATTTATTATTTACTTGATATAATTATTGCAGTAACTGTAATGGTATCTATAAGAACGGAGGTGGTGATTTTTTAATGGAAATACAACTTCACCAAAAGTACATAGGGGTTGAATTCAGTCAGGAGCAGCTGTCTATGTTCACAGATATCGTTGAGTCAGACATAGCTTTGAAGAGAATTCTGCTAGCTATTGGCCAGCATGCGGACTCCCATAAGAATGATGAACTCAATAGTGGAATCTCGATTAAGGAATTGGCGGAGAAGGTAAAGCTCCAACGAAGAGTGCTGAAAAAGGGGAAAAAATACGAAACAGTTGAAGCCAATATTGACCGGAAGCATGCGGAACGTATCGTCGATTCACTGCTGAAAATGACCTTGTGCTACTATAAGTCCTTCCACCCTACCAAGCTTGTTTTCTTGACTCCGCGTGGTCGTAATGTCGCCGGAGAAGTTATTCGCAGAACACGAAGTATAAATTCAAATTAGTCTGAAACCATTCTATATTAAGGAGTGAATAATTTGACATCATATCGTGAAAACACCCCCTCTATTCCAATGACAATCGTAGGATTTGGACAAGCCGGTACACGTATTGCAGACAGGTTCGCAGCATATAAAACTATGGATGGTTCTCCTTCATATACTACGCTTGCTTTAAATTCAAACGATGGAGACTTGGAAGAACTCAAATTTATTCCGCAGGATAACCGGTTGTCTTTGAAGCTTGGGGGATTGGGAAAAAACCCGGAAAAAGCCTTGACCATTCTCGAAGAGAATGCGCAGGTCAAAGAATCTCTAAAATCATTCATCACAACAAAGGTCGGCGTTAAGGATCAGCTCGTACTGTTTATCGCAGGACTTGGCGGTGGTACCGGTACTGCCACCATTATTAAAGCGATTGATGAATTTCATGACCACCATAATATGAGTAAGGTCAGAAAGGAAATGCAAGCAATCCGAACTACTGTTGGTGACCTTGAATTTAGAAAAAACATTAAAACCTACCAGCAACAGGCTTTCATCAAAGTTAAGGATCAATTTGTTAAAATCGGAGTGATTGCCACAATCCCTGTTCGTAGTGATGGTCCCGATGTTTTGCGGCAAGTCAATGATTTTGCTTCCCGGATTTGGAACATGGCTAAGAATCCCACGAAAGGGATCGCCTTCGTCACCTTCCCAGACAACCAGATGTTCTATGATCGTTTTGTTGCGGAACAAGGAACCCTGATGCCAAAGATTAAGAACTATAGGGATTTCGCAAATAATGAAATCAGTTCAATTCTTCATGAACTTAACACTGGCACGAATGGTAGTGGGACGTCAGTCATTTTTGACTCGAATGACTTTAGACGTATTGTGCTTGAAAAGGTTGGATGCTTGGTCATGAATCGGGTAGAAACAAACGTTAAGGCTATTTCCAATAGTGATGACCTGACCAAGTTGTTTGTCGATTCCCTGGATAGTAATAACCTGCATGACTCTATCGCACTTGTAGAGCATGCTGAAGATGGGTCATCCCAGTACGCCAAAATTCAGCATGTTGGACTGTTAGGAATTATTCCTCCAGACCTAAATAAATTTGAAAGCTCCTTTATTGATAATGCGAAAGAAGAAGTAGCAAGTAGGCTGCCTCTGCTTGGAACTATATTTTCCGGTTATTTGAATGAGCCGAATAATTTTAAAGCGACTGCGTTTTCATTTTATAAAACAGAAGCTCTCCCTTCCCGGCTCTCTAAGGGACTCGTAACAGAGTATGAAGAATATATGGCCAAACAAAGAGCTGTGACCTTTAAAGAAGAGTCTATCCAACAAATAGCTGCGGCCCAAGAAGAAGTATTCGATTTTGATATGGACCTCAGTGAATTTGGTATTGATGGTATTGACGATCCAGATGCCCAAGCTACTGAGTCAGATAAATCCAGCGATGACTTAATTGATAATATGGACTTCTCTGATATTGATCCTAACTCGCTCACTTAAAGCTAATAGTAAAATGGCGCACTAAGACTTCCTCTAAGTCTTGGTGCGTCTTTTTATGCATTCTAGGAGTCCTCTTCCCCACCCGCGCATCCCTATCCAAGACTACCCGACATTAATTCATTGGTCTGCTTGTACTCCACTCAATATTTTTATCTAGTCTAGGCATACCATCTGCAGCGCCGGCTGGCCTCCTGGAACTGGACGGTTTATCGGACGCCGGGCGAACGGCTTGATTTGTTTCTTCTGCTGAAGATCTGTGCTGATGCACCTGGATGTATGGATGCAGTTGTGATCGCCGCCTGACGGCCTGCTTTTTTGATCTGGGCACACTAGCTGCAGCGCGGCTGGCCTGCCGGCATTGGACGGGTTACCGGACGCCGGGCGGTCGGCTTGATTTGTTTCTTCTGATGAAGATCCGGCGGATGCACCTGGATGTATGGATGCAGCTGCGGTCGCCGCCAGACGGCGCTGGTTCATCGATCTGGGCACACCAGCTGCAGCGCGGCTGACCTGCCGGCACTGGACGGGTTACCGGACGCCGGGCGGACGGCTTGATTGTTTCTTCGTCTGAAGGTCCGGCGGATGCACCTGGATGTTGGTAGCAGCTGCGGTCGCCGCCAGACGGCGCTGATTCATCGATCTAGGCACACCAGCTGCAGCGCGGCTGGCCTGCCGGCACTGGACGGGTTACCGGACGCCAGGCGGACGGCCGTTTCTGCTGCAGATCCTCTTTGGATGTATGGATGCAGCTACGGTCGCCGCCAGACGGCGCTGGTTCATCGATCTGGGCACACCAGCTGCAGCGCGGCTGACCTGCCGGCACTGGACGGGTTACCGGACGCCGGGCGGACGGCTTGATTGTTTCTTCGTCTGAAGGTCCGGCGGATGCACCTGGATGTTGGTAGCAGCTGCGGTCGCCGCCAGACGGCGCTGATTCATCGATCTAAGCACACCAGCTGCAGCGCGGCTGGCCTGCCCGCATTGGACGGTTTATCGGACGCCGGGCGGACGGTTTGATTTGTTTCTTCTTCAGAAGATCCGGCGGATGCACCTGGATGTTGGTAGCAGCCGCGATCGCCGCCAGACGGCGCTGATTCATTGATCTGGGCACACCAGCTGCAGCGCGGCTGGCTTGCCGGCACTGGACGGGTTACCGGACGCCGGGCGGACGGCTTGGTTTGTTTCTTCGTCTGAAGATCCGGCGGATGCACCTGGGTGTTGGTAGCAGCTACGATCGCCAGACGGCCTGCTTTTTTGATCTGGGCACACCAGCTGCAGCGCGGCTGGCCTGCCGGCATTGGACGGTTTATCGGACGCCGGGCGGACGGCTTGATTTGTTTCTTCTGCAGAAGATCCGGCTGATGCACTTGGATGTATGGATGCAGCCGCGATCGCCGCCAGACGGCGCTGATTCATTGATCTGGGCACACCAGCTGCAGCGCGGCTGGCCTGCCGGCACTGGACGGGTTACCGAACGCCAGGCGGACGGCCGTTTCTGCTGCAGATCCTCTTTGGATGTATGGATGCAGCTACGGTCGCCGCCAGACGGCGCTGGTTCATCGATCTGGGCACACCAGCTGCAGCGCGGCTGACCTGCCGGCACTGGACGGGTTACCGGACGCCGGGCGGACGGCTTGATTGTTTCTTCGTCTGAAGGTCCGGCGGATGCACCTGGATGTTGGTAGCAGCTGCGGTCGCCGCCAGACGGCGCTGATTCATCGATCTAAGCACACCAGCTGCAGCGCGGCTGGCCTGCCCGCATTGGACGGTTTATCGGACGCCGGGCGGACGGTTTGATTTGTTTCTTCTTCAGAAGATCCGGCGGATGCACCTGGATGTTGGTAGCAGCCGCGATCGCCGCCAGACGGCGCTGATTCATTGATCTGGGCACACCAGCTGCAGCGCGGCTGACCTGCCGGCACTGGACGGGTTACCGGACGCCGGGCGGACGGCTTGATTGTTTCTTCGTCTGAAGATCCGGCGGATGCACCTGGGTGTTGGTAGCAGCTACGATCGCCAGACGGCCTGCTTTTTTGATCTGGGCACACCAGCTGCAGCGCGGCTGGCCTGCCGGCATTGGACGGTTTATCGGACGCCGGGCGGACGGCTTGATTTGTTTCTTCTGCAGAAGATCCGGCTGATGCACCTGGATGTATGGATGCAGCCGCGATCGCCGCCAGACGGCGCTGATTCATTGATCTGGGCACACCAGCTGCAGCGCGGCTGGCCTGCCGGCACTGGACGGGTTACCGAACGCCAGGCGGACGGCCGTTTCTGCTGCAGATCCTCTTTGGATGTATGGATGCAGCTACGGTCGCCGCCAGACGGCGCTGGTTCATCGATCTGGGCACACCAGCTGCAGCGCGGCTGACCTGCCGGCACTGGACGGGTTACCGGACGCCGGGCGGACGGCTTGATTGTTTCTTCGTCTGAAGGTCCGGCGGATGCACCTGGATGTTGGTAGCAGCCGCGATCGCCGCCAGACAGCGCTGATTCATTGATCTGGGCACACCAGCTGCAGCGCGGCTGGCTTGCCGGCACTGGACGGGTTACCGGACGCCGGGCGGACTGATGGAACTGTGTTGAGTTACCAGGTACATAGGGAAGGGAGGGAGTCAAAAACTCCTGATTAACAGTAACTACTATCATTCATCCTCCTTGATATACAACTATTGTGAAATATTCATATAATGAAAAATTCACAATAAAAGCAGCCTGTAGTATGTATTAAGCAACTAAGCAACAGGGGGAGCCCCCCAACCAAAACACCTACCCTGTGGATAATTCGATAAGCTGAATTAAATATCCACAATCCGCTGAGAAAAGGTAAAAACGCTAATGCGTTTTCGCCGTTCCGGCTGATTGAAAACATTCTCCCCACGCCCGCCCCTACATTAAAGGTGAATTGAACTGCACAAAAGGCATTTCGCTTTGTTCTTTTGAGAAGGGGTGATGTGGACACAATTCACCTTATCCCGAAAGGTAAGCAACATCGGTGGTCGCTTACTGGGATAAGGTAGGTTTAAACAAACGGGTCAGCACTATCGGCGGCTGACTGCCGGAATTGTTTCTACCACGCGCTTTTAGCGCCTATTGATCGATTACTCTAACTGGTTACGGTTCCTATGACCAGTCTGCCACTACAGCATTCAATAGCTCATTCAAACCGGGGTCTAGCCTCCCCTGAACAGTTTCCAGCAGGGTTCTATCGGCTCTTTACCTCGTACTATTCGGAACGGTCGTTTCCCTGGATGGAGTCACATCCATATGGGTTACACTTCGTTTTGCCTTACGTTGGACTAGCTTTCGCCGGGGTTATGTGCTTGGAGACACGCCCAACATGCCCCCGTCCGTGCGATTGTCATCCCGACTGAAGGTAAACGGGGGCTAGGCCGGCTTCACTTTGCATCTGGTTAGGATGCAAGTGTGAGCCACGGATGAACGTGGCAACCCGGTAATAACCGCACGCTTGGGGTAAGGCTCCCTCCTGTACGATCGACAGTTTTTTTACGTGTTATTCCTGCCCGTTTTGTAACATAAACCACGGAGCTACGCTGTGCTCAGCAAGGATTAATTCCTATTCTTAAAAAAGACAATAGGAAACTAAGCCTTCAAAGGTCGCCAATTTGTTAAAAAATGTAAATCGACAGAAACCCAAGGCGTTATCATATTTTATTATGGTAGAGTTAGCTCGAAAGCCGCTCTCTAATTTTGGCAATAGAAAACCAGACCCCATGCCCTCAAATTTTCAAAAAAATCGAAAAGAGAAGGGGGGTAGCCTATTGATTTTTCACTTTTTTGGCAGCCAATCGGTTATGTACGCTCCTTCCAGCGCGGCCCTGGCCTTGGGGCTGAGTCCCTTAGACAACTAAAAAAGCCCTGTGTCTACCGAAATTGATCCGGTGGACACAGGGCTTTACGTTTGTCAGCAGAATGACCTATGAAACTTCTCCCATTTTGCTTCAAACGCTTGAAAGGACTGCGTTTGATATGCTAGAATAGTGTCATCAAGTTGTATAAACACAACCTAATCAATATTCACTGAAAAGAAGGTCATCGTAAGGCGCCTGTTTCTCCCGAAGGACTAGTTCGGTAGGAGCAGCTGAAGGGTTGGTAGCCCATGAGCCGCTGAAACGATGGCTTTTTTTTATTGTCAAGGGTAGTTAATTTGAAAGGTTACCAGGCATCTATCATTTTAGGACGCCTATTAACATTTACTATAGCACAGCTGCAAAAAATCATAAAGTCGAATTTTGGGTATAATTAAGAACCTTTCTCGAAATTGCCGTAAATTTCTAAATTCTTGATATGATACAATCATCAGTCAGTCCGGCCGATTCTTATATTTTGCGCTGGACGGGCGATAGGAGGGAAGCCGGTAAATGAAGCAAATGTTGCGAAAACGTGAGTTAATCGATGCTGTGAATGTACCCAAAAGCACGGTTTCCGATTGGATCATTGAATTTCATATGTTTATTCCGACGACAAAAGAGGGCTCTATCACCTATTACCGTCCCGATTGCATTGCAGTTCTACTTGAGATCAAACGGCTGCGGGAAGAGAATTACGCAAAACCCGAGATTCTTCGTGAATTAATGAGCCGGTTCCCTATTACCGTAGAGGGAGCCGCTGCGGATGAAATCCGTATAAGTTTAGATAAAGAGCTTGAGTCTACATATCCTGATCCTCATGTGACTACTCGTATGATGGAGGAAATTACAAAAACGGCTCTTGTTGTGGGTCAACATTCTGAGGACCTTCAAAAGCACCAGGAACGTTTGGACGGCCAAGATCTTCAGTTATCCGATCATACAGCTGCCATGCTGGATCTGCAAAGAAAACTAGATGAAGTGAAAGCCGAATTGGCCAGTACCCAGGAGCACTTGCGTAAAAAAAGTCGTTGGTGGAATCGTTGGTTCTGATAGGATAAAGTGGATCCGCTGAAGGTTGGTTTTTTTGAGAAATGAAAGGAAGAGATTAGTGCGCTTATTAAATCGTTCTATTAAAGCATTTCCGATAGAAGGGTGGATCACTCCGGATCCAAAGAATTCAAACCTTCTGGATATTGACGAATCTATAGCGGTTATGAAGTTCCTTAATCCACTAATTGAACGGTCTTTCGAATACGCTGACAATGAGCCGCGAGACCAGCGGAGAACAGGCGGTAACACGAAAATGGAACCTGAAGCCAGTTTTCTTGATGCTGCTAGCGGTGAGCGTGCTATCGTTGAAATCAAACAATTCCCTTACGAAGCGCTTCAAGCTAAGGCAGCTCTATTGTTTAAACATCCTTATTTTTTTAATTTCTTTTTGGAGACTCACAAAAAATATTCTGACTCCGAAAGCTGCATTGTCTTTGATTTTTCTGTTAAAGATGTAAATGTGTCTCCAACATTAGCGATCAACGATCTGATGAAAATAGATCCGTTCGAAGGTGTTTCTAACAAATATCTCAATTTCAAGGCATCTAAGTGGCCTCGGAACACATCATTCACGCTAAATAATGGTGAGAAACTACACTTTGCAGAACATCCCGACAAGTTTTTTGTCATCGAGCATGAAGCAACCCCTATTTCTGAAGATCAGGCCGTCCAAGAAGCTACTAACTTTGAACTTTACGCCGATTTGCTTTACCAAAAATGGATATTAGGTAAATGGGATATGAAGTTTAATCAAGATGAATATAGAGAGTACAAGAAATATCTTTATCTTAAAATTAGAATGGAGAATTCGAAACACTACGCTATATCTACTGGGTATTTTTCGTTACAAGCATTCGGAGACGCTTTTTTGAAGCGTTATGGTAAGACTGAAAGTGTCAGCCAGCTGGACGGTATTCTTTTTAATGTGGGCAATCACTATCAGCTTGTAGATTGCGCTGAAGAGGGGTTTACGTGGAGGGCGCTGCAGTTTCCAGAGTCCTGAGCCCCCGTAAAAGCGTATGTGCGAGACGATTCGCGTTCTAGCAATATTCCTCTCACTTCCTGAAATCAAGAGCTCTAAAGCCGTTTAAGAACGCCTGAAGCTACAACAAAGCCCCGGTCTAATGAGATCGGGGCCTTTCTTTATTCTTCCGGACTTGTAAGATACCGATTCAGGAGAGCCCAGACTTCCTTGTGCGTGTACATATTCGTGTCCGCACTTAATTCCGCCGGCACTTCAAGTCCAAATTCCTTCTCACACCAAATTTTCACCGTTTTGAGCTCTCTGCCTTCACCAACAGTGCCCATTATCTCTATAAGGGATAATTGCTTCTTCTCTGCAGTAAGCAATTTTTCATAATGTGCCTCTTTGTTACCCTCGAAAGTTTCCATCAATTTCTTCATATCCATACTTCTCAGCTCCTTTTCTTATAATTCCATCCCTAAATTTCTTATCGGTTGAATATGTACCTGACTGGCCTGATCTAACATCATATTACGGGTTTGTTTAGACAAATAAGGCGCATTTTCAAACCGTATTTGCTTGATGTCATTCCCGCCGTGCACCTGGTACCGTAATGTTTCATGGCCATTCACCTTCTCATAAAAATAGCGGTCTACCTTTTGATGTAGAAGCTCGGCTGTCACTTGGTTCCCAGTAGGTAGCCCATCGGCTTCCTTCAGAATATGCAGCAGCTGCCGCGGCTCTGCTGGAGTGATCCACTTCTCCTGATTCGTTCCTATATTTGCCTTATTATAAAATTCAGCAAGCCTGGATTCGTTGATCTGCAGGACTTCCCCTTTATCCCTTACATAAAACTGTGAGGGATGCCTTTCCGTTGTGTCGTAGAGATATATCGAATCAACCAGGTTCTCGATCTGCTTAACTGTCTCCGGCACCTTTTGATGACTCTCACGTATGACCGACTCTGGAACGCGGCGCTGTTCGATGATGAAGCGCTTTTCTGCTCTTTGCAGGGCTTCATCCAATGAAACATCCGCAATCACGACAGAGACTTTATATCCATGGCTGCGGGCTAGACCAATCATGCGCTCGGCGCGCCCCGCTGATTTCATTGTTCCATCCAGGAGGATATTAATATTCTTTTCTAAGCCTTTGGAAAATAAGGCCTCAGCAATATCGCTACTTTCTTCATGCAGCCGGCTGGCCGTTGTATTCGGATCCTGCTGCAGAAATGAAGCGTGCTCCGGTAGCATTGATTTTATCGTATCTGAATCGATATGTATGACATGCTCATTGTCGTCTGCAAAGCTCTGCAGAAGTAGTTTAGATATCGATGTCTTTCCGGATGCAGATCCGCCGCCTAAAAAAATAACTAATGACTGGTCTGCAGGTGGCTGAAGGTGAGCCGTAAGATCCTGAATGATACGCTGATGAAGCATTTGGCGAAACTCTGTGTATTGGCCATTAAGAAAATATGCTTCCTTCGTGGTTTGGAAGTCCAATCGGGTTCCCCCATTTCGATGTATAATCTATCAATAATTATATCACCGCACTCAGGTAAGCAACTATAAACAATACCTCAACCTCATTGATTTAGATCACCCTAATTTGCTGCTAATTTTGTATTACTGGCAAATCAATGTTCGCCATTTCGGATGAACCAAACGAAAAAGCTCCAGGAGTGCCTTATATTCAAGTTGTCCCACACGGCTACCCGTAATACCCAGCGCCTGCCCTATAGCCTTCAGCGATTCTTTCTGACCGCCCCAGAGTCCAAAACGGCGGCTAATGATAGATTGTTTCCGTGTATCTCGCATGAAAGAAACATGCGTTTCAAAAATCCCCTTAAAGATCACTTCCTCTTCAGATGTTAACTTTACTGTTTGTTTTGGGTTTGTACGTGAACGGCCATAATACAGATCCTTGCAACCCTTTGTAAATACAATCATTTGCTCTTCGGTCATTGTATTATCCTCCTTAATTGTAGCCGGTCACTGACCGGCTACGTTTTTTATATAGCTTTATTTCAGAGAGGATCCGCAGCCTCCCATACTGAATTCATAATGGTTTAACGGTCCTAGTATCCAGTTTTAGCACTAGATCAATCACTTTTTTACGAATAGTCATGTTTTGGCTCACAGCCTTTTGGAGAATCTCTTTTCCTTTCTCCGGAATTAAACCTAAACCGTATTCCAGCAAGACTTCTTCAGCCTGCTGCAGCGCATCCCGCGCCTCCAGGATGTCAGCCCACAAACCGGAATCTTCAATGAGCTTTGAACAATCCTTCATCGCTTTTTCCCGCTGCTGCTCATCGTTAATAGCCCAGCTCGCCCGCGGAATGCTACCATCCTCATTCCGGATTTGATTCGATGAAATATACGCTTGTTCCATGACTTTATACTGCAGTTCTAATGCTTCATGAATAGACTTGGCCAAAAGGTAAGATTCTTGCTCTTGGTTACTGTTCTTAACCATATACCCGCCTCCCCTTAAACCCGCCTTCAGCTACTGACCCAGCTGCAGCAGGAAGATTTAAACTTACACGTTAGTCCGATGCTTCGCCGGGGTTGAAATCACCTCGATGAGCAGCAGCGCTATGATTAATAGTAAAGATAGGACTCCCCCAACCAGGAGAGATCCG
>NZ_CM177755.1:6555000-7274642 GCF_058313675.1 Paenibacillus sp. fava2 | reverse complement strand
AGACTGTCACTCCTTTAAATCTTCCAATGTGGCGTCAGCCATGAAGTGGAAATGTCGAAGAAAATGGGTTCGTGCTGAATCTTATCCCCAATAAGCAATATATAGAGACAAAAAAATATGGATAAACTTGAATTGTTCACAACTTTATCCACAGCTTGTTGATAATATATAGAACAAACAAATCTATTCACATTCAAAAGTAATACCATCATAGCAAAACGTCCCTTGTTTTTCAATGAGCCGAGCCATTTTATCCACAAATTCAATCACTTGTGTATAATTTTTAAGAACAACACTAGATATTGTTGATAATTTGTTTACCGTTCGACAGTTTCTGTCAGCGGTCAATTTTTTTTATACACAGGTTGTACTCAAAATTTCGAACGTGGATAATTTTTTTAATCACAGGTGGATAACTGCGTAAGCTTGTGGATACTTTTTTTGGCGGAGGTGGCTGTGGATAATCGGTTTTCCAAAAGAGGAAGGAAGCTGCAACACATAGTTGACTTTTGGGACAATGATATGCTTTAATATATAAAGGTGTTTTCTGTGAGGATATGTCTCCAAAATTAATTGATAATACTTGTAGATACTGTCCCTACTCAAAAGGACGGCTTAGACCGTTTCTGCTAATATGACAGTAATTAAGATCCTGTAAGGGAGGTGCAATACATGAGACCGACGTTCAAACCGAATGTGAGCAAACGCAAGAAGGTACATGGTTTCCGCAAAAGAATGAGCACGAAAAACGGCCGTAAAGTGCTGGCAGCCCGCCGCCTGAAAGGCAGAAAAGTTTTGAGTGCGTAAGTTAGGCCACTTAGGGACCACTGCGGTGGTCCTTTTTTACTATTAAAGAATTCATTAGTTTCCGGGGGATATATAAGGAAGCTGATAAGCTGTCCTGAAATTTTTGCTTCCTTATATAGGGCAGAAACGGATACCGGCCGCTAACGGGGGGCCGCGCCGCTTCTGCCGGATGCGAATGGATATTGATGAGGCTCTGCAAAGGCTGTTCGTTACACTTTGCGGGCCTTTTTTAGATGGTTTGGAATGTAATGGTTTATGTATACGCAAACAGGGGAAGTAACATGCCTGGTCCGGAGGACAGCCGTTTATGACGGCAGCCGGATGACAATACTAAGTAGAAGATCATTTTCCGGAGCTTGACTGAGTTATCCGGTATTTGAATAGGAGATTCCCGTGCACAAAAGTCTACGATTACGAAACCGTGCGGACTTCAGCCGCGTATACCGCCATGGGAAGTCATTTGCGAATCATCAATTTGTGGTGTACTGGTTCAGCAAAAGAGAAGTGGAACGGTTCCGGCTTGGTGTGTCGGTCAGCAAGAAGGTCGGAAATGCTGTCGTGCGAAACCGCATGAGACGGCTGGTAAAGGAGATTGTCCGCCATCATGAGCCGGAAATTGCCGGCGGGCTGGATATAGTATTCATCGTTAGAAAGGGAGCACTCGATAAGGATTACGCGGAGCTCGAAAAAAGCGCACTGCATGTACTCCGCAAAGCCAAGCTGCTCAAGGCTTCACGCAAGTAACAGGCCCGGAACAGGCTTGTTTATTTGTCTTCATAATTATGGTATGATTTACGGTGCAGTGGAATGTTTAAGAGAGGGGTTTTGAGGTGTCTCTAATGAAGACTAAACGGGGAAAAATGTTTCTTCTCCTCGGGTTAATGGTACTGATGATTGCCGTCCTGTCAGGGTGCGCTCCATCATCAACGGTTACGCACACGACGGAGGATTTGAAGAATGGAGGCTTTTGGCAAAGTAACGTAGTTTATTATTTCGCCATCGCCCTAGATACGTTCGCTAAGTGGTTTAATGGACAATATGGACTGGCCGTACTTGTAATGGTGATCATCGTCCGCACGCTGATCCTGCCGCTTACTATGAAACAGGTGAAAAGCTCGCGTGCAATGCAGGCCATTCAACCGGAGCTCCAGAAAATCCAGAAAAAATATAAAGATCAGCCTGAGAAGGTGCAGCAGGAAACGATGCGCCTGTTCCAGGAGAACAAAGTCAATCCGATGGCAGGCTGTCTGCCGCTGATCGTGCAAATGCCGATTTTTATCGCTCTGTACAACTCGATCTACTACAATCCGGACCTGCGTGAGCATTCGTTCCTGTGGCTCCAGCTCGGCGAACCGGATAAGCTGTTTATCCTGCCGCTGCTGGCTGCGGCTACAACGTTCCTCCAGACCCGGATGATGACCAAGATGAATCCGGTTCAGCAGCAGGGGCCAATGCAGTTCATGATGATGGTATACCCGGTTCTGATTTTCATCATGTCTTACAATTTCCCGGCAGCACTGCCGCTATACTGGGTGTACAGTAACGTGTACACTATCATTCAGAACTACTTCTTATACCGCAACAACGATAAGACCAAATTGGCTGTCGCAGGTGCCGGTACCAGCAAAGAAGTCAATCTTGTGAAGGGCAAGGATTCAAGCGCTCGCAAGGATGTTACTCCCGCTGCAAAAGGCAATAGCGGCAAAGCGAAGGGAGCCAAAAAGTCAAAATGAGCAAAGTCGTCGCAACAGGGAAAACCATTGAAGAAGCTGTAGAACGTGGCCTGAGCCAGCTTGGAGTTCAAAAGGACCGGGTAACGGTCAGCGTACTTGAACAGCCGTCAAAAGGATTCCTGGGATTGATCGGTGCGAAAGGCGCCAAGGTAGAGCTTACCTTGATTCCTGAGGCCGCACCGGCATCAGCGGCGAGTGCTCCGTCACTGCCTCAGCAGTCAACACGAGAGAGCAAACAGGAGGCTGGCGGCGGTGTGCCGCGCCAAGATTCCGGACAACCCGCAGAGGAAGCTTACCAACAGGCCGTTCAATTTATAGTTGATGTCGCTAAGAGCATGGGGCTTACAGTGGAAGTAGAAATCGTTCATACCAAGGAATCGACCATTCTGCAAATTTCCGGTCCGGATCTGGGACTCCTGATTGGCAGAAGAGGACAGACTCTCGATGCTCTGCAGTATTTGGCTAATATTGTGGCCAACCGTTATTCTGACAGCTTCGTCCGTCTGGTGCTGGATGCGGAGAACTTCCGCGAGCGCCGTAAGAAGACTCTGGAGGAGCTGGCAGACCGCCTGGCCGGCCGGGTGATCCGGACCCGCAAAGAGGTTGTGCTTGAACCGATGTCACCGCAGGAGCGAAAGATCATTCACTCCAGGCTGCAGGATCATCGTCAGGTCAGTACCCTTAGCAAGGGTGAAGAACCGAACCGGCGTGTTGTTATAACATTGAAGTAGAGATTAAATATGCTGCAATGACTCCTTGTCCAATGTAAGGGGTCATTGCTTTTTTTGAAAGATAATAATTTATGCATCTCTTGATGCAATTGATTCTACTTGAGATATTAAACATTATATTGAGGTGAGAAACAGCATGCTTAGTGACACCATTGCTGCCGTATCTACGGCACTGGGTGAAGGGGGAATTGCGATTGTCCGCGTGAGCGGGCCTGAGGCGATATCGCAGGTTGCCCTTTTGTTCCGCGGCGGTACTCCGCTTACAGAGGTTCCTTCCCATACCGTTCATTACGGGCATATCATTAATCCTGTGAACGGGGAGCGGATGGAAGAGGTACTGGTTACAGTTATGAAGGGACCACGCTCTTTTACTACAGAGGATGTAGTCGAGATCAGTGCCCATGGCGGCGTTATTTCAGTAAGAAGAGTAATGGATCTGCTGCTGCAGCAGGATATCCGTCTGGCTGAGCCCGGTGAATTCACCAAGCGTGCATTTTTGGGCGGCCGGATCGATCTTTCCCAGGCTGAAGCGGTAATCGACCTGATCCGTTCAAAGTCAGACCGGGCATTCTCCGTTGCCCTGAAGCAGGTCAGCGGTTCCTTATCAGAGCGCATTAAGACATTGCGCCATACATTAATTGAAACGTTGGCCCATATAGAAGTAAACATTGATTACCCTGAGCATGATGTGGAAGCACTGACTGCAGAATTTATTAAAGAGAAAAGCAGTGAGGTTATGGCAGGTATTGATAAGCTGCTGAAAACTGCCAATGAAGGTAAGATTCTGCGC
Organism: Paenibacillus sp. fava2; assembly: GCF_058313675.1. Taxonomy (NCBI): domain Bacteria; kingdom Bacillati; phylum Bacillota; class Bacilli; order Caryophanales; family Paenibacillaceae; genus Paenibacillus; species Paenibacillus sp. fava2. The sequence continues at coordinate 7,270,581 of NZ_CM177755.1, read as the reverse complement.
GAAGGTATCACGACAGCCATCGTCGGCCGCCCTAATGTCGGCAAATCTTCCTTGCTCAATGCGCTTGCCCGTGACAATAAAGCGATTGTAACCGATATTCCGGGAACAACGCGTGATGTAATAGAAGAGTATGTTACAATCAACAACATCCCGCTGAAGCTGCTGGATACTGCGGGCATCCGTGAAACAATGGATGTGGTTGAACGGATCGGAGTGGAACGATCCAAAGCTGCATTCAGCGATGCCGATCTGATTCTGCTTGTTCTTAATGCAAACGAAGAGCTGCATGAGGACGAACTGGCACTAATGGAACAAATCCACGGTAGACAAGCTTTGGTCATCATGAATAAAATGGACTTACCGCCTCGGCTGGACAAAGCCAAGCTGCTCACTTTTTTTGAGGAGTCCAGTATTGTGCCGATGTCTGTGCTTGAGGAAGAGGGACTGGATAAGCTGGAGGAAGCTATTTCAGAGCTGTTTTTCGGAGGTAAACTGGAATCAGGCGATCTCACCTATGTAAGTAATGTACGGCATATCGCTCTACTTAAAAAAGCGCATAAGTCGCTGCAGGATGCTTATGAAGCTGCGGATATGCTGGTGCCGATTGATATGATCCAGATTGATGTGCGGCTGGCCTGGGAACAGCTCGGGGAGATTATCGGGGATACCGCTGCTGATTCACTGCTTGATCAAATTTTCTCGCAATTTTGTCTGGGTAAATAAACCGATCATATATATTATTACTGCTCATATAAGCAGTCAGGAGGAATAGAAATGAGTTATGAAGGAGGCAGCTATGACGTAGTGGTCATAGGCGCCGGCCATGCCGGCTGCGAGGCTGCTCTGGCTGCAGCCCGGATGGGCTGCAAAACACTGATGATTACCATTAACCTGGATATGGTGGCTTTTATGCCATGTAATCCTTCGATCGGCGGTCCGGCCAAAGGACATGTCGTCCGTGAAATCGATGCGCTGGGCGGCGAGATGGGCCGCAACATTGATAAGACCTTTATTCAGCTGCGCATGCTTAATACAGGCAAAGGACCGGCGGTTCATGCACTGCGTGCCCAGGCGGATAAATACCTTTATCAGCACGCCATGAAAGAAACGATGGAGAAGACGCCGAATCTGACACTTCGCCAGGGGATGGTTGAGGAGCTGATTGTGGAGGACGGAAAATGTGCCGGTGTCATTACCAAGACCGGTACAGTATACCGCAGCAAGACTGTTATTTTGACGACTGGAACGTATCTGCGCGGTAAAGTGATTATGGGCGAGCTGACATATGAGAGCGGTCCGAACAATCAGCAGCCTTCTGTACGCCTGTCCGAGAACCTGCGTGAGCTTGGCTTTGAGCTGGTCCGCTTCAAGACAGGTACACCGCCGCGTGTTCATAAGGATACGATTGATTTCTCGAAGACTGAAATTCAGCCCGGAGATGATAAACCAAAATTCTTCTCTTTTGAAACCAAATCTTCGGATAACGAACAGCTGCCATGCTGGCTGACTTATACCCAACCTGTAACGCACCAGATTATTAATGATAACCTGCATCGTGCCCCGATGTTCACCGGTATTATTGAAGGAACAGGCCCGCGTTATTGCCCGTCTATTGAAGACAAGGTAGTACGATTTAGCGACAAGTCACAGCACCAGATTTTTCTTGAACCGGAAGGAAAAAACACTTCGGAGTATTACGTGCAGGGACTGTCCACCAGTCTGCCTGAGGATGTACAGTTAGCTGTGCTTCGCTCCATTCCAGGGATGGAAAAGGTAGAAATGATGCGTAACGGTTATGCAATTGAGTATGATGCCATGGTGCCTACACAGCTGTGGCCGTCACTGGAAACCAAACGTCTGCCGGGATTGTTCACTGCGGGACAGATTAACGGTACTTCTGGATACGAGGAGGCCGCCGGGCAAGGAGTTATGGCCGGTATTAATGCAGCCCGTAAAGTACAGGATAAGGAACCTGTAGTGCTTGACCGTTCCCAGGGTTATATCGGCGTTTTGATTGATGATCTGGTGACTAAGGGCACGAATGAGCCTTACCGCCTGCTTACTTCCCGTGCTGAATACCGGCTGCTGCTTCGCCATGACAATGCCGATCTGCGTCTTACTTCTATTGGATATGACATCGGGCTAATTCCGCAGCAGCGCTATGATGCCTTTGTCCATAAGAAAGAAACGGTTGAACGTGAGATTGTCCGTCTGCAGGAAACGAAGGTTAAGCCTGTCGAGGTTAATGAAGCTTTGGCAGCTTATGAATCGGCACCTATCGTTGACGGCTCTAACCTGCTTGTGCTGATGCGCCGTCCGGAGGTCGCTTACAGCTTTGTTGACCAGATATCGCCTTCACCTGAAGAACTGGACGATGAGATGAAGGAGCAGGTAGAAATTCAGATCAAATATGCCGGATACATCGAGAAGCAGCTGGCACATGTAGAGAAGCTGCAGAAGATGGAGAAGAAGAAAATTCCAGATGATATCGACTATAACGAGATTCATGGGCTTGCGATGGAAGCGCGGCAGAAGCTGACCAAGATCGCCCCGATCTCCATCGGACAGGCATCGCGGATTGCCGGAGTAACTCCGGCTGATATTTCGATTCTGCTTGTTCACTTAGAGCATTATAACCGGGTGACAGCAGCGAAAGGATAATTTATGGACAGCACAACAGCACAGTTTGTTGCTCTATTGCAGGAGAAGGGCATTGAGCTTTCTTCCCGGCAGCTGGAGCAGTTTGAGCTTTATTATCAGGAGCTCGTATCCTGGAATGAAAAGATGAATCTGACCGGCATTACAGAACGGGATCAGGTTTATACCAAGCATTTTTATGACTCGCTTTCACTTGCCTTTTATGTTGATCTGACCCAAGTGAACAGTCTGGCGGATATCGGATCAGGTGCAGGCTTTCCCGGTATTCCGCTAAAAATCTGCTTCCCGCATATTAAGCTGACAATCGTTGATTCACTCAGCAAAAGAATTTCCTTCCTCCAGCATATCTGTGACACGCTGGGACTTAGCGGAGTGCAGCTGATTCATGGCCGGGCGGAGGATATCGCCAGACAGTTCGTTCACCGTGATGCGTATGATGTAGTTACTGCACGTGCGGTTGCCCGTTTGTCACTTCTCAATGAATTCTGCCTTCCGTTTACCCGGAAGGATGGGATTTTTGCAGCAATGAAGGGGAATGACCCGTCTGAGGAATTAATTGAAGCGGGACGCAGTCTCAAGGAATTGCGTGCTGAGCTTAAGAAGGTCGAATCGTTCAGCCTGCCGGTAGAAGAATCGGCGCGCCATATCGTTATGATCCGCAAGACAGGTGCTACACCCGCCAAGTATCCCCGTAAAGCGGGAATGCCGGCGAAAGCACCGCTCATTTAATTGTTTCACGTGAAACATTTTTATCCAGTTGAATAGCTTGCTTAATAAGGAGTCCTTAGTTGCTAAGGGCTTTTTATTTTGCAGACTATGCTATATCGCATCTCTATTGTTATAAAAGGCAGGAAAAATAGGTCTTTATGGAGAATAGGATTATCTGAGGAAAAGTGATAGAATGATAGAGTATCAGATTTAGAGTAGGTTGTACGATGGGCTTTTTGCCAGGCTAGGTTAAGAGGATCGTAATATAATGAAACTAGGTGGTTATGAACGGAATGAAAGAACAATTCACCAAGCTTTTTGGATTTAGCGAGCGGAGCAGCGGAGAAGAGGTCAAACAAATCCCGGTTCATGAGGTTATCAGCAGTCCTTATCAGCCCCGGACCATTTTTGATGACGAGAAGATAGACGAGCTCTGTCAGACCATCAAAACCCACGGAGTCATTCAACCCATTGTTGTTCGCGTACGTGACTCGCAGTATGAGATTATTGCCGGAGAACGGCGTTGGCGTGCGGTTAAGAAGCTCGGTTTGGATACCGTCCCTGCCATTGTCCGTGAGTTCAATGATTCCCAGGCTGCCTCAATCGCTCTAATCGAAAATTTACAGCGTGAGGGTCTGACATCTATTGAGGAAGCAATCGCCTATCAGAAATTGATTGATCTTCATCAACTGACCCAGGAAAGCCTAGCCCAGCGTTTAGGCAAAAGCCAGTCCACAATCGCTAACAAGATCCGCCTGCTGCAGCTGCCGGAAGAAGTGAAGACAGCGCTGATGGAGCGCCAAATCACCGAGCGGCATGCCCGTTCCTTGCTTTCTCTGGACAGTGTTGAGATGCAGCTAAAGGTACTGGCAGAGATCATCTCCAAGGAACTGAATGTTAAGCAGACAGAAGCACGTATCGCCTTCTATAAGGCACTAAGCCAGACTGCCAAAAAATCAAAACGGGTTTCCTACACCAAGGATGTTCGTCTCGCTCTTAATACAATTCGTCAATCCATTGATATGGTAACAGGCTCAGGAATGGAGATTAAGACTTCGGAAAATGACCGCGGTGACCATTATGAGATTGTGATTCAGATCCCTAAACGATAAATTGTTTCAAAAGCTGAAGGCGGCCCTGAGGTGATTGGCCGCCTTTTCTGTGACTACATGCGGGTTGTACCGCTGTATTCCATTAATTGAACTCCTACTTGTATATTTGTCTATTTTCTCGCAGATTTGATGCCGTTCAAAACGTTACAACTTCACGAACTACAAGATGATTCTTTCTAACAATTCGAGGTGAAATAAGTGTCCAAGATTATTGCCATAGCAAATCAAAAAGGCGGAGTCGGAAAAACGACAACCTCTGTGAACCTGGGTGCCGGTATGGCTACTTTGGGGAAGAGAGTGCTTCTTGTCGATATTGACCCGCAAGGCAACACTACAAGCGGCGTTGGCGTCAACAAAGCGGATGTAGCGAATTGCATTTATGATATTCTCATTAATGAGGTGAATACGCAGGATGCGATCCTGCACACACAAATAGAAGGGCTGCATATTATTCCAGCAACCATCCAACTGGCTGGTGCGGAAATCGAATTAGTATCAACGATTTCGCGGGAACTGAAGCTCAAAAAAGCGTTGAACGCAGTGAAAAATAATTATGATTACATCATCATTGACTGCCCGCCGTCTCTCGGCATTTTAACTATTAACTCACTGACAGCGGCTGATTCGGTAATCATTCCAATTCAATGTGAGTATTATGCACTCGAAGGACTAAGCCAATTACTTAATACGGTTCGCCTGGTGCAGAAAAACCTTAATCCGCATTTAAGCATTGAAGGCGTTCTGCTGACTATGCTGGATGCCCGGACGAACCTGGGGATTCAGGTCATTGAAGAGGTTAAGAAGTACTTCCAGGAAAAGGTATACCGCACTATTATTCCGCGTAATGTCCGTCTGAGTGAAGCGCCTTCACATGGACAGTCCATTATTACTTATGATTCCCGCTCCAAAGGCGCGGAAGTGTATTTAGAGTTGGCAAAGGAAGTGATCTCCTATGAGTAAGCGTTTAGGAAAAGGTCTAGATGCACTGATTCCATCCTTGTCTATTAATGAAGATGATAAGGTTGTAGAGATACCTTTAGGCCAGTTGCGGGCTAATCCTTATCAGCCGCGTAAGGACTTTAATGAAGAAGCAATCCAGGAACTGGCAGAGTCTATCAGACAGCATGGAGTGATTCAGCCGATTATTGTCCGCAGCGTACTCAAGGGATACGAAATTATAGCCGGGGAACGAAGATTCCGGGCTTCCCAGTATTGCGGAAAATCAACAATTCCTGCTGTTGTAAGAAGTTTGAGTGACCAGCAGGTAATGGAAATCGCCCTGATTGAGAATCTGCAGCGTGAGAATCTCAATGCAATGGAGATTGCAGTAGCTTACCAGGGGCTGATGGATCAATTTTCTCTAACTCAGGAAGAGCTCTCACTTAAGGTGGGGAAATCCAGATCGCATATTGCTAACTTTCTGCGGCTGCTGACTTTGCCGGAGGAAGTGAAGGATTATGTTTCACGTGGAACAATTTCTATGGGACATGCGCGGGCTATTGTCGGGCTAAAAGATCCTGAAATTGTGAAACAGTTGGCTGAGCAGTGTGTAGAGCAGCAGTGGAGTGTAAGACAGCTTGAAGAGGTGGTCAAAAACCTTGACCGTAAGCCGGCTGCAGGAGTCAAAGCGAAAGTTGTAAAGCGTGATCCATATATTGATAATGTTGAAGAAGGGCTACGCGAAAGATTTAAAACCACAGTGAAGATTAAACAGGGTAAGGATAAAGGGAAGATCGAAATCAATTACTACAGTGCCCAAGACCTGGAAAGGCTGTTGGAACTGCTGGGGAACTGATTTGAATATGCAGACGCGAAAACATATCCTGAGGTATCCCTAACACGGATATGGAGGGATATGTTTTTTACACTTGAAAAGGGAGGTGGAGAATGGAACCGTTGTTGTATTTGGATCATGCGGCAACTTCCTGGCCTAAGCCGCCAGAGGTGGCTGCAGCGATGATGGAGGCCTTGGAACAGTCGGGTGCCAATGCAGGCAGAGGCAGTCACTCACTGGCCATAGGGACGGGTAGAGTGCTTGTGAGGGCTCGTAGTATGCTTGCTGAGCTATTTGGGATATCGAATGCACAGGACATCGCTTTTACTCATAACACGACAATGGGTTTGAATCTGGCCATAAAGGGGACGCTTCAGTCAGGGGATCATGTCATCTCGACGATGACCGAACATAATTCGGTGCGCCGTCCGCTGGAGTACCTTCGCCGAACGATCGGTATACAGGTGGACTATCTTTGTGTGAATGAAGAAGGACAGGTTGATCTGGCGGAACTGGAACGGCTATTTAGACCTAATACCAGGATGGTCATCTGCAACCATAGCTCGAACCTGCTGGGGAGTATTCTCCCTGTTGGTGAGATCGGAGAAATCGCCAAGGAGCATGAGGCTGTTTTTCTGGTTGATGCAGCACAGAGTGCCGGAACGTTGGATATCGATGTGCAGAAGATGAATATTGATATGCTTGCTTTTCCGGGGCATAAAGGTCTGCTAGGTCCGCAAGGGACAGGGGGATTGTATATTTCTCCGGAGCTTAATCCTGAACCTTTAATGCACGGAGGAACCGGCAGCCAGTCCGAGAGCAGTGAGCAGCCGACGGTCCGCCCTGACCGTTATGAGGCAGGAACCCAGAATGCTGTCGGTATTGCCGGGCTGCTGGCCGGAGTCCGTAAAATCAAAGCGCTGGGTACTCATCATATCCATAAGCAGGAATGGCTCTTAACCCAGCAACTTATGGAGGGCTTGTCGTCAATTCCGGGGCTGAGGCTGCTTGGACCCGGAATAGGTGCGCCGCGGAGCGGAATTGTTTCGTTTACTATTGAGGGTGAGGAATCAGCAGCCATTGCCCATCGGCTGGACCGCGAGTATAACATTGCTGTAAGAGCGGGGATGCACTGTACTCCGTTAGCCCATAAAGCAGCAGCCACGCTGGAGAGCGGGGCTGTCAGAGCAAGTGTAGGCATCAGTTCAACTGAGCATGATATAAAAAGAATGCTGGATGCCATGGAGGAGCTATACGGCCGGTCCCGCAGCAGCAGATAAACACAAAAGGATGGTCCATACATGTTAGAGCTGAATCAAATGATTAATGAACAAATTTCCCTGGTTATGTTCGCTGCAGTAATGATCATATTAATATTGTTGATTATGCAGATTGTTCAAGGCAGCAAGCTCCGCAAAATGCGGCGTAAGTATGAGGCAATGATGGGCGGTAACGGCATTGAGGACTTGGAAAGTCTGCTGATTGATCTGAAAAATCATAGTGAGCGTCTGGATGAAGAACAGCGTGAACATAAAGTGCTGATTGAAGCGGCTCAGAATAAAATGCGCGGCATGAAATCCAAAGTGGCTGTGAAGCGGTATAACGCATTTGGTGAGCGTGGAAGCGACCTGAGCTTTTCCATAGCCATTATAGATGACGGAAGTAACGGTGTAGTCTTAACAAGTCTGCATAACCGGGAGAATTCTTATATCTATGCCAAACCGCTTGAGAACGGGTCATCACAATATCCATTGTCCCCGGAAGAAAAGGAAGTTATTGCTCAAGCGCAGCAGCAGATTTAGCGTGAAGGTTCCACTGCTTTAAGGCAGAGAAGAGGCTGACAGCAATGATGTCTGATAAGCGCATGACGAGGCTCAGGCGGGTATTCTGAAGCACGAAATATTCCATGAATCCGCCCACATTGACAATACCGGTTAAATGAATATCTCCGACAGGAGGCAGCTGCTTATTGACGCCGGCACCAGGGCGCAGAGGACCATCAACGACCTGGATGCAGCCTACGCTGGCGGAATGCCCCAGGCAGGCATCAATGCCGATAATAAAAGGATCATTATGCTTGTTGTAAATGAGCGTTAGTGTCTCCTCCAAATTAACGGCGTGCACCGGCTCGTCCAATGTTCCGTACAGATGGAATAACGGGCTGTGGAAGCGGGATAAAGCAGTGCCCACAAGAGGGCCCAGCGAATCACCGGTGGAGCGGTCAGTGCCGACACATACAATAACTATTGGAGTATCCGGACGTGTACACGAAAAGTGGAACAGCAGACGGTGGGTAATGGCCGAGTAAATATTAGGATCAGCATGTGATATTTTGAGGCATGACGGCTCTTGCAGCGGTACAGCTTTAGAAGATAAATTCATATAACCTTCCTTTCTACAGGCGGAGCTTCTACGAAAATACCAGCGGCAGTTCATTCCATTTCAAAGATTGCTGATAAGGTATGGCGTTAGTCCGCAGGAGAGTGTTGATGATCCTAGTATATGGATGAAAAAAGCTTTTTATACTACAGGTGCAAGAGATAGGACCTTAAGACCAGAGGGAGCGATGGAGATGGGGGAAGAGCTGCTGATTGCGTTTGACTCAACCCAGCAGGCGCTGCGTGCTGAGATGCTGCTGGAGTATGCGGAAATGGAGATTGATATCTTCCCGACTCCCAAGGAAATTACAGCAGGCTGTGCGATGTCGATTCAGTTTTTTCGCAACGATCTGGCAGGGGTGAGAGAAATCATCACTGGACAGAACGTGGAAATCCGCGGGATCTTTGGCAGGAATGAAGAGGGAAACGGGTATATAGAGATACATGATTAAAGAGGGAGGGACCTGAATGCAAACCTGGTTGTTGGAATCTGCGGCATCTGGTGCTTTGGATGATGCTGTCCGGTTCAAGGATAGAGTGTGGAACTGGTTAACGGATGCTGATATGTGGGCAAATGTTTTGTTTTCGGGACTCAGAATTCTGGCTATTTTTCTTTTGACCCGGCTGATAATTAAAGTAGTCTACAAAGTCATTGACCGTTCCATGGAAAAAGAGGTAACAGGAAGCAGACTTCTGGCGAACAGCCGCCGCTTTTCTACTGTGGGCGGGCTTCTGAAAAATGTAGTCACGGTCATCTGTAATTTTATCATGATTATGCTGATCCTTTCTGAATTCAACTTCGATCTGGGCCCGCTGCTGGCCGGTGCAGGTGTAGTCGGTCTGGCTATCGGGTTTGGAGCGCAAAGTTTGGTCAAGGATGTAATTACCGGCTTCTTTATCATTTTTGAAGATCAGTTTGCAGTAGGGGATGTGATTCAGACCGGTACTTATAAAGGAACGGTGGAGATGATCGGGCTCAGAACGACCAGGCTGCTCAGCTTTACGGGGGAGGTTCATATTGTTCCGAACGGTTCAATTGTCAATGTAACCAACTATTCCTTGGCTAATGCGATGGCAGTGGTGGACGTGCCGGTGAAGATTGAGCGGGGTCTGGAAAATACGCTTGCCCTGATAGGTGAAGCACTGCAGGGAATTGAGGAGCGGAGTGACAACATTATTTCTTACCCGAATATTCTCGGTATTCAGTCCATGAGCACATCGGAGTTTGTGATCCGTATAGCTGCTAACTGCCAGCCTAATGCCCGGGAAGCTGCGCAGCGGCAGATTCAGAGCGATATCAAACAGGCTCTGGAGAAGCAGACTGCCCAGGAGGAGGCTGAGGCAGCGCGTAAAGCGCTGGAGCAGGAAGAGCAGGCGTCAGAAACGGCTATAGAGGCTGAACTTGTAAAAACGGCCAGGGAAGCCAGTGAGACGGCAGGAGCGATCCCAAGAAGGCAGATTGCAGCTGCCCAAGAGGGAGAAGAGGGGGATAACTGATGGAACGGAAGGTCTTTGAACTTGGGGATATTGTGCTGATGAAAAAGCCCCATCCCTGCGGAACAAACGAAATGGAGATCATCCGGATGGGGATGGATATCCGCATAAAATGCACCGGCTGCCAGCACAGTGTGCTGATTCCCCGTGCCAAGTTCGAGAAAAACCTCAAAAAAGTACTCCGCTCAAAGAGTGCTTCAACAGAATCGGACGGGCACGATATTTAAGCTTGCAAAAGCAAATACACCATGATACAATAGGTCTTGCTGCGGAGAGGTACCCAAGAGGCCCAAGGGGGCTGACTCGAAATCAGTTAGGCGTGTCAAAGCGTGCGTGGGTTCGAATCCCACCCTCTCCGCCACCACAGCTTTTTAATAATATTACTAATCAGACCTTCGCTGCTGCGGAGGTTTTTTTGTGTACAATTACTGCGTTCAGGGAAGCGGGCAGGGGCACCGTTAATGACACGCAAAAAGGGAGATCCTTACGGATCTCCCTCCAGAGGCAGTACATCAATGATGTTCGGATTATTTCTGTCTAAAGCCGCTAAAGTGCTGGGTATTGCAAAAGCTGATGCCTTTTTTAAAAGATAAGAAAGTATAAGTTTCCCTATACTTTATCCTTACCTTTTACGCAGAAACGTATACCGTCTTTGAGGACGGTAAAGCCATTCTACCTGAGGGCCAGCTTCACGGTTCCCGGGTTACAATAGTTGCTGAATCAGAATTCCAGTGATTGTGTTCGTCATCGACGTACAACGGAACCACACCTCTCTTTTGTACTGCCTGAGTTTATTATGTGCCATAGTCAGCTTTTAATACATGCCTGCACAAAATTAATGGACGCGCGCCTTCTCAACCTTTTTCCACTTGCGGTCCTTGTTGGTGGTCTCAGGAAAAATATCGCCTTTCTCCATTGTAATCCGCCTAGGGTTCTGAATTTCAGTGTGAAAACTCCGTGCCTCGCCGACCTCTGTATAGATGCCCGGATTCGGTGCTCTGTCGCCCTTTTCGTATTCTGTGCGTTCGCCCATTATAAATCCTCCCTTATAAAGGTGATAAATACAGGTCTATTGTGTGCAGCACTGCAGGGCTTCATGTAGCTAAAAAGTACCTGCAAGCTGCTGTGTATGAAATGACTTGCAATCAGCCGAGCAATTTGGTAAACTGATTTGGTGCGAGTCTATGTTTGTGCTCGCTCCTTGCTCCTGACATGATCAGGGGCCGAAGACCATAAGGAGGTGAAATTTATGCGCAAATACGAAGTGATGTACATTATTCGTCCTGATATTGAACAAGAAGCCGTTCAAGCAGCAGTCGAAAAATTCCAAGGCATCATCTCCAACGGCGGGGAAATTACAAAGCACGATGTGCAGGGTAAACGCCGTCTTGCGTATGAGATCAAGAAATTCCGTGATGGCGTTTATGTATTGGTTAACTTCACTGCAGAACCTGCAGTAGTTACTGAGCTTGAGCGTATCATGAAGATTTCCGACGAAGTTATTCGTTATCTCATTACGAACGACGTTGCCTAAGATCGAGACAAGCTTTGTAACCAATCGCGCTATAAGGAGGGGATTGAATTGTTGAACCGTATCATTCTGATCGGTCGGTTGACCCGTGACCCGGAACTTCGTTATACTCCCGCTGGTGTTGCCGTAACACAGTTTACGCTTGCCGTAGACCGTAACTTTACGGGCCAGAACGGTGAACGCGAAGCGGACTTCATCCCGGTAGTAACCTGGAGACAGCTGGCTGAGACCTGTGCCAATTATTTGCGCAAAGGCCGTCTGGCAGCCGTAGAAGGACGCATCCAAGTACGGAACTATGAGAATAACGAAGGCAAACGTGTATACGTAACTGAAGTTATTGCTGATAACGTCCGTTTCCTGGAATCCTCGCAGAACCGTGAAGGCGGAAATGCACCAAGTGGCGGAAGTATGCCTGAAGAGCCTGCCTATGGCGGCGGTAACGGCGGTAACAGTGCACGCGGAAATAACAACAATTTCTCGCGCAGCAACAATAATCAAGATCCTTTTTCGGGCGATGGAAAACCGATCGATATATCGGACGATGATTTGCCATTTTAATAAGGAAGGACTGAAAAGAACATGGCTTTCAAACAAAGAGAAGGCGGAGACAACGACAAAAGACCGGCACGTCGTGGTGGACGCAACAAGCGCAAAAAAGTGTGCTACTTCACTGTGAACAAAATTACTCACATTGACTATAAAGACACTGAGCTTCTCAAGAAGTTCATCAGCGAACGCGGAAAGATTCTGCCGCGTCGTGTAACTGGTACAAGTGCAAAATACCAACGCGCTCTGACCATTGCTGTAAAACGCTCGCGTCAAATCGCGCTGCTGCCTTACACAACGGAATAGGACGTTTTATGAAGCAGCCGGCTGAGCCGGCTGCTTTTTTAATCGATAAAGAGCTATATGTTTCAGCAGCCCCTTAATGTACCTGAGGGGTTATTTAGTGTGTTCGGCATTCGAAAGCAAGGTTGTATAAAGCCTTGGTAGCCATCACTGCAATTGTATATAATAATAGACAATGACGGCGACACACAGCTGCTGTCCAATTGAAAATCCTGGAGGCATAACCATGATCAGTGCAAGCCCTTATGTAATAATTGAAAATGTGCGGGAATCGCTCGATTACTACCAGAGCGTATTCGGCGGCGAAATTAAGGTGCTGAATGAGCATAACGGCAAGCTGCTGCATGCGGAGCTGCAGCTGGGCTCCAGCCTGATTCATTTCTCCGATGATTACGGCCGCGGCGCCAAGACAGCAAATGTCAGCATCATTATGGCACTGGAGAGCGAAGAGGAGCTGCGTGCCATCTACGGCAGGCTGGTTGAGGACGGCGGTAAAGTACAGGTAGAGCTGCAGAAGACCTTTTTCGGGGCGCTTCATGGACAAGTATCAGACGTTAAAAACGGTATTACCTGGGTGTTTAATTATTTCACCGGCAATTGACGTGATCAGCGGAATGTAGTAAATTACAGGTATCCTATAACAAAAGGGGAAATTTTGATGTCGGTGAGCGTTCTTAACTAAGCAATTTCATATCACCTGAAGATAGGCGTTAGCAGGTTCAGCTCGGGCTGAGGGCTTGCTCTGTTTAAGTATGTACGATAGCATACTTATCACCTGTGTTCATGGTGGATGATTAGTTAAGAACACGCGAAGCGTCAACATTGGCCTCTTTTTCGGCTATTGTTCTCTTTGTGATAAACCGTGCTCTTGAGCACGGTTTTTTCTGTTTTCCAAAGGGGCAATACCATCTAAGTGAGGGCAAGGACTGCATTGTGCAGTCTTTGCCCTTTTTTTGTGTTATCAGGAGCTGTTCATACTACAGGCAGGAAAAAAGGAGGATTATCAGTGAATACAGAAAGTCTGTGCACACTCGGATATGAGGAAATTAAAGGTGAGGTCATGCGGTACGCGGTTTCCTATGAAGGGAAAAGGCTGGCAGGGGAGCTTGCCCCGATGATGTATCTTCCGGCAATACAGCGGGCACTGGAAGAAACGGAGGAGGCCAAGGAGCTGCTGGAGCGCGGGGCAAGCGTACCGTTGCCGTCCCTTGAGGGCATTGAATGGATTATCTCGCTGATGGGGACGGGATATTTATACAATGAGCAGGATTTCACAGCCATTGCAACCTTTCTGAACAGCTGCAACCAGCTCCGCAAATACATGGCCTCGAAGGAGCAGAGTGCACCGAGGATTGCAGCCTATGGGGCATCGCTGCAGGAGCTGCGGCAGCTAAGGGATGAAATCGAACGCTGCATCCGGTTTGGTGTTATTGAGAGCCAGGCCAGCAAAGGGCTGGAGCGGGTGCGGAAACGGCTGACAGTGGCTAAGGAGCGGCTGCAGCGCAAGCTGGAGAGTATTATGGCCCGGCATCAGTCCATCCTGCAGGAGAGTCTCGTCAGTATGCGGGGCGGCAGGTACGTTATACCCGTGAAGAGGGAGTACCATAAGCAGGTAAAAGGGGCTGTGCTCGATCAGTCGACAAGCGGGCAGACGGTATTCGTAGAGCCATACGAAGTTGCTGCCCTCCAGGGCGAGTTGGAGCTTCTTACTGCTGAGGAGGCGAGAGAGGAGGGCATTATCCTGAGCATGCTGAGCGGCCTTGTAGAACGCGAGCAGGAGGCGCTGCGTATTAACATTGAGGTAACAGGCACCTACGATTTCATCTTTGCCAAGGCTAAGTATGCCCGGAGTATAGGAGCGCGGAATGTGACGCTGAATGAGCGGGGATGGTTTCGGATGCATGGAGGCAGACATCCCGAGCTGAAATATATGGTGCCTGTCAGCCTGGAGTTCGGTCACGGCTATAAATCGCTGATCGTCACAGGCCCTAATACCGGCGGGAAAACCGTTGTACTCAAAACACTCGGGCTGCTGGCAGCCATGGCGCAATCCGGACTGCTTGTTCCTGTGGAGGAGCATAGTAACTTTGCTGTATTCCGCGACATTATCAGTGTGATCGGAGACGGCCAGAGCCTGACCCAGTCGCTCAGCACCTTCTCGGCCCAGATGAAGAGCATTGAGGGTATGCTGCGTGCTGCAGGCAGGGACGTACTGCTGCTGATTGATGAGCTGGCCGCCGGAACGGACCCGGGTGAAGGCTTTGCCCTCTCTATCGCCATTCTTGAAGAGCTGAACCGCAAGGGCGCCAATATCGTTGTTACCACTCATTTTAATGAGTTAAAAGCATTCGCCGCTTCAACCCCGGGATTCGAAAATGCGCGTATGGAGTTTGATAAGCATACGCTGCAGCCGCTGTATAAGCTGACTATCGGTGAGGCGGGTGAAAGCTACGCTCTGCAGATTGCCGAGAAGCTCGGCATTCCGGCTGGGGTAATCCGGCGGTCCCATGAGCTTGCAGAGCAGCAGCAGGCACCTGGGAGCCGTATCAGCGGTGCTGGCAGAAAGGCAGTCATAAAGACTAATCCCGGTTATAAAACGCCCGGAAGCATTGAAGGCGGATTTCAGGAGGAGAAAGAGGACAGCAGTCACCTGAAGAATGGTAAAACGGCCGAATCCGGCTTTGAAATCGGTGATGCAGTATATATCACTTCCCTTGACCGGACGGGAATTGTCTATGCCAGACAGGACAGCATGGGCATTGTCGGGGTAATGGTCCAGAAGGAAAAAATGCGCATAAACCATAAACGTCTGAAGCCATACTTGTCAAAAGACGAGCTGTACCCGGAGGACTATGATTTTGATATTCTTTTCGAGAGTAAGGAAAACCGGAAAAAGCGCAAGCTGATGCGGAAAAGACATGTAGAAGGACTTAGCATTATCCATACGGAGGAAGAGGTGTGAACCGGCTGTAGAACGCTTAGGCCTGCCTGAAAAGGCAGGCTTTTTAGGCTGCAAATATAGCTTACAAACGTGCATCCTCCAATTATTGACTTCCCATTCCGGGCAATATTCGTTATTCTCTAAGTTGTAGCTGATAAAATTGATATATATAAAATTTACGCAGTACATGATATATATAACTTAATATGGAATGTAATTGGCATTTAACCGGAATTGATTTAAAATAATATTCGATGGAAAACGCTTACATTAGCAGGTTGTACCTTAGAAAGGAAGAACTACATGCATAAATCCAAGATCGGCACTTTGCTGCTGCTTATTACCTGTATATTGACAGCATGCAATGGCGCGGGGACGAGCAGTAATTCCTACGCGGTACATTACAGTAAAGTTGAAGAAAAAGCTGTGCCGGGCGGTACGGTTACATATGCTTATACCTCACCGTTCCAGGGAATGTTTGATCCCGCCTTTTTTGAAGGGGAGGATGATTCCAATGTGCTGGATTTCATTACGGAGGGCATGTTCACGGTAAGGGATGACCTGACGACCGTTCCCAATATCGCATCCTGGAAGGAATCCGAGGATCATACCGTGTTTACCTTCAAAATCAGGCCTGGTGTCCGCTGGCATAACGGTGATGAGCTGACGGTAGAGGACTGGAAATTCGCACTGGAGACCATTGCCAGTCCTGATTATACGGGTTCCAGATACTATAGTGTAGAGATGATTAAAGGGGCCGAGGCCTATCACCGGGGGGAAAGTGACGAACTGGCGGGAGTCAAGGTCATCGACCCGTATACGCTGAAGATTACAGTAAATTCCCCCCGGGTGAATACGATCGATAATCTGTGGCCGTATCCGATGAACAAAAAATATTTTGAGGGAGTAGCAGTCAAGGATATGGCGGACAGCGACCAGGTGCGCAAGAGGCCGATCGGTATCGGACCCTTTGAGGTGACGGAGATTCAGCCCGGCCAGCTTGTCCGGATGAAGAGATTCGATAACTATTACAAGGGTAAAGCGCTGTTGGACGGGGTTGACTATAAAGTCGTCGGGGACGAAGAGTTAACCGGACTGCTGGAAGATGGCAGCATCGATATCGGTACTGTACCAAGGGATACGTATTCTGCACTTCAACAGCTTGACAACATAACGCTAATGCAATCAGCAGAGCTGTCATACGAATACATAGGCTTCAAATTCGGACATTGGGACGAGTCAGCCCGGCAGAATGTTATGGACAACCCTAAGTTTGCCGATAAGCGCCTGCGGCAGGCCATGTATTATGCGCTGGACCGGGAGGGAATCATTGATCGCTTCTCTTACGGTCTGGGTGAATTGATTGAAACACCGATTCCAAGCAGCAGCTGGGCCAAAATACCGGACACTGAAATTAACACGTATCCCTATGATCCGCAGAAGGCGGAGACACTGCTGCAAGAAGCGGGATATACCGATGTTGACAGCGACGGCTGGCGTGAAGATCCGCAGGGACAAAAGCTCATTATCCGCTATGATGCGATGAGCGGAAACGCAACAGCGGAAGAGCGGACACAGGCGGTAATGCAAAACTGGCGCGACATCGGCCTTAATGTGCAGCTTAACGGGGGCAAGCTCAAGGATTTGAACACCTTTTATGAAGCGGTTGAGAACGATGATCCGACGGTGGAGGTGTTTAATGGGGTATGGGGACTCGCCAGTGATCCTGATCCATCCGGGCTGTGGCGTGCCTCTGATCTGTGGAATTATTCCCGCTGGTCTTCTGAGCGAAGCGACGAGCTGATCCTTGAAGGCGTGCAGGCCAAGGCTTATGACAGGGATTACCGCAAGCAGGTCTACCATGAATGGCAGCAGCTGATCAATGAAGAGGTGCCGATGATCTTTTTCGCGGAACGGATGAACATTACCGCCGTGAGCAAACGTCTGCAGGGTGTGCGGGTCAACTCCATCAGCAATATTAATGAGCCGGATAAATGGTGGATTAAGTAAATGTGCTGAATATTGAGCAGAACCTGAAGGATCAGCGGCAGAAAGGCTGCGGACCGGAAGGTTTTGCTTTTTTTTTTTGTGAAAATAAAATCAAAAGCAGATTTAGCGCGTCATATACTATAGGAATGGCCGCTGCAGCAGTATCAAAATTGTCGTTTTTTGTTATTTCTTTTTACTGGCCAAGTGATTACAATAGAAATATTGTTTGTGTCAAAGCCGTTTTCCAGGTTTATTCTACAATTAGAACGACCCTAATTCCTGAAAGGGGGAACACTAAGGCCGAATGGGGCAGACGAACAACAGCCGAGAGAAGTCCGGATATGAGCGCCTGGCAAGCCGCAGGCAGCCATTGTAAATAGATCGCAAGCAATGATTATATTCCACAATAAAGAAGGAATCATTTGATGAATATGAAAAAGCTGAAGAAAAGGTATATAGCTCTAATAGCTCTGGCCGTCATTATCTTGGGAGGATTTCTGTTTCAGAAGCAGCTTGCAGTACTGGCCTTTGATTTGTTCCTCTCTGACCGGGTAGAGGCAAAGCTCGAAAAGGAGTCCTACGTGCCGCTCGTTAAGGACAGCAAAACTGCTGTTAAACCGGAGCCTGTCGTCTTCAAAAGCGACCCGTTCTCCCTGATGCTGCTCGGAACGGACCAGCGCGGCAATGAAACTGCACGTTCGGATACGATGATCTACGCCGTTGTCCGGCCAGAGGATTACAAGCTCCTGCTGATCTCTATTCCCCGTGATACGTACACGGAAATTATCGGACACAGGGACAACAAAAAAGACAAAATCACCCATGCCTATGCATTCGGCGGCCAGCAGATGGCCAAAGATACACTGGAGGCACTGCTCGGACATGATATCCAGTATTATGCCACCATTAACTTCCAAGGCCTGAAGGATGCCGTTGATGCCATTGGCGGCGTTCCGCTGCCTATCAAGAAGGATATTGTCAATAAAGGCGCCGATCATGAGAAATTCACAATTGTAGGCGGCAAATCCAATTATAGCGGTGAAGAGGCGCTCAACTATACCCGTTACCGGGAGGACAGTGATTTTAACCGGACAAAGCGCCAGCAGGTCTTTATTGATGTGGTTGCGAATAAAATGTTATCGATCAGCCAAATCGGCAAAATTCCTGAGCTGCTTGATATTATGGGCGAGAATTTCAAGACTGACATGGAGCCTTCGCTGATTATCAGCCTGGCCAAGAAGTTCATGGGCGGCAAGGACATGGATATCTCCAGCTTTACCGTTATGGGTGAAGGCAAAAAGATTGATGGTGTGTATTATGACATCGTTGATGAAGAGGATTTGAGTGAGGCTCAGGCCATGATCGATAACTGGATGAATGCCAGCACACCGGTCAGCCAGCTGATTGAGCCCGGCAAAGCGGCGAATGCTCTGGAGCCGAAGGCTACAGCAACAGCAGAATAACCGCACGTAAATACCATAGGAGTATAAATGCAGCAGCCATGTGTAATGTTAGTGGCTGCTGCTTACTGTCTTCGTGGTATAATGAAATGGAACGACTCGCCGGGTGAAACGTATGATTACGGGTGCCCTTAGAAGCAGGGTTAATTCCTTCGGAATTCTTTGAGGAGGATCAGAGATGAATATTGCGTTTTTTTTACTTCCCAAGCAGGAGGTGGCCTGCGTTACACTGGATTCGACGCTGCGCCAGACCCTGGAAAGGATGGAATTTCACCGCTATACTGCTGTACCGATTCTTAACAGGAACGGAGAATACGCCGGAACGGTAACAGAAGGCGATCTGCTGTGGTACATGAAGGATTCAGGCGGAACGGTTACTTTTGAGAATGCTTCCAAATTTCTGCTTAAGGATGTGCCGCTGCGGATGAATAACCTGCCGGTATCCATTGATGCTGATATGGAGGATCTGATTAATCTGGCCAAGGTGCAGAATTTCGTGCCGGTGGTCGATGATATGAACCGTTTCATTGGTATTGTCCGCCGGAGCCAGATTATTGAATATTGCGAGAAGGTCGTTTCGCGTCAATCGCAAGCTCAGGCGCAGGAATCATTATAATGATTAACTGATTGCAGAAGCAGATGGAACACTGATAAGGCCTGTATTTCCGGCATATAACGGAATGCGGGCCTTTTTTGAAGGGCCTATTAGCTAATGCCTTTCGGGGGCGGGGGTTCCGTGTGACCGGAAAATATTTATGCTATAATGGAGAATAATGCTTTTGCCGGAGGTAGAGAGACGTGCCGAATGTGCCGAAGGATCTGGATGTAGCCAAACGCGCCAAAGTAATTGAGTGGTTAAAGACCGAAGTGATTGACCAAGTCTCACGGCTGTTTAAAGCGCTTTGGGAAGGCAGTACCGCCCGTGTCGGCGATAGTCTGGCCAGCCTGATTATGAGCTCTTATATCCTGGGACGCCGGCTTGGACTCCCTTACCGGGATCTTGATGACCTTCTGCTGGAGAAGCTAAAGAAGCACAGGCAGGAAGGGCATCAGCTTGAAGAATGGTACAATGATATATCTGCACTAGAAGAACATATGCGTAAGAGGTGAAAACTGTTGAAATTCCGCTGGACATCTGTGGCATGGAGCATCGCATACTTACTGCTGCTGTTATCCTTATCCACCCCGCTGCTCATTATTACTACACTATTTCTGATCATTCCGGCTGTAGTGCTGTTCACTACCCTGAACACGAAACAGTTTATTCTTCATCTATTGCCAGTCCTGCTGATCGTGGGTCTGATTACACCTGTCTATGTGCTGTTAGCGCTCTATTTCCTGATTCCTGCACTCGTGATGGGAAGATGGTACAGGAAGCGCGCCTCGGCATTGTCCACCATCCTGGCCGGGACCATTACGATTCTTGGACAGTTTTTGCTGCTCCTTGTCGTGGGTACCGCGTTGTTTGATTTTAGCCTTACCAGTTATGTAACTGATACGGTGCAGATGGTTGCAGACATACTGGCTGAACTTGGCACGGGCAACCCGCTGGCCAGTGAATTCGTTCTCACCTCCAAGGATGTAAGTGATATCAGCTTTATGACTATACAGGTGATTCCAATAACGCTGATTATGAGCTCTTTTATAATGGCTGTAATTACCCATTCCATTGTCCGCCCTATTCTTAACAGTATGGAATATGCGGTTCCGAAACTGAAGCCTGCACGTGAATGGAGACTCTCCAGATCGTTTATCTGGTATTACCTGATTGGCGTCATCATCAGCTTCATCTTCGGCAATTCGGACAGCGGCTTTATGCCGATGATCAGCGCCAACCTGCTGCCGCTGCTCCAGGCTGTCTTTATCATCCAGACCATCGGCTTCATGTTCTTTATTGTCCATGAGCTTAAGTGGAGCAAAGTTGTGGCAGTTGTGCTGTCACTGCTTGTTCTCTGGATACCGGGACTTTGGATTATCGGAGTTATCGACATTGCCTTCCCGCTGCGGGAGTTTGTGAAGAAATCGAAACGATAGGGTGAGAGGTCATGCCTAAATTTCTGCAAAGACGCTGGCACGGCTATCATACCGTATGGGCGTTCCTGCTGATGCTGGTCCTTATTATCATTGTCAGCAGCTATAACTGGGTTCTCGGTGTGGCCAGCCTGTTTCTGGCAGGCACGCTGTGCTTCTCAATGCTGCAGGCGGAGCTCTCGTTCCGGCGCAATCTGGTGGAGTATATCAACGGGCTGTCCTTCCGGATCAAAAGGGTTGAAGGCGAGGCGGTCAGCATGCTTCCCCTTGGCATTATCCTCTACAGTGAGGACCGAACTGTGGAATGGCATAACCGCAACGCCAGTGATATCTTCAGCCGCAAGACACTGGTAGGTGAAGAGCTGCAGGAGCTGCTGCCTGATGTAGTGCCAGCACTGGCCGCAGGCGGGCCGGTGAAGCGGGAAGCGGCCAGGGATACCGGCACACTGAAGGATGTCAGACAGGAAATCACCGTGGATGACCGGTATTACCAGGCTGTAATCATTCCCAGTGAACGCATGCTGTACTTATACGATATTACGGAGCTTGTGGTGCTTCGTGAACGCTATGAGGAAGAGAAGCTGGCCATCGGTATTGTCATGATGGACAATCTGGATGAGGCCGCCCAGGGCATGGATGACCAGCAGCGGACTTCGCTGATTGCCAAGGTAGCCAGTGAAATTACGGAATGGAGCAAGCAGTTCGAGGTCTATCTGCGGCGGCTGTCTTCAGAGCGGTATCTGATGCTGCTTAACCACCGCAGCCTGCAGGCGCTGGAGGAGAGCCGGTTTGTCATTCTCGATGAAGTGCGCGAGATGACAGCCGATCTTAAAGTGCCGATGACTCTGAGCATCGGCCTTGCTTATGGGACAGAGTCGGCCAGCGAGCTTGGGGCGCTGGCGCAGTCCAGCCTGGATATGGCGCTCGGGCGCGGCGGCGACCAGGCTGCTGTGAAGGCAGGCCAGCGCCTGTCCTTCTACGGCGGCAAGAGCAATGCTGCAGAGAAGCGCACCCGGGTCCGGGCAAGGGTCATTGCCCATGCGCTGCGCGATCTTATGCAGGAGAGTGACAAGGTGCTGATTATGGGCCACCGCACGCCTGACATTGACGCGATCGGTGCTTCAATCGGCCTGCTGAAGGCGGCACAGATGTACAATGTGGAAGCCAGCATTGTCACGGAGGGGCCGAACCCGTCTATAACCCGGATGCTGGAACAGATCAAGCGGGATGAGGAGCTGTACAGCAATTTTATCACCACCGAGCAGGCGCTGCAGATGATGACCGAGCATACGCTGCTCATCGTTGTAGATACCCATAAAGCCTCTATGACAATGGAGCCGCGGCTGGTGCAATATGCCAGCCGGATCGTTGTCGTTGACCATCACCGGCGGGGTGAAGAGTTCATCAATGATGCCGTACTGGTCTATCTGGAACCGTATGCCTCCTCAACCTGTGAGCTGGTAACGGAACTGCTGCAGTATATTCACGACAAGATCAAGCTAAGCCCGCTGGAGGCGACCATGCTGCTGGCCGGTATTACGGTGGATACGAAGCATTTTGCCCTCCATACCGGCTCCCGTACCTTTGAGGCGGCAGGCTTCCTGCGGCGGATCGGGGCGGATACAATCCTGATCCAGCGTATGCTGAAGGAGGATCTGCAGGAGTATATCTCCAAAGCCGAAATTATCAAACATGCGCGGATGGTGTATGATCATATTGCACTGGTTGTAACGTCTCCGGGTATGAAAATCCCGCAGCTGCTTATTGCCCAGACAGCAGATACTCTCCTGGGCATGACGAATGTGGTGGCATCCTTTGTCATCAGCGAGCGCCCTGACGGCCTGATCGGCATCAGCGCACGTTCACTGGGACGGATGAACGTGCAGGTCGTGATGGAGAAGCTGGGAGGCGGCGGACATCTGTCCAACGCGGCGGTGCAGCTTGAAGGAACCTGTAAGGAAGCAGAGGCCAGACTGCTTGAAGTGCTGGCGGAAATTGAAGCGAAAGAGGGGCTGTTCGAATGAAGGTCATTTTTATAAAAGATGTTAAGGGACAAGGTAAAAAAGGACAGGTTAAAGAGGTATCGGAAGGCTACGCAACGAACTTCCTGCTGCCGCGCGGACTCGTACGTCCGGCTACTGACGGCAACGTAAAAACCCTGGAGAACCAGGCTGCTGCCGAACAGCGCAAGAAGGAACAGGAGAAAGAGGAAGCAGTACAGCTTGGCAAGAAGCTGGACGAGCTCACCCTGACGCTCAAAGCAAAATCTGGTGAAGGCGGCCGGCTGTTCGGGGCAATCACCAGCAAGCAGATTGCCGAGACGCTTGCAGCTACACAGGGCATCGTAATCGACAAACGCAAGATTGAGCTGAACGACCCTATCCGTCATATTGGCACATTCCAGATTCATGTGAAGCTGCATACTGAAGTAAAGGCTAACCTCACGGTTCAGGTAACGGAGGAGTAAAATGGGTGGAGATCTCTTTTTCGATCGGATTCCCCCGCAGAATCTGGAGGCGGAGCAGGCCGTACTAGGTGCTGTTCTGCTGCATGATGAGGCGCTGATTACAGCGATGGAGCGGGTGCAAACCGAAGACTTCTACGACAAACCGCATCAGATGATCTTTGAGGCGATGGTGCAGCTCGGAGAAGAGAGCCAGCCGATTGACCTGATTACACTGACCTCCCGGCTGCAGGATAAGGGAGAGCTTGAGGATATCGGCGGTGTCAGCTATCTGGCTAAGCTGGCCCATGCAGTGCCGACCGCAGCCAACGTGGACTACTATGCCCAGATCATTGAAGAAAAGGCGATGCTGCGGCGGCTGATCCGCACAGCTACGCAGATTGTCAGCGAAGGCTATACCGGCGGTGAAGATGTAGGTATTATGCTGAGCGATGCCGAGCGGCGGATCCTGGAAATCTCCAACCGGCGCAGCGGCAGCGGCTTTATTGCCATCCGTGACGTCGTGATGGAGGTATTCGACCGTGTGGAATTGCTCCATCAGAATAAAGGCAACACCTCGGGGATTCCGACCGGCTTCGTTGACCTTGATCATATGACCAACGGCTTTCAGCGCAATGACCTGATCATTGTTGCTGCCCGTCCTTCTGTCGGGAAGACGGCGTTCGCGCTGAATATAGCCCAGAACGTAGCGGTCCGCGCCCAGGAAACCGTGGCGATCTTCAGTCTGGAAATGTCGGCGGCCCAGCTGGTACAGCGTATGATTTGCGCCGAGGCTAATCTGGATGCCAACATCATGCGTACCGGCGAATTCAAAAATGATGATGACTGGTCCAAGCTGACCATGGGGATCCAGGCTTTGGCCGAGTCAGAAATCTACATTGATGATACTCCGGGGATTACAGTTACCGATATCCGCGCCAAATGCCGCAGGCTGAAGAAGGAAAAAGGCCTTGGCATGATCGTCATCGACTACCTGCAGCTGATTCAGGGCCGCGGCAAGCCCGGCGAGAACCGTCAGCAGGAGGTCTCCGAGATTTCCCGTACGCTGAAGCAGATTGCCCGTGAGCTGGACGTTCCGGTCATTGCCCTGTCCCAGCTCAGCCGCGGTGTAGAGCAGCGTCAGGACAAGCGCCCGATGATGAGTGACCTCCGTGAATCCGGTTCAATCGAGCAGGATGCCGATATCGTAGCGTTCCTGTACCGTGACGATTACTATAACCAGGATACGGAGAAAAAGAATATTATCGAAATCATTATTGCCAAGCAGCGTAACGGTCCTGTAGGTACCGTGGAGCTTGTATTTCTGAAGAACTTTAACAAGTTCGTCAACTACGAGCGCGCACACTCCGAACCGTTTGCAGGTTAGGTAATTTATGCACAATATCCGAACGATCATACATTTACCTGTGTGATCGTTCGTTTTTATTTGACTTTAAAAAGTACCGCTGTTACACTGGTTATTGTGCTTTAGCGGGTTAAACCCGCATAGCGTCCGGAGGGCTGCGTACATAAGAACGTTGTACAGGGCCCATATTATTATAAATAATGGTGCTAAAGCTGGCGCCAACGGAGGAATGAATATGTCAACGGTAGTCGTCGTGGGAACACAATGGGGAGACGAAGGCAAAGGGAAGATCACTGACTTTCTGGCAGAGAGCGCAGATGTGGTCGCCCGGTATCAGGGGGGCAACAATGCCGGTCACACGATTCTGATTGACGGGAAGAAGTTCAAGCTGAGCCTGATTCCATCTGGTGTATTTTATAAAGAGAAAACTTGTGTAATCGGTAACGGAATGGTTATCAATCCTGAAGCCCTGATCCAAGAAATTAATTATATTCATGAAAATGGCTTTGATACGAAGAACCTGGTCATCAGCGACCGTGCCCATGTCATCATGCCATACCACATGCTGCTGGATGCGCTGGAGGAAGACCGCAAGGGCCCGAACAAGATCGGAACCACCCGCAAAGGGATCGGCCCTGCTTATATGGACAAAGCTGCCCGCAACGGCATCCGGATCGCCGATCTCATGGACGCCGAGGAATTCGAGCTGAGACTGCGTCATCTGGTAACAGAGAAAAATCAGGTTATTACACAGGTTTATGGTGCAGAACCGCTGGATGTAGAAGAGATTCTGGCGAAATACCTGGAATATGCAGAAGTGCTCCGCGGTTATGTAACGGACACCTCTGTTATTCTGAACGATGCCATTGATGCGGATTCCAAGGTCCTGTTCGAAGGTGCTCAAGGCGTTATGCTGGATATCGACCAGGGAACGTATCCGTTCGTAACCTCCTCGAATCCGTCCGCCGGCGGTGTGTGCATCGGCTCCGGCGTAGGCCCGTCGAAGATCAAACAGGTTATCGGTGTTGCCAAAGCCTACACTACACGTGTTGGGGACGGCCCGTTCCCGACAGAGCTCGGTGATGCAACCGGTGACTACATCCGTGAAACCGGCCATGAATATGGTACGGTAACCGGACGTCCGCGCCGTGTGGGCTGGTTCGACAGCGTAGTGGTGCGTCATGCCCGCCGCGTAAGCGGAATTACCGGCTTGTCGCTTAACTCACTGGATGTGCTCAGCGGGCTGGAAACCGTTAAGATCTGCACCGGCTACAAATACCGCGGAGAAATCATCACCCACTATCCGGCAAGCCTCAAAATGCTGGCTGAATGTGAAGCGGTGTATGAAGAGCTTCCAGGCTGGAGCGAGGATATCACTGCGGCTAAGACTCTGGACGATCTGCCGGCCAATACCCGCCGCTACGTGGAGCGTGTATCTGAACTGACGGGTATTCCGATTGCCATCTTCTCGGTTGGACGTAACCGGGAACAGACCAATCAAGTGTTGCCAATCTACGTATAATAAACGGTTTATGACTGAAGGACCCCTGCAAGGGGTCCTTTTTTTACATGTCCATTTTCCACTTGCGCCTGGCTCTGTTCACCGGGTATACGTTTCCCGCCGCATAATATGGTCAATACTGGAATTTAGGAGCGGTAAAGGATTCATTATTCGGAGATGGAGTATGACAGAGAGCAAGGGAGAAGTGATCATAATGAAGATGGTAAAAAATGCAGTTGGCATATGCCTGATTGTTGTACTGGCCAGTGCGCTGTCAGTGCTGACAACGGCCTATGTGGTTAATACCTACATTCAGTCTGTGCTGGCAAGCTTTGATATTAAGCTGGACAGCCCGGCGCCGGGAATCGGCGGCTTTGTGAAGAGTCTGACGGGAATGGGCAGTAAGACTGAATCAGACGGGATCACCGGCCAGAAGGTTGAGGAGAATTCAGGGGACAATCCTGCCAAGGACGCCGGCGATAAGGCGGTAGAGGAGAAAGTGCCGGAGGATGCTGTGGCCGCTATGGGCCAGCCGGCCGATGAGGATACGGCGGAAGCTCCGGATGCGGAGAGCCAGGATCAACAGCTGGTTATGACCCCTGACGCGATGAGTGAGATGAAGGATAATATACCGGAAGAGGATAAAGTAGGCATCTTTAATATTTTGATGACAAAGCTTCCGCAGGATGAGATGCAGGCGATCTCTACAGCAATGGAGGATGGGTTAACAGAAGCTGAAGTTAAGGAAATACAGGAGGTTATTGCCAAATACGTAAATCAGGATGAATATGAGCTGCTGATGAAAATGCTTACACCGGAGTCTTCCGTAAATCCATAAATTACAAAAGAGTCAATTTTTAGACACAGGAATGGTGTTTTAACTGCAAATTGTTGATAAAAACCTGCGATTAACGCGGGTTTTGCCATGTTTAGAAAGTTGAAATTATTCTTCGGGCTATGGTACAGTAAAAAAGGACTAGAAGGGGTTAATTTTTTGTAACCTTTTTAGTGCTGAAAGACACTGGTCACACCGTGAAAATTTATAACATACAACACGAACTATTCACACTAATGTAAAAAGAAAAATAAGACACAGCAGAATATATAAAAGGGGTCGCAAAACAAGCTTGGCCGCTCTCTGGAGCGGGCTGAACGGGCAGATTGAAAGGGAGAGTTTCATGAAGGGATTTAAGTTCATGCGCCGGATGGGGAAGCTGCGGAGCAGCGAAGGAACATCCGCAGGATCCGGCGCAGAGAGTCAACAGGGCACACAGGCCTCCGGCGACGCTATTGTCTTTCATCAGGAACCCAAACCGCGGAGACTGCGGCGTTCCTGGGTTGCGGCATCAGCCGGGCTGGTGCTTTTGTCTGCCTTCCTGGTCGGGGCAGAGAAGAAGTATGTGGCTGCCAATACAGTCACCTATTACAAGGTGCTGGTGAAGGGCGAGGAAATCGGCAATATCAGCCAGCAGTCTGAGCTGGACCAGCTGTTTGAACAGAAACGCAAGGAATACCAGACCAAGTATCCCGACTCTGTTATGGTATTACAGACAACCGGGATTACTACCGAGGAAGAAGCAGCGTATAAGCCGGTGGTTGATACGGCAGCTACACTGGACAAGCTGGATGGCATGCTCAAGGCGTATGCAGTTGGTGTACAGCTGACTGTAGACGGTAAATCCATCGGTATCGTTAAGGACCAGGAAACGGCAAATGCTGTACTGCAGGGCGTGAAGGAGCATTACCTGCCGGCGGCAGCGGAAACAGCAGGTGCACAGCTGAAGAAGATGGCAGCCACCAGCCGGGCGGCGTTTTCCGCAAATACGGGGCAGGTGGATTCGGCTTCCATCGAGGAAGAGGTGACCATTGTTCCGGTCAAGGCTGACCCTAACAAGGTGCTGACGCTGGAGGAAGCGGTCAAGACACTGACTGAAGGCAAGGAAGAGCCGCTGGTCTATACCGTGCAGGAAGGTGACACGGTTTCCGGAATTGCCACGCGGTTCAGCATCACTCAGGCTGATATATTCCGCAACAACCCAACCGTCAAGGAGCTAACCCTGCAGATTGGGGATGAGCTGCAGCTGACGGTGCCGCAGCCTGAGCTTACCGTTACGACGGTTGAGCAGGTAACAGAGCAGGTGGTTACAGAGCCTGAGGTTATTGTCCGTACAAGCGATCAGCTGGCTGCCGGCAAGAGCAAGGTTGTTCGTCCCGGCCAGACTGGCCTGAAAGAAATGCAGTACCGGTTAACGAAGGAGAACGGTTTGGTCGTCAAGGAGGAGTGGCTGGGACAGACGGTGCTCAAGGAATCGCTGCCTGAAGTCGTCTACCGCGGGACAAAGGTTGTCGGTGAAGGAACCGGTATGTTCGCCTGGCCGGTCAGCGGCGCAACCTTATCCAGCAGCTTCGGCGAACGCTGGGGACGCGCTCATAAGGGTGTAGACCTCGTGTCGGGCAACCGTACGATTAAGGCAGCCGATGCAGGAACCGTTACTTTTGCCGGCGTACAGAGCGGTTACGGCAATGTGGTTATTGTCGATCACAGGAACGGTTACGTGACCTATTACGGTCATTTGCGCAGTATTTCCGTATCAGTCGGACAACGTCTTGAGCAGGGAGGCAAAATCGGGATTATGGGCAACACGGGCCGCTCGACGGGAACCCACCTGCATTTTGAAATCCGCAAGAACGGTACAGCGGTCAATCCGCTGAAATATTTGAAATAATTCATTCTTTATACCCAGCCGCCCGAAACCGTTTCGGGCGGCTTTATATTTACCGGGAGTAGGATGTGACGTCAGGACAGGTATGTTAAAATAAGAGAATCAATGACAAGTATGGCGAGAAAGGTGAAGCTGAGCATATGCAGATGGGGACGATTCTGGTAGTTGACGATGAACAGCCTATTGCGGATATTTTGAAATTCAATTTAGAAAAAGAAGGCTATGAGGTAATCTGCGCGTTTGACGGCAACAGCGCGGTGGAGCTGGCACTATCCAAACGGCCTGATCTGATGCTGCTCGATCTCATGCTTCCAGGCAAGGACGGAATGGATGTGTGCCGCGAGGTGCGTCTGGCGCATCTGGATATTCCGATTATCATGCTGACCGCCAAGGACGGGGAAATCGATAAGGTGCTGGGCCTTGAGCTGGGCGCTGATGATTATGTAACCAAGCCCTTCAGCACACGCGAGCTGCTGGCCAGAGTCAAAGCGCAGATGCGGCGCCAGCATAAACCGGTGTCCGCCGGATCGCTGAATGAGGCGGCGGAGAGCAAGCAGGGTATCCAGCATTTCGGGCTGTTCGTGGATACCGACATGTACATGGTCTATAAGGACGGAGAACCGCTGGATCTGACCCACCGCGAATATGAGCTGCTCTATTATATGATCCGCCATGCCGGCAAAGTAATGACACGGGAGCATCTGCTGCAGGCAGTATGGGGATTCGAATATTTCGGGGACGTCCGGACTGTCGATGTCACGATCCGGCGCCTGAGAGAGAAAATTGAGGAGAATCCCAGCAAGCCGGAATATATCTTTACCCGGCGGGGACTGGGCTATCTGATGCATAGCCCCAAAAGCGGGGGCCTGTGATGAAGAAAGGGCTGTCCTTTTTCCGGACAATTCAGGCCAGGCTGACCATTATTTATGTTTTGCTGATCCTGGTGGCGATGCAGCTGATCGGGGTTTATTTTGTCAGCTCGATGAAGAATTCCCTGACGGAGAATTTCACCAAGGATCTGAAGGCAAGGGCGGAGATGCTGTCCATACTGACTGCGGATAAGCTTGGCAGTGAAACCGGGACAACGGATGAAGAGACCGCAGTGGAGAGCCTGCGCGGCATGGTCAATAACCTG
Source organism: Paenibacillus sp. fava2 (assembly GCF_058313675.1). Classification (NCBI taxonomy): domain Bacteria; kingdom Bacillati; phylum Bacillota; class Bacilli; order Caryophanales; family Paenibacillaceae; genus Paenibacillus; species Paenibacillus sp. fava2. The sequence continues at coordinate 7,240,488 of NZ_CM177755.1, read as the reverse complement.
TACATCAACGGTGCGGAAATTCAGGTGCTTGATGCGAGCGGCAAAATTATCACGACTTCCGTTCCGTCACAGAATGACTATGTGGGGCAGCGGAATACCCAGACTGTAGTCAGCCGGGCGCTGCAGGGCATCAGCGATAATGAGGAATATATCATCGCCGATGATAATGTGCGCAAGAAAGTAGTTGCCAAGCCCGTGCTTGCCGGTGACAAGGTCGTTGGAGCAATTTATATTGCCGCCGATATGAAGGACCTTTATGCAACGATGAGCCGGATCAACAGCGTGTTCCTCTCCGGGCTGCTGCTGGCACTGGCGCTGACGGCTGTGTTATGTGTCATTCTGGCTCATACGATTACCCATCCGATTAAAGAAATGACCCGTCATGCCACTGCCCTTGCCGAAGGCAAGTTCAACCGCAGGATGCCGGAGTTTGGCAATGACGAAATCGGTCAGCTGAGCCAGGCATTTAACTATATGACCGGCCGGCTGCGCGAGGCGCTGTCGCAGAATGAGGAGGAGAAGGAGAAGCTGGCTTCCATCCTGACAAACATGAGCGACGGCGTGGTCGCTACCGATGAGAGCGGCAGAGTCATTCTGATGAATACCCGCGCTGCGGATATGCTGGGCTCTGAGGGTCCGCTGCCCGAAGGGGCGCCGCTTGATGAGCTGCTCGGCCTGGACCATGAGCAGACAGGCTCGCTTGCCGAGGGCAATGCCCAGTCGGCGCTGATTCACCTGTCGCCGATGGGCGGGGGAGACCCGAATATCGTGCGAGTGACATTCACTCCGATCCACCGGCGCGAGGGCGGGGGAATCGCCGGGACGATTGCCGTGCTGCAGGATGTCACGGAGCAGGAGAATCTGGAGGAGTCACGGCGAGAATTCGTGGCCAACGTCTCCCATGAGCTGCGGACCCCGCTGACGACGATCAAGAGCTACGTGGAAGCGCTGGATGACGGGGCGCTGGATGACCAGCAGCTGGCCGTACGTTTCGTCGGCGTTATCCGTAACGAAACGGAGCGGATGATCCGGCTTGTCACCGACCTGCTGCACCTGTCGCGGCTGGATTCCAAGGAATCCAGCCTGCGTATCCAGCAGACCGATATCTCCGAGATGCTGGAGGATGTGGCCGACCGCTTCTCGTTCCAGATCCGCCAGAAGCGGATTCACATCAGCACGATCGTGCACAAGGATGTCGCCATGGCCTGGCTGGACCGGGACCAGATTGACCAGGTGCTTGGCAATCTGGTGTCCAATGCACTGAAATATACGCCCGAGGGCGGCACGATCAGCCTGCAGGCGGTAAAAAGCGAGGACGGGATGCTGGCCATATCGGTACGTGATTCCGGGATCGGAATTCCCAAGAAGGATATTGAGCGTATCTTTGAACGTTTTTACCGGGTGGACAAGGCCCGGTCACGGAATATGGGCGGTACGGGTCTCGGGCTTTCCATTGCCCGGGAAATTGTCAAAGCGCACGGCGGTTCCATTTCCCTGCAGTCGGAGCTTAACGAAGGCTCATTAGTCACATTTACGCTGCCTCTGCTGAACCAGCAAAGGGGGAGTGAAGGATGAGAGAGAAACTGAAAACCTGGATTCTTGCTATCCTGGTCCTCGGCAGTCTGGTAGAAAGCTACTATCTGATCTACCGGCTTCCAGGCAGTGATTCAGCGGTCATGTCTGAGAATCTATATGTCAAAACGGATAATATGGGCCCTGAGGAAAAGGTGGAGAACCTGCTCTATCCTGACCGGATGATCATTCATTTGGGCGGAGGGAAGCATACGCTGTTCTACCCCGACTCCACCTTTTATGATCTGATCTTTAACCGGCTCAAGGGGCGGAGCTTTGAAAGCTTCCAGCGGCGCTCGGTAGAAGACTTTGACTGGGACAAAATCCGCAGCGAGAATGCCGGGATTGAGCTGAGCTTCGGCGCCGGAATCCCCGTTACGCTGCTGCAGCGGGTAATGCAGTTGTCGCCTGATTCGCTGTTTGAGGGAGAAAGCATTGACCGGATCTGGATTTACAATGTCAAAAATGATTCGAAGGCGCATGCTGTGTTTTTCAGTACCAGGGGCGACATTGTGTATGAAGCAGCCAAAGCCGATCTTACCGTGCAGGACGTGCAGCAGCATGTCGACTTCGGCATCAACTGGACTCCCTATACAGTGGTGAACGGGGATTATTATGTGCCCGAGGAGAAGCTGGATCTGGTCGAGGCCGAGATGCCGTCGGGCATGTATACAATTGAACAGATGCAGAGCAATCTTTTCTTTGATGCGGGAAGCACCAGGTATATTCCGGAAAAAGACGGCTCCAAGATCTATACCGACAGCAAGCGCAGCCTTCAGGTTGATCAGGAGCTGAACTGGATGAGCTACAGCGATCCTGCGGCGCTCCCGGCCGGCGAGAGCACGCCTGCCAAGGATGCGCTGGAGGCTGTTGATTTCGTCAATCAGCATGGCGGATGGAACGGGACCTACCGTCTGGCTTCGACAGAAGAGGAAAAGCAGGAACGCAAGGTGTCGTTTCAGCAGTATTACGGCTCTTACCCGATTATAAGCCGGCCGCAGCTGCAGTACGGGGTTATCATCCTGGAGCTGCAGCAGGGTACCGTCTCTTCCTATGAACGGTCGCTGATGTACACTGAGGAAGAACAGGCGGTGAAGCGGATTGTAGAGCTTCCGGGCGGTGACGAGCTTAAGGCCAAGCTGGCCCAGATCAGCTCCGGCTCTGCTGTGAAGGATCTGATTCCGGCCTATATTCCTGTACTGCAGCGGGACACCCTGCGCCTCACGCCGGTATGGCGGGTTACCCTAAATGATGGCAGTGTGCTTACAATCAGCTAGGCGGTATAATGAATAATTGCGGAGTTACAAACATAGAGGAGGGAAAGTATGGACTGGGGCAGAGCAAAGAGTGTGCTGATTTACGCTTTTCTGGTGCTGAATCTGCTGCTGTGCTATCAGCTGTGGATGGATTTGCGCGATCAGGCCACTGCCAACCTGGATTTTACTTCCCTCTCGGCAGAAACGCAGGCAGTCATGGAGCAGAAAGGGATTCGGGTACTCTGTCCGATCCCGGCGGCTACGCCGCAGCTGCCTGATATCACCTACATTTACTCCGGTGAGGAGCAGAACGCTCCTCCTGTCCTGCTGAAAGAGCCTATAGATAGCGGGCTCATGTATTCTTCATTCCCGGAGCTCAGCGAGGCCCTGCAGGGGGAGATCCCGGATATTGCGGGTTACCGTTTCGATTCCCAGGAGAGTGAGGTCGGCAAGTTCGTGCTTCACCCGCTGGTGGACCAGAAATACTCCCTATTCCGGGTAAAGCTGGAGCTCATCAACAGCAACCAGAAAATTGTTGCCTACCGTTCGCCGAAGATTGAAATTGTAGCAGCCGGCAGCGACAACGAAAATGCGGATGTGCAGAAGGTGCTTCCGGCCTCCCAGGCGCTCAGCAGCCTGATTGAAAAATATTTTCCGGCGGACGCGGTAGTGAAGGAAATTGAACTGGGCTATTACGGGGAGCTGTTTAATTCTGAGAGCCAGGTGGCTTCACCGATGTGGAGATTCTGGCTGGAGGACGGCAGCGCCTATTATGTAGATGCGATCAGTGCGGACATTATCAGTCCCAAGACAACAGAGTAGAAGGAGCAGGAGAGATGGGAATTTCATTTACAGTGCTGTCCAGCGGTTCTACCGGTAATGTGACAGTAGTACGCAACGGGGAAACAACACTGATGATCGACGCGGGGCTCAGCGCCAAGCGGATTGATGAGCTGCTGGGGATGCGCGAGCTGACGGGGAAAGATATAGACGGAATACTGGTGACCCATGAGCATTCCGATCACATTAAAGGACTCGGGGCTGTTGCACGTAAATACGACCTGCCGATCTACGCCAACAGCAAGACGTGGGGAGCAATCGAAAAAGGCATAGGCAATATTGCCGAGCATAACCGGATTATTCTGGAGACCGGCACGCACCGTGATTTTGGCAGCATGCGGGTGGAGTCCTTTGCGATCTCCCATGATGCTGCTGAACCGGTAGGCTATAACTTTTATGACGGCAAAGAGAAGCTGTGCGTCGCAACAGACCTCGGGTATGTCAGCGATAAGGTCAGAATGGCACTCGAAGGATCGGACGTGCTGGTGCTGGAAGCGAATCATGATATCGAGATGCTGCGGATGGGCCGTTATCCGTGGAATACCAAGCGGCGGATTCTTGGCGATATGGGCCATCTCTCCAATGAGGCGGCCGGGGCGGCATTAAGCGAGATTCTGACCGGGCGTACCAAGCGGACCTATCTGGCGCATCTAAGCCTCGATCATAACATGATTGATTTGGCCAGAATGTCGGTGAGAGGAGCCATGGAGGACCGGGGTTGCTTCTACAAGGACAGCGAATTTAAATTATGCGATACCTATTATGACCGGCCTACGCCATGGGATAAGGTGAGCCAGCCATAAGCCGGTCGAGCTCTGCCATTTTACGGTCAAGTTCCTGGCGGGAGAAGACTCCTTTATCAATCATGAGCTCGATCAGTGCACTCTGCACCAGCAGCAAATGATAGTGTTCATCCTTGAGGTCACCAAGCTTACCGATAAATTGCACAAGATCCATGCTGGTTGAAAAAGATTCCATGACACCTGCTCCTTTCCGGCTGGAGATAATACGGAAACTGTAAACAATTTCATGCGTTTTTGCTTCAAGAAAAAGGTGGGCGGTATGCCCGCTTGTGATACAATTATAAGGAACTGACAGATATAAGCATCAGACGTACATTACTTCTATTATTGTAGTCTTTTAAGCTGCAAAATATTCCTGAGACTCACGGTGTTTATCATGGCAAGTTGCAAGAATCAGAGACCCTTGGCGCTTATAAACCGCAGATTTGGCGGTATATATTAATAAGTGAAACCTTTTAGTGCTCTGCGCAGTCTAAGAGAGAGCGAGAAGTTCGGGGGCAGTTGCTTGGCGTTCAGTCGTGAATGCAGTAGCAATAGAGGGGAGAGGATGTACCCGTGGGATTGTTCGATGATGATTTCTATTCAACCAAAGTACCGCGCCGCAAAAGAAAAGAGCTGGAGAAAAGCAAAGTGCTTACCAGCCGGAAATGGACCGTACACAGATCACGGCGAACGATGGCGACATGGCAGGTGTCTGTAATCAGCTCAGCAGTCAGTGCAGTAGTTGCCGTGCTGTTGTTCAGTCTTGTTACAGGACAATTTGCAACCGAGAGGGAAGCCTATGTACCGGAAGTAGGGCAGAAGGTAACGGCGAGCAGCGGGGATCCGTATGACCGGATTATTCAGGCTGCCGCACTGGTGCGTCCTGCGGTCGTGAGTATTATTAATCATAAAGAAGATAATGAGGAACTTAATATTCTCGATGAATCGGCACTCGGATCGGGAGTTATCTATAAGAAGGATGATAATAAGGCCTTTATTATTACGAATAATCATGTCATTGAAGGCTCAGGCAAGCTTGAAGTGGTAACGGTAGACGGTGTGACACATAAGGCAATTCTGGTAGGGGCAGACAAGGTTACGGATATTGCCGTACTATCCATGGATGCCAAGGATATCACAACAGTTGCCCAGATCGGTGATTCCTCCAAGCTGCGGCTGGGCGAGACGGTGATTGCCATCGGCAATCCGCTTGGTCTCGGCGATACCCTGACCTCCGGAATTGTAAGCTATACGGAGCGGACCATCCCTGTATCGCTGAATCAGGACGGAGTCTATGACTGGGAGCAGGAGGTTATCCAGACGGATGCCGCCATTAACGAAGGCAACAGCGGAGGGGCGCTTGTCGATCTGGACGGTAAAGTTATTGGAATCAACACGATGAAAATTTCTGACACCGGCGTAGAAGGACTCGGATTCGCTATCCCCGCCAACCATGTGGTGAAGACGGCGGATGAGCTGGCTGCCAAGGGCAAAATATCACGTTCCTACCTGGGCGTGTATTCGGTAGATCTGAACAATCCTTATGTTCCGCTGGCTGAGGATCAGGTGAAGGAGCTTAATCTCCCTGCTTCAGTCAAAGAAGGTGTCGTTGTGCTTGATGCGGTAGGACCGGCAGAGGAGGCAGGCCTTCAGTTCAACGATGTCATTACCAAGTTTGATGACCAGCCGATTACCTCAACGCTGTCGCTGCGCAAGTATTTATATGAGCAGACAAAGATTGGCGATGAACTGAAGATTACCTATTACCGGAACGGCGAAGTAAAACAGGCAACTGTGAAACTTCTTGAAAAGCCGCAGGAATAAATGCTGCACGGGCTGTATATAATAAAGAGGCAGTCATGAGAAAGTGAAGCGGCACGGCCGCCCTGAACAGTAATTTTTTTGGGGCGGCACCGTTTCTTTCGTTTCAAAGAAGAATAAGCAGGGTAATAAGAAGTGTTGTTCAAGTACTAGTTGCAGATGGAGTGATAGCCCTTACATTGGAAAGTAAACCTTTTAAGGGAAAAAACGGAGAATATCGGATAAGCCAGCTTGCCTTTGTTCCCCGGGTGTGGTAACATGAGAATAATCATACATTTGATACCTAATTCTCGTATTGAAAAGGGCTGTCAATTGGAATACAACCCTTTTCAATGTGTGAATTTTTTCTTTGTTTGAAGATAAAAAGAACATATTAATTTAAATTTGTGGAGGTAACACACATGCAAACAGGTACAGTTAAATGGTTCAACGCAGAAAAAGGATTCGGATTCATCGAAGTTGAAGGCGGAAGCGACGTATTCGTACACTTCTCCGCTATCACTGGCGAAGGATTCAAAACTTTGGACGAAGGCCAACGCGTTGAATTCAACGTTGTTCAAGGCAACCGTGGACCACAAGCCGAAAACGTTGTAAAACTGTAATAATAGAAGCGCCGTCCCTGCTTACACGTAAGTCGGGACGGTCTTTTTTTATAAAGATCAGAAGTCTACTCACCCTTGTCATCACACAGCCTGATCTAAGCAGAATAACGCTGGGCACACGTTCTGTAACAAAGGATTTGTCAGTCAGCAACTTGTAAGGGCATCGTCAGATGCTTTTTTACTTGTTGTCCAGGCATGTGACATATAAGGAAGGGAGGAACGGCAATGAACTACCGGAAGAAGCCTGTCGAGGAAGTGCCGGAAGAGAATACCGCTATTTGGGCCTGTACCAATGATGACTGCAATGGATGGATGAGGGACAATTTCGCATTTGAACATGCGCCTTCTTGCCCCCTCTGTCATGCTCCAATGGCCCGTAGTATGAAGATGCTGCCGCAGCTGGTGAATTCCAACGGCGATCTCAAATCACTCAAAAAGGGTATTTCCATTACCTGACCATCACCTATTATAAGTCAACCTTACAATATATTGATGAACAAATCCAAGACGGGTAAACCGTCTTATTTTTTTTGCTTTCTAAGCAGAATATTGTGATATTTGTCACAAATTTATTGAAATTATGCATAAAACGAGGCGTATAATGTGATTATTGTCACACTTTAATCCTTAAATTTTTGACAGAATAGACGTATTGAATGGGGAGAAGGAAGGGGAGAAATATGGATACAGTAATGCTGTCGCGTATACAATTTGCGTCGACGACAATCTTTCATTATTTCTTTGTACCGGTATCGATTGGCCTGGCTCTGATGATCGCGATCATGGAGACGATGTATGTCAGAAAGGGCAACGAAGAGTACAAAAGAATGGCACAGTTTTGGGGGAAGCTTTTCCTGATTAACTTTGCTGTCGGTGTAGTAACAGGAATTTTACAGGAGTTTCAGTTCGGAATGAACTGGTCTGATTACTCCCGCTTTGTCGGTGACGTGTTCGGGGCTCCGCTTGCTATTGAAGCGCTATTGGCCTTCTTCCTGGAATCCACCTTTATCGGAATCTGGATCTTCGGCTGGGACAAGGTTTCTAAGAAGATTCATCTGCTGTCCATCTGGATGGTTGCACTGGGAACAACGCTGTCAGCGTTCTGGATTCTCACAGCCAACTCCTTTATGCAGCATCCTGTCGGGTTCGAAATCAATAACGGCCGGGCTGAAATGAATGATTTCCTGGCTCTCATTACTAACGGTCAGCTGCTTGTTGAACTGCCGCATACGCTGCTGGCTGCTTATGCTACAGGCGCCTTCCTGGTAACGGGGATCAGTGCTTATAAAATGCTGAAGAAGCAGGATGTGCCGTTCTTTAGAAAATCTTTTGAAATTGCAGCCATCGTCGGGATTGTATCCTCTGTAGGTGTGGCAGTTGCCGGTCATGCCCAGGCCCAATACCTGGTAGAGACACAGCCGATGAAGATGGCAGCTTCCGAAGGACTATGGGAGGACAGCGGTGATCCTGCTGCCTGGACGGTTTCCGCTTTTATCGACCCTGTAAATAAGGTGAACTCCGGTGAAATCAAGATTCCATACCTGCTCAGCTTCCTGTCCTACAGTAAATTCTCCGGTGAGGTCAAAGGGATGAATACGCTGCAGGCAGAATATGAACAGGCCTATGGCCCGGGTAATTATATTCCGCCAGTGCGGACTACGTTCTGGAGCTTCCGGATCATGGTTGCCGCTGGCTCGCTTATGGTAGTGTTTGGGCTGTATGCCATGTACCTGATGTGGCGTAAAAAGATGGAGCGTCCGAATACCTGGTTCCTGCGCTTTATGTTCTGGGGACTTCTGCTGCCGCCGATTGCGAATACCGCCGGCTGGATTATGACGGAGATCGGACGTCAGCCGTGGACCGTGTTTGGCCTGATGACGACGGAGGATAGTGTATCGCCTAACGTATCTGCAGGCTCCGTCCTGTTCTCGGTTATTACTTTCAACGCTATCTATGCCATTCTGGGAGTTGTACTGGTTGGATTGTTCATTAAAGTAATTAAAAAGGGCCCTTATCACATGGATCACGATCATGGGGATGCCCATGACCCGTATAGCAAGGAGGGTGCTACACATGCTTTCTCTTAATGAATTGTGGTTTGTGCTGATTGCGGTTCTCTTTATCGGTTTCTTTTTCCTTGAGGGCTTTGACTTTGGGGTAGGCATGGAAACGCAGATTCTGGCCAAAAATGATACAGAACGCCGTCTGCTGATTAACTCGATCGGGCCGTTCTGGGATGCGAATGAAGTATGGCTGCTTACAGGTGCCGGAGCGATGTTCGCCGCTTTTCCGAACTGGTATGCTACGCTCTTCAGCGGATTCTACATTCCGTTTGTATTCGCACTGCTGGCGCTGATTGCCCGCGGGGTTGCCTTTGAATTCAGAGGCAAGCGCGACTCGCTAGGCTGGAAAAAAACCTGGGATGTCTGCATTTTCTTCGGCAGCTTCCTGCCGCCGTTCCTGCTTGCCGTTGTCTTCGCCAGCTTCATTAAGGGGCTTCCGATTGACGGCGACATGCAGATGTATGCCGGATTCTTCGATATCGTTAATCCTTATACGGTAGTAGCGGGTATTACTGTCGTGATGCTCTGTCTGGTGCATGGACTGATGTTTACTACCCTGCGTACGGTTGGCGATCTGCAGGTTCGGGCCCGCAAGCTCGGCCAGCTGCTGCTGATTCCGCTGGCAGTGCTGCTGGTGGCTTTCGTTATTATGACTTATTTCATGACAGATATCTTTGAACAGCGCGGAACGGTGCTGATGATTCTTGTCATTCTGGGAATTGCCGCTTACGTATTGTCCGGCTATTTCATGAGCAAGAAGAAAGACGGCTGGGCATTCGGAATGACCGGAGCCGTAATGGCGCTGTCTGTTCTGTCCGTCTTCGTGGGCTTGTTCCCGCGGGTTATGATCAGCTCGATTGATTCGGCATTCAGCCTGACCATCACCAATGCTGCATCTGGACATTACTCACTGAAGGTAATGACCATTGTAGCGCTGACGCTGCTGCCGTTCGTGCTCGGCTATCAGATCTGGAGTTATTTTATCTTCCACAAACGGGTTCACGAGAAGGAGCATCTTGAATACTAATGGATAAAAATTTGCTTGGGTATAAAGGAGTTAAGCCGGTCTTTCTGATCGTTGGCTTCCTTACCCTGGTGCAAAGCCTGTCCATTCTTCTGCTGGCGAAATCGCTGGCAGAAGCTGTCTCGGCGCTATTTGCGGGAGAACCGCTGAAGGAACAAGGGGCAAGAATGCTCTTGTTCCTTCTTGCGTTTCTTGTGCGTCATGCCTGTGCCATGCTGATGAGCCGTGTCTCCTACCGCTTCGCGGAGGCTACGGGCAGCAGTATGCGGAGACAAATGATGGATAAGCTGTTCCAGCTGGGACCAAGGCTGGCTGGCGACCGGGGAACGGGAACACTGGTTACAATTGTGCTTGAAGGAGTGACCAAGTTCCGTACGTATCTGGAGCTGATTATTCCGCGGATGGTTGGAATGGGGATTACACCATGGCTGCTGCTGGCCTATATCTACTGGCTCGATACATCAAGCGGGGTCATCCTGACCCTGACGATGCCGATTATTATTATCTTTATGATTCTGATCGGGATGACCGCACGCAAGCAGATGGACAAGCAGCTGAAGTCCTACCGGACCCTGTCCAATCATTTCGTCGATTCCCTGCGCGGACTGGAGACACTGAAATTCCTCGGGCGCAGCCGCAGCCACAGCGAGAGTATTGCCGCTGTCAGCGACAGGTACCGCTCGGCAACGATGAAGACCCTTCGTGTGGCGTTCCTGTCATCGTTTGCACTTGATTTCTTCACCATGTTATCTGTTGCATCAGTCGCCGTAAGCCTTGGGCTGCGGCTGATCAATGAAGAGATGACCCTGGTTACGGGTCTGACGATTCTGATTCTCGCACCGGAATACTTCCTGCCGGTCCGGCTGGTCGGTGCTGACTTCCATGCTACGCTGGACGGCAAGGAAGCCGGAGAAGCGATGAAGGATATCATCGACCGCGAAACGGTGAAGGCAGAGCCGATTTCCGCTGACGGACAGACCGCTGCGAGGCCGCTGCAAGCAGGGGCATTCAGCTGGACGCCGGATAGTACTCTTACGCTTGAAGGAATCGGCGTTCAATATGAAGCAGACGGACTCTCGTCGTTGGCAGAGGTGAACCTTGCATTTAACGGCGCCGCCAAGATCGGCATTATCGGGGAGAGCGGGGCCGGCAAATCAACGCTGGTCGATATTCTGGGCGGATTCCTGCACCCAACCTCAGGGAGTCTGGTCATTAACGGAAACCGTGTCAGTGCGCTGACTGATGAGGCATGGCGCAGACAGACTGCCTATATCCCGCAGCGTCCTTATATCTTCAGCGGAACGCTGGCCGATAATGTGCGTTTCTATTACCCGGACGCAACGCTTGAAGATGTAGCTGCAGCAGTGAAGGCTGCAGGGCTATCGCAGCTTGCCGCTTCATTTCCCGAAGGGTTAAATGAAATGATCGGCGGCGGGGGACGGTCGGTCAGCGGCGGGCAAGAGCAGCGCGTTGCACTGGCCCGTGCACTGCTCAGCAGCCGTCCAATCATGCTGCTCGATGAGCCTACAGCTCATCTTGATATTGAGACGGAGTATGAGCTTAAGGAGACGATGCTTCCGCTGTTTGAGGGGAAGCTGGTGTTTCTGGCAACCCACCGGCTGCATTGGATGATGGATATGGATCTGATCATCGTCATGCAGCAGGGCCGGGTGGCGGAGGTTGGTACACACCTTGAGCTGATCCGGCGCCGGGGTGTTTATTACGGGCTTATTCAAAGCCAACTGGAGGGAATCCATTGAAACGTGAAGGATGGTTTGCTCCTTATGCCTCCAGCTATTTCTGGCGGTTTGTACTGATTATAGTCCTGGGTGCGCTGACGATCTTCTCGGCCTCGTCCCTGATGTACACCTCGGGCTTCCTGATTTCGAAGTCCTCCATTCCGCCCGAAAATATTCTGATGGTCTATGTGCCGATTGTCGGTGTACGTACCTTCGGTACAAGCCGGGCAGTCATCCACTATGTGGAGCGGCTGGTCGGACATGATACGATTCTGCGCATCCTGTCCAAAATGCGCACACGTCTCTACAACATTCTGGAGCCGCAGGCTTTGTTCCTGTCCTCCCGCTTCCGTACCGGTGATATTCTCGGTATGCTTGCCGATGATATTGAGTATTTGCAGAACGTGTATCTGCGCACGGTGTTCCCGAGTATTATTGCGCTGCTGATCTACGCCGCAGCTATTATCTCGCTCGGCACCTTTGATCTTGCATTTGCCCTATTGATGGGGCTGTATATGCTGGTGCTGGTGGTTGTGCTGCCGCTGATCTCGCTGCTGTTCACGCAAAGACGCCAGCGCCAGGTCAAGCAGGAGCGCAACCGGCTCTACCAGAAGCTGACCGATGCTGTACTCGGCATGGGCGACTGGATGATCAGCGGAAGGCAGGCACAGTTCGTAGCAACCTATGAAGCAGATGAACGGGAGGTTGCCCGTACAGACGGGGCGCTGCGCAGCTGGGCGCGTCTGCGGATGTTCATCGGACAGGTAATAGTCGGACTGGCCGTGCTGTCGATGCTGTACTGGTCCGCTGGAGAATTCGCTGACGGTACTATAGCCGGTACGCTAATAGCCGCGTTCGTACTGGTGGTTTTCCCGGTAGCGGATGCCTTTCTGCCGGTATCGGAGGCCGTCGAGAAAATTCCGCAGTACCGGAATTCGCTGGAGCGGCTGGACGGTGTAGATAAGGCCAAGGGGACTATGCTGCAGGCGCCGGCGGCTGTTAATGAAGAAGCCGCTGCAGCAATCAGGAGCATTCAAGCTTCAGGGCAGGCCCATATCATACTGAAGTCGGCAGGCTACCGCTATTCGGCAGAGGATGCCTGGTCGGTTCAAAACTTAAGCCTCGACCTTCCGCAGGGCCGGAAGATTGCCGTGATCGGGCGCAGCGGAGCAGGCAAATCGACGCTGCTCAAGATGGTGCAGGGTGTCATTACTCCGGTTGCCGGCTCCGCAACGATTAACGGGGTCGCGGCTTCTGCCTTTGGCGAGCAGATTCCGCAGGTCATTGCCGTGCTGAACCAGAGTCCGCATCTGTTCGATACTACGGTGGCGAACAACATCCGTCTGGGCAATCCCGGGGCTTCGGAGGAAGACATCCGCCGGGCGGCAGGCTTGGCCAAGCTGGATACGCTGATCTCTTCGCTGCCGGAGGGGTATAACACACCGGTGCGCGAAGCCGGGCAGCGCTTCTCCGGCGGTGAACGCCAGCGGATGGCATTGGCCCGCATTCTGCTGCAGAATACGCCGGTGGTTGTGCTCGATGAGCCAACGGTGGGTCTTGATCCGCGGACAGAACGCGAGCTGCTGGCGACCATGTTCGAGGCGATGGCCGGCAAGACGCTGCTCTGGGTGACCCATCATCTGGTCGGTGCGGAGCAAATGGATGAAGTAATATTCATGGAGAACGGGCAGGTAGAGATGCGCGGTACCCATGCTGAATTGATGGAGCGCGAGCCGCGCTACCGCAAGCTGTATGAGCTGGACCGGCCGGTTCAGTTCATGGATGCGGACGCCCCGGAACAGATATAGCATTATAGAAAAAGAAGCTCTTCCTGCCCGGTTTGGGGCGGTGAGAGCTTCTTTTTTTGTACAAAACTATAGGCCGAATTCTGCGGTTACCCAATCCTTGAACATGGCGTAATCCTTCTCCACCTGATTGGCGTAGCCGAAGGCCCACTCGGCAATATAACGGGCAAAAGCGTCCGAATCCGAGCCAATGGCTCTGGAAATTTCCTGCTCGCTATGGTAATCGAGAATTCCCCGGTCCACATCCGCATCGGCACGGGCGTGCATTTTGGCGGTCAGGCTGCCCATCAGCTCCAGTACTTTGGTCAGTTCGCCGGCATCTGTGATATCCTCCAGCTTCAGTCTTTTTTTGTAAGGAGAACGCTCCCGTACGTAAAATTCCCGGCCGTCCATCGTCAGGAACCCGAGATAAGGGTCAGCCTTGTGATGCATCGCCTGCTGGGTAGCGGTTACCCGTTTGCCCTGATGGGCAAAGGCCTGCCAGAAGGATTCCGAATACGGCATGAAATAGGCCGGGACGGGAGCGCGGACCTCTTTTACCTCAAGTACAGGATCATCTGCGCCCTCCAGCTCCATACCGCCCTCAATCAGAATATAATAGCGGTCGAGTCCGATGGAAGCCGTTCCTGATCCTCGTTTGACGGCAATATCTTTAATCTGAAAATGCTCATCCTGCAGCCTGCGCGCCACCAGTGTCTGCTTGTAAAAGCTCCACGCTTGCTCCAGCTGGGCCTGTTCGTCCGCACCAGGAATCAGCAGCTCGGCATTCTCCAGGAACACCCTGCTGCTCTGCATATGGGCCGTAACCTTCTCCAGAAAATGGCTCTGACGGCGTTTCTCCAGCTTGCGCAGCAGCTTTTTGACCGGGCCCTTGGCGTTATCCTCATCCACCACATAATCAGCGGGATCATCTTTACCCTGGCAGAAGCGGCGGATTTGCCGCGCATAGGCTTTTGCATAATCCGAAATGAAGCTCTGCTGCTCCTTCCCGCCATAGCCAAGCTGCCTGCCGACAAGGGCAATACTGACCGCCATGCGCAGCAGATCGTAGAGATAAGAGCCGACATAGCCCTCGTCAAAATCATTCACATCATAGACGATCGCCCCGTCCTCACTGCGGAAAGCGCCGAAATTCTCAAAATGGAGATCCCCCTGTATCCAGGTCGGGCGTTCGGGTGCGCTGTGGTACGGAAAGTACTGTCTGGTCGTATCAAAATAAAACAGATAGGCGCTGCCCCGGTAGAAGGAAAAAGCGCTCTGCGCCATTTTGCCGTATTTCTCCGCACGGTTGACATGGCTCAAAGCCATAATACTGCCGTCGAATTCATCCAGAATGGAAATCAGCAGGTCCCTGCGCAGCTTCGAGCGTGTGCGGATAACCCCTTCGGTAATCGTCTGGTTAACCATAGGTGATGCTCCTTTCGGGCTAATATAGCTAAATCTATTATTTCCATAGACTAGCAATTTGGCAAGCGTGATATACTTGAAGCAACTTAAGCGGTGAAAATATGATGTAATGAGGTGTAAGCATGTGAGGAATGGCGGTAACTGCAGCTAATATAAGGAGAGGTAAAAAATGCAGTTAACTTGGGATTTGAGCAGCATCTACCCCGGATTTCAGTCGGATTCTTTCCGGAGGGACCGCAGGCTTGTGGAGACATTGGCCGGGGAGCTTGCAGCATGGGCGGCCTCACAGCTAGAGAATGTACAGGATGCTTCCGGAGTAATGGAGCAGTTCCTTAAACAATATAACGCTTATAAAAGCATTTACCTTCGCTTATTGAGCTATGCGGAGCTAATCTTCAGCGCAGACAGCAGTAACACAGAAGCCGTCGATCTGCTGGATGAGCTGGAGGAGGCCAGCAGGGGGGCGGAGGAAGCAAGGGTAAGCTTCAGCAAGTGGCTTGTCCGGGTTAGTGCAGAGGAGTTGGAGGCCAGTCTGGGAGCTAATGCTTATCTTGCGGAGCATAGTTTTTATCTGCGTGAGCTGCAAGCCAAGTCACGGCATCTGCTGGGCGAAGAGGGAGAAGCGGTCATCGCCCGGATGCAGGCCAACGGCTCGAAGGCTTGGGAGCGGCTGTATATGCGGACGCTGTCTACATTGCGGGTAGATATGCAGATTGGTGGCAAGGTGCGGAGTGTGTCACTGGCTGATCTGCGGAATCTTGCATATGATTCGGATGCAGCCGTACGAAAAGCAGCGGCAGTGGCGGAGGGTGAAGCCTGCCGGAGTGTAGCAGAGCAGAGTGCTGCCTGCATTAATGCCGTGACCGGTGAAGCGGCGGCAGTCTATGAGCTGCGGGGATATGCATCGCCGCTGCATAAGGTGCTGGAAGCTTCGCGGATGGATGAAGCCACGCTTGAAGTGATGCTGCAGGCGATCCGGGAGAGTCTGCCGGTGTTTCACCGCTACTATACGAAGAAAGCAGAGCTGCTGGGGCATAACGGTGCGCTGCCGTTCTATGATGTATTCGCACCTATTGGCAGGGAATCATCGGCTGAAATTTCTTATACAGAAGCGCAGGCGATGATTGTGTCCGGCTTCAGCAGGTTTAGTGCGGAGCTGGGCGCTTTTGCACAAAAGGTGTTCGATCAGCGCTGGATCGACGCCGAGCCGCGTACCGGTAAAGGAAGCTTCGGGATGTGCGTTGATATCTTCCCGATCGGGGAGAGCCGGATGATTACCAGCTTCCACGGCAATTATATAGATGTGAGCGTGCTGGCACATGAGATCGGGCATGCTTACCACAGCAGCCGCCTTGCCGGTCAGAGTATGGTCAATACGGATTATCCGGTGCCGGTTGCCGAGACGGCGTCGATCTTTTGCGAGAGTCTGATCAGCGGTGAGCTGCTGCAGAGCGCCCCTGCCGGTGAAGCAGAAGCCATTCTGGAGCGGAGCCTGGCGGATGCCGGGTATTATATTGTTGATTTCTATGCACGGTACTGCTTTGAGAGCAAAATGTATGAGCGCAGAAAATCCGGCAATCTGTCCGTGGATGAGTTAAATGCATTGATGCTGGAGTCAATGACTGCCGCTTACGGCGAAAGTGTGCTGCCGGATTCAATTCATCCCTATCAATGGATCAGTAAGGCCGGATATTATATGGCAGGCAATGAGTTTCTCAACTTCCCGTATTCATTCGGGCTGCTGTTCTCCAAAGGGCTGTATGCACAATATAAAAAGCAGGGGCAGGCGTTCGTCAGCCGGTATGAGCAGTTCCTCTCAGCCTCCAGTACACGGAATATTGCCGATGCCGCCAGGCTGATGGATATTGATGTACATTCTTTGGCTTTTTGGCGGGATGCGCTCCAGCTGATTGCCGGAGATGCCATGAAATTTGCGGGAGCGGAGTAAGCGAGGATTTTTGCGCAGAGGAAGGTTCCTTTTTACGGGGAAGTGTGGTAGAACAATAGTAGAAGTATACGCCGCAGCGGCACAGAAAGGGATGCTTGATTGAATGTATGTAGTGTGTAAAGAACACGTTGAGCTGGCCATCGACAGATTTGTGGACGAGTACGAGGATGCACCGGATGTTGTGGATCTGAAGGAGACCGAATTCTCGGACTGGGACCCGCCGGCGAAATGTGCGGAATGTGAGAAGAATGCGGAATATCTGGTGGTCTGAGGACTGCTGTCAATTATTCAAAAGAACACCCTGCAGCCGCGGAAGCGGATCTGGAGGGTGTTTTGGTGTGTGTGGAGTTAGCGTCGAAATCGGCAGATCAGCAGCATAATAGTGAGGAATTAGGCATCCGCTGCATCTGCCATCGGAGTAAGCCGGCCGCCCCGGCTGCTGCGGTGGTAGACAAACGCTGAGACGATTGCGATGATTGCGGCAACGGACAGCCCCCAGTAAATGTTGGAGTAGGCTGAAGAGAGCGGCAGCCCCTTTTGCCATTCCAGAGCGCTGGCGGCCATCGCTACGCTGAATGCTCCGCTGAAGAACTGCAGCAGCTGGAACAGTCCCATTCCTGAGCCGATCTGCGAGGATGGCAGGATGCGCGAGATTTCATTGGATACGCTGCTCGACAGTACGGTAAAGGACAAGCTCATAATCATGTAGACGAGCATGACGGCGACCCAAGATTGGCCGGCCAGGAAGGCGAACAGCACAGTGGCCAGCAGCACCAGCAGTGGTGCGTAGCGCAGGATTCCGGCATTGCCGTAACGGTCAATGACCCGCCCGACAGCACGGGAGACGAAGATCGCCAGCAGGGAGCCCGGGAAAATCACCAGCCCGGCATGGCTGGCACTGAACCCGAAGCGGTGGGTCAGAATCTGCGGCAGCAGGAACAGGGTGGCGAAGCTGCACAGGTAAGAGGCGATTCCGACCAGTGCAAGCACAAGATAGGACCGGTTGGCGAACAGCGCCGGCATTACGAACGGATCAGGGGTGCTGCGGATGCGTCCAACGAACAGGGCGATCGCAACAATTCCGGTAATCAGGGCCACCCACAGTCCGCTGGTCAGGAACAGCAGCAGGCCGGTGGTGCCGATCCCCAGAAACACTCCGCCCAGGATGTCGAACGAGCCGCGTGCAGGTACTTCCTTAGGAAGCAGTACCATAAACAGCGGCACCAGCAGCAGAATCGCGGCCGTAACGGCGAACAGCCAATGCCAGCCCAGATACTCGACGATGGAGCCGCCTGCTACCGGACCAAGTCCCAGCCCGAGTGAAACGGCGGACATAATGGTTGCCATTGCCTTACCACGGCGGGCCTGCGGAACATAGCGGGTGAACAGGACGAGCGACAGCGACATGACGGCTCCCGCACCGGATGCCTGCAGGATCCGCACGATCAGCAGGAAGATGAAGTTCGTGCTGAAGAAGCCGGCCACAGCGGACAACCCCAGCGTCAGCAGGCCGATGATCAGCAGCCGGCGGATCGGCAGGAAATCGGACAGCCGGCTGTACGTGATGGAGGCAATCGAGAACATAATGGAATAACCGGTCACAATCCAGGATGCCGATGCTGCCGTAATGCCGAACGCCTCGGTTACATCCGGCAGCGCCAGATTGAACATCGCCGTGTTCATGATGACGAGCACGACGGCGACGCTGAACAGGAGGGTCAACAGGCCCTCCCGTGGGAGGGAGGGTTCTGAGGCGGCAGGGTTGGAGCCAGTGTTAGGGCCAGGATTAAAGGTACTGCTGCCTTTGTCTGCAGTACCTTTAGATGTATGTAATGAGTTCAAGGGGGTGTCAC
This sequence comes from Paenibacillus sp. fava2, assembly GCF_058313675.1. Lineage (NCBI taxonomy): Bacteria > Bacillati > Bacillota > Bacilli > Caryophanales > Paenibacillaceae > Paenibacillus > Paenibacillus sp. fava2. The sequence continues at coordinate 7,221,773 of NZ_CM177755.1, read as the reverse complement.
TCCTTAGCTTCTATTGTTTAATAGTTCGATTACTTACGAACAATTGAAATATAGCATGCGAAGTTGTAAAATGCAATTAGGAAGATGAGAATTGGCATGGCGTTGAAGGATATGAGTATGAGAAACTGAAAGATAAAAGTACTGACAATTGAAGTGATACGTTGAGAAGTTGAAGAGATAAGATGCATTTTAAGTAATCATAAAGGGGTCTTATATATGAAGCTGCTCCATCATCCGGACTGTAAAGACATACAGCTTGCTTCTGTTTTGTATGCGCTTAGCGATCCGATCCGTCTATATGTTGTGTCGGAAATCCGCAAGCACGGCGAGCAGGCCTGCAACAGCTTTAAGGTACCGATCGCCAAGTCCACGTTGTCTCACCATGCCCGCACATTGCGCGAATCAGGTGTTGTGCACACACGGGCACAGGGCACCCAGCGCATTTTGTCGCTGCGGGAAGAGGATTTGAATGAGCGGTTTCCGGGTGTGCTGGATTCGATATTGGAGGCTTATGAGTCTGCCGGCGGGGCGGTGGATTTTGGAGAGCGGATGGAAGAGTGAAGGGAAGAGTATAGAGTAAAAGCGTGGTAATGATGGTTGCTCTAGGATGCAAGGATAGTTTGTTGTAGAGTGTGACGCCGAATGCCGGGCTTTGTGTCTGGAGTAATATAGATTTGGGGGACTCTGCGGGGGCAGGGTCTTTTTTGCGTGGTTGTATGTTTGCCGGTATAAATTGCACAAAGTAATCGGCAAAGGATATGGGGCTTTTGGGCAGAAAGGCAGCTGGGAGTATACAGTTATGGTGAGTATCTGGTTAACGAATGAATGAAAGTTACCTTACAGGCTACCCAGAGCTAATCTAAGTGGAAAAAGGTAACCTATTTACTAGTCTGACTGTCGCTGAGAGGATATTAGTTGGATAAACGACACTTAATTTCTCGTTTTTTGCTCCATTAAGGGGTTTTCGCCCAAACTAAGTGTTGATTTTCCACCTATTGATTGCAAATTGTTTAAAAAGGCAGAAATAAATGCCGGAATTCCACTTAATTTTGACAGACTATTGCTCAAGCAGAAGTTCTACCAATCATCCTGAGTTATTTAACAATTACTTCAGACAAAATGTACAAGCCAATAAACAGCAGGTGCGGGATATGGTAAGCTATGGTCATAGAGAGGAGCTGGTGTGGAGTGTTTATGAAGCCTGGCAACTTGAATGGTTCCGAGGAAGATGCAGCAAAGCGGAGAGCGGAGGAACTGGCAAAAGAATCGGCAGACGGCTCGTTTATGACCGGCATGATTACTTTTGTAGTTTTGGCCTTAGTGGTTGTGGCTGTGTTTTATGGAATTGCTTATTTTCGGACAAATTAAGGCGGAGCAGGCAGTTACAAGCTGCCTTCTTATTATACATTCACATTAACGAGCAACAGCCGGCTTCCGGCCGGCATATGGAGGATATTATGTTCATTCAAATTATTGGCGTAGGCAAATTGAAGGAAAAATATTTGGTCAGCGGCATTGCAGAATATGCCAAGCGGCTGACGCCATACCTCAAATTTCAGGTCATTGAGGTGGCGGATGAAAAAGCACCGGACAATCTCAGCGATGCTGAGGTTGTCCAGGTCAAAGCGCGCGAGGGCGAACGGATCCTCGCGCACATCAAGAGCGACGCGCATGTCATTGCGCTCGCGATCGACGGCAAGCTCTGGAGCTCCGAGGAGCTTGCCGCGGAAATCGACCGGCTCGGCACCTACGGGACGAGCCATGTCGTGTTCGTCATCGGAGGCAGTCATGGCCTCTCCGATGACGTGATGCGCCGCGCCCAGCAGCGCATGAGCTTCGGCCGCATGACGCTGCCTCATCAGCTCATGCGGCTGGTGCTGGTGGAGCAGATTTATCGCGCGGTGAAGATCAATCGGGGGGAACCGTATCATAAATAACAGCAAATTTTTTGCGGTTGCCAGTGCGATATCGGCGTAAGAACGGGTTTTGCCTGAAGGAATCTTCTTTAGCTGTTCCCACACGCTCTTCTGAAATGGGATCCCATTAGATGAAGTGAATATCATGCAGACCATAGGAGCGTGAGCAGTATCAGAGATTTGGTCAAGGAGATCATCGCTCCATCAATGCACCCTCGCTTGGGGTGAGACCGCCATTAAAACAAAAAATAACGGTGAAGGGATAGCCTCCCTTACACCGTTATTTGTCTAGTTGAAATGGTTTTCTCGCTTAAGAGCTGCCCTCAACTCAAGAATAAGCAACCCCTCTGCGGTGTTACGATTATAACTTTCCTTAATCCGTATAGTAGCTTAAGACAAGGTCAACAACGTCCTGGATATCTTGTTTAGTAGACATAGGCGTTCCAAAAGGATTGTTTTTGGCCTCCTGATAGGCCAATTGAAGGGCAGATAAGACCTCACTTAAGTTCGAAGCTGTCACTCCAGTTATACCAGCCAGAGCGAACACTTCTTCATTAGGGGCAGAGCCTTCACCAAAAGGATTCAAATAATCATAGATTGCAGCTAACACAATTGCCTGATTAGTCTCGTCTACAATCGCTTGGATTTGAGACAATGTTCTTGGAAGTGGTGTTAATCCGGTTTCCAATGCGTATTCGTAGGAGAACAGGTCCTCTAATGTGACGCCCGTAATACCTGCATTGACAAACGTCGTCACATCAACATTCGTCCATAAACCGGAAGCCGATGCAGTATTGATCAAATCCAGTGCCGCTTGCTGCGTACTACCGTCAATAACCGAATCTACGATCGATTGAATTTCTGAAACCGTCCATGGAGCTGTCCCGTCCGCATCCAATGCGTCTTCGACCTCTGCTAGGTTCGACGGTGTGACACCCGTAATACCTGCTTCAGCAAAAGTCGTCTCATCAACATTGATCCATGCCCCAACAGAAGCATTAATCATATCTAGTGCGAGATTGGATGGCGTCGGCGTTGGTGTCGGCGTCGGCGTCGGCGTTGGCGTTGGCGTCGGTGTCGGCGTTGGTGTCGGCGTCGGTGTAGGTGTCGGTGTAGGCGTTGGTGTCGGCGTCGGCGTCGGTGTCGGCGTCGGCGTCGGCGTTGGTGTCGGCGTCGGCGTCGGTGTCGGCGTCGGCGTCGGTGTAGGCGTTGGTGTCGGTGTCGGCGTCGGTGTCGGCGCTGGTGTCGGCGCTGATGTCGGCATTGGTGTTGGCGCTGGTGTCGGCGCTGATGTCGGCATCGGTGTCGGTGTAGGTGTAGGTGTCGGTGTCGGCGTTGGCGTCGGTGTCGGTGTCGGCGCTATATATTGTTGTTTTGCTTCGTATGCACCGGTAAGCAGCAAATCACGGGTAGCATTCGCTTTGCCGCCAAACGTACCATCAGCGCCATTGGATAACAATTTAAGCTCCAAAGCCTCGGACACATAACCCTGCGCCCATTTGGATACGGTTGTATCGGTACCAGTCTTCACTTTTGCTTCCTCGTCTTTGCCTAGTACTCGAACCAAGAACGTAGCCAACTGCTCTTTAGTCACTTTGCCAGCCGGATTGTATGTACCTTCGCCATAGCCGTCCGTTATTCCGGAAGTTTTAAGTGCTTCAATATAGGGCAGCGCATAACCATTGGCGGCATCATCCGCCTTGACGTCACTGAAACTGGATGTCTTCAGATCTTTATTGACTTCAATACCCGTAATCAATGCCGCAACCTTTGCAAACTGGGCACGGTTCATCTCCTCTTTGAGCCCAAACGTCGTATCACTGACGCCATCGAAAATTCCAGCGCTAATCATTGCATCAAACTTTGCCTTCGTGGCCGCATCCAAATCCTTTAGATCAGTGAAGTCTGTCGAAGTCTTCGCCTCTGCATAAGCCGCACTGCCAGACGCGCACATTAATAAAACCAAAAATGAAACAAGCCACTTTTTTCTCATAAATCCTTCGCCTCCTTAGACTCTACCGTCTGGGTTAATCGTAAATGCCCCTTCAGACCCATACTTTTTTTGTAATACGATAATTATCGGCAGAATTTCCCCTTATTTTTATATAAAATTTGTTGAGAATTCCGGGTGCATGCTCCTTATATCCGCTTGTTCACCACACTGCATCTCTTCCCCGGCAAAGAGCAAAATTCCCCCAATTGTTTAGGATGAGGAGGCAACAATATTTGTTTTGCCATTATTTTAGGAGTAGGATTATTAAGAGTTGTTATTTTATATAATAGTTTCTAATGCATTTGGTCTTAATAAAAATGGAGGTATTGGAAATGAATATCAGGGATAGGGTCGAAGAGTTAAGACAGCTAATGAGAACAAATCAAATGGATGCTTATATCGTTCCCAGCTTTGATGCACATCAGAGCGAATATGTAGCAGAACATTGGAAAGGAAGAGAATGGATATCAGGATTTACAGGGTCTGCAGGTACAGTAGTGATTACCTTAGAGGATGCCGGGTTATGGACAGATGGCAGATACTATATTCAGGCAGTCAAGCAGCTTGAGGGCTCAGGAATCAGATTATTTCGAATGGCGGATCCAGGGGTACCCTTTTATTCGGAATGGTTAGCAGATGTTCTTCATGAAGGAAGCGTTGTGGGCTTTGATGGCAATGTTTTTTCAATTCATATGGTTAGACGGATGGAGAAAGATCTAAAAGCAAAAAAAATCGGATTAAAAATGAATCAAGATTTCATTGGTGATCTGTGGGAAGATCGGCCGGAGATTCCTAAGGGGTCAATGTTTACGCATGACGTCAAATATGCAGGCAAATCGCGGGTAGATAAATTAAATGAAGTAAGAAAAGAAATGAAAACTATAGGGGCCAATTACTATATTTTGACCTCCTTAGATGACATTGCATGGCTATTGAATATAAGAGGGGCCGATGTGCCTAACAATCCGGTTGTAATCAGTAATGTAATCGTAGCAGAAGAAAACTGTTATTTATTTATTGATTCTTGCAAGGTTCCTCCTGTGGTTAAATTAGAGCTGGAGGCTGAAGGAATCGAGTTAAAAGCGTATGATGACATACATATGTTCTTGGGAAATCTTTCGGGCGGAGATTCCATTATTTTAGATGCGAATAAAACAAATAGTAACTTATATAACGCCATCAACACTGATACCAAAAAAATTGAAAGTCCTGACATTACAACGAATCTAAAAGCGATTAAAAATGAAATTGAGATTAACAATGTGAGATGGTGTGAAATAAAAGATGGTGTAGCCATGGTGAAATTTATCAAATGGTTAAAATCCGTTGTACCTAAGGAAGAAATTACAGAGATTGCCGCAGAAGAAAAATTAGAAGATTTCAGAAGAGCGCAGGAAGGATTTGTTGGGCCTAGCTTTGATACGATAGCTGGTTATGGAGAACATGCTGCGTTGATGCATTATAAAGCCACTAAAGAAACGCAATTTACACTTCAGAATGAAGGTTTTTTACTAGTTGATTCCGGCGGACAGTATTATGATGGAACAACAGATATTACACGGACGATTGTTTTAGGAAAGCTTACCGGTGAGCAGAAAAGAGATTTTACTTTGGTGTTAAAAGGATTTATTGCATTAAGCTCAGTCAAATATTTATATGGGGCTACAGGCTCTAACCTAGATGTGCTAGCAAGACAACCAATATGGCAATATGGTATCGACTATAAGTGCGGGACAGGCCACGGGGTAGGCTTTTTCTTGAATGTACACGAGGGACCACAGGGTATAAGAAATGGTACTAGTACTGTTGTATTAGAAAAAGGCATGATCATTACGAATGAACCGGGAATCTACCTTGAAGGTAAATATGGAATTAGAACTGAAAATATGATGCTGGTAGTTGAAGACGAGAAAACAGAGTTTGGTCAATTTATGAAGTTCGAAGCCATTACGTATTGTCCAATTGATCTGGCCGGTATTCATACAGATATGCTGACAGAGAGTGAAAAAGAGTGGTTAAACCATTATCATCAAGAGGTATATACGAAGCTGGCGCCTTATTTAAATGATGAAGAGAGCGCATGGCTGAGGGAAGAAACCAGGGAAATATAAATGTCCTGCTTTGTTTTTGAGTATCACGGATTACGATAGTTGCGAGATTAGAGAAAGGGCCATCCCGTAAAAAGGATGGCCCTTAAACTTGCCGCTTTGGACAGCGCGGGGAGCCGTATCATAAGTAGGGCGAAATCTAATTAGCCGTTACTAAATTCTACTTTTGTACTAGCATAACTTTTCAGATTTAGTCACGCGTTTAAACCTGCTCCCGCAGCTCTTCAAAACCCTTGGACCGCTGGAGCAGCCGGAATGGAATGAAGAAGATAATGAATACAATTCCCAGAGCACATGATACTGGGATTACTACCGTTTCTGCTGCTATATTGACACTTACTTTGAATATGGCTTCCAATGCCAAACTCAGAACAGCCATATATAAGCCGAGGGACATCAGCAGGCTCAGCAGCATAGCATAAACCGATTTTAACCCAAGATGTTTATACAAGAATCCTTTTCCAATACCAAGCGCCCGTATGATTACAGATTCCTTATACTCGTTCAAGTAATTCATATAAATGAGATTGAGGTTGAAAAGCACGGATGAGAAAATACATATCCAGCATAGCCATTTAAAAATGCTCAGGAAATCAGCCATGCGTTTCATAATTGCCATGCCCATTATGCTGATATGCATAAAGGAAACGCCGCTTACATTTTCTTTAAACGAGCTGGAATCGGCTTTTACAAGAAACAGCAGACTCCCTTGCGTTTCGTTGACGGCAGGCTTCAGTATAAATGCCGGATTGACCTGTCCGGCTTCGTAGATCCCTTTGACCCTGTAATCTTTTGCGGCTCCGGCCAGCTCCAGCTTGAGCGTACCGCCTACCTTTACCTCAATTTGTTCACTGAAAGCAGAAGAAATCAGCACATCGTCAGCAGAACCCTGGAATACATCCTCACCCTCCAGAATGTTATATTTGATCTGATAATCTTCTTCATTGATGCTGCAGATTTGGGCTGATTTTGATGAGCCCTGAGCGGTTAGCAGAGTTCCTGATTGCCGGTACAGCTTGGTATATCCGTCTACCTCAGCCGCCTCCGTTAAGGCTTCTTCGAGCTTGGCCGGGTCATCACTGACGGCCAGATAATTATAATTCACCTTATGCTCTACACCGGCGGTATAGCTGTCCCGGACCGTCTTCTCCAGTGTATAACCGACCAGCAGAAATAGGCTGGTTAAAGTCAGGCTTAATACAGTAATGACAAAGGCATAACGATTCGCCTTAATATTTTTGGCTGTGTAATGAACGACCTTGTTTTTTAAAGGGAGGGAGGATAAGAGCTTAATACACCATAGAGTAATTACAAAGAAGAGGCCGATACATATCACAATAACTATACTGCTAAGCAGCGCAGCCCCCCTGCCCAGGTAGACCGAATAGACTACCAGAGTCAATAAGGCAAATAAAACAGACAACCAGGTTACTTTACGCTTGGAGGTTTTCCAGGAGATACTGTCGCCTCGTATGACAAATAATGGACGAATAGCTTCCAGGGCCTTTGTAGCGATATTGATAAAGATAAAATAGATCAGCAGAAACAGCAAAAATCCGGCAAGCACCCTGCCGATTAGAGATGAGTCATACTCAGTATTATGAATACCGCTTCTAGCAAGCAGTTGCCGGGCCAGAGGGATGCTGGCAATACTGCCAAGGAAAACCGGAATGATAAACACCAGGTATAGTTCTATACGCAGTGCCTTTTTGATGGATTTCATCCGGATGGACAATAATCTCATTATGGCGATATCCTGCTGGCGTTGAACGATAATCATAAAGATCCCGCTCAGCACGGATAAGATAGTCATAATATAACTCATCGTATTCAGTATGTTCAGCGTGGTCGCATTGGTATCGAGCTCGGATTGGATCTCCTGCTTTTTGTCTTCAATAGTAGAATAGGCATAGCCCGGCTCGATGGTCTTTAGTTCGGATTTCACTTCGTCGATCCGGTCGCCATTAATCAAGGTTATGAAGGTATTCGGCATTTCATTGGTAAGAGGGTAAGAGGATACTTTTCCATATCCAATCATCTCAGACTGTCCATCGACGGCTCTTGCAGCATCCTCGATATCCTTGACCGTGTAAGTCTGGTTACCTATGCTTACCTGATCAGCCTGTTTAAGGTTTAGTTCATTAGCCAATGGCGCATACAGAATGATCTCATCTTTCTGTATGTCAAAATCACCAATGATCAGACTGCCGAGGATTTCATTTTCATCATGCTTGAACGTAGTAGAAAATGCACTTTGTTTGCTGATCTCAAGTCCATTTGTTTTTAGCTCATCGAGTTTCCGGTCATAGGCACTTGAGGCGTAGGTAGCCTCAATTTTTAAATCTGCACCATTCAATTCTTCCACTTGACCTGTCAGATAACGCTCTGTCTCCGAAATAATCTGGGGGATAGCAAGCGAGATGCTTACAGCTATTACAACAGACAGCATAATAAACAGGTAAAGCAAAAGGTTTCTTTTTTGCCTGCGTGTATTATACAGCTTGAATACCGTTCTCCACTCCAAGGATTTCACCTCCGTGTAAAACGATTTTACGTTCTCCCATTTCACCAATCTCCTTATCATGGGTCACAATAACCAGTGCACAGCCGGTACGGCGGCGGGTTTCAAGTAAAAGCTCCATGACCATACCGCTATTATCCGCATCGAGTGCACCGGTAGGCTCATCACATAACAGCACCTGGGGGTTATTTACCAGTGCTCGTACAATAGCTACTCTTTGCGCTTCCCCGCCGGACAGGGATTTGACATTATTTTTCGCTTTATTACGGATACCGACCAGATCCAGCAGTTCAAGGGCTGTGTTTTTTTTCACTTTGTAGCTTAACTTTGAACTCATTGGAAGAATGATATTATCAAGTACGTTCATGCACTGGATCAGATTGGCGTTTTGAAAAATAAGGCCAATCTTTTCCCGCCGCAGCTGCTCCAGATTTTTTTCCTTCTTGAAATTCACCAGCTTATCATCAAAATAGACGCTTCCGGTAGTCGGCTCTGTCAATAAAGCCGCAATATTTAGCAGAGTAGACTTTCCGCAGCCGGAGGGCCCCATAATAGTGATGAATTCATGACCGTTGATTGTAAGATCGATGCCCTGAAGAATTTTGTTCTCTCCCTCGCCATCGACGAAGGTCTTATGTATATCCTTTAGCCTGATCATGACGTTGCTCCCCGCTTATTAGTTTTTTTACGATGTTTATCAGGATACGGATAATCGTAAAGCACAAAAAGAATAACGGCAGTATGAAGATAAAGGTCTTATTGACCATAGCCAGTGCAGAGCTCCAGTCGCTGGCTTGAATATCATTAAATATAGTGATGGAATTACTTCTGATGGTATCCAGGTTTCCTATGACCTTAATCGTCAGAATGACACCGAGAACCCCCATTACTGTGGTGGAAAAAGTGTAAACCAGCGCAAACACGGTATAAATCTTTTGCTCTTTTCGGCTGTTGACCTGTACTAACGGTGTCTCCTCACGCTTCCCGAACGCCCCCTTTACCACTTTCATAGCTATGCCGAAAGCATTGGTGGATATGTTATCTAATTTTAAATAATCACAGAGTATCCAATATCCGTCAAGTTTTATAAATGGAATTAAATTCATCGTGGTCATTCCAATAATGGCAATTGATACAATATAGAAAAAGCTGTTATGTGATACAAAGGCGATTACGGTGAGCGGAACAATGGTAATGAGCTGAAAATAAATGCCGCCGATGTCGACGAGCACTCTTTTTTTATGATCCAGTCTCCAGGCATTGGTCATATCAACATACATAACCGGATAAAAAAGATATAATCCAATGCCGATGGCTCCAACTCTGATCTGCTGTTTATAAGCTGCAGCTACGTGTCCGAATTCGTGAATAATCAACGAAAGATAGCCCAGCAATATAAAACCCAGTGAATTCACCTGAGTAAGACTGACTCCGCTGGTCATTACCTGGTAGGCCGAAAATCCGCCGCTGAACAAAATGAGGAGCAGCATTACAATAGAGACCCATTTCACATAAAACACCTTCAGGATCCCGAATAGCCATGCGAGCCTGTTGGAATTAATGAGGGGGAGGTGCCACCACATGTAGCTGCTCCCTTTTCCCTTTGTATCATATTTCATTCCTTCTAATATGGAATTTCCGACTATGAAATCATCAACAAATTTATTCAGCTCATCAGAGCTTAAAGAAATATTCATTTCCATCAGCTCTGATTGAACCTGCAGGATCGTTTTTGTCCCGTCAAAACAGTCCATTATTTTTTTGGCAGTAACGGATACCTTGATATGCTGTCTTTCGTTAAAGGAGAGCATATATTTATCCGGGACGCCCTCGCCGGTCTCTACTCTCCAGTCATACTCCTTAAGTTTAAGAAAATCATAATTCACGTTTCTCTCCCCTATTGATTTAATATGGTACGTTTAATGTGAAATACATATTTCTCAATAGTGCTTGCAATATCACTGCAGACTACATCATCCATATCGTGGTTGCTTTCTATGGCTGCAACTGCACATCCACCGCCGCACAGAAAGGCGTACTTGCAGTCCTGACATTTTTCGAGGCGGAAGACACTCCGGTCAAACCATTTTGCAGCATCTTCTTCATTTATCCGGACTCCATGTTCATCAAAGGTTCCGATGGTGTGCTTTCCTTTACCGGCATAAGTAAGGCAGGTTGTTATATTTCCATCAGGAGAAAACCCAAAGTTACTGCCGGAGGTTGCCTCACAATAATCCAACTTCCACGGCTTCATCTGGTTTTTTGAATCAAAGAAGAAACTAAGAAAACCAATGGAAGGCGATACAATTCCTTTAATAAAGCCATCTTCACTTCCGTATAAACGCTCCGAAAGCAAGGTGTCCAGAAGTTCATGTTCAGTCAGGATATCCTCGCCCACTCCGCAAAAATCAAGTACAGGGGAGGCGTATGGGAAAAACAAAGGGTTTTGATCCCATTGATTTGACTTTATTACAGCTTCAAGCTCTCTCAGGGTTTTTATGTTCGCTTTATCCACATTAATGCGCAGTGCAATCTTGATTCCCAGGTCGAGCACTCTGTTAATATTACGGCAGATTTGATCGAAGCTTCCCGAACCATTTGCACGGATTCTTCTGACATCGTGAATTTCTTTGTTACCATCTACAGTTATCTGCAAATGCAGCAGCTTAACATATCGCTCAAAAAGACCGAGATAGGGTTGTATCGTAGTTCCATTAGTGATGATCTTGACGAGTATTCCGTTAGCTTCGGCAAATTCAAGAATTCTGCTGATTACAGGATAGTTGGTCTTCAGCAGCGGTTCTCCTCCAAAAACATTTATAGTTGCAGGCGTATCGCCTTTTAGTCTGATCCGTTCCTCTTTACTATTTTCCAGCGTTTCGGAAATGTATTTAAATATGGTATCCAGCTGTGCATCTGTCATCAGATTGTAGTTGATATGCTGATCATCGGATTCGAAACAATAGGTGCATCTCAGATTGCAGCCCATAGTTGGGCAAATGGTAAAGTTAGTGATGATCTTCCGTTTTGCTAATTCCTGATGAACCAGCTTATAACGGCTAATAGTATCCTTTTCCATCTGCGCATTTTCAAAAAGATAGCCCCGGCTCATCAATTGCCGATAAAGCTCCTCATCTTCATTGCTTTCAATATTCTTTATTCCGCTTTGCATATCCTCAATTTTAGATCTTGTTTCCTGGTCGATAATATCCATGGCACTGGTCAGCGAATTGATCGCCAGACTGTGTTCTTCATCCAGAGGATACATTAATATGTATTTAGTCAGTACGGCCATTTGTCATTCTCCTTAAAAAGAAATAATAAATGCTTCCCTGCTCCGGGAATATCATTTTACAGATATAAAGGAACCCGGAACACGGAAGCAGTTGTTGGTTTATAGAGTACTTCTACTCATAATATGTAGTGACCAGAGCGTTAGCCGAATAAAAAGATGAAGTCCAATTGCATTACACCAGAGGGATTAGAACCCTTTTAGAAAATGCATGAAAAGCTTAAACAGGAGATGTCAATCTTCACACAGAAGCAATCGAAGCACCAGGCATATTCATCACGGATCTCCATTGCTTCAACCGTTACATCAGACCACAGCGTAGCTTGCGCGTTTAATGATTTCATCATTATATCCTCCTCTAAATGTATAATTTTAGCGACAATGATAGGAATTTGAGGAAAGCCATCATGCCGTTAAATTAAAAAATACAACCAAAGCTCACACAGGAAATGTCAATTTTCAGGCAGAAGCAATCAAAGCACCAGGCGTATTCATCACGGATCTCCATTGCTTCTACTGTTACATCGGACCACAGAGTAGCTTGCTCGTTTAATGATTTCATAGTTTCACCTCCTTATATTAGTCTAATATCCATAGCTATTAACTAAATGAGGAAAACCGTATCACCACCATTAAGGTTTAGAAAATGCAGGAAAATGAAAGGCAACTGAAGCATGTAATAATGGGCTGGGGAGCAAAATCAAGGCAACTAAAGCACCAGGCATATTCATCACGGGTCTCCATTGCCTCAACCTTTACCTCGGACCACAATACAGCTTGTTCATTTAATGATTTCATAGTTTCACCTCCTTACTAAAGATTCAGGTAAAAGCTATCAATATCATTATGTAAAAGCCATAGAGGTAAGATACTTTTTATGTATTAAATGTATTTATTTATGTCTGTTTTTGAAGACATTTGTATTATATACCATAATATTCCTTATTGAGTGTGGAAAATTAGTGAATAAAATGGTATTTAGTGTAAGAATAAAGGGAAAATATAGAAATATTTATCGTTGCAATTTAGCAATATTTGTGAACAAATTCACTAAACTGGAAAAGCTGGTGGTTCTTAATAACCACCAGTCTGTGCGGATAAATGTGTGTTCGGATTTGGATTTTTTTGCTATTGTGGAAGCAGGACAGAAGGACAGGTATATGGAACGTCTGAATTGGCTGGGGGAAGTATTAAATAGGAGGGACATACAATGTTACAAAAAGCAGACCTGGAGCAGCTGCTAGGCCCAGACCATGATTCGGATAAGCCTTTGGTTGTGCTGATGTGCGGGATAGCGGGCTCGGGCAAGACCACCTTTTCGCAAAAAATAGAACCGTACGGCTTCACGCGTCTGTCTATTGACGAAGAGGTGTGGGCGGTTCACGGGCGTTACGGGATCGACTATCCGGCCGAGAAGTACCGGGAGTATCTGAATGAGGCGCATCTCAGTCTGCACAACCAGATTGTACAGTGTATTAAAGAGAATAAACCGGCTGTAGTAGACTCCAGCTTCTGGAACAAGGCGGAAAGGGACAAGTACAAGCGGCTGATCGAGGAGGCGGGAGGCCGGTGGAAGCTGATCTACCTGAAGGTACACCCGGATGAGCTGCGGAGGCGGCTGAAGGTACGGAGTGAGCGTTTTGATGCGAATGCTGCTTTTACGATTACTGAGGAGCTGCTAAATACCTTTCTTAGCGGCTTCGAGGAGCCAAAGGGCGAAGGAGAATGGGTTATCGAGAATTGAATAAATAGGTTCAACTTACATAATGGAGGCAGAAAGAAATGAAGAAGTGTCTGGCGTTATTGTTAGGATTATTGTTGTGTTTGCCGGCGATAAGTACAACCACATATGCGAAAAGCAATAATATAAGAGTCAACGTTGAAGGGGAATCAGTCCAATTTGATCAGCCCCCCGTTATTTTTGATGGCCGGACGCTGGTTCCCATTCGTGCGGTTTGTGAGAAGATTGGGGCAACCATTAAATGGGATGTTAGTACCCGGACTACGACTGTAAGTAAAGGTAATAAAACACTGAGTCTGCAAATCGATGCCAGCTAATGCAAGTCAGCGGAGGCTCTCCGGTGCAATTGGATGTTCCGCCGCAAATTTATAATGGACGCACCTTATTGCCCATTCGTGCAGTCGTTGAGAATCTTGGTTATGAAGTGACATGGGACGCAGCAAAACAGATTCTTTCCATTGAACAGGAAGGGGCCATTATCGTTGACGGGCTGGAGAATACACAAGCGTATGGAGTAGATAATTGGGCACAAATTTCCTCAGTCCATCAATTTCCCTATAAAGGGGAGGGTCTCGCTTACGCCTATGCCGATAATAATCAGCTTAAAATAACAACTCCCGGCAAAACGATAAGCTTAGAAGTGAAGTATCCTATTCTTGGGGATGTCATTTCAGATGCCGACGGTAATTTTTATGTCGTTTGGGGAAAAGAAAATGATACACAAAATGCTGCAATTGAAACCGTCTTTATTACAAAATACTCACCAGAAGGACAAGAGCTGAAAACAACCGGGTTTGTAGGAAAATCTACGCCTTGGCGTGATGCTGATTCAGCAAAAACCAAGGTGCCCTTTGCTCACGGCAACTCCGTTTCTGTTATAGCTGATGGTATATTGGTCAATTATCATTCCAAAAGAAGATACGATGGCCATCAGAGTGATAATGTCATTGCTGTAAAAATATCCGATATGTCGCCTTATTCATTGCCTAATGATACTTATAGCGGACATTCTTTCAACCAAAGCCTGATTTACAGCAAGAAATCATCGGGTTTCCTCTTTGCCAGTCATGGTGATGCGTACGCCCGCGGATTCAGAGTTAATAATAGCTCCGGAAAATATGGCGATGACTCAGAAATACTGTTCCATTTCTATCTTGAAGCAAATGCAAACTATGATATGTATATAGTAAATACAACTTTTGCACAGCTTGGGGGACTTGCAGAGACAAGTAAAGGTGTCGCTTTGGTAGGTGCATCTGCCAAATCAATAAGTGAGCAGGCAAAGAGTGAGAAACAGAATTTATTTGTACAAATCTTTGACCCGCAAGCAGGACAGGTTTCCGAATCTATGTTTACAGGTGGAGAAGTTCGTAGCGGTACTCTATCAACAGATATCAATGACAGGGATAATTCACCGCTCGAAAAGGTGACGGACTACGGTGTACACTGGCTTACTAATTCTAACGATACAGATGTTATTGCTCCGCAAGTGGTGTCGGCTGATGACCGCATTGTCATACTATGGTCTACAGATGCGGATACCTTCTATATGGTGTTATCTGAAGATGGAACAGTTATCACCCCTGCAACCTCACTGGGCGGACTACCGTTAAACTCATTTGAGCGCCCGGTATATTATGATGGGGCTGTTTATTGGGTTTCAGTCAAAAATGGCCGATTAAAAACAATGAGCATCAGACCTTAATAATAACTATCAAAGTCGTGATCATTGAAAATGATAAAAGAGACCTCAACACGCTCTGCGGAGCGGGATTGAGGTCTCTTTTCATACCACGGCTGCCAATCTTACTGTGGCACCCCCTGCGTCACCCCATGCACATAAGTCTGCCAAGGCGTGTCGAGTGCTCCCTGGCCCGGGTTGTAGGTGAAGAAGTACTCTACAGTATCACCCTGCTTCAGGTTCAGCACCGGGTAGGTGAAGTTGCCGTTGCCGGTGGAGGTCATGGCTACATTGAGCTGGCCGCCGCCGTTGATTTTGTAGTGCAGGTCGGCGAAGGTCGCGCCGTTGACGTAGAATTGCAGGTTGTCGCCCGTCTTCTTCAGGCCGCGAACGCTGTCGCCGATGACGACGGTGACGGGCGGCGGGGTTACGACCGTAATGGTGCTGGAGGCGGTTTTGCCGCCGTCAGCGGTTGTCGCAGTTACTGTGACGGTACCCGCCGCGAGTCCGGTTACGCTGCCGCTGGCATTAACGGAAGCAATCGCCGGGTTGGAAACCGACCAGCTGACTGCCTTGTTGGTAGCATTTGCAGGTGCGACATTAGCGGTTAACTGAACGCTCTGACCGACTTCAATCTGCGGGGAGGCCGGTGTCACGGTGACTCCGCTGACCGCAACGTTGCCGGGGTTACCCGGATTGCCACCGGTGCCTTCCTTATACACGCGTACATAGTCCACTTGCATGGTAGCCGGAATGTCGGACGCTGCCGGTACCCGGCCGCCGTCAAAATGGCCGCCGACGGCCAGGTTCATGATCAGATAGAACGGCTGGTCGAACGGTGCGTTCGGATTGTTCGGTGCGGCTACCGAATACCACTGCTCGCGGGTTACTTTGAAGAAGAACTTGCCGTCGACATACCATTTCATGTTGTCCTCTTCCCATACCATCGTATAGACGTGGTAATCATTCGCGAATGTCTGCCCTTGCGGGAAATGATACTCTCCTGCAATGTAGCGGTTCACCGGCCACTGGCCGCCGAAGTGGATCGCGCCGCTGGTTGTGCCAGGGAGTCGTCCTTTGGCTTCCATAATGTCAATTTCACCGGATGCAGCCCAGGCGCCATAGGCGGCATCTTCAGGCAGCATCCAGAGCGCCGGCCAAATGCCGTCTCCGGTAGGCAGCTTGGCGCGGATATCTACCCGGCCGTACTGGAGGGACAGGTTATCTTTGGTGTTGATTTTGCCGGAGGAATATTCCGCGTACCGGTTAGGGTCCTGCGGGAACGAACGGTGGTCGTTCAGGGCGCGGATATTCAGCTGTCCATTGGACACGAACACGTTCTGCGTGCTGTTGGTATAATGCTGCAGCTCGGCGTTGCCCCAGCCCCAGCTGTTAACGTCGTCGCTAATGTAATAGCCAGTCTCATAATTCCATTTGCTTGTATCAAGCGTAGTGCCGCTAAACTCATCCTGCCAGATCAGGTTCATGTCGGCGATGGCCGGGTCGCTTGGTGTACCGATAGCGATGTCCTCCTGGTCAGATTCATCCGGGCGGGGAGCGTTAGGATTGCCGATAAAGCTGTAATACACATAGTTGGTGCCGACATTGCCGCCAGTCTGTCCGTTCAGCGGATAGCCGATACGGATTTCCATGTTCTCCTGGATGGGCTGGAACCACAGGCCGTAGATATAGTCAGCCCAGTATCCCCACTGGTTGGCGGCGGACATGTTATTGTACCCGTTGCCTGCGTAGACAAAGCCGCTTTGGGCGGAGCTGCTGAGATCGACCCATACGCCGGCTTTTTTGATCTGATAGACGAACTTACCCAGCTCACTGCCGATTGGCGCACCTCCGTCAATTTTCGGGAGCGGGAAGCCGATGGAGCCGTTATTGTCAGCTGTGTAAGTCGTATTGCTGTCGTAGGCGGACAGTACATACGAATTGCGGACCGGCTGATTGAAATTGATGGTGTAGACCAGGCTGGCCCCAGAGGTCTTGGATTCCAGCTTCACGTTAATGGATTCGGTTACTGTGAACCAGTAGCCGCCGCCCCCTTCGGTGAACTGGCCAAAGTTGCTGTCGTAGATCCAGCCGCTGGCCGCATTATTGTCGATGTTAACCCACTGGCTGCTGCTGACCGGCTTGACGGACAGCTTCAGATCCTGGGCTACAGCGGCGTAGATGAGATTCGGATCATTGTTGAACACCGGATACGTAAAGCCCGCACTGCCAGTAAAGCCTGCAGTAAGCACCGGCCCCTGTGTGGCAGCCATCGACGTAATAGTCGCCGTGTTAACGTTCTGGAATGCCAATGTATAATTCAGCGTAACGTTGCTGTTGGCTTTGGAGTAGAGCTGAATTTCAGTGGTGGCGCTGAGCGTGAACCAGTAGCCGTTCGCACCGCCGTCGCTCCAGTGCCCCCAGTTCTGGTTGTAGATGAAGCCGCCCGCGCTGTCGATGTCTACCCAGTTGCCATTGTTCTTCACTTTGACGCCAACATCGCCGGATACATCGTTCCAGGTTGCCGCGCCGCCGTTAAATACCGGCATAACGAATCCGTAGCTGGCTTGTCCCACACCCGATTTGGAGATGACCGGTCCGTCTGCCGCAGAGAAATAAGCCATGGACGTTACCGTAGTCGCTGCTGCCTGAACCTTAGAGGCCGGTAGCAACCCTATGCCCGATAACATTACGAGCGCGAGAAACAGACTCCATACCTTGCGCGAGTACCGGAGCTCAGCCTTATACAATCGTTTCATACTTGCCCTCCTTTAGAATAGTCTGGCATTATGGAAACCGCTTACAATATAGTACATCTTCATTCTAGCGAATGGGCTGGTCCGGTAAAAGGTACAGGATTTTATATACAGGCCCAATATTTTGGTTTTGGGGAGCTATAGCCCCTCCCTATAACCAGATATGACATTTAGGTGTTATCGGCCGCCCTCAGCCGCATGCTACAATCACAGCACGAAGAACTTGATGCGAGCATAACGGAGGAGGATTTTATCATGTGTAATAAATTTCAAATTGTAGGCAGCCTGTTACGGCCATCGGAACTGTTAAAATATAAAACGCAGATTGAGCACCGGGATGATATCAGCTATCCGTTTTATGAGGACTTTGCGGGCTATGAGAATTGCGAGGCTGCGGCGATTAAGGATGTAGTGAACAAGGAAATTGAGCACGGCCTGTCGGTAATTACGGACGGCGAGTATTCCAAATCGATGTGGCATCTGGATTTTATGTGGGGCTTTGAAGGTGTTGAGCGTTACATCGCGGATCATGGGTACTTTTTCCGGGATACAGACGGCACTTCGAAGTATGAGACGCGCAAGGATATCGGCCTGCGGATTACAGGTGAGCTGAGCGGGAAGAATCATCATTTTATCAAAATATTTAAAGAGTTCCAGGAGCATGCCGGTGATCGCGAAACGAAGCTGTGTGTCCCATCGCCGTCGCATATTTTTGGAGAACTGTCCTGGTCTGACAACATTGGCGGCAAGGATGCCGTTTACAAGAACAGACAAGAGCTGAAGGACGGCCTCGTTAAAGCGTATAAGGAATTTGTAGGCGAATTTGCGGCTACAGGCGGAAAAATCATTCAGTTCGACGACTGCCTGTGGGAGCTTTTTGCAGATGATAACCCGAACTCCCCGTATACCGGCGAAAATATCAATCAGGAGGAAGTACAGGCGCTGGCCACTGAATTCATTGATATTAACAACACCGTGATTGATTACGGTCATAGCCTGGGGCTGAAGGTATGGACGCACAACTGCCGCGGCAATTATGACTCCCGTAATATGGGCGGGGGCTCGTACGTTAAGATTGCCAACCTGTTCCTGAAGCAGCTGAAGTATGACCGCTTTTTCCTGGAGTGGGATGATGATCGTGCGGGTTCGCTTGAGGCGCTTGCTGTCTTCAAGGATCGCCCGGATACCGAGATTGTACTCGGTCTGCTGTCCTCCAAGACCAATACGCTTGATGATGAAGAGCGGGTAGTCAGACTGCTGAATGAAGCAGCGGCGATTATTGATAAAGACCGGCTGTACCTCTCCCATCAATGCGGATTTGCCTCCTGCGACGGCGGTAATGAGCTGACGGAAGACGAGCAGTGGGCGAAAATCAATCAAGGGCAGCGGATTGCCAAGCAATATTGGCAGACCCAGTCTGTATAGATAATGAAAGGGCCTATTCCATCCATAAGGAGGAATAGGCCTTTTTGATTATCGGAAAAAAGGTTATTTATAAAAAAAAGTAAAGGGAACTTTACATTTGAATAAAATGGAATTATGATATTAAAAAGAATAAATACTAAGGAATGGTAAATATGGGAGTTGATGATTTTCATCTAAAACATCATATTATTGAGTTGCGTAATGAGAGGAGCTGGACGCAGCAGCAATTGGCAGATGCTCTGAAGGTCAGCCGGCAGACGGTAATTTCTATTGAGAAAAACAAATATATGCCATCCCTAAAGCTGGCTTTCCGCATAGCTGAAGTTTTTCAGAAAAGCATCTATGATGTGTTTGATTATGAAGGGCGGGATTAAAATGAGCTCTCTTTCTCAGGTGAACTCTATCCTTGCAGGTTTAGGGTTTATAGCATTTATAGGAATTGTAATTTGTGTTGCAAAGGTTCGGGATGAGCGGGGAATCTACATTTTAAACAAATTTTTTAAAGTTATGTTTCTTGTCTTATGCAGCAGTTATTCACTAATCATATTTATTGGTTCTTGGGTAGACCTGAGTTATGAGTTGTATAGAAATATGGTCACAATGCTGTTTTCATTGTCCATCATAGCTGGTTTTTTTATCTGGATCGGTTTGTGGAAACAGAATTAACGATGGAATCAGCTAAGAAAAATGCCAAGACGGAGGAGGAATAAAGGATGTACAAGTACGAATATAATTATGTGTCAATTTCTGTAGGAATAATGAGCGGTAAAGTGAAGGAGGACTTTAGGGCAGTGATTGACCGCCATGCAGCGGATGGCTGGAAACTGCATAGTATTGTTCCTCTGCCTTTACTGGCTGGCGGGCAAGCATCTACGCTGGAGCTCATATTTGAACGGATAAAAGAATAGTCTGTTAATTGAGCCCTCAACTTGGTGTCAAGGCGGGGGGCTCTTTGATGCTTTCTGCTATTCCGGCCCCGTGAATAGAACGGCCTTAACCCAGCGTTTCGCTGGTGTAAGGCCGTCTTTTTGTATTGTCCGGGGAAAAGCGTCCGCTACCCCTGCTTGCGCCGCACCATCTGCCGGTACTCCGTGGGCTGCATGCCCATGACCTCGCGGAAGGCGCGGGTGAAGCTTTTGTAGCTTTCGTAGCCGACCAGCGGTGTGATCTCGACGATCTTGTACTCTGTTTCGGCCAGGAGACGGCGCGCCTTATCCAGCCTGACATCGCGCAGGTATTCAGCGAAGCCCTTGCCGACGTTTTTCTTGAACAGGTTGGAGAAATAAGCGTAGTTCAGCGACACATGGTTGGACACCATCGCAAGATCCAGCGGCTTGTGGTAATTCTCATGGATGAAGCGGATCGCCTCGTTCAGGTCCTGGGAGTTGCGGTAGCTGCACTTGAATTCGTGATAGAACTGGCTCAGCCGCAGCATCTGCTGCTGGAGCGCCTGAATATATTCGCGGATGCCCGGATGATCATAGAGGTTGCGCAGCGGATCGATATCCAGCGCATCCTCGCCCATGTAGGGGCGAATTACCCACTCGTACTCCTCCAGCATCTGCACCACCGCCCGGCACAGCCGTTCTGTATAGCCGATGTGATAGCGCTGCAGTACATTTTTATGAAAAAGCATAGAGATGCCTTCGGCGATCCGGCTGCCGCTATCCGCTCCGATGAACCGGAACAGGGCGTACAACTCCTCATGGGGGAGCTGCCACTGCTGCACCAGCCCGGCCGTTTTTTCCGGCAGAATGCAGCGCAGCTCAGGAAACAGATAGCTGTGCTTATGCAGCTCCTGCACTTCGGTGTAGGCAGCGGGCAGCGCCTTTAAGCCCTGCTGCGGCCCGGTTATGGCAGCTGTCGCCGCGATCTGCGCAGCCTTAAGCGCCTCAGGCAGCTTTCCCGTATCTGCGGCGGCATCTACCGCCAGAATCAGATGCGGGCGGCGCTGCAGGCAGATGCAGCCTCCGCTGCCGTACACGCTGTAGGCGAGCGACTCCATGCTGTGGGCGCTGCTCGCGCCCGGCTGGTTGATCCGCCGCTCCTCGCTGAGCAGGCATAGCCGGTAGCTGGCCCACAGCTCCGGATGATGCTGCTCCGTTCTATTAATCCACGCCTCGTCGTAGGCCGAGCCCTGCATGTACAGGCTCAGCTCCTTGCGGTCCGTCTCCCGGGCCATCCGGGAGAGCTGCTCCATATCGCGGGACAGCGCCTGCCGGGTCATGACCTCCTGCCATACATGCTCCACCGAGGCCTGCAGGTCCTCACGGTTTACGGGCTTGAGCAGATAACCCTTTGCTCCCAGTCCGATCGCCTTCTGGGCATAAGCGAAATCGCCGTAGCCGCTGATAATCAGGTAATCGACGGTCAGCTGCTCCTCCCGGGTCCTTGCCATCAGCTCAAGGCCGTCCATATCGGGCATGCGGATGTCAGTAATGACAAGCTGGATGCTGTGCCGGCGGAGCAGCTGCAGCGCCTCAATACCGTTAGCCGCGCTATAGATACTGTCCGGCTGCTGCGGGAACTGGCTCACCATCGCCTGCAGCCCGTCGCGGATATGCTTCTGGTCGTCCACAATCAGCAGGTTCATCAACTTCTACCATCCTCCCAGATTGACTTGCTCCCAAGGCAAACGTATGGTGACACTGGTGTGGGCACCCTGTACACTTTCAATCGAAAGCCCGCTGCCTTTGCCGTAATGCAGCTGCAGCCGTTTATGCACATTCGCCAGCCCCAGCCCGTTGCGGCTGGCGACAATCGGCCGGTCGGACTCATCGGCCATTTCCTCCTGCAGGCGGCTGAGCGTCTGCGGATCAATGCCGGTGCCGTTGTCACGGATTTCAATCAGCAGCATGAAGCTGTTCTCCACGCTTACGTTCATTTCGATGGCTACGCTCCCTCCCGGCGGCGCCGCATGATGCACGGCGTTCTCCACAATGGGCTGCATGCACATTTTGGGGATCGGGTAGCGCAGCACCTCTGGCAGAAGGTCGGCCCGCAGCTCAAAGCTTGTGTTCTCCATAAAGTTAATGAAGCGGATATAGCTGTGAATATTGGCCAGCTCATCCCTGAGGCTGACGGTGTCTCCACGCCACTGCATGCTGTAGCGCAGCAGTGAGCCAAGCGATACCAGCGCTCCGGCGATCGCCGGCTGCCGTTCCACCTCTGCCCGCATCCGGATCGATTCCAGCGCGTTATACAGGAAGTGGGAGTTGATCTGCGAGTGCAGCGAATGGAGCTGCGCATTCTTGGCGATCAGCTGCTTATCAACCACCTGGGTCATCAGCCGCTGGATTTCGTCCAGCATGCTGTTATAGCTGACGGCGACATAATCAATTTCGTCCCCGGGATCACTGTCGCTAAGACCGGTATGAATCTTGGCATCCAGCTGGCCCTGACGCACCTTGCGCATAGAGGCCAGCACCATTTCCAGCCGACGGAAGATCCGCCGGGTCATATAGGAGATCATCACCATCATCATCAGCAGGACGCACAAGGTGATAGCCACCACAAGAAAATACCAGTTCCGCGGCCCCTTCATCAGCTCCTGATGGGAGGTGATGTCGACGATATAGGCGTTCAGCGGTGCGATGTACCGGTACAATGCATAGTAGGTCTGATCGCCGGAAGTGATCTGAACGGGTTCATCGTGCTGCAGTACATCCAGCCGGCTGTGCACGCGGGTGAGAATATCGTCCAGCTGCCCGTCTGCTACGAGAGCTGAGGCATGTGCGGCATTATATACGCTGCGGGAAGGCTGGCTTCCGTCCATAACGACGGAGAAAAAGCTGCCGTCCCTCTCCTCCAGTAAATCGCTGAAAATGGCGCTGTGCCGGGCCCGGATCTCCATAATAGTCGGCCGTTCATTCTGCTTGCCCTGAAGCCGGACCAGTCTGTAGTAAGATAAAGTGTGTTCCCCCTCCTGCAGGGAAAATAAGCGGAATGCCGCCCCGTTCTCCTCGCGCAGCGTCATCCAGTAATCCTGCGGCCAGAACCGGTCATAACGGTAGATCTCCGGCCATATTTCATGCAGGCCGGGGTTATCGACATAGAAGCTGAGCTGGCTGACCAGATCATAGCTCTGAATAATATTGTGCATCTGCTCATACTGGTTCTGCCGGAACTTTACCAGCTGCAGACCGTCAGCCTGCATGTCAGAGTGAATGAAATCCACGAAGCCCTTCTGGGTCAGTGCGGTTGAGGAAGCGTTCTCAAGCATCGTCAGCCGGCTGCGCAGCTGCCCCTCCAGGCGGGACACATGACTGCTGCCCTCGGCCATGGCATCCTTATACAGCTGGGCTTCCTGCGTGCGGATGAACAGAAAGGATATAACAATGGCCGGGATCGCTATCATCAGGCTGAAGGCCAGAAACAGCTTCTGTGAGATCCGTGAATTGCGGTAAAGCTTCCTTATTGTTGTCTGTACGGCCTTCATTCCCATACCTCCCCATATTTGTAATATACCATGTATTACAAAAATACAGGCAGGTAATCAGCAAAATGCACCTGTTCGGGGCCTCTGCATAAGCAGGCAATACCGGCCGCCCCCGGGCAGCCGGCATCTCTATCAATTAATTCGCCATTTTGGTCTTCCGCGCATCCAGCTCAGCCTGGCGGAATTCCACCACCTGCTGGAAGCCATATTCGTCACGGCGCTCCAGGAAGCTTGCAAACACCTTGTCAAAAGCAGCCTCATCCTTGGCCGTAATCAGCTCCGGCAGCACTTCTTCCCAGTTCTGCGAAATCCGCGACCAGGCTACCGCAACTTCGGAATCGCCCAGCGGGTCAAGGCCCTTATAAATGCCGCTGTCGATATCCGCCTGGGCATTAGCAAAGTCCTCCATCTGCTTGATTACCGGAGCTTTTTCCGGTCTCCACTGGTTCACAATAACCGGGTTACGCATCATCCAGTACGTATCCAGCACACCATATTGCTTCTCCAGTGTTTCGATATCACTTGCAATCAGGTTCACCATATCTGCTTTCAGCTGAGGCTTGCCGTCCACGGTCTCCCACGTTTCGCCTTCCTTGCCGAGGAACAGATCCTGCTGCCCCTCTTCGCTGGCGAGATAGGTCAGGAAGCGGATCGCCCGTTCCGGATTTTTGGTCGATTTGCTGATCATTGTGACCATCCAGCCGTCCATGTTGCCGGGGAACAGCTTGGCGCTGTCGCCCTTGCTGTTCTGCGGGCCGTCTACAGCGATATAGTAGGAGTCCGGGTTGGCGCTTGCAGCCAGCAGCGGATTCACCGCCGTCATGCCGGTCCATTCACGGATCATCATGAAATAGCGGGCATTGTTCGTTTTCTCCTCCACCTGTGTATCGGAATCCACGAGGAAGTCGACATTGATCAGTCCGCGCTCGTAAGCGGTGCGGAAGGTTTTCAGCCAGGTGAGGTATTCGGGATCGGTTACGCGGTCATACACCTTGCCGTCTTTTTCATGCGGGACAGCGAGCAGATTCTGCAGATACTCAGTCATCCCGTAAGGCACATTCCCCTGGGCAAAAAACGGGCTCATCGGCTGCCCCTTATATTCAGGATACTTATCCTTCAGCAGCTGTAATGCGCCAAGGAAGCCTTCCGGTGTGCTCAGGTCCGGGCTGCCCATTTCCTCATACAGGTCCTTGCGCACCAGGAAGGTCTGATTGGCCGCCGTCATGCCGGTCTCATGCATCAGATTCGGGCTATAGGAATCATTCGGAACCCCGTAGGTGTTGCCGTTCTCCTGGCGGTACCATTTCAGCGTGCCGTCGCCGGCTACTTTGTAGAAATAAGGATCGTACTGGTCGGCCAGCTCATTCAGGGCGAAGACGTGATCGCCTTCCCAGAGCTTTTTGACAGCGGTTTCCCAGGAGCCCATGGAGATGAGGTCAGGCAGCTGGCCGGAGGTCATCATTAGGGTGATATGCTCATTTGCTTCGCCGGAAGGCACTTCAAGCTTAACATTGACGCCGGTTTTCTCCGTAACGTATTTCGAGGTTAGGCTCTCCCCCCAGGAATGGGCGTACCAGTTGGCCCCGACGAACCAGGTCAGGTCAATCGGGCTTGTGTCCAGCTTCCAGGCTGGCTCATCGGGATTCATTGTAGCTTCTTCCTGCGGTGCAGTAGTAGCGTCAGCCGGAGGTGCCGCCGTCGGTGCGCTTTCGTTATTGGCGGAATTGCCGCTGCAGGCGGCCAGGGACAGCGCGAGCATCGCCGTCAGCAGCAGGGTCAGACTTCTTTTAACGGATTTATGCTTCATTAGAAGATCATCCTTTCGGTTTGGTTATCCCTTGATTGCGCCGATCATAACCCCTTTGACCAGATAACGCTGAATGAAGGGGTAGAACAGCAGAATCGGCAGTGTAGCGACCATCATGGAGGCGAATTTGATCGAGTTGCCGGGCAGCCTTGCCCCGAACTGGGCCATCGCCTGCTGCTGCATGAACGACATGGAGTTTTCGGCGATGATTTTGTACAGAATCGTCTGCAGCGGCAAAATATCCTGCGAACGGATATAAATAACGCCCTGATAATAGTCATTCCAGTGATAGACGGCCGAGAACAGCGAGATGGTAGCGATTACAGCCATACTGTTGGGCAGTACAATCCGGAACAGCACACCATAGTCCGATGCCCCGTCCACCTTGGCCGACTCCTCCAGACTATCAGGAATGGTGCGGAAGAAGCTCATAAAGATCACCATATTGAAAAAGCTGTACATGCCGGGAATGACGAACACCCAGAAGTTATCATAAAGCCCCAGCTTCGTCATCAGAATAAACGTAGGAATGAGTCCGCCTGAGAAAAGCATGGTCACCAGGGCTACCTTCATGTACACCTTGCGTCCGATCAGCGTCGTCTTGCTCAGGCCATAGGCGATAATGGCGGTGAACAGCACATGTGCCGCCGAGCCGATTATGGTGCGCAGCGTGGTGATCAGGAAGCCGTTCATCATCGTCTTATCATTAAAAACAACACTGTAGCTGGCCAGCGACAGCTGCTCCGGGAACCAGTTGACGGTGCCCAGCAGCGCCTGCTCCGGCGCGTTAAGCGAGTTAATCAGTACGAACCACATCGGGTACAGCGTCAGAAAGCATACCCCCAGCATCAGCAGGGTGTTGCAGACTTCGAATACACCGATGCTCCTTAAGCCTGTGCGTCTTTTCACCGGTCTGCCCCCTTTCTAGAAGATACTGTCCCCGGTCAGTTTTTTGGATGTCTGATTCGCCATGAACAGCAGCCCCAGCGCCACGATGGAACGGGCAAACAGTACAGCTGTGGAGAAGGAATGCCGCCCTGACACAAGCCCCATGTTATAAATGTACAGGTCGAGGCTTTCCGCCATTTTCATGTTCATGTTGTTTTTCAGCATAAAAATCTGTTCAAAATTACTGCCCAGAATACCGCTCACCGCGAGAATGAACAGGATGGCAATTGTCGGACGAATACTTTGCACGGTAATATGCCACATCCGCTGCCAGCGTCCTGCACCATCAAGCTCAGCGGCTTCATATAAACCGGGATCAATGCCCGAGATAGCCGCAATGTAGATAATGGCACTCCAGCCTGTTTCCTTCAGCGTATCGGTAAAGAAAGTAATCCACCAGAAATATTTGGCATCACTGTTAAACAAAATTTCCCGGTCCTGCAGCCCGATGGCCATCATCAGCTGATTGATTACACCGCCTTCGCCCAGCCAGTTGAGCGCAATCCCGCCAAAGATCGTCCACGCGATAAAATGCGGCAGATACGATATGGTCTGCACCGTACGCTTGAAGCGCAGGCTGCGGATTTCATTAAGCAGCAGCGCGAACAGAATCGGAATCGGGAAGCCTAGGATCAGCTTGATGCTGCTCATCCCCAGCGTATTGCGGATCGAACGCCAGAACCGGTCATCGCTCACGAAGGCCTCGAAATGCTTCAGCCCGACAAACGGTGACTCAAGCATGGGCTTCGCGATACTGTAGTCCATAAAGGCGATAACGAGCCAGAACATCGGAAGATAACAAAAAATAACCATCCAGACAATGCCCGGAATAACCATACTTTGCAGCTGCCATTGCCTAAAAAACGCTTTCATTTGTTCCCCCCGGAATCGAAACATGTCTTTTGTCCCTCCCTTCCTTTTCATCGTAAGAAAAAAGACGCAGGAAAAAAAGGCCACCGTTTTTGCCGCCATCCCAATTTTTTGGATTCCGATATGCGTGTTCCGAAATGCAGTATGCTGTGTTTACATGAGAGGAGTGTGCCAAGCGATGAGCAAGCTGGTGTGGGAGCAGGATTTTGTAAAGAACGGGGGCGATCTCAGCCTCTGGAACATCCGGACGGGCAATGATCTGCTTGACCTGAATGATAAGCCCGTCTATCCGGGCTGGGGCAATAATGAGCAGCAGTTTTATACAGGCCGTGACGATAATCTCTACTTTGACGAGCAAGGGCTGAACCTTAGGGCATGCCGTGAAAAAATAGAGCAGGACGGGCGGAGCTTCAGCTACACCTCAGCCCGGCTTGATACAAGAAACCATTTCTCCTTCTGCTATGGAAAATTAGTTATCCGCGCCAGGCTGCCCGTCGGGCAGGGTCTATGGCCGGCCATCTGGTTGATGCCGCAGGATTATGCCTACGGCCCGTGGCCGGCGTCCGGCGAGTTGGACATGCTGGAGGCCAAGGGCCGCCTGCCCCGGCAGATTGCCGGTACGCTGCACTATGGCAAGGATCTCGACAGCAAGGTAGTCGAGGAATTTACCCACGAGCTTGCGGACGGCACGATCAGCCAGTTCCGTGATTACGGCCTGGAGTGGAGCGCCGATTCCATCCGCTGGCTGGTGGACGGCCACTGCTTCGCCGAGCGCCGGCTGGAGCCCGGCATGCCGTTCGACCAGCCGTTTTATCTAATCCTTAACCTGGCTTTGGGCGGCTGGTACGACAACAATGTGGCGGTGGATGAGGACAGCCTGCCGGGGGTGATGACGGTGGCTGGGATCTGGCTGTATGAGTGAGGCCGGTGGCCGAAAGGAAAGGCAAAAGTGCCTCTGATTTCGGCCCATACGGCCAAATGGCCGAAAGGAAAGGCAAAAGTGCCTCTGATTTCGGCCCGGAAGGCCAAATAGCCGAAATAAAGGGCAAAAGTGCCTCTGATTTCGGCCCATACGGCCAAATGGCCGAAAGGAAAGGCAAAAGTGCCTCTGATTTCGGCCCAGACGGCTAAATAGCCGAAAGGAAAGGCAAAAGTGCCTCTGATTCCGGCTCAGAAGGCCAAATAGCCGAAATGAAGGGCAAAAGTGCCTCTGATTCCGGCCTCGACGGCCAAATAGCCGAAATAAAGGGCAAAAGTGCCTCTGATTTCGGCCCATACGGCCAAATGGCCGAAAGGAAAGGCAAAAGTGCCCTTATTTCGGCCCATACGGCCAAATGGCCGAAAGGAAAGGCAAAAGTGCCTCTGATTTCGGCCCAGACGGCTAAATAGCCGAAATGAAAGGCAAAAGTGCCTCTGATTTCGGACCGGACGGCCAAATAGCCGAAAGGAAAGGCAAAAGTGCCTCTGATTTCGGCCTCGACGACCAAATGGCCGAAATAAAGGGCAAAAGTGCCTCTGATTTCGGCCTCGACGGCCAAATGGCCGAAATGAAGGGCAAAAGTGCCTCTGATTTCGGCTCAGACGGCCAACTAGCCGAAAGGAAGGGCAAAAGTGCCTCTGATTTCGGCTCAGAAGACCAAATAGCCGAAATGAAAGGAAAAAGTGCCTCTGATTCCGGCTCAGAAGGCCAAATAGCCGAAATGAAGGGCAAAAGTGCCTCTGATTTCGGCCCGGACGGCCAAATAGCCGAAATGAAGGGCAAAAGTGCCTCTGATTTCGGCCCAGACGGCCAAATGGCCGAAATAAAGGGCAAAAGTGCCTCTGATTCCGGCTCAGAAGACCAAATGGCCGAAATGAAGGGCAAAAGTGCCTCTGATTTCGGCTCATAGGGCCAAACAGCCGAAATGAAGGGCAAAAGTGCCTCTAATCTCGGCGCTACCATCCCCGGGCTTGCATGGCCCAACCAAAAAGGTACCCAACCGGGTACCTTTTACACTTCTCTGCATATCAAACCCTCACTCCAGCTCCCGCACCGTCTCCCCCTCCACCAGCACCGGCTGATAGTAGGTGCTGTTCCGCAGATCCTTTTTGCCCTGCAGCTTCTTGATCACCCATTCGGCGGCGTCGCGGCCCATCTGCTCCTGCGGGTGGGTCAGGGTAGTCAGCTTAATATTTGCATTCTTGGCAATGTAGGAATTGTCCTGGCCGATGATCGACAGGTCTTCCGGAACGGAGATGTCCAGCTGGCGGCACACATTGACGGCTTCCAGCCCGACCTCATCGTTGTAGCAGACGATGGCCGTCAGCATCTCTCTATTTTCGCTCAGGAATTTCTTGAGGCTATCGGACAGCTCCTGCTTCGTCTCGGTATCAAAGGACAGCACCTGCTCCGGGTGGAACCGTAGCTTCGCTTCGCCGAGCGCCTTAATGTAGCCCTTCATCCGGTACTTGCCCTGCAGGTCATCCATCTTGGCAATGATGCCGATCTGGGTATGGCCCTTGGAGATCAGCTCCTTGGTAGCCAGATAACTGGACTGCACATCATCGAGGCAAAAGAACGGCACCTCCAGCTCCTCATAATACGCATTGATCATGATGAACGGCACGTCCTGCTCTTTGAAGGAGAGGTAGTAGGCGATGTTAGGGTTGTACAGGTTACTCTTGGTCGGCTCAACAATCAGGCCATCTACACCAAAGGACAGCATCATCTCCAGCGCCTTCTTCTCCTGGGCAACATCATTATTAGTGCTGGCCAGCAGCAGCGAATAATTATCCTCATTCAGCCGGCCCTCAATCCCGCGAATAATAGAAGGAAAGATGTAATCGGAGATGTACGTGGTAATGACCCCGATCGTCCGTTTGCTGGAGCCGCCTGCCGCTTTGGAGCGGAACTGGCTGCTGACATAGGTGCCGGAACCCTTTTCGCTGCGCAAAAAACCTTCATTAGACAGCTCCAGAATTGCCTTGCGCACCGTCTGCCGGCTGACATTGTACGTCTCCTGCAGGGCCAGCTCGGTCGGAATCTGCTCCCCTACACTGTAGGCTCCGGAAAGAATATTGCTTTTTATATCATCAAAAATAATCTGGTATTTCGTCTTCATCGGACTCACTTCTTTCGAGGTAGTTCAGAACGGAATGTAAAGCTTATGTTAAAGTTGTACGTACATATTGTAACACAGATATTATCTTATTATAGTCTATGAGCGCATATGTATAAACACAAACTAAATTTGTATGTATATATTACAAGTTGTATTGACAAATGTACGAACAAAAAATATACTGGAGCTGTTAAAGGGAAGCGCCTTCTTTTTATTGTTAAAATTATAACAGGTTGGCTTAGGGAGGAGTAACGTGGGCATGGATCAGAACATCAGGCAAGCGATACTTGAGGGAGGAACCTCACTGGGTATCGAATTTGGGTCCACACGTATCAAGGCGGTACTGATTGACCAGAAGTTTGAGACAGTTGCCTCCGGCAGCTATGAGTGGGAGAACCAGCTGGTTGACGGATACTGGACGTATGATTTGAATGATATCATCAAGGGCCTGCAGACTGCCTACAGTGAATTGAAGCAGGAAGTACAGCAGAAATACGAAGTCACCCTGAGCAAGGTGGGGTCGATCGGATTCTCGGCCATGATGCACGGATATATGGCTTTTGACAGCAAGGGAGAGCTGCTGGTTCCGTTCCGGACCTGGCGTAATGCGACAACCGGGGCTGCGGCCAAGGAGCTGACTGAAGAGTTTCAGTTCAACATCCCTGAGCGGTGGAGCATTGCCCATCTGTATCAGGCAATTCTTAACAAGGAAGAGCATGTGCCGAACATTGATTTTATAACGACGCTGGCCGGGTATATTCACTGGCTGCTGACCGGCACGAAAGCGATCGGCATCGGCGATGCTTCGGGGATTTTCCCGATTGATGAGGCGGCGCAGGATTACAATCCGGCAATGGTGAAGCAGTTCGACGAGCTGACAGCAGCCAAGGGCTACTCTTTGAAGCTGGGTGAGCTGTTGCCAAAAGTGTATCATGCAGGCGAGCAGGCAGGCGTGTTAACTGAAGACGGGGCTAAGCTCCTGGACGTGTCCGGGGATCTGCAGGCGGGAATTCCGCTGTGCCCTCCTGAGGGTGATGCCGGAACAGGCATGGTCGCTACCAATAGTGTAAGAAAACGCACCGGTAACATCTCTGTAGGTACCTCCGTATTCGCGATGATCGTGCTCGAGAACGATCTGTCCGCGGTGTATCCGGAGATTGATATGGTTACCACGCCGGACGGAAGTCCGGTAGGGATGGTGCATGCGAATAACTGCTCCAGTGACATCAACGCATGGGTCGGCCTGTTCCGTGAGTTTGCGGAGGCTATGGGCATCGAGGCGGATTCCGGCAAGCTGTTCAGCGTGCTGTTTGGCAAAGCGCTTGAAGCGGATGCCGACGGCGGCGGTCTGCTGAGCTACGGATATTTTTCCGGGGAAAATATTACAGGTATCGAGAAGGGACGCCCGCTGTTCGTCCGCTCGCCTGAGAGCCGCTTCAATCTGGCTAACTTTATGCGTACGCATTTGTTTACCGCTTTTGCCGCGCTGAAGATCGGGATGGACATCCTCACCAAGAAAGAGAATGTCGCTATCGACAGCATTCTGGCGCATGGCGGCCTGTTCAAAACTCCGGTAGTCGGACAAAAGATCGTGGCTGCCTCGATGAACGTACCTGTCTCCGTAATGGCAACAGCCAGCGAGGGCGGGGCCTGGGGGATGGCGATTCTGGCCGCGTTCATGCAGAACAGGGAGCAGCAGGAGCGTCTGGACGATTTTCTCGATAACAAGGTATTTAAGGATACGGAAGGTCAGGTCATTCATCCGGATGCAGCTGACGTTAAGGGCTTTGAGCTCTTTATGGAGCGGTATGTGGAAGGACTGGCGATTGAGCAGGCTGCTGTAGATCATCTGGTAGAGAACGGGAGGGGTTAATGTGTTAGAGCAACTGAAGGAAGAGGTATTCCAGGCCAATCTGGACCTGCCTAAGCAAGGACTTATCAAGTACACCTGGGGCAATGTGAGCGCGGTTGACCGTGAGAAGGGCCTGTTCGTCATTAAACCAAGTGGAGTCAGCTATGAGAAAATGAAAGCCAGCGATATGGTCGTTGTCGATTTTGACGGTAACGTTGTAGAGGGTGATCTCAGACCTTCCTCGGATACACCGACCCATGCTGTGCTGTATAAGCATTACAAGGAAATCGGCGGCATTGTGCATACGCACTCCATGTGGGCGACCGTCTGGGCCCAGGCCGGGCTTGATGTTCCGGTTATGGGAACCACACATGCTGATACGTTCTATGGAGCGGTGCCTTGTACCCGGTTCCTCACTCAAGAGGAAATTGACCGCGGCTATGAAGCAGAAACAGGCCATGTGATCATCGAGACGTTTGAGCAGCGCGGCATTGATATTATGGCGGTTCCCGGCGTATTGCTGAAGGGCCATGGACCATTCACCTGGGGCAAGGATGCCCACTCCGCCGTTATGAACAGTGTGGTGCTGGAGGAAGTGGCCAAGATGAACCATTTCGCGCGTGAGCTGAACCATTTTGCCGAGGAGCTGCCGCAGCGGATTCTGGATAAGCACTATCTGCGCAAGCACGGCAAGGATGCTTACTACGGCCAGAAATAATATTGGGTACGGATTAGCCTACCATCACAATTTAAGAGAAGAGGATGAATATAAATGACAACAGTTAGTGACAAGCAGTTCTGGTTCGTTGTTGGATCTCAGCATCTGTACGGAGAAGTAGCTCTTGGAGAAGTTAAAGCCCACGCCCAGGAAATGGTTGATGCCCTGAATAACAGCGGCGTTCTGCCTTACCCGCTCGTGCTGCAGCAGGACCTGGCAGTTAGCGCGGACAAAATCACTTCTATTATGAAGGAAGCTAACTACCGTGACGAGGTTGCGGGTGTAATCACCTGGATGCACACCTTCTCCCCGGCCAAAATGTGGATCCGCGGCACCAAGCTGCTGCAGAAGCCGCTTCTGCACCTGGCTACCCAGTACAATGAGAGCATTCCTTGGGCAACCATCGACATGGATTTCATGAACCTCAACCAGGCTGCGCATGGTGACCGTGAGTACGGCTTCATCAACGCCCGCCTCAAGAAGCAGAACAAAGTGGTAGTAGGCTATTGGCAACGCCCTAATGTCCAGAAGCAGATTGCTGAGTGGATGGATGTTGCGGTGGCTTACAACGAAAGCTTCAACATCAAGGTTGCCCGCTTCGGCGACAACATGCGCAATGTAGGGGTTACTGAAGGCGATAAAGTAGAAGCGCAGATCCAGTTCGGCTGGACCGTTGACTACTTCGGCATCGGCGATTTGGTTGCTTATGTAAACGAAGTAACGGAAGAAGAGATCAATGCCCTGTTCGCTGAATATGCAGAGCAGTACGATTTCGATTACGGCAACTACAGCAAGGAAGCATGGGAAGCAAGCGTTAAGGTTCAGGCCAGCTACGAAATCGCCCTGAAGCGTTTCCTGGATAACGGCGGCTACAATGCGTTCACATCGAACTTTGAAGACCTGCACGGCATGAAGCAGCTTCCGGGTCTGGCGGTACAACGCCTGATGGCGCAAGGCTACGGCTTCGCTGGCGAAGGCGACTGGAAAACCGCAGCTCTTGACCGCCTGCTGAAGGTAATGGCCCACAACGTAAACACCGGCTTCATGGAAGATTACACATATGAAATGGCAGAAGGCCAGGAAGCGATTCTGCAGTCCCACATGCTTGAGGTTGATCCAAGCCTGGCAAGCAACAAGCCGAAGGTTCTTGTATCACCGCTCGGTATCGGCGACCGTGAAGATCCGGCCCGCCTTGTATTTGACGGCAAAGCCGGCGAAGGCGTCGTTGTATCGATGGCTGACTTTGGTACACACTACAAGCTGCTGATCAATGAAGTGGAAGCATTTGAGCCAGAGGTTGCAGCTCCTAACCTTCCTGTAGCGCGTGTTCTGTGGAAGGTTAAGCCTAACTTCCAGGACGGAGTGAAGGCCTGGATCGAGAACGGCGGCGGCCACCACACCGTGGTTTCCCTGAACCTGACTACCGACCAGATTGTCAGCTATGCTAAGCTCGTAGGATTGGAATATGTAATTATTAAATAATGCAGTCATAATTGAAGGGCGGGTAAGCGGTAGCTTATCCGCTCTTTTTTGGCGTTTTTAGGTTTGACAGTTTTTACTGCCGATGGTAAGATACGGCTAACTATGAAAAGGAGGCTTGCGGCTATGACCCCATCCATGCGCTTGAGATGAGTACCCGAAAGAGCAAAATTCACCGTTAAGGTGGGCTTTTTTGGGTTGCTTATCTATACGTATGGACATAGGCCGTAATCCTGACGGTTTATATGCAGAGCCTTATTTGGCTATGCCCTGTTCCGACACGTAAAGCAAGCAGACTCAAGCCCACTGGACTTGAGTCTGTTTTTTGATTAACGGCTTGGCTGCTTGAGATATGAAATCCATTTACTTTTGGGAGGTACAAATTATGAATCATATGCACTGGAAGAGGACATTCGCCTTCATCTTCAGCGGCCAGATCTTTTCGATTCTGACTTCATCGATGGTGCAGTTCTCTATTATCTGGCACTTAACAGAAACGACAGGGTCGGCCTCCGTGCTGATGATTGCCGGACTCGTCGGCTTCCTGCCTCAGGCCATCCTGGGACCGTTCATCGGCGTCTGGCTGGACCGCTGGAACCGCAAACTGACCATGATCATCTCCGACAGCATGATTGCTGTCACCAGTCTGATTCTGGGCGCTTATTATCTGTGGGGCGACCCGAGCCTGTGGGTCGTATATGTCGTGCTGTTCATCCGCTCCGTAGCCTCCTCGTTCCACGCGCCGTCGTTCCAGGCAGCTGTCCCGCTGATTGCCCCGGAGGATCAGCTGACCCGGGTGGCAGGCTGGCAGCAGATGGTCTTCTCCGCTTCCAGCATACTGGGACCCGCGCTGGGTATCGCCGTATATTCGGCAACATCGCTGGGAACGGTGCTGCTGCTTGATGTAGCGGGAGCGCTGATTGCAAATGTCATGCTGCTGATGGTGAAGATTCATCAGCCGAAGCCGGAGGTGGTGCAGGCACCCTCGTTCCGGCAGGAGTTCATTCTCGGCTGGAGGACCTTTGTTTCCTCTAAGCCGATCGTATTTATCACCATTGCCATGGCCGGCTTCAGTATCGTTTTTATGCCGCTGGCCATGCTGTTCCCGCTGATGACGCTGGAGCACTTTGGCCGAGGCGGATACAGTGCAAGTATCATAGAGGCGGTATTCGGCATCGGCATGATCCTGGGCGGTGTGCTGCTGTCCGTACTGGGCTCGAAGTGGCGTGACTCCACCTATATGAGCGTAAGCCTTGTTATTATCGGCCTGACCTGCCTGCTGAGCGGGGTTGTCGGCAGCGGAGCCTTTGTAGCCTTTGCCGTGCTGTCGTTCTTCATGGGTGCTGCTGCGCCGCTGTTCAACGGCCCCTATATGGCCATGATCCAGAAGGCTTACGAGCCGGAAACGTTGGGGCGTGTAATATCGCTCGTCTCCAGCATGGGTATGTTGTCTTCGCCAATCGGGCTGGCTCTGGCCGGGCCGGTCGCTGACCGGTATGGAGTACAGGTGTGGTTTTTCTGGTCAGGCATTGTTGTAGCGCTGATCGGTATCGTTGTTTTTCTCAAGTTCTACGGGAAGGCCGGAGAAGAACAGGTACAGGGCTAGGCTGTAAGGATAAAATTGGTATTGAGACTTTTTTCACAGCCCGGATACTCACATCGCGAGTAATATGTTAGAATATTAAAATGCATTAACGCTTCACCAACTTAATACGCTACAGGCTATGAATGCTATGGATCACACTATAGCAGGAGCAGCTTCTGGAGAGACTGCGGGTTACCGCAGCGCCGAAGGGTTCACAATCTCAGGCAAAAGGACAGAAGAGTACTGAATATTTATCTGCCTTGCGGGCTGCTGCCCGCAGGGCGGATAGTGTTTGATATTCTTATGAGCCGGGAGATTGGATGATAGTATCCAGTCTCTTTTTTTATTGGCAGCAACAGGCTGTAATCATAAGGGGGAAACAGGCATGGCAGAGTTAAAAAGAGAGCTGGCCAACCGGCACGTTCAGTTAATCGCAATCGGAGGAACAATTGGAACAGGATTATTCCTGGGATCAGGGCGGGCAATCGAAAAGGCGGGGCCGTCGATCATGTTCACTTATCTGATTGTAGGGATCGCTGTATTTTTTGTTATGAGGGCACTGGGGGAGCTGCTGCTGTCCAAGGCGGGGTACCAGTCCTTTACAGATATCGCTGAGGATTATTTAGGGCCGAAGGCCGCTTTTGTCACAGGCTGGACCTACTGGTTCTGCTGGATTATGACGGCGATGGCCGATGTCATTGCAGTAGGGGTCTATGTGCAGTACTGGTTCGATATTCCGCAGTGGGTACCAGCGGTGATCTGTCTGATTATTCTGCTGGGGCTTAACCTGCTGACCGTCAAAAGCTTCGGCGAGCTGGAGTTCTGGTTCGCACTGATCAAGGTAGTAACGATTCTTGCCCTGATCGGGCTCGGCATTGTGCTGCTCGTCATGGGCTTCAAAACAGATGCAGGAACGGTAACGGTCCGCAATCTGTGGCAGCACGGCGGGGTGTTCCCGAACGGCATCACAGGCTTCCTCTTCTCGTTCCAGATGGTCGTGTTCGCTTATGTCGGTGTAGAGCTGGTAGGGGTGTCGGCGGCAGAAACGGCTGATCCTGAGAAAAATATCCCGTCAGCGATCAACAAAATCCCGCTGCGGATTCTGTTCTTCTACGTAGGCGCGCTGTTCGTTCTGCTGTGTGTTAACCCGTGGACTCAGCTTAGTCCTGCCGAAAGCCCGTTTGTCAGAACCTTCAGCCTGGTCGGCATTCCGATTGCTGCGGGAATTATCAACTTCGTCGTATTGACCTCCGCCGCATCGGCCTGCAACAGCGGAATGTTCTCGACCAGCCGGATTCTTTATAATCTGAGCCGCAAAGATCAGGCCTCAGCCCGGTTCGGCAAGCTGAACAAAAATTTTGTACCTGCCAACTCGTTGTTTGTGTCTACGCTGGTAATCTCGGCAGGGGCGCTGCTGAGCAAGCTGGTTCCGGAGCAGGCCTTCGGCATTGTAACTACGGTCAGCGCCATCTGCTTTATCTGGGTCTGGGGCGTCGTGCTCGTATGCCATATCAAATATAAGAAGAACCGCCCGGACCTGCAGGCAGCCTCCAAGTTCAAGGCACCGTTCACCCCGGCAGTTAACTATATTGTTCTGGCGCTGTTTGCGGCAATTCTGATCATTATGCTGATTGCCGAGGAGACCCGTCCGGCGCTGCTGTTCACTCCGGTTTGGTTCATTCTGCTATTCATCCTGTATTCGGTGAGAAGCAGGAAGCAGAAGAGCAGCCAGGAGATCAGTATTAAGACTGAGGCAGGGAACCAGATCTAGCCTTCCTTCGGAACACAAATAAAACCACTCCGTTAACCGGGGTGGTTTTTAATTTGCATAATAAGCGGTGTACGCTTTTTAAGGAACAGGCACATAATCCGCATGATAACGGCCCTTAGGCACGATCATCGGGGAGCCGGCAACCGGGTCCTTGATTACCGCACAGTCCAGTCCAAAGATGTCTTTGACCAGGGTGCTCGTAATCACTGTATCCGGCGTGCCTTCAGCGACCAGCTTGCCGGAATGAAGGGCAAAGATATGGTCCGCATACCGGGCGGACAGGTTGATATCATGCAGCACCATGACGATGGTAGTGCCGTGCTTGCGGTTCAGGTCTGTCAGCAGATCCAGAATCTCGACCTGGTAGGTGATATCGAGGAACGTTGTCGGTTCATCGAGGAACAGGATATCGGTCTGCTGCGCCAATGCCATAGCGATCCAGACACGCTGGCGCTGGCCGCCGGACAGCTCATCAATATGATGATTGGCGAACTCCGTAATCTTCATAATCTCCATCGCTTCGGCAACGGCCGCGTAGTCCTTTTTACTCCAGCTGCCGAAGAGCGACTGATGCGGGAATCTTCCGCGTCCGACGAGATCGGCGACGGAGATGCCTTCCGGCACAATCGGTGATTGCGGCAGCATCCCGACTATGCGGGCCAAAGGCTTAGAGGCGATTTTGGCAAGCGGCTTTCCGTCAATTGTGATGGCACCGGAGGAAGGCTTGATTAACCGGGCCATCGTTTTGAGCAGCGTTGATTTGCCACAGCCGTTCGAGCCGATAATGACGCTGATCTTGCTGCTCGGCAGC
Source organism: Paenibacillus sp. fava2 (assembly GCF_058313675.1). Classification (NCBI taxonomy): domain Bacteria; kingdom Bacillati; phylum Bacillota; class Bacilli; order Caryophanales; family Paenibacillaceae; genus Paenibacillus; species Paenibacillus sp. fava2. The sequence goes on along the minus strand of NZ_CM177755.1, from coordinate 7,182,960 downwards.
ACGAGGCTGACATCCTGAATGACTGTTTTATTCTCATAGCCTGCTACGAGGCGTTCAACTTGAAAAGTATGCGCCTGATTCATTATAGTTCTCCCTTCCGGTTCATCTGGATCAGCAGGTAAATCAGATATGGTGCTCCGAGCAGTCCGGTAATGACGCCGACCGGGAATCTGGTTACGAAGGCAAACTGTCCGATCAGATCTGCAGCCAGAACCAGAACAACGCCGACAAGTCCTGCCGGAATGACGCCGGAGAAGCCGACGCCGACCATTCTTTTGGCTATTGGTCCGGCAAGGAAGGATACAAAAGCGATCGGGCCCGTTGTAGCGGTGGCAATCGCAATCATGCAAACCGAGGCTACAATAAGCAGGATTCTCGTCCTGTCGGTCTGCACACCGAGTGAGGATGCTGATTGCTCCCCGAGCTCCAGTATATCCAGATGCTTGCCCAGCAGGGCAATAACAGGTGCACAGATGAATACGGTAATCACAAGCGGCGGCAGCTCGCTCATCTGCGAGCCGTTAAGACTGCCTGTCAGCCAGCGGATAGCGGTAGGGACATCCTTCTCCGAGCTAATCAGCAGAAGATAGGAAATCACCGCATCCAGCATCGCCTGTACGCCAATTCCGACCAGGATCAGTCGCCCGATGGAGAAGGTTCTTCCTCTGGACAGGATATAGATCAGAATGACAGTAGCCAGACCGGCAAGGACAGCGGCCAGAGAGACGACAGCTCCGCCGGCATGAAGGATAACAATACAGAACACTGCAGCCGCACTGGAACCGGACGTAATCCCGATGACGTTCGGGTTAGCCAGCGGGTTACGCAGCATGGTCTGAAACGTATAGCCCGCGACGCCAAAAGCAAACCCGGCAAACAGGCCGGCCAGCATCCGCGGCAGACGGATTGTACTCACAGCAAAGGAGACGCCTTTAATCTGCTCTCCCGAAAGGGCCCGGATTACCTCCGAAAGCGGATAAATGGTATTTCCGAGCAGCAGCATAGCTATACAGAGCGCACAGGCAAGGACGCCTAAAAGGCTCGTAACCAGTATCCAGCGGCGGTGTCTTTGCCGTCTGCCGGCCATGATAAATTCGGTTGAAGGAAGATGATTTGTCATAAGGACCGCACTTTCGATCTCATAGCTAATATGATTAATATCGGTGCTCCGATGAACGCTGTTACAACACCGACTTCAAGCTCTCCGGGGCTGCCGAGCAGCCTGCCGCCGACATCGGCTACGGTCAGAATAATAGCTCCGGCAATCGCCGACATGGGAATGACAAAACGCAGATCAGGACCTAGAATAAGGCGGATTACATGGGTGGATAGAAGGCCGATAAAACCGATCGGGCCTGCAAGCGCCGTTGTTGCACCGCAAAGGACAACCCCTGCGAGAGCGGCGGTAAACCGCAGAAATCCTGTCTTGACACCGAGTCCGGTGGCGACATCATCGCCCAGGGCCAGCGCATTCAGCGCAGGCGCTGTCAGCACGGCAATCAGCATGCCGGCGATCAGAAAAGGGATGAAGGTGGAGATGTTATCCCAGCTTCCTGAACCGACGCTGCCTACCTGCCAGAACCTGAATTTATCCATAACATAGGAACGCGGGATCATGATGGCAGTGACGAGAGAAGAAAGGGCCGCGCTCGTCGCAGCACCCGCCAGAACGAGCTTAATGGGGGTGGCTCCGCCACGCCCTATTGAACCTATTCCGAATACGAATACTGCGGTAAGCGCAGCTCCGGCCAAAGCCAGCCAAATGAATTGGCTGGCTGAGCTTATGTTTAGAAAGGCAATACCGCACACTACGAATAAGGCAGCGCCGGTATTAACTCCCAGTATACTCGGGTCCGCAATAGGATTGCGGGTGACCGATTGCATAAGCGCCCCGGATACGCCGAGCGCTGCACCGCAGAATAAGCTGAAGACCGTCCGGGATATCCGCTTACGGACTACGTTGGCTCCGAAGGACTGCACGTCCGGATGAAATAAACCGTCGAGCAGCTCTCTTAAGCTGGTCACACGCGAGCCGAGGGCCAGCGAGGCAACAATGCATAAGCCAAGCAGAATGAAGCAGATGATCAGGACCAGCGTGAAATTCCGCGGTGTATGCAGGGCTGGCTTCTTGTATTCAGAAGTTTCCTGATTATTCATTTACTTTATCAAGTGCTCCGCCGATCAGCTTCAGATATTCATCGATAGTGTAGGCGATAGGCAGCGGGTTAGGCGTTCCGGCAGCAACAAGCGGTGTATCGCTGTCGATGAAAGCAACGGAACCGCGCTCAATCGCAGGGATTTTGCCCAGCAGGGAATCTGCCTGGAGAGCCTTCAGCAGTTCGTCATTGCCATATCCGATAATCAAATCTGCATCGTTGAGTGCTTCTACGTTCTCGGCGCTCAGGCTCAGAGAGTAGCTTGTCGGATCCGTAATCTGGCTGGTGATGCTTTCCGGATATTCCATTCCCAGCTCGTACAGGAAGGAGACGCGGGAATCAATTGGCGCATAGATATGCAGCTTGGACAGGTCGTCAGCGGAGAAGTTAACCCATACGACTTTTTTGCCGGCGATTTGCGGATAGGCAGTCAGCTTTTCTTTTACCAAGTCCTCGGTATCCTTGATCAGCTGCTCGCCTTCGGCCTTCATGCCCATGCCTTCAGCAATCAGGTTAACCTGCTCACGCCATGTGGTGGTCCAAGGGGAAACCGGGTAAGCGACCACCGGAGCGATCTGGCTCAGTGTGTCGAAGTCTTCTTGTGTGATGCCGGAGTAAGCGGCAAGAATGACGTCCGGATCAGCATCGGAGATCGCTTCGAAATCAAGGCCGTCTGTATCCTGGAATACGTTCGGATCGGTTACGCCCAGCTCGTCCAGCTTCTGTTTGGTCCAAGGGAGTAATCCGCTGTCGTCCTGAACGCCGAAGTTTGCTGCCGAGAAGCCCACTGGAACAACACCCAGCGCGAGGGCAACGTCCTGATTACCCCATTGAATGGTAACGACACGTTCAGGCTTGCTTTCGATTACAGCTTCACCCAGCGCCGTTTTGATTGTGATCGGATATTGAACGGCATCTGTAGCAGCAGGGGCTTCGGTAGCCGCCGGTGCAGTAGTTGCCGCAGCGTTCGTAGGGGAAGCAGCGTTGTTTGATGCATTGTTGTTACCGCAGCCTACCAGCGCAAGTGTTAGCGCAAGCGGAGCAAGCAGTGTTCTGAAAGTTAACCTTCGTGTTGTGTTCATGTGTTTCATTAGTGTGACCCCATCCTTTATGTAGTGTATTTAACAATACTTGATAACGATTCTCATTATCGAACAATATATATGGATTTACCGGAAGTGTCAATAAAAAAGTGGTAAATTAAATTTGGATTGATGGCATTTATGACAGATTTAAGTTGTCAATATCAACTGCAGCATTTAGCTCCGGCTGTCCGGACATAGTATAATAGAAGAGGATTTTTTAAAGAAAATTGGAGAGGAGCCTGCTTACATGGCACAATCATTGCAAGGAAAAGTAGCAATTGTAACCGGAGCGGCAAGAGGAATCGGAAAGGCAACAGCTGTTGCGCTTGCCAAGGAGGGCGTCAGCGTCGGTCTGCTGGCCAGAAGTGAAGCTGCACTGCAGGCACTGGCTGCCGAGATTGAAGGTTACGGAGTAAAGGCCGCTTATGCTGTCGCTGATATTTCTTCCAAGGAACAAGTAGATGCAGCGGTTGAAGTGCTCAAGAACGAATTGGGAGCAGCGGATATTCTGATTAACAACGCAGGGATCGCTACGTTTGGCACACTGCTGGAAATGGACCCGGAAGAGTGGAAAGGCATGATCGACGTCAACCTGATGGGTACCTATTATGTAACCCGTGCCGTACTGCCGCAGCTTATTGAAAAAAATGCCGGAGACATCATCAACATCTCCTCAACGAACGGACTTAACGGTGCAGCTACCTCGAGTGCTTACAGCGCCTCCAAATTTGCCATGATCGGTTTGACCGAATCACTCGCCCAGGAAGTCCGCCGCAACAACATCCGTGTATCGGCGCTGACTCCGAGCACCATTGCAACAGATCTGGCACTGGACCTGAACCTGATCAAGGAGAACAATGACGCCAAGTTCGTTCAGCCTGAGGATATCGCAGAGTTCATTATCGACCAGCTGAAGCTGAATCCGCGTGTCTATGTGAAGACAGCGAGCTTTATTGCTACGAACCCGTTCTGATTTATCGTACGGATATATAGTTAAAGGCCATCCCGGGAGGGGTGGCCTTTTCTGCTTATCGGCCTGCTGTACGGCTCAGCCTACCCCATCCTTTTCTAATAAGGAGTAGAAGTTGTCACGATCCCGGTCATTGAATCTGCCGAGTGTACTTACCCTGACGAATTCATGTCCGCCATAGATGTCAATTTCCTCACCGTCTTTGGTATAGAGCGCAATCATGTTCCCCTCCCGGTTGAGCTCCATGTAGCCGTAACTGTCTGTTTGAGGAGTTTCACCATAAAAAAGCGTAAATCTGATTTTGTCGACTCTGTGCATGCAGGTTCTCCTTTCCTGTCTCTAATGATCATCCTGGACTAAATTGTACTAGACGATACAGGTGTTGGAAAAAGCGGACAGGCCGCATATTTTGCGGGATTACTTCTTTTAGCAGAGCTCTAATGGGGAGATCCCTGTACTGACGTTTATTTTCTACTTTTTTCTTGACGGGAGGACATTAGGCGGTTAGTATACTGTGCCGGAAAAGCGGCGGGTTATCACTTGGTATCCTTTATTACGGTAAACCGGAGGGTCCCGGCAATTTAGTTGGATTTTCGCTACTTAGATCCGCAGTTTCTCACAATTTATCAACATTAGGTGGAAAATCGCCACTTATTTGGGCCAAAAGCGCTCCGTGTACCTAAATCGAGCAGAATTAAGTAGCTTTTTTCCACCTATCATCTTCATTCAGCGGTTTCCTTCGGAAATAGATGGCGAATTTCCACTTAGTTTGATCCGGTATGTGCCCGGTGGATTAGTTCGAATTCAGGCTGCTATCCGCTATAATCCTCACCGTCACCTTCGCTCCGCCGGAGGGCGACACATTCTCCAGAGTCAGCTTACCCCCATGCTGCTTAGCAGCCGAGTCTGCAATGTACAGGCCCATTCCGTGATGCTTGCCGGAGCTGCGGCTCTGGTCGCCCATATAGAACTGGCTTGCGGCTTCCCGTAATCCGGCCGGAGAGAATCCGCTGCCCGTGTCTGTAACGGTAAAGGAAATTGCGGCAGCCCCGTCCCATCGGACTTCCAGTGCTACTCGGCCCTGCGGCGGCGTATGCTCCACAGCATTTGCAAGAATATTGACAATTCCCCGCTGGAGCAGCTCCCTATCTATGAATATCAATTCAGGCAGCGGGCTGACTGCGATGACCTGCCCAGAAATGTCCTTGCCTGACGATAAGCCCCGTAGCTGACCCTCCAGCTCGGCCAGGAAATCCGTCAGACGCACCTGCGTCTTCCGGTGCCCTGGAGCTGCCTGCAGACTGGACAGATCAATGACCTCTTGCACGAAGTGTTCAATATCCTCTGCGCTCTGCAGAATATAGCGGTTATATTCCCGCTGGGCTTCATCCTGGACGGTTTCCTGCAGTAGTTCGGCGTTGCCCCGGATAATGGTGAGCGGGGTCTTGATGTCGTGGGCAAGCGCAGAAATCTGCTCTCTGCGGGACCTTTCCAGCTCCCACTGGCGCTTCAGTGAGGCCTGCAGCGCTTCCTTCATCTGGTCCAGCGAGGCCAGCATCTCGTCAATTTCCATGATCCCGCTTGGCTGGACGGTGAACGCCAGATTTTCCTGCCGGATGCTGTCGGTCGCCTCCTGTAAGCCGGCCATTTTCTGTGTAAGCCTGCGGCCAAAGCGGGCGGCCAGCACAGCGGCCAGAATCAGTACACCCAGGATGAAGAGCAGCACGGCCAGCAGCTGCGGATTCGGCAGGGTGCTGCGCAGCAGGGGGGAGGCGAACTGCGGGGTTAGCGTATAGCGGAAGATCCAGAGCTCGCCTCCGTGCCGGGTTGAGGTATAGAAATAGGAGTCCCGGTTTTTGCCTGCTTGTATAAGCTTCCAGGCGTGGGCAGCATCCTTCGCGCTTAGACTGCCCGTAAGCAGCTTCCCTTCGGCTGTAAATATGGCGTAGTCGGCCAGCTTCGGAATGACAGCAGCAGCACCTTCGTCACCCGCTTCAAGCGCGTCCTTAACAGCCCCGATCTCCTTCTCCGCATAATTGGCGGGCAGAATCACATTGGCTGAAAAAGCCGCCGTGAACAAGCCCAGCAGCAGGAGCAGCAGCAGAATGGTTCCGGCACTTAGAATCAGAAGATATTGCAGAAAAAAGGTGCGCAGGCGCATCCCTGGTGCTCTTTTTACAGCTTCCACTTGTAACCGATCCCCCAGACTGTCTCAATGGCTTCAATGTCCGCTTTGTTCAGCTTGGCGCGGATATTCTTGATATGCTCTGTGATGGCGCTGCTGTCACTTTCCCCGTCAAACCCGAAGACCGCTTCATAGATATGCTCCTTGGAGAAGACCTGTCCGCGGCTCTTCGCCAGAAATTCGCAGATGTCGTATTCGCTTTTGGTCAGAGGCACTTTGTGGCCGCGGGCCAGCAGCTCTCTGCCGGAGAGGTTGAAATGAACGAGCTCCGAGTACAGCACCTTCCTCCGTTCCCGGGTCTCGCGTCTGAGGTGGGCGTTAATCCGCGCCCGCAGCGCGCCGATACTGAAGGGCTTCATAATATAGTCGTCCGCACCCAGTCCCAGCCCGTACATCAGGTCGGATTCCAGTGTCTTGGCGGTCAGAAAAAGAATCGGGCAGTCCACCGCCGCACGGATCTCCCGGCACAGTGTAAAGCCGTCTACCCCGGGCATCATCACATCGAGCAGAATGAGATCATACGCACCCAGATCGCTCTGGCGCACAATGGTTGAGTCCTGAATTGCCGTTACCAGATGACGGTCAGCGCCCAGGGCACTGCGGATCAGCGCCAGAATGGCAGGCTCATCGTCGACGGCGAGTATGTTGGCCATATGCATTCCCTCTATTAATAGTAATTGTTTATTAAAAAGCTATCTCTAAATCTAATTATCGGCTGAACGTCCTTCCCAGCGCTGAAACCAGAGGCAGGAGAGAGAGGCAGCCAGCAGCGTTGCCGCTGTGCATACAAGGATTGCGGTGTCTGTCTCTGATGCAGCGGATTCCAGCGGAGTGCCCGAGCTGGTGACTGTCCATATTGAAGTGAAGCGGGCTGCCCAGGCAAAAGGGACATACGGCCAGGGGCCCTCACCGAGTCCGGTAAGCAGCAGGGCCGCGATCAGACTGCCTGTAATGCCCGTTCCTATCGACGGGCCCCGGCCAAACCGCAGGCTGATGAATCCATGCAGCAGATAGAGAAACACCGTGCTTCCCGACAGGATCAATGCGCTGCTCCAGTAAAAAGCCATCCCCAGGCTATCCTGCTCCAGTATGTAACGGAATCCGATGCCGAATATGACGACAGCGAGCAGGACGGCGCAAAAGCCATATACCAGCAAAAGCAGCAGCTTGCTGGCGTAGACCTTGACCCGCCGGGCGGGTAACGCCAGTATCCCCTGAAAATGCCCGGCCAGCGCCTCCTGCTCTGCTGTCATCGAGCAGACCAGGGCAATCAGGGTGGGCAAAGCGCAGCCCAGTGCCTGGAGATATGCCTGCACTTTATCGGCTGTGCTCCATGGAGAGTACGAGTAGTAAGCCAGGAATACGGCTGCCGCGATGAGCGGGGCCAGCAGATGAAGAAGCAAAAACGAAGTGCGGCGGGTTTTGAGCAGGTCAGCTTTGAACAGTCCGAATAAGGAGGCCATTTTACTTCGCCTCCTGCCTGCGGAATTGGCGCACAGTCAGGAAGAACAGGCCGCCAAACCAGGCCAGGGAGACCAGCACATCCCTAAGGATCGTGTCTGTGCCTCTCAGCGGGCTGCCTTCCGGGACCGGCAGGCCGTTCGGCAGAATATGCAGCACCGGGCACATCAGCCGGAACGTAATCGTGTAGGGCATGTAATCCCACAGCCCGCCGGTGTCAAAGGTAACAATGCCTGCAATGTTAAAGACCATATTGATCAGCACGGCGGCAAACAGTCCGAACCGTGCGGCCAGGAACAGGCACAGCGGAATCTGCCACAGGAACGTGATGACGATCAGCAGGCTACCGGCTGCGCTGTGCTGCAGCGGAATCGAAGTGCCAAACAGCCAGCCTCCGGATGAGATGCCGGCGAAGAACAGCAGGCCGGCGGCCAGCAGCCAGCCGGTGACGGCAGCGATTTTGGCCGACCAGAGCATCTGCGGAGGAAGGGGCAGCGCCAGAATAGCGCGGTACTTCATCTTGGTATCCTTCTGCACCGCGAGCGCGCAGACCAGACTCAGTGCACCGGGCAGGAGCATTGTATACCACCAGTTATATGCCCCGGTCTGAAAGTAACTCCCGCCCATCAGGACACCGCAGAGCAGCAGCGTAATCAGCGGGGTGATCCACACCAGCTGCGGAATAAAGGTTCGCCGCCATTTCAGCTGCTCCGCGCTAATAAGTCTAAGCACCGGCTTCACCTGCCCTCCGGCCCGCCGCGGCCACCTGCATGAACAGGGACTCCAGCTCCGCCCCATGCGGTGCAGCCCCCTGATAGCCCAGCTGTCCGCCGGCAATAATTCCGATCTGATCGGCCACCTGCTCCACCTCGGAGAGAATATGGCTCGATAGAATGACTGTGATTCCCTGTCCGGGGAAGGAACGGATCAGCTCCCGCAGCTCCTGAATCCCGATCGGGTCGAGCCCGTTCGACGGCTCATCCAGAATGAGCAGCTTCGGCTGGTTCAGCAGCGCAATCGCAATGCCCAGCCGCTGCTTCATGCCCATGGAGAACTGGCCGGCCCGCTTCTTCCCGGTATGGGCCAGATCGACGACCGCCAGCACCTCGGCGATCCGCGACTCCGGCAGCCCTAGCGCCAGCGTACGGACCTGCAGATTCTCCCGGGCTGTCAGGTTCTCATACAGCGGCGGCGATTCGATCAGGACGCCGATCTCACTCAAATCCTTCCGGTCCCATTCATGGCCCTGAAAGAGAATGCTCCCTGAGCCTGGACGCAGCATGCCTGCGATCATCTTCAGCGTCGTCGACTTGCCCGCGCCGTTCGGACCAAGCAGCCCGTAGACGGAGTTCCGGGGCACAGAGAGCGATACGTTGTTTACAGCGGGCTGTTTTTTGAAGCTTTTGCATAGGTTCCTGGTTTCTAAAATTATGTCCGGCATATTATATCATCCTTTCCACTTAGCAGTGTAAAGGGGAGTTATAAGGAAAGGGTAAGGAACCCTTAAACGGCCTGCTGTACCCGTAAAAAAAGGTGCCCCATTCGCCTTTAAGGCTATGGGACACCCGGATGCAGCTTATTCCCCGGCAATACCGGAGCGTTCCACGCTCTCTACGAAGTGGCGCTGCACGAACAAGTAAAGAATTAGTATAGGCAGGATGGTCAGAATACAGCCGGCCATGACCTGATTGAGCCCGGTCGGCGCCATCCCGATGGAGCCGGAGGTCATCTGCGACATTGTCTCGGCTGCCTGGTTGTTCGTGCCATAGAACATCGCCAGACGCTGGGACAGATTATAGAAGTTCGGCGTCGTCAGGAAGGTGTTCGGCTCAAAGCTATCGTTCCAGTGCCATACCACCGAGAACAGGAAGACCGTCAGCATGGCCGGCTTGGCCAGCGGGAACATGATCTGCCAGTAGGTTCTGAACGGGCCCGCACCGTCGATCCGCGCCGCTTCCTCCAGCACGTTCGGCATTCTGCGGTAGAACTGGATAAAGATCAGGACGAACAGCGCACCCTTCAGGCCATGACCGAACATGGATGGCACCACAAACGGCAGATGCGTATTGATCCAGCCCAGATCACTGAAGAACAGATACAGCGGAACCACGATCGTCTGCGGCGGGACCAGAAAGGTGAACAGCAGCAGCACGAAGCAGAGTGTATAGCCGGGGAACCGGTATCTGGCGAAGCCGTAGCCGACCAGCGAGCAGCTGATAATCTGCAGTATCGCACTTCCAAAGGAGATGATTGCGCTATTGGCGAAGCCGCCCCAGAAATTGAGCGAGCGCCAGGCCAGGCTGTAATTATGGAAGCTGAGCGCCTTGGGAATCCATTGCACGGTGGCGTCAGCCACATCCTGGGCCTGCATCATCGACTTGGACAGCATGTAGAGCAGCGGATACAGGAAGACGAAGGTCAGGCTGAGAATCACCAGATAATAAAAGGCAATATTTATCACCTGCAGCGTCCGTTTGACGATTCTGTCCAGCCCGCCGCTTTTCTTCAGACGTCCGGATACCGCTTCGGGCGGGACAGCCCGGGCAGGGCTTACGCTTTCTTTTAACATCGTCTACTTCCTCCCTTCAGTGGTGCTGAGCGATTTACGGAATAAGAGGAACACCAGGCCGAGAATCAGGAAGATAATAACGAAATAAATCCAGCCCATGGCCGATCCGTAGCCGAAATCATTAGTTTTAAATACGACGTTCAAAATATGGGTCATCATCTGGTTATCCGCCTTGGTGAAGGAGCTGACGATACTGAACAGCGTGTTCACCAGCATCATCGGCATAATCATCGGAAACGTGATTTTCCAGAAGCCCTCCCAGGCGGTTGCACCGTCACATTTGGCGGCTTCGTACAGGGTGATGGAAATGGTCTGCAGGCCGGCCAGGAAAATCAGAATCTGAACCCCGGAATCCCACATCACCAGCGTCAGCGATTCTGCATATTGCAGCAGTGTTTCCAGCAGATCACCGGGGATAAAGGCGCTCAGCTTGCTGTACAGGTTCTCGTTATAAAAAATAGGTAAATTCGCCGCGCCCTGGTCCATCAGCTTACTGAGGATTGCCCCGGAAGCAATGATGACAGGGAGGAAGAAGATGCCGCGGAAAAAGGTTTTGCCTACCAGCTTGCGGTTCAGCAGAATGGCGCAGAACAGCGAGAAGATCAGAATCAGCGGCACCTGGGTCAGCATGGACACCATGGTATCCTTCAGCAGCGGCAGGAAGTTAACATCCGTAGTAAACGCCGCGCGGTAATGATCTGTTCCTACAAAAGAGGCGATCAGGCCGTTCTGGCTGACCTGCAGCTTTTGAAAGGAGTAGTAAAGGGAACGCCCGAGCGGAATGGCCATAAACAGCAGGAAGCCGATCAGCCACAGGGAGATAAAGGAGTACCCTTCCATATAATAGCGGGCGCGCATTGATAATCTTGATTTTTTCACTTTATCATCCTCCTGTCACCGCATATCCGTAGGCTTCCACCTGCTGCCCTCCGGCGTTGACAGCGTGATCGTTATAGTTGGTAATGATGCTTATGCCGCCTTCATAGGTGGTTTTGAAGACTTGCGCGTCCAGCTGCTCGTGACCGGTCATTTGCCGGCCGGACACGCTGTCTAACACAGCTTTCATGTCCAGATAGGTTTCTGCAGAAGGCTTAAGCCAATCGTCCACACTGGAGGTGAACAGTCCATTTTCGAGCGTCCGCTGGAGGTCGCTGGTCGCCGCATAAGTCAGCTTATAGCTCGGCAGTGCCCCGTATTCCAGTGCGCGGAGCAGCTGCTTGCGGGAGTCGTCGAACAGATTGACCGGAGCCGAAGTATACGGGATCAGGCCATGCACCACAAGCTGATAGAACGGGATGGCACGGTCGGTATAGACAAAGCCGCTGTAATCCAGCGGTGCCTGATCGATACGGTCTGCGGCCTTAAGTGTGTAAGCATATCCGTAATCCACGGCAGTACGGAGGCCTTCCTTCCGGTATTGTTCCAGTGTGCCGGTATAAGCCTGCTCTGTCTGGCGCCGGTCTGTCTGTGAACTGTTGTCTTCATCGGAGTACAGCAGGCTGCCAAAATGCTCGAAGGCTACGCCGTCAACCCCAAGCTTGCGATAGCTGTCCAGCTCAGAAGAAGCACGTCCGGCAATGACTTCCGGCTTCAGCAGATAAAAGTAGTTATCTGTGTTCCACCCGGATGATAAATAGTAGATATATTGCTTCAGCACCTCGCGGTTAATCCCGCGGACTGCTTCCTTGCCCGCTTTAACGGAGCTGCTGTCCTGATAAGGTTTAACGTAGTTGGCTTTCAGATACAGGCTTACGCCCTTTTCGGCGGCATAGGCCTGCAGCTCCTGGAGTGCTTTGCTGCCTCCCAGATGCTTATCCGCCGGGAAGTGATCCGGCTGGTTGCCCAGCAGCCCGTTCTTGGACCAGCCTGTAACTGTAATATCGAGTTCGCTGATCCCCTCGGCGTTGTAACGGTCAATGATTTCCCGGACTTGCCGGAAGGTCGTCATTTCAACAAAGGTGGAGCCGATGATTTCATCGCGGGAGATGCCGCCGAGCACCTCCAGATACAGCGGAACCTCCGCAGGCGCGGACTCCTGAATCTGCTGGTTGCCCAGCAGGTATTGGCGGTATTCCTTGGCCATGCCCACGTAATCGGCATTGTCTCCCTGCAGCAGCACATAGCGTACAGTCCGGTCGCTGTCGATCAGCTTGCCCTGATAGTATGGAATCTGGCCGGAGCTGCCGACGAAGATGACGTCATCCTTGCGCAGTGTAAATTCGCAGGAAGCGCGGTAGAGCGCAATGGCGCGGATGCCTGACGGCACACCGTTGATCTTGGCATCGGTGTCGCCTTCAGTGACGATAGCCAGATAACCGGTGCCGCCGTGATACATACCGAACACAGGCAGGGCAATATTCTTCTTCAGCGGAGCAGCCTTCTGCCAGAAGCTGTCGGTAATTTCATGATTCTGGGTGATGAAGGTTTCATCACCGCCGTAAATGTACTCCGAATATCCCTTTAAGTAGGCGGGATGATCCGGTCGGAATTCCAGCAGTGCACCGGAGCCGTCAGGCAGCATCATGGCTCCCTGCTCCTGTTCCCCGGCGGCATGAAAGAACGGCAGCACCTCCAGGCTTGTGAACTTCGCATTGCCCGTCTCTTTCAAATATTCGCGCGGAATGGAGGCCTCGAAGCCGTCCTCTGTCAGGCGGTACTCCAGCGCGAAGCCAAGCTGGAGGCTGGCAAAGGTAAATTCCGCCCGCACTACATCCGGCTCCAGCGTCACTTTAACACTGGAATCCTCGTCCTTGAGCGGGTAGACCTGCGTAATATCAGCGCCCTGGGTATATCTGGCGTAGACCGGCACCGCCGTGTATTTGATATTGTTCGGCATGGCTGTCTTCTCCAGCTGCGGAGCGCCCAGCCATTCTGCGCCTGTGAATTTATCGGTCATTCTGATGTTGCCTGTCTGCTCGTTCACATATAGTGTGTAGCGGTCGTTCTCGAGCGCTTTTGTCCCCGGCGCTACCGGCAGCAGCTCCGGTGCAGCTGCGGTGGCATCCGGTGCGACCCCGGCAGTTACCGGGGTTTCGGCCGCGGCTGCTTCTGCTGGTGCTTCGGTTGCCGCAGGAACAGCAGCCCCCGGATCTTCCGCTTCGGCGCTGCTCCCGGCTGTCGCAGGCTGCACTGCAGACCCGCCGGTAGCCTGGCTGGCAGAGCCCTGCAACGGCCGTATGCCTACAACTGCCGTTACCAGAATCAGCAGGATAACGAGGAAGCCGCGCAGCTTGTTATTTATTCTCATTGTGCTTTCTCCCCCTTACGCGCGCAATCGCAGCTCTTTGAGCAGATCGATAATAAATGAAACGAACTGGTTAGAGATTCCGAACAGCAGTATGCCTACGAACCAGATAATGCCGATGCCGGCAATGCTGATCAGTGTGATCATAACGACCTTGCGCAGCTCAAAATCATGCAAAATTTTGACCTTAAGCAGATAGAGCCAGGCTACCCATATAATCAGGAACTGGTGCAGCAGGTTGTAGGTGGATGCTTCATCTAATGCCAGCACCTGTGTCAGCAGCGTCACCGGAACGGCCAGCAGCATATAAGGCGCGAAGGCAAAGGCGCTGCCCACGAAGATTTCCTTGAATTTGCCTTCTCCGTCGAGAATCGTACTGACGCCCCAGTTGGAAATGCACCAGGTCAGCCAGGGAACGGCCAGCCAGATAAATTCATGGAATATGGAGATTTCATGCGGCTCCCGGGTTTCGAACGCATAGCCGGTGATCAGAATGGAGAGGGTTTTGGCGGCAAAGGTCAGAAGAACCATGAGAACCCCCTGATACCAGAAAATCCGCCGTCTGCCCTGAATATCCTGATAGAACTGATAAGGGTGGGCAACCACCTGATGAATCATTTGCAAAGTGTACATTACAGATCCCCCTTTGCAGCAGCGGCCTTAACTGCTGCCTTTTGCCCGTACAGCCATGCCAGGAACCGGCGGTATACCTTCGGCATTCCCCAGTACAGCAGCAGCAGCAGGGCGATGGTTCCGGAGAAAAACCAGGTGAAATGCTCACGGATGAACAGCTTGCGGTACTCGCGGAATGCCGAGGAATAGTCGCCTCTGGAATTAGAGAGCTTGAAGTAATCCATTGCCTCCTGATAATTCTCCGCTTTGTACAGCGCCTTGCCGATGGCCTGATAGGCCATTTCGTAATTGGCATTGAGCCGGAGAACCTCCTGCCACAACGCTTCCGCTTCCTCGTATTTCCCGTCTACATAAAGCAGTGAAGCCTCATGGACCAACTCGGCGAACGGTGTAGCCCGGAACCGGTCGATCCGGCCCCGTCCTTTATCGATCACATAGAGCAGTCCGTCAGAGGTCTGATCCACGGCGGAAGGCGTCACGAACAGCCCGTTCTGCTCACCGATTCCCCCGAAGCTGAACAGCAGATTGCCCAGCTTGTCGTATTGAAATATTTTTCCTGTCTGCAGATCGAGAGCGGTGATGAACCCGTTTTTATCTACACTGATCCCGATAAAAGAAGCCATGCCGAACGGGCCGTCGGTATAATAATCGCCGTAACGGTGATTCCCCGTGTTCAGTGTATCAACGCCAACCGGCGAGAGCCGTTTGATCTGGTTATTCTCTTCACCGAGCGTAGTGCTGTAGATAAAGCCCTCTTCGTCGATATCGACATTGGAGAATTCGGAGGGGCGCACGGAGGCGAGCTGGCTTTGCTGCTCTTTGGTCGCCACCAGCCTGATCAGCAGCCGGCTCCAGGAGAACCCGACATGGTTGGCACCGTAGAAGCCTTTAAATTTTCCCGTAGAATCGATCTGCATCAGCCCCTGGGTATTTCCGTCGCTGACCACATACATATAGTTGCGTTTATCTACGATAAGCTTGGAAGGCGAGTAGGAGAAGTTCGCTCCCAGCAGCGTGCTGTCCGGCTTGGGAAAGTCCTGTACATATTCGCCCTCTGCGTTAAATACAGCGATCCGCTGATTCTTCGTGTCAGCAACATACACCGTACCGTCAGGCTTGACGAAGACCCCTTTCGGCTCCTGTAGCCTGCCGCCGCCCTCGGCATCGCCGATAATCTTGACCGGCTCTCCGCTCTTATCCAGATGGATGATCCGGCTATTGCCTGTATCGACAACATAAAGCGTATCGTCCTCGGCAATGAACAGCGACTCCGGGTTTTTAAGTGCACCCGTTGCTGTACTGCCGGGATCGATGGATGAATCATACATATATCCGTTGATTGAGCTGACCTCGCTGCCGGAGCCGGTCCATGTATATCCCCGGTACGGGGCATCGGCAGAAGCCGTGCCCGAGCATGCCAGGAGGGGAAGGAGCAGCGTGAAGACCAGCAGGACAGCCAGCTTGTTGCCTAATCTGTTGCTTCTGTTCATCATTTCGCCCCCTATTCCTTCAGCCCGGAGTGGGCCATCGTCTGCAGCACCATCCGCTGTGTGATCACAAAGACCAGCAGCGTCGGGATAATCATCAGGAAGCTTGCCGCTGCCAGGGTACCAACCCGGGCGACTACACCGGCTCCGCCGCTGATGGTCTGGATCGCCAGCGGCAGGGTCTTCATCTCCTGCACGGTCGTATAGACCATGGACGGGTAAGGGTCGTTCCACGCCGCGATGAAGCTGAACAGGGCAAAGGTGGCAATGGCCGGCTTCAGCATCGGCATGACGATAACCCAGAAGACCTTCCATTCCGAAGCGCCGTCAATCCGCGCAGCCTCCAGAAGCGCGTCGGGCAGCTGGCGCAGGAACTGTGTCATCAGGAACATCCCCATTGGTGCAGCCAGGTATGGAAGAATCATCGCCCAGTACGTATTCATCAGCCCGCTGCGGCTGATCAGCAGATACTGCGGAATCTGCAGCACGAGCGGCGAGAACATGAGCGCGGCAACGATCATATTAAAGATCGCGCTTTTGAACGGCATATTATGCTTAGCCAGCGGATAGGCTGCCATCGCCGAGATGACCACCCCGCCGAGCACGATGCCGGTGGTTACAATAACACTGTTGAAAATAAACCGTGAAAACGGCACCGCTGAAGTTCCCGTAATCAGCAGCAGATCGCGGAAATTGATCAGCGTCGGATTGACCACGAAAAAACGCGGCGGGAACAGGAACAGCTCACTGGTCGGCTTAAAGGCCGTTACGGCCATATAGATAAGCGGCAATAGCATCAAGAGACCGAACAGTGTGAGGAACAAATAGAGGGCAATGCCTCCGAAATCGATCCGCCGCATTTTGAATTTGAACATTCTAATCCCTCCCCAGCACTCTGAAGATGAGGCGGTTCAGTCCGAACATCAGGAAGAACAGCAGCACGGCAATGGCCGAGGCATAGCCCATTTCAAAGCGGGTAAATGCATAATCGAACAGATGGGCCATGATGGTATGCCCTGCATACAGCGGGCTGGGAAAACCGACCAGCCTCATGCTGACATCAAACACGGTAAGCGAGCTGACCACCTGCATAACAGCCCCGAACAGCAGCTGCGGCTTGACCGAAGGCACGGTAATGTACCACAGCTGCTGCCAGCGGTATTTGATGCCGTCGATGGAGCCGGCTTCATACAGATCGCCCGGGACATTCTGCAGGCCGGCAAGAAAGGCGAGGAAGCCCACGCCCATGTTCATCCATAGGGAAACAATGATAATGACCGGGACAATGGAATCGACATTTTGCAGGAACAGATACGGCTCATTCAGGATGCCGAGCTGGATCAGCCAGTGATTGAGCAGGCCCTTGCGGTCGCCGGCAAAGAAATAGAGCCACACGACAGACATCGCTACTGCGCTCGTAATAGAAGGCAGATAGAAGCACAGGGTATAAAAGAATCTGTACTTCTGCGGAATCTGGCTGATCAGCCAGGCCAGCAGAAAGGCAAGAATGTAGCCTACAGGCCCGGTGATAAAAGCGAACTTCAGGGTAATGCCGACGGCCTTCAGGAAAATATCATCATCCACGAACAGCAGCTTGTAATTGGAGAAGCCGATAAAATGAGGCGCTTCAATAATGTTGTAGTAGGAGAAGCTGAGAATGACAGACATGATGATCGGCACAATGGTAAAGATGGTAAACAGGAGCAGGAAGGGGGCGAGAAAATAGTAGGACACCTTATTTTTTTTGATATCGCCCCATAGCCGGGCCCATTTTCCCGGCGTCCGGGAAAGCTGCAGGCCCGCATCCCCGTTCTCCGCAGTCACAATGATTTCACTGCTCACTTCTGCTCTCCCCCTCCTGACACGCCGGAAGACTTGGTTACATCAAGCCCGAATTCCTCGCGTTTTTTGTTGAGCTCTTTATTAATCTCACGCACGCCTTGTTCCATGGCTTCGCGCGGGTATCTGCCGTTAAGCACAATCTCATTCCAGATATTAGCGATATAGCGGGTCGTATAATATCCGCCGAGTACCACTTCGCGCTCCTTGAACCATTCCCATTGCTCCAGAATGGCGTCGATATCCTGCTGCTGCCACGGCAGCCGCTTCAGCGCTTCAATATTGGCGGTGTTCCAGCGGGCCTCAACCCCCAGCAGCGATTCCAGCTCAGAGCCGAAGCTCTCCTGGGCATCTGCACCGGTCCACCATTTCAGAAACTCCCAGGATTCCTGCCGCATCTCGGAATCGCTGAAAATCATGGCTGTCTGGGCCAGCCCGCCTGTGGAACGGTTAATCCGTCCATCCTCCTGTTCAATGCCCGGCATCGGCTTCATGCCCCACCAGCCGGTCAGCTCCGGAGCCGCTGTAGAGAGCAGGATGTAGGTGGAATAATCGGCCACCCCGATCGGCATTTCACCGGAACGGAAGCGGTTGTAGAAATCCGCCTGCTTCTGCAGCTTGTAATTGGTAAAGAGACCGGTCCAGGTCTTCATGGCCGTCAGTGCTTCCGGCGAATCCAGCGCGGACTGGGTGCCGTTATTCTTATAGAAATCACCGCCGTACTGGAACAGGAAAGGCGCAAATTCATTGATTGCCAGTGCAGGGTTGTTGGGAGCGTGCGGGTAATAGAAATCCATCCCGTTCTGCTGCAGCAGCGGAATCAGCTCCATGACCTCCTGCCAGGTATCCGGAATATCATCTTCGCTGATGCCGAGCTGCTCCATAATATCCTTGCGGTAAAAGAGCATGCTGAAGTTCTGGTTCTCCGGCAGCGCATAGTCACCGCCGTCATATTTATAAGGAATAAGTGCGCCTTCTCTGAACCGTGCGGCAACTTCACTATAATCCGCAAAATCATTCAGATTAACGAGTGAATGACGGACGGCGAAGTCTATGGGCACTTCACCCTCGACGCCAAGCGCCACATCCGGCGCCAGTCCTGCCGTGCTCGCGAGCAGCAGAATCTGCTTCTGATCTGCGGCCACCGTCGGAATAACATTCACATTGACCTTGATGCCTGTATTCGGTGTGAAATCCTCGTCGATCATCTGCTTAATAATCTCCGCCCAGTCGCGTCCGCGGGAGATCCACACCTCAAGCACCTTCTCATCCTTGTAGGTATTGCCGATGCCGCTGTAATCCTTGGTGAAGGAGCTGGCGAAGTCATAAGCCATCGTTCCGACCCGCGTATACCACGGAGCCGCATCTTTTGGCCACGGCTGATCTTCGGATTTCACAACAATGTAATCCATAACAATGCTCTGCTTCATTAAACCGTTGACCCATGTGCCGAGCGAGGACTGCAGGTCTGTAAACTGCTGCAGACGTCCGGGGATGGAGGAAGGCTCCTCAGCCATCTCCAGAAACCGGTCGCGCGCCTCATACAGCGTGCTCAGCTCGGAGCTGCCCTGCTCAACGCCGAAGTCATACATGGCCTGCACGGCCTCATCCAGTGTCCGGGCCATCAGATGCAGGCGGGGAACCAGGTTGGGGATATTCTGCTCAAGCTTCCAGTCTCCGTTCGGGTCCGGATTCGTTCCGGTCACCTGTGTGATTTCCCGTGACAAGAGAGACATCTTCTGCGTCGTGCTCAGCACATCCTCAATCATCGGGCCGACGCTGGATACCTGGACCTCCATCCGCAGCGTATGCTTGCCTTTCTCCAGATAGAAATCATAGGCTCCGTCCTCATTGCCTAGCCGGTTTACCTGCCATTCGGACTTGTAAGGGAATTTTACGGCATTCATCTCCTGAAACGGCACCTGGCCGTCAATCATGATCCGCCGCTCAACCGGAATTCCGTTCAGAAACCATTGTCCAAACCGGATGCCGATGTTATACAATCCGCTCTCCGGCACTTCCATTTCCCACTCGGCCCACTGCCCGCCGGTACGCCAGCCTACGCCGCCGAAGCTATTGAGCACAATTGCATTTTTGTCAAAGGGCTCGGTCAGCGGCTCGCGGTCCTCAATCCGCTTGAGTGTCGGGTCGGAGCGGAGTGTGGACGTTTCGGCCTGCACTTTAATTTGCTGATTATTAGTAGGCTTATAGCCGTTTGCCTGATATTCCTGTTCGACCTCCGCATAAGACGGAAGGGTCTTAGGGGAGAAGACTCTCAGCTCGCTCATTGCGGCAGGCTCACGTATCGCTTCCAGCCTAAGCGTGTGCTCTCCCTTTGTGAGGTAGAAGCGGAACGGCTCGCCCGTACGCGCTTCGGCATCGCGGAATTCGCGGTACTGCCAGCCGCTGATCTCCTCACGCTTGGGATTGAATTCATTTCCCTGATTATCGCGCCATGGCTCTCCGCTCTCGGCCCACATGCGCTGGAACTCCATTTTCTTGACCTGTGAGAACAGATACTCCCCGTCTACTTTCAGGCTGCGGATAATAGAGGAACGCTTGCCCGGGAGCGCGTAGTACTCCATCCCCATCTGATAGAAGCCGTCCGCCGGGACGGTAATTTTATATTCTGCCCAGCTGCCTTCCGTCTTCAGCGCCAGGACAGGCTCCGTCTTCCCGCCGAGTCCGTCCATCAGCTCTGTGCCGCCGGAGCTGACGGCGGAGTAGCCGGCGGCAGGCAGCACAAGGTCAAAGCCCGCTGCGGCGTCTTCACTGTTCTGCTGTTCCGCGTAGTAGCTCGAATAGGACGGCTCCAGCTTGGAATTGACACTGTCCAGCTCCAGAACAGAGCTCTCATCTACACCGGTATACTCGGGAATGCCGGCCATAGCGGCATTGTCAAAGCCGCGCGACTCATTCCACCACACCAGGGAGAGCGCCAGAATCATCAGCACCGACAGGCTTACTTTATATTTTCGCAGTATGCGCAGCACGCATTCTTCTCCTCCCATCGTTACAGGCTGCCCGGTTCACCGGACAAATGCAGGGGACAGCTCCGGCAAATGCAGGCTGCCCCCTGGTATCCTCCTGTTTATTGCTGCATGGCTTGCTTGAAGCTGGCAATTTCCTTGGCAGCCTGGGCCGCTACGTCATCGCCAATCTTTTGTATAACGGTTTTGGAATCCGTATTTTTGGCGAGTGCATCGCCGATGGCGGTGATGAAAATCTCCCAGCTCTTATTGTCTACAGGAGTCAAATGCTTGATAGGAATATCATTGCTGAGCTGTTCATACAGCTTGAATTCTTCCTGACCGCCCAAGTATTCGTTTTTGGTGTTGGCGTACCAGTCCAGGCTGGAGATATCCTTGTAGCCAGGCTGGATGGAGTGCTTGGTCCAGATTTTCCAGGCATTCTCGCTGCGCATGGACCACTGGATGTACGCCCAGGCAGCTTCCTTGTTCTTGCTCTGCGCAGGAATAACGAAGCTTGAGCCGCCCATGCCGACGTTGATGCCGACCGGCAGACGGGTGGCCCGCCACTTGCCGGCCAGTTCCGGGAAGGTCTCCTGCAGTCCGCGTGCGCCGAACGAGCCGGATACGATTCCGACCATGTCACCCTTCAGCACAAGCTGCTTGCCTTCATCGGTGGTATAGCCGAGATGCGGCGCCCATCCGAGCTGCTGTCCGCGCTTGGTAATATCGAGCACCTTGACCATTTTGTCCGTATTGCGCAGCCAGTTCATATCCTTGTCAAAATAGCCGACCTCATCACCTGCCCAGACAATCGGGCCGTCGCTCCATTCCATGAAATACTTGCCGTTAGCTTTTAGAATCTGCACCAGGTTCAGGAAATTCTCTTCGTCCTGCATGTATTCGCCAAGCTCGGTAGGATCACTGGGCAGACCCAGCTCTTCAAAAATATCAGCACGGTAATAATACACGCCCGGCGTCATATCCCACGGCATCCCGAGCAGCTCGGAGCTGTCCGGCGTCATCCAGCGTTCCCAGTTGAAAGGATGGACGAGGTCCTTGTATTGGCCCGCATTATAAGGCTCTTCCAGCAGATTCTCCAGAACATGGCCGGTCATATAGCGGTGAAGCTGGTACATTTCGACTTCAGCCACATCCGGCGCACCGCTGCCTGCCGCAATAGTAGTCTGCAGCTTGTCATGCAGATCGCCGAACGGCATAACCACCGTTTTCAGCTTAATGCCGGGATATTCCGCCATAAAAGCCTGGCCGATCTCATCAAAAACCTGCTCGTTGAACGCCCAGACGGTCACTTCACCGGTGATATCTTTGCTTGGCAGGGCGTCAGCGGTACTGTTTCCCGCAGCAGTGTTATCACTGGCTGCCGGAGCAGCAGTAGCTTCACTTACAGCAGTGTTTGTTGTATTTTGGGTGTTAGATGAATTATTGACTGAAGATGTGGCCGGCGCGCTGCTGCAGGCTGACAGAAACATCATTCCCGTCAGCAATACCGGTAAAGCGAGATTTCCCCTTTTTTTAATCATCAAACAAGCCTCCCCTTATAATGTATAAATGATTGCAAAGTCTATATTGAACGAGCTGCTTCCCCGTATAAGCTACTGCCCTCCTTCCCTGAACCTGAGTACCGTTACTGAAAATTTAGGGAATGCATACTCCAGACTGCCGTTTGTTACCGTTACATCGCTGGTTGCAGGAGCTATTAATTCAGGCTCGGAAAAGCTGTTCTCGTCAACGGGCTGATCAGCTGCAAGGACGATGGCTTTTCCCTGAACCGGACTCACCGGGATGCCCGTAAGCTGCAGCTGTGCGGTCAGTGCCTGCTCGCTGCTGTTGACTACCTTGACAATGATATCGCCTGTAGCCAGCTCGCGGCTCGCCGCCGTGAAGAGCGGTCCGGCAGAGAGCTGATCCTTAATTTCATGCACCAGCTTACCGTCGAGATAGGCGCGGATGGTAGTGCCGGACAGCTCAATGCGGATATCGTACCATTTGCCGGAAGCGATACTTACCGGAACGCTCTGGCCGATTACCGACCGGGTGCCGCCAGCCGATTTCTCAATGGCGCTTACCGTATTGCCCCAGCCTCCGATATTCCACCAGTAGAAGTTGTCATCATCCTTCGCGCCGAACATGATCAGCATGCCCTCGGCTCCGGCGGTCTTTCTGGCTTTAACCGTAAGCGTGTAGTTGTTCCAGGAGGCTTCGCCTGCTATTGCACGGGCATCGATGTCACTGCCGGTCTGCCGCAGCAGGCCGCCGCTGTGCTCCCAGCTTCCGCTCTGCATCTTCCAGCTGCCGGTCTCCTCATCCAGGCTGTCCTCAAGAAGCGTCCTGCTGTTCTGTGTGACAAGCAGGTCGTTATATTCAACCTGTGTTGACCATGAGCCCAGACCGATGGAGCCTTCTATAACTGCCTGCGCAGCCTCCGCCTGACCTTGTGTCTTCAGAGCGGCGGGGAGAACGACATCGCCTTTATTGCTGCCGAACATCTGCTGCACATGATAGGAAGGTGTCCCGTAGCTGGCTGCCGAGTTAAAGACAATGGCATCAGGATTCCAGGTGCGGTCCTTCTCATGGACAAGCAGCGGGGCATAAGAGGACATCCGGACAATATCGGAATTGCGCTCCATGCCCAGCATGAAGGCAGCTTCACCAAGCGCCGCATTCATATTTCCCTGGCCGGCACCCTTGGTTACAGCATACTCACCGACGTATATACCAGGGCCGCTGCGGTCATAAGAGTCATAGCGGTTCGCATTACTCATGAACCATTCCGACGATTCATAATAGTGCTCATCAATAATTTCGATCGGCTCACCCTGCACCGCCATATTGGCAATAATATGGATCTCCGGATATTTCGCTTTGATGGCATCATAGAACAATCCGTACCGTTGCCTGTATTCCGCAGGCTGAAAATTGTTTTCGTTGCCGATCTCCACATAATTTAGTCCGAAGGGTTCAGGATGACCGTTCGCCGCCCGCTTGGCGCCCCACTCACTGCTGACCGGCCCGTTGGCATACTCGATGGCATCAAGCACATCCTGAATCCACGGCTGAATCCCGGCAAGCGGGACGGTATTGGCCTTGGCTACCGGATCGCCGTCATGTGAGATTCCGATATAAGCGACATACAGCGGCTCTGCTTCTAAGTCTTCAGCCCACTGCAGATATTCATGGAAGCCGAGCCCGTCTGAGGAGCGGTAATTCCAATATCCCTGATGGCCCGGTCGGGTCTCAAGCGGGCCGATTGTCGTCTTCCAGCGGTAGGCGCTCTCCGGTGTTTTGCCTTCTACGAAGCAGCCTCCCGGAAAACGGACGAACGACGGCTGCATTGCGGCTACCTTCTCCGCGAGATCGATTCTTAAGCCGTTCTCCCGGTCCTTCCAGGTTGCCGGAAACAGGGAGACCATATCCAGATACACCGTTCCTTGCTGCGATGCCGAGATGAGCATACGCGCATTGGCTGCCGCACCTTTGGATACCAGAGTGTAGCTGTATTGATTCCATCCTTCTTTTAGTGCCGGCACCGGCTGTGCTGCATAAACTTCCTTGCCGTCCGGACTTTCCAGAGTGATATTCAGCGGCATCTGTACTCCGGGCTGCGGCCGGGCGTAAAAAGAAAGCTGGTATTCCGCCCCCTCCTGCAGCGCAATTCCCCAGTAGCCGTTATTCACGGCCGCTACCTGGCCGCCTTCTGCTGCATCGGCTACGGTTAATGCCAGCGCGCGGGTCTGGGAACCGTTCAGCAGCTCCGTCTCACTAAGCGCTACTGTTCCCCGGCTCATGCCGCGTTCTTCTACCCACCAGTTGAACAGCGTCTCCGGATTATCCTCAAAAGAACGGTTGGAGATCAGCTCGGCATACAGCCCTCCATCCCCGGCGTGGTTAATCTCTTCAAAAAATGCCCCGTAAAGCATCGGGCTGATTGCCGCACCCGGGGACGCTGTATCGACGGTCAAGCTGTATGCGGCAGGGCTGCTGCCGGGAGGGGTATCCGTTGCCTGCGGAGGCCTGTCTTCCGGCTCATTCAGTTTAGGCAGCTGCGCGGCGGGCTGTTCTGCCGGCGGCGTCCCGGAACGGTTTGCATAGTATAACGCTCCGCCGGCAAACAGCAGGACAATCAGCAAGGATAAAGCCAGCGTTTGTTTTTTTCTCTTCAGAAATGCTCCCCCTTTTCTCCCTTGGTGATCGGTTCAATTCCAGTACTTGTTTTAAATAAATCTAAAAACATTTCCTAAAAAGTGGCTTGAATCCGTTTACAAAGCTAAATTAACACAATAAAAAACACTTGTAAATAAATAATACTAAACCATTTCATACTTTAATGAATATAAAGGGATGGAAAATATGCTAAATACGTGAAAAATATATAGTTTGTTAAAATAAAGAAAAGTAAAAAAAGATGCACTTTTAAATTGATTTAAAATAAAGGTTTATTTTCCAATGAAATCGCTTTATTTTGTCCAAAAAAAATTCCTTTGTTTTAGTTTTCTTTTTTTTATTCAATTTATTTAGAATCAAAATTTTTTTTGAAATTTTTTGGCACAGCCTCACCGTTTTTGTATTGTCGTAATACTTCCGCCCTGTTTACACTCCTCCCCGTATGCGATGATAAGCACATCAAACGGCCGGGTTCACCGGAACCGGGACGCTTGGCCTTCAGGCTATTGCGGTTCTTCCTTCTAACTCACTGTAAATGACATAGGGCCGCAGCTTTCCTGAAGGATGCTTATCCAGAGAGGAGGCGTCCAGGCTATCGTATTCCTTCCTTCTAAACCCAGAGGATGATCTAAATAGGGATACGGCTTTCCTGGACACTTTTACTATGAAAATAAACACGGTTTACTTACAAAGAGCACGAAAGATCATTGTTGATCAATATGACGGAATTGGACGATTGCCGGAAGGGTATTTGGCGGCGGCGGTCCGCAATCTGGAAGCGCTGGGCTTTGCTTTGTCCCCTGCATTGTTCCGCGCGGTGCGCGGGCTGCCGAAGGAAGATTTTGAAGTGCTGTACCAGCAGCTGGTTGCAGATTTGAAGGTGATGGCTGGTGCGCATGTAAAATATACGCCGATGTATCCCGGGTTTCCGGAGCAGGTGATGCTGGAGCATGATGCCATCCTGTACCTGAATGCCATGTACCATTACTACACCTGGGATCTTCCACAATACGATGGGGCCGTAAAGAGACCGCCGCTGCAGGAACAGGGAATGCTGAAGGTGATTGAGCTTGGGGACAAAGAGGATTTCTGCCTGCTGATCGGCCGGCTGATCCAGGCCAAAGGCTCGATCTCTGCAGCCGATAAAGAGGATATTGATGCTGTAATAGCGGTGTTTGAACCTGAAGAGCTGGATGCGGTTCTGCCGGCGGATATTCCGTTCAAGGAAAATGCCGCGTTCGTGGCTTCAGCGCTCCTGAAGCATGACAAGGCTAACCTGACGCGGCTGGGCCGGTATTTCAAAACAGCTACCGATGTGCTGCGCCTGGCCGTAGCCTGGTCGGACGGCGATGCCAGCCTGGCGGTACCGGCGCGTTTCCGTAAATTCAAGCGAAGTGAGCGCCGTCTGCTGCTTGGGTTACTTGAACAGTGCCATCCGATTACCGAGGATATGCTGAGACATAAGGACCGCTGGATCCGCCTGGGTGAAATCCTGCACCCGTCTGAATACAAGCAGCGGTATTCGCGCTGTGAGGAAGCCTTTGATATTCTGCGGAATAACAAGCCGTTTGCAACCTTTAACAGCAGTGTGGAGCTGGCGATCCAATATAAACAGGTCTGGGATGCGCTGGATCTGCTGATCAAACGCCCGGGCGAATTGGCCCGGAGACTGGATCATCTGCTGCGCGGAACGGAACATACAGAGTACGTTGTGCTGGCTTTTGGCGAGGTGGCGGGGCAGGTATCGACTCCGGTGCTGCTGCAGGTGAAGAATCACTTTGCCCATCGGCTGGAGGAGCAGGAGCTGCGGGTCTTTTTCCCGAAAGGAAATGTAGCGAAAGCTTTTGCAGTCCCTGATATGCTGCCGGATATTGAAGCCGGGACCTGCCAGGATATTGTAAACGTATGCGAGCAGGCGTTAATTGGGCGATTCGCAGCGCTGCCGCCTTTAGGGAATGCTTACGTGGATGAGCGGCTCAAAAGCTATATGGTTCCCTTTTCTCAGAGATCGGCCAGCAAAGCGCTGCATACGCTTGTCCGGGGAAGCCGGCTGCCGATGGGGGAGGGGGATACGGTCCGCTTTTTCAGCTGGTGGAAAGAGGGGAAGGTTAACGGGGTTTCTACAGGCCGGGTTGATATTGATCTGTCTGCGGTCATGTATGACCAGAACTGGAATTATGTTGAGCATATCTCGTACACGAATCTGCGCTCGTCCAACTATCTGGCGACGCACAGCGGAGATATTGTATCAGCGCCTCACGGGGCCTGCGAGTTCATTGACCTGCATATTCCCTCTATCGTCGAATATGGCGGAAGATACGTGGTGGCGTCGCTGAACTCTTTCACGGAGCAGCCGTATTGCAATCTGCCGGAATGCTTTACCGGCTGGATGATGCGGAAGAAGCCCGGTTCGGGGGAGGTATTTGAGCCTTCGACCGTTGCTAACAAAATAGACGTTACAGCGGATACACAGATAGCGATCCCTGTTATATTGGATCTGGTTGAACGGACGGTCATCTGGACCGATTTGTCGCTGACTAGAGCTCCCCAGTACTACAATAATGTGGAGGGTAATCAAAAGGGAATGGTGCTCATCGGCAAAGCAATGACTTCGCTCAAAAAGCCCGATCTGTACGATCTGTTCATGCTCCACGTCAAAGCCCGGGGACAGCTAGCCGAATCGCCGCGCCATGCCGATACTGTATTCTCGGTAGAGCAGGGAGTGACTCCGTTTGATATCGAGCAGATTATGGCTGAGTATATGGTGTAGCACATACAAGTAACAGCGGCTGCCGTATAATGATCAGCATAACTGATGAATCGGAGCGTTGTGATGGATGTTAAAGAAATATTAATTATTGCTGTAAGCCTAATCCTCTTTGTCGTTGCCGGAGCTATCATTAATAAAGCGGCGGACAATGATCATCTGAGGTTATTGAAATGGTGTTATCATGTGACGATTGCATTATTAATGATAAGCCTGCCAGTAAGCTTGTATGGAGACTACCATAACGATAAAGCTTTCGATTTTTATGCTTTTGGTGTACATGACAGTAAGGAATTTTTTAATGACTATTTCTTCGTAGGCTTCAATTTCTTCTTTCTGCTGCTTAATATACTGATGAAGAGAGTCGTGCATCGCAGAGGCGTAGCCAATGCTACAATGGAACAAAAGCTAAATATGTATATAACAGCGTCTCTGGCCGTATTTCCGTTACTGCATGTATGGGGTTTTGGCTATCTGTTAGGATTCTGGTAGTCCGTTCGCCTCCCGCAGCACCTCAGCCCCGCCCGCTGCCATAAATTCCTTAACAAAGCTGTCGAACTCCTCAAGCGGACGTTCGCCGGTAATGAAGGCGATGTAAGCCTCGTTCCGCAGCTGGATCAGCTCCGGCCCGTTTTTGACCAGGGAGGGCGTGGCGACTTCCAGGGCATTGTAGATTCCGTCCTTGTCGAGATCCAGCGTCGCCGCCCACTGCTCCCTGCGGTCGCCGGGCATAACCGGCACCGTCATCCCAAGACCGGCACCGATGGTATTCTGGTAGCTGAAGGTCTGGTCATACGGCGGCAGCACCACCACCTCTTTGTTCAGGCTGTCTGCCCACTCCCAGTGCTCCCCCTGAATGCCGAATTTCATTGCTGTGTCCTCCTGCGGGTCGGGATTGGCGCTGACGTAGTCGAGAATCTGCAGGATGGTCTCCAGCTTGCCCGGCTCCTTCACGGCATCCGCACCGATAGCGGTGAAGCTCATCAGCATGTCGTAGGCTTTGGAGCCGCGTTTGCCGTCAGGCCCGCTTACCGGCCGGCCGAATACAATCCGCGCCAGCGGATTTTTTGCCGTTAGCTCCTTCACATTAAAGGTGGCGGCAACCGGCGTTTCCACGGTTTTTCCCAGCTCATCCGTTGTCCATGTGGAATAATCCCCGTTCTGAATCCAGTGGTAGTAGTTGCCCATGGAGGTCATGCCGATCCGGCCGTTAATAAAAGCATGGGAGAGATGCTTGTAGCCGCCTTTATTCTCCCCGGTGATAAACTCCGGATCAATAACCCCGTCCTGATACCACTTGCGCAAATAGCGCAGCGCCTCCTTCATTTCCGGCTGCAGGGCACCGATAACCAGCTGCTGATCCTGCCTGCTGAAATAGAGCTGGTCGGCAAAAACAATCTGCCCGAATGCCCCAAAGACAACATTCATCCCTTCCAGGGACAGGCCGTACGTATCCTTGATGCCGTTGCCGTCCGGGTCCCTATTCGCGAATGCATAAATCACCTTCTCAAAATCAGCCAGCGTATCAGGTACAGACAAGCCGAGCTTATCCAGCCAGTCCTGGCGGTAGACAACAGGAATCCGGTAGATGTTAGTCGGGTTAACAACGGGAATGCCGTAGTAGGCGCCGTTAATGATGCCCGAATCCTGATAAGCAGGAGCATTCTCCCGGATCGCCTTCATGATATTAGGCGCATAGGTGTCCAGCACCTCCTGCGGAATTTCCGCCAGCACGCCCTGCTGCTGGTACTTCAGCAGATCCTGGGTCTGCCTGATCCGGAACAGGTCCGGAATCGCCCCCTGCACCAGCTTCAGCTCAAGCAGAGATTCATATTTGTTGTTTTCCAGATTCCAGACGTCGAGATCGGCGCCGAATTTCTGCTCGACTTCCCGGATCACCGCCGCATCCTCAGGAACCGGCAGGTTCTGATGCATTGTCCACGAGATCGTGTAACCCGGGGCAGAGGAATCTGCGGTATCGCCAGCCGCCGGTTGTTGTGCCGAAGCAGCGGACGGGTCTGCAGCCGTTACAGCTGCCGGATCACAGCCGCTGAGCAGACCCAGAGCCGTGAAGATAACGGGTACTGTCAGAAGAACGGCACTCCAACGGTTGTTCATTCTCATCCGGGTTTTCCTCCTGTCAGCTATGCCGGCGGCCGCTTCCGGACTAACCCTCATTAAGGGTACGCAAATAGTTGCCGGGAGTGCAGCCGTACATTTCTTTGAACCGTTTGATAAAATAAGCCGCCGTCCCGTAGCCCACGCTGCCCGCGATCTGCTCAACGGTCATGCTGCTTTTCTCAAGCAGTGCTTTGGCATGCTCCATCCGCCGGGTGGTGACATAGTCGGTATAGGTGACTCCAAGCTCCTCTTTGAAGAGTCTGCTTAAATATTTCGGACTGATATACACCTTGGACGACACGGCATCCAGTGACAGATCCTCTGCCAGATGCTCTGCGATATATTGCCTGGCTGCTTCAATCGTAGACACAGCCCTGTCGCTGTTACGCTTGTCTGTCTCATTAATGAAGGAGGTCAGCGAGCCGGTGAGCCAGCTCTGAAAGCTGAGAATGTCGGGCATTCCGATATACTGCTGATAAAGATCGCCGGATTTATAGCGGACGCTCTTCAGATAATCCGAGTAGATAAACACGGTATTTCCCAGAATAAAGTGGCAATAATCCGCCGGATACATACCTTCCCGCATGGCGGTGACAAGCTGCCCGACAATGGCCGTAAGCTCATCCGGCTGGCGGGATTGCAGCTTATCTTTGAATTTGACAAGCAGCTGCTGCGGAATTTCATCCAGGCTGCTTTCCCGCTCCAGCAGGCTGCTGCCCTTCAGGACAGACTGCTCCGGCAGAAAATAGGCATACTTCATCAGTAGCTGTGCTTCAGAATAGCTGTTGTGGAGGCCGGTAGCCTCCCGCACCCAGCAGCCCCAGGCAAGCTGGACTTCTGCCTGAAACGGCTGTCTGCCTTCCCTGGTGATGAGCTGCGAGAGCTGGTCCAGCAGACTGTCCGAAGCGCTGCCCGCACACACGATGACGGCAATCCGCTTATCCGGCAGCTCCTCGGCAATGATCAGGCACTCCGGCAGGCGGATGGCCTCAAGCGCTCCGATGATGGTGCTCATCATAGTCTGGATATGCGCTGAGCTCATGTGGGTCCACGCTCCCTGCGTATTTACAAGCAGGCAGCAATAGTAATTGTAAGCCCGCGAAATATTCAGACATTGAAGAGCCTCGGCTTTCTCCTCCCGGCTGGAGCTCATGTGCAAAAGGCTCAACACAGCATTATGCTTGAGCACCGGCGCGCTGGCCTGCAGACTCTCTTCCAGGCTGCTGACCTGCTCGCTGAGCCGGGTAAAGGCGGTGTCAATCAGCCTGTACTCATTGGCCGCCGGTTCAGGCGCATGGCCGGAGAGGTCCCGGATTCTGCCGACGAGCCTTTTGATTGGCGTATAGTTGGCTTTGGCCAGAATCCCTGACATAAACAGCCCAAGCAAGATGGCAAGCAGGCATAGTACCGCAATCAGCTGCTGCATCCCGTTAGAAGGCGCATAAAAGAAGCTGGAAGGCACAGCGCTGACTATTTTCCAGCCGGCAGCCGGCAGAGTCTGATAGGAGATGACATAGGGAGTACCGCCAAGCTTGCTGTCGAAGCTGCCGGCCTCTGCCGCAGACTCAAGCGGCACGCTGATACTGGAGCTATAGCTGCTCACCTGGTCTGAAGAGGTATCCGGAATGACCATCAGGCCGTTAGGGTCTACAATAAAAGTCCCTTCATATTGCATGGGCATCATATTCTGAATAATAGCGCTGACCGCGCTCTGTTTAATATCAATAGCGACAATCAGATCACTCTCAGCCCCGGAGGACTGAAAAGGATAGCTATGGGCATAGGTAATGAGCGTATTGTGCTTGCCGCCCGGCACGCTGGAGTAAATATCTTCAGGCACTTCGCGGGCCGTAGTCCAGAGACTATTGCCGGAGTTATTACGCATTCCGCCGATCCAGTCCGTAAAAGCTGCGGCGCTGTCCCCCTGGTCAGCCTGGTATCTCAGCCCATACAGCGATGACAGCATGACCTGCTGCTGCGGAGCATACAGATGAACCGCCTGGATGAGATCGGAGTTGCCGGAAACCTCGGTTTTCAGCAGATTTTGCAGCCCGCTCACTTTGCTTAGGTTATGCTGAAAGGAAGTATCACTGAATAAACGCAGGGCTGAAGTTCTATCCAGAGAGAGCTCCAGATAGATCTGCTGAACCCGCTGAAGCACCGAGGTTTCAATGGTCCGCGCGGTATTCTCCAGCACCAGCCGGTTGCGGCTGCGCAGCTCTTCTTTATAATGTCCCGAGAAATAGACAGAGAAGACGGAGCAGAGCAAGAGAACAATAACCAGAACAACGGACAGATAGGAAATAGCGAGGCCGGTAAATGCTGAGTTCCATTTTTTCATGGCGTATTCTCCTCCCAGGCGGATTATACACTACCCTCTGACAAGCCTATTCACGATTTTTGTTAACAGAATATTAAATCAGAAGATCTGCCCGTAATGCTCCCAAAGTGATACAAAAGAGAAATCGTCTTATTGCCGGTTAGCGCGGCCTGATGCTACATTGAGACCGATTCGAATCGACTACAATTGACGATAGGAGCCAATCACTTGAAAACAAAGACTGCCAAAAAGCTGTTATCTGTTGCTGCCGGTCTCGCCATCCTTAATAGCTCTGTAGCGCTGCCACCCGCAGCGGCTGCTCCCGCGGATTCATCCATCCCGGTGCCTGCCGCTCCCGAGTGGGGACATTTCGTAGACAGCTACAAGAACAACACTTCCGTTAATCAGGCCGTTTACGCCAATCCTGCCATCGGCATCCTTTCCGGATTTCTGGAGCTGTGGACGCCGGGTACCTCCTGGAACAACGGCACCAAGCTGAACAGCAGTGTGCTGGACGCCAACATTCAATATGTAGCCAACGTTGCAGCCACGCGGACCAAGGCAGAGGAAGATAGGGCCTATTTCGATGACCGGCGGAATCAGACTTACGGTGCTGCTGACGGCCTGGGTTCCCTCTCGGAGGTATACCGTGCGAAATCAGGGACGTATACGACGATTACCGAAATTCCGGCCGATGCTACTTCAGTGAAATACACGGACGGCAACGGCTCGAACAAAGCGGGAGACTCCGGCTCCGAGCTGGGCAAAATGGTTGACCTGATCGGCGTGATCCGCGGCAATTATGCTTCAACCAATCCGTCAAAATCGTTCTACAGCTATATGCGTCCATTTCGCTGGCTGGATACCTCTGTCATTGTGCCTACGCTTGTGCCTGCGATGAGCAGCACGCCTGCTACGGACGGCGGGTTCCCGAGCGGCCATACCAATGCCTCGTATCTGGCTGCACTGTCGCTGGCCTATGCGGTGCCTGAACGGTTCCAGGAGCTGCTGACACGCGCTTCGGAAATGGGGAATAGCCGGATTGTTGCCGGCATGCACTCCCCGTTTGATGTAATGGGTGGCCGTGTATTGGCAACGGCACTGGCAGCGGCAACCCTGGCTGATCCGGATAATGCGGAGCTGAAGAAGGCTGCTTATGATCAGGCTCATGAGAAGCTGCTGACCGAAACGGGAACGGCAGAGGACCGGTTCAGTGATTATGCCAAAAATAAAGCGCAGTTCACCCAAAGGCTGACCTACAACTTCCCGCAGATTAATTCTACTGTTAAGCCTGCCGTGGTTCCCAAAGGGGCGGAAGTGTTGCTGGAGACCCGCCTGCCTTATCTGAGCGCAGAGCAGCGCCGTGCGGTACTGGCTACAACTGCAATCCAGTCCGGCTATCCGCTGCTTGATGATCCGGAGGGCTGGGGCCGTCTGAACCTGTTCGCTGCAGCTGACGGCTACGGCGCATTCAACAGCGATGTAACGGTATCCCTGGATGCGGCAAAGAGCGGCTTCTACGCAGCCGACCGCTGGCGCAATGATATTTCCGGTACAGGCGGACTGACCAAGGAAGGGACCGGAACGCTGAAGCTGACCGGCAGCAATTCCTATTCGGGCGGCACCGAGGTGAAGGCGGGTACGCTTGAAGGCGATTCAGCCACAGCCTTTGGCAGCGGCGATGTTGTGAATACACATGGCTCTGTAGTGGAGAATGTCTATGGCAAAATAACAATCGGCGGAGCATTCACACAAGCGGCTGAAGGTACGCTGGAGCTGAACCTTACCGGAGCGGGCGATGTGCTCGACGTCAAAGGCAAAGTAGCAGCAAGCGGCAAGCTGCAGATTGATTTCGAGAACAGCTACGTGCCTGCCGGCGGTTTGATTCCGCTGATCACACATGGCGACAACCAGCGGTCCGGCCAGTTTACTTCTGTCCAGATTAACGGTCTGCCGGGCACACGCAGCGCCCAGGTCGTATATCAGTCCAACCAGGTTGCCCTGCTGGTTACAGATACAACAAGCGGCAGCAGCTCCGGCGGCTCCCTGCCGGGCGGCTCGAACAATAATACTGGCGGAACAACAGGAGGTACTTCAGGCGGAACAACTGCACCTGTGACTCCAAGTGAACAGCCGGGCACCACTAATCCGGTAACAGCCCTGAATCCGTTCCAGTCTGCTGTAATCAGCCAGGAGACCGTGCTGAAGACGGTGAGCGATGCCATCGCCAGAACACAGAACACGAATACGTCGTTCAGTGATACTGCAGGGCATTGGGGCAGTAGTGCCATTGCGGCGGCTGTGAAGCTGCAGATTATCAGCGGATATGAGAACGGCTCCTTCCGGCCGGATGCGGCAGTCAGCAGAGCGGAGTTCTCCGCTATGATCGCCCGTGCCTTCGGACTGGCCGGGAATCCGGCTGCAGCCGGATTCAGCGATACCGGCACAAGCTGGGCTGCCGGATCTATCGGTGCCCTGGCCGATAAAGGGATCGTAACCGGCTATGCAGACGGCAGCTTCAAGCCGAATGCAACCATCACCCGTGCGGAGATGGTGACGATCCTCTCGCGCGTGCTGAACTTCGGCGTGTTGGAGAGCGGCGGCGCGGCTGATTTTACCGATGTAAGCAGCAATTATTGGGCTGCCGCAGCCATCAAGCAGGCTGCTTCGGCCAAGCTGGTGCAAGGGGTGTCGGCTTCCTCGTTCGCACCGGGCCACAATGCGACCCGTGCTGAAGCTGTAACGCTCATTATCCGCGCCCTGGAGACCGACAGCTCGGTCAAGGCATTAATCGCAGGACTGTAACAGGAAACGGGAATCGTATAGGGTAGTTAAATAGCGCGTTTTGCAGGAGAGCGGTACTTCCTCTTTTTTTGAGGCAGGACTGCTCTCTTGTTGTTATGTAATTGCTGGCGTGTTGGCATTATAATGAGGCAGAGAGGAGAGGATCGTACGGTGAAGCCTTTGGATTATGTGAGGAATATTGAACGGATTGAGCTTGAGCTGACCCGGCTGAATGCGGCGCGTTCGCTGGTTAATATACCGCGTCAGCTGGAGGTGCTGCCTGCAGGCGGTGCTGTTCTGCTGCGTGACCGCACGGATGCAGGTTCAAGCTACTATAACCGGATCAAGGGATTCGGCCCCGGAGATCTTGCTGCGCTTGATACGCTGTTAAGCCATTATCCTGAGGCAGCCCCCTGCTTTGATATGGCTCCCCATCATATGACGGAAGAGGTAGGACGGGCGCTTAGTGATAAGGGGTTTATTCCCGCGGAACAGCTTGCTTTCTTGTATGTCAATCTGCACGATAGGACTGAGCAGGCTCCGGGCTTTCAGATTGAGAGGGTGACGGAAGAAACAGCCGAACAATTTATTGAATGGATCAGAAAATCTGCCGGCGGGCTGAGGGTTACCAGGGAGATGATCGCGCGGTCGCGGGAGTATTTTTACAGGGAAGATTTCCTGAATTATATGTTAAGCATAGACGGAAAGCCTGCTTCGATGGGCTCGCTGTTTCTGAGCGGAGAAGAGGGCTATCTGGCTAACGACTATACGTTTCCGGAATACCGGGGCAGAGGCTGCCAGTCCGCACTGATTAAGCACCGGCTCACGGCAGCTGCTGAACGCGGCGCTACAACGGTGTATACCGATGTGGAGTTCGGCTCAGCCAGCCATGCCAATATGGAGCGGGCCGGGTTCAGGATTGCTTTTCTCAACACGTATTGGATTACCAAATAAGGCCTGCGGGCGGGCTGCAACCTGCGGTTGCCCCTTGATGCGCCTAGAACTGTGTGTACTTAAAAAGAGGGCAGCCCCATCAGCCGTTATCCGGCCCCGGGACTGCCCTCTTTGCTTCATTTGTGTTGATTAAATGGTAATTAATGTTAAACTACACTCAGGAGGTGGAGATATGCTCAAACCGGTTCTCGGCGCGGCCGTTTACTTCATTGCTATGCTGCTTATAGGGTATTATTTCGTAAGAATGAGCTTGATCATATCTTTGCAGATGGCAGCTTCTATTACAGTTGTTCATATTCTCATGCAGCTGACCGACAGATTTTATAAGAATAAGAAACGTACTAACAAGCTATGAATATATCAGGTCTGTTGATTATCCGTTAAGCATTAGGTGTAAAGATGCTGTTCTTGTACTGCATCAGCGGTGCCAGCCAGACCATGCCGGTCCC
The DNA here is from genome assembly GCF_058313675.1 of Paenibacillus sp. fava2. NCBI lineage: Bacteria > Bacillati > Bacillota > Bacilli > Caryophanales > Paenibacillaceae > Paenibacillus > Paenibacillus sp. fava2. The sequence continues at coordinate 7,146,782 of NZ_CM177755.1, read as the reverse complement.
GCGGTAGACGTTAACCAGGCCTTCGCCGGAGGCGGCAGAGCCGAGCTTGGTTTTGCCGGATTTTTCTACAGTGAAATCAAGGGTATTGGACCACATCAGCGCAAAGTTTCCATCGACCTTCAGCACGTCATTGTTCAGTTCAACCACAACCGCTTCTTCAGAAGGGATCGGTGCTTCCAGTGCCAGGATGCCTTTGCCGCGGGCGCTTAAGTTGAACAGGCCTTCGCCGCCGAGTGCGGCCGAGGACAGATTTTTGCGTGCAGAGACAGAAAGCTCAAGTGAGCTCTCACAGGCCAGGAACATGCCGTCATCAATAACAATATGATCATTGTCGACATCAATCAGCCACAGGTATTTGTAAGTGGTCTCCAGCAGAATCGTTCCGGTTCCTTTATATTGCGGCCTGATGGCTGTGGTTCCGGTTACTGCACTGGACATGATATTGCGCATCAGCCCGCCGACACCCTTCACACCTGAGGTCATTTCAATATTCCCGACCATATACTGCATAGCGCCTGCGCTAAGCACAACCTCGCTGTTATTCAGCTCAATCATCAGCTGCTTGTTGCGCATATTGCTTCTGCTCATGAAGTAGTTTAATTGCGCCTCCATCATGCTGGTGCTGCTCAGATCCTCTTTATATTCAATCACTGTAAAACCGCCAAGCTGCTCCTTGATAACAACGTTGCTGTTGTCTTTGAGATTATTAATGGTAAAAGCCATAATGAGTCCTTCCTCCTGTCGTGTTCATTGTGTAGTTGCTGGTTCTAGCAAAATCCGCGTTCAGGCATAACTATTCGACAAAACGGCCTCATTAACCTTTAGCGCGGCGGCAGCCCGGTTTTCATTCTCTGTTCCCGGTCTGGTAGAATAAGAGTATCACATTTTCACTGGGAGGCAGGCCGCAGACTATGGATAGAGATCTAAGCGCACAACTGGCACAGTGGCATGAAGACGACGAGCATCAAAAAATAGCAGATACAATCATGGAAATCCCTCCGGCAGAGCGCGGTTACGCAATCATCAGCAGCCTCGGGCGGGCATATAACAATTTAGGCCGGTATGAGGAGGGGCTGGAGCAGTTCCGGCAGGTTGCGGCAGAAGGGGAAAAGGACCCGCTGTGGCATTTCCGCACCGGTTATTCCTATTACTATCTGGACCGGCATGAAGAGGCTGTTCAGGCGTTCAGTACAGCGCTTGCGCTTGATCCGGGCGATGAGCAGTCCGCAATGCTGCTGGACTGGAGCCGGCGGAAGCTGGAGCAGGAGCGGCAGATCGCGGCTAACCGGGAGCGCAGCAGGGCCGGGGAGCGCCAGGGTGAACCTTTTGAAGGGATGGACCTGGCAGCGTTCTGGGATGACAGCGATTATGCGCTGGATGCTTATGTTCTGGCGCCGCCGGACGATGAGCTGATCGCCTCGGTGGAGGAAGAGCTCGGCTACAAGCTGCCGGCTTCTTATATTACGCTGATGAAGCAGCATAACGGGGGTGTACCGCACAACACCTGTTTTCCAACCCTAGTGCCTACCTCATGGGCAGATGATCATGTTGCCATCACCGGGATTATGGGGATCGGGCGGGACAAATCCTATTCCCTGTGCGGTGATCTCGGCAGCCCGTTCATGATTGAAGAATGGGGTTATCCAGATATCGGAGTGGTTATCTGTGACTGTCCGTCAGCCGGGCATGATGTCATTATGCTGGATTACCGCCACTGCGGAAAAGACGGGGAGCCTGAGGTCATTCATGTGGACCAGGAAGCGGATTACGAGATTACGTATCTGGCCCCGGACTTTGAGACGTTTATCCGCGGGCTGGTGCATGAGGAGTTATACGATACATCTGCAGAGGACAGGGAAGAGGATCTGCGCAAGGTAAAAGAGGGCGGATTCTCGCCTTTGCTTACTGAACTGTGCAGCAGGCAGCCTGATCCGGAGCAGCTGGAGAAACAGCTCCGGGCAGTATGTACCCGTGTAGTCCGCGAGAAGGGTTATTTCTCCTTCCATGCGGATGAGCTGTCACTGCTGATGTACGATGTCCAGTTCTGGCTGTATACGGATAGCTATCCGCAGCCGACCCGGGACGAATATCTTGAGGCCTATCCGAAGATGATTGCCTTCGGCGGCGCGTTCGGGCAGGGCGGCTATGCTCCCGGGTTCATCAGCGACTGGCTGGACCGGCGGATCAAGGAGGGCCAGATTGTGAAGTCACATGGCAAGCTGGCCTTCACTGCCGAAGCGCGAAGCCAGGTAAAGGAACGGCTGGAAGCGGCAGCATTGGCGGCGGAGCAGCCGGAGGAGCTTGCGGCGGGGTCAGAGAATCCGGGGACGGCAGCGGAAGTTGCCCCCTTTAAGCTGATCGAACAGGCTAACGGCGGAATGTCGGTCATTCTCGTTGTCGGCAGCTACATGCAGGAAGTGTTTGCTGCGAGGGCCGGCGAGGGCTTTGAAGGCAACGGATACGACTGGGCTTCACTCGCCGCAGTATTCCTTGAAGAGCAGCTGCCGCAGCTGCAGGAGCAGATTCATTTTGACCCGGAAGCGGATATGTTCTGTGCCTATTCTTCAGACGGAGCTGCGCTGAAAGAATTCATCACCGGATTTAAGCGGGCCTGCGAGAATGCGGAGCTGATCCGGGACCTGTTTTCCCGGGCGGAGCTGGATTAAGGGCTGTCCATTTTCCCTACGGCCCGCGTGAAGTTTTGATTTTTTATTTGCTTCAAATTGTATATAATTATCTGATAACAGCCGATGAACATTTTAATAGATTTCCTGAGTGGAGCCACGCGTCCTGCAGCCTTCAAAGCGGCCTGGCTCTTTTGGCAAATTCAAAGAGATAAGGAAGGTTTTTTAATGAGCAGCGAACACAAAAAAACAGACGTTATCTTGATTGGTGCAGGAGTCATGAGTGCGACTTTGGGAGCCCTGCTGAAAGAGCTGGCACCGGACTGGAACATTAAAGTGTTTGAGAAGCTTGCAGGCGCGGGAGAGGAGAGCTCCAACGAATGGAATAATGCGGGCACCGGTCACGCGGCACTCTGTGAGCTTAATTATACCTCCGAAAAGCCCGACGGGTCGGTTGACATCAGCAAAGCGGTCAAAATCAATGAACAGTTCCAGCTGTCCCGGCAATTCTGGTCTTATCTGGTCAAGCATAAGCTGATCCGCCGGCCGCAGGATTTCATTATGCCGATCCCCCATATGAGCTGGGTCGAGGGCGAGAAGAATGTGGCTTTTCTGAATAAGCGATTTAAAGCGCTCTCACAAAATCCGCTGTTCCAGGGCATGGAGTACTCCGAGGATCACCGGAAGCTGAAGGAGTGGGTTCCGCTGATGATGGAGGGCCGTACCTCGCAGGAGCCGGTTGCTGCCACGCGGATTACTTCGGGGACGGATGTTAACTTCGGTGCGCTGACCCGGCTGTTGTTCGACCATCTGCAGAGCCGGAAGGTCGAGGTTCACTACAGGCACGCCATTAAAGACATCAAGCGTACCGGCGACGGTTTATGGAAGGTTAAGGTGCATAATCTGAGCAGCGGGCAGACGGAGGCCCATTCCGCCAAGTTTGTTTTTATCGGCGCGGGAGGCGGGAGTCTGTCTCTGCTGCAGAAGACCGGGATACCGGAATCCAGGCATATCGGAGGCTTCCCGGTGAGCGGACTGTTCCTGGTCTGCGACAATCCGGAGGTTGCGGAGCGGCATCATGCCAAGGTATACGGCAAAGCCAAGCTGGGCGCTCCGCCGATGTCGGTGCCCCATCTGGATACCCGCTACATCAATAACAAGAAGGCGCTGCTGTTCGGGCCGTTCGCCGGCTTCTCGCCGAAGTTCCTCAAGACCGGCTCGAACCTGGACCTGATCGGCTCGGTGAAGCCGAACAATCTGTTCACGATGCTGGCAGCCGGCGCCAAAGAAATGGCGCTGACCAAGTACCTGATTCAGCAGCTGATGCTCTCCAGCGAGCAGCGCATGAATGAGCTGCGCGAGTTCATTCCGAACGCCAAAAGCGGAGACTGGAAGGTGGTCGTAGCCGGCCAGCGCGTGCAGGTCATCAAGGATACACCTGACGGCAGGGGGACGCTGCAGTTCGGTACCGAGGTGGTCAGTGCCGCCGACGGCTCGGTAGCCGCCCTGCTCGGTGCATCCCCGGGCGCATCCACTGCGGTTCATGTCATGCTGGAGGTGCTTAATAAGTGCTTCCCGCAGCACATCAAATCGTGGGAGCCGAAGATCAAGGAGATGATTCCTTCCTACGGTATCCCGCTGGCATCCCGCCCGGAATTGCTTGAAGAGATTATGGCCTCGGTGGACCAGACCTTGGGGCTTGGCGAAGAGGAGCCGCAGAAGCAGGCTAATTTCAGATGAAATAGATAGAGGCAGGTCCCTGTTGAAAGGGGCCTGCCTCTGCTGCGTCACTGGGGCTGTGAGCTATGGCGGTAAGCTATGGGCTATAAGCTGTCTGTGAAAAGGGATAAGACCTGAGTTGCCGATTTGGAAGCTGTTGGTTTGGGAGCGTTAGCGGCCGCCTTTGTCACTGCGGACAGCGGGAAGCCGGTTAGTTGGATTTTCGTCACTTATTTTTGGCGCTTCCCGGCATTTCCGGCTATTAGTTGGAAAAACATCATCTAAATTGGGCCATTTACTGCTCCATGAGCGATTTTAGCCGAATTAAGCAGCATTTTTCCAATAAGTTTCCCGAGAGCAGGGTTTACTGAAGAAATAAGTAGCAGATTTCCACTTAGCTATGCGCAACGCACACGTTAGATCTACCAATCTCCTGATTTTCCAGGAGCGGGGCCACTTTCCCCTCCCCCGGGAAGCCTGCTATTCCTCCTCCCGGTACCTGTTGCGGTATACAGCAGGCGTAAGATGCTCAAACTTCTTAAAGGTCTTGATGAAATAGCCCGCATCGCAGAACCCGAGTGCATCGCTGATCCGGTTAACGGGCTGCTCCGTAGCCTTGAGCAGCTGTTTGGCCCATTCGATCTTCAGCCGCGGCGCGAACGCGGAATAGTTCTCGCCGGTTTCCCTGGTGAAGATCCGGCTGAAATAGCTTGGGCTAATGTGGCATTGTCTGGCCAGGTCAGCCAGGGTCAGATTTTTGTTCTTGTGCTGGTAGAGATAATCAAAGGCCGGCTGCAGCAGCGGATTGGCGGCGCGGTATTGGCTCACGCTCAGCTCTTTGATCGAATGCTCGACCAGTGTGTTGGACAGCTCGTTCTGTATCGCCTGCAGACTGCCGACAGCCGGCACGGGAGAGACGGCATAATCAACTGCCGGGCTCAGAGGCGCCTCGGGGAGCAGTGTTTTTTTGTACATCTGAATGGTGGCATTCTTGGTGATCGCTTCTTCAACTATATAATTGCAGAGGTGAAACAGCATGTTGGCGGTGGTCGCTACTTCGTCATAGGTCAATGTGGGCAGCGAGGCATATTCAGCTTCAAGTGCCTGGAATTTAAGCTCCGTATCGGCGCTGGGCGGCCGGGAGACCAACTGCTCAAGCTGCTGCTGGTCCGAGTCACGAAGCCGGATCTGTCCGGCCATCACCGCTCCTATGTATTGATTGTCTATTATGATCGGCACGGCAATATCAATAATATTGAAGTGGCATTTGTAGATATAGGGAGCATTGAGCCGGACGGCTTCCAGACCGCCTCTGGCATCGCATTTCTGGCAGAACGGCGAGAGGACATCATCCTTTCTCACGCCCTGGCAGAAGGGCTGGCAATAGCTGTGCCTGCTGACCGGAATCCCTTTGTAATTGACCGTGATGATCGCCATTTTGGTAACCAGTGCGAGGGAGTCCTGAAGCACATGCCATTTCTCGAGGTCTATAATGTTTTCCAGCTTGAACAGCGGATTGCTCATGAGTGTAAGATCCTCCTATCCGGCAACGAGTGCAAGATAATACTATTAACTAAGTATACAACAAGAAAACACAATGTGAAAACGCTTAATGTAGCAGGCAGAGTACAATGCTTAAAAAGAATGGGCAGACTATACTTGATTTATATATGAATTAAGCGGATGCTTCCGAAGCCGTTTTTGCACGGGGATTCTCGGATAGTACAGCTCACCAAACTTTTAGGAGGAATTAAGATGAGAAAAGCCTTTATCAGCCCGACCAAATACGTGCAGGGTGAAGATGAACTGCTCAACCTGGGTTATTTTGTACAGACCTTCGGCCAGTCTGCACTGCTGATCGCTCACCCGGATGATGTGAAGCGTGTTCAGGCCAAGCTGGATTCCACAGCCGAAAAGTTTAAGATTACGCTGGTCGAGAGCAACTTCCGCGGCGAATGCTCGCGCGAGGAGGTTGCCCGCCTGAAGGAGCTGGCCCGTGAGCATTCCTGTGCCTGTACCATCGGACTCGGCGGAGGCAAGGCGATTGATACAGCCAAGTGTGTAGCTGAAGGTGAAGCGCTGATTATCGTGCCGACAATTGCGGCGACTGACGCACCGACAAGCCATTCGGCAGTTCTTTATACTCCGGACGGACAGTTTGATGATTATGCCTACTTCAAGCAAAGCCCCAGTGTAGTTATGATTGATACGACTGTAATTGCCAATGCGCCGACACGGTTCCTGGTATCCGGGATGGGGGACGCGCTTTCGACTTATTTTGAGGCGAGAGCAACAGCAAGTTCCTACTCCAATGTCAACGCCGGCCTGCCGAGCGGTGTGCGTGAGGGCGTGTGCGGACCTGCAAAGGGAACCAATACGGCATTGATGATGGCTAAATTCTGCTATGAGACTCTTCTGAAAGACGGATTACATGCGAAGGTGGCCAGTGACTGCAATCAGGTGACGCCTGCACTGGAAAATATCATTGAAGCCAACATTCTGCTGTCCGGACTGGGCTTTGAAAGCGGCGGTCTGGCGGCAGCCCATGCGATCCATAACGGCCTGACCTCGCTGGAAGGGACGCATCACTACTATCACGGGGAAAAAGTAGCCTTCAGTACGATTGCCCAGCTGGTCCTTGAGAACGCGCCTGCCCAAGAACTGAACGAGGTGATGGATTTCTGCCTGTCGGTCGGCCTGCCGGTCAGCCTTGCTGATATCGGAGTAGACAGCATTTCGCAGGAAGAGCTGCTGGAAGTTGCAGGCAAGGCCTGCATTGCGGAGGAGTCGATCCATTCCATGCCGTTTCCTATTACGGTAGAGGCTGTAGCCGCAGCAATCCGGGTAGCCGACCAGCTCGGCGGGAACTACAAGCAGAGCAAGGGGGCATAACATGAAGAAAATTATCAACGCACCCGAGACGCTGGTACGGGAGATGTGCAGCGGGCTGGTGCTGGCCCATCCGTCCCTTGTTTTCAACAGTAAGCACAAGGTTATCCAGAAAAAGCAGCTGAACCCGGAGAAGGTAACGCTGATCAGCGGCGGCGGAAGCGGGCATGAGCCTGCCCATGCCGGCTTTGTCGGCAAAGGGATGCTGGATGCGGCGGTCTGCGGCGACATCTTTGCTTCACCGTCCCAGATCCAGGTGTATCAGACTATCCGTTCTACAGCGGGACAAAAGGGCACGCTCCTGATCATCAAAAACTACAGCGGCGATATGATGAACTTCAAGAACGCCGCCTATCTTGCCGGCGAAGACGGCATTGAAGTGGATTATGTGAAGGTCGATGATGACATCGCTGTTGAAGACAGCCTGTATACCGTCGGCAAAAGAGGCGTAGCCGGCACGGTGCTGGTGCACAAAATTGCCGGTGCGGCGGCAGAACGTGGCTTATCGCTGGCTGAGGTTAAGAGTGCTGCTGAGAAGGCAATCGCAAATATCCGCAGCATCGGTTTTGCTTTCACTTCGTGTACAGTACCTGCTAAGGGAACACCGACCTTCCAGCTCGAGGATAACGAGATGGAATATGGAGTCGGCATTCACGGCGAGCCCGGCATCCGCAGGGAGCCTGTAGTTACTGCTGATGAGCTGGCGGCCCGGATGGTAAATGCACTGCTGGAAAGCCTGGCGGTTTCAGGCGGGACGGGATCGCCAGAGGTGACCGTGCTGGTCAACGGCTTCGGCGCAACGCCGCTGCAGGAGCTGTACCTGCTCGGCAACTCGGTGATCCGCGAGCTGGATGCCAAAGGGGTTACCGTGCATAACGTGCTGGTCGGAAACTATATGACGAGCATTGATATGGCCGGAGCCTCCCTGTCGCTGATGAAGCTGGACGATCAGCTTAAAGAATTGCTGGCCGATGAATGCCATACGCCTGCACTCGTGCTGCAGGGGCCGTTCGAGCCGGTGCAATACGCCGAGGTCGTCCTGAAGCCGGAAACGGAGCAGGAGGTTTCCTTTAAGTGCGATACCGATGCTGCACATGCCAAGGTTACAGGGGACACTTTTACGCTGAATAACATGGTATATGCCATTGATAAAATGAGCGAGATCATCATAGAGAATGAGGTTCCGTTCTGTGAGCTGGACGCCCATGCCGGTGACGGCGACTTTGGCATGAGCGTAGCCAAAGGGTTCAAGCAGCTCAAAACCGAATGGGCGGAGATTACGGCTAATCACGCAGCTGATCTGGGAAGCTTCCTGGATGCCTGCTCCCTGGTCATTATGGAGCACTGCGGCGGCGCCTCCGGCCCGATCTGGGGCTCCGCGTTCCGGGCGGCCGGCAAATATGCCGGAGACCGGAAGGGGTTGTCCATGCAGGAGCTGGCCGAGATGCTGGAGGCCGTGGTCAAAGGCATTCAGGATACCGGGGAGCGTGCCTTCGGCAGAGGAGCGGTAGTCGGCGACAAGACACTGATTGATGCGCTGGTTCCTTATGCGCAGTCATGGAAGGACAGTGCCGCGCAGGGCGTTGACTTCGGCACGGCTTCAACCAATGCGGCTGCGGCTGCCGTTGAGGGGGCACGCCAGACCGGCGAGATCGTGGCCCGGATGGGCAGAGCCGGTACAGTCGGCGAGCGCAGCCTTGGATATCCGGATGCCGGCGCTTATGCGCTGGGTGTGATTTTTACCGGGCTGGCGGAAGCGATGCAATAAGCTTGGTATTAATAAAAAGACCGTTCCCGGGAATACTTTTCCGGGAACGGTCTTCTTTGCATTTCAGCCAGGGGCCGGCTCTGCCTACCGCCGCACCGAAACAATCCGGTTGCGGCCCTGATGCTTGGCGGCGTAAAGCGCCTTGTCGACGGTTTTGAACAGGTCGTTCAGATAGGCGGATGCATCCTTGGGCTGTCCGGCCTTAAAGTCGGCGATGCTCAGCACTCCCATGCTGATCGTAACCGATACAGGATGCTCTACGTTGTCAATGCTCATTTTATTGGCGGCCACAGCGGATTTCAGCTGCTTCGCAATAGCGACTGCTTGCGCCTCCTCCGTATCCGGCAGGTAGATGATAAATTCCTCGCCGCCATAGCGGGCCAGAATATCCTTCTCCTGCAGCGTTCGCTGGAGTATCTCTACCGTACCGCAGATGACCAGATCGCCGGCCAGATGGCCGTACCGGTCATTGACTGCCTTGAAGAAGTCGATATCAATCAGGATCATGGCCGAAGGAAACGGGTGCTCACGGCTCTCCGTTACTTCCCTCTCCAGCTGCTGTGTGAGATAATGCCGGTTATAGCATTCAGTGAGGCTGTCGGTAATGGCCATCTTCGTCAGCTTGCGGTTGGTCTGGAATAGCTCCTCCTGAACCTTGATCAGGGATTCATTTCTTTCCTGAAGAATGGTATTCTGATGATTGGTCTCATCAACAAGCCGGCGGAGCTCGGTAATATCCTGAAAGGTAATGGTACGCCCTACTCTGACCGAGCTGACCATGATGGGGGCAGCATGAATGCTAATGTACAGGCGGCCGCCGGGATGCAGGCATTCAATCTCGGCCATCTCATCCGGGTGCTCCCGGTAACGGTGTAGAAAGTGTCTGATGGCATCGGTTGTACCCGGCAGAAAATTCTCCATCTGGAACCGGTCCCCGGGCTCAAGCCTGGAGTAAGGATCAAGGGCCTGATTCATCTCGACTACCCGTTCATGGTCATCCAGCACAAGAATGCCGTATTCCATCGTATCAATGATATCCTGGTGGGCAATCGTTACAATATCGAATACTTTATCCTGATGAATGGTAATCACAAAGAAAATAGCCGAAATGACGATGCCCAGCGAAGTGAATCCCGGAATGACCGGCAGGTAATCATCAAGGACGACATTCAGCAGGATGTCGAGCAGCAGAAATATCGTAACAGCCAGGATCCCTCTGAGCATGGACATGATCTGGTTCTTGATCCGGGAAGCCTGATCGGACACCAGTGCAACATAAATAATATACAGGGACACAAGGGCATGAATAACCAGAATGAAAATGTTGATCCAGAAAATAGGGCCGTAGATTCTTTCTACATATCCCCCGTTTACCGGGCGGACGAACCATTCATGCGGATTCAGGATGACGGCAACCGACGAGAAGACCGCCGGAAGGAACAGCAGGATTAAGATTTTCCGTTTCAGGAACTGTGACTGGCCGGAGATCAGAATGATGAAGAAGATCCAGCCCGCAATCAGCAGGGAAGCATCGACGAAGGCCGCTTTTACATAAAATAGCTGAAAGACCGGGTCGTCCACGGTTTTGATGGCGAACTGGCAGTAAGGCCACACCATCATCGAAAAGTGAAAGCCCAGATACACTTTGTGTAATCTGGTTATGGTTACAGAAGCAAATATGTATATGAACAGCAGGAACAAGACAAAGCACATGATTAGATCAATCCACGATCCCAAATCCAATACGCCGCACCTTCTTGCATTAATTGGTAGATTATGAATTTCTGTGGGTCTTAAGACTTAGGTAATATTTTTAACTATATAATCAGCATTGCAAGAATACAAGATTTTTAGAGGAATCTATAATAAAGAGAAGGTAGAGTTACCCCAGCCGTTGAATATAACCGTCAACCATACTATTCCATTTCAGGCGTATCCGGGATACGCCTTAGCTGCAGGAGGAGAACCCCATGAAGTCGATCACCGTTCAGAGCCTTACTGATAAATTCCAGCTGGAGGTGCTTGCAGGAGCCAGCCGGATGGACCGCATGGTCACACGCCCCCGTACACACCGGCCCGGGCTGGAGTTTGTTGGGTATTTTGATTTCTTTCCTATGGAGCGGGTGCAGGTGCTCGGCCGCAAGGAAATTAATTATCTGCTTACGCTGAGCGTAGAGGACCGCGTGCTGCATATCGGCAACATCGTCAAATATCATCCCCCGTGCTTCATTGTAACAACCGGACAGCAGGAAATTCCTTATCTTACGCATTTCTGCGACCAGGAGGGAATCCCTCTGCTGCGCACAGCAGATACGACCAATGAGTTCATAGCTAAACTGGACAGCTATCTGGTGAAGGCGCTGGCCCCCGAGCTGTCGATTCATGGCGTATGTGTTAACGTATCCGGCATCGGCATTCTGCTGCGCGGCAAATCGGGCATCGGCAAAAGCGAAACCGCACATACGCTGATCCGCAGAGGCCACCGGTTCGTAGCAGACGATATTGTGGTGCTCAAAAAGCTGGGGCCGCATACGCTGCTTGGTACGCATAACGAGACCACACGCGAGTTCCTGGCGCTGCGCAGCATCGGGCTGATCAATGTGGTCCGCCAGTACGGGCGCAAGGCCTTCCAGGATGAGACCCGGATTGTGCTCGATATTGAGCTATGTCCCTGGAGGGAGAATGCACTCAACAATGAGCTGGAGCTCGTTCCCCAGTTCACCGAATATCTCGGGGTGCAAATTCCGCATATCGAGGTTCAGCTTCAGCCGGGACGCGATGTTGCCGGATTAATCGAAGCAGCAGCCAACAACTGGTACCTGAAGCAGCTGGGCTACAGCGCTGTTGAAGAATTTATGAAACGGATCGAGGACGGAATGCAGACGTAAGCGCCGTAGCGTTACCCGTCTGGAATGCCGGATCAATGAACGAAACAGGCCATCAATAATAATTCTATCAGATAGTGAGGCAATGCGGCACTCCAGAAAAGGATATATACAACTACTTTCTATTATGGTACATGAAGGGCACCGGCCAGAGGCGGCTGATGCCTCTCTTTTTTGCGCAAAAATAGTAGTAACCGCTTACACTTCGTTGTAGAATGGATGAAAACAGCGGACAGCTGCTATTAAGCATGCAAGGGAGCGCCGGATATGGAGAAATTTTCACCGGATAAAAAGTATATTCCGTTCACCTACAAAATGATGATTCCTTATCTGGTGCTGGTCCTTCTGACAGACCTGCTGGTCGGCTATATAGCCTACACGATGCTTGTTGAGTCCAGAACTGAGATGGCGGAGACGAATGTGCGGACGGCCCTCAAGCAGACGAGGAGCAATATCGAATACCAGACCGACGAGATCAAACGGATGAGCAATTCACTGTTTCTCAATACGAACTTTCAGAATGCGCTGCAGTTCAGGGGCAGTCCGCTGGAGAATATGCTCAAGATGCGGGATGATATTGTCCCCTATATGAAGGCGCCTCTGCAGTTGTACGGGAACAAGCTTCGGCTTGCGCTGTATACGGCTAATGAGACCATGCTGGAGATTACCGGAGACGATATGACGGTGCCCATCGGCAGAAGCGATTACTATGTGCTCTCGGGCCGGGTTATTGAGGACAAGGAATGGTTCCGGTCGATCGTGATGAATAATAGAGACAGCCTGTGGCTGCAGGCGGACAGTGACAGTAGGCTGGGCAACATTTCGTATTTCCGCAAGCTCGTTGCTTCCAACGCGGCTCCGTCAATCATCGGGTATATCCGGGTTACGGCGAGAATAGACGAGCTGTTCGGCAGCTTTGATACGTTTCCGGTTGATCAGGGGCTGGAGCTGCGGCTGGTTGACAGAGCACAGGGGCAGACCATTTATGAGCAGGGGGCTCCGGACAAGCCGGCTAAGCCGGACGATTATCTAATAATCAGCGAGGAAATTCCGATACCCGGTTATGTGATTGAGGCGCGGGTGCCGCACAGCTATCTCAACAAGGATGCAAGCAGAATGCAGAAGGCCATTGGCGCAGTCTGCACGATCAGCTTCGTGGTTATGGCGGCGATTGGGTTCCTTGTAGCCCGTATATCCGGCAAAAAGATCAAGCGTATCGTCTATCTGGCCCGTTCCTTCCAGGAAGGGAACTTCTACAAGCGGATCGGGTTCCCCGGGAATGATGAGTTTGTGTATATCGCCAACAGCTTTAATCAGATGGCGGCGAGCATTCAGGAGCTGATCCGAAATGTCTACGTTCAGGGTCTTCAGAAGAAGCAGGCCGAGCTGGATGTGCTGCAGGCCCAGATCAGCCCGCATTTCCTGTATAACACCCTGTCCACCATCGGCAGCCTGGCCAATCTTGGAGAGGTCGGGAAGGTTACGCGGATGGTGAAGGGGCTGTCCAAGTTTTATCGGCTGACCTTAAACGAAGGGCGGGTCTATATCTCGATCGAAAAAGAGCTGGAGCAGGTCAAAATGTATCTGGAAATCCAGCGGGTGAAATATGCCGACGCCTTTGAAGTCTATTATGATATTGATCCTGATATTCTGCAGGTTCCGGTCATCAAGCTGATCCTGCAGCCGTTCGTGGAAAATATATTCAAGCACGCCTGGTTCGGCGAGAGTATTGCCATCCGGATTACGGGCCGGAGGCTTGGTGACCGGATTGAGCTGAAGGTGATTGATAACGGTATCGGCATGCGGCCGGATACGCTGCGCAGCATGCGCGCAGGCTCCTTTCAGCCGGGAAGCTATGGCCTGAAGAATGTGGAGGAACGGATCAAGCTGAGATACGGCAATGATTACGGGATTCAGATCGGCAGCTATTACGGAGCCGGAACGGCGGTGCAGATTGTCCTGCCGGTTGAGAATGCGGAGATCCGCGAAGTGAGGGGAGAGTAGAGGATTATGGCCCTGGAGATAAATATTTTGCTGGTGGATGATGAGGCCATTGATCTGGAATGGCTGAGACGGCGTGTGGCCGGAAGCAGCCGCTTGCCGCTGCATAGTGTCAGGACGGCTGCCAGCGGCTTTGCCGCACTCAAAATAATGGAGCAGCAGCCTGTCGATATTATTCTTTCCGACATCCGGATGCCGATTATGACCGGGGTGGAATTTGCCCGCAAGGCGAAGGAGCTGAACCCGGAGGTTGAAATTGTGTTCATCAGCGGCCATCAGGACTTCAGCTATGCCAAGGAGGCGATCCAGCTGAATGCCTCCGATTATCTGCTGAAGCCTGTGGACGATGAGGAGCTGTACAGCATGCTGGAGCGGCTCTGCGTCAAGATCGAGAAGGAGCGCAAGCAGCATACCTCCTTGACGGAGACACTGTCTCTTGTCAATCAGGAGCTGCTGCTGCGCTGGTTCAGTGAGGCCGCGCCGGGACCGGCGCAGGCGCATATTCTCGGCGTGCTCACGCCTTACCTGCAGGCACTGTCGGCTGTTGCGATTGTGGAACTGGACGATATCGCCTGGAAAATACGCGGCTGGAGCGAAGAGGAACGGTCTGCCTGGAGCAGCAGTGCCGGAGGGTTTATCCGGGAGTTCGCCCGGGCGCATAATCTGGGTATGGTGATTACCGGCTATGACTATCACTTTATCATTCTGGCTGCGGTTCAGGAACAGCATTTCACTGCCTTACTGGAGGAGCTGATCCGTGCGTTCTATCAGGAATTTGCCTGCTCCATTACCATTGGCAGAGGCATGTATGCTGCCGGGCCGGACAAGCTGCATGACTCCTACCGCCAGGCTCAGGCCGCGCTCAGCATCAAATGGATTGTCGGCAAGAACAGGCTCATTCAGGACGCATCGGAGTGGCACCCCAAAGAGAAAATCGCTTCCGATCTGGAGGAGATTGTTGACCGGATGCTGAAGGCAATGCTGGACTATGACCTAACGACTGTCGATGACTGCCTGCTGCAGCTGTTTGCCGGGGACAGCCCGATCTCCCAAAAAAATGATATCTACGATATCATCATCCGGATCACCTCCAAGCTGCACGCTGACCTGCGGCAGATGAACGAGCATCTGTACGAGATTCTGAACTGGGATGCCCATCAGCCGTTCGTGCTGTTCCAGTTCGAGACGGTGCATGATATCCTCTCCTGGCTGAGACGGCGGTTCTTCGAGCTGTCGGAGCGTCTGTACCTGAAGCGCCAGCGGCAGAAGCGCAAGCTGATTGATGAAATTACAGACTATGTGAAGGCGAGGCTGGACCAGAAGATTACCCTTAACGAGGTAGCGGCCCACTTCGACTTTTCGCCTAACTACCTGGGCCACCTGTTCAAGGTGGAGACGAACAGCCTGTTCAGCGACTATGTCGGCGAGCTGCGGATGAAGCGGGTCTGTGAGCTGCTGGAGGACCCGACCAAAAAGGTCTATGAAATCGCCGAGCAGGCCGGCTATAAAAATATCATCTACTTCAACCGGCAATTTAAGCAGTATATGGGGATGTCGCCGGGCGAGTACCGGAAGCGGAATAAAATATAATGCTGCGGCCTCTGTCCTGACGGGACGGGGGCTTTTTTTTATATACTAAATCGTTGAATTAGTATTAAGTTTAGTTGTTTCGCTGAATTATGCCGGAAGCACGCCCTGCTTATAATGTGAGATATAGAGAAGAGAGGGGTGCAGAAATGAAAGGGCATACATTCTGGAGTGATTTAAAAAATTATAAGGTTCTCTTGCTGATGCTGTTACCGGCGGTTGCCTTCTTCCTCCTGTTTGCTTACATCCCGATGGCGGGGATCGTCATCGCCTTTAAGAAATACGATTACGCCGGAGGGATCTTCGGCAGTGCATGGAACGGGCTGGACAACTTCCGCTTTTTCTTTGAATCAGGCGACGCCTGGCGGGTTACGCGGAATACGGCGCTGTACAACATCGCTTTTATTACGGTAAACAACATTCTGCAGATTTTTGCCGCCATTATGCTGTTCGAGGTCGGGGGAAAGTGGTTCCGGAAGCTGACGCAATCCGCGCTGTTCCTGCCTTATTTTATCTCCTGGGTCGTAGTCGGTGCAATTGCCTATAACCTGCTGAACTATGATATCGGTACGGTGAATGCGATGCTCAGAGGGCTTGGCCTGGAGCCTATCGATATTTATAATACACCTGCTTACTGGCCTTATATCCTGGTGCTTGTAGCCGCCTGGAAGAGCCTTGGGTACGGAACGGTAATGTATCTGGCTGCGATAACAGGCATTGATACGGAAATGTATGAAGCTGCCGAGATTGACGGCGCGAACATTTTCCAGCGGATTATGAAGGTAACGATCCCGAATCTGATGCCGACGGTTATCATTCTGGTGCTGCTGGCGGTCGGGAACATTTTCCGCGGGGATTTCGGAATGTTCTATAATATGATCGGCAACAACGGGCTGCTGTTCTCCGCGACGGATGTTATTGATACCTTTGTCTTCCGGTCACTGATTACTTCCAATGACATCGGAATGTCGGCTGCGGCAGGTGTGTTCCAGTCGGTGCTTGGATTCGCAACCATTATGACGGTGAACTATGCTGTCCGCAAATACGACAAAGACCGGGCCCTTTTCTAGGGACAAACAGGAAATGGAGGTAACGATATGAAGCAGCTTGACCGTAAAATTTTCTCAGCCATAGGCTATGTTTCACTGATCCTTCTCGCTGTGCTATGTATCTTCCCGTTCATTCTGGTTGTCTCCTCATCCCTGACGGAAGAGACCAAAATCGTAACGGACGGCTATCAGTTTATACCAACTGCCTTCTCCACCGAGGCTTACAGTATACTTTTCAAATACCCGCAAGAAATGATTAATGCTTATCTGGTGACTATCGGGGTTACGGCGACCGGCACCCTGCTGGGATTGTTCCTGACTTCAATGACCGCTTACGCGCTGTCCCGCAAGGACTTCAAGTGGCGCAACAAGTTTTCGTTCTTCTTCTTCTTTACTACCCTGTTCAGCGGCGGGCTCGTTCCGTGGTATCTGCTGATCGTCAACTATCTCAACATGAAGGATACGCCGATGGCCCTGATTGTGCCGATGGTGCTCAATGTGTTCTACATTATCGTCATGAAGTCCTTTATGAGCAGCATCCCCGAAGCCATTGTCGAATCGGCCAAAATTGACGGCGCCGGCGACTTCCGGATTTATGTCCGCCTGATTCTGCCGCTGTCCAAGCCGGCCCTGGCTACAATCGGATTGTTTCTGGCTCTGGCTTACTGGAATGACTGGTATAATGCGCTGCTGTTCATCTCCGACGAGAATCTGATGCCGCTGCAGTATTATTTGTACAAAATGCTGGGCAACATGGACGGTATGCGCAAGGCGATGATGGGTGCGGGCGCTGTCGTGACTACTTCCATTCCGACCGAGAGCCTCAAAATGGCGATGACGGTTGTTGCCACAGGCCCGATTTTGCTGGCTTATCCGTTCGTGCAGCGTTATTTTGTCCAAGGCTTAACGATTGGTGCTGTTAAAGGGTGAACCCGGAGTCATCCGGTTTATCAATAGATTTCATATTTAACTACAAGGGGGAAGGCTTGAGATGCTGAAAAGAAATAGAATGATGCTGCTGGCGCTCGTTTTAACCTTCGTTATGATTCTAAGTGCGTGCGGCGGCAATAATAATGCCAATGCACCGGCAGAGCCTACTAATAATGCATCAGAGGCAGGCGGCAACACCACCGATACGGGAACTGCAACAGATCCTGCGGCTTCCGGTACCGTTGATACATCCAAAGAAGTGAAGCTGAAAATGATTTTTGTCGGACCTAAGCCGGTCGATTATGACAGCGTGTTCGCCGAAATCAATAAAGTGCTGAAAGAAAAGATCAATGCCACCATCGAAGGCGAGTTCCTCGACTGGTCCGACTGGGCGCAGAAATATCCGCTGAAGCTGGCGGCGAATGAGGATTTTGACCTGATCTACTCGGCGAACTGGGCCGGCTACAATGACCAGGCGCTGAAGGGCGGCTTCCTGGAGCTGACCGATGAGCTGCTGAACAAATACATGCCGGAAACCATGAAGGCTATGCCGCAGGTAAGCTGGGATCAGGCCAAAGTGAACGGCAAGCTGTACATGGTTCCGCAGAACAGAGGGGAGTCTGTTGAGAAGCTGATTCTCTACCGCGAAGATCTGCGCAAAAAGTACAATCTGCCTGAGATCAACAGCCCTGAATCCTATGCGACTTACCTGAAAACCATTGCTGAGAAAGAAAAGGGCGTTGCCCCGTTCACTCCGGAAACCGGAGACTGGAAATATCATAACCTGGACCGTGTCCTGCTGAAGCAGCAGAATGAATGGAATATGTTCGACCTCGACCTGCCGTTCGCCTTCAAGCTGGATGATCCGACAGGTAAAGTATTCAACGTCTATGAAACACAGGAGTTCAAGGATCTGCTGGTGTACTACAAGGATCTCGCCGACAACAACGCCTGGTCCAAGAATGTGCTGAACAGCAAAAACGATCATCAGGCTGACTTTAAGGCAGGCAAAACGGCCTCCATTACGCACAACAACGGTACACTGGGTGCCCTGATGGCCCTGATGCGCCAGGAAAATTCACCTTACGAAGTAGCACTGGCCGATATCAACCAGGGTAAGAAAAAATCGATCGCCATCTCGACACAGAACGGTACCTCCATCCATGCGACCTCCAAAAATGTGGAGCGCTCCCTGATGATGATCGATCTGATGCAAAATGATAAACAGCTTCACGACCTGATCATGTACGGTATCAACGGCGTGCACTATGAGCCGGTTGGTGACGACAAATACAAAGCGCTTGAGAAGAACCCGAACTACACCGGCTTCTCCAACTGGAACTTCAACTCGCCGCTGAACCGCGACAATGAAGCGTTCCCGCAGGAAGCTTCCGATTTGGTCAAGAAGTGGGAAGCAAGTGTGTACCACTATGACCTGGAAACCTTCGTGTTCGACAACAGCAAAGTGAAGACCGAAATCGCCAACGTCGGCAACGTGATGCTGCGCTACGCTATTCCGCTGGAATACGGCGTAATCGAAGACATCGACAAAGGCCTGGCTGACCTGAACAAGCAGCTGAAATCCGCGGGTCTTGATAAGATCCAGACCGAGCTGCAGGCACAGATTGATGCGTTCCTGGCGAACAAGTAAAAGAGTGTACGAGTAAGAGTATACGAACTGTAGGCGATAGGCAGGGATATGCGGTCCGCTGGGGCGGGCAGGCGTAGGTTTATGCAAGAGCAGGGCAGCGGTCTCCCGCTTTGGGAGGCGCTGCCCTGTTTTTTTGCGCGGGTGGCGGGATGAGGCAGGTGTAGCAATCGTCCCATTCACCGCAGCCGGAGCATTTATAGCACCTGCAGCACACGGGACGCTCTAACGGACTCAGGAGGCGTTATTTGCCGGTTTTCCGGCGGTTGGAAATTCTAACGGACTCAGATGACGCTATTTAGCCGAAAATGCGCTGGTGCGGGTGAGTTTGGAGCAAATAACGTCACTGGAGTCCGTTAAACCCGCCGCTGGACTGGAATTGCGGGAATAAGGTCCGCTGAGTCCGTTAGAATGTATTGGCTGGGAGGGAGGTTAGCGATTAGAATGAAATTAGTAGGGTTTGGAACATTTTGGGAGTTGAAATCATTTCATTCACGTGGGGGAAGCCATGTTTAACCGACAGACAGATTATGATTTTAGAATATATTCATCCGATAGAGCGTCATACATCACATTTTATCTCGAGCAGTACATACATGAACAGCTACCCAGTGTGGCCTGTAGTATTGAGGTTGTAAATAACAAGTTTACTGGCTCGTGTCTTAATGTCTGGTTCGAGGTGGAGCAGCTTCAGCGTTTTGTTCACGAGCTGGAACACTTGGATAGGTTAGAACATGCAGACTTAAGTGCAATGTCGCCAGAGGAGTTTAAGATCTCGGTTAAGCGCACGAATAAAAAGGGTGACGTTGTGATCCTGCATTCACTTACCAAGTACCAATATAGTTTAGACTTGCCTGACATAACCCTGTCCGGCGGGTTCGGGTTTGACAAGGAGTACCATATGGTACTGGTTGAGAACTTCGAGCGGTTAATCTCGGTGGGCGGTTTGGGCACCAATCTGGACTTTACCTGTTGAACGCACTGGGATAGGAGATCTTGCCCCATCCCTAATACCGGTACACATACACCTTAGTCCGCAGACGGTCCTCACAGGTAATAACGCGCACAGGCTGCCTGTCCGGCAATGCAAAACAAACGCTGATTACCGTCGCACCTTGCGGCAGCTCCTGCCTGAACTTCCCCGCCAGACGCCCCATTGCTCCCGGAAACAGATAACAGAGCACAATGTCGGCATCTCTGTAAGAGTAGCTATAGATATCCCCGCGCTTAAAAGTAACCCGTTTGCGCAGGCCCGCCCCGGCACTCTTACCCGGCATTAGGCGGGTGTACAATACGGTGAGCAGCCTGGAGAAAAATAGGGGGATGCCGGAGTTTTCGATTCCGGTCAGCCGCTTGCCGGGACAACGGCGGATAACCTCCAGCCCCAGCGTTCCCCAGCCGGAGCCGGCCTCAATGATATTGCCGTAGCCCCGAATCCGCTGCACCTCCGCAATCACCGCCAGCCGGACAGGACCGGATGCGGGCATCGGCGAAATCCCGTTCCTCCAACTTATGAGTACAATCCAGAGTACGGATAGCAGAAAGGCAAATGCGGCAATCCATGGGATCATTTCAATGATGGGCATAGGGCTCCTTTCTGACTCGCTTTTTGTACCATTATAAATTACAGCACTTATCCCGTGTAACGGTTTGTTTGAGAAAAGAAGGAGGCACCTCAATGAGTGAATTTATATTTAATAGAGATGTTGAGCGGAGGGATGATCTGTTAGGTATCGGGGGGGAATGGGCTGCTTTGAAGAACTCGCATAGTGTTAGAGATTTCGATTACATAGATGTCCATATTCTGTCCGCAGATTTAAGCAGGAGTTTCTCAGCTTTTGTGCTTCTGCCGATGAACTCACGGTTAAACCCCGGCTTCACGCATGGTGGGATTAGGCAGCAATAAATTTCCACCCCTTTTGAACCTTTTCAACCCCAGCGGGCCAATATCCGTTGTAACACCTGAATGGAGGCCGGTCCTATGAAGGATTTAGATTTACACCCGTGGCTTATCCGGATGAGCCAGGGTGATGAAGAAGCATTTCAGGTTGTGTATGAAGCTACACGGGATCACGCGTACCGCTTCATCAGTTACCTTGCCCCCCGCCGGCAGGATGCCGGAGATATTATGAGCGAGGTATATCTTGAGCTGTACAGGAGCGTGCATACGTATGATCCGCAGCAGAACTTCGGCGCATGGTTCAGCGGCCTGATGATCAGGCAGGTGAGGAACTGGAAGCGGAGGGAGTGGCGTCTTTTTCGGATTACGGAAAAGCTGAAGCTCAGCACCGGCAGATCTGCAGACCCGGCGGCTGAGCTGCACATCACTGCGCTGGATGACCAGCTGGAATTGCTTCAGCTGCTCCAGACGCTGCCGCTCAAGCTCAGGGAGGTTATCGTGCTGCGCTATTATCAGGATTGTACGCTGATGGAAATTGCTGTGCTGCTGAAGGTTCCATTAGGCACCGTAAAATCGAGGCATCATCATGCGCTGAAACAGTTACGCCGCCGGTTCACTGAGCAGGGGATGGAAAGGGAGAGTGATGGCTTTGTCTATTGAACAGCAGCTGACAGAGGAATTCAGACTGGATTCCCGGAGAAGCCCGGAGGGCCTTAATAACCGGATTACGGCGGAATACAGGCAGCAGGTGATGCAGCAAAGGGGAGTCTCATTTATGTCAAGGAAAAGAAAAACGTCCGTATACCTCTTAACCGCTCTAATTGTAGTGATGCTGTGCGGCTTCGGTTATGCCGGCAGCAGGCTGCTGTATTCTTATGAAGGTAAGTTGTCCGTCAGCAACCGTACGGAGCAGCAGCTGCAGTTCAAGCAGGAGGATGTGGTGAAAATCCGCGGTGAGCTGGAAAAGGTAAAAGCACAGCTAGTACCCGGGGAATCGGCGGTCGTATATCTTCGTGATTTTGATCTTACTATTGGCGAGACACCGATTATTTATGGTATCAATAACCCGGTGAAGGTACCGGCAGAAGAATGGAGAATGCTGCTTCAGCAGCAGGGAGTCCGGGAAAAGCTGCCGGATACCCTGCTTGGAGCCTATAGCCTGGAAGAAGGCATGGAGGCCTCCCCTTTTCAGGTCGCTTTGGGGACCGGCGCCGACTCCATTTTTGACGAGCTGAAGACTGAAGCTACCGCATCAGGAAGTGAGATGCTGTGGCGCCTCACTGACACAGCCAATGATTTTATGGATACCTACACTTCAGTCTACCGGAATGCAGCCAATGACACGATCTATGTTACCTGGCAAATCGCCGGAGAAGATGTAAATCCCGCTATCCTCCAGCTAAGCCCGCCCGGGATAACCGCTGAAGATGCCACGATCGGCGGACTGACCGCACATTATCTCAAAAATGACCAGTCGCTGTTCGGGCAGAGCAGTATCCACCAGGATGTGACCTGGGTTAGCGAAGCCGGGGATACTGCGGTTGCTTACCACGTACAGACCGATTCTGCGGCGGTTACGAAAGAGCAGCTGATTGAGGCAGCTGAGAGTTTGGTGCACAAGTAATATAATGAAAGCCTGGGCCCTAATAATGGGGTTCAGGCTCTTTTTTACATGTAATACTACCAAATTCATATAAAAAGGATGTGCACTATGAATCAGGCAGAACAGCTTCATACCCTTGCAAGGCGTTACTGCATGATTATGTCCCGGTATTGGGGAAGGAAATATTCACGGCTGATGAATGACGGCAGGGACAGGACGGCGGACGGGGGCTACACTGTTGAAGCAGAGGAGTTGTTCCCCCGCTATTTAGTTCTCGATGCGATCCTTGCTGAGCTTGAACGGTCTGATGGAGCGGAACTTGCCGCTGAAAAAGAAGCGCATAAGAAGATTCTGGCGGCTGTCTGGAGCGCCCAGAGCCAATTTACCGAGAATAAAGAGGGATTCTTTCGGCGGACAGCCGAGGCGCAGCGACAATTAATGGCTGATTATTTGAAAAAAAGAGCTGCAGAAGGGATAAGCCGTGTACAGCCATTGCCTTACCGGCGAACATTGTCAGAGGTAGAGCGGACCTTGCTGTGGGAGGACCTGAGGGAGAGGTGGGGCATCAGTGATTTCTGGTACCCGCTTACTGATGCCAAGCCGACGGATACCGAAGCCTTTATGGAAGACTATTTTAAAGAAGAGGTTGGCTTTGAGGCACTAAGGGCAATATTAAGTGCTCACGGGATAGAGCGGGTTTTCGAGCTGCGGGAGTTCGACCATTCGCCACAGTATCAGCTTGATATCGGGGGACTTGATCCAACCTACACAAACAACGGAGAAGGCTACTGGTTTTCTGCTGAAATGGATTGGGTCATCTACGCTTCCCATGAAAATTCAATTACGATAGCGGGTGAGTGGCTATTAACGGAGATAAAAGAAATCTGGCCGGGCTGGGAGGAACGCCGGTGGCTGGATTGGAAAGAACGGCTACGGCGCGGGATCTGATCTATGCAGGCTAGCCGTAGTGGAAACAAGCTTATTAATGAAGTAAATTAGCTGCCTGAGCCCGGCAATGGCCGTACCGGACCCAGGCTTGTACAGTCTACAGCGAGAAAAAAGTACGCAGCAGCCCGCGCTTCTTGGGTGGAGTTTTGAGCTTCATAGCGGCAAGGGGGTGCATCTCCTCATAGGCGGCCGCTGCCTGAAGCCGCGGCTGCTGGATGCTCTCAATAGATACTGCAAGCTGCTGGATCATCCGGCGCAGATCCTCCAGCTCCTGGCGCTGCTGAAGCAGCTGCACGGAGACCACCTCGTCGGCCTTCTGGTCGAGCGAACGCTCGATGCGGACGAGCCTGGACCAGACCTCCTGCATAGGCGGCTCCGTAACGGGAAGCTTCTGGATAGAAGACACCGGCTCTGCCTGCGGCTTATTCCCGGCAAGCGTGATGCTGTCCAGCGACTCGCCCTGCTCAAGCCGTTCCTTAATAGATTTAAGCAGGCTGACTTCCTGTGTGGTAAAAATATAATGACCGAACCGGTCCTTGGGAAAGCTGGCAGGGAACATCGCGGCCCAGCGTTTGATCGTGGTCTGGCTGACGGACAATTGCTCTGCAGCTTCCTTGGTTTTAAATATTTCCATTTTCCATTCCTCCGCTTGGGTATTTGGTGATATACCTATTCGCTCCTCAGGAGCGACTCCCTGCACGGGTGACAAAGGTGGTGCCGGTTCGCTAAACAAAGTGGTATTGCGAGCAAAGCCGAGATCAGCAGCGCCTTATGATTCTACATAAAGCGGCCGTATTTTGCTTTTTTCTCAAGATAAACAACCGCGAGCTCGCCACGTCAATATTACAGGCGATCCTGCTCCAGCAGCTCCACCAATTCAGCCACACTGCTGAAAACGCCGTCCGGCTCAACCTCATAGGTCTGACTCTGAAAAGCCGACAGCCAGCGCACCGCATAGGTACGCAGTCCGGCAGCCTTGCCTGCCAGAATATCGGCATTGCTGTCACCGACAAACACAGCCTCGGCGGGGCTGATTCCTAGAATCTCCAGGGCGCGGCAGATGCCTTCCGGGTGAGGCTTCGGCTGCGCCACATCATCCCCCGTAATGGCGAACTCGCAGAAGTCCTCCATCTGCAGTGCCTTGGAGGAGATCCGGTATGCCCGCTGCCCTTTGCCGGTGATAACAGCCATCCTGATCCCGCGGTCTTTCAGCAGCTGCAGCAGACCGGTAATCTCGGTGTTCCCGACCGACTCCCCATTATGGCCCGTCTCATAGATCGAGAAATAATCCTGAACGGCCTGCGGAGCAGCGGCCTTATTATTAAAGTTAACTTCAATAATCTCCTCTTCGGTCGGTCCGAACATGGCCACCAGCTCTTCGTTCGTTACATCCCTGTCCTCGTATTGTTTAAACACCGTACGGAAAGCCGTGAATGACAAAGGCAGCGTATCAGCCAGCGTTCCGTCAAAATCGAATAGTACTGCTTTAATAGACATAATGTGGTGACTCCTTTATCAGATTGAATGCGCAGATAATCATAAAAGCGATACTTATCATTTTAACAGAGACAGAGGCAATACAAAGACCGGAAAAGCAGAGGCTTTCCCGGTCTTTCAGCAATATATATGATTTTACCAGGCGCAGATCCCGTTCACATCCAGAAACTCTCCGTTATGCCGCTTGCCGTCGGTGGCGTAGCCGACAATAATGGCTGCTCCCGCTTCCTTGGACTTGCCGCCCTCGGCGTTGTGATTCAGGTCGGTCTTCGTAAATCCGGGGGTGACGGCGAATACCTGAGCGCTGGTGTCTCTTAGCTCTATAGCCATGGCGGTGGTCATCGCGTTGCTGGCTGTTTTGGAGGCATTATAGTCGAAGCAGTTCAGCGGATGTTCCGTATGCTGCATGAACTGCAAGGAAGCCATGTCGGTCGATACATTAATGATCGTTCCTTCATTCTGCTTGATAAGCGGAAGAAGCTGCTGGTTTAACCGGAACGTCCCAAAGAAGTTCACTTCAAAAGCCTGCCGCAGATCCTCCTCACGGGCAGTACTGAAGGAGCTGGAGAAGGCGCCCGGCATACCGGCATTGTTGATCAGCAGAGTAAGATCAGCGTAGCGGGTTTGAATCGTGGCGACGGCCTGTGCGATGCTGTCCGGATTCGTCATATCCAGCTGCACAAGCTCCACATCCAGCCCCTGTCCGGTTAATTCGGCAACGGCTGCTTCTCCCCGTTCCGTACTGCGTGATCCGAGCACTACCTTCCATCCTGCTGCGCCAAGCTGTCTGGCTGTTTCCAGTCCGATTCCTTTGTTGGCACCTGAGACAAAAGCTGTTTTCATCATCGTTATCCTTCTTTCTGTTAAATGATAGCTATCTATAATCTGAAGCTTAATATGCTACACTAAGTGTAGGTCAACAATGAATTTTCGGGAGGCAGGCAGAATGTTTACGATAGGACAGATTGCTAAAAGGGTAGGGCTGAACATTGGGGCAATCCGCTTTTATGAGCGCAAGGGGCTTCTGGAGCCGGCGGTCCGCAATGAGCAGAATAACCGTCTGTACAGTGAAGAGGACATTGGCTGGCTGGTGTTCCTGAAATGTCTGCGGGAAACGGGAATGAGTGTGGAGGAGATAAAGCGGTATTACGATATGGTTAAGACCGGGACATCAACCCTGCCGGAGAGAACCCGGATGATTGAGGAGCAGAAGCAGGTGCTGCTGGATGATATCGAGAAAAAGAAGGCGCAGCTCGTCCATCTGGAGCATAAGCTGGAGCGGTATTACCGCGGGGAGAACTATTAAAAACCTTATTTTTCTATTAAATGAAGTTGAAGTACTTACTTTTATACACTTCCTTAAGATTATAATATTAATATTTAAAATATATAATGAATGGTGATTCTTTTGCCGATATAACTATCCTTACATTAAATACAGACCTCAAATGGATAGGGAGCTGCAAGAAGCATGAACATCTTAGAAAGCGTATTGAAGGCATTGCCGTTTTTTACACAGACCTTACGTGAAAAAGTGAACCTTGTCGTGTATGACCGGACTAAGGTTCTTTATTTTGTACAGACCCGGGGCTTTGAGCTGGAGCAAAAGGTCGGTGATCCGCTGATTCCCCAGTTCCAGAACTTTGGAGCCTTGACGAACGGGCGAGAGCCGAGCCTCGTACATATTAACGCTGAATTATATGGATTTCCTATAGATGTCATCAATATACCGATTGTCGATGACAGCAATGAAGTGGTGGCAGTGCTCTGTGCTACCTATGACCAGAGTAACCAGCACCAGCTTAACGCTGTTGTAGATGATAATCAGCATATCTCGAACGAGCTTATTGATATGGTACAGCACGTAGCGGCACATGCCCAGGAGCTTCAGGCGACCAGCGAGCAGATTCTGCAGAACAGCAAGCTTGCGGTTGAAAATGCGGGCAAGGTCACCAGGGTATCCGGCCTGATCCGCGAAATCTCCGAGCAGACCAACCTGCTGGGTCTGAATGCAGCAATTGAAGCGGCGCGTGTAGGGGAGGCGGGAGCCGGCTTTGGAGTAGTAGCAACTGAGGTGCGTAAGCTTTCTGTACATTCCAGAGAGGCGACAACAGGCATCGAGGCTGCTTTGAAGGAAGTTCAGGAGTCTATCAGCAAAATGGAGTACGAAATCAGCCAGATTTCCGCTTCGGCGGCAGAGCAGGCTTCCCTGGTTGAAGCTTTTACGCAGGTAATTGAGCGTCTGCACCTGTCCAGTGAAAAAATGCTGGGTGTGTCGGGTAACCTGATTGAATATTCGGTGGAATAAGGAAACTTGGAAGCAGTAAGAGAGAGGCCATCCCTGCGGGATGGCCTCTCTTTTTGCCGGTTCTACTTCATTAATGGCTGTGCTGCGCCGCTGCGGCTGTTGTTGCCGCCATCGCTTTCGTCAGGGTAATGGTGCCGTCAGCCGGAGTATAGCTCACATCCCAGCCGAGCAGCTCGGCGATGAAACGGACCGGAACCTGCACGCGGCCGCTGTCCAGGAAGACAGGGGCCCCGACGTTCCTGCGCTCGCCGTTCAGTTCCATATAAGACTGTCCGGCCCGGAAGACGGCGGTGTTGTCTCCATCCTTGATCCAGAGCGTTTTCTTGGTGTTATCCCAGGTTATATCAACGCCAATGGCCTCACCAAGGTAACGGAGCGGGATGAAGGTACTGCCGTCCTTCATGACCGGAGTAACATCCATCTGGCTTGTAGTCCCGTTAACCGTTACGGCAGTGCTGCCTTTCTTCATTGAAATGGTTGTCATTTCAGGGGCAGCAGCGTCAGACTTGCCATGGAACTTGTCCGGGAACTGGGCGACAATGCCGCCAGTCAGCTCGCTTGCAGTCATGAACATATGGGAATAGGCAGTACGCTCAAGGCTATAAGCTTTAGCATAATCTTTATTTACATAGCTGTTAAAGGTATCAAGCAGGTGGCCGATATGCATTTTCAGGCCTTCTGCGATTGCTGCCGTTTCAAAATAGGCCGGATTCGCACTGTGGAAAAACTCGGCTTGCTTCATACGGTAATCTTCCAGCGCGGCAACAGCCTGCCCGCGTCCGGCTTCATCTTTAGCCGCTGTAGCTTTTACATAATCCACGAAATATCCGATATGGGAAGACCAGATGGGCTTAAAGGCATCGCCGGCGGCTGTGCCGTATACGGAGGCAATCGCCGCAGACAGATCCTCCGTATTGCTGTTCAGGGCAGCCGCTGCTGCAGTGAAGTCCGGGGCACCGTCGATCCCTTTTTGCATGGCGAGTACAGCCAGAGTGGCATGCTCACCCAGCAATTGTCCAAGTCCTGCGCGCAGGTCGATTCCCGG
Organism: Paenibacillus sp. fava2; assembly: GCF_058313675.1. Taxonomy (NCBI): domain Bacteria; kingdom Bacillati; phylum Bacillota; class Bacilli; order Caryophanales; family Paenibacillaceae; genus Paenibacillus; species Paenibacillus sp. fava2. Next base: position 7,118,381 of record NZ_CM177755.1, on the reverse strand, counting down.
TGAGGTTGTGGTGCCTGCAGGGAACTTGTCAGGGAACTGGGCCTGAATGCCGGCAGCCAGCGATTTGGCTGTCATGAACATATGAGCGTAAGCAGTCCGTGTATCCTCATATGCAGCAGTATAGTCTTTATTTACATAGCTGTTGAAGGCATCCAGCAGATGGTTGATATGCATGTTTAACCCGTCTGAGATGGCAGCCGTTTCAAAATAAGCCGGGTTGGCATTATGGAAGAATTCAGCCTGCTTCATCCGGTAATCATCAAGCTCAGCAACGGCCTTCTGTCGTCCGGCCTCGTCTTTGGCAGCGGTCGCTTTCACATAATCAACAAAATATCCGATATGGGAGGACCAGATGGGCTTGAAGGCCTCACCTGCGGCACTGCCGTAGACTGAAGCGATGGCTGCTGAGAGGTCATCTGTGTTTTGGCCGAGTGCCGCTGCCGCATCATTGAAATCTGCAACACCATCATAGCCCTTCTGCATCGCAATGACGGCCAGCAGTGCATGCTCGCCCAGCAGCTCACCGAGAGCCGCCTGTAAATTCGGTGCGGCCCCATTCGTATCCACTTCGTGGGCGCTTGCCAATGCCGGGACAAATAAACTCAGGCAGAGCATCAGGATAACCAGCTTACTTTGCAGCTTTTTCATTTCCGTTCACTCCTTCATTCAAAGTTGAGCCGCTAATCAAAAGCGGTTATACTCAGTGGAACGTAAGTATTCAGAAGTTGGATCACTTTTTATAAATTAAATTTTAAAATATTAATTCATCCAACTACGCTGGGGAAATGGGGGGTAACAGTTGAACGAAGTCGCTGACGACGTACAATTAATGCAGCAAATCAGGCAGAAGGACCCGGATGCCCTCGAAAAGCTCTACGACCGGTACGAGCAGATGGTTTACAGCTTCGCATACCGGATTGTGAAGGATTCAATGGCGGCGGAGGAAGTGATGCAGGAATTATTTATGCGGATCTGGAAGAACCCGGAGCAGTATGACTCCGCTAAGGGCAAGCTGTCAACGTGGATGTTTACGGTTACACGGAATATTGCGATTGACCAGCTGCGCAAGAAGAATACACGGCCTCCGCAGCAGTCTGCTGATGCAGAGGAATTGCAGCAGCTCCGCGATACCGGGGCGATGACGGAGGATATGGTTGAAATGCTGTTGGCGGGAGAACAGGTAAGAGAAGCATTGCAGGAGCTGAGCAGAGACCAGCAGCAGGTGATGGACCTTATCTATTATCAGGGCCTTACACAGCAGGAGGTGGCCTATCACGTAGCTGTTCCGCTGGGCACAGTTAAGAGCAGGGTAAGACTGGCCATGAGGCAGCTGCAGAAACGGTTAATCCACTGGGGAAGGAGGGATCAGGCTCATGACTGAAGAGAATAAAGACTTGTGTGAATGGGCTGAATTGTATGCGCTTGACGCATTGCAGGACGATGAAATGGAGCAGTTCGGCGTTCATTTACAGGAATGCCCCGAATGTGAGAAACTGGTAAAAGAATACCGCCAGGTAATTGAGCTGCTCCCTCTTGCCTCCGAGCCAGCTGAGCCGCCGGCAGAGATGAAGAAGCGCATTCTGTCCCGGGTATTGGAAGCAGATGCTCCGGTTCAGCAGGTTCAGAAGCCTGCGGGTGAAGCACCCAAGCCGGTCCGGGAGGAGCCGGAGTATACGGTCAAGACCGCGCCGGCACCCCGAAAGAAGCCGTTCCTGCGTTATCTTAGCGCCGGCCTTGCTGCAGCTGTCGTAGTATTGCTCATCTATACAAGCCAGCTGCGCCAGGATGTCGATCAGCTGCAGCGACAGGTGGCTGTCAGCTCTGGACCGCTTCAGGGAATTAAGGTGAATGAGTCGGTTGTGCTTAGTCCGGCGGCAGTGGAGTCTGCGGTCAAAGGCCTGGCTACCATCATCGTGGACAAGAGCAGCACACATCTTGTTGTGCAGGCCGAAGGACTGCCGGAGCTTACAGGGACCGAAGTATACCAGGTATGGCTGATCAAAGGCGATGTTCCGCAGAATGCCGGCACCTTCGTATCACAGGGCGGTAACGGCGCGCTGTATTATACCTTTGAGCCGCAGGAGTACGATACTGTTGCCATCACACTCGAGCCGGATGACGGCGGCGAAGCGCCTAGAGGCCAGATTGTGCTGGCGGCACCAATCAAGCAAGGATAGTTGATCTTGGGAGAAAGCCGGGAGGAACGAGAGGATGAAAGAGAACGGGAGACTGCAAGCCGCAGCCCTGCAAGAGGTTGCACATCTCAAGGTTCACGGCAGAACAAATGGGAGCCTGGCTCCCCTGACGCTGTTCTGGACAGGCAGCGCACTTGAATTCAATATCAGGGGTTCGGAGCTGTGGATTGAGGCTGAAGCCGACTATGACCAGCATGAGCCGTGGATCAGCATCGTCATTAACGGATCCCCTGTCAGCAGACAGATGGTAACCGCGGGCAGACACTGGATCTGTGTCTTCAGAGGCATGAATGATCAGGCTGTGAAGAATGTGAAGATTATTAAGGAGCTGCAGGCGATGAGTGATGACCCGGGCTGTCTGCTGCAGATACATGGAGTTCAGTGTGACGGGGAGTTTCTGCCGGTAGCGGATAAGCCGCTGAAGCTTGAGTTCATCGGGGACAGTATCACCTCAGGCGAGGGCGTGATCGGCGCCCAGTCCGAGGAAGACTGGATTCCCATGTGGTTCAGTGCTGCCGTGAATTATACCGCCATGACAGCCAGGGAGCTGGATGCGGACTATTCTGTCATCTCCCAGAGCGGCTGGGGGGTGCTGACAAGCTGGGATAACAATCCCGGGAAGAATATCCCTCTCTATTACGGGCAGGTATGCGGCCTGCTGGGCGGTGAGCGCAATGAAGCGCTCGGAGCGCTGCAGGACCATAATTTTGAGGCCTGGCAGCCGGATGCCGTTGTGATTAATCTGGGCACCAACGACGGCGGCGCCTTTTATTCGCCGGACTGGAACGATCCGGTCAGCGGCAGGTCCCGCAAGCAGCGGCTGAACGAAGACGGCTCCTTCAATGAGGAGGACCTGCAGGCTTTTGAGGCAGCTGCAGAAGCGTTTCTTGTACAGCTGAGATTCTGCAATCCGCGGGCCTATCTGGTCTGGGCTTACGGAATACTGGGCGTTCCGATGCTGCCGGCCATCAGCCGTGCCGTTGACAGTTATATCCGTAAGTCAGGAGACACAAGGGCCTCTGTATTCCAGCTGCCTAACATGACACCGGAAAGTGCCGGCGCTCGAAGCCATCCCGGAATATCGGCCCATGAGCAGGCAGCCCGGGCGTTAAGCGGCTATTTAAAGGAACTGCTGCACGCTTGACTCTGACGCCGCGTCGTACCTTAAGCTGAAAGTGAAAGGAGGATTCCATGAATTTACAGACGATAACTGCGGTAACCAGAAGCTTCAATGTATCCACCAGAACGCTCAGATATTACGAGCAGATCGGGCTGCTGGCCAGTGTCAGGAGCGATGGTTACGCGTACCGGACCTATGATGAAGATTCGCTTAGACGGCTGGAGCAGATTCTGCTGCTGCGAAAGCTGCGGATACCGCTTAAGGACATTCAGGCCATTCTGCAGAGTGAAGACGCCAGGGCAGCCATCGCCGTATTTCAGGACAAAGTGAAGGCGCTGACCCAGGAGATAACAGCCCTGTCTGCAATAAGGGCGGTTCTGGATGAACTGCTTGAGGCGCTTAAAGGATCAGCTGAAGCTGCTACAGGCCTTCAATTATTGGCCGATAAGTCTGTTCTGCAAATCATTGAATCCCTTCCTTCCGCTAAATTCAGCTTTAAGGAGGAGACAGGTATGAGTGATTTGAACGCTGCCGGAGATCAGTTATCCCAGCTGAAGGATGTAAGGATTGTCTATTTGCCCCCTGCCACGGTGGCCTCCATCCACTGTGTAGGAGGTTCGCCGGAGGCGGATACGGGTACGGAGCTGCGCCGGTTTATGATCCGGACTGACCTGAGCCGGCTTAAGCCGGACCTGCGGCATTACGGCTTCAATCATCCGAACGGAGAGAAGCCGGATGGCTCTGACCACGGCTACGAGCGGTGGGTGACGATCCCGGCAGATCTGGAATTGCCGGAGCCATTTGTGAAAAAAGAGTTTCCCGGAGGCCTCTATGCTGCGCACATGATCCCTATGGGCAATTTCGAGGAATGGGGCTGGCTGTATAAGTGGGTAGAGAGCCACGGGGAGTATGAGCTGAATCCGGGCGATCCGGCCTGCATGGGCGGTCTGCTTGAAGAGCATCTCAACTACCTTAACCGTTATCTGCTCAGTAATGAGGAGCTTGACCAGTGCATGCAGCTTGATCTGCTGGTGCCGGTTAAGCCTAAGGTCAATGCAGGCTAACTACAGAGCGGTTAACCGGATCCAATGAGAACGGCTGCCCTGTACACAAAAACCGGCTGGACGGATAGTAATCCGTTCAGCCGGTTTCTTGTATAGAAGCCGTTATGCGTATTTGCTGATCGTTGCGAGCAGCTGGCCTGCAATGTATTCCGTTCCCGCTGCCAGATGACTCTGGTCAAAGCGGAGTCTTACGAATTTCTCGTCGGCATCAAGCGCCTCTGCCAGCAGGCCGGATAATCCCCGGGCCTTGCGGTCAATCTGCAGCAGCAGCTCAACGCCCTGCTCATCCGGGTACAGCATGATTTCCAGCTCATCCAGACGGCCGCGGAACTGGCTGGAAGGCAGGAATTCAAACTCCTGAACGAAGGGGAGCCCGTTTCTTTTGCCGTAATGAGGAGCGTATTCACAGCTGACCTCGCGGAGCCGGAAGCCGAGCTGGGCTGCAGCATCCAGAACAACCGCCGAATGCGGATGAGGCAGCACCTGGAGATAGTCCTCGTCCTTCGGATCGAGGGCTTCCTTGATATCCAGCCCGGTATGAATCCATACGGGAGTTTTGCCCATGGTCACCGGAGTAACGGACGGAAGCTGGAAGGATACAGGGAATTCATAGACCTTCTCTGCCTCCACGGTGAAACCGGAAGCCAGCAAAAACTTGGCAATGGTTGCCTCTACATGGCTCTTGGAATCGTTATGCTCCTTCACGTAGCGGGTCTTGACGAAGGCATACACATCATCAACCTTCTGATCCACACGGCCGCCCTGAATGCGGACAACCCCGCTGAGTGTATCACCGGCTCTTACTACATCCTGGTGAAGCATGAGGTTCACCTCAGCGGCGCCAATTCCGGCGCTTGCGAGCATTCTTTTAAACATGGACATTGCTGTGAATCTCCTCCTTATCGGTAATAACTCTGATACGGAGGGACCCTCCACCTGGTTTCAGCCGTTTATTTAAAATTCGGTTTAATTACGACAGCTGCACATAAAACGTAGTTGATTCTCCGACTGTACTTTTGGCATACAGCTTGCCCTTATGCTGCTGCTCCACAATCGACTTCGCAATCGCGAGTCCAAGTCCGTAGCCGCCCTGCTTGCGGGCGCGCGAGGTATCGGTGCGGTAGAACCGGTCAAAGATCCGGGTCAGATGCTCGGCGGCGATGCCCTCGCCGGTATTGGTGACGGATAGCAGCACATCGTTGTGCTGCTTGCGCAGAGACAGGGTGATCTCACCCTTCGGCCCGGTGTACTTAACGGCATTGTCCAGCAGAATCATGACGACCTGCTTGATCTGCTCGCTGTTGCCGTGCACAGTCAGATTAGGCTCGATGTCATACTCCAGCACCACATTCTTTTCAAAAATGACGGCTTCCATCGTCAGAATGATATTTTCCACCGCTTCGCTGATGTTGAAGGGGGCATGGATCATCCCGGTGCGGGAGTCATCCATCTCGGTCAGGTAGAGCAGATCATTCGTCAGCTTGGCCATCCGCTCTGTCTCCGATTTGATATAGTGCAGCCACTTGGACTGCTCAAGAATGGTATCTTCAGGATTAGAGAGCAGCACATCCGTATTCGTATTAATAATGGCCAGCGGCGTCTTCAGCTCATGCGAGGCATCGGCGATGAACTGCTTCTGCTTGTCGAAGGCTTCCTGTACCGGCTTGATGGAGCGGTTCGCAAAGTAGCGGCTGGTAAAGTAAAGGATAACCAGCATGACCACACCGACAACGGTGAAGATGTAGATCAGATTCGTGAGAATCTTCTGCTGGGAGGTAATGTCCAGGAAAACAAGCATATGCCCGTCAGCGGCGGGCTTGGTCTCAAAGGCCCAAAGACTGCCGTCCAGCTCGAATCTCCCGGTTGTCTTATTCATATCAACGGCTTCCTGCAGTGCCTGGGCATAGAATTCATCATCCATGCTGAGCTGTGAGACAGGCGTACCGGTCTGCTGCCAGTCGTTATCGGTCTCGATCATGAAGGAGATCGAACGCTCCGGCGGCGGACTGCCGCCCATTCTCCCGAAGCTGCCGCCGCCAATATCCTGGCGCTGCGTTCCGGTGTCTGTGCCGCCGTCCGGCGAGCCGCCGATGCCATCGCCGATGCCGCCGCCGCGGTGCTCGCCGCTGCCCGGCTTCTGGAAGGCCTCGGTAATCCGCTGAAGATCCATGCGGATGTCATTCTGGACATTCAGGTAGTTGATGATATAGATGGTAGCAAAGGCGACCAGCATCATCACGGAGATCGTCACCAGATTAACGATCAGGAAACGGTTTCTGAGCTTTTTGAACATCAGGCATTCACCTCTAATACATAGCCCACATTACGGATTGTGCTGATGCGTGTGGAGGCCCCGAGGAACGTAAGCTTTTTGCGCAGAAAAGAAATATAGACCTCCACATTGTTATGCTCGGCCTCTGAATCAAAACCCCACAGCTTCTCAATAATCTGCTCCTTCGAGGTAACAGACTGCTTGCGGACCATCAGCAGCTCCAGCAGCTCGCTCTCCTTCAGATTCAGCTTCATTTCCTTGCCGCCTACCATCAGCTTCAGGTTCGTCGTATTCAGCTCCAGATCCCCGTATTTCAGCGCATCATCCGGCAGCACCTCGCCTTTACGGCGTAGTACCGCCCGGATTCTTGCCAGCAGCTCCTCCGAAGAGAAGGGCTTGGCGATATAATCGTCGGCGCCGTAATCAAGCCCTGTCACCATATCGGTGGTATCCCCTTTGGCCGTCAGGAAGATGACGGGGGTCGGGATACTTTTTTTGCGTAAGGCCCGCAGCAGGCTGATTCCATCCATCTCCGGCATCATGATGTCGAGCAGCAGCAGATCATAAATCCCGCTCAGCGCGTAATCGAGGCCCGTTCTGCCGTCATGCACGGCGTCTGCCGAATAGTTATGCTTTTTGAGGATTTGGGTCACGGCCTCGGCCAGATGCACCTCATCTTCCACGATTAATATTCTCACCCTGTCATCATCCCCTGGTTAGCTTAATGTCTGTAGTGTAACTTACGCCATTATAGCAAGATTACCTTTAATCAACCTTAACCGCAGAGCCGGAAATTCAAAGCTTCTACTATATACCGGAGGTTTTCTTTTGCTGCAGAAGCCCTTTGTAAAGCCGGTGTAAAAAAATAAACGCAGTGTAAAATCCATTTAAGATTCATTAAAGGTTCGGCCGCTAAGATACATTCATAGGCAAGCGAGACATACGAAACATTCGGAAGAGAAAGGATCTGATCCCGATGGCTATCGAGGTTTTCAACCGCTATGAAAACAAATACCTGTTCGACCATGAAGCGTACCTGAAGCTCTATAACGAACTGCTCGAATATATGGAACCGGATGATTACAACAAACAGCATGAGTTCTATTCCATTACTAATCTGTACTACGACACACCGAGCAATACGCTGATCCGCAACAGCCTGTCCAAGCCGAAATACAAAGAGAAGCTGCGCCTGCGGGCATACGGTGTTCCAAATGGCGATTCCAGGGTCTACCTGGAGATCAAGAAGAAGGTCTTCGGCCTCGTCAACAAAAGAAGAACCTCGCTCAAGCTGCACGAAGCTTACGATTTTGTCCGCACAGGGATCCCGCCTGAGTACAAGGACTACATGAACAAGCAGGTGGTTGAGGAAATCAAATACTTCCTGAGCTGCTATGATCTGAAGCCGATGGTGTATCTGTCCTATGACCGCAAAGCGCTGTTCTGCAAAAATAACCGCGATCTGCGTATCACCTTCGATACGAATATCAGAAGCCGGCGGTACGATCTGAAAATGGAGCACGGTACCCACGGCGAGCAGCTGATGGAGCCGGGCCAGTGGCTGATGGAGGTCAAAGCCGAGAAGACGATTCCGGTGTGGCTGTCCAAAATGCTCTCCGAGCACCAGATGTACCGCACCAGCTTCTCCAAATACGGCAACGAATATAAAAAAATGCTGAGAAACAGCAAAGTAGAAAGCGAGAGTGTCCTGTATGCTTGATTCCATCTTCACCGCCGTCTCTGACAGTACGGCTCTAACCTTTGGCAATGCGGTTCTGACGATCCTGATCTCCCTGGCGCTGGGCGCGCTGATCAGCTTCACTTATATGAAAACAAGCCCGGCAGGCTATTCGCAGAGCTTCACGCTCACCATGGTGCTGCTGCCTGTTATTGTAGCCATCATCATTCTCTTAATCGGCAGCAACGTAGCCAGAGCGTTCAGCCTGGCCGGAGCGTTCTCGATTATCCGCTTCAGAAGTGCGCCCGGCGATCCTAAGGACATCACCTTTGTCCTGTTCACCATGGCATCAGGCCTTGCCTGCGGCGTCGGCGCTTACGGCTACGCGGTCCTGTTCACCATTATTCTCTGCATCATCATGGTAATCCTGAACCGCACCGGCTTTGGAGTAAGAAAATCAGCGCAAAAAACGCTGAAGGTAACCATCCCGGAAAATCTGGGCTACGAAGAAGCTTTTGCCGAAGTGTTCAACAAGTTCAATGTCGCTTATGAGCTGAAAAAGATCAGAACCACCGAGCTCGGCAGCCTCTATGAGCTGGTGTATAACGTTACCCTTGATGAGCACACGAGCCAGAAGGAATTCCTGGATGCCATCCGCACCCGGAACGGCAACCTGGACCTGTCGCTTACGATGTGCCCAACTACCACAGAATACTAAACCGGAAACTGAAAGGATTGATCCGATATGAGTAAATTTATAATGGCAAGCAAAGCGGGGCTGATTCTGCTGCTCGCAGCCGTCATGTCAGCCTGCAGTACAACCAGCAATGCCTCTACCTCTTCATCAGCTGGTGCGGCAGCAGTGACTACTGCAGCTGCCGCCAGCGCAGCTACAAGTGTACAACCGGCAAGTGTGAAGGCGGCGGACCTCGTCAGCTTTGATGAAGAAGATGTGGCCACAGCCTGGAGCGCTGACAGTGCAACAACGATTGCGCTAAGCGGAACCAGTGCCACCGTGACTGGAACCGGCGCGGCTGCTTCCGGTAACAAGGTAAACATTTCGGCCGGCGGAACCTATGTGCTGAGCGGCACGCTGAGCGACGGTCAGATCATTATCGATGTGCAGGATGACAGCAGCGTGCATCTCGTACTGAACGGGGCTACGCTTACGAACAGCAGCAGTGCGCCAGTCTACATTAAGGAAGCCGGTAAAGTCATCATGACACTGGAAGACGGCACCGTGAACACAGTAACAGATGCGGCAAACTATGTGTACCCGGATGCGGCTACGGATGAGCCGAGTGCAGCGATTTTCAGCAAGGCCGATCTGACTATTAACGGGACGGGAACCCTGAAGGTTAACGGCAACTTTAACGACGGTATTACAAGTAAAGATGATCTGAAAATCGTCTCCGGCACAATTGAAGTACAGGCTGCCGATGATGGACTTGTCGGTAAAGATCTGGTAGCTGTGCAGGACGGCAGCATTACCATTACAGCAGAGGGCGATGGCATCAAGTCGACCAATGATGAAGATACGGAGAAGGGCTTCATAGCGATATCCGGAGGAACCTTTGACATCACGGCAGCAAATGACGGCATTCAAGGTGAAACCTCCCTTGTAATCGACGGAGGTACGTATAACCTGATTACCGGCGGAGGCAGTGCCAACGCTGAGGTGAAGACAGGTGATCAAGGCGGCTTTGGCGGCGGCGGATTCGGCAAAGGCGGCATGGGCGGCGGAATGCGCGGCCAGGCTCCGTCGGCGGACGGTACACAGGCTGCACCGCCGGATATGCCAGCGGCTGACGCAATGGCAGGTGCTTCAGCAGAAGCAGCAGAAGGAACTGCAGCAGGGGCTGCAGCACAAGCACCCGCAGACAGCAGTGCTGCCGCATCCACTGATGCTGCAGCTACTACCGAAACAGAATCGACCAGTATGAAAGGATTGAAATCCGGCGGTGACCTTACTGTTAACGGCGGCAGCTTCACGATTGACTCCGCAGATGATGCAGTGCACAGCAACAGCAACGTATCGATCACAGACGGGGAGTTCCAGATCGAGGCAGGAGATGACGGCATTCACGCTGACAGCCTGACAGCCATTTCCGGCGGCACCGTTAACATCACCAAGAGCTATGAAGGGATTGAAGGCGGCAATATCACCATCTCCGGCGGTGACATCGATGTAGTGGCTTCTGATGACGGCGTCAACGTAGCGGGCGGCAATGACACTAATGCCGGACAAACATCCGGAGGCCAGGATCAGTTCGCAAGCTCCGGCAGTAATCTGCTGACGATTACCGGCGGCACACTAAATGTAGATGCCGGAGGTGACGGCCTTGATTCCAATGGGTCAATCACAATGAGCGGCGGTACAGTCACCGTCAATGGTCCAACCGATGACGGCAACGGCTCCCTGGATTACGACGGTTCCTTCGAAATCACCGGCGGATATCTGATCGCTGCAGGAAGCGCCGGTATGCTTCAAGCCCCTGGCGAATCTTCCAGCCAGTACTCCATCGCCATGACCTTCACAGATTCACAGGAAGCCGGACAGCTGGTTAATCTGAAGGACAAGGATGGCAGCACCATTGCTACCTTTGCTCCATCGAAGAGCTACCGCGCAATTGTAATCAGCTCGCCTGATCTGAAAGAAGGCGGTTCTTACACTCTCTCCACCGGCGGCAGCTCGACAGGCACTGCGGTAGACGGAGTTTATACAGACGGAACTTACAGCGGCGGAACAGAAACCGTAAGCTTCGACCTCTCCAGCAGTGTAACCTGGCTGAATGAATCCGGTGTTACCGAAGCAACCCAGGGTATGGGCGGCATGGGTGGCGGCCGTGGCCAAGGCGGCTTCGGCGGTGGTACAAGACCTGAACGCGGTACCGCTGGCGGCACTCCGCCGACTGGCACCCCGCCAACTAGCACTCCGTCTGCCGGAACCGGAGGTACAACACAATCCGGAACGGACAGTGAGACTCAGATGTAACAGCGGCTTTTAAAGTCAGCAATATGATTAGTGAAACAGCAAACAGCACGTTCCCCTTTACCGGGAGAACGTGCTGTTTTGCTGTTTACTTTTTCTACTTGGGTTCGCGCTCCAGTGCTCTGAGGAACTTTTCCGCTTCGGTGTTCTTTTTCCGTGAATTCGTCAGTAACCGGATGCCCCCGCCGATCATCAGCAGGGCAACGACAACAGTATTCATATACGACTGAATCCGGGCAATATAGTAGCCGTAGCTAAAGTTCAGCTCCGGAACGACTATACGGATGAACAGATAATACACACCCAGGAACAGGAGTGCGCCGCCGATCCAGCCCTGATACCGGGTCCAGCCTTCAAAGACCGGCTTGTCATAGAGGGGCTCCCTGCCGTATTTGCTGGCCTGCTGCATCCCGTCGAAAAAGCTGTAGAACCAGGCAATCGGGATAAAGAAAAGGAACAGCGAAAGATTCAGCAGATCCAGAATATAGATGCTTCCGAGGAAGATGAGCATCAGCTGGAGGCCTCTTTTTTGCAGCCCCAGATACATATGTCCGGCTCCGGGGAAGGCGGCCAGCAGGGTGGCGATGACTTTGCTTTTTTTGCCTGCGCTTCTGCCGTGCTCAAGCTGCTCGAAGATCGTCTTGTCTTCCAGGAGCTCCCCGGCCTGCTTGCGGTTCACATGCTGGGCTGCATCGAACATGCAGTACAGCCACAATACCGGCAGCAGGAGCAGAAAGATCAGAAACGTTTCCTGCCCGGTAATGCCGGCTACAAATACGAGCATAATGCCAAGGCCGAAGAACCCGATCAGGAATGATAACCCGCGCTGCAGCAGGCCTAAATGCAGATGGCCGAGGCCGGGGACAAAGGATAGAAGAATGGTATAGAACCGCTCGCTCTCCCGGCGCGGCTCCATATGCTGCTGCTGCGGATATCCGTATTCCTCCTGCGGCTGGTATCCATATGCAGGCTGTTCCAGCGGCCCTCCGGGGCTGCCCGGCATTTGACCCTGAGGGTGGGGATAATGATGGTAGTATGGAGGATAATCCGGTTCCCGGATCAGTCTGATTACCATACTGAACATACTGATGAACCAGAGAACGGCTGCTGCTAAAAGACACAAGGCGGCAAATCCCTCATCACTTCCCGCAACGAGTGTTAGAAAGGCGAGACCCAGGCCTCCAAAAAAGATAAATCCGTATATAAACCCCTTCAGCCGGCTTCCGTAATAATAGTGTCCCAGGCCAGGAATCATATTAAGCAAAAAAGCCAGCATCTTGCTGCGTTGCTGCGGCATTGGCATTCCGTCCTTTCATTTCCTATGGTTTGTGGAGGGCCGGCTTGATGTCTTCGAGCCACCCGGTTGCTTTCTGGACCATTTTCTCGCTGTAAGGCTGCTTTATTCCGGCACCGGCATCCAGATTACCCGGAGCGATCCGGTCAAATAATCCGGCGGAGATAAACAGCATCGTTATACAGGCCGCCGCGATGTAATGCACCCATTGGTTGCCCAGTATCTTGTGAAGCCGGCCGCCTGCCTGCCTGGTTGCGGGCTCTGCCGCAGATGGATAAGGTGTAATCCGGTCCATTATCTGTTCGGCAAAGGCATCTGTGTCAGGCAGCTGAGGTACCATGCAGTGCTCCAGAGCAGTCATATAGGAGGGAAGCGCCTCAGGATCTTCAAGAAGCAGTCTGTCCATCTGTTCCCGCTCCGGCCCGGTCATCTCTCCCTGTACGTAACGTATCCATTCCTGCTGATCCGGTTTATTCATCCCGCGGGGTCTCCTTCCAGTGTGTTCTGATCCATTGCCGTGCCCTGTACAGCCTCGACTCCACCGTTCTTACCGAGATCTGCGACTTCAGGGCAATCTGCTCATAATTTTCTTCTTTTAAGTAGAAATCCACAATAATATCACGGTGCTGGTGGGGGAGGGACAATATATTTTGCCGCAAAAGCTCCTTCTCCTCCTTCTTCAGCAGCTGGCGGACAACGTCTGCCTGATGGTCGGCGGTCTGCAGGATTACATCTCCGCTGTTATTAACCTCCGCCTTCCTGCGCTCCAGCTTGCGTTTGATATCGATTGCTTTATGCAGGGCGATGCGGGTGATCCATGTTTTGAACCCTTCTGAACGGTATTGGGGGAGAGACTTATAAATTTGGACAAAAGCTTCCTGGGCAGCATCCTCGGCATCCTGGGCCTGGTGAAGCACAGAATAGGTGACCTGATAGATATGCCGCCCGTAACTGTCGATAAGACAGCGGAATTTGGCGTGATCGCCCTGTAAAATCTGCTTGATCAAACGTTCCTCATCAATGAGCCTTCTCCCCCTTCCCACCGTAATAGACGAAGGTCTTTTGCCAAACCCTGCGGGTTGTGCCTTCTTTTTCTGCAAAAAAATAGACACCCCTTCTTAAGGAATGCCTATCGCACGGACGGCTACATGAAATCAAAGAAATACCGGATCACATGGAAAAAGATCGGTGAGGTGTACGCCAGGCTGTCGACCCGGCTCAGGTAGCTTTTTTGCAGGGCGGCGAATTTGTCATCGTCTCCGATCAGCAGGTCGCGCTTCAGTACAGAGACAGTCAGGCTGCCGAAATATCCGCTCAGGCTGATTAATACCCCTGACAGCAGCCCGAACAGCGGAGTGAGCGGGGTCAGGTACGGATAGATGAGATAGGAAACGGCGGTTGTGGCTACAAATCCGCAGACAAAGCCCTCCCAGGTCAGATGCGGGTTGGCGGTCGGAACGACCTTATGCTTGCCGAAATAAAGCGACCCCAGATAGTGGGCCACATCGTTCAGCTGGGTGAGCACCACCAGGAACAGCACCAGTCCCGCGCCGTATTCGGGAGTGGCGAACTGGAAATAGGCCAGATGGCTAAGCCCGAACACCATCAGCATCATCCCCCACTGGGTGGAGCTGACACTGCGCAGAAAGCCGAGCGTCCCCTTATTCAGCAGCCGGGGGAGCGGCAGCAGCAGGAAGACGTAGACCGGTATAAAGACGATGAACATCCCGTACCACTCGATATAGATCCAGTAGAACTGCAGCGGAATCGCCAGGTAAGCCCACAGGAACAGCCTGCGGTCGGCTTTGCGCGTGCGGATCATGGAGAAATACTCTTTTAGCGAGAAGAAACACAGCACCATCAGCGACAGCAGGGACACCACTGCATTGAACAGCGTGGCCAGGCAGAAAATAAACAGCATGCCCCACCAGGTTTTGATGCGGAAGCCGATACCGGTATAATCCTTGTCCTTCTGAAGCCTGCTGACGGCGAGATAGATCAGATGAATGGCCGAAAGACCAGCCGTAATGAGGAGTAGCGTAAACAAAGAGCTGTTCAAGAGCCGATCACCAGCCTGTTTCAGGATAGGATTCCATTAAAGGAATCATATGTTATTATGAAGGAAATGTCCGAACATGATAAGGGGAAAATTTGTAAATGGAAGGTAATCAATCAGTCTTTATTTTGCTTACGAATACCGGAACGCTGTTTACACGGCTTATTCAGGGCTATACCAGGGCTCCGTACAACCATGCATCCATCTCATTTACCCGTGACCTGTCGGAGATGTACAGCTTCGGCAGAAAACATCCCAGCAATCCTTTGAACGGGGGGTTCGTGAAAGAGGATCTGCATACGGGGACGTTCAGTAAATATCCGAATACGACCTGCGTGATCTATGAGCTAAAGGTTACAGAGCGGGAAGTGGAAAAGATGAAGCGGGTGCTGCACATTTTTATCCGCAGCCGGCAGAAATACCTGTATAACATTCTGGGTGTCATCGGCATTGCCCTGAAGGAGCCGGTTGAGTTCAGCAATTCTTATTTCTGCTCGCAGTTCGTTGCGGAAATTCTCGACCGTTCCGGCATCAAGCTGTGGAATAAGCTGCCGGCGCTTGTTACACCGGATGATTTCCGCAAGAGTGAGCGGCTGGAACTGATTTATCAGGGCAAGCTAAACCAGTATAGAACAGGGAGTGAAATAGAATGATTCATGCGAGAGAAGTATTAGCCAACCAGCTGCTGGCAGGTGCCAATGATCCCAGCTGGCATTTGCCGTTTATGCAGGCAACCGAAGGGGTGACGGAAGAGGAGGCGTTCTGGAAGCCGGGTGCCGGCCTGAACAGTATTGCCGAGCTTACGCAGCATCTTCTGTATTGGAACAAGACCTGGCAGACCCGTTATGAGGCGGGCCGCGTGGATGCCGTACCGCCTGTAGGCGATAACAATAACAGCTTTATTCTGCCGGAGAACGTTTCGTTCGGCGAGTTAAGGAGCGGACTGCTGGATATTCTGCTGCGCTGGCAGACACTGCTTGCCGAGGACTGTCTGGAAGCGCAGGTGAACGGATTCCCCGAACCCGCGCTGTGGTGGGAGATTATCAGCAATGCCGCCACCCATAACGCCTATCATATCGGCCAGATCGTCTATGCCCGGAAGTTGCAGCGGCAGGTGTAGGCTGGCTGGCGGGTGGCGGGGGCGGGGAGCTGCCGCAAGGAATAAACTGCTGCTGTTTAGCGGATTATTCCTCCGGCACGACGACCCGGATATGGCGCGGCAGGACGCTAAGCTGCACCGGCAGTGCCGGCCCCGTCTCGCCGTCGACGTTGGTCCGCATCGGCGCTGCCGAATCTACAGCCACATTGCGGGCAGTAAAATACTCTACATCCTTGTGATTCTTCAGGTTGCCCAGCAGCAGGGAGATGCTGACGGACAGGGTGCTCAGAATTGTCAGATCCTTGATGACAAAGCAGTGGATCAGGCCGTCATCAACGGCAGCGCCCGGAGCCAGCCGCTCAAAGCCGCCGACCGAATTCGTCAGGGCGGCAATAAACAGCGGCGAATCGCCCTCCCATACCTGACCGTCATGAGTGATGGTCAGGCGGTTGGGCGTGTTCCCGGTCAGCTCCTTCATCCCCTCTTTGAAATAAGCCAATGAGCCCAGCCGCGATTTATCCTCTGAAGTTACCGCCGATACCGATTCGGCAATGGCACCGGCAGCAACCACATTGATGAACAGCCGCCCGTTCAGCCGTCCGACATCGACTGCGCGGGTGCCGGAGGAGGCAAGCGTGCGGATGGCTTCTTCCGGAACCAGGGATAGCCCGATTGCCCGGGCAAAATCATTTACCGTTCCGAGCGGAATGACCCCAAGCTTGGGACAGTCCGGCTCCCCGCTCAGCCCGTTGATTACCTCATGCAGTGTACCATCCCCGCCGATCGACACCACCAGGCCGTAGCCCTGCTTACATGCAGTGGTACTGAAAAGGGTAGCATCCCCTTCCTGCTGCGTCACCATCACAGTAACCGCATATCCCTGCTCCTCCAGAATATCCAGGGCCGATTGGACATACCCTGCGCCTTCTTCCTTTCCGGAGGTTGGATTCACAATAATCATAGCCTGTTCCATCAGTACTCCCGTCCTTCCATTGATAGGTTATTGTTCTTTACGGCGTCTATGGAAGGACTCTCCGTAGGCAGTGCGGCGAAAATGAAGAATAGGATCATCGGAGAGCTCAATGCCTTCTGTAACGGCCGCCGGGTCCATGAGCAGCTCTTCCGGCTCCTTTATGACCTCCGTTAGATACAAACGGCCAATTTCAATCCGCCGCCGGTCATCCGGCCAGGCTTTGGTCGGGTCATCGGTCGGATCGCCGTCTTCACCGAAGATCGCATGAAGCTGAAAGATAACGGGTTCAGCCTTCAGGCGAAGCTCAAGCTCATCCTCCAGGTAGCGGTCCGGCTGCTGCCGGGCATCTGCGAGCGATAGCGTGCGCACGCCGGCTTCAGGTTTCCACTCGAATTTGACCGGCCGCTTGTGGCCCTGCGCATCTGCAAGGAAATAGGCATGGATGCAGTAATAGTGCAGCTCAGCATAACTCGCGGGCGGTTTCAGCTTGCCCAGGCTGAGAAAGCTTTCCTTGCTCTCGCTGAAATGCGTGGTGATCTCTTTAATGAGCTCGAGCGGACCCAGATTGCCTTTCTGTGCTTTGTGCGCGGTGCGGACGATATCGACAAAAGATTCAGGCGTCCGGGCAAAAAAGACCGGCACAGTAGCTCCCGCAAGGCTCGTACTCCCTCCGTCCGGCAGGCTGAACTGCACAGCCATGCCTTTGGCCGGGGAGAGCAGATCGGCCAGTGACGGATCGGTGGAGCTGCCGGAGAAACGGACCACCGCCGCCGACTCCTGCTCCTGCAGGTGTGCAGCAGTGGTAAAGGCGGCAGCAAGCCCGCCCGGCCGGAACACAGCACGGCAGCAGATGCCTCTGGCGTGGGCACGGCGGTAGCCGGGGTGGACGCCGGATAAGCCTTCGATAGCGTCGACCGCTTGTGCGGCGAGGCCGGTGTTCTCCGCTGCCGGAATGCCGCCGGTTGAACTGGAATCCTTCATCATGCTGTTCCCTCCTGGCTAACTTCATATTTTATAGAATCCGAATCTTATACTCTATTCCATTCATAACCACGCGGGTTTCGAATTAAACTTCTGACGGGTCCGGCATCCGGACAATCTGGTGACACTTCTTCTTTCTGCCAGTATTTAAGCGGTGATAACAGACTCTATCTCTGGTATACTCTCGGCAAAATGGTAGTGAGAGAGGGTCTTGCAGTGACGTGAAGAGTATATTGGGAAGAATCGCAACCGGAGCAGCCGCTGTCTTGTGTACAGCTGCTATTTACACTACATACACCCCGGCGGCGTCGGCAGATGCTGCGCAGCCTTTTAATGACATCGCAGCCAGCTATGCCAAAAATGAAATCATAGACTTATATAACAAGAAGATCATAACCGGAACCTCAGAGAACAGCTTCTCGCCCCAGGGGCTGGTATCCAGAGCGGAGCTCATTACCATGCTGGGCCGTCTGCTGAAGCTGGAACCCGTCAACAGTCCGATCTCACCGTTCACCGATGTGGGCCGGAGCGCCTGGTATTATGGCTGGATTCAGGCGGCTGTCCAGCTGGAGCTGGCCGGCGGAACCTCAGAGCGGACCTTTGCTCCGGCACAGCCGGTCACCCGCCAGGAGGCTGCAGCACTACTGGCCCGGGCGTTTAAGGAGACGGGGAACGCAGCGGATGTGCAGGCTGTCTTCCGGGACAGCGGCACAATCGCCACCTGGGCGGGCGGTGCAGTAGCAGCCGTTAGCCGTTTAGGCTTAATGAAGGGCGACCAGACAGGCGCTTTCAGGCCGGCGGCTCCTATTACAAGGCAGGAAACGGCGGTGCTTATCTACCGGGTGCTGCAGCAGCAGGATTGGGTGGCTGAGCTTGAGGGGGGTAGAAACCCGCAGATCGTAATGGGCTGGCAGTATGGCCAGACTGCGGCGCAGTATCAGAACAGCATAATGCAATCCAATGTGAACACGTTAACTCCGCGCTGGTATTTTGTGGGGAGTACCGGAACGGTATCGGATTCGACAGTAGCTTCAATGGTTACCTGGGCGAAGAATAACGGCAAGAAGATCTGGCCGATGGTCGGCAACCGCTTTGATCAGGCTGCTACACATCAGCTGCTGTCCAGTACGGCAGCACGAACGGCGGCAGTTAATCAATTGGCGGCGCTTGTCAGCAAATATGATCTGGACGGCCTGAATCTCGATTTCGAGAACGTGGCTGCGGCCGACAAGGCTGTGTTGACAGCCTTTGTTACCCAGCTGGCCGGCAAGCTGCACGCTCTCGGCGCTGTGCTCTCGGTAGATGTATCGCCTGATCTCGGGACAGACTGGACGGAGGCCTTTGACTATGCAGCGCTTGGCAAACAGGCCGACTACATGGTGATGATGGGCTATGATGAGCACTACACCGGGAGCCCGACTCCCGGCTCGAACGCTTCCCTGCCCTATGTCCGGCAGGCAGTGGGCAAGCTGCTGCAGGCGGTGCCGGCTGCAAAGGTGATTTTGGCCATGCCGCTGTATACACGCGACTGGACGCTGAAGCAAGGCTCCGTGCCGGCATCCTCCGTTGAGCTGTCTCTTGCCGAACAGAATCAGCGCGTCAGCAGCTATGGTCTGCGGCCCGTCTGGAACAGCACGCTCGGGCAATATGTGGTCAGCTATACCGGTCAGCTGAAGCACACCATCTGGCTGGAGGAGGGCCGCTCCCTGACGGCCAAGTTCAATCTGGCCGCCCGGCAAAAGCTGGCCGGCATCGCCTATTGGCATATCGGCGGCGAGAGCCCGGACATCTGGACCAGTATCAGCAATGCGGAGAGGTACGCGGGATACTCTTTCTAGGTAATGTAAGGTGGAGCGGTTAAGAAAGATGAGGAGCCGGGGGCTTTGAGTGAGGAGTGAGGAGTGAGGAGTGAGGAGTGAGGAGTGGGGAAGAGTAAAGAGTGAACAGTGAAGAATGAGTGGTAGAGATTGAAGTGTAGAGAATAAGGAATGAATAGTAGTGAGTGAGAACTGCAGGTGGGAGAATGAGCTGCGGAGCATGAAACGGAAGTAATGGAAGTGGTAGAGGAGTTCGTACAGAACGCGAATCGCAACCACAGCACAGACCGCAGACCGCAGACCGCAGACCGCAGACCGCAGACCGTAGAACGCAGAACGCAGAACGCAGAACGCAGAACGCAGAACGCAGAACTTACACACTTATTCCGGCGCCCTATGAGGGCGCCTTTTTTTTAACGGCTGCTTTCGTACAGACATTTTCAATTTGAGGTTGCTGCTGGCTAGTCAATCTTTGAAATGAAGGGCAAAAATGCCTCTGATTTCGCCTCGTGTGGCCAAAAGTGCGAAATGAAGGGCAAAAGTGCCTCTAATTTCGCTTCATATGGCTAAAAGCGCGAAATGAAGGGCAAAAGTGCCTTTGATTTCGCCTCAAGTGGCCAAAAGTGCGAAATGAAAGGCAAAAATGCCTCTGATTTCGCTTCATGTGGCTGAAAGCGCGAAATGAAGGGCAAAAATGCCTCTGATTTCGCTTCATATGGCTAAAAGCGCGAAATGAAAGGCAAAAATGCCTCTGATTTCGCTTCATATGGCTAAAAGCGCGAAATGAAAGGCAAAAATGCCTCTGATTTCGCTTCATATGGCTGAAAGCGCGAAATGAAGGGCAAAAATGCCTCTGATTTCGCCTCAAGTGGCTGAAAGCGCGAAATGAAGGGCAAAAGTGCCTCTGATTTCGCTTCATATGGCCAAAAGCGCGAAATGAAGGGCAAAAGTGCCTCTGATTTCGCCTCGTGTGGCTGAAAGCGCGAAATGAAGGGCAAAAATGCCTCTGATTTCGCCTCAAGTGGCTAAAAGTGCAAAATGAAGGGCAAAAATGCCTCTGATTTCGCTTCATATGGCTAAAAGAGCGAAATGAAAGGCAAAAATGCCTCTGATTTCAGCCTGTGTGGCCGAAAGCACACTTTAAAGGGGAAAAATCCCCTTAATGAGCCGCCCAAGCCTGCAGTCTGCCCGGAATAAAGGGAAAAATCCCACTAATGAGCCACTCCCCCGCATCCCGCAGCATGCGGCCGGCAGCCATAGGCAATAATCCCCTTGACCTGCCCGCGCAGTTAAGCCGTTCTTCCCATCTTGCTGCGAAACGCCGCGCAACGCTTGAATAACGGCTGGCGCCAGCCGATATAAATCATGATTGCTTAAAATTTTGATGATTTAGATTCGGAAAATTTATAAATTTATAAGTTTTATAAATCCATAAATCTTTTATTATAAATGCAAGTATCTGGTTGTCATATACGATTTACTGAAAAAGGTGGCTACAACATGTACACAGTTGAATCGCTGGAGCAGCTAATGGCGGCGGTGCCGGTAATCAGGGCGGCGGTCCCCGCCGATCTATCAATCGCGATCTGCGACCTGGAGAAATTCCTCGCCTATTGGCCGGGAGAAAACATAAATTTGCATATCCAAGAGGGGCAGCTTCTTCATGCCGAGGAGCCGCTGACCGCAGCCATCCGTAATAACACGCCGCTTAGGGCTGATGTGCCTGCCGAGTTTTACGGCTTCGAATTCACCGGGACGGCTACCCCGATCCATGACCGGGAGGGCCGGGTCATCGGGGGCATTGCCGTGCAGCTGCGCCGCCAGCGTGAGCTGCGGATCATATCGGACCAGATTGCCGGCTCGCTCGCCCAGGCGAGTGCCCGGCTGATGCAGGTAGCGGATGGCGCGAGTGAGCTTGCCGCCTCTACCCAGCAGCTGCTTGCCCTTGCACAAAGAAGCGGCGAGCAGGTTAGCGAGACGGACAAGGTAGTGATGATTATCAATAATGTTGCCAGCCAGACGCATCTCTTGGGCATCAATGCTGCAATCGAAGCGGCCCATGCCGGGGATAAGGGCCGGGGCTTCGGCGTCGTGGCCCAGGAGATCCGCAAGCTGTCGAATGAAACGGTCAGCTCGACCAGGACGATTCAGGACACATTGGGTGCTTTCAAAACGGCAACGTCACAAATGGGCAGCTCTATTGAACGGATCGCTTCCATTGTACAGGAGCAGGCCGCAACCTCGGAGCAGATATCGGCCTTCATTGATGAAATCCAGCAGATGTCCGAAAAGCTGAACGCCTTCGCCCAAAAGCTGTAGGCAATAAGCTGGGCTGCCCGAAACGAGATGAGAAAAGTTTGCGTTACTGCCACATTTTAGCTGGAACGATCAGGGGGATTGGCATAACGATTTACTTGTCATTTAGGGCGCCCGCCCTCACAATGAGGGATAGTATTTCAGAGAATAAGGAGTTACAGCAGATGAATGAGATTTGGGCCAGGAACAAAGTGAAAGTAACCGGTGAGGGTGAGCGGACCATTGTGTTTGCCCACGGCTTCGGGTGTGACCAGAGCATGTGGCAGTTTATAACACCGGCTTTTGAGCAGGAGTACCGGCTGGTGCTCTTTGATTATGTAGGCTCGGGAAATTCCGATCTAAACGCATATAGCACAGAACGGTACGGAAACTTCCGCGGATATGTACAGGATTTGCTGGATGTTATCGGACTGCTGCAGCTGAGCGATATCCTTTTTATAGGACATTCTGTCAGTTCCATGATTGGGATGCTGGCTTCCATAGAACGGCCGGAGCTGTTTGCCAAAATGGTGATGATCGGCCCGTCCCCCCGGTATTTAAATGATGGTGAGGACTACTTCGGCGGGTTCGAGAAAAGCGATATTGCCGAGCTGCTGGAGATGATGGAGATGAATTTCAGCGGCTGGGCCAGCTTTATGGCCCCGCTTGCCATGAACAATCCGCATTTGCCGGAGCTGACTCAGGATCTGCAGCGTAGCTTTATTTCCGCCGATCCGGTGATTACCCGGGAGTTCGCCGAGGTTACATTCCTGTCGGACCACCGCGGGTCGCTGGCTGAAGCCGCAGTGCCAACGCTGATTCTGCAGTGCTCGGATGACAGCATTGTGCCTATTGAAGTAGGTGAATACCTGCATAAGCACTTGAAGAACAGCGAGTTCCGGCTGATGCAGGCCAAGGGGCATTATCCGCATATCAGCCATCCGGAGGAGACCATTGCGCTGATTCAAGGCTATCTGTAAACAGATTTTGAACACTATGCAGTATTGTGAGGTTATTTAACAATGGATGAACGGCTGGAATACGCCCCGTGCGGATATTTGTCGATTACACATCAGGGCATCATTACGGATATGAATCATACCTTCCTTTTCTTGATGGGATACACGCGGGAGGCGCTGCTGCATAAACATATTGAATCCATTATGTCTAAGGCGAACCAGCTGGTTTTTCATTCTTATTTTTACCCGAATATCAAGCTGCATGGTCATGTAGAGGAGCTGTTTATCAGCCTGAAGGACGTAAGCGGAGGGACGGTTCCCTACATTCTGAACGGGCGGAGTCTGGTGGTTGAGGATGTGGCGGTGATAGACTGTGTACTGGTGCAGATGAGCAAACGGATGGATTACGAGCAGGAGCTGCGTTCGGCCAAGAAACAGATCGAAGAGGCTTACTGGGAAAAAGAGCAGGCACTGGCCAGACTGGGCCAGATCCATACCGAAATCCAGCAGAAGCAGAGTGAGCTGATGGAGCTTAATGCCGTTCTGGTGGAGCGGTCTACAACGGACAAGCTTACAGGACTCAGGAACAGGCGTTATTTTGAAGAAAAGCTGAGCGGACAGCTGGAGCTGTTCCGGGAGACAGGGGAGCCGTTTTCACTGCTGATGATAGACATTGACTACTTCAAGCGGATCAACGATACCTTCGGGCATCAGAAGGGTGATTATGTGCTGGAGAAGCTGGGGAGCCTGCTGAGATTTCATTCACGGGAAAAGGATACGGCCGCCCGTTACGGCGGAGAAGAGTTCGTGCTGATTTTGCCTGATATGGCTGCTGACGAATCCAGGCTGGTCGCTGAGAACCTGCGGCACGAGGCCGAGCTTGCTGTCTGGGATACCGGACGGCTTACAATCAGCATCGGAATTGCTACATGTACGGTGGGGGATTCGGAAAAAAACCTGATCCACAAAGCCGACACCGCGCTCTATGCATCTAAAGAAGGCGGAAGGAACCGCGTGACGCACAGCTTTGATTTTGCCGAGAAGCTATAGTAAGCCTGATTACTTATATACAAAAAAGCCCTCAACAGGAGCACCGTCCGGTGACAACTGCTGGGGGCTTTTGCTGCTGCCGGCGGGAGGCCTGCTGCAAAGCTACAAAATTCTGCGGGCGGTCACAAAGCGTTTCTTCCACTGGCCGTCAAAGTCCTCTGTGTGAACGCCCTCTTCGGAGGAATAGGTGTGCAGAATCTTGTTGTTTCCGGCGTAGATCGCCACATGGCCGATATCAAGACCCCGTGCCGTGAAGAACAGCAGATCGCCCGGACGCAGCTCGTCCAGCCCGACTTTGGTGCCTTCCTTTGCCTGATTGTAGGATACGCGGGGCAGCTCGACGGACAGGATGTCCTCGAACAGGCGCTTCACAAAGGAAGAACAGTCAAACGTATCCGTCTGGTCGGGGGAGGCACCGAATTCGTAGGGTGTGCCGTTAAAAGTCCTGCCGTACGCGATCAGAGCGGCAGCCTGCTTTTCGGTGAGGGAAGAGCTGGTGTAGTCGGTAAACTTCGGCTTGGCCGAGATGTAGCCAATCAGATTGTCCTCTGTCCGGACCTTCAGCCAGAGCGCGTCGGCTACGCTGATTACGTGCACTTTGGTTCCTGCAGACAGCAGGTTCTCCGTAACGGGCTTGCTGTCGCCATCGGGCTTGCTGCGCAGTGTTACCCCCCGGAGGATCGAGGTTTCATAAATGACCGCTGCCGATGAGATCTGCACCGACCGGGTGGCCGGAACCCAATTCACGGTATTGCCCAGGGCTTCGCTGGCCATCCGCAGCGGAATCATCGCTGTATCGTCAGCGATGATTCCGGGTACATCCACCTCAACGGGCCGGCCGTTCAGATTGGCAGAGGAGGAACCCATCTGATAAGTGAGCGTCGTATCTTCTTTGGTTGCAGTGACCGTCTTGCCGGTGTTGTCCCAGCTCAGCGCGGCTCCCTGCGCCTCGAACAGCCCGCGAATCGGTATGAGCACTGTTCCGTCGACATTCAGGGGCGGCACCTCTGTCGGGAGCGGCTTGCCGTCCAGATAGATTGCAATAGCCGAAGAGGCCGGCGGTTCCTGCGGAAGCGCATCCGCATAGGCAGCCCCTCCACCGCATAGCGATAGGATAAGCAGCGGGAGAATGGCGGGATTGGATTTTGTCATGTGTATCACCTTGGCCTATAGATTTATTGTCTATAGTAGGACGCTGGCTTCAGGTAATGGTTTTGTGGTAAATGATGGGTTTATCCGGCACTGTAAGGGAGGGCTCAGTAAAAAACCTTTTGCTGCAAAAGCCCAAGCGCCTGTCCGATCTCCCGGCGCTCCTCTTCCGAAAGATGGGCAATACGTTCCTCGAACCGGCGGCCGATGGTCTGGAAGGCTTCACCCATCATCGCCTCGCCCGCAGGTGAGAGGGTAATCCCCTGCCTGCGGCGGTCAGCCGGGTCGGTAACTCTGGAGCAGAGCTGTTTTTCGGTCAGTTTCTTCAGTTCGCGGCTCGTATTGGGCATCGACATATGCATGCAATCGCTGATTTCGCTTAGGGTTACGGGCTGGCTTACGGCGATGTATTCGAGAATTTTATATTGTACAGGAGTCAACGCCCCTGATTTCACATCCTTGGTTAAGTCGCTCGTAACCTGATGCACGGCCGTTGTAAAGGCTACTATCTGCTGAAATAACAGGTTATTGTCCATGGGATCACCTCTGCCTTGACAATAGCAAAAACATTATCATAAAACAATTATCATTTGACAACTAATTATCGGATGTGCTAGGATTTTGTTATCAAATGATAAGTAAAGGGGTGCCGGTATGAACACACTGGTAATCTATACACATCCGAATCATCAGAGCCTGAGCTATGCTTTTTTGCAGGAGGTGCTGCGGGGCAGCCGGGAGAATGAAGCCGTTAAAGATATACAGGTGCTGGATTTATACGCGGAAGGGTTTGACCCGGTGCTGGTCTTCAACGAACAGAAGCGGCGGCGGGATATGCATAGTGACCCGAGGCTGACCAAATACCGTGAGCAGCTGATCTGGGCTGACCGGATTGTACTGGTCTACCCGATCTGGTGGGGACGTCCGCCGGCTATGCTTATGGGTTATATCGACCAGATGTTTGCTTCAGGATTTGCTTATAAGGATAAGGGCGGGCTGTTGCCTGAGGGATTGCTTAAGGGAAAATCGGTGGTTTGTATTTCGGTGATGAAAGGACCGGCCAATTATCCACTGCTGTGGCTGGGAAATGCGCACAAGATCCTGATGCGTAAGGCATTGTTCAACTATGTGGGCATCCGCAAGGTGAAGTTTTTTGAATTCGGCAGCATGGAGAGCCCGCGCGGCAAGCATGTACGCAAGCTGGACCGGGTGTACTGCTACTTTAAGACGGCCCGCTAGCAATATGCACAGCGGCCCCGCGGAAGGATTATCCCGCGGGGCCGCTTGTCAGGCAGTAAAGGGTGTATAGAGCTTAGTGTTCAGCTGTATTGTTCCACGTACCAGTCAATGATTTTACGGGCGATGCTGACTCGCGGCGGGATATTCGGCAGGCTGTCCGGCCGGAACCAGGCGGCATGATCGAGCTCGATCCCGTCCACGCTGATTTCACCGCTCTCATATTCGGCCAGGAAGCCGACCATCAGCGAATGGGGGAACGGCCACTGCTGGCTGCCGAAATAGGTGATGTTCTTCACCGTAATTCCGACTTCCTCCCTGATCTCGCGCGCCACACAGTCCTCCAGCGTCTCGCCCGGCTCGACGAACCCGGCAATCAGCCCGTACATATTGTTCTGGAAATGGGGGGCATGGGCAAGCAGAATCTGGCCGTCCTTCAGGATGGCTGTAATAACCGCCGGGGCCAGGCGCGGATAGAAGAGCTGTCCGCACGCAGGACAGCTGCGGACATGCTCTGCAGCGGAGAGCACCGTTGCAGAGCCGCATTTGCCGCAGAACTGGTGGGTCTCATCCCAGGCCAGCAGCTGCAGTGCCCTACCGGCCAGATGGAACACATCCTCATCGAGCACATCGTATAAAGTGCGAAGAGGGTGGAAGGCCATGCCCGGCGGCTCGGGCGTATCAGCTGGAACATCTGCCGCGAAGCAGGGAATGCCTGCAAAAGAGCCGAGATAGAGCGTGCGGTTCGGAACGGCCGCAAGCAAGTCAAGCGAAGGCAGCAGCGGAAGGGCTGTCTGCTCAGGCGACTCTGTTACCAGCAGCCTGCCGGAATGGGTGACAAGCCAGTAGACTGAGCCGGTATATTGCGGGTCCGGCGTAACGGACGGAAGGTAGCGTTCATAAATAGATACTCCAGGTTTAGACATGAGGACAGAACCTTTCTTATTCGGTATAAGTACATGTTGTAAGAATAGCACCATGCGGGAAAGCTAACAAATACATACACTGCGGCAGGTTTCCGGATGTGGAACAGCCGCTTTTTTTTGCGGAAACAAAGAGTTTGACAATTAGCCTAGTTGTAACTACAATAGTTACAGGAAGAATGAATGACGCAATAAAGGGATATACACGCAGTATTTCTGATAAAAATAAATCGGTAATGGAGGAATTTAAGATGAAAATTGGAATCACAGGAGCAACCGGACAATTTGGCTCTATTGTAGCAGAGGCATTGCTGAAGACTGTTCCCGCGGACAGCCTTGTAGCGAGTGTAAGAAACCCGGAGAAGGCGGAGAGCCTGCGGGCCCTCGGGGTTGATGTCCGTCATGGTGATTTCGACCAGCCGGATACTTTGGATCAGGCTTTTGCAGGTTTGGACCGGCTGCTGATTGTTTCGGCAGACGGCGACAATGACACCCGTATCCGCCAGCACAAAGCGGCAGTAGATGCGGCTGTCCGTGCAGGCGTAGGCTTCATCGCTTACACCAGTGTAGGACATGCGGAATCGAGTTCACTGTTCCTTGCGCCGGTACACAAGGCCACTGAACAATTCATCCGTGAATCCGGCATTCCGTATGCCTTCCTCCGCAACAACTGGTACCTGGAAAATGAGGCCGGCTCCATCCATGCAGCCGCAGCCGGAGCGCCTTGGCTGACCTCCGCCGGTGAAGGCAAGGTAGGCTGGGCAACCCGCCGTGATTATGCAGAAGCCGCCGCCGCTGTTCTTACCGGTGAAGGCCATGAGAATGCCGTATACGAATTATCCGGCAAGCCGCTTACCCAGGCAGAGCTGGCTGCTATTGCCGGCGGTGTGCTCGGCAAAGACATTCCTGTGCAGCAGGTGGATGATGCCACTTATTCAAGCGTAATGGCCGGAGCAGGCGTGCCGGAAGCTGCACTGCCGATTGTGGTGGCCATCCAGGCGGCCATCCGTGAAGGCGCGCTGGACATCGAGAGCGGTGACCTGGAAAAGCTGCTGCAGCGCCCGCAGACCCCGCTTAGCGAAGGCATCAGCGCCTTGGTGAACAGCGCGCAGGCATAAGCGTGCGAGAGACAGCAACACGCTGACAAATAGATAGCGGAATAGACAAAAGGCTGCCCTCCGGTCAATGACCAGGGGCAGCTTTTTTGATGTATATAATCCGGGGAGTGGAGTTACAGCACTTGCTGGCAGCGTGCATACAGAAGGAACCCTACAAAGCGGCTGTTTAGCCCCGCTGACCGCAGGAATAGAGGGAGAAATCCCACAAAGTAGCTCCATAAGCCCCGCCGACCGCAGGGATAGAGGGAATTATCCCACTAAACTCGCGGGCAATTGGCTTTTGCACAGTTAGGTGGAAAAACGTCACTTAATTTGTACGTTTTTAAGGTTTTGCAGGTTTTAAGTGGATTTTTGCTACTTATTTTCCCCGATATCCTGCATACGCGAAGAATAAGGGTGATTTAAGTGGCGAATTTCCAACTAAATATCCAATATTGGAACTTTGCTAGGATTTAAGTAGCGAAAATCCACTTAGTGGTGGCCATCGCCGCACCAACTCCCCGCTCAACTAGCTGTGCCTCATACACCGTAACAACTAGTTACTCCAACATACCGTTCCCAACAACTATGCCCTATACACCGCATCACTCCCCGCTCAAACACACGGCTCCAACAACGGCTCCAACAACGGCTCCAAATACGACTCCAACACACATAACACTTCTAACTATCGGTGCCCTATACACCGCGCCCGCTCGAATGCCCCTTCTCTTCAAGGCATCAAATGAATAAGTCAGCAGGCTAATCCGCCACCTCAAGCTGCTCAGAACAGTCTGCCAGTAGCTTGTCCACGGCATCTGCCAGCAGAGGCTCTGGAGCAGCAGCAAGCCATTCCGGCGGGATAATCAGATAGCTGCCGGAGCTGCTTTTGAGATAGCTGTATATAATCTGCGCTTCATCAATGGTGTGGCGGTTAATTCTACCGGCATCCTCGGGAGCCTCAGCGGTGAAATGCTCCAGAATGGCCGAATGCACCGCAGCCTGCAGCCGCTGGCGGTCCGTATGCTGCAGATCCAGTGAAGTCCGGTATATAATCCGCGCACCTTTGATCAGGATCAGCTTGATGACGTCCCCGTCCACCGGCTCCAGCACGGCGATATTATTGTTCTCGCCGGTGAACCGCGAGACCTTTTCCTTATGCAGCAGCGCCTGGACTGCTCCCGAATAGTCGCGGTATTTGGCTGCAGCCTCAAAATCGAACCGCTCCGCCGCCTCATTCATGCGCTGCTCCAGATCATCCAGTATACTCAGATCCCGCCCGTCCAGCAGCGCGATTACTCTGTCAATAATCCTGTTATAGGCTTCCAGCGCAGCGCCTCCGCCGCACATGCCGATACAGAGGCCGAGTGAATGGTTAAGGCAGAGGGAGCCCTGGGTATGAGGATTGCTGCATAGAATCCGCTGGCTCTCCTTAATGCCCTGCAGAGCACGCTCTACCGTGCTTCTGCTCGTATACGGGCCAAAGTGAAGCTTGTCCCCCGGAGGTCCGGGATCGTAGCTGACTTCAAGCTGTCGGCGGGCTTTATCCTCACGGACCGAGATATAGCTGTAGGCGAGCGGATTTTTCATTTTCCGGTTATACATCGGCTTGATTTCTTTAATCAGCTGGCACTCCAGCATAAAGGCTTCAAATTCCGTATCGGTCAGCCGGTATTCCAGGTCCCTGATATGGCGGACAAGCTGAACAACCTTGGGAGAGTGACCTTTATTGTTATAAAAATAAGACTGTACCCGTTTGCGGAGCTGCTTGGCCTTACCGACATAGATAATGTGGCCGAGACTGTCTTTCATCAGGTAGACGCCGGGCGTTAAAGGGAGGTTATGCACTTTTTCCTTCAGATTCATTGAGGAATCACCTCTGCGTATAGCATTGATTGGTATATTATAAGTATATACGAGATTTACACCGGCACGCGACTGGAATAGTACAGGCCTGGGCTCTACAATGGGAATAAATTTTACATTTTACATGCAGAGTGGGGGTACTCAGATGAAATTCCGGACAACAGTAATACTTAGCGGCAAGACAGCAACGGGCATACCCGTCCCTCCGGAGGTGGTATCCGGCCTGGGATCAGGCAAGAAGCCGGCGGTCAAGGTAACGATCAACGGGTATACGTATGCCAGCACAGTAGCGGTAATGGGCGGACAGTTCATGCTCCCGCTCAGTGCGGAGAACCGGAAGGGCGCTGGCGTCAGCGCGGGGGAGGAAATTGAGGTAGAGCTGGTTACCGACAGTGAGCCGAGAGAAGTGGCAGTACCGCCGGATTTCAGCGAGGCGCTGGACCGTGAGCCGGTTGCGCGCAGCTTTTTTGACGGATTATCCTACAGCAACAAACGGCGGTTCGTATTATCCATCGAGGACGCCAAAACAGCCGAGACGCGGCAGCGGCGTATCAGCAAATCCGTTCAGACGCTGAGCGACGGAAGGACTCAATAGGTTGATCTGACAGAATATCGTGGACATGGGCGGCCTGCGGGCCGCTTTTGTTGCTGCCGCACAGCCGTGTGACAAACACCACAAAGGCTTCCAGACGAACCAATTATCATGAAGAGTATAAAAAACATGAAATTTCGGCAAAGCTGGGGGGCTTTTTATGAAATATTCAATCGGGGAGTTCGCATCGATCCTTGGCATAACGGCGGATACGCTGCGTTTGTACGAGAAGCACGATATTGTCAGGCCGGAGAAAGGCTGCCGCAATAACTACCGGTATTTCAATGATCTGGATGCACGGAATCTGCTGTCGAGCCGCTGGTACCGCAGTATGCAGATTCCGCTGCAAAATGTGGCCGAGCTGATTAACGAGGCGCCTGCAGAGCGGGTAGTGGACTCCATATACGCCGCGCAGCTGCAGCTGGAGGAGGAAATCCGGCGGAGCACCATGCTGCTGGACAAAATTAACAGCATTCATAACGGGCTTAAGGAGCTGGGGGACGCGCTTTATACATGCCGGATCAAGCAGATGCCGGGAATGTACCGGATACAGCAGACGGATAAGAACCAGCTCCTGCAAAAG
Source organism: Paenibacillus sp. fava2 (assembly GCF_058313675.1). NCBI lineage: Bacteria > Bacillati > Bacillota > Bacilli > Caryophanales > Paenibacillaceae > Paenibacillus > Paenibacillus sp. fava2. The sequence continues at coordinate 7,087,090 of NZ_CM177755.1, read as the reverse complement.
GAGTCCCTCAAGCAGACGGTCCAGGCCTGGATGGAGCTGCTGCCGTTCACCTTCTATTCTTTTCGCACGGAGAATACGGACAGCCTCAGCCGGGACGGGGAGCTGGATTACGGCTGGGGGCTGGCGCTCCTCGAAGAGGATCAGCACAAGCTGGGCGTATGCATCAATGACAGCATGCAGTACATTCCGCCCGCTGTATGCGTCTCATCCGTCATCATAACCTCCTATGAAGATTACCTTGAACTTAAGGACTTCCAGTTTATACTGGATTATGCCCGGGAGCAGGGCTATACCGTGAACGGCGATATTTACGGCAAAATCCTGTTCACAGAACGGCTGCAGGACGAGAACCGTACGTATCTGGAAATCAACATTCCAATCCGCACCTGATCATCCGGACTGTTCCGCACATTCACTTTGAGAAAAAATTCACAACTCCTTCATTGACCTTGGTGCTGCACCAAGGTTTACACTCGGTGGCATCAGCATTAAGTATGCAGCATCATCCGACAGGGGGAACAAGAAAGTGAGAAAGCCAAGCTTAACCAGAATGTTCAATGTATCAATCAGTCTGATCATGATCCTGGCCGTCATCAGCGGCTGCAGCGGAAACTCCGCGGAGCCGGCGGCAACCGGGCAGCCGACAGCATCGCCCGAGGCTACGCAGCAGGCGGCAGACAGCGGCGGAATACCGGCTTCTTTTAAAGCGGGTACCTATAAAGCGGAAGCCGACGGTAAAGATGGTACCATCCAGGTAGAAGTTACTTTGGATGAAACACAGACGATCACGGACATCAAGGTTGTCAGCCAGAGCGAAACCGCCGGAATCGGCGTTGAGGCAATCGACAAGATCAAGGAGCAGATTATTGCCGGTCAGACCCTGAAGGTGGATGCCGTCAGCGGGGCTTCCGAGTCCAGCAATGCCATTCTGGCTGCCGTTGAGGATGCCCTTAACCAGGCCGGCGGTGACGTTGCCGCCTTCAAGTCCCGGGAAGTCGCCAAAGCAGGCGCAGGCAAAACAGAGCAGCTTGCGGCTGACGTAGTCGTTGTGGGTGCTGGAGCATCCGGCGTGTCGGCGGCAGTATCGGCTGCAGATAAAGGCGCCAAGGTTATCCTTATTGAAAAAACAGCGACCATCGGCGGGGCGAGCAATCTGTCCTGGGCGGGGAAATTCTATAACTCCTCAGCCGCAGTCAGCAGCGGACTTAAAGTCAGCGTCGAGAAGGAAATTTCCGACTGGATTGTGAACAATCACTGGCGGGTGGATGCGGCAGCGGTCCGCCAATATGTAACCCAGTCCGGTGAAACGTACGACTGGCTGACCGGGAAGGGCTACCAGACCACCTTTATCAACTTCGGCGGCGAACAGCTGCATATGCTTCCGGCTTATGAGACACGCCAGGATCTGCTGCGGGCCATGCTGGCTGAATCCGTGGAAAAAGGCGGCGGCCAGGTGCTCACCGAAACGACTGCCAAGAAGCTGATGACAGGCGCGGGCGGTGAAGTAACCGGGGTAGTAGCTGAGAAAGCTGACGGCACTACCCTCGAAATTACCGGCAAAAGTGTGGTAATGGCAACCGGCGGTTACGCGGCCAATAAAGAGATGGTCAAGGAGGCCTTCGGGTTTGAAGGCGTAAACGGCGGACTGGGCCAGAATATCGGGGAAGGCCTGAAGATGGCCTGGGAAGCCGGAGCCAAGGTGCCGGATAATTTCGGCGGACAGATGCTGCACCAGACGCTGGCCAGAGCAACAGAGAAGCTGAAGGCCCAGTATGAGCCGTTCCAGGCCAGTTATCCGCTGATGACAACCTATCTGCCTAATTTTATGAACGTTGGCCCTTCGGGAGCGAGATTCAGGGACGAAGCGGCGACCCTTACCGCTGTAGCGGCGGCGAATACCAGTGCTTTTAACGGAGCCTATCACCTGGTTATCGTCTCTAAGGCACAGCTTGACGCGCTGAAGACCAAGGGGATGAACGGGGTGAAAGCACCAGCCCTGCCGGGTATGCCGCCGGAATTCTACGCGGCCTTCACTGACAAGTTCACGCTGGACAATCCTTGGCAGGATGCGGACAAGGTATTTGATGCCATGGCTGCCAACGGTGACGGATTTAAAGGCAATACCATTGAAGAGCTGGCTGCGAATGCCGGTATGGATGCCGCTGTATTCAAGGAGGCCTTCACCAAATACGAGGCGGCTGCCAAGAGCGGTGTGGATAGCGAATTCGGCAAAGCCAAGGAATATCTGCTGCCGATGGGCGAAAGCGGCCCCTACTATGCGGTAATTGCAGAAATCAACAATCTCGGTTCGGTCGGCGGCCTGCTCGTCAACACCAAGTTCCAGGTGCTGAATGACAAACGGGTACCGGTTAAGGGACTGTATGCCGTCGGTTTGGAATCCGAAGGTGTGCTGTATAATGACACCTATGTCGGCAATGGCGTGGGCCTGGGCTACTCCTTCACCTCCGGACGTCTCGGCGGCGAAGATGCGGCTGCAGCTGCACTGGGGAAATAGCTTTTTAGCAGAACACTAAAGTATGCAATCAGGGGGGGCCGTCAGGCTTCCCCTTGTTATGTCTGCGTGCTACTATGAAGAGGGAACACCAGCTTACTCATTTGAAGGTGAGGCGATTATGATGGTGATTAAACGAGGTAACTGCCCGGTGCAGCCAGACTGAGCTGATAACAGGATCGTACCGGGCTATAGAAGGAATTCAACAGGTTATCAGGCTGGTCTCTTGGCTGCACCCTCATCCGCAGAGCTTACAATATACACATGCGAGAGGGGCATTAGGATGGGAACAGGCAAAAGGGATATGGATTATTGGATGAAAAGCTGGCTGCAGGAGGAGCAGCGCTCCTTCCGGGGCTGGGATTTCTCTGCGCTGTCCGGACGGATGGAAGAGGAAGAGCTGCCCTGGAGTTATGAAGCAGCCGTTAGAACATATATGAGTGCTGTGACAGGCAATCTGCTTGACATGGGCACAGGCGGCGGAGAATTTCTGCTGTCATTGTCGCCTCCGCCGGGGCGGACTTATACTACAGAGGCTTATCCGCCTAATGTGGAGATTTGCAGCAAGCGGCTTCCCCCTCACGGGATTGAGCTGAGGCAGGTGTATTCGGATGATGAACTGCCGTTTGCGGACGAATCGTTTGAGCTGGTTATGAACCGGCATGAGGCTTTTTCGTCCCGGGAGGTGCACCGGATTTTGCAGCCGGACGGGGTCTTTATTACCCAGCAGGTCGGAGGCCAGAACAACCGGGCTTTATCGGAGTATCTGCTTGGTGAAGAAGCAGCTCCCGCCGATCATGCTTTCAGCGTGGAGCCGGTCTGCAGTGAACTGCAGCGCAGCGGGTTCAAGATTATAGAGGCTGCTGAGATGTTTCCGGTGCTGCGGTTCAGGGATATAGGGGCGCTGGTGTATTTTGCGAAAATTATAGAATGGGAATTTCCCGGCTTTTCCGTTGAGAAATGCTATGACCGGCTTATCCGGCTTCAGCAGCAGCTTGAGCGTGACGGCTATATTGAAAGCATGGAACACCGTTTTATGATCGCTGCAGTCAAAATGTAGGAAAGATTCAGGCCGCTCCGGCTCCGGGGCGGTCTTTTGGTATGCTGTCTGCAGGATCGGCGAATATTGTCGCTTCAGCCCGGAACCTGCGAACATACGCCCAGTCTTCTGCATAGCATATAGCACCATTCTGCTATAGAAGAAAGGGGGCGCGCTTCACAATGGGTATCCATTTAAGTGCAATCCACTATGTATATCTGGTCTTTATCGTGTTCATCCTGGCATTGCTGATCCGGCGGCGTGACACGACGATGATCTGTGTAGCCGGGATCTTTGCCCTGGGGCTGCTGGCAACAACGACTGTCACCGGTTCCGTGTCCGGAATATTTAATTCTTTTATTTACGCGACCAAGGAACTGATGGGGACCATTATGATTATCTCCATTATTGTGGCGATGAGCCGGATTCTGATCATTACAGGTATTAATGAAATGATGGTCGCTCCGCTAACCCGTTTCCTGCGGACGCCGGCAATGGCCTACTGGGGAATCGGGCTGATTATGATGGTAACCTCCTTCTTCTTCTGGCCCTCACCGGCAGTTGCGCTGGTCGGTGCTGTGCTGCTGCCGGTAGCCGTGAGGGTCGGCTTGCCTGCGCTCGGTGCGGCGATGGCGATGAACCTGTTCGGCCACGGTATCGCTTTGTCCGGCGATTACATTATTCAGGGCGCGCCCAAGCTGACTGCCGATGCCGCCGGCCTTCCGGTATCCAGTGTGATGCAGGCCAGCGTGCCGCTGGTTATTGTTATGGGGCTTGTAACTACAGTTACAGCCTTCTGGATGATGCGCCGGGACCAGAAGAACGGAACATGGAGAGACGGGCTGGTTACGGGAAAAGGGCCGGCAGACCTCGCGGCATCCGGAGCGGATGAGGCAGCGCCGGTCTATATGAGTACAGGGTTGCGCAAAGGGCTGGCCATCGCCATCCCGCTGCTGTTCCTGCTGGATGTCATCTGCATGTTCGTTCTGAACCTGCAGGGAGGGGATGCGACAGCCCTTGTCGGCGGCACAGCCGTGCTTATTCTGATCGTGACGACGCTGCTGGCTCACCGTAATCAGGGGCTGGAGAAGACGACCTCCTACCTGATCGAAGGCTTCGTCTTCGGCTTCAAGGTGTTCGGCCCGGTTATCCCGATCGCCGCCTTTTTCTACCTCGGCGATTCTGCCTTTACCGCGCTGTTCGGCAATGCGCTGCCGGACGGCTCGCACGGCATCGTCAACGACCTCGGCGTCGCCCTGGCGGAGCATGTGCCGCTTAACGGCGCAGTAGGAGCCGTAACGCTGACGGTGATCGGCGCGATCACCGGCCTCGACGGCTCCGGCTTCTCCGGCATCTCGCTGGCTGGCTCGATTGCCCAGATGTTCGCGGCGGCGATCCACTCCGGCGCCGCCACGCTGACCGCCCTTGGGCAGGTAGCCGCCATCTGGGTCGGCGGCGGCACCCTGATCCCGTGGGCGCTCATTCCCGCTGCCGCCATCTGCGGCGTCAGCCCGTTCGAACTGGCCCGGCGCAATCTGAAGCCGGTCCTGCTGGGGCTGGCGGCAATGACAGTAGCCGCCATGTTCCTGATCTAGGCCGCTCTGCCCGGCAGGCAGGTGCATAAGAACGCCTCCCCCTATCCATCCTAAAGAAGAACGACAGTGTAAGAGAAGGGGGAGTATCCAGCATGAAACCACATTACGAATCCAGCCTGCGGACCAACAGTACCGTGGATCAGGCCCATGATTCGGTCACTAAGCTGCATAATGCAGTCTCACAGGCGTTAAGCCATCCTGATGAGCAGACGATCGCCCAGGCAGAGAACAGCCTGGCACATGCAGAGGAAGCCGTCAGTCATGCACCGGAAGGCTCGGTGGAAGGCCATGGCGTAGAGCTGGTGGAAGAACGGCTGGCCGATGAACAGGAAAGGCTGGCGGGCCTGAAGCAGCAGCTGGGCGGATTTGAGGACTAGGGTAACGGTGTACAGCATACCTCCGGCATTTCCGGCATTGCCCGGGAATGCCTTTTTTCTGTAACGGTAACAGGGGGCAGATTATGCTGCCCTGGCATCCCGGCATTCAAGCAGGCCATTTGCGGTTAATTCTCTTAGAGATGATGAAACCGTCTGTACAGGCCGCCGTAGAACTTCAGAAACAGCGCAGCCTGCAGTGCCGGGCTGATATTAACCATATGGAGGGGATCGAATGCCGGACAATACAGGGAAGGCTGCATCATTAGAGACTCGGGAGGAACTGCTCAGCGCACTTTCCGGGATTGCTGCGTGGGAAAAGGAACAGAATAAACTGATGATCTGGGACCGGGTTACCCGTCTCCCGTTCAAGCTGCTCGACAAGGTCACCCCAAAGGTCATTCATGAAAAAATAGGCAAGCTGCTGGACGAGCTGGGCAGCTATATTCAGAACGGCGGCAATTATCTGGTAGCCGGACGCAAGGTAGGGCAGCTTGTAGAGGCTGAAGGCAGAGCTGCTGGTGCCCCGGAGCATGGGCCTTATCCGCTGGCGGTTATGGATGCCGCTGCGGAGAAGCTTAGCGGAAGCAGCCGGAACGTCGCCACCGTGCAGGGCGCGACAACGGGCTTCGGCGGAGTATTCACACTGGCTGCGGATATCCCGGCCATTCTGGGGCTGTCGCTGAAGGTGATTCAGGAGATCGGCCTGTGCTACGGCTTTGATCCCACCGATAAGACCGAGCGGATCTTTACGGTAAAAGTGATGCAGTTCGCATCCTCCGATGTAGTCGGCAAACGGACAATATTGCAGGAGCTGAATCTGCAGGCCGGCGGCAGCGGCGATATTACGGCCGGCGCCAATGCCGCTGTCTCCAAAATCCAGGGCTGGAAGGAAGTCATCACCGTATACCGTGATAACTGGGGCTGGAAGAAGCTGCTGCAGACGGTTCCGGTAGCGGGAATGTTCTTCGGCGCCTATACCAACCGCAAGGCGCTTGAGGATGTGGCGGAGGCGGCACAGATGCTCTACCGTAAGCGGAGAATTATGGCCCGGCTGGCCGAGCTGAATGAGGAATAGTTAATGCTGCCCCCCTGCGGCTTCTGATGCAGGGGGCAGCCGGCGTACCCGTCAGCTGGACGCAGGAATGATCAGGCTCCGCTATGGATTATAACGCTCTAAATGCCATTGCTGAAGGTTAATCCTTTTCCGCCGACCGGCCGGATTTTTGTTGACTCCACTCCGGCAATCAGCGGCATCGCCCGCCCGATCGCAGCTCTTGTAGCGTCAAGGGCAAGCGAGGCTGCATGGGCCTCCTGGCTGCTCCAGACCTCTGTTACCCAGAGGACATCAGGCTCTGTCTCAGCATGGTTGATGATGTATAGTTCGCATTCTGCCACCGCTTCAGCCGCTGCAGCACTTTCCAGCAAAATGGCCGCGAGTGCATCACGTTCACCAGGCTTGGCGGTGAACTTGGCATACATACCGAATTTGCTCATTTTTTAGCCTCCAAAACTATGGATTTTGATTACTGTCAGCTGCCTATATTCAACAGCTGCTCTGTTTTTTCCTTGATAACCTCTGCATTTGAGGTGAATAATAGATAAGACCGTTGCTTTGTCCGGATAACAACCCTGCCGGTGGTTCCATAAGGTGTGCCGATACGGATGGCTTCCTTGTCTGTGCCTCCATAAGTGTCATCCAGTGTTACTCCTGTTATTTCTGTAACCGGAATTTCAATTTTTGTTAACTGCCAGCGGATGATAAGGTTGTCACCTTGACGATTGATTTTAATTCCCGGCATATCACAGCTCCTCTTATATCATTTATATCCAGTAATTAACTGTTCAATAATAATATACGATTCAAGGATGATTTACACTATACGTAGGAAGAGGACCATATGGAAATACAGACCCGCGAAACAGCAAGCATGGAAGAACGAATAGAACAGGCTGAGTCATTTCTCCGGCAGTGTTACAGTGAATTAGAGAAATCACCTGCTGAGCTGAATGGACGCATAGAGGCAGTACATAAAGAAATCAGACAGACGGGAACCTATCTGCATACGGCGGAAGAGCTCACGCACGGTGCCAGAATGGCCTGGCGGCATAACAGCCGCTGTATCGGCAGGCTGTTCTGGCATACACTGGAGGTGAACGATGCCCGCCAGGCTGACACCGCCCCTCAAGTGGCGGAAGCGCTGCTCAGGCATCTTGAGCGGGCAGGCAACGGCGGCCGAATCCGTCCGGTCATGACCGTGTTCCGCAGCGGTACAGAGCCGGACAAGGTCATCCGGATCTGGAACCACCAGCTGATCCGCTATGCCGGATACCCGGCGGCAGACGGGCAGCCCCGCCGCGGCGATCCGGCCTCGGATGCCTTCACGGCAGTCTGCCGGAAGCTCGGCTGGCAGGGCAGCGGCGGTGACTTCGATGTGCTGCCGCTGGTCATCAGCATCGGGGAAGAGCCGCCGCGCTGGTTCACCATACCCGATGCGCTGGTACAGGAGGTGCCGCTCAGCCATCCGGAGATTGAACGTTTCGGCGAGCTGGGGCTGCGCTGGTATGCCGTACCGGTCGTGTCTGATATGCTGCTGGAGATTGGCGGAATCCGCTATCCGTCAGCCCCCTTTAACGGATGGTATATGGAGACGGAAATCGGCTCGCGCAATCTGGGCGACAACGGGCGGTACAACCGTCTTCCTGCGGTTGCAGATCTGCTGGGGCTTGACCGTTCAACCAACACCTCGCTCTGGAAGGACCGGGCACTGCTGGAGCTTAACCGCGCTGTACTGCATTCCTTTAAGCTGGCAGGGGTCAGCATTGTAGATCATCATACGGCCGCTGACCAGTTCGTCCGGTTTCAGGAGCAGGAGAGACAGAAGGGCCGGGAGGTGTCCGGCAAATGGCACTGGCTGATCCCGCCGATGTCACCTTCCTCGACACCAATCTGGGAAGACAACAAGCTGAGGGAGCTTAACCTGAGTCCGCGCCTGATGTATCAGAAGCCGGCTTTTGCCGGGAGGGACAGTAATCCGGACCGTGACGAACCCGCCGGCCAAGAGGCATCTGCAATGCCTCCCCGGGAGCTGAAATGCCCTTTTCATCAATAGTCAGGCCGTTTAATCTGTGATACTATGTAAGCTTAGTCCAGTAAAAAAGGGAAGTGAGCACGAATGATTAATATTACAATTCCTGCACCGGATGTTACGATCACCAAGCAAGAGAACCCGGTGCTGAGCCATATTTACGGATTTACCGACTTTCACCTGATTACGCGGGAGGCGGGCGGCATCTTTATGTTCTATAACGATAAGGATGAGCTGCTGTTTGTAGGCAAAGCAAGAAAGCTTAGACCGCGGATCAAAAAGCATTTCGAAGACAATGTCTCTGTAATGAAGCCTCACCGGGATGAAGTGACCAAGATTGAGGTCTGTATCGTGGAAGATCCGGTGGACCGGGAGATTTATGAAACGTACATTGTGAACAAGCTCAGAGCAAAATACAATGTAGAGAAGGTACTCTATAAATAAACTGCTCCAGTGCAGATGAGCGTAGTCCTTTCGGGCTGCGCTTTTTGCTGTGCCGGCTGCCGGTTGTCGGTCTAAAGACTTGGGTAATTATCCCTTTCGGAGTAAAATGGTCCTTTGGATATACGACTGAAAGTTAGACAATTCGGCTCACTTCCGGACCAGGTAAATCATCTATAATAATCTCGTAAATGCTCGACATTTTTTGACATTTTATCTCGAGGTGATGAATAGATGGCAGGTTCTTTTTTCAGGAAAAAAGATGCGGCAGAACGGACGCTGAATCCCGGAGCAGCACCGGTGCCGCAGGCGGAGGAAGCACCTGCAGGGGAGCCGGACAGCGGCGGGCACAATGACAGCACAGCCGGTCTGATCTCGGCGGGCAAGACCCAGCTGGATAAGAAATCGCTGGATCTGATTTTTGCAGTGGAACAGATGATTCAGGCCAGAGCACATGCCGAATCAAGCAACTATGAGCTTCAGGACCGCCTGAATCACTCTAGCAGCCATATTGAGCGGCTCGGCAAGGATTTGAGAAATCTGAACAAGGTCATTGAAGACCGGGAGAAGGATATCCTGGAGCTGGAACAGCGCCTGGCCGAGAAGAATCTGAAAATGGACCAGGTGCTGGAGGATCACCGCGAGCTTCAGGACACAATGTCAGCTAAGGCCGACGAGCTCAAAAGCACGATTGATCTGGAGCAGCAGAAGTACGCCAAGCTGATGCAGAAGCATCATGAAGCCCATGTGGATAAGCACAAGCGGATTATTGAGCTGGAGGACCGGATCAGCCGGCTGGAGACAGAGAACGGGCATTTGCGGCAGAAATACGAAACAGTCCGGCAGGAGAAGGCTTACCTCTCCGGAATGATCAGTGATTTTACGAGCCGGATGACCGCTCCCTTTAGTGCCGGCAGTCCTGCCGCAGAGCGTAATGAAGAATACGGGGATACATAACGGATATGGCTGCACATGATGATAACACCGGTCTGTTGGTCGAACTGCTGGCGCTTGGCAACCGGGACGGAGGCTGTCAATTGGAGCTGGGTATAACCGGCCGGGACGGCTGCAGAAGACATATACTCAGCATTGATGAACATACATATCTGCAAATCGCTGCGCTCGGCCCCTTAAGCGGGCATAAGGTGCGGTTGTCGTTATACATGAAATGGGACCCTTTCCGCCGGACATATTTCAGCAGTCTGGTCCGGATGAAAGAGACCTATAGCGAAACTTTGTACTTTAACTGCTCAGAGCGCTACGGGGAGCAGCTGCTTGAGCTGAAGGAACAGGAATATGCTCCCTCCCGGGAAGCGGACCCGCAGGAGGCTGCGGCGGATGCCCGCATCGTGCCTGTACTGTCAGGGTATAAGCAGGCGGCGCTACCAGGTTCTAAATATAAACGGACGGTGCTGCTGCGCGGCCTGATGTTCGGTTTTCTGCTGGTTCTGCTCCTGCTGCGTATGGACGGGGGAGAGACATGGCTGTTTGCAAACAGCGTTGAAGCCAGGCAGGATAATACGAATGCAGACGCGGCATCCCCAGGTGCATCAGCAGCACCTGAAGCAATCAGCCCGGACGGGTTACGGCTGGTCCCGCTTTCGGGCAGAACGGCCCAGGCTGCTCCGGCGCAAGCGGAACTGCCCGCGCAGCCCCGGGCGCTTTATGAGACGATTGAGCTTTCCGGAGACAGCTATACCTACAGTCTGCCGGAGGGCTATGTAGCCCTCACCTTTGATGACGGCCCTTCATCTTACACCAGACAGCTGGTAGATATTCTGGTGAAGGAAGGGGTGGCGGCAAACTTCCTGTTCATCGGCGTGAATGCCAGCCGTAATCCCGGGGCGGTCCGCTATGCCGATGAGCATGGCATGCCGGTCGGGAACCATTCCTGGGATCACAGCGATATGACAGCTAACCCGGCGGAGGAGAACCGGATTAACCTGGAACGGGCGAGCCGGTCACTGGAGCAGGTTACAGCTGCACCGGTTACAATTTTCAGGCCGCCCTATGGAGCGGTGAGCAGCCAGCTCGCCGAAGAGGCGGACAGCCAGCGGCTAAAAGTTCTGCTCTGGAACCGTGACCCGGAGGACTGGAAAGCGGCAGGCCCGAAGGATATTCTTGATTACTTCAAGGGATCTGAACCGTCGGGCGGCATTTATCTGCTGCATGAGAAGCAAATGACCCTGCAGGCCCTTCCTGAAATCATTGCCTATCTGAAAGGGCGGGGGCTAAAGTTTGCCGTTTTTAAATAATCCAGCCTGAATAAACAACTGTACGAGCAGCGTGTCCTGTAGAAGAAGCAGGGACGCTGCTTCTTTATGCGCATTAACGTTTGTTATGTCAGCGCTCCTGTGAAAGCTTTGTGTAATCTTGCAATTGCTGCTCCCGGAGCTCGGATTGCTCTTGTTTTAATAAGTAAAATTTGAGAGAATGAGAAGATATTGTTGTTGGCATATGAGGCTGTGAAAGCTACAATAGAAAGTTGGAGCAGATTTAACTTTAATGTTTTGAAAAGAGGTATACCATGAATAAACAATCCATTTATGGATTAACTTTAGAAGAGCTGACGTCATGGCTGATGGAGCACGGGCATAAGAGGTCCCGGGCTGCCAAGGTCTGGGAATATGTGTACCGCAAACGGGTTACTGATTTTGAAGAGATGACAGAGGCCAACAAGGAATGCGTCCGGCTGCTGTCCGAGCATTTTGTATTTCAGTCGATGGAGGAGCATGTGAAGCAGGAGTCCGCTGACGGTACCGTCAAGTTCCTGTTCCGCCTGTATGACGGCAATCTGATTGAAACCGTGCTGATGCGGCAAAAATACGGCCTGTCCGTCTGTGTGACCACTCAGGTCGGCTGCAACATCGGCTGCAGCTTCTGCGCGAGCGGGCTCTTGGCCAAGAGCCGTGACCTGTCGAGCGGAGAGATTGTCGAGCAGATCATGAAGGTCCAGCTGCATCTGGATCAGGCCGGCCTGGGCCAGCGGGTCAGCCATGTTGTAGTCATGGGGATCGGTGAGCCGTTCGATAACTTCACGAACCTGCTGAAATTCCTGACAACCGTCAAGGATCACAAGGGACTTGCGATCGCCGGCAAGGGCATCACGGTATCGACAAGCGGCCTGGCCGGCAAAATCAGAGAATTTGCTGATGCCAACACGCAGGTGAATCTTGCCATCTCGCTGCATGCGCCGAATAACGAGCTGCGGACCTCGATCATGAAGATTAACCGCGCCATTCCTTTGGAGAAATTGATGCCGGCGATTGATTATTATCTGGAGAAGACGAACCGGCGGATTACGCTGGAATATATTCTGCTGAAGGATATCAATGACCAGCAGGAGCATGCGCTTGAGCTGGCCGAGCTGATCGGCGAGCACCGCCGGCAGCTGGTTAATGTCAACCTGATTCCGTACAATCCGGTCGATGAGCACAGCCAGTACCAGCGGACTGACCGGGAAGTGGTTCGCGCCTTCTTCGACACGCTGAAGAAGCAGGGAGTCAGCGTCAGCACACGTCTGGAGCATGGAGTGGATATCGACGCCGCCTGCGGACAGCTGCGCAGCAAGCAGATCAAGAAGACCCAGGAAGCTATCTAAAGAAAGAAGGTTCGTGTGTGCTGACATTTACAAGTTATACGGTCGAGGATATTAAAGATCCTTTCGGCATTCTGAGCGGCAAGCGGTATGAGTTCATGATTAATCTGGATATTCCGGAAGAGGATGAGCTGTACGAGGAGAACGGGGTATCTGTACGTGCTGTAGTCAAGGCAGAAGCGGGTGAAGCCGTGCTGGTTACTTACGATCTGCTGGAGACAACCACCGGCAAGCTGCTTGAGTTCGACCTGGAAGATGATGAAGAAGCCGAGCTGGCACAGTTCTGCAAGGAGCATCTGCCGGAGTAACCCCATACCACTGTACGCCAGAAAGCCCCGGAGCCAAGTGCTCCGGGGCTTTTTGCTCCCGTAAATATTTTTACAAAACGCCGCTTATATAGTAATAAATCTGCCGGTTCCACCAGTACCAGTCGTGATCCACATCATACCCCCAGTAATCGACCTGCGCCGGAATGCCTTTTCGCGTAAGCAGCTCCTCGATCAGCCGGGTTTCATGCAGCATTTCATCTTCGTAGGCACCCTGGCCGACACACAGGATAATCCTGCTGCTGCGGTACTCGTTCAGGTAATCCTCATCCGCAAGGTTCGGCAGGTAATGGAGCGGAGAGTTGTAATAGACATTTTCACTCATATAATCGCCGAAGAAGTAATAAGTGGAGTACACGCCGCTCAGGGCGATCAGCGTATCGAAGTAGTGCGGATAACGGAAAAAGAAGCTGCCGCTGTAGTAGGCGCCCATCGAGCAGCCGGAAATCAGGATTTTCTGGTCATCCCCGCCGTTGTTCCATTTGCTCTCATGGAGGATACCGGGAATAAGCTCCTGCGTGATGTATTTGTCATACTGCTCATGCCGGACCGCCTTATCTTCATGATTCCAGTGAGGGGAAAAGAACGTCTCCTCATCAATGCTGTCACAGGCCCAAATCTGCAGCTTGCCCGCTTCAATGAAACTGGAAAGGGTCGCAATCATCCCGGAATCCTCATATTGATAAAACCGGCCAAGCGAGGTGGGGAAGACAAGCATCGGTTTGCCGGCGTGGCCGTATACTTTATACTCCATGTCCCTGTTCAGGTGACGGCTGTATTCCTTGCGGTAGCTTGTCTCCATCCGTTAGCACATCCTATCCTTCTTCTTGTTGTATATACTTCACGATTTCTCTGACAGTCTCAAGGTCGGGGGAGCGGAACTGATAAGCGCTGTTGCCCATCGCTCTGCTGAACACCTCTTCGATCTCGGCGTAGTTTACGATTTTATCACCATAGGTACGGTAAATGTCTTCATGGCTGTGGGTGTAGTGCTTGTGCCGCTTGCGGCTGGCATAGCCGGTGTAGTATTTGCCTTCATACGGGCCGCCGACCTCATTCCTGGCCACCATCCCTGCCCATTCCTTATACACGTCAACATCATAGGAGAAGTTAATGGCATCCGTCATCCACGCACCGGGCGGCCGCATATTTACTTCAAGCGCAATAATCCGTCCGTCTTTGTTCGATTTGAACAGCTCGATATGGAAGAAACGTTCCCTGATGTCAAAAGCCTTCAGAATGCTTCTTCCGGCTTCCTCAACCTCCGGACTAATGTCCTTCAGGCAGAAATAATAGAGGTGGTTGTCCGTATTCACGACGTCCATGACGCTGTTCTCGAACAGGTGGCTGACGGCGAACCGGACTTCTCCGTTTCGATCAACCAGACCATCATAGGTGAAAATCACCCCGTCGATAAATTCCTCAATGATAAACGAGACATCAGCCGGCTTGTTATCAAAAAAGTGCTGCAGCTCAGCTTCGTTACTGATCTTGAAGGTGTTGCTGGCCCCTGAGCCGAGGTCAGGCTTGACCACCAGCGGGAATCCGGCGCTTTGGATGAATTCATCCACGCTTTCACGGGTGGTTCCGGTGGAGAACTGGACGGTGCTTACCCCGCTTTTGCGGAAAAATTCCTTCATTTTGGATTTGTGCTTCAAATTCTGGACGAAATCATTTTTGGTGCCGTAGATGTTAAAATCAGTCCGGATCGCGGCATCCTGCTCCAGCCAGTATTCATTCAGCGACTCAAACCGGTCAATTTTACCGTATTTATGGGTGAAATAGCCGACGGCCCGCAGAATTTCTTCGTAATTTTCTAGGTCTGACACCTTATAGTATTCCGTCAGTGCAAGCTGCAGCCGATCCTCCAGATGAGCATATTCGGCATCGCCGATCCCGAGCACGAACACCCCCTGGCGCTGCAGCTGGATACAGAAATCAGCGCTGTTTCTGGGGAAATGAGGGGAAAAGAAAACAAAGTTAATGGTGACCAGCCCCTTTGGCTAAAGTGTAATTCCGAGTCAATTCGTGTGATTAATTTAATCTAATCTACCAGCTGCACTGCTTTTCGTCAATCCTTTTACAGAACTGAAATATAGGGTAGAATACAATAAAGCAGGCAAAAATAGGAGTTGTGAACATGTCTAATGAAGAAGTATTCTTGACCAAGGAAGGTTTGGCCAAGCTCGAGGACGAGCTCAGAGAGCTCAAGGGACCAGGACGTAAAGAGCTTGCCGCCCGTCTTAAGCTGGCGATCAGCTACGGTGACCTTAAGGAGAACAGCGAGTATCACTCGGCCAAGGAAGACCAGTCCTTCATGGAGACCCGTATTATGATCCTGGAGAAAATGCTGATTAAGGCGCAGATCGTCGATTCCAGCAGCATGGATCTGAGCACAGTCAGTGTAGGTACTGTTGTTATTCTTAACGATGTGGAATTCGCTGAAAAGATCGAATACAGAGTAGTGGGTCCGGCTGAAGCGGATGTGCTGGAAAACAAGATTTCGTATGAAAGCCCGCTGGGCAAAGAGCTGCTCGGCAAAAAGGTCGGCGACATCATCAGTGTCAATGCTCCAATGGGTGTCATTCAATATGAGCTCCTGGAGATCAAAGCAGATTAAAGACAGAAATCCCTGTTTCCCGGTATTCCGGGGACAGGGATTTTTGGTGTGCCTGCCTATAGCATTCAGTCTCTCCATAGGCGTTGTCTATTAAGCATATTGTCTCCAAATCTTGGACGGTGCTTGCTTCCAGGGGTATAGTAGGGAATAACTATAGCATAGAGGAGTCCTGGACCGTGATTCAGCAGGTATTATCGACCTTAGTGGAGGTTATCGTGCCGCTGGCCATCCCCGTTACCGCCGGAGCGCTGCTGGCCCGCTACAAAAATTTGGACACCAAGCCGTTACTGACGCTTTATCTGTACTTTCTGACCCCGGCCATCATTCTTGATACGCTGGCTAATGCCGAGATATCCTTCGGCGATGTATATCAGACGATTGCCTTCGCGCTGCTAAATCTGCTGCTTCTATGGCTTGTGTCGCTGGTGCTCGGCAGGCTGCTGAAGCTGGATCCGCCGGAAGCGGCGGGGCTGACCCTGATCTCCACCTTTACGAACAGCGTTAACTACGGGCTGCCGCTGGTCCTGCTGGCCTTCGGACAGCTTGGACTCGACAAGGCCTCGGTCTATGTCATTGTCCAGATGGTGATCGTGAATACGATCGGCGTGTATTTCGCCGCCCGGTCACAGTTTAATGTAAAAAGCGCAGTGAAATCCGTCTTTGCCCTTCCCGCCGTCTATGCCGCTTTGCTCGCTCTGCTGCTGAGAGGGCTTGGCCTGCAGCTGCCGCAGGAGCTGGCCTCAGGCGTCTCTATGGTAGCGGGAGCGTATTCGCCGGTCGTACTGGCAATTCTCGGAGCGCAGATGGTCAGGGTCAGAGCCGGCCACACCGAGCGCAATGTGCAGCTGGCCTTCTGGACAGGCCTGTCTGTCCGGCTGCTGCTGTCACCGCTGATTGCCCTGCTGGTCCTGCTGCTGCTGAATATTTCCGGCACCTTGTTCTCGGTGCTGCTCGTTTTGGCCTCCATGCCGGTTGCCGTCAACTCGGTCGTGCTGGCCGAGCGGTTCGGCAGCTCGCCTTCGCTGGTATCCCGCTGCATTGTCTGGACCACACTGGCCTCCTTCCTGGTGCTGCCGGTGCTGATTACAGCAGTAGGCAGTGCCCAGCCTTAGAAATCAAAGTTGTCCGGGTCCGGACCGACCCGCTGGTCGCGGTTCAGGCCGTCAATGACTGCCATTTCTTCAGCGCTCAGCTCGAAATCGAACAGTGCGGCGTTCTCCTGAATCCGCAGCTCCTTCGTTGACTTCGGAATGGTTACGATGCCATGCTGCAGGTCCCAGCGGAGAATGACCTGGGCGACTGACTTTCCTGCTCTCGCAGCAATGCTTTGCAGGTCTGGCTGATCAAGCAGCCCGCCCTGCATCAGCGGCGACCAGGCTTCGATCTGGATGCCCTGCTCACGGCAATAGCTTCTGAGCTCCTGCTGGGACAGGTAAGGATGGAGCTCAACCTGATTGACTGCCGGGCGGATTTCTGCATCCTTAAGCAGCTCCTCCAGGTGATGAATCTGGAAATTGCTGACCCCGATCGCTTTGACCCGGCCTGTCTTGAAGAGCGTTTCGAGCGCTCTCCAGGCTTCTTTGTATTTGTCCTTCACCGGCCAGTGGATCAGGTACAGATCCAGATAGTCCAGGCCGAGTCTTTCCAGGCTGGCCTCGTAGGCGGCCAGCGTCTCCTCATAGCCAAGATCGGCATTCCACACTTTAGAGGTGATGAAGAGCTCCTCGCGCTGCAGCCCGTTCTCTGCCAGTGCCTCCGCAATAGCCTGTCCTACTCCCCGCTCATTCTGATAAATGGCTGCAGTATCAATACTCCGGTAGCCTTGGGCAACTGCTGATTTTACCGCCTGCACGAGTTCATCGCCATCGGCCACCTGGAAAACACCCAGGCCGAGCCAGGGCATCTTTACGCCTCCTTGTAATACTGTTGTATCCTGCAAATGCTGTGCTGTATGTTGTGTCATTAGAAATAACCTCCGAGACGGATTGTTGTAATCCGGATTTAGTTGATCTGGCAGTGTAATGACTGGATAGTTCCCGGGTCAGGCTGTTGTACGATGCGTCAGCTGTTCATCTCTGCGCTCAAGCGAACGGCTCCGCGCGGTAAGGACTACCGCGCCAAGCACCATGACTGACCCGACCCAGGCTGTATGAATCAGGCCCAGGTGCTCTGTGACGATTCCGCCGAGATAGGCGCCGATGGCGATGCCGGCATTGAAGGCGGCGATGTTTACCGCAGAGGCAATGTCCCTGGCTCCAGGCGCGTACCGGTCAGCCAGCATTACGACATAGGATTGCAACCCGGGTACGTTCATGAAGGCGAGCAGGCCCATGAAGATAATGGTGACGAGCGCCGCGGTCTTGAACGGGGCCGTGAAGGTCAGGATCAGCAGCACGGCCGCCTGCAGGGCGAACATGTAAAACAGGGCATTCATCGGTCTATGATTCGCGGCTTTGCCGCCGATAACATTGCCGGCGGCAATTGCCAAGCCATAAACGAGCAGGATTACGGCAACTGTCTGCTCCTTGAAGCCGCTGATTTCATGCAGCAGCGGCGATAGGTAGGTGAAGACAGCGAAAGTACCGCCATATCCAAGAGCTGTTATGGCAAAAGCCAGCAGCAGCCGCCCGCTCGTCACCAGCTTGATCTGCTCACTCAGAGGTGTGCGCTGACCTGTGCGTAATCCGGAAGGGATAAGCAGCAGATTGGCGGCCAGTGCAGCAACACCAACAGCGGCAATAGCGATAAAGGCTGCCCGCCAGCCCAGGTGCTGGCCTAGCAGCGTGCCGAGCGGTACGCCTGTTACGGTGGCGACGGTCAGGCCGGTAAACATAATGGAGATAGCACTGGCCTTGCGGTTCTCCGGCACAAGATCTGCGGCGATCGTTGAAGCAATTGACATGAACAGGCCGTGGGACAAGGCGGAGATGACCCGGGCTGTCAGCAGCAGGACAATGCCGCTTGAAGCGGCGGCAAGGCTGTTGCCGAGGATAAACAGCACCATCAGCGCCAGCAGCAGTGTTTTGCGGGACACCGCCGTTGTCAGGGAAGTCAGGACAGGCGCCCCGAAGGTAACGCCGAGAGCGTAGAGGGTGACCGTCAGTCCGGCCGCCGTTACGGATATATGCAGGTCATCAGCTATCAGCGGCAGCAGCCCGACACTGATAAACTCGGTTGTTCCGATAGCAAAAGCGCTGACTGCAAGCGCCAGCAGCGCGAGCGTGCTTCTTTTTTGATTCAAGGACATGTTTTCCACTCCTGTAGTATGGTAATCACCGGCCGGTAAATGCTATTATGAACCACGTAGGCGATAGTGGATAGTACGTACTTAAAAGTACTATAGGTACTAAAAAGTACCTATACCATGCTAACAAAACCTTTAGGAGGACCCCATGTCCAAAAAATATAATATCTCCGTTGAAGCTACTCTGGAAGTGATCGGCGGCAAATGGAAATGCGTGATTCTCTGCCATCTGACCCACGGCAAGCTGCGGACCAGCGATTTAAAGCGGCATATGCCGAACATTACGCAAAAGATGCTCACTCAGCAGCTCCGTGAGCTGGAGGAGGACGGGATTGTCAACCGGATCAGCTACAATCAGGTGCCGCCCAAGGTGGAATATGAGCTGAGTGAATACGGACAGTCGCTGCGCGCCATTCTCGATTCGCTGTGCGCCTGGGGCGAACGGCATATTATCAGGGAGTATGGTGATAAATTCGCTGTGCTGGAGGACAATGTGCTGAACCATAAGAAACTGGAAGACCAGCCGGCCGGTATAGAACAGCTGTAGTTATTCCGCGGATATGCTGAATTATGACAACCAAAAAAACCGTAAGTGCTCCTTTCCGGAGAACTTGCGGTTTTTTTGTAGGGGAAAAAGGATTTAATCCGGTCTGCCTTCTGTGACCTGAATGGTGAATACAAAGGCTGCACCCTGCTCCATGCCTGTTCTGGCATAAATGGTACCGCCCATCAGCTCGACGAGCATTTTGCAGATGGACAACCCAAGACCGGTCCCGCCGAATTTCCGGTTAATGGTTGCATCAACCTGGGTAAACGGCTGGAACAGATATTTCATTTTATCGTCCGGAATCCCTACGCCGGTATCTTCAACCACAAATTCCAGCTGCAGTACGCCGTCCATCGCCTGTCTGAGACGCGCGTGTACCTTTACACTGCCGCTGATGGTGAATTTAATGGCATTTCCGATCAGGTTGTTAAGCACCTGTCTCAGGCGGTTGGAATCTCCGACCAGCAGGGCGGGAATATTAGGGTCAATCAGCATCTCCAGTGCCAGGCTGCGTTCCATCGCCAGCGCCCTGAACAGGTCGAGCGTTTCCTTGAGGCAGGAATGGAGGTTGAACAGCTCGTAGTCCAGCTCCATTTTGCCGGATTCAATCTTGGTGAAGTCCAGGATATGGTTGATTACCGACAGCAGGGCATGACCGCTGGTATGGATAATATCGGCCATCTCCAGATCATCTGATGACAGATCCGAAGTCCGCAGCACATCAGACATGGCGATGATCCCATTGAGCGGGGTTCTGATCTCATGGCTCATCATGGCGAGAAAGCCGCTTTTGATCCGCAGTGCCACCTCTGCTGTATCCTTCAGCTCAGTGAGCACGATATTGGCCGACTCCAGCTCCTGTGTTTTGAGCTGCAGCTCCTTGCGGGTCTGGAACATGCGGACGAAGCCGTCAATCTTGCTCTTCAGCACCAGCGGATGGAACGGCTTGGTCAGGTAATCTATAGCTCCGGCCGTGTAGGCCATCATATAATTCTCCAGCTCCGAGGTGAGCGAGGTCAAAAAGATGATCGGAATATCTTTTGATTTTTTGCGCATCTTGATCCGTTTGGCTGTCTCAAAGCCATTCATATCGGGCATTAGGACATCCATAATAATCAGGGCAAATTCCTGCTCCAGCAGGTGCTTCAGGGCATCCATCCCCGAGGTGGCATGAACGAGCCGGTATGGTTTATCCGCAAGCAGGGCTTGAACAGAGAGAAACTCATCGGGACGATCATCTACAATCAAAATATTAACAGGATAATCCATAGTTCCTCCCGGACAAGTTAGAATGAAAAAGACAGATAGTGATCGTTAGAGCTATTGGATTAACCATACCTTTAATACAGTAACCAACTGGGTGGTGTTGATTGGCTTAGAGATATAATCCGAGGCTCCGGCCTGCAGACATTTGGTCCGGTCCTCCTCCAGCGCACGGGCAGTCAGAGCAATGATGACGATATGATCATACGCCGGGTTCTCGCGGATCCGCTTCATCGTCTCATAACCATCCATTTCCGGCATCATAATGTCCATGAACACAAGCTGGGTCTCCGGATGCTGCTCCAGATGCGCCAGTGCCTCCAGACCGTTCTGGGCAAAGCTTATCTCCATATTATAACCCTCAAGCACACTCGATAACGCAAAAATATTACGCATGTCATCATCGACCAGCAGAATCTGCTTGCCGGCAAAGGCCGCTTCCGGATTATGCAGCTTCTCGATCAGCTGCTGCTTGTCCGGCGGCAGGTCGGCATGTCTGCGGTGGAGATACAATGCCGTTTCATCATAAAGCCGTTCCATCGAGCGCACATTCTTGATAACGATGCTCTCGGCATAATGCTTCAGGCGCTGCTCATCGGTTTTGCTGAGATCCTTGCCTGTATAGATGATGACCGGCAGTGTCTGCAGCTTGCGGTTGGTCTTGATCTGCTCCATCAGATCGAAGCCGCTGATATCCGACAATCCAAGATCAAGCACCATGCAGTCAAAATGATGGCTACTCAGCTGCTCGAGCGCTTCGCGCCCGGTACCGACGGCGACCACTCTGACGTCCGGATGGGCAATGAACTCCACCAGACTGCTGCGCAGCAGCTGGTTATCCTCCACGATCAGCAGGCTCTTCACCGGACGGCGGATATAGGTCTCTATCTGCAGGAAGGCTGTCTCCAGCTCAGCCTGGTCACTTGGCTTCTTCCAGAAGGAAAGGGCGCCCATCGCCAGGCTCTGCTGGTTCTCTTCAGCAGTGGAGATAACATGAACCGGAATATGGCGCAGCTCCGGACGGCCCTTCAGCCGGCTGATAATGGCCCAGCCGTCGAGTACCGGCAGATGCAGATCGAGCAGGATAGCATCAGGCTTGTAGGCATGGGCGAGGGCAAGGCCCTGGTCGCCCTGGAAAGCCACAATGGCCTTGAAGCCTCTGCTCCGCGCAAGATCAAGCAGGATCGAGGCGAACTCGGCATCCTCCTCAATGATTAGGAGCAGGGTATCACCGCTCTCCAGATTATTCCGGTCATCATCCATCTCCGCATACTGAAGAAGCTTCGGATTGGAAATCGAGATGTCGGGAACAAAGGATTCGCGGAATGAAGGATGCTCTTCGTCAGGAGCCGAATCCGGCTCATACACCTGGCTGGCTGCTGCAGCAAAGGTGGAAGCAGCCTGTGACAGGGCAAGCTCATCAGGCAGCTTTGCAGGCAGAATCAGCGAGAAGGTGCTTCCCTTGCCTTCGACGGAATCGACTTCGATTCTTCCGCCCAGCAGGCCGGCCAGCTCGCGGCAGATGGTCAGGCCGAGGCCTGTACCGCCGTATTTACGGCTGGTGGTTCCGTCCGCCTGCTGGAAGGCCTCAAAGATACTCTCCAGCTTGGCAGCGGCGATACCAATCCCTGTATCGCTGACAGCGAAGACAATCTCGTCGCCGCTTGTCCGGACTGACAGGGAGATCGAGCCGTGCTCAGGTGTAAACTTCAGGGCATTGGAGAGCAGGTTGTTCAGAATCTGCTGCAGCCTGTGTCCGTCTGTCAGCAGGTGCTCAGGCAGCCTGCTGTCACAATGTACGTCAAAGCGCAGTTGCTTGGTCTTCGCCTGCTGCTCAAACCGGCGATACAGATGGCTGCTGATATCATGCAGAGGAACAGGCTCCAGCACAGGCGTCATTTTACCGACTTCAAGCTTGGCCAGATCCAGAATCTCATCAATCAGCTGCAGCAGGTCTTTACCTGCCGAGAAGATAGTATGCACATATTCTAATTGCTTGGCTCCAAGATTGCCCTCTTTGTTCTCGGCCAGAATCTGTGACAGAATCAGCAGGCTGTTCAGCGGCGTGCGCAGCTCATGCGATACATTGGCCAGGAATTCCGACTTGTACTGGGCAGCCATGAAGATTTCTTCCGCCTGCACCTTAATTTCTTCCTTCTGCTGCTCTGTCAGCTCCATCTGCTGCAGCAGGCTCTTGTTAGATACAGCCAACTCTTCCGTCTGGGCGAACAGCTCCTGGGTCTGGGCTTCCAGCTGCTCCTTCTGGTCCTGAAGGACATTCGTCTGGGCGAGCAGCTCATCTGCCTGGTTCTGGATCTCCTCTTTCTGCTGTGCCGTAAGTCTCATCTGATCCTGTAAATTGCTGTTTGAGGTAGCCAGCTCCTCCGTCTGGGCGAGCAGTTCCTCTGTCTGAGCTTCCAGCTCCTGAGCCTGAGCCTGTAGCTGCTCTTTCTGGTCCTGGAGCTCTCTGGTCTGCTCCAGCAGCTCATCCGCCTGCTCCTGGATCTCCTCTTTCTGCTGAGCGGTAAGCTTCATCTGATCCTGCAGATTGCTGTTTGAGGTAGCCAGCTCCTCCGTCTGGGCGAGCAGCTCATCCGCCTGTTCCTGAATCTCATCCTTCTGCCGTGCAGTGATCTCCATCTGCTCACGCAGCTCGGCAGCCTGTGCTTCAATCTCTGACTTTTGCCGTGCGGTCAGCTCCATCTCCTGCTGCAGATTGTTATTGGAGGCAGCCAATTCATCGGTCTGGGCAAGCAGCTCCTGCGCCTGGGCCTGTAGCTGCTCTTTCTGATCCTGAAGCTCTTCCGTCTGAGCCAGCAGCTCATCGGCCTGCGCTTCGATCTCTGCTTTTTGCCGTGCAGTCAGCTCCATCTGGGTCTGCAGATCCTGGTTGGAGGCGGCAAGCTCTTCCGTCTGAGCCAGCAGCTCATCGGCCTGCGCTTCAATCTCCGCCTTCTGCCGTGCGGTCAGCTCCATCTGCTGCTGCAGAGTGCTGTTGGACGTCGCCAGTTCATCAGTCTGCGCCCGCAGCTCCTCCGTCTGGGCCTCCAGCTCCTGGGTCTGCGCCTGAAGCTCTTCCGTCTGGGCTTCCAGCTCTTCTTTTTGCAGCTGGGTGTGGTTAAGCAGCTCCTCAATCTGCGCAACATCAGCCAAGGTATTAATCAGTACCCCCATGTTCTGGCCGGTCCGCTCGATTAACTGCCGCTCCTTGTCTCCGAGCTCCTTCAAGGTGGCCAGCTCGACTACAGCGACAACGTCATTCTCATATAAGACCGGAAGGACAATCAGTGTCGACGGGGCAGCTTCGCCCAGTCCGGAGTGTACTCTTACGTAATGCTCCGGCAGATCGTTCAGGATGATCATCTGCTTGTCAACCGCGCATTGACCCACCAGCCCGCTGCCGGGCGCGAACGGCTCACGGCTTACAGAGGCCTCATCAAAGGCATAGCCGGCCGTGAACTGCAGCCGGTCGTGCTGCAGCATGTACATGGCGCCATAGCTTCCGCCGACAGCTGTAGCCAGCCGCGAGATGAAGATGCGCGCTGCTGTCTGCAGATGTACGGAGCCTTGAAGGCGCAGTGCCATTTCCGAGACCTCTGTGTTAATCCAGGCCTGATCCTCGGCCTTCAGGCGCAGAATGCGCTCCTCGGCAGTCTTGTGATGCAGGTCAACCCCCAGGCGGTAAAAGGACTGGGCCAGCTGCCCGAATTCATCACTGCGGGTGGTCATTCCCGAGGCATTGAGTGTGCCGCCGGCGATATCTTCGGATATCGCTCTAATCTGTTCAATGCCCTGCGTTACATTGCGGTGAATCTGTGTCATGAAGTAGATACAGAGCAGAACACCTGCTACACCTGCCCCCAGGGCCAGGTATAGAGGTGTTCCTTCAAGATAGATCATTGCTATAGTGATCATACTGCTGAGCAGCAGTATAGAAGTAACAGTTGCTAACCAAATCCGTTGTTGTATTTTCATGCTTGCCCGCCTTTATCTAGCTAGTTTTATTAATTATACTTTTAATAGAGAAGCGATGATAGAGGAAACGCAGGGAAAACGCCAGTTTAACCAAAAATTAGTCAGATTATCTGGCGTTTTTATGACAACTGTTTTTGCCCTTTACCGGGAGCGTTTGCGGGCCTGTTTCCGGCCGGAAAATGCCCGGTTTACGGCGTGGCCGCCTGCGCCCCCGCCCACCGCCTGCTGCTGTCTTGTATAGGGACTCTCAATGGCCGAGTTGGTGCCGCCCGTGCTGTACGTGCCGCCTCCGCTTCCCACCTGGGTAGCAGAGGAGCTCTGGCTGCCTTTGGGCAGCTTCACTGTCTGGTTGTTAACTACTATGACAATTTCCTTGTCCCCGGCAATCAGCGGAAGCGGAGCGTTATGGCGCCCCCGGTATCCCTTGCCCATGCTGCCGCGGTTAACCGCGTCTCCTCCGGCGCCGACGCTCTGCTGCTGGCGGGTATAGGGGGAGGCGATGGCGGCGTTGCTCCCGCCCGCGCTGCTGCGTCCTGCGCCGCTGGCAATCTGTGTAGTATTGGCGGCATTAGTATACTGGTTATTGATGACAAACACCAGCCGTCCGACTCCTGCAAGCGGAGTGCGGGTAACAATGCGCCGTTTACCCTTTTGAATAATAACGACGATCCGGTCTTTCTGCTTAGCCATCTGCATCATTCCTTCCCGTTTGGACTTCTATATCATTAATGCGCTGGCGGAAAATGCGTGAGCAATACAGGCTGGGCGGAGCACTAAATCAACGGCTGCCTACAGGTTGGGTGAAAATGGATGAATTACATGAAAAATTGTCAAAACTAATGACTGATTTTCAAAAATGGGGGCTTGTAAGGATCGTACAGAGCGTGTAAGATATACGAAGGTTTAACTACGGATATTCATATAACAACTCATATAATCTTGGGAATATGGCCCATAAGTTTCTACCGGATAACCACTGTAAATATCCGACTATGAGTGAAATAGCGCATCTAGGGTTCCGCTTCTGTCTGCCGTCCGGCCGGCAGAAGGCTGGTCCAAGCGATGCGGACACTGCTGATGTGTTACACCGCTTAGGGACAAAAACCCAGAAGGACAGATTCACTTGAGAGAAACGCTCAAGTGAATCTGTCCTTTTTTTTGTTTCCGCCGTCCACTCAGCTGCCACAACTATTGAAGGAGAGAAGCTGCCGTTATGAAAGTATTGGAGGAACGCATTAGAGAAGAGGGCCTGATTCTCTCGGATACCGTGCTGAAGGTGGATTCGTTTCTGAATCATCAGGTGGATACGGCGCTTGCCCTGCAGATCGGCCAGGAGTTCAGGGAAGTGTTCGGTGATTTGCCAGTTACCAAAATATTGACGGTTGAAGCAAGCGGGATACAGTTCGCAATGGCTGCAGGGATTGCATACAAGGTCCCCTTTATTTATGCCAAGAAGAAGAAGGCCGTAACCTTGTCCGAAAGTGTCTATTCGGCCCCGGTGCATTCCTTCACCCGCCAGGAGGACTACCGGATCAGCATCTCACAGAAATATCTGGGACCTGACGACAGGGTGCTGATTATCGATGATTTCCTTGCCACCGGCGCGGCGCTGGTGGGACTGGTCGATATTGTGGAGCAATCCGGCGCGCAGCTGCTGGGCGTGGGCTGCGTAATCGAAAAGAGCTTTCAGGAAGGGCGGAGCCTGCTGGAGAAGAGGGGCATTGCGGTGCATGCGCTGGCAAGAATCTCGTCTATGGCCCCGGGAGAAGTTCATTTTATAGCAAATGAAGAGATGATTAAGGAGAGTGCAGGATGTTAAGCAAGCAAAAGATTTTCGCTCTGGGGCTGCAGCATGTGCTGGCCATGTACGCCGGAGCTGTTATTGTACCGCTGGTTGTCGGAGGCGCACTGAATTTGAGTCCGGCGCAGATGGCCTATCTGATCGCGGCTGATCTGTTTACCTGCGGCCTGGCCACACTGCTTCAGGTAATGGGCAGCAAGTATTTCGGCAGCGGGCTGCCGGTCGTGCTGGGCTGTACCTTTACTGCCGTCAGCCCGATTATTGCCGTTGCTTCAGGCTCAAATCTCGCGACCGCCTATGGCGCAATCATTATATCCGGCCTGTTCGTTGTACTGGCGGCCCCTATCTATGGCAGACTGCTGAAATTCTTTCCTACAGTCGTTACCGGATCTGTGGTCACCATCATCGGGCTCTCGCTTATTCCTGTTGCCATGAACAATGTGGCGGGCGGACAGGGCAGCCCTGACTTCGGACAGCCGCGCAATCTGCTGCTGGCTTTGATTACGCTGCTGGTTATCCTTGCCGTGAACCGTCTGGCAACCGGCTTCCTGCGTTCTGTTTCCGTACTGGTGGGTCTCGTCATCGGAACAGCCATCGGCTATTTTATGGGGATCGTTGATTTCTCTTCTGTCGGCACCGCATCTTATGTAAGTATTGCCCAGCCTTTCTACTTCGGCTGGCCGCAGTTCAGCGTAACGGCAATCTTCACGATGATTATCGTCAATATTGTATCCATGGTAGAATCGACAGGCGTATATTTTGCAGTCGGCAAGGCTACAGACCAGAAAGTGGAAGACCGTCAGATTGTAAACGGCCTGCGCTCGGAAGGGCTTGCCATCATGCTGGGCGGACTTTTCAACGCATTCCCTTATACGGCATTTTCACAGAATGTCGGATTGTTGTCTCTGACCCGTGTCAAGACGCGTAATGTCATTTTCGCTGCGGGCGGGATTATGGTGGTGCTGGGTCTTCTTCCCAAGCTGGCTGCGCTGACAACCGTTGTGCCTAATGCCGTGCTGGGCGGTGCGATGATCGTTATGTTCGGTTCCGTTGCCGCCTCGGGAATGTCGATTCTGTCCGAAGTGGATCTGCGCAAGGACGGGAATCTGCTGATTGCCGCCTGCAGTATTGCCGTCGGCCTCGGCTCGGCTGTTCTGCCTTCCATGTTCGACCAGCTGCCGGAGTTTGCCAGAATGCTCCTGCAGAACGGGATCGTCTCCGGCTCCCTGACAGCGATTGTCCTGAATATTTTCCTCTCCAGATCACAGGATCACGCCGGCGCGGCAGCACCGGCTGCAGCCCCCGAATTGAAATAAAAGTTACCAGTTTTGAAGTATAACAAGATTAGCCGCCGATTCCGAAATATAAGGGATCGGTTTTTTTCTTTTTAATAACAGGAATCCAATGTATAATTTTTTGGAAAATATTAAATTTTTATAAGCTTGAATTTTAGGAGGGAGCCCTGAGTATGAGGAAGTACTGGCTGAGCGTGCTGGCGAGCCTGCTGCTGGTCTGCATAGTGCCGCTGTTCTCCATCCTTCAGAATTTAACGGGTTCTCAGGTGCTGCCTGTATCCAGGCAGGGCATAATCGATCTGCGGGACTGGGATTTCCGGCAGGACGGGTCGCTGAAGCTGAACGGGGAGTGGGAGTTTTACCGCGACAGGCTGCTTACGCCGGACGATTTCCAGCCTGCCCGTACAGGAAGGCCAGCTCCGGAAGTATCCGCGATGATCAATGTGCCGGAGAAATGGAACGACTACCTGGCTGATGACGGTACCAGTAAGGCCAAGGGCTATGCCACTTACCGCCTGCAGGCCATGATTCCTGACGGCAAGTCAGTCGTATACGGCTTGCGTTCGCTTAATATCCGGATGTCCAGCAAGATCTTCCTGAACGGACAGGAGATTGGAAGCAGCGGCCTGCCGGCACCCTCTCCATCCGAGAGCAAGGCCAACAATATTCCTTATATGGGATTTGCCGCTGTAGACGGCAGCAGGCTGGAGATTATTGTACAGGTGGCGAACTATAACTATTCTTCCGGCGGTATCATCCAGCCGATTATTATCGGTGACCAGGTATCGATCCTGAAGCACCGGGAGTTCGCCTTGTTTGTCGACGGGGCAACCATATTCGGATTTTTTGCCCTGGCCCTGTTTCTGCTGATGTTCTCCAAGGTAAAGGCCAGCCGGGGAATTACCCTGTACCTGGGCCTGTTCAGCATTGCAGCCCTGGTGTATATTCTGACGCACGGTGAAAAGCTCATTGCCGCCGTACTTCCCGGACTGTCTTATGAGATTGTACTGAAGCTCCAGCTGGCATCCTCCACACTGGTTTATTATTACCTGCTCCGCTATGTGGCTAATTCAATCAATTATCCGATGCCCCAGGCGGTTATGAGGGCATCAAGGGCAATTACGGCAGTGCTGCTGCTGATTGCCGTGTTCGTTCCGGCGCAGTATTTCAGTTATCTGGAAGGGCTGCTGCTGACCTGGGGCGTTGTTGCCATAAGCTTTGTGCTCTACTCTATGATTGCGGGTACACTGCAGAACCGCAAAAACAGGTTTATGATGATGGTCAGCATAGAGAGCCTGAGCGTAGTGATCATCTTTTATCTGGTCAGCTTCAGTAGCCTGCCTTTTCATTACTATGTGCTGTCCTATGAAATTATCCTGTTCGGCTTCTTTCAGGCTATTCTGATGACCCGCCAATACGCCGCTTCTTTCCTTGAAGTAGAGCAGCTGTCCCGCAGGCTGCAGACACTGGACGGGCTGAAGGATGATTTCATGGCTGACACCTCCCGCGAGCTGCGAAATCCTCTGCAGGGGATCGTCAATATTGCCCAGACGATGGCAGAGGGGGCAGCAGGCCCATTGACCGCCCAGCAGACCGGACAGCTGTCGATGATTGTATCGGCCGGGAAAAGGCTGTCCGCCCTGATCAATGATATGGCTGATTTTGCCAAGCTGAACCACGGGGATCTGTTTCTGCAGCGGCAGGCGGTTGACCTGCGCAGTGTCGCATCCTCTGTAATGGAGGTCACCCGACATGTCACGGGCAATCCCAAGCTCAGCTTCCGCCTGGAGCTGCCGGAGTCGCTGCCGCTGCTTGAGACGGATGAGCAGCGGCTGGCGCAGATTCTGTTCAATTTGCTGGCAAATGCTGTGAATTATACCCAGCAGGGTGTGATTACTGTATCCGCTGAGGTTAAAAAGAAATATGTGGTTATTCAGGTGGCTGATAACGGATCGGGGCTGCCGCCGGAGCGGCTGCGGACGATCTTTGATGCCTATGATCCGCAAGGGGCCTCAGCCCAGAAGCTGTACCGTGAAAACGGGCTGGGCCTCAGCATTACCCAAAAGCTTGTAGAGCTTAACGGCGGGATGATTGAAGGAGAGTCTACCCTTGGCCAGGGGACTGTATTCCGCTTCACCCTGCCGGTGATGGAGGAGCGGGCAGTGCTTCTCAATGAGGATTATCTGGAGGTTACCGGCTGGGAAACCGCCGCAGCCTCCGAGCTGAGGGCGGATGAACCGGAGCTGCTGCAGGACGCGGAATGCTGCACAATTCTGGTTGTTGATAATGATCCGGTTAACCTGCAGGTGCTCTCCAATGCCCTGCGGCTGGAGGGTCATCTGGTTATTACGGCGGTCAGCGGTCCCGAAGCGCTGCTGCTGATGCAGGAGCAGCCGGATATCGACCTTGTTATTATGGACTGGGCGATACCGGAAATGCCGGGGCTGGTTCTGTGCCAGGCCATCCGGGAGCGGTTCATCCTGTCCGAGCTGCCGATTCTCGTTCTGGCTGCGGGAACCCGTGCGGAGGATATTCAGGCTATCTTTGAAGCGGGTGCCAACGACTACCTGATCCAGCCGGTGGAGCTGAGGGAATTCCGGGCCCGGGTGCAGACGCTGCTCGATATGCGCAAGCTGATCCGCAAGTCCGTGGAGACGGAGATCGCCTTTCTGCAGGCGCAGATCAAGCCGCATTTTTTATATAACGCGCTTAATGCCATTATCTCCGTATGCCCTGATGATCCGGACAAGGCCACAGATCTGCTGCTGGATCTCAGCATGTACCTGCGCAGCAGCTTTGATTTTCAGAACCGCGGGCAGACTGTGCCGCTTGAAAAGGAGCTGGAGCTGGTCCGTTCCTATCTGGCCTTGGAAAAGGCGAGATTCGATGAGAGGCTGAATATCGAATTTGATCTTCCGGACCCGATCCGGGAACTGGTTCCTCCGCTGAGCATTCAGCCGATCGTGGAGAATGCCGTGAACCATGGGCTGATGAAGAAGGAAGCCGGCGGGACCGTCACCCTGTCGATCCGTCTGCTGCCGCGCCAACTGGTGGTAGCCGTAACGGATAACGGTATCGGCATGTCCCAGGAGCGGATCGGCGAGGTGCTGTCTGAAGAACGCACCGAGGGCGGAATCGGCCTGAGAAATATCCAGCGGCGGCTGCTCAAGATTTATGGTACCGGACTGATAATAGAAAGCGAGCCTGGCACCGGAACCCGGATTTCCTATGCTATTCCGCGGACCGGCCCGGTGCTCGAATGACCTGACAAGAGGTGAACCTGGCTTATGAGGGCAATATTAATAGATGACGAAAAACCCGCACTGCAGCATCTTGAACGGCTCCTTGCGAAAGACGGACGGCTGCAGGTTGCCGGCAAATATACCTCGGCAAGGCTGGGGCTGCAGCATCTGGAGCAGGAGAAGGCCGATATCATCTTTCTGGATATCGGAATGCCGGAAATGAACGGCCTGGAGGCGGCCGAGCATATTATGAAGGTGGACCGCAATATCCGGATTGTTTATATCACGGCATACAGTGACTATGCAATTGATGCCTTTGAGCTGAATGCGGCGGATTATCTGCTGAAGCCGGTCACGGCACAGCGTCTGAACAAAACGCTGGAGCGGCTGGTCAGCCGTGAGGAGCAGGCTGCTCCGCAGCCGGCTGCCGAGGAACAGGCCGATAACCCGTGGATTCTCTGCTTCAAGCGGCTGGAATTCATGGACAGGAACGATGCCGGCAGAAAAACGCTTTGGCGGACCAGCAAAGCGCAGGAGGTGCTGGCGCTGATGCTGCACTACCGCGGGCAATGGGTGCTGAAGGACATGATTGTGGATCTCGTCTGGCCGGATTTCAAGCCGGAAAAGGCGGTGACCAATCTGCATACAACGGTGTACCACATCCGCAAGCTGCTCAAGACATGGGGGATGGAGGTCACGGTTGAATTTTCACAGGAACGCTACCGTCTGGTCACCGGAAATGCTCCGCTTGACGTGGAGCGGTTTGTACAGGGCTGGCAGGGCGGTGCCGTTAAGGACGAACAGGACTGGGAGCGCCGGGAGGCTGTACTGGCATTATACCGGGGAGATTATCTGGGTGAGCATCATTACAACTGGGCAGAGGCAAAGCGCAAGGAGCTGCAGGCCAATTATATTCAGATGTCGCTGCGGTCGGCCGAATATGAGCTGGATACGGATCGTCCGCGGCAGGCGCTTGCCCGGTTGTCCGCCCTGCAGGAGGTTGACCCCTATTCGGAGGATATCTGCCGGCTGGCCTTGCGGAGTTATGCCGCACTAGGCGATTTTCCCGGTTTCCGAAGCCATTATGACCATTATAAAATGCTTCTGCAGAATGATCTGGGCATCGGTCCGGGCAGTATAATGGACAGCTGGGTTCAGAATGCCTTTTAGCAAAATTTCATGATCAGGAGCTTTATGTAGCTGAGTTGCCCGCATTGCCATATGCGCTGCTGTTCGGCTATTTTTCTTCCGGCGGAGCTGTGCGCAGGTGCTGTGGAAGATGAAACGAAAAGAGGATATTTGCGTATCAGAAGCGTAATAGTTAACAGGAAGGAAGTGTCATTTAGTGGATAATGGAATGAGTGTCATTTTGTTTGAAAAGCTGCCTGAAGGTGATCTGCGCGTCATTGAGGAGCGGGTATGGAGCATGAACATGATTACCGCCCTGGAGCATGTCAATTACCTTGTGGTCGGCAGCAAGGAATACGAGACGGTGGAAGGAAGACTGAATGTGGATCAAGGGAAGCTGGAGCTTCTGCTTGTTCCGATGCGCACCGAGGGTTAAAAGAGCACTAGAGAAAGGAGGCAATGATTGTGGAAAATGATGAGAAAAAGGCAAAGGAGCCTGCCAGGGACAGCGGCGGGCCCAGATTGCTGAACGCAGAAGGCAAACCGCTGCGTGTTCTGTCAACCTCTCTGGGCATCGCCCTGCTGGCGAATGCGATGTTCGTTCCCGGAGGCGTTCACGCCACCGGCGGGGCCACAGGCAGCGAGCCGCAGCTGGTATCGTGGTCGACAGAAGAGGTTAAGGCCTATTTTGACGCAAATGTGGACTGGAACATTCCTTATCCGGAGGAGAGTACCGAGGAGACCGTGCAGGAGGGAAGCGGTGTTGTTTCTTCCGGCGGAACGACGGTAATCAACAATTACGGAGGGTACAGTAACGGCTTCGGCTGGGATGACCTGCTGCTGTACCATATGCTGTTTAACAGCGGCTCGAACTACTCCTCCAGAGGCTGGTATAATGACCGGCCCACTTATTACGGAGGCACCCGGTCCACCTATAAGCCGCCGACGTATAACAGCGGAAGCTTCCAGAACAAACAGGTCACCGGGTCAGTTGTTAAACCGAAGACATCTACATCCTCGACCGGCTCGATCACCCGCAGAGGCTCCTCCTCGGCCGGCGGCGTGGGCGGAAAATCAAGCGGACTAGGCTCCTCGTCAGGCTCAAGCAGCAAGTCAAGCTCATCGGTCAAATCCGGGTCCTCGAAGAGCTCATCCTCCAAAAGCTCAGGCAGAAGCAGCGGTTTCGGCGGATGAGTCCGGAGAACAGCGTTTTTCAGCTGCTGGACCATTCGGGCCTGGAGCGCGGGCCGCGGGTAGAACGGCTGGGTGAGCTGGGATTCACGTGGGCTGATCTTGAGGAAGAGGAATACTGGCTGGATGCTATTGCTGTAATGTCCGCAGAGACTTACAGGGAGCTGGCCGATGCCTCGGAGAAGCTGTGGGGAATTCTGGATAAGGCGGTGCGCTATGTCCACCGCAGACAGGATTTATATGAGCTGCTCGGCATTCCGCCGGTGCTGTGGCAGATGCTGGATGATACGCCGCTGCCCGAACCGGGGCTGATCAGCCGGTATGCCCGGTTTGATTTTGCCGTTGCGGATGACGGGACGATCAAGCTGCTGGAGCTGAACGCGGATACGCCAACAGGATATGTGGAAGCATCCATAGCGACGCCATGGATCTGTGAACAGGCGGGAATCGGAAGTCCGAACGGGGAAATGAAGGAGCTGCTGGCTGCGGCCTGGGGCCATGAGCGTCCGGACACCGCTGCCTGTGTTGCTTACGGCACCCACCAGGAGGATTCAGGGACCATTGAGGCGCTTGTACGCCACAGCGGGCTGGAAATAGAGTGTGTAGACTGCCTTGAGCTGTGGATTGATAACGGCAACGTGTATGACGGGCAGAACCGGCGTATTGAGCGGATGTTTGCCTTATATCCCAAAGAATGGATGGCAGTAGATGAAGGCGGCGATGCGCTTGCCTACGCCGTTGAGACAGGACGGCTGCAGCTGTTCAACGGGCCGCACAGCATCCTGCTGCAATCGAAGGGTCTGGTTGCCGCCGTCTGGGGCATGTATGAGCTGGGGCTGCTGTTTACGGAGGAGGAGCGGCAGGTAATCTCCCGCTATGTTCTGCCGACGTACAACAAGCCGGTATTCTCGGGAAGCTTCGTGTCCAAATCGGTATTTGGCCGCGAGGGCGGATCAGTACGCCTGTTCAATGACAGCGGCGAGCTGGAGCTTGCGGACGAGGAGGGCTTTGACAGCAGTGTCTTGTTCCCGACCGTATATCAGAAAAGGGCAGAGCTTGCCCGGATCAATACATCAGAGGGTGAGCTTCACCTGCTGACCGGGATGTTCGTGATTAACGGGAAGCCCTGCGGGCTGCTCGGGCGGGCTGGCGGACCGATTACAGGCAATGCCAGTCATTTTATTGCGTTAGGAGTGAGGGAGCTTGAATAGGAATAAAGGGAATATGGGGCGGACTGCAGGAACCGCAAGAGCGCGGCTGGCTGCGATGCTTGGCATGCTGATGATTGCCGTGCTGCTGCTCGGCGCCTGCTCCAGCAATGAGGGCAGTGTGTTCCACACCGGAACTTCAGCGGAGACCACGGACAGTGTCTCGCGTGTGCCCTGGGACTACCGGGTTGTAGAGAGCACGGTGGGTGATCTGATCGGCAGTGACATGACCGTTTTGCCGGATAATGAGCTGCTGCCTAACGACGGAAACTATGCTACAGGCGACAAGATCTGGACACTGCAGTTCATGGATGCCGAGATGACGACTACTGCCGATCAGAAGAACGAGGTCCGGCTGTCCGAATGGATGACGCTCAAATCGTATCCTGACCAGAACACCGCGACAGAGGATCTGAAGAATCTGAAGGTATCGATTACAACCGATGTTGACCTTGTCGGGGTATACAAAACCAAATACCAGGAGAAGACAAGAAACTTTGCGGTGCTCGAGCTGCCCTCCGGCAACCGGATCAAGCAGCCGATAGATGACGAGCGTTACAAGGCACTGGAAAAAGCAAAGACAGCTTCAGTGGTGCTGGAGGAAGTGCATGATTTTGCCGATTATGATTCGGCTTATGCGAAATTTCGGGGGTGGGCGAATTGACGATAGTAATTAATCTGGTAGTCAGTGTGTTAACGATTATTCTGCTGCAGGTGCTTGGCATGGTCGTCTTTACGCTGATGACGCCATTCAAGGACATGGAGGAAATCAAGAAAGGCAATGTCGCAGTAGCACTGGCGCTGGGCGGCAAATTCCTGGCTACAGCGATCATTATTGGTGTAGCGGCATATACGAATACGTCGATCTGGCATATGATGCTGTGGTTCGCTGTAGGGTATGTCTGCCTGATTGCGGCGTACTGGATCTTTGAGCTGTTCACTCCGGGCTTCAGAATTTCCGAGCAGCTGCAGAAGGGGAACACAGCTGTGGGAACCATGCTCTGCCTGGTGTTCATTGGAACGTCCTTTGCTGTAAGCAGCCTGATTATCTGATAGCTTTGCATTTATCTGCGGCTGTCCGCCGTCCATAAACCGGCGGCAGCCACATTAACTAGGGAAGAGGGGCGGGCAGGTGCATTTTCTCCTCAAATTATCCGGTAAGCTGATTGCATTGAAGAAAAAGACCATTGCTGCCATGATCCTGTGCTTTGTTGTACTAAGCGCCACGATTGCATATGCACTGGAGCCTGACACCTTTAACAGCTGGTTTAATGCGTTCTACTGGGTCATGACGACAATGTCCACTGTAGGCTATGGTGATTATTTTGCCGCTACGCCTTCAGGTAAGGTATTTACGATATTTCTGTACATCTTCGGCATCGGCCTTCTAAGTCTGGTGATCGGTAAGGTTGTCGAGGCAATGGGAGAGATACAGAGAAGGAGAGGGGCTGGAACCTTGAGCTTTCACGGGACGGACCATGTGGTGCTGATTAACTGGAGCCGGAAAACGCAGGCAGCCGTCGATGAAATTCTGTGTTATGCGCCGAAATGCCAGATTGTCATTATTGACGAATCGGGCAAGCATCCGCTGGAGCAGATGGAGCAGGTGCATTTCATCAGCGGGGATGCCTCAAGCGATGACATTCTGCTCAAGGCCAACATCGGCGGAGCGAGAGCGGCGATTGTATTCAGTGACATCCGTATTGACGAGGCTTCGCTGGTTGACGGCAAATCGCTGCTGATCATTTCCAGTATTGAGCGGATTGCTCCGCAGGTACATACGACAGTAGAGATTATGCAGGAGAAGCATATCCAGAATTTCCGGCATGTCCAGGTTAATGAATTTGTGCTGTCGCATGATGCCGTTTCCAGGCTGGCTGTAAGATCGGCGCTGCAGGAAGGGAATTCGGAGGTGATCAGCCAGCTGCTCAGCCGCGAGCACGGGGATGACATCTACGAGGTGCCGGTGAATCCAGGCTGGCGGACGTATGGAGAGGCCTTTCAGGCGCTGCTGCTTCAGGGGGCCACCCTGCTTTCGGACCGCGGCGATCTCGGAATCAACCGCAAGCTAGATCAGCCGATTCCGCCGGATGCCAGACTGTATATCGTGTCAGATGAAGAAACGTACCGCAGGATTAAAGGGTAAACGTTAAACGTCCTCATTTAATAGAGCTGCCCGGGTTAGGCATAACCTGCAGGCAGTTTTTTTGTGTCCGGAATAGAGTATAGAACCGTAAAAAACTAGGAAAAAGGATTCATTTTATTATTTTGGCACAAAATGATGGGAAAAGAGTTCAACTTTGTGACTTATATTACCGTAATATAATTATCGACAAAAAAATTCCCTTTATGTAGAGGAGTGATGGTTTGGATAGAGGACGCAGCACCCTTCTGGTCTGTCTGATCTTTATGGCCTTACTGGCTGGCTGCAGCAACAAGGCACAGCCTGCACCTTCAGCGAATACAGCAGCTTCTTCTTCCCCGTCACAGGCCCCGGTCCGGCCGCCTGAAGGGAATACTGCGGATATACAGAAGCTGTATAGCTTTATCGACAAGCAGCTTACCGGTCCCTATGGGGTGTATACGAATCTGCTGGAAACAGACCAGTCCGCAGAGGCGGCAACCGGACATGAGATCCTTAGTGAATCCTCCTCGCTGATGATGCTGAGTGCCGTCCGCAACAGGGATGCCGAACGGTTTGCCGGAGAGTGGGAGCTTGCCAAACAGGTCTTTGCCATGGAAGGCGGGTTCAGCTACCGTTACAGCCCCGAACGGGATAAGCAGTATACGGTTAATGCCGCTGTGGATGATCTGCGGATGATCGGGGCCTTATATGAGGCCGGGGAGGTTTTTGATAATCAGGAATATAAAGATGAAGCCGGAGAGTATTCCAGGAAATTTTATAACAATAATGTTAAAGATGGTTACATGTTTGATATATATGACAATTATTACCACAACAACAACGGGTTTATAACTTTGTGTTATATTAATCTAAGTATTTTGCGAAATTTGTCGATTAGTAGCGAATCTAAAGGTATTTTGTTGCACAATATGAGCGAAATCATTGAGGGCGGGTATTTGTCCGATTCCTTTCCTTTCTATGAGACGAGATTTGATTATGCATCGGGAGCTTACAGCTCAGACGGTATTAATACAGTAGAATCGCTGCTCAGCATTCTGAATCTGACCGAGGTCGGCCGGCAGAATCCGGAAAGCCTCCGTTTTATTCGAGAGCAGGTCGCGGCGGGTACGCTGTACGGGCAGTATACGCGTGACGGCAAGCCGGCGAATGATATACGCTCCACGGCGATCTATGCGCTGACGGCCATGATTGGTGCAGCTGCCGGCGATGATGCACTCTATGCGGACAGTATTCAGCGGATGAATGAATTCAGAGTTACAGACCCGGCAAGTCCGCTGTATGGCGGGTTTGGGGACACGAATACCGGACAGGCATACTCTTTTGACAATCTGATGGCGCTGCTGGCTTATTCCTATTCCTCCCAAAACGAATGATAACGAAGGTGAATCCGCTTGATCTACAACACTGTTAAGACAACATTGCGGCAGAGCGTTAGGCTTGCCGGCTTCCGCTCCTCCCCGGCCTTCGTTGCCGCATTTGGGGTGCTGCTGATCACGGTGATCGCCCTGTTCACGGCTCCCTATATCGGGATGGCCGATAACGGCGATTTTTTCCGGAATATATACAGCAACGGACTTTATTTCAGCCAGCCGGATTATGACAGCCAGTACTTTGGCTATTTCGTGAAGCAGTTCGGCATCTATCAATACTATAACGAAAACGGGGCAACACTCGACTCGTCCCAGTCCCTGTTCATCAGTCTGGCCATCGGCCTGAACAAGCTGCTGTTCAGCAGCACGGTGTTCGATATCCGGTTTCAGGCGGCCATTTATACCCTGCTCTATGCTGCCGCCGTTTATCTGCTGGTGGAAGGCATTACGTGCCGCATGACCCGCAAACAGGGGATGCTGTGCGCCCTTTTGGCCATTTTTGTATTTGGTGATACAGGTTACACCGCCTATTTCAATTCTTTTTATAGCGAGAGCATTGTACTGATCATGATGCTGTACGTGTTTGCCGCATGGCTGCTGCTGTACCGCAAGCGCTACAATGATTATTTTCTGCTGGCCCTGTTTGTCGTCAGCGGGCTACTCCTCACAACCTCGAAACAGCAGAATGCCCCGGTAGGCATTATTCTTGCTGTACTCGGGATTATGCTCCTGTGGGTAAGAAAGGACCGGATCTTCCGTATAATGACGGTGATTTCACTGGTTCTGCTGTTTGCAGCCGGAATCGGCACCTATCTGAACATTTCGAAGGAGTTCGTCAACATCAACCAGTATCATGCGATGACCCGGGGAGTGCTGAAGGATTCTGCCAATCCGGAGACCTCGCTCAAATCCTTCGGGATTAATGAACAATACGCTATCCTGAAAAACAATATTTACTATGAGCAGTACGGAACAGTTGATGTCAACTCACCGGTTCTGGAGGAGAACTTCTACAGCAAATACGGATTCGTCTCGATCCTGAAATATTATCTTACGAATCCGGACCAGTTCGGCTCGATTCTGGATGTGGCTGCCCGGAGCGCTTTTTCGATCAAACCTGCAGCCATGGGTAACTACGAGCAATCGGCGGGCAAGGAATTTCGGGCCCAGAGCCACTTTTTTGCTCTGTACAGTCTGCTGAAGGGGATTCTTGCCCCTAAAACCTTCGGCTTCATCCTGCTCTGGATGGCGCTGGTGACCGGGCTCTATATGCCGTCCTTTATCAAAGCGCTCAAGGCGTGGGATTCACGGGGGATGCAGCGGATGGCACTGATTGTGGCCAGTATGGCCATCGGTTTGTCCGGCATCATGGTCTCCATTATCGGGGCAGGCGACGCGGATATCTCGAAGCATGAATTCCTGTTTACCCTGTCCTTTGATCTCGTATCGGTGCTGGCCCTGTCCGGTGTGATCGGCCGCAGATTTTCCGGCAGCCGTGAGCCGGCAGCGGGCATGGCAGCCCGCATACCGAAGGTGCAGAAGGGTGTCAGCATATGAGCAGCCGCAGACCGGGACTGCTTCTGCCGTTGCTGCTGACACTAGTCCTGCTGCTGCAGCCTGCAGTCCCGGCAAAAGCGGCTGCGCTGCAGGCTGCGGCCAAGCAGCCCGGAGTGCTGCTGCTGTATGACAGTCTGGCAGCAGGGACCCCGCGTGAAGGGGATGTGCGGGAGCTGGAGCGCCTGCTTGCCGCCTATGCTGTCCAGGTGACCGTGGTTTCGCTCGATCATTATGAACAAGGGGATATGGAGGCATATGCCCGAGTCATTACCGTTCTTAATGACCCTAAGCTGTCTGCCGGCACATCCTATGAAGCTGATATTGACCGTTACCGGGGGCAATACCTGCATATCGGGTATAATCCGCCCGCCGCGCTGCAGAAGACCCTGAAGCTGCAGTCCGGCCTGATCGAGGAGGGAAGCGCCGGGCTAGCGGCTGGTGATTTCCGGGTGCAGGGTATCAAGCTGCAGCAGGTTCCGTATATTGCGGCCGGCAGAGCGGATAAGACTTACGGCAGGTTGACGCTACCGGGTACGTCCGGCAAGGTTCCGTACGCTATAAACTCGGGCAGCTACACCTATGCGCCTTATCTGGACGCAGGTAATGCCGGCAGGCTGGCGATGGCTTATGTGCTGAAGGACTGGCTGGGAGCAGCTGAGACCGCTGAGCCTTATCTGGTTATTAAAGAGATCTATCCGTTCTCGGATCTCTCTCTGCTGGAGAAGCTGGCCGGCAGGCTGTACGATGCCGGGATTCCGTTCATTGCCAGCGTACGGCCGGTATTCAGCAATACGGACTTTCCGGCCATGCAGCGTTATCTGGATGCGCTCAAGGTAGTGCAGTCCAAAAACGGGAGTATTCTGGTCAATGCCCCCGTTGTGATGCCTTCCATTAACAGCAGTGATCACACACTTGGCGATAAAATGAACAGCTTTATTAATCTGCTGGCAGAGAACGGCATAGCGCCGCTGGGCATGGGGGCGGACCTTTATTGGACCTATGATAAGGAGTATTCCTCGGCCGGCATGAAGTTTTTTGACTCGGTCGTGCTGTTCCCGGACGAAAATGTGATTCATATGGAGAAAACCAATGTTTCCGCCGCCTTCACATCCTCGCTCTACAGTATGACGCCCGATTTTCTGGCGGACCTTATGCATGAAGGCAAAGCCATGCCGCAGCTGCCGGTGAATACCGCCGTAACCATGAACCTTCCGGGGGATGAAGCGGGACTGGAGGCGCTGCTGCAGACGGTGGAAGGCTACTGGATCACCTTTGCCGATTACAAGCAGGCCGCGCACAAGACGGCTACAGACAGCTATACCGTTACCTCCGCTGACGGAGTGCTCAGAGTGAACGGTGAAGCGCTCAATGTAGATTATGTTCCCGAAGCAGTAAGCAGTGATTTTCAATATAAAGAGGAGCAGTACCAGAGCTTTAGAGGTCTGTTCAGTGTGCAGAACCAGTTTTTTATCGTTGTCATTATTATCGCCCTGTTGTTCTTCGGGGGATTGCTGACGGTCGGCTACAGGCTGTACCGCCGAAAATATTTGAAATAAAGCTTGGTCAGGAGGCTGACATGACGATCTCGGACGTGCTGATGGTAATTGCGGTGATCTGTATCTGGTCGCTGCTGCTGGTCAATGTTGCCCTGATTATTGCCGGATATTTGTATTACATTCAAACGGAGCGGGAAGAGGTTCCGGAAATCAAAGGCGAATATCCGTTTGTGACGATCATGGTTCCTGCCCATAACGAGGGTGTAGTAATCAGCAAGACTGTGGAATCACTGCTTGCGCTGGATTACCCGCATGACCGCTATGAAATCATTGTCATTAACGACAATTCCTCGGATAACAGTGCCATGCTGCTGGGAAATATACAGAACAGATATCCGGGACGCAATCTGCTGATCATCAACACCGATTCCGTTACCGGAGGCAAAGGAAAGTCCAATGCCCTGAACATCGGCTTTACCCGCAGCAAAGGCGAGCTGATCGCCATTTATGATGCCGACAACACACCTGAGCGGACGGCGCTGAAATATCTGGTCGCCGAGATCGTCTCTGATCACCGGCTCGGCGCTGTCATCGGCAAGTTCCGGACACGCAACCGTGATGCCAGTCTGCTTACCCGGTTTATTAATATAGAGACGCTGTCTTTTCAGTGGATGGCCCAGGCCGGACGGTGGAAGCTGTTCAAGCTGTGCACGATTCCGGGAACCAACTTTATTATGCGCAGGTCCATTGTTGAGGCGATTGGCGGCTGGGATGTCAAAGCGATTGCCGAGGATACCGAAATCAGCTTCCGCATTTACATGATGGGCTACCGGATCAAATTCCAGCCGAAGTCGGTCACCTGGGAGCAGGAGCCGCAGACGGTAAAGGTCTGGTTCAAGCAGCGGACCCGCTGGGCCAAAGGCAATGTCTATGTCATTGTCAAAAATCTGCCGCTGCTGTTCGACCGCTCCGCCTCCAAAATCCGCTTCGATATTCTGTACTATGTGTCGATTTATTTTCTGCTGCTGATCTCATTGATCACCTCTGACCTGCTGCTGGTGCTGCATGCGATGGGATTCGTGCATACCACAATTGCCGGCCTGAGCAGCTTTCTGTGGCTGCTTGCCATTGTGCTGTTCGTGGTCGGGATTTTTGTCACACTGACGACCGAAAAGGGCGAGATGAGCTTATCCAATCTGGGCATTATTCTGCTGATGTATGTTTCTTACTGCCAGCTGTGGATGGCTGTTGCCGCATACGGGATGTATAACTACCTCAAGGACGTTATTTTCAAACGGGAAGCCAAATGGTACAAAA
Organism: Paenibacillus sp. fava2; assembly: GCF_058313675.1. NCBI lineage: Bacteria > Bacillati > Bacillota > Bacilli > Caryophanales > Paenibacillaceae > Paenibacillus > Paenibacillus sp. fava2. The sequence goes on along the minus strand of NZ_CM177755.1, from coordinate 7,044,716 downwards.
CCGAGCGCTACTAGGCGCTGGTGGAAGAGAAATAAGGACACAGGAGATTCGGATGAAAATAAAAAAACAGATAATGATGCTTACGCTCTGCCTCGCTCTTTTCCTGTCTCTGCTGCCCCCGGCTTCTGCAGCCGCAGTGCTTCCCGGTGCCGGCAGACTGACCTATGAAACCTCCTTCACCGGCACGGATACTGCGCTTTCCGGCGGAGCCTCGTCACAGCAGTTTTTTACGGTGATGGATTACTGGAATGTGGAGGACGTAAAGATTAACCTGCACTTTCAGGTTTCACAAATCACAAGGGATCAGATGTCGAGCATAACGCTGTCACTGAACGGTATCCCGTTCCACTCATTCCGGCCGTCGCCTGCGGACAACGGGGAGCAGGTTATCAGCATTACTGCGCCTAAGGGCTTTTTGAAAAGAGACAGCAATACGCTGACCCTTCAGGGCGATCTGAAAACGGCGGCAGACAATAATCAGGTGTGTTACGTGGACAATTCGCCGGACAACTGGCTTCATTTCTTCAATACCTCAAGCATAGCGGTAACCTATAGCACCAAAGCGCTTACCGGCGGTATCAGCGATTTCAGCGAACGGTTCTCCGGCATTGATAACGTGAAGAGCGGCAAGAGTCTGATCACCGTACCGGCGGGGGCTTCCGGTGCTGAGCTGGAGTCGGCTACTTATGCTTTGTCGGGCTTCGCCAAAGAGAATGCGCTGACAGACAAAACTATCAATATGCTCCCTTACCGGGAGGATACCGTGAAGGACAAGAAGGCAGTAGTACTGGTGGCCATGTACGGCCGTGTACCCGCTGAGCTGAAGCAGCAGCTTAGTACAGAGGAGGATCTGGGCACGCATGCGCTGATCCAGCTGGTAAATAAGGACAGCCGGCCCACGCTGGTCGTGACCTCGCAGGATGAAAGCCTGCTGATCAAGGCAGGGAGAATGGCGGCAAGCACGGAGCTGATGAGCCAGCTTGCAGGTGAGCTGAAGGTAATCGACGACTCCACACAGGTGGACGAGCCGGCAGGCAGCATCAGCTCGGATGTAACGCTCACCGAATCCGGTGACAAGCTGTCCGGCCCGAACCACCGGGAGCAGACCTATTTCGTCGCCCTGCCGTCCAACCGGTCGATTGCCGACGCCGGAAGGATCAGCCTTGATTTCCGCTATGCCGGCAATCTCGACTTTTCGCGCTCGCTGGTTACCGTCAGCATCAACGGTACACCGATCGGCAGCAAGAAGCTGGCGAAGGAGCTCGCCAACGGGGATACGCTCACTCTGGCAGTGCCTAAGAATCTCAATATCTCCGGCAATTTCTCGGTTACGGTAGCCTTTGATCTGGAGATGGAAAACGCCGTCTGTACACCGAATACCGAACAGATGCCGTGGGCGTACATTGATAAGGAATCGCTGCTGCATCTGAACACCAAGGACCGGACAGACCTGCTGTTCAATAACTATCCGTATCCGTTTCTGCGGGACGGCATTTATAATCACGTAGCGGTGGTGCTGCCTCAGGAAATGGATGACTATGCGTATCAAACCCTGGCTAATGTCTTCAATCTGCTGGGACAGTATTCGGAAGGCAATACCGGTGACATTCACTATTACACTGACGAGGTCAGTGCTGATAATCTGAAGAACAACAATATCCTGGCTGTCGGCTCCTATCAGAACAACAGAATTATCCGGGATAACAACGATAAGCTGTTTTTCCGGTACAGCAAGGACGGGACAACCTTTGTTTCCAATGAAAAAATGAGCATTGAAGAGCAGTACGGCTCAGCGATTGGGACGCTGCAGCTGGTGGAATCCCCTTACGGGAACGGCCGCGGCTATATGGCGGTTACGGCGGTAAATGCCGAGGATTATTATCTTGCTTCCCGGCTGATTGCCAGCGAAGAGGACAAGTGGAAGGTATTCGGGGATGGTGTGGTTGCCGACAAGGATGGTAATGTGAGTGCCTACCGGTTCAAGACCGATACAGGGGCACAGCAGGATTCGGCACTGGAGCAGATTGTGCAGCGCAGCGATGTGCTTAGCTTCGTCGTTGCTGTAGTCCTTGTAGTTGCCCTCGTACTTGTAGCTCTTCTTCTTCTGCTCCGCAAACATATGAAGAAACGTGGTGATAGACGTGAGACGTAACCGCAGCAGCCTGGCTTCAGACCTTGGCTTCCTCGGCTTTCTGGTGCTGATGTTCATCTGTGTTGTGTTTATCGCCGGTTCCGGCAGCGGCTATATGCAGAATATCATCATTCTGAATATCGCCTTCCTGCTGGCGCTGGTAACGTATTTCACCACGGTAACCGCAGGGCTGACGCTGAACCTTGCTTTTATCTTCATCTACGGCCTCTTTACTGTATATCAGACGGTATCAAGGGGAGAGACGATTGGAGTCAGCACTTACTTCTGGCTGATTATGGTCCCGCTTATCACAGTGATGCTGTGGATCTTCACCTCAAGCTCCCGCGGGCTGCAGGCGGAGAATGAGCGGCTCAAAAAAGCAGCGGCTAATCTGGCCACGGTGGATGAGAATACCGATCTGCGCAACAGCATCGCTTTTCAGAAGGATGCAAGCCTGTTTACGGGGATTTCCACGCGCTACGGGATTCCGCTGACGCTTCTGGTCATTAAGGTGAAGTACTGGAGCGAGATCCGCCGGCTCATCCCTGAGGAGCAGCTGTCCGAGGCGATCTATGACGTCTCCCAGCTCAGCCAGTCCAGTATCCGCACGAATGATGCGCTCTATCTGCTGGATAAGGACGATGCGACCTGGGGGCTGCTGCTCTTTACGGACCACGATGGTGCAAGGATTGTAATCGAACGGATCAAGCTAAAGCTACAGCAATTGAACGAAAATGAATTCACGGGCAAATATAAAGTTAATCTCGGACTCAAAATCGGGGCTGTGCAGTATGAGGCGGCAACGATTGAGAATCCGCTGGACTTCATTGTCCAGGCCAAAAAGCAGCTGGAATACGATGTGTAAAGGGGAGGCCGGACTGGATATCCGTTACACTCTCTTTTACAATTGGTTTATCCCGCTGCAGACGGCCGGCGGAACTTGAACCAGGAGGCGGAAAAGAGATGGATTTGGGTCTGGCAGGCAAATCGGTATTTGTAGCGGCTGCGAGCAAAGGGCTGGGACTGGCTACTGCACTGGAGTTCGCGCGCGAAGGGGCTAAGGTGACGATAGCAAGCCGCAGCCAGGCGCAGCTTGAAGCGGCTGCGCAGCGGATTGAGGCGGAGACCGGCGCGGAGGTGGCGCTGGTGGAAATGGATGTTACAGACCCGGAAGCGGTACGCGGGGCCATTGCTGCTGCGGCCGGATGGGCGGGGGGCATCGATGTGCTGGTCACTAATGCCGGCGGGCCTCCGGGCGGGGGCTTCTCCGATATGGCCGACAGCGACTGGGCCGGCGGCTTCGAGCTGACGCTGATGAGCACGGTGCGGCTGATCCGCGAGGCGCTGCCCTTGCTGCGCGCAGCGGGAGGCGGAAGAATTGTCACGATCAGCTCCGCATCCATCAAACAGCCGATCGACGGGCTGATTCTCTCCAATGTGTTCCGCGCCGGCGTGCAGGCGCTGAACAAGAGTCTTGCCGCCGAGCTGGCACCTGATGGCATTCTGATCAATACGCTCGCCCCCGGGCGGATCAGCACAGACCGGCTGATCCAGCTGGACAGCAAGCGGGCCGAGGCACAAGGCCGGGCGCTTGAAGAGATTCAGCAGGCCACGCTGAAGAACATCCCGCTTGGCCGGGCGGGGACGCCGGAGGAGTTCGGAAAAGCGGCGGTCTTCCTCGGTTCTTTTGCCAATACGTATATCACCGGGCAGGCGCTGCTGATTGACGGAGGGGCGGTAAGATCGCTATAGTGCTGCAGCAGGTGTATGTTTGAACGGTGTCTTTTACGGGTAATGATAAGCAGGTGGGAAGTGGAAGGCATCAATTAACGGATGGAACGGCATGTAATGTGTATTCCGAAAGGTAGTTGATTACCCATGTACTATCTGAAAGGGAAACAGAAAACAAAATCGAGATTTCGTCGGTTGTTTTCCGGATTTGTCCCCTAGCAACTGGAAACTGGCATAACTAAATATTCGCTTCTCACCTTTAATATGACCCTGCGGGCTGCCCGCAGGGTCTTTGTCTATTTTGGGCAGAAGGTTCAATTGTGAACAGGAGTAGGATATAATAAGGCAAAGCTATTACTAAATTAGGAGAAATATGACATGCCGTGGATGCAGGGTTATCCCTATTATTTAATTATGGGCAGTGTTCTAAGTCTCTACATGGGCGTCAGCTCCTGCCGGTACCGCAACACACCGGGAAGGCGCTATTTATGGATCTTATTGCTGCTGGTCAGCGTGATTTTCGCGGCTACGGCCGGAGAAATCCTCTCGGAATCTTTTCAGGCCAAGCTGTGGTGGAGGAATATTCAGCAGGCTCCGCTGTTCTTGAGCACCGTCTTTACTTATGCTGTAATCAAAGAATACATATCTCGTTCTTCGGACGGGCTGAACAGACGGCTGGCTCTTTTTTGCATTCCGGTAGCTCTTTATGTGCTGCTGATTTTCACCGATTCGTGGCATCATCTGATGCGCAAGGGGGTGGGGATGAATACTGTGGCGGGTGTGAGTGGGATTGTCGTACATCCGACCGTGCTGAATATGGCGCTCATTGCGTATGACCAGCTGTTTGGGCTATACGCGGTTTTTCTGCTGGCAGTTTCCCTGCAGAGTGCGTCCAAGTCTTATTTTAAATGGAATGTCCTTATGCTGCTAAGCCTGCTGGTTCCCATCGGGTCCATTTTTCTGCTGCCGCTGCTCAAGATTACGATTACCGGTTTCATTGCATTTACCTATCTGCCTCCTGTGATTATAGGTTACTTCTCCATGTTCCGGGACCCGGAGCTTTCACTTTACCCCCGTGCAAAGAAGCAGATTATCGAAAATATGAAGGATGGCATCGTGCTGACCGACCGCTTCAACAATATCATTGATATCAATGAGGCTGGAGAGCTTATGCTGTCCGCGTTGGCAGATAGACCTGAGAAATCATGGCTCGGCAAAAATATTTTTCTGCTGTTGGAGCGCTACGGTGAGGTGGCGGTGCACTATTACCAGCGGCTGGAGGGCCAGTTCGAAATTGATGTCCCCGGTACGGACGGGTCCTGTTATGGCCTGTCCCTGATTGCCACTGAGCCGGGGCCAGGAACGTCTGCGGGTATGCTTATTGTATTCAGTGATCTCAGTGAGAAAAAAAGATATGAGCGTGAGCTCCTCTATCAGGCTACGGTGGACGATCTGACGGGACTATATAACCGCAGGCATTTTATGCGGCTGATCGAGAATTATGCATTGCAGAATGAAGCGGGAATAGCCCTGCTGCTGTTTGATATCGATGATTTTAAGCTGATTAATGATACATATGGCCATATGGCCGGAGACCAGGCGCTGATTGATTTCTCGGACAAAATACTGCGGATGTACCAGAACAGGGGCATTGCCGGACGCATCGGAGGCGAGGAGTTTGCCGTCTGCTTCTTTGCAGACAATGAAGAAGCTGCACTCGCGGAAGCAGAAAAGTTCTGCAGCGAGATGTCCCGTCATCTTGTCAGGCTCGACGGCGGCCAGCGGATCAGTCTTACGGTCAGCGCCGGCATTGCCTTTACGAAAGACAGCGGCGCAACGTTTGAAACGTTATACCGCGAGGCGGACGAGGCGCTCTACCTATCCAAGACCGGCGGCAAAAACAAAGTGACGCTGGGACGGCAGCCTGCCTTACGGGAGGCCCGCAGCCTGTAGCTGAATGGATATGCTTCCGGCATGTGCCCGAACGTTAAAAAAACCGCTGGCCCTGTCAGGATGACAAGGGCCTGCGGTTTTTGCTGCTGCTTGTTTTACTGCTGCTGTGCAGGTAGAACGACAATCTTCCATGCTGTTCCGATAGCCGGGAGGCTTCTGGTCAGCACCGGGCCATAGAAGCCGATGACCTTTGCGCCCTGAACAATAGCGTCAGCCTTGACAGGGTCGCCGCTCTCATTGACGATAGCAGCGTCAGCGGGCAGGCGGAGCACGATTTCGCTTTGCGAGGTTTCCGTCAGGCCGGTACCGTTAATCCGGATCAGCAGCGACCCGTCCTGAGAGGTGTTTATACTTTCCACAGCACCTTCTGTACCCAGCAGACCTTCCGGCTGTGCGGATTCCAGGACGGTAATCTGATAAGCCGGCGTCTGCGGCGGCAGGCTTCTTGTAGAGAACAATGCATGCTCGGCCTCAATGGTCATGCCGATCTGCAGGTCGGCCAAAGTCAGCTTGGTGCCGTCAGCCTTCCGGAATACAGTATCTTCACCTATATTAAGGACCAGGCCCGAGGTTCCTGTGCCTTTGATATGGATGGCCGGATACTTTGCGTCAGCATTAATAGCGGTAATAACACCATTCTCCGTCATATGCTCTATGGCTGAGGCGATCACGATCTTTTGTCCCTCCACGGATACAGTCTGATGCAGCACTTCGCTCACAAAGGAAGCGGGCACATACAGCTTATTCTCAAGCGTCTGCGGTGCTGCTCCCAGCGTAGTGGACATTTTATTTACGGTATAGCGGTTCTCACCGCTCTTAACGGTTGTGAAGATGTTGCCTTTGGTCACTTCTGCCGTTTTACTGGACTGGTTCCAGGTAAGGCTGAAGCCCAGGGCTTCTGCAACCGCGCGCAGCGGCACAAGCGGCTCTTTGGCAGCTGAAGGCTGGAAGCCTTGTTCTGTGAGGGCTGAGCCGTTTAATTCAATAGTAAATGTCTTGGCGGCGATGGTACTTGTGCCTGCAGCCTGCGGCGTTTTGCCTGTATTCAGGGAAGTAACTACAGGAGCGGCCGAAACAGCTCCGGTAGACAGGGCCAGGGATAGGGTTAAAAGGACTGCGCTTGTTTTCAGGGTAGTTTTCATCGTTGTAAGCTCCTTTGGTTGAGTTAGTCGGGTGTTAGTCATGTACTAAACGCCAGCGGCCTGAATTTTGTTGCATAGATATTCAGCTTGTCTGTTTATTTGTAGTACACTAAGGATGTTTATGTCCGGAATGCCGGCCGACCAGGCCGGATGATTTAGAGCGGATAAGGAAAGGGGAGAGCAGGTATGTACGACACTTATATCTTTGATTTGTACGGTACTCTGATCGATATTGAGACAGATGAGGAGCACAGTGAGGTATGGGAGCGGCTGTCGCTGCATTTCAGCTATCACGGGCTGAATATTAATGGAGCAGAGCTGAAGAAGCGGTTTCTGGCAGCCCGGGACCGGCAGCTTGAAGCTGCAGCCCGGCACTGTGAGTTCCCTGATTTCGTTATGGAGGAGGTCTTCCGGGAGATAGCCCGGGATTTGGGCGGTGAGCCCGGACAGGCCTGGCTTCATGAAACCGTACGCTGGATGCGGACCTTATCCATGATCCGCATCTCTCTGTATGAGGGTGTGGCGGAAATTCTCGGGCGGCTTAGAAGCAGCGGCAAAAAAGTCTTCCTGCTCTCCAATGGCCAGAAAACCTTTATCGAGGCAGAGCTGACGATGCTGGGCATCCTGCATCTGTTCGACGGGATTGCCATCTCCTCAGAGGCGGGGGTCAGCAAGCCAGATCCGCTGTTCTACCGTTATCTGACCGACAATTACGGTGCTGATCTGAGCTCGGCAATCATGATCGGTAACGATCCCCGCACGGATATTGCCGGAGCGAACGCAGCGGGCATTGCCTCCTGCTATATAGAAACCGCTTCATCGCCGCGCGGTCTTCCGGTTAACAGCACGGTTCAGATCCTGAACGGTGATCTGCGGCAGATTCCCGGCTGGAACGGGTAGGCTGAAGGCAGGCGGTACATTTGCCCGGCCAGATGCAGCGCCGTATAATATGTCCATGATCTTAATTCAGCAGGAGAGAAGGACAAAAGGATGACCGTTATTATTATCATTGCAGCGTTAATCCTGGCGCTGATTGCCGCTGCATATATTGTTATGAGCCTCTATCCGGCCTTTGGCGGCCGGGCCTCGAAGGCCGAGCGGGAACGGACAAGCCGCTCGCTTCAATACCGGCAGGGAAAGTTTGTCTATCCCTTTGAGACGGCTCGGGCTGAGAGCAAGCCCGAGGGCGGCCTCTCGATTCTCAGGGATTTCATTAAGGGTAATCCCAATTCCAGGCCGAAGCAGCCGCTTCAGCCTGTCCCGCTGGTGGCCGGCTCTATCCGGCAGGGCAGGGATACCCGGGCTACCTGGTTCGGCCATTCGGCTGTCCTGCTGGAGATTGCAGGGGCCGCCATCTTCCTTGATCCGATGCTGGGCCGGGCTCCCTCCCCGTTTCCGTTCATCGGCGGCAAGCGCTACAGCAGTCAGCTGCCGGTTGAGCTGAACGACCTGCCGCAGCTGGATGCCGTTGTGCTGTCCCATGATCATTATGACCATCTGGATTACGGGACAATCCGGGCGCTGCAGCAGAAAACAGCATTGTTCATTGTGCCGCTTGGTGTGGGCGCGCATCTTAGACGGTGGGGCATAAGCGCAGAGCGTATCCGCGAGCTGGACTGGTGGGAGGAGACTTCCCTGGCCGGACTGACACTGACCAGCACACCGGCAAGGCACTTCTCCGGGCGCAGCCTGCTGGACCGCAATACTACACTATGGTGCTCCTGGGTGATCCAGGGAGGGCAGGATAAGATTTTCTTCAGCGGAGACAGCGGCTACGGGCCGCATTTTGCGGAGATCGGGCAGCGGTACGGCCCGTTTGATCTGACGCTGATGGAATGCGGGCAGTATGACCGGCGCTGGGCGGACATCCATATGCTGCCTGAGCAGACCGTCCAGGCGCAGCTTGATCTGCGGGGCAGGCTGATGATCCCGATTCACTGGGGTGCCTTCACGCTCGCCATGCATGACTGGACCGATCCTGCAGAACGGGTGCTGCGCGCTGCGCAGCAGCAGGGGCTGCGGCTGGCTACGCCGAGAATTGGCGAACCGGTTCAGGTAGGGACTGACCTCTACCCTTCGATCCCCTGGTGGAGATGAGGCAGGAGCCGCGGGGACAGCGGTATGCTACAATAGATATTCATGGCGCATGCCTGCGCTTTTTTCAGATGATGTAACGCTAAGGAGTGACTGAATAGTATGAGCGATAAAGTAAATGAACAAGAGCTGCTGGAGGTGCTGGCTGCCAAGACCAAGGTGGATCCTAAGCTGATCAAGCTGGTGCTGAAGCATGAGCAGACCTTTATCAACAATGCCAAAGCCAACAGCAAGGGCGAGGTTGATATTGATAATGATGATCTGGTCGACTATGTGACCGCCCAGCGCGATGTGAAGCTGGACGAGCTGACGGTTGAAACCATCCTTGATGCCGAAATGGATTATCTGATGGATAAAGGGCTGGCCGGCTATATTGACTAGAACGCACCACCGGGCCAGGGGGCTGCTGCAGGGCCGTGAATTCCAGAGTCACAGCAGCTTTCTTGGGCCGTTTTGTCGGCGTATTTAGTTCTTTGGAATTAATTATAAAGTTTATTTTGCTTTTGGAAACGTTATGTGATATGATGTTGTTAATCATAAATTTAACCCTTAATTCACATATTGTAAAAGGTTATCATTTGTGCGTATGAACCTTTTCCAATGTGTGAATTTTTATTTGTTCGTACAATACGTAAGAATAAAAGGACATGTGTTAAATAATCTATTGGAGGTAATACAAATGCAAACAGGTACAGTTAAATGGTTCAACGCAGACAAAGGTTTCGGTTTTATCGAGGTTGAAGGCGGAAGCGACGTATTCGTTCACTTCTCCGCAATCACTGGTGAAGGCTTCAAGTCTTTGGACGAAGGCCAACGCGTTGAGTTCAACGTAACTCAAGGCGCTCGTGGACCACAAGCCGAAAACGTTGTAAAACTGTAATACACTGACAAGCGAAGAAGCTGTCCTTAACATCTGTTGAGGGCAGCTTTTTTTATAAGCCATCTGCCTTAAGTATCTGTATAGATTTAACAAATATGAGATTTAACTTGAGGAGGGTTTATTTATGTATTTTCGCAAAAAAGCTCAGGAAGATTTACCGCAGGAGTCTACAGCGATCTGGTCATGTACGAAAGAGGGCTGCACCGGCTGGATGCGTGACAACTTTGCTTTTCAATATGTGCCGACCTGCTGGCAGTGCAATTCGCCGATGTCCCGCAGTATGAAGATCCTGCCTATGCTCGTGAATACGAATCATGACATGAAAGCAATCAAAAAGGGCATTTCAATTAAATAAGCTGCAAAGGTCAGGCTTGTTCCTTCAGAGGAGCGGGCTTTTTTTGTTAGGAGCATTGACATTGCAGGGCGGTTAGACCATGATTAAGGAACGAGACGTATTTTACATTTATAGAAAATTATTCAATCTTATTTGCGCGATATGCGCGCTCGCTTATGTGGAATAAGGAAGGGGAGGAGCCGGTGTTTATTAAAGTGACACTCAGAGTGCTGCTGGGAATCATGATTGTCATTATTTGTTTGAATCTCAGCTATAAAAATCCGCTGCTGTTTATCCTCACTTGTGTGTTAGGTATAATGGTTGCCTGTCTGGACCTCTACCATGAGTTTACCCGGAAAAAAGCGTTCACGTATATGGCAGGTACTGTCTTCCTGATCGTATTGTATGCGGCGATTGACCAGGGCTGGATTACGGCGCTGACTTTTATTTGAGCTCTCTGGCATGCCTTTAATTATAGGGCCGGGAGAGAGCATGAGAACCGGAACAGCTCCTCATCCTGTATAATAATCTGCTGAAAACCGTACCGGACAGCCAGCTCTACAAGTACGGAATCTGCAGGAATCGGGTCATGTGCAGGACTATAGCCAATCCGGGCATGATGCTCCCGCAGGCCATGCCTTGTACGTGAGTGGGCAATCATAAAGGTTCCCCCGGATTTCAGGCAGGAAGCTGCATTGGCAAACAGCATATCCAGCCTTGTAAAATGGGGGATGCTGTTGTAGAGCAAAACGAAATCAAATGACTGTCCCTCATCAAAAGGCTCCTCGAAATCGGCAACCTTCGTCTCTGCTTTCGGATAGTTACGGCGGAGTACGGCAAGCATCGCAGAGGAGATATCAACGGCCAGATAACGGCCCGGAAGGATACCAAGCGACTGCAGGGCTGCGGGGACAACGCCTGTGCCGGAGGCAACATCCAGCAGACTGTTGCCGGACTCCAGGCCAAGCATCCGGACTATGCTTTGTGCCAGGGCAATATCCTGGGCGGAGTTGCTCCAGTCAGCTGCGAGTGAATCGAATTGCTCAGCAGCGGTTTCTTTGGGGAAATGCATGGTTATCATCCGTCCTTACCGTTTGATTTGATATGTATGAATATGGAATTTATTATATACGCAAAAAAGCGGCCCGTCAGGTACATATACCTTGGCGGGCCGCCTTGTATTTACAGATCAGTGGGCTGCAGCAGGTGCAGGAGCTACTGGCTGTGCATTAGCGTCATGCTGGATCAGGCCATGCTTTTCCCAGGCTCTGCTCTTCCAGCGGAAGTACATAATAACGGCTCTGACCCACTCGTCAAAAGCAGTGGCGATCCACACGCCGGCCAGTCCCATGTTCATCTGGAACACCAGCACATAGCCGAGCGGCAGGCTCATGCAGACCATGGAGATCAGGCCCATGTAAACCGGGAATTTGGCGTCGCCGGAAGCCCGCAGGGAGTTGATGATGACCAGATTGCAGGTGCGCCCCGTCTCCAGAAAGAAGCTGAGCAGAATAACCTGCGCACCCATCATCACGATGGTCTCATTATCGGTGAACAGCCCGAACAGCGGAACGCGGAACGCAATGACAATTACATCGATCACGACGGTGACGAGCAGGGCCCATTTTACACTGGTGAATACGCGGCTGTAGGCTGACTGTGTCTGCTTTGCTCCTACAAGGTGACCGACAATAATTGAAGTACCCATTGATACAGCTACACTGAAAAGGTAGATATAGTTAGAGATGTTCAGCGCGTACTGGCGGGTAGCCATGGCTTCAGCGCCAAGATAAGTGATGTAGAGCGTGAACACGAGCTGGCAGGACTGATAAGTAATGGATTCAAAAGCGGCCGGGATGCCGATTTTGAGGATTTGCATCACGTATTTTTTGGACAGGGAGATATAGTAGCTCCACTTCACCTTTACTTCCATGATCTGATAGAGCAGCAGGAAGAACAGGACGAGACAGATCAGCCGGCTGGCTACCGTCGAGATGGCAGCTCCCTGCACGCCAAGTGCGGGCAGTCCGAAATGTCCGTAGATAAGAATATAGTTACCTGCTACGTGAATCACGTTCATCAGCAGCGAAACCATCATCGTCTGCTTGGTGAAGCCATAGGTACGGATGGTAGTAGCCAGCGCATTCAGCAGTGCCTGCAGGAAAATCCCGCCGCCGACAATATTCATATAGACCTTGGCATGAACAAGAATATCGCCCTGCACATTCAGTGCAGTCAGCAGATTACCGCCGAATAGAAGCAGCACTGTACTGAGAACAATACCTACGAGCAGGTTTAGCGTAATAGCATTACCGGTGACATTTGCCGCCTCCAGCGGCTTCTTGGAGCCCAGGTACTGGGAGACGACGATAGCCGCACCATTGCCGATCACACTGAGAATCAGGATAGCCATGGCAATAATCTGATTGGCCGCCCCGACCCCGGATACCGCATCATCGGATACGGAGCTGATCATAAAGGTATCCACACTGCCCATAAGCATGAACAGGAATAGCTCCAGGAAAATCGGCCAGGTCAGCTTAAAGAGATTGAACTGTTGGTCTTTCGTTTTCATCTATGCACCTCTTCGGATCATTACTGGGAGTCGTATATTTTCAAATCTAATGTATGTTAGCACAGCTTTTATGAAATTGCAGTATTTTTCGTGAAAATAATGAAAGGATTGGTGGGATTTCTTTCATTAGTACGATTAGCTGAAGCCGTGAATGGTCCAATAGTATCCTCCGGGTAACTACATCACGAGAAAGTGCCTACTTCCTTTTTTGACTGTATGAACTTACACTAAGTCCAGAACTTACAAAAATATATCTAAAAAGGAGCCACAATATATGAAATTGCAATTAGCGCTTGATCTTGTTGATATCGCCGGAGCCAAGGAAATCGTCTCGGAGGTTGCTGAGTTTATTGATGTCGTTGAAATCGGAACTCCGATTGTTATTAACGAGGGACTGCATGCGGTAAAAGCGATCAAGGACGCTTTTCCGGCGCTGACTGTGCTTGCTGACCTGAAAATTATGGACGCTGGCGGTTATGAAGTGATGAAGGCGGCGGAAGCAGGCGCGGACATCGTGACCGTGCTTGGCGTATCCGATGATTCCACTATTAAAGGCGCAGTTGAGGAAGCCAAGAAAAGCGGACGCGAGATCCTGGTTGACCTGATCAACGTTAAGGATATTGCCGGCCGCGCTGCTGAAGTAGACGCACTTGGTGTTGACTATGTCTGCGTTCACTCCGGTTATGACCACCAGGCTGAAGGTAAAAACTCCTTTGCTGACCTGCAGGCGATCAAAGGTGTAGTTAAGCAGGCTAAAACAGCCATTGCCGGCGGCATCAAGCTGAGCACCCTGCCGGAAGTAATCGCAGCCGGACCTGACCTTGTTATCGTTGGCGGCGGAATCACCGGCGAAAGCGACCAGAAGGCGGCGGCGGCTGAAATGAAGCGCCTCGTTAGCCAGGCCTAATTCTCCAATGGATACTGCGGGCTACGCACAGGAGATTGTAGGGGAGCTGCAGCGCTCGGCGGCGCAGCTGGATGCCGCCGGAGCGGAGCCGTTCGCTGAGCTGCTGCAGCGGTCGGGCAAGATTTTTGTGGCCGGAGCCGGCCGCTCCGGCCTGATGGGCCGGGCCTTCGCCATGCGGCTGATGCATGCCGGCCGGGCGGCCTATGTCGTCGGCGAGACCGTGACTCCGGGAATCGAAGCCGGCGATGTGCTGGTGCTCGGCTCCGGCTCCGGCGAGACGAAGGGCCTGGTGGCCATGGCCGAGAAGGCCAAGGCCATCGGCGCAGCAGTCGCGCTGGTTACAATCGCGCCGGAGTCCACGCTTGGCAGGCTGGCCGATTACACCGTGCAGCTGCCGGGTGCAACGAAGGAGGCCAGCGGCGATCGGGCCACCATCCAGCCGATGGCTTCACTCTTTGAGCAGACGCTGCTGGTGTTCTACGATGCCGTCATTCTGCGGCTGATGGAATGGACCGGCCAGACCACGACCCAGATGTTCGGCAAGCATGCGAACCTTGAATAGAAATAACGCCTGTCCGGTGTATCCGGGCAGGCGTTGTTTGATTTATATGGCAGGTGCTGGCGTATAAGGCGGATGCCGCACCCTTTGACTTAATTGCACTTTTTACAACTAAAACGTCTGTTTTTTGGCGCTTTGCCTGTTTAGCTGCACTTTGTGCAGCTAAACGGGCGTTGGAAGCTGATTTTGAGCATTTTAGGCCGATTTAATTGTACAGAATGCAGTTATACGGCTGGTGCGGGTAAATAAGCTAAGAATAGTTTTACAAAGTGCAGCTAAGAGCAGATAAGTATAGCTAAGAGCAGCTAAATGCATTTAAATGCAGTTAAGAGCAGCTAAATGCAGTTAAGCGCAACTAAGTGAAGCTAAGTGTATCTAAATGTAGTTAAGTGCAACTAAGAGCAGCTAAGTAAAGCTAAGTAAAGCTAAGTACAGCTATGTTGACAGCCGCGTTACCGGATCTCTCTACGGGAGCTTGCTGAGCAACCTGAGTTGAGGTTCGCCAACGTAGGCTAACGATAATCTAGCAACAATCTAACAATAATCTATCTAAATGTTCGCTCCCCGGATTCAGTGCAGGACAGCGCCTAAAATCCGCTCATTGCGCCACCATTCCCCAGCTTACTTCTTCCTTCACCTCAGCTTAACGCTTCAGCAGATCCTCACGGATCGGTGTAAATGCATCAAGCAGCGCCGAGTCATCCTCAAGGGCGGTAACGCCATGCTTCGCGCCCGAAGGAATAGCAATACTCTGGCCGGCCGATACGGTATGCTCGGTGCCGTCGATGCGGAAGATGAAGCTTCCGCGCAGGCAGTAGCTCATCTGCTCATGCGGGTGGCTGTGCTCGTAGCCCTCGGCCCCTTTTTCAAAATGGACCTCCATCATCATCAGACTCGCCGCCGCATTCAAAATGCAGCGTTTTACGCCCGGCTCCGCCGGTTCCCATACTCCAAGGTTACTCATAATAAATTGCCTCCTTTTAGGTAGTTAAATGGTGCTGTCGGTACATGACATGATCAGGATGATTGTATTTTATACAATAGCTTGGCGGCGTTCTATGCTCAAATTCCATTCCATTGTATTTCATACAGCAGAATTGAGGCAGGGTGCCCATATAGAGTACTTGTCTGCTAAATCAATTGTACAAAGTGCAGCAGATCCGTTATTCCGGCCCGCTCGGAGGAGATCTATTGTACAAACTGCAATAGATCTCCTCCGGGCTGCCTTATTGCGGCACAGCAATCCGGATTGCCCCTGGTTCAAGAACCAGGATATCGGAAGCAGCGCCAAGAGCCGCAGCGCCGTTCTGCTCCGCCGCCGCACCGCCCGCGCCAAGCACGCGTAGCGCTGCGCCGCCGGGAACACGGACCCGGCGGGTCCCGCCGGAGCCGTTAAGGGCGGCGACGCACCAGCCGCCGTCTGCGCGGCTGAGCTTATACAGCCGCACGCCGTCAGCGGCGTCAGCGGGCTCCAGCTCCAGCGGCTCCAGCCGCAGTGCTGGCGTCCCTTCGGCGTGCGGCTGCAGCAGCACGACGTAGTCTTCGCCGGCGCGGCCGTGCACGCGGAAGTGCTGCTGCACCGCCAGCGGGTACGCTCCGCCGACCGCGCCCTCACCAGCCGTGATGACCGGGCGGAGCGGTTCGGCGATCTGCGCCAAGAGCCGCATAGCGCCGAGGCCCGCGGCATCAATGGCCTGCTCCGTAATCTCTGCACCGCTGCTTAGTGTATGCAGATTCCAGACGCTCTCCGCCGTCCCCTCAATCCGGTCCCAGACCAGGTAAGCCTCGAAGCCTGCCTTGATGTACAGGAAATGCCGCTCATATTCGCCGGCGTGTACATCGGGGATGAGGCTTCTTGCATAATCCAGCTCCTCCGTGAAGCTGACCTCCCGGCAGACGCTTTTCAGCGGGCCATCCGCGTAGCCCCCGGAGCCGTCAGCAAACTGGACAATATTATGCGCCGCACCGGACACATACCAGTGCCGGTCCCCGTTGTAATAGCCGCCGGTTCCGGCATCGAGCGTCAGCGGCACCCCATTGGCCCAGATGGAGAAATGGCCTTCATCATGATGGGCGTGGTAGGTCAGCGGGGATGCCTCGAAGATGGCATAATGCTGCAGGTTCTGCTCCCCGCTGCGGAAGATGACATAACCGATGCCGGGATAATGCACGGAGCCAAGCTCCGGCATCTGCTCCGGCAGCTCCGGCTGCGGATAGAGCAGCGCGACCAGCGGCAGCGGGAACGCGCCGGTATCCTGGACCGGTGCGCCTCCGCGCTTCCAGGTCCAGACCATCTCCGCTGCCAGCTGCGGGTCCTCCTCCGTGTAGAACGGGGCGGCGTAGCCGAGCAGGCGGAACCATTTCTCCTGCACGTTGGCATCGCCGACGGCCGGGGTCAGCAGGACGGGTGCGCCGTCCGCGCCACCCTGGATAACGTCCTCTGCCGTCACGATGCCGAGCAGGAAGCGGTACATTGCCTTTACCTTGGCATGGCGGAAGTAATCGGTGCCCTTCAGGCGCTTCAGCAGCACGAAGAACAGGAAATACCGGTGCAGCACCGCACCGTGATAGCGCACATTCTCCGGCCAGGCGCCGTCGGAATCAACCACCTCGGCCAGCTGCCAGTCGATTACAGAGCAGGCATGCTCCAGATAAGCGGCGCTTTCCGGCTCCTGCGGGAAGAGAAGTGCATATACGCCAAGACCGGTTGCCCGGTCGGCATTCCAGTTGCTGCGCATGCCGCCCTTCTCGTCAGGGAAGGTGGGCAGATCGAACCGGTAGTAGGCGGTGTCCATCATCATCGCCGCGATATAACGGAGATCGGCAAGCAGCGCTGCCGTCTCGCCTTGGCCGACTGCCGGACTTGCGGCGATCTGGTCGTAGATAACGGAAACGGCAGCCAGCCCCCGGCCGATATGAACCGCACCATAGGTGTCGTCGTCATGCCAGCCGTCCCGGCGGAAAATATCCATGCCCTGCCGCATATCGGCAAGCATGTACTGCAGCTTGCGCTTGGCAAGTCCCGCATACTGATCCTCGCCGGTTGCCATATAGAGGTTGGCATCTGCACCGGCCGCCTCCAGCAGATAGGCCCAGTTGGTCAGCGTGTGCCGGTTAAATATCGGCGAGACCAGCTCTTCGCCAAGCGGCTGTCCCGCAGCATCCATAAAGACAACGCCGGCAGCAATCCCGCCGTTAACCAGCGGCGATTCCAGACTCAGCTCCGTCTGAATGCCGTAATGGTCGCCGGCCGTTACCGGCAGCAGCTCCTCATAGCGCAGCACCGCCAGGCTGTCTTCCGCTTCATTCCGGATGCGTACGCACCGGACCTCCTCCTCAGCTGCCCCGTCCGCCGGCGTTACACCGGAGGGCTGCAGGCCGCTCCCGCCGCCGGGCAGCTGCTCCAGCCGGATATTGCTGCCGGTTCCCGGCTCCTGGGTCCAGCCGTCAAGTCCCAGCCGGAGGCTGCCGTTCCGGAGCGCGACCGGCAGGCCGAGCTGGGAATGCGTCAGCCGTACGCCGCCGATCCGGGCAACACCCCGGCCCCGGATATGCACGGACAGCTTCAGCGTGGCTGCTCCAGCCGGGACCTTGAAGACGAACGGCTCGACCCGGAACACGCCGAGCCGGTGAAGCGGGGCCGCTGCCTCGCGGGCGGCAAACTGTCCCGACAGCAGCTGCTGCCGGGCGTATTCCTGCGCAGCCGCCGGGATGCGTTCTATTCTGCTGCGGATTTCACCCAGCTGCGCATGATCATAGCAGCCGAAGGGGCGGATTTCTTCCGTGCTTTTATATGCTGAATTCATTGGTAGATTGAGGCCTCCCTGTTCACCGTAATTAAGAATCCATTCCTGTATCCAGTCTGTCTCTGTTCTCTTCCATAAGTATACCTGCATGTCCGGGACACCAGGGATGGATAAACGAATGCAGGAGAGGGGAGAAAGCAACTGAAATAGCCGCTCCATCCCGAAGTTGAGGAAGGCGGTTCGGATGAAAAAGTGAATTTCTCCCCCTTGGCGCAGTCGCTTTCTCCCTAACGGTCTTTTTGCACAGGGACGTATCATTAGGATATAAGCGCAAGCCGAATAGACAGGAGGAACAATCAATGAATGAAACGAAACGTCAAATAAACGCCTGGACCTTTGTTGCGCCCAGCCTGCTGCTGACGCTGATTTTTGGGGTGTACCCGATTTTCTGGGCGCTCAAGTATATGTTCTATGATTATCAGGGCTTCGGAACCCCGCTCTTCATCGGACTGGATAACTTCGAGCGGCTGTTCCGTGATAAGGATTTCTGGCATTCCGTAGTCAACACCTTCATCTACGCGGGCGGCAAGCTGATCATTACGATCCCGCTGTCCTTTATCCTTGCCGTCATCCTCAACCGTGCCCTGAAGGGCCGCCAGCTGCTGCGGGCAATCTACTTCCTGCCTACCGTAATCAGCGCATCGGTTATGGCGATCGTATTCTATGTTATTTTCAACTCCTATAACGGCATGGTGAACCAGCTGCTGATGGGTGCCGGAATTGTATCCGCTCCCATTGACTGGCTCGGTGCCAAATATGCTTTGCTGACCGCAATCATTATCGCAATCTGGGGGGCGGTCGGAAACTACATGCTGCTTTTTATCGCAGGGCTGCAGAACATTCCGGAGGATCTGTATGAAGCGGCTTCCATCGACGGGGCGGGACCGCTGCGCAAAATGTGGAGCATCACCGTTCCCATGCTGGGACCTGTGCTCCAGATGATTATCATGCTGGCGATCACTGTATCGCTGAAGGGCTACGAGAGCATTATGGTATTGACCGAAGGCGGACCTTACGGCAAAACAGAAGTCATGTACCTCTATCTCTACAAGCTGTTCTTCCCGGTATCAAGCGGAGGCTCAAGCATCCAGCAGTTCGGCTACGGAAGTGCGGTCGGCTTTACAACAGCGGTTATCGTCGGTCTGATCACCCTGATTTACTTCTACGTCTCCAAGAAACTGAATGATATCTATTAAAAGAGAGGAGAATGAACAGTGAGCACATTTCAAGCGGAAACAAAACTGGCCTCCGCGCCTGCGAGTAACGTCAAGACCAAAGCCGTGCTGTCCCGGGTCCTGCTGTGGATTTTCCTGCTGCTGGTAGCGGCCTTTGCCTTATTCCCGATTATTCTGGCCATGTTCGGGTCCATGAAATCGAATCTGGAGCTGACGACAGGAACCTCCCTGCTGCCGAAGGAATGGAAAATATCCAACTACGCTCAGGCCTGGACCTCGGCTAATTTTGCCCGGTTCACCTGGAACAGCGTGTTCATCAGTACCTTTACAACTATAGGAACCCTGTTGATAGGAACAATGGCCGCCTATGCGGTGGCACGGGTGGATTTCTACGGTAAACGGCTGTATGTGATCATCCAGTCCTGCACCCTGTTCATTTCCATCGGTGCTGTTGTCCTCCGTCCGCAATTTGACCTTATGGTCGCCCTTCATCTGCAAAAATCGCTCTGGGGCGTCATCATCATCCTGATCAGCGCCCATGCGACAGCCTTCTTCATGCTGATCGGCTTTGTCCGGGCCATCCCGAAGGAGCTGGACGAAGCCGCATTTATTGACGGCTGTAACTTCTATAGCGTATACTTTCGTGTTATCTTGCCGCTCCTGACTCCGGCGCTGGGCGTAACAGCGCTCTGGACCTTCCGCGGTGCTTGGAATGAATACATCCTGCCGCTGGTCTTTACGATGACCCAGCCTGCCCTGCAGACGCTGACCGTAGGTCTGGCCGGGCTGAAATACGGCGTCGGGGATGCGGCCCAGCCGCAATTGATGCTCGCCGGTGCATGCTTGTCCATGCTGCCGATGATCATCGTCTATATTTTTGCCAACAAATCATTCATGCAGATGACTGCTGGTTCCGTTAAGGGCTAAAGTGACTACACGCTCCGATACAGCCAGCCGATAAAGGATGGGGAATTATGCTAAAGGCCTGGCTGTACCGGACCTCACTGAAGAAAAGAATATGGCTGTCCTTCACCGCACTGACAGTCTTCTGTATTTCCATAACCGGCTTCGGGGCTTATTCCATTGCCTCGAGGGCAATGGAGCGCAACTCCACCGACCTGAACCGCAATGTGCTGAACCAGTCGGTCAATGTGCTCGACCAGAAGCTGAAGCAGATCATTGTAGCTTCCTCAACCATTATGCTGAGTGATGCCTACAAGCAGACGATAAGAGATGTACAAGCGAATAATACAGACCGGTACTTTGCTAATTTCTCCGTGCTGCAGAACCCCTTTACCCAGGCGGAGCTGACGGAAAATTCCATAGAATCGATTCTGATCAGTACGCCCGGCGGAGATTTCTATTCCGCCGGTAATCTGCGTAGAACAGCGACTCCATTTATGGAGTCTTTGCTGTATCAGCGGATAAGAGAGAATCCGGAGTCGAACTGGGTGGAGAGCCACCCGGACGAGCTGTTTGCCGGAGAGCATCAGGTCATCTCTCTGCTGCTGCAGCCGCTCACGGAGAATTATGTGCCCGATGTATTCCTTGCTGTCAATGTGAAGGAAGATATCCTTGAAGATACGGTCAGCGGCGGGGCTAGTCTGGGCAGTGCCAAGTTCATGCTGATTAACAGGTCGGGAGACAGTGTCTTCGGGGATAAAGAGCGTCCGGACTGGTCACGCTCGGAGGACTTCATGAACCGGCTGCTGAAGGAGGACAGCGGGAATTTTGAGTATTCCGCCGGGGGCGGAACCATGCTGGTCAGCTATGCTGAATCGGGCTATGCGGACGACTGGCTGCTGGTCAGCTACCTGTCCAAGAAGGAGCTGCTGCAGCCTGTCCGCAGCATCCAGTGGCTGGTGGTGATGATTATGGCCGGCTGCATCGTGATTGCCCTGCTGCTGTCCAGAACCTTGTCGGCCCTCTTGCTCGGGCCGCTGCTGAAGCTGCAAAAAACAATGTCGCGGGTCGAGCAGGAGGATCTGGGCGCCCGCTTTGAGAGCCCGTTCCAGGATGAGATCGGAGATGCCGGACGCAAATTCAACCAGATGCTGGACCGGATCGGTGAGCTGATCGTAGAGGTTAAGGATACGGAGAAGGAGAAGCGCAAGGCGGAGATCAAGACGCTGCAGGCGCAGATCGAACCGCACTTTTTATATAACACGCTGAATACGATCTTCTGGAAATGTGAAATGGATGAATATGAGGATGTGAAGCAGATGGTGATTTCCTTGTCTGCACTGTTCCGGCTGGGCCTGAACAACGGGCAGGAGATTACCACGCTGGGCCGGGAGCTGGAGCATGTCCGCCAGTACCTGAACCTGCAGCAGCAATGCTATGAGGGCCTGTTCGAATATACGATTACAGCCGCTCCGGAGCTGCTGGATCTGCCTGTGCTGAAGATTATTATCCAGCCCCTGGTTGAAAATTCGATTCTGCACGGGCTGAAGGAGCTGCGGGGCGGGGGAAGGATAACAGTCGCCGTGACCCGAGAGGACGGGCAGCTTGTAATCCGGGTCACCGACAACGGGGCGGGCATGGACGCGGATAAGCTGAACGCCCGGCTGAAGGAGCCCGTCAGCAGCGGAGGTTATGCCCTGACGAATATCTGCAGCCGTCTGCAGATCTATTACGGCAGGGAGGGCGGGCTATTGTTCCGCAGCCGCCCGCAAATCGAGACCGAAGCGGTTCTATCAATCCCATTGGAAGGTGGAGTTTATCCTGAAGCACGCTGAACCCGTTAAATTATGCATCGTTGATGATATTCCGGCTGTTGTCCGGGGCCTGTCCCAGCGGATTCCCTGGGAGGAGCACGGCATTACTGTAGCCGCAACGGCGGCCAACGGAGAGGAAGGGCTGGTGGAGATCCGCAAGCACCGTCCTGATATTGTACTTACCGATATCCGCATGCCCTTTACCGACGGGCTGGCGATGATGCGGACGATTCTGGCCGAGCAGCCGGAGATCAAGCTGATTTTTCTGACTGGCTACTCTGATTTCTCCTACGCCCAGGAGGCGGTGAAGCTGGGGGCGTTCGACCTGATCGTCAAGCCGTTTACCCGGCCGCAGGTGCTGGAATCGGTCCTGAAGGCCAAAGAGGTGCTGGAACGCGAACGCTCCCAGGCCGAGCAGATGCGGGGAATGGAGCAGAAGCTGCGGGAGAGCTTGCCTTATCTGCGCCAGGAATACATGCGGCTGCTGATCCGCTATGGCAGCAGGCAGCAGCATCTGAGCCAGCAGTGGGATTTCTATGCGATTCAGATGAAGCGCGGAGATTTTTGTGTGATGGTGGCAGAGATTGATTTTTTCGCGGAACGTACAGCTGCGATGGCTGTGTCAGAGGTGGAGCTGATCCGTTTTGCAGTGCAGAATATTCTGGAGGAGACAGTCGCCGCTTATACTCAGGGCATCGTGTTCCGTGAGCATGTCAATCAGTTTGTCATTGTCATGAACCCGCCGGCTGCGCTTGATGCGGAGCAGCTGGCCGAGAAATGCCGTGAGAATGTCTGCAAGCATACCTACCAGACGGTGTCGATCGGACTGGGCGGCGGCGTTGAGGAGGCCGGACAGCTGTCGGTATCCTATGCCCAGGCCATGTCTGCGCTGACGAATACGTTTCTGACCGGGGGCAACAGTGTCTACCGCTATGTGGAATCACCGGAGGCGGATGCTGCACTGCCCAGATATTCTTACGATAAAGAAAAGGAGCTGCTCTACTGCCTGCGTTCGGCCAATCTGGCCAAAGCGGAGGAGCAGCTGGACGGAATCTGGGCCGAATGGCTGAGCGCTCCCGTGCTGCCCGACCCGGCCATCGTCAAGACGATGTGTCTGGAGCTGGCCCATTCGATCCACCGCGTCTTTTCCGATAAAGCCTCGGACACCGAGGTCAAGCTACTTGAGAAAAAGCTGGCCGACATGAACGGAGCTGCCTCCTTTGAAGAGTTGCGCCGGCAGATCCGCGACTTCTGCCGCGAGGGCTGCTCTTATGTGCAAATCCGCCAGACCAGTGATGCGCGCGTGCTCGTGGAGCGGGCCATCGCCCATATCAACGGCAATCTGCACCGCAACCTGTCTGTTGCCGATTGTGCGAGAGAGGTGCATCTTAGCCCGAGCTATTTTTCCAACCTGTTCAAAAAGGAAATGGGCATGACGCTGGCCCAGTATATTATCAGCCGCAGAATGGAGAAGGCCAAGGAGCTGGTGCTTGAGGGCATGCAGGTGCAGGATATTGCTGTCTCGCTGGGCTATGAGGACCGGCCTTATTTTACCGAATTATTCAAAAAGTACACCGGGATGACCCCCACCGACTTCCGTTCCAAGTACAGTTCAGCCGTACAGCGAGGAAACAGTGATTTCGTCTCCCCTGAATAGTTGTTTTCCCCTTCACTCACATCAGGGCAGTCATTTTATAATTTTTATATGAAATGAATGCGATTACACAAAGAAAAGGGAGGTTTTTTTAGATGAAAAAAAATCACTTGATGCTGGCCGGAGCTTCGCTGCTGCTGGCAGGTTCACTGGCCGGATGCTCGTCATCCGCCAATACAAATGCCGAGGCAGAGGGCGGCAATGCTGCTGCTGAACAGACCAAACTCGTTTACTGGTCCATCGACCGTCATGATTCCGATTTTATCGAGCAGAAGATCAGTGAGTACGAGGGGCTTAACCCCGATGTGGATATTGAATTTAAGGTAATGGCCGACAACTACGCCCAGTCCGTGGATATCGCGTTCTCCAGCAAGCAGGCGCCGGATATTCTGCGTGTGGATACAGGCAACGTGCCTACGTGGGTGAAGAAGGGCTACCTTGAGTCGTTTGACGAGTATATTACTCCGGAAATGAAGAGCCGGTTCGAGAGCATTCTTATTAATGAAAAGAATACCGTTGACGGTAAAATCTATACCCTGCCGAATATCGGCCAGTTCTGGCGTCTGATCTACAACGTTGACCTGTTCGAAAAAGCCGGCATTACCGAGCCTCCGACTACACTGGCGGAAATGGTTGAGGATGCCAAGAAGATTACCGAAGCGGGTAAAGACATCGGCGCTTACGGCATGGCCGGCAACTTCAAGAGCGGCAGCGGCTTTGAGCGGATCGCTCATCCGATTACAACTCTGAGCAAGGCAGAAGGACAGGAGGGCTTCAACTTCCAGACCGGACAATTCGATTTCGGCATGTACAAGGAAACCCTTGAGGCGCTGCGCCAGATCGTTGAAGACGGCAGCATGATGCCTGGCTCTGAGTCACTTGATATTGATCCGCTGCGTGCGCAGTTTGCCCAAGGTAAAATCGGCATGTACTTCAACCACTCTGTAGAACCAAGTGTGTACAAAACCCAGTTCCCGACCGAAATCCGCTGGGCAGCCGCACTGCCGCCGACAATTGACGGCCAGCAGAACGGTGTGAGCCAGGTTATCTCCGGCAGCTACCTGGCGATGAGCAAGGATTCCAAGCATAAAGAAGCGGCCTGGAAGTTCATCGAGTGGATGTACAGCGATGATGTGCAGATCGCTTATCAGGAAGGCGGATACGGTGTTTCCGTTATCCCTTCTGTAGCCGCTGCGGCCAAAGCTCCGGATATCGCGGGCATTGAGTACTTCCTGCCGACCAAGTTTGATGGAATCTATCCGGCTACTCCATTCGGTGCTACTGAAGGACGTCTGGAAGGAACCAAGAAAATGGACGTATTCAACAGATACATCTTTACCGGCGGAGACCTGGACAAGGAGATTCAGGATCTGAATACCCGTTACAATGCAGCGCTCGAAAAAGCGATTGCTGCGGGTGATACCACGGTTGAGGCACAGCCTGACTTCAGTGCAGCCAACCTGCAGGGAAGTTTGGTTAAAGAGTAAATTTGTCGTGGGGACCGCAGGCCTTGAGCCTGCGGTCTTTGTGTTGTATTGGCATGCCCGGTGTGCTGCAGTGGTATGCATGAGGTTGAGCTACCGGGGCGGATGGCGGCGATGTGCGGGGGCCGGGTGTTTTGTAGTATGATAAGAGTGAATGAAAGGGGGACGCATACCTTGGCGACGGAAATTAAAGACCGTATCAATCTGCAGGAAATTAACTGCGAGAAGGAGCTTACGCTTGCCGTTATCGGCGGCAAATGGAAGCTGATCATCCTGTGGCATCTGGGCCTTGAGGGCACCAAGCGCTTCAGCGAGCTGAAGAAGCTCATACCCCATATTACGCAGAAAATGCTGACCAACCAGCTCCGCGAGCTGGAGGAAGACCAGCTTGTGCTGAGAAAAGTGTATGCCGAGGTCCCGCCGAGAGTAGAATACTCATTGACGGATTACGGGCAAAGCCTGCTGCCGGTGCTTCGGATGATGTACGACTGGGGTAAGGATTACGGGAACAATGTTGTCTGGAAGAATAACAGCCAGACTGGAGAATAGCACTGCACTGTTATCCGGTGCACGGGCAAGAGATAAGAATATAGATACAAATAATGGAGGGATTGTTCGAGATGCCGCAAACGGATTATCGTCCGCTATTGGACTCGTATGCATTTAATAATGGAATTACCCTGCGCAACCGTGTGGTTATGGCGCCTATGACCAATTTTTCATCTAATGAGGATGGTACGGTCTCCAAGCCGGAACTGGATTATTATATCCGCCGCTCCAAAGGCGCCGGTATGGTTGTTACGGCTTGTGTCTATGTAAGCCGGGGCGGCAAGGGCTTCCACGGGGAGTTCGGCGCTGACCGCGACGAGCTGATCCCGAGCCTGCGCGAGCTGGCATCTGCGATCAAGGGTGAGGGTGCCAAGGCCGTCCTGCAGATTTTCCACGGGGGACGCCAGTGTCCGCCGGAGCTGCTGCCGGACGGGCAGACCGTCAGCGCCAGCGATGTTCCGTCAGAGCTGCCGGGCGGCGGGCACGGACCTGTACCGCGTACGCTGACTGACGAAGAGATCCAAGTGATCATCGCCGATTTCGGCGCGGCAACCCGCCGGGCAATCGAAGCCGGCTTCGACGGCGTAGAGATTCATGGCGCGAACGGCTATCTGCTGCAGCAGTTCTTCTCGCCGCATACTAACCGCCGCGAGGACCGCTGGGGCGGGAGCCTGGAGAAGCGCCTGAGCTTCCCGCTTGCCGTCCTGCGTGAGGTAAAACGCGTTGTGAACGAGTACGCTTCCTCCCCGTTCATTGTCGGCTACCGCTTCTCGCCGGAAGAACCGGAAACACCGGGCATTACAATGGCCGAGACGTTCGCGCTGATTGATGCCCTCAAAGAGGAAGGGCTTGACTACCTGCATGCTTCGCTTATGGAGCTGTGGTCGCTGCCGCGCCGCGGCACGGAAGATGAGCGGCCGAGAATCGAGCAGATTGTCGACCGCGCGGGAGGTGCCGTGCCGGTCATCGGTGTCGGCTCGCTATACAAGCCGGAGGATGCGCTGAAGAGCCTGGACACCGGCATTAGCCTGGTGGCGCTCGGCCGTCCGCTGCTGATTGATCCGGACTACGTACAGAAGCTTGCCGAGGGCCGCGCCGGCGACATCGCAACCGAGCTGGATACGACAGCCCAGGCTGAGCTGGTCATCCCTGACCCGTTATGGGGCGCGATCTCCCGTCCGACAGGCTGGCTGCCGCTTAAGGGGCAGTAAGCGGGAGGATCGCTCCGCGCGCCAAGCGGCTTGAGCGTTAAGCCGCTGGTTGCGGACCGGCTGGGGCGGCAGTAGCTCGCCCGGCTGAAGGTGCTGAATTAAAGGGAAAAATCCCTTTATAGAGCCGTTGGCTGCCCGGGAGTGCCAGATTAAAGGGAAAAATCCCTTTAATGGCGCCGTTGGCAGCCCGAAAGTGCTGAATTAAAGGGAAAAATCCCTTTAATGGAGCCGTTGGCTGCCCGAAAGTGCTGAATTAAAGGGAAAAATCCCTTTAATGGAGCCGTTGGCTGCCCGGGAGTGCCAGATTAAAGGGAAAAATCCCTTTAATGGCGCCGTTGGCTGCTCGAAAGTGCTGAATTAAAGGGAAAAATCCCTTTAATGGAGTCGGTGGCGGCCTGAAAGTGCCAGATTAAAGGGAAAAATCCCTTTAATGGAGCCGGGCGAGGCCTGAATGCTGTTTAGGTCCATTACATGTGGCCCCCCCTCCGGCTTTGACTTCGTTCCGGGTTCCCGCCAATCTTAGGCTAACCTCGTAACAGGCGTAAAGAGATGGAACTCCTCTGAAAGTACAATCAAGCACACAAAACAGCCCCCGGCTGAAAGCATCCGCTTTTGCCTGGGGCTGTTTTATATCGCTAACAGAAGCTATACATCTAAAAATTCTGCAAAACTGCTGACTACCACGGCTAGCATACCTGCCACAGCTGCCACACATGCGTACCTGCTACAGCAACTGCCAGATTACTTTAACTAACCGGGATTTTGCCAGCCTGCCGTAACTACTGCAATTTGTGCAGCCTGCAGCAACAGCCCTAGTAGCTGGTCTACTCTAACCGCCGGTAACCGCCGTAACCACTATAACAGCCCCGGTAGCTGGTCTACTCTAACTGCCGATAACCACCATAACCACCATAATCGCACCAACAGCCACAACCCGCTTGGACTGTAACCAGACTATTATTGCAATTACGGCAACTGCTACCGCACCAGCAACCGGCGCTATAACCAGCTGCCACATCCCAAGTGGCAGTTAAGCTTTTTGCTCAAACAGCCGGGCGATTTCTACGATTACCTTTACAGCTTTGAGCATGACATCGACCGAAGCGTACTCAAATTTGCCGTGGAAGTTCTCCCCGCCAGTAAAAATATTCGGCGTAGGCAGTCCCATATAGGACAGCTGCGAGCCGTCGGTGCCGCCGCGGATGGGGCGGATTACCGGTGAAATGCCGAGGTTTTCCATCGCCTCGTGGGCGATGTCGACGATATGGCGGACCGGTTCGATTTTTTCACGCATGTTGTAGTATTGGTCGTTCATCTCCAGCAGTACATTTTCATCGCCGTAGGTGGATTTGAACTCTTCGACAATGGCGGAAATATTCGCCTTGCGGTTCTCGAAGCTTGCTCGGTCAAAGTCACGGATGATATAGGCCAGCTTACTCTGCTCCGCCGTTCCCTGCATGGAGATCAGGTGGTAGAAGCCCTCATAGCCGTCTGTGAATTCAGGCGCTTCGCCGGCAGGCAGTCTGAGATGGAAGGCCATCGCGATTTTGGAGGAGTGCACCATTTTCCCCTTGGCGGTTCCGGGGTGGACGTTGACGCCTTTGAAGGTGATTTTGGCGGCAGCGGCGTTGAAGCTCTCATATTCCAGCTCACCAAGCGGTCCCCCGTCTACAGTATAAGCACAGGATGCGCCAAAAGCGGTGACATCGAACTTATGCGGCCCGCGTCCGATTTCCTCGTCCGGGGTGAAGGCCACGCGGATTTTACCGTGCTTGATTTCAGGGTGGGCGATCAGGTAAGCCATAGCGGTCATAATTTCAGCGATTCCGGCCTTGTTGTCTGCGCCAAGCAGCGTTGTGCCGTCTGTGGTAATCAGCGTATGCCCTTTGTATTCAGGCAGCTCCGGGAAGCTGTCCGTGGACAAGACAACATTCAGCTCCTTGTTCAGCACAATATCGCCGCCGTCATAATTTTCGACGATTTGGGGCTTAACGTTCGCTCCGGTAAAATCCGTAGCTGTATCCAGATGGGCCAGGAATCCGATCGTCGGCACTTCCTTGTCCGTGTTCGCAGGCAGGGTAGCCATTACATAGGCATGCTCGTCCACCGTAACCTCTGTTAATCCCAGCTGCAGCAGCTCGTCCACCAGCTTGCGGGCCAGCTCCATTTGCCCCGGGGTAGACGGGCAGGTATCGCTATCCTCATTGGACTGGGTATCCATCTGCGCATACGACACAAACCGTTTAATCAGTTCATCCTTCATGGGTAGTTCATCTCCTCTTCATCTAAAAACATATAAGTATAGGATACCCTATACCTGAGCCTGATAATTGCCGCAAAAACAGGCTGCCCGGGGTAGCCGGTACAGCCGCTGCTTCTGCTTGCCGCAGTACTATATTATCATGTTCCGGGCGGGGACTCATCTTTAGCAGGAGGACTGCCTGATGGGGGGGGTGCCCGCGGCCCGGTGCCGTTCTGCTGCGGCACTTTATTTCCTTTTGACCAATGCAGCAGACAATAGATACCGCTCCGGTGCCGGACCGGCATAACCGAACGGATAGCAGGTGATTAGCGTAAGCACGGGGGTGCTGCTCGGCTTGATCGCTCCCCGTTCCTCCCCGTCTACGATCGTGCTGCCGCTCACCTCATAAATGAATGTTCCGTCCACCGTCTCTACTTCTATTAAATCATGTTTCTTAAGGCTGCCGATTCCGCGGAATACGGTATCCCGGTGTCCGGCGAGTACGCTGTTACCGTCCGCGCCGATTGCTGCGCTTCCGGCATAATGCCCTGCGCCCTTTTTTAGCTGCGCCCGCTGCGTACCCTCGAGGATAGCGACCCTCCGCTCCAGCGCCGGAAAATAAATCTCCCCGATGATCTCCCCGTCGGTATACTCCGGCTCACCACTTTTTGTTACCGGGGGGAGAGAAACCATGCTTGGCGGTAAAGGGGTTTCATCCTCCTGAATGACAGGCAACAGGGCTTCCTCCCTCTTTTTGTCCCATGCTTCGAGTGCCTCGCGGGCTTCCGCAGGTGCTTTGAGGATCTGGAATGCTGAGTATAGCAACACGCACAAAGAGAGTATGAAGATCAGACGCACGGCGGCAATGATAATCCCCGGACGCTGCTTCATACTCTCTCCTCCAGCCTTTGTTATTTCTTCGAATTCAGTCTGCGCAGCAGGATGATACTAATAATAGCAACCGCCATACTAATCAGAATCAGGTTATACCAAGGTTCTGCAGTATCAGGCAGTTCATCGCCGCCTTCCGGTCCTGAGAGCGGAAGCTCATCATCACCGATAACGACCTCCTGATCCGGAGAAGGTGCTGCGGTGCTTCCGGCATCCACACTGCCTGGGTCCGGAGTCGGTGCAGCTTCGCCGTTATCCCCATCTCCCTCGCCAAGCGGAACAGGCGGAGTTGTGACAGTCACCTCGCTGCCTCCAGGCGTAGCCGCTGGAGTGGCAGATGGACTGGCAGTTGGAGTAGCCGATGGCACAGGAGTCTGAACTCCTCCCGGATAAGCGGTGGCATCCGGAGTTTGGGATGGTGCTGCCGTCGGAATTGGACTTGCCGTTGGTGTCGCCGTTGCTGTTGGTGTTGCCGTTGCTGTTGGTGTTGCCGTTGCTGTTGGCGTTGCCGTTGCTGTTGCCGTTGGAGTCGCCTCAGGCGTATTGACAGGCCCTCCGGTAGGATCCGGTGAAGCGGAAGGGGCCGGGCTGGCTGTTGAAGACGGCTCTGGTGAAGCGGATGGCGACGGGCTAGGTCCAGGTGTCGGCTCCGGAACAGCAGAAGCAGTGAAATTAAAGGCCACACTGACAGCCTTGCCCTGAAACTCATTTCCTGCTTCAATAGGGAAAACGACATCCATCCGGATGGTTTCCCGGCCTCCTCCCGGAAGTGTGCCGATGGCCACTCGTCCCTCCGCTTTGCTCATTACTCCTGAGTAGAGCGTTACTCCCTCTTTTTGCAGCTTCATCTGCAGGATATCATACAGTTCGGCGTCTCCCGAAACAAGTTCGAAATCCACAAAATAGTCAAACCGCTCTGATCCTTCGTTAATAACCGTATATTCTGACGAAACTGCATCTCCCGGCTGCATATTGTTCATCGCCGTTGTGCTTGTTATTTGCGAGTTGACAGTAAGCTTGATCGTATCCTCAGCGCTTACTCCTCCGGCATGCCATACAACACCGGTTATCACTAATAAAATATACGCGCCAATTATAGCGATAGGAACCTTTCTTTTCACCCGCCGCCCCCTTTCTTCTGGAACTCCGCGCTGTTCCCGCGCATCTCGACAAAAAACCGCCCGTAATCCGTTAATTCTTGCAGGTCTGTCGAAATGAGTGGTATTTTGGAGTACTACTACCATTGAGCTGCCTTGAATTAAGAGTCCGAATACAAATCACGTTAGATGTGTAATGCTAAAGTATGTATGTTCGTTATAACGAATAACTAAAGTATAATCAATAAAGGGTATAAATAAAAACGTTAAAAATACCCGTATATATTTAAATTAAGTTCTTTGAAGCAAATTACGAATAGTTTTCTTTGTGTAACTGCCTCGTTATGATTATTTCTCTGGTTTTCACTATTTTTAATGTATTTTATTGAGAACATAGATAGCGGCAGAATATAAAAAAAAGCAAGACAATGATTGAAGGGAACTTAAAAAGGTTCCATTACTTCATCATTGTCCTGCTGAGTCATTTGAGATAATGCGGATTTAGCTTTCTTTTATAAGCTCTGCCACCAGTTCGTAGGAGCGCAGCCGTGCGGTATGATCGTAGATCTGGGAAGCGATGATCCATTCATCCGCACCGGTTTCTTCAAGAATCTGCAGAAGGCGCTCTTTGATGTAGGCTTTATCTCCCGCAATGGAGTATTTCTGCTTATCAAGCAGCATGGCTCTTTCCTGCGGCGACCACAGCGGCTCCATGTCATCAACCGGAGGCTGGAGCTTGCCGGTACGGCCCCGGATGATGTTCAGGAATTGCTGCTGCTGGGAAGTGGCCAGCCAGCGTGCGGCCGCAGTTGTATCGGCGGCGGTGATGCCGAGGCCGACCATAACATGCGGCTTGTCGAGTACAGCCGACGGTTTGAAGCTGCTGCGGTACAGATGCAGAGCCGGCAGCAGATAGTCCGGAGCGAAATGGCTGGCAAAAGCGAACGGCAAACCCAGCTGGCCGGCCAGCTGGGCGCTGAAGCCGCTGGAGCCAAGCAGCCAGATCGGCACATTCAGCCCTTCACCCGGAGTGGCACGCACGCCAAGGGGGCGTGAACCGGCACCGTTCGGGTCGAAGTAGGCTCTGAGCTCGCTTAGCTGCTCAGGGAATTCGCTGCCGTCGCTGCCGAGGCCGCGGCGCAGCGCTCTTGCCGCAGCCTGGTCGGAGCCTGGCGCTCTGCCGAGGCCCAGATCAATCCGCCCGGGAAACAGCGACTCCAGCGTTCCGAACTGCTCGGCAATCATCAGCGGTGCGTGATTGCTTAGCATAATTCCGCCTGAGCCTACGCGGATGCTTGAGGTTCCGGCAGCCACATGGCCGATGACGACAGAGGTGGCCGAGCTGGCGATGCCGGTCATATTATGATGCTCCGCCAGCCAGTAGCGGTGGTAGCCCCACCCTTCAGCGTGGCGTGCCAAATCCAGTGTATTTTGCAGTGAATCCGCCGCTGTTCCGCCCTCAACAATCGGAGCGAGATCCAGCACGGAGATTGGGATATCCCGCAGTTGCTTCACAATAACCCCTCCAGTAATGAGAATTAAGCAATTTATAAGCTTACAGCAGTATTTGCAGCTATAAATAAATCTACCCTGAAATTATAACATGAAATAATATTATTTACACACTTTAAGTAAGCTTGTGGCAGCCGGGAAGTGAGTATAGAGCTGTCTGATAAGCTTTTCATAAAAAACCTGCAGAAAAGGGACTACATCCGGGTGTGTACGGCTA
This sequence comes from Paenibacillus sp. fava2, assembly GCF_058313675.1. Classification (NCBI taxonomy): domain Bacteria; kingdom Bacillati; phylum Bacillota; class Bacilli; order Caryophanales; family Paenibacillaceae; genus Paenibacillus; species Paenibacillus sp. fava2. The sequence goes on along the minus strand of NZ_CM177755.1, from coordinate 7,011,855 downwards.
AAAACCGGGAGGATAAGGATGAACATCCCTTGCAGGAACTCGGTTAAAGGCTGAATACTAACAAAATAATGTTGTAAGCGCTGTATTTAGGCTATTGTAAATTAGCAGAGCGGCTGCTATAATCGCTTTGAAAAGCTTTTCTAAAAAAAGGAAGTTAGTCTATGAAACCAACCATTAGAGATGTCGCCAGAATGGCAGAGGTGTCGATCAGTACGGTATCCCGTGTGATGAATGCGCCTGAGACCGTCGTGCCGAGCAAGCGGAACAGGGTGATAGAGGCTATCAAGGAGCTGAAGTATCAGCCCAATGCGTTTGCGCGCGGCCTGATTTACAAGAAATCCAATACGCTGGGTCTGCTGATTCCGGATATTGAGAACCTGTATTTTGCCGGAGTAATCCGCGGAATGCAGGATGCCTGTATCAAGCTCGGGTACAGTCTGATGATCTGCAACACCGACCGCGATATGGAGCGTACACTTTCTTACATGGATACGTTCCATGAGAAGCAGGTGGATGGAATTGTGTTCGCCAGTGATATGCTGCACCCGGAATATTATGAGAAGCTGACGGGCTTCAGAATTCCGTTTGTGCTGGTATCCTCACATTCCGACGAATACGAAGTTCCCTCCGTCGAGGTGGATGATGAGCTTGCCGCCTATGATGCTGTGAAGTTCCTGATCGAGCTGGGTCATAAGGAGATCGGGATGATCGGGTTCAATCACGATAACTCAGTGTCAGGCCCGCCGCGTGCTGCCGGGTTCGTAAGAGCGCTGACAGAATTCGGCCTGGAGCGGAATACCGGCAAGATCAAATACGCCAACCACCGTTTTGAGCATGCCTATCAGGCAGCGCATGAGCTGTTCAGTGAGTACCCGGAGCTTAGCGCTGTATTCTGTGTAGCCGATGAGTTTGCGATGGGTACGATTTCGTATCTGAAGGACCGCAATATTCTGGTGCCGGGGCAGGTATCGGTCATCGGGTTCGACAATCTGCGGATGTCCGGGATGTTCATTCCGAAGCTGACGACCATTGCACAGCCGATCTACCAGCTTGGCTACCGGGCCGCAGAGAAGCTGCATGAACTGCTGACCACAGGCAATGTTGCTGTAATGAAAGAGCAAATGGAGCATAAGCTGATTGTAAGAGAATCTTCACGGGAAAAATAGGCGTTAACCGCATACCCATGAAACGCCGCTGCAGTTATCGTAAATCCGATGGCCTGGCTGTTTCCATCTTAATGTGAAAAGCTTTTCATACCCTATACCGCCAATAATGACCGCTTAAAGTAAGCTGTTTCCTCACTATTCATAAGCTTTTATCTTAACTCCGGCATGGATAAAAATGTGAATACCTCCTTCTGTTTCAGAATCCGTAAATAATAAAAATTCAAAAACAAAAAAAGACAAACGAATCCAAAGAACATTATTGGAAACGCATACATTATATGCTAATATGGAAATGTAAGCGCTATAATTATGTAGGCATCAATATTTATGAACGAAAAGCGGCTGGCAGAAGCCGGCTGAACATCAGCCAAGGTTTCGTTCAAGAATCAAATAAAACAGTTTAGCCCATTCTGAAAACCTTTGCAAGGAGGTGGATCAGCAGCTGTAACGGTGCGGATTCCGGAAGAGGCCGGAGCCTATGCAATCTCTAAATACCATTATAAGGGGATGTATGTGCAAATGAAAAAGACTCCAGGACGTAAGCTGTCACTTGCGATGGTGCTGTGTTTATCGTTCACGATGATGCTGAGCGGATGCGGCGGAAACAACAGCAATAATTCGGCGCCAACCGATTCGCCGGCTGCAACAGCAGCACCTGCTGCTGATAACAACAAGGAAAACACACCTACAGCAGAGCCTGCGGCTGCAGGATCTCCGCTTGAGTTAGCGATGAAGGGTGAATACAAAGGAACCAAGGTCACGATGTTCGGGCCGTTCGTAGACGCTGACCAGGTGAAATTTGAGAGCAGCATCAAGGAGTTTGAGGAGAAAACCGGGATCGACATCCAGTATGAGGGCTCCAAAGAGTTCGAGGCTACCATTAATATCCGTGTTGACGGCGGCAATGCTCCGGACATCGCCGATTTCCCGCAGCCGGGACTGCTCGCTTCCATTGCCAAGACCGGCAAGGTAGTGGACCTGACCGGAGTTCTGGATCAGGAGAAGCTTAAGGGTAATTACAACCAGAGCTGGCTGGATATGTCCACAATGGACGGCAAGGACGGCAAGATTATGGCCGGGATCTGGAACCGCAGCAATGTGAAGAGTCTTGTCTGGTACCCGAAAAAGCAGTTTGACGATGCAGGCTATACGATTCCGCAGACGTGGGATGAGCTGATGGCCCTCACCGAGCAGATTGCCAAGGACGGCGATCCGGCCTGGGCGATCGGGATTGAGAGCGGTGCAGCCACCGGCTGGCCGGCAACAGACTGGGTTGAAAATATTATGCTGCGCACAACATCGCCTGAGAATTATGACAAATGGGTCAGCGGTGAGCTGCCGTTCACCTCTCCTGAAGTGAAGAATGCTGTAGAGATTATGTCGAAGATCTGGCTTAACGAAGACTATGTGTACGGCGGTACCAAATCCATCGTAACAACCGCATTCGGCGATGCGCCGAAGCCGATGTTCGACAATCCGCCAAAGGCCTGGTTCAACCTGATCGGTAACTTCATCACCAGCTTCTTCCCGGAAACGGCCAAGGTGGACGTGGATTATGACTGGTTCTACCTGCCGCCGATCGATGAGCAGTACGGCAAGCCTGTACTTGTTGCAGGCGATATCTATGCCATGTTCAACGACCGTCCTGAAGTGCGTGCGGTTATGGAATTCTTCACCACCGGCGAATCCATCAAGAGCTGGGTGCAGTCAGGCGGCGTAATTGCCCCAATGAATGATGCTCCGCTTGACTGGTACCAGTCCGATTCCGACCGGCGGATGGCGCAGCTGGTGCAGGACGCTTCGACCCTGCGGTTTGACGGCTCTGACCTCATGCCGGGCAAGGTGGGTGCAGGTACGTTCTGGAAGGGCATGACGGACTATGTAAGCGGTACGGCCACACTGGATCAGGCGCTGGAGCAGATTCAGTCGGGCTGGAACAACTAAGGCCGGACACGGCGGGCTGTAGAAAAAGGCTATCACAATGAAGAGGGGCGGACAGCAAAGGCTTGCAGCCTGCCTCTCTTTTTCTAAATATAAGAATTTATATGTTTTACGCTATCAATAATCCTTATATTTCTCGCAGAAACGGTTACCGTCCCTTAAAGGACCGCATGGGCGTTTCTACTTGTCTTATAGGAGCAGGAGGAGCTAATATGGATGCGCAAATAAAAGCAAAGCCTGGGGTTGGTGGTACGCAGGCCAAGCAGAAAATCAGCGTCAGGGCAGTGCTGCTATCACTGGGTGTGCTGCTGGCGAACATTGTGGTGAACGGGCTGATCTTCCTCTTTTTCCGTGACTCCACGCTTAATCCGCTGCTGACTGCCGTGCTGGCTGTGCTGTGGGGCGTGCTGGGCGTTTATCTGATCTATTACACCCTGACCTGGGCGGCTGAGCAGTATCCGGATCACATCCGCAGAAGGGTGCTGCCGTTTATTTTCGTCGGGCCGGCGGTGCTGATTCTCGGCTGGCTGCTGATCCTGCCTGCGCTGCGGACGCTGTATTTGAGCTTTTTTAACGCTTCCTCGGAAAAGTTTGTAGGCTTCGGCAATTATGCGGCGATCTTCAGTGACCGGCTGATGGCTACCGCGCTGCGCAACAACCTGCTGTGGGTATTTGTCGGAACGCTGGCCTGTGTGTGCCTGGGGCTGCTTATTGCCATTCTGGCCGACCGCAGCAGCTACGAAAAAATCGCCAAATCGATCATTTTTATGCCCATGGCTATTTCCTTCGTGGCCGCAGGCGTCATCTGGAAGTTTGTCTACTATTATCAGCCGGGCGATGAGCAGATTGGTCTGCTGAATGCGATGGTCACCTTTTTCGGCGGCGAACCTCAAGCTTGGACGAGTATGCTGCAGCCGTGGAACAACTTTTTCCTCATTGTCATCCTGATCTGGATGCAGACGGGGTTTGCGATGGTTATTTTTTCGGCAGCGATCAAGGGGGTTCCCGACGATATTCTGGAGGCCGCACGCGTTGACGGCGCCGGTGAAATCAAGATTTTCTTCGGCATTATGATCCCGTTCATTTCCACTACCATTCTGACGGTTACCACCACCATTATTGTGTTTACATTGAAAATATTTGACGTCGTCATGGTGATGACGGGAGGTCAATATGATACAGAGGTTGTTGCGACACAGTTCTACCGGCAGTTTTTTATGTACCGCAATTTCGGGTACGGCTCGACGCTGGCCATTGTGCTCCTGATCGCAGTACTGCCTGTCATCCTGATTAATCTGCGCCAGTTCCGCAAGCAGGGGGGATTCTAAATGGTCGGTAAAAAGAAAAGAAAAGGCGGCAAGACCCTCGTTAACATCGTCCTTGGCGTCATCTGTTTCCTCTGGCTGCTTCCGACACTGGGGCTGTTCATTTCCTCCTTCCGTCCGGCGGCAGATATTCTGCAGACCGGCTGGTGGAAGGTGTTCCCCCATCAGGAGTGGACGGCAGGCGAGACAGTGCAGCTGTCCAAGGATGTGGATCTGCGCGAACCGATTGAGGTGAACGGCAAGACCTACAGTGATGATGAGTTAAAAGCGGGCGTGAAGGCGGACGGCAGCCGCCTGATCTGGGAAAACCGCCGGGCGCGCACCGTTAATGTGCAGGAGCAGGGCTGGGAGACGGTTCCCGAGCTGACGCTCGACAATTACAACAATGTCCTGTCCGGAAAAGAGTACACGCTGAAGGAAGCGGACGGCAGTGAAACGAAGCAAAAGGGCACGGGCCTATCCCAGGCCTTCTGGAATACGCTGACGATTGCCGTGCCGGCGACGGTCATCCCGGTGCTGATTGCCTCTTTTGCCGCTTATGCCTTCGCCTGGCTGCGGTTTCCGGGCCGCAAAACCCTGTTCGTCATCATTATTGCAATGCTGGTCATTCCGATTCAGGTTGCGCTGATCCCGGTGCTGAAGGATTACACGGCGCTGGGGCTGAACGGCAGCTATCTGGGGATCTGGCTGGCGCATACCGCCTTCGGCCTGCCGCTGGTTACTTATTTCATGTACAACTTCATCAGCCAGCTGCCCAAGGATTTGTTCGAGTCAGCTTTTATTGACGGTGCGAGCCACTTTACCATATTCAGCAGACTGATTCTGCCGCTGTCCGTTCCGGCGCTGGCTTCCATTGGCATCTTCCAGTTCCTCTGGGTATGGAACGATTACCTGGTGTCGCTGATCTTTATCGGCAACCAGCCGTCGGTGCAGGTTATGTCGATGAAAATCGCCGATCTGGTCGGCTCGCGCGGCAACGACTGGCATCTGCTGACCTCGGCTGCCTTTATCTCGATGCTGATGCCGCTGGCGATTTTCTTCCTGCTGCAGAAGTATTTTGTCAGAGGGCTGATGGGCGGTTCCGTGAAAGGCTAACTGCGAATGGAGGAGAAGGACAGTCATGAAGATGAAGCCGTATGAGCATCCGCCCGCGCTGTACCCGTACCGGGAATGGAGTCTGGGCGAGGATACCTATGAGGAGGAGCATAATCAGCGCAGCGAGAGTGTGTTCGCGCTCGGCAACGGCTATATCGGGATGCGCGGGAACTTCGAGGAGGGCTATCACGGGACGGCCGGCACCACGGTGGCCGGCAATTATCTGAACGGATTCTACGACTCGGAGCCGATTATATATCCGGAGGGTGCTTACGGGCTGCCTGCGGTCAACCAGTCGATGCTGAATGTGACGGAGGCACGGATTATCGGGCTGGAAATTGGGGGCCATGCGTTCCGGATGGACAGCGGAAAGGTGCACAGCTTCCGGAGGTGGCTGGATATGCAGACCGGTCTGCTGCACCGCGAGGTGGAGTGGGAGTCGCCCGCCGGGCAGCGGGTGAAGCTTGCGATCCGGCGTATGGTCTGTCTGCGGCACAAGCATCTGGCCGCGATCGATTACGCCGTGACGGCGCTGAATTTCGCCGGCACGCTGCAGTTTGTCTCGGCGCTGGACGGGGAGATCCGCCGGGCCGAGGCCAGCGCTGATCCGCGGCTCGGCTCCGGCGGTGCCGAGCCGCGCCTGCAGCTGGAGGACAGCGGCTATGATGAGGCCGCTGGGGTGCTCTGGATGCGGCAGCGGACGCGGCATACGCGGTTTGCGCTGCTGACGGCGGCCAGCCACAGGCTGCAGGCGGGGGCAGGCCGCGAGACGGAGCAGCAGCTGGAAGGGCAGCGCATCTCAGTCAGCCATGCGGCCGAGGTGCAGTGCGGGGAAACCGTTAGATTAACCAAATATATAACGTATCACACCTCGAAGGATTACCCGGAGGAGGAGCTGCGGGAGCGGAGTGCCGGTGTGCTGGAAATGGCGGAAGGCTGCGGATTTAACGGGCTTGCCGATGAACAGCGCGCCTATCTTGATCAGTTCTGGGCACACACTGATGTGGAGATCAAGGATGATCCGGCGCTGCAGCAGGGCATCCGCTTCAATCTGTTTCAGCTGCTGCAGTCCACCGGCCGGGACGGCGTGACCAACATTGCCGCCAAGGGGCTGACCGGCGAAGGGTATGAGGGGCATTATTTCTGGGACACGGAAATGTACATGCTGCCGTTCTTCACCTACACCCAGCCGGAGATAGCCCGGAGGCTGCTGGAATTCCGCTACGCCACGCTGGATAAGGCGCGGGAGCGGGCGGCGGAACTGTCACAGAAAGGAGCGCTGTATCCATGGCGCACCATTGACGGAAGCGAGAACTCCGCTTACTTTCCGGCGGGAACGGCCCAGGCGCACATTAATGCCGATATTGCCTACGGGATCAAGCAGTACGTACAGGCGACGGGAGATGCGGATTTCCTGGTCAGCCAGGGAGCGGAAATCCTGTTTGAGACCTCGCGCTTCTGGGCAGACCTGGGGTTCTTCAATCCGGCGCGCGGCGGAGCCTTCTGTATTCACGGGATCACGGGCCCCGACGAGTACACGGCAATTGTGAATAATAATGCCTACACCAACCTGATGGTTCAGGATCAGCTTAACTATGCCTATGAGACGTCCCTTCTGCTGGAACGGGAGTATCCGTCTGATTATGAACGGCTCCGGCAGGCGGTCGGTTTAACTGGCGGGGAAGCGGAAATGTGGAAGGAAGCCGCTGACCGGATGTTTATCCCCTTTGACGAGGAGCTGGGCATCTATGCCCAGGATGACACCTTCCTGAGTAAGCAGAAATGGGATTTTGAGCATACGCCTGCAGATAAATACCCGCTGCTGCTGCATTTTCATCCGCTGGTGATCTACCGCCATCAGGTGCTGAAGCAGGCGGATCTCGTTATGGCCATGTTCCTGCTTGGAGATAAGTTCCGTCTGATCGATAAAATCCGGAACTATCAGTACTATGAGCCGCTGACGACCCATGATTCCTCGCTGTCGCCCTGCATACACAGTATTATTTCGGCCGAGATCGGCGATCTGGCTGCGGCGTACGGCTATTTCGACCGTACAGTGCGGATGGATCTGGACGATATTAACCGCAACGCCAAGGACGGGCTGCATATGGCTGCAATGGCCGGATCGTGGATGTCAATTGTGAACGGGTTCGGCGGCCTGCGGCAGTTGGGCGGAATGCTGTGCTTTGATCCGGCGCTGCCGGAGCAGTGGCAGAGCTTCCGCTTCAAGGTTACCGCCCGCGGCCGGCTGCTCGATGTCTTCATCGGCAGCGAAGCAGTGGTCTATACACTGCTGGAAGGAGAAGAGCTGCAGATCAGGCACAGAGGCCAGGCTGTGCTGCTGCTTCCGCAGCAGGCGTTGAGCCTGCCGCTGGCCCGGCAGCTGGAGGCGGTGATCTTCGATCTGGACGGCGTGATCACGGATACCGCCGAGCTGCATTATCAGGCCTGGCATATGCTGGCCGATGAGCTGGGCATCCCGTTCAGCCGGGCGAAGAATGAACGGCTGAAGGGTGTCAGCCGCATGCAGTCGCTGGACATTGTACTGGAGGACAGCACGCTTAAGCTTACGGCTGCTGTGCGGCTGGCGCTGGCGGAGAAGAAAAACGCCAGCTACAGGCAGCAGCTGGAGCAGCTGACACCGGCAGATGTCCTGCCGGGCATCCCGGAGCTGCTGGATTCCCTGGCGCAGCGCGGCATCGCCTGCGGCCTGGCCTCGGCCAGCCTGAATGCGCCGCTGATTCTGCAGCGGCTTGGCATCGCCGGCCGGTTCCAGGCCATCGCCGATCCGGCGGCGCTGCAGCAGGGCAAGCCCGATGCGGAGATCTTCCTCACCGCAGCGGAGCTGCTTGGAGTCCCGCCGCGCAGCTGCATCGGTGTAGAGGATGCGGCGGCCGGCATCGCCGCCATCAAGGCCGCCGGCATGCAGGCTGTCGGCATCGGCAGCCGGGCGCAGCTGGGCGCAGCCGATCTTCTCCTGGCATCCACCGCAGAGCTGACGGTAGAGAAGCTGCTGGCACTGTTCGGAGATAGCGGGCAGGGAACGAGGGAGTAAGTTGGAGTAAGTAACGGTAAGGTGGAAAGGAACAGTGAGTACGAGTAAGCAGGACTAAGGCTGTAAGGAGCAGTAAGGAGCAGCATATAGTGCTGGACAGTAAGAGGCAGCACTGGGCAGCGCTAAAGATGATATAGCAGCACCAAGCATTACTATATGAAGAATCAATTAGTAGATTAAAGAGCCAGCTGTCCACCTGCTTGTGGAGGGCTGGCTCCTTGTTTACATACGTTACTCATAATAAACACACATCGCTCCGTAAAATACAAAATGTCACTCCGAAATAAAAACATACGTCGCACTGTCATGCTACTTTGCTGATTTAATCCGCGTCATCCTCTCGTTCATCCCTCCCGATCATCCCCTCCATCCTTTTTTTTGCAGCTTCCTTCCCCTGCTCACCGGGAGATTAGTTGGAAATTTGGCACTTAATCTGTCGCTTTCGGATTGTTTAAGAAAACTAAGTGGATTTTCGACATCTAAATTGGCCGGTTTTCTGTTTTTGTGGTGTGATGTGAGCTATTAAGTGGCGTTTTTCCACTTAGTTTTAGTATGGGCGGGGAAACAGGAGAATTAGGTGGCGATTTTACACTTAGATTCTAAGGAGAAACGGAAGGGGAGGCCGAACAGGCCGTTTCAGCATACATTCACCCGTTGGAGCGTTGGTTTTCCGCCTGAAACAGCGGAGTTATGTCGATTCCCTGCTGCTGAATGAGCCAAAACCATCCTGCTAACGGCTCCCGTCACTTTTACATCCCCGCTCATTAGCCGCTGCAGTCCATTTGGCCTCCGCTGCCGGTTTCTGAGTCTCCCAAGCACTTGCGCAAACACCCTGTTACGCAGGCAACCACTCCTAATTATTAGGAGTGGTTGCGATATGTACGACTAAATATCATATGCTGTCGAAGTAAGCAGAGGTGTGTCATATCCAGTACATTTGCGGATAGATCTAACAGCGTCTGTAACCCGGACGTTGAGAGGGGCTGGATACCTCTGGCGTTGTAAATAATCCCTCATTGCTCCATCAGCCCGCCCGCGCCCCGTCTGCCAGATTACCCCGCATCAGCCGAACTGGCGCTCCTCCCCAGGATTACCCCACATCAGCCGAACTGGCGCTCCTCTCCAGGATTGTCCCGTATCAGCCGAACTGGCGCTCCTCTCCAGGATTGTCGCGCATCAGCCGAACTGGCGCTCCTCCCCAGGATTGTCCCGCATCAGCCGCCCCTCCGCCCCTCTGCAAGATTCTCCCTCATCAGCCGGGCCGCAGTCTTCCAGCCCCTAAGTCGTCGCCCCTTCCTCCAGCTCGACGGGAAGGACGTACTGCGGGGAGACCGGGCTGCCGTGGACCTGGCGGATGATCAGCTCGACGGCCAGCTTGCCCATGGCCTCAATCGGCTGGCGGATGGTGCTGAGTGCCGGCCCGAGCATGCTGCGCAGGGTAATGCCGTCATAGCCGACAATCCGCACATCCTCCGGCACCCGCCGTCCGTGCTCGCGGCAGGCTTTGAGCGCATAAGCCGCGATGATATCGCTGCCGGCGAAGATGCCGTCCGTGCCGGGCTGTTCGCGGAACAGCTGTGCCAGCAGCCGCTCATAGGCCTCGACATCGAAGCTGTTGTCATCCGTATGCAGCAGGGTATACGGAATATTATGCGCCCCGGCTGTAGCAGCGAATGCCTCAAAGCGGAGCCCTGACAATATGTTGAGGCCGGGATGACCGCCGATATGAGCCAGCTGCCGGCAGCCTTTTTCAATCAGAAGAGTAGTGGCAAGCACGCCGCCCCGGTAGTTGTCGGAGCAGACGTAAGGGATGCCCGGCGAAATCTGCCGGTCGAAGGTGACGAGCGGCAGATTCATCTGCTGGTAGGCCTCTACCTCCAGCGTGTGGCTGCCCATAATGATGCCGTCAACCCGGCTTGCGCGCAGCATATCAATGTACTCCAGCTCCTTGTGCTTGTCCTGCCTGGAATTGCAGAGCAGCAGCTTGCAGCCGTTACGGTAGGCGTGCTCCTCTATGTAGCCGGTAAGCTCCCCGAAAAAAGGATGCGCAACGCTGGGAATAATCAGTCCGATAATATTCGACCTTGAACGGCTGAGTGAACGGGCCAGCTCATTAGGGCGGTAGTTCAGCTCGTCCATGGCCCGGAGCACCTTTTTCTTCAGTTCCTCGCTTAAATATCCCCTGTTGTTCAGCACCCGGGAGACGGTGGTGACCGAGACACCCGCTTTTAGCGCCACGTCTTTAATTGTAGGCATGTTAAGCCTCCTGTCCTGTGCGGTTCTTAGCAGCTTCATTCTATCGTGATGCCGGGGCCGGTGTCTATTTAAGACCGGTGTTTTTCGAAATATAAGAATGTATAAGTTGCACGTTATCATTAATCCTTCTATTTCACGCAGAAACCGATACCGTCCCTTATAGGACGACAAAAACCGTTTCTACTTGCGCTTTTCTTTATTTCAAAAATTAGTGTTTCACCCTATAATTAAAGATAAGAAAGTCATATAATTCCGCACAAATCATCTACTCTCTACCAGCCTATACATAAGCAGGATGTCCTGAACATAGTGGCTTTTAACGTTTTCCCGAACGAAAGAGGATGGGGGAAGGGGTCCGGCGAAAGAGATATTGTCGAAGCCTTCCGTTTTTTACTTTGAGATGGATGAATGGGAGTGTGCAAATGGACTTAAAGCAAACCGATCTCAAGGTGTTCAAAAGCCTCCTGCTCTTAATGATGCTCTGCGGGATCTTTTATCAGCCTGCGCAGGCAAGTGCAGATGAGCTGCCACCAAAAAATGTGCTGGTGCTGCATTCCTATCACAAAGGATTTGCCTGGACGGACGAACAGGGGGCCGGTATTGAACAGACCCTCAAGAGTGCGCCCGGACAGCCGCTGATCTACAGTGAGTATATGGATTGGAAACGGTATCCCGGCCAAGACAATCTTGAGCACTTTTACCAGACTATCAAGCTTAAGTACCAGTCCATGCGCATTGATGCGGTTATGACCACGGATGATGCTGCGCTGAGCTTTGCAATCAAATACCGCCGGGAAATTCTGGACAATGCACCGATTATCTTCAGCGGCATCAATGAACTGGGTGTGGAAAATCTGGGGAAGCCCGGCAATGTTACCGGTGTAATCGAAAAGATCAGCCCGGCACGTACCATTGAAATGGCACTCGAGATTAACCCGGAAATTAAAAATGTATATATTTTATATGACAATACCGAAAGCGGCCTGTCTACCGGCAAAATGGTGATGGAGCAAATTTCGTCACTCGATCCGGCTCTGCAGCTGTATGCATTAAACGGTTTCTCCAAACAGGAGATTATTGACCAGGTATCTGCACTTTCCTCTGACAGTATTGTTCTGATGACTACATATTACAGCGATGCGACAGGACGCACGGTTGAATTTGACCGGTTTTCCAGTGAGCTGGGTGAGAGCAGCAGTGTTCCGGTATACCATATTTACGATTTCGGTTTAAATCACGGCGCCTTCGGCGGCAGCCTGATCAGCGGCCTGATTCAGGGACAGACTGCCGCCGGACTGGCCGTACGGATTCTGGAGGGGGAAGCGGCGGATCAGATCCCTGTCGTTAACAACAGCAGTGTACGCAGTGTGTTTGATTATAACGAGCTGCAGCGGTTCGGCGTCTCTGTCAAAAAGCTGCCGGAAGGCAGCGAGGTCATCAATAAGCCGTTTTCCTTTTATGATACGTATAAGGGGCTTGTGCTGAGTATTATCGCCGCGTTTGCCGTTCTGGTGTCCTTTATTCTGATCCTGTTGTTCTATGTACAGCTTGTGAAGAAGATCCGCAGCAATCTGGAAAAAAGCAATGAGCGCTTTGCCCTGGCGACCTACGGCTCGGATGCGGTAATCTGGGATCTCGATATGTCGAATATGGTCTACTATTTCTCGGACAGCTGGTATGAGCTGCTCGGATATGAACGGGATGAGGTAAATGAAGCCCACGGCGGCTGGAGGGATCTCATTCACCCTGAGGATGCGGAGGAGGAGAGCCGCCAGCGTACGAATCATCTTGAAGGCAGGACTTCTTACTACTACTGTGAATTCCGGCTGCGGGGCAAATCGGGGGAATACAAGTGGTTTCAGACCCGTGGCAAGGTGCTGCGTAATGCGGAGGGCAGATTTATCCGGTTTGCCGGTTCCATGGTGGATGTGACAGACCGCAAAGGCTATGAAAGCAAGCTGCAGATGAGCTATCAGGAGCTGGAATCCACCTATGAGGAGCTTACCGCGCTGCAGGATGAGCTTTTGGAGCAATATAACAAGGTAGTGGAAAATCAGTCGCTGCTGCAGACCAGTGAGGAAAAGTACCGGCAGCTGGCTTACAATGATGTGCTCAGCGGATTGCCGAACCGCCTGTCCCTGGCGGAAGCGCTGGAGCTGTTCATCAAGGAGAACGCCGGCGGGCATGCTGCCCTGTTCTTTCTTGATATCGATAATTTCAAATATATCAATGATACGCTGGGGCATACCTTTGGCGATGAGCTGCTGGTAAAGGTCGGTGAGCGTCTGCTGCAGCTGGGCGATGAACGCAGCAGGCATTTCCGTTTCGGCGGAGATGAATTCGTCATTCTGTTCCAGGATAACAGGGGATTCAGTGAGGTTATCGCCTATGCGGAGTCTCTCGTACAAGGCTTTAAGGAACCGTTCGAGCTGCAAGCCAGCATCGTACATATCTCTACGAGTATCGGGATTGCCCAGTATCCGGATAACGGTGTGAACGCCGAGGAGCTGCTGAAGAATGCGGACATCGCGATGTATAAGGCGAAGGAAGCAGGTAAAGGAACGTATGTAGTCTATGGGCGGGACATGCAGCAGCATTTTGACGAACGTATGGTTATTGAATCGCATCTGCGCAGCGCCATAACCAATCAGGAGCTGGCGCTGCATTATCAGCCGCTGGTGGACACTGCCTCCGGCGAAATCTGGGGATTCGAGGCGCTGATCCGCTGGAACAGCCCGGCGCTGGGCTTTGTTTCCCCGCTGTCTTTCATCAAAATCGCCGAGGACTGCCGGCTGATTGTGCCGATTGGTGAATGGGTGCTCCGTACCGCTTGCCGGTTCATTAAAGAGCTGAACAGCCAGAGCCAGGGACGTCACCATATTTCCGTGAATATTTCGGTCATTCAGCTGATGCTGGAGGATTTCACCGATATGGTGCTGGGCATTCTTCAGGAGACCGGCCTTGCGCCGCAGTATCTGGAGCTGGAGATTACGGAGTCCATCTTTATGGAATCCTTCGAAGCGATCAGCTCGAAGCTGGAGGCGCTTAAGGAGAAGGGGATCGGCATAGCCCTGGATGATTTCGGGACAGGCTATTCGTCCCTCAGCTATCTGAAGCAGCTGCCGATCACCACACTGAAGATCGACAAGTCCTTTATCGACAGTATTGATACACCCAATAACATGTCACTTGCCCGTTCGATTGTTACCATCGGGCATGATATGGGGCTTAACGTTACTGCTGAAGGGGTGGAGACACCGGAGCAGCTTGCCTTTCTGGAACGGACCCGCTGTGACAAGATTCAGGGCTACTTCATCAGCCGGCCGATCCCGCAGAAGGATGTGGCGGACTGGGTGAAGGAGAGACGGGTGGGCTGAGACCGGATTGCTTCTAGCCGCTGAATATTGATAGGCACGCATAATGGATAAAAGGCTGCTGTCCCTCAGAAAAGAGACAGCAGCCTTTTTTATCTTTAGATAGATTGCGGTACAACCGCCTCCGCTTCAATCTCGATCAGCAGCTGCGGATCAATCAGTGCCTTGACCTCGACCATGGTGGCAACCGGCTGGATATCACGGAAGAATTCACCGTGCGCCCTGCCGTATTCCTCCCACTGTGAGATGTCCGTAACATACATTCTTGTTCTGACAACATGGTTCATGCCGGCGCCAAGATCTTTCAGAGCCTGCTCAATCGTCTGCAGAATGAATTTGGTCTGTTCATAGGGATTGCCGGCGAAGGCGACTTCCCCATTCCGCATGGCTGTAGTCCCCGCTACTTCAATCCGGTCTCCGATCCGGAGTGCCCGGCAGTAGCCTACAGATGATTCCCAGGGCGAGCCTGTAAATACTTGTTGGCGTTCCATCCTCCAATTCCCCGCTTTCCGTTCATATACTGCCGCAGCCTGACTATTTCAACAGCCTGCGCACCAGGCTAAGCTTGTTGCCGTAAGGCGGATATACGATGCCCGGATCAACCTTCGCGCTTCGTTTCACAACACTCTTGCGGTGTGAGAACAGGTCGAAGCTGTGCTTGCCGTGGTACCCGCCGATGCCGGAGTGGCCGACGCCGCCGAACGGCAGACGGGAGCTGGCGACATGACTGATCGTATCGTTCACACAGCCTCCCCCGAAGGATACGTTGTCCAGTACCTTCTGCTCTACCTGCTTGTCTTCGGTAAATAAATACAGCGCCAGCGGCTTGGGCCGTTGTTTAATACTGCTGATGGCCTCCTCCAGCCGGTCGAATGTCAGGATCGGCAGCACCGGCCCGAAGATTTCATCCTCCATCAGGGCATCACTCCAGTCAGCCGGATAGAGCAGTGTCGGCTCAATGTACAAATCCCCGGCGTCCACCGTCCCGCCCATAATAACCTTGGAGCGGTCCCTGTCAATCAGCCCGGCGATCCGCTGCAGCTGCCGGTCGTTAACAATCCGCCCGTAATCCGGGCTTCTGCGGGCATCCTCCCCGTAGAAGGCGGTGATCTGCTGCTTCATCAGCTCAATCAGCCGGCCGGCGACCCCGCTGTGAACGAGCAGGTAATCGGGGGCTATGCAGGTCTGCCCGGCATTAATCAGCTTGCCCCAGACAATCCGCTTCGCCGCTGTTTCCAGATTGGCGCTTTTGTCGACGATTACCGGGCTTTTGCCGCCCAGCTCCAGGGTGACAGGTACAAGCTGCTTGGCGGCAGCCTCCATGACAATTTTACCGACAGGTACGCTGCCGGTGAAGAATATGTAGTCAAATTTGGCGTGTATCAGCAGATTTGTCGTTTCCTTCTCGCCCTGGACAACCTGGATATAACCGGGCTCGAACGTTTCATTTATCATATCCTCAATGACAGCTGACACTGCCGGCGTACTCTCCGACGGCTTGAGGACCGCGCAGTTGCCGGCGGCAATGGCTCCGATCAGCGGCTCAATCAGCAGCTGAAACGGATAATTGAACGGGCCGATAATCAGCACTGTACCGTAAGGCTCACTCAGGATCAGGCTTTTGGACGGAAACATATGCAGCGGCGATTTGACCCTGGCAGGCTTCGCCCAGCGCCGCAGATGCTTCATCATATAGCCAATGCTCTCAAGGGTAAAGCCGATTTCCGTAGCATAGGCTTCAAATTCGCCTTTGTGCAGGTCCTGGCGGAGTGCTTCAATAATACGGGGCTCATAGCTGCGTATGGCATCCTTCAGCTTTTGCAGCTGGCGTACCCGGAAGCCGGGGTCTTTGGTAACTCCGCTGTCAAAATAATCCCGGTGGCCGGCCAGCAGCCGGCTTATGCTGTGTTCGGTAACTTCAGGCATAGCGATTCCCTCCAACGTGAATCAAATGTTTATTTGTCGTGGCCCGCAGCCGGCTGGTCCATACGGATATATTCGTGCATCGCTTCCCGGTTCAGCAGGGTAATCCGGCTGCCCTTGAACTCGATCCAGCCTATATCACGCAGATACCCCATTTCGCGGGAGAGCGACGGTCGTGCTGTGTTCAGGTGCTCGGCCCATTCCTTGCGGCTGAAAGGCAGGCGGATATGGTCCGAAGCCTGCTGGACTGCCTGCTCCAGCAGGAAATAAATCATCCGCCGCCGCAAGGGGCCTGCGGAGAGTATTTCAATCTTGCGGTTGACCAGCACCAGCCGCTCGGACAGGTTTTCGATAAAACGGTTCAGGATGTCCGTATCGGCGGAGAACAGCCGCAGCAGCTCATGCTTGCTGATGAACATGACCAGGCAGGGGCCGGTGGCGGTAACGGTGGCCGGAACGAGATTTTCCTTGCGGAACAGCACGGCTTCGCCGATGGTCTGCCCTGCACTCAAGTGGGCGATTGTGACGCCGCTTCCGCTCGGATGGGTTTTCTGCACCTCAACCCGTCCGGACAGGATGATGCCGATCCGGTCTGCAGTATCACCTTCGGCAAAGATCAGCTTATTTTTCTGATAAGCAGTCACCGTATAGATCATTTTGTGCAGGAGGAGCTCCAATTCTTCCGCAGACTTGCCCCGGAACAGCAGACAGGACTGCAGGACGGCAGGGTCAGGTATCATCGGTTTCCTCCAAATTTAAATTTAATCGGTAACATCCGTTACCGATTGTATGGCGAAAGTCTACTACAATAATCAGTAACTGTAAAGGCGGGAAGAAACGGAGTCCTGCCCTGTGTGACGATATTATTTTAGAGGAGTGAACGCCAAGTGAGCAGCATGTTTTGTTTTCAATGTCAGGAAGCGGCGAAAGGAACAGGGTGTACCATCCAGGGGGTATGCGGCAAGACCAGTGAGGTAGCCAATCTTCAGGACCTGTTGGTTTATACGCTCAAAGGAATTTCCATCTTTGCCCGCAAAGGCCGGGAGCTTGGCATGACCGACTCCGTTACCGATAAATTCATTATAGAGAGCCTGTTTGCAACGATAACCAATGCTAACTTTGTTCCTGAAACCTTTACATCCGGTGTCCGGAGAGGACTTCAGCTGCGTGACCAGTGGAGCAGCCGGCTGAAGCTGGCCGGGGCAACAGCAGAGCTTGCAGATCATGATGCTGCGCTCTGGACTGCAGAGACAGATGAAGAGCTGATTGCCAAGTCGGAGACTGTGGGCGTTCTGGCTACAGAGAATGAAGATGTACGTTCCCTGCGCGAGCTGCTGACCTACGGGCTGAAGGGGATGGCGGCTTACATGGAGCATGCGGCAGTGCTGGGCTTCGGTGATGCCGGCGCACATGCTTTTATGGAAAAAGGCCTCGCTTCCACGCTGGATGACACTTTGAGTGCAGGAGAGCTTACCGCTCTGGTTCTGGAATGCGGCAAGTACGGCGTTGATGTGATGGCTCTGCTTGATCAGGCCAACACAACCACATACGGCAACCCGGAAATAACCAAGGTTAACATCGGCGTAGGCCGTAATCCGGGGATTCTGATCAGCGGACATGACCTGAAGGACATGGAGGAGCTGCTGAAGCAGACGGAAGGCACCGGGGTGGATGTGTACACGCACAGCGAGATGCTGCCGGCCCACTATTATCCTGCCTTTAAGAAATACAGTCACTTTGTCGGCAACTACGGTAATGCCTGGTGGAAGCAGAACGAGGAGTTTGCCAGCTTCAACGGTCCGATTCTGATGACGACCAACTGCATCGTGCCGCCTAAGGACAGCTATAAAGACCGTCTGTATACAACAGGCAATACCGGCTTCCCTGGAGTGCAGCATATTCCGGCTGGTGAAGACGGCAAAAAGGATTTCTCGGCGATGATCGCCCAGGCCAAGGGCTGCGCGGCTCCGACAGAGATTGAAACCGGCGAAATTGTCGGCGGTTTTGCCCATGCTGCAGTGATGAACGTGGCTGATCAGGTGGTTGAAGCGGTGCAGACCGGCGCAATCAAGCAATTCTTCGTGATGGCCGGCTGCGACGGCCGGATGAAGAGCCGCAATTACTACACGGATTTTGCTTCCGAGCTGCCGGGGGATACGGTGATTCTTACCGCAGGCTGTGCGAAGTACAAATATAATAAGCTTGATCTCGGCGAGATCGGCGGTATTCCGCGTGTGCTGGATGCCGGCCAATGCAATGACTCCTATTCCCTTGTCGTTATTGCCCTCAAGCTGAAGGAAGTATTCGGCCTTGACGATGTCAATGATCTCCCGATCGCCTACAACATTGCCTGGTATGAGCAAAAAGCGGTGATCGTGCTGCTGGCCCTGCTGCATCTCGGCGTCAAGAACATCCATCTCGGACCTACCCTGCCAGCCTTCTTATCGCCTAACGTGGCTAAAGTACTGGTCGATAACTTCGGAATCGGCGGTATCACCACGGTTCAGGAGGACATGGAGCGGTTCATCGCTGCTGTGTAAATCATATTGTTATGTAAAAAAGCCTATAGCTGCACCTCCGCCGGATTCCGGCAGGGGTCACTATAGGCTTTTTGGCGTCCATGCTTACGGAAGCCGGTAGAAGGCAAACGGTTCGCCGCTTCTGAAGGGCCGGCTGGCCTGATCCAGCCGCTCCAGCGTCTGCTTGTCCAGCTCCAGTGCAGCGCTTGGCAGGTTCTGCTGCACCTGCTCCACGCGTGTAGCGCCGACAATGACGGTGGATACAGCCGGCTGATGCATCAGCCAGGCCAGGGACAGGGCAGTAGGGGTCGTGCCGAGTTCCGCGGCAATCCGGCTGACCTCATCGCCCAGCTCAATCCGTTCCGGGCTGAGGAAGCGGCTGAAGTTCGGGTCTGTTTCTGCGCGCGACCCGGCCGGAGCAGCGCCGCTGACGCTGTATTTGCCGGTCAGGATACCGCCGGCGAGCGGGAAATAAGGGATGATTCCCAGTCCCTGATCCAGGCAGAGCGGCAGCAGCTCAATTTCCGGCGTCCGGTCAGCCAGCGAGTAGCTGCACTGGATCGAGGTGTACTTCATATAGTTCCGCGCTTCGCTGATGCCCAGCGCCTTCATCAGCTCCCAGGCGGCATAGTTGGAGGCGCCGATATAGCGGACCTTCCCGGAGGAGACCATATCATCTAAGGTACGCAGCGTTTCATCCAGCGGTGTGTAGGGGTCAAACGTGTGGATCTGGTAAAGATCCGCATAATCTGTCTTCAGGCGGCGCAGACTCCCCTCCAGCTCCAGCATCAGATGACGGCGGGAGGAGCCGCTGCCATACGGGCCTTCAGCCCGCGGCAGTCCTGCCTTGGTGGCCAGTACCGCTTCCTGCCGTCTTCCCTCCAGCGCCAGTCCGATAATCCGTTCAGATTCGGTACCGGCATAAATATTGGCGGTGTCGATAAAGCTGATTCCCTGCTCCAGGGCGGTACGGATAATCCCGATTGATGTTTTTTCATCGGCCCGCTTGCCGAAGGCGTTGGTTCCAAGGCCAAGGGCGGATACCTGCAGCCCGCTGTTGCCTAACCGGTTAAATTTCATGCTGTGTCACTCCTCTGAATGGTTTGTTGGCGGATTCAGCTTCTCTTCCGCAGCGAACATATCAAGCGCAGTATCAATGAGCAGCCTGACGGCAATAGAAGCCTCCTCCAGTGAATGGACGGCGATATGAACATCGCGGTAAGCATCCGGAGACAGCTCGCGGATGATAACATTGCCGGGCGGCGCAAGCAGCGACAGCTCGGACAGCACGCCGACAGCCAGACCCTCTTTGATCATGTTGAGCGCTGTACTGTAGCTGTTAACCACATATTTTACATTAAGCTGACTGTCTGCCCGTCTGAACAAATCAACGACCGGAGGCTCATAACCGGCTTTGCAGATCATCATGGGTTCATGCTCCAGGTCCTTTACATGGACAATCCCGTTTCGGCCGAGAGGGTGTCCCTCCGGCAGCACGGCGTACAGCTTCTCCCGGAACAGCGGAATGGTTTCAAACTCCTCAAGCGGCGGGATAATCAGTCCGGCATCAATCTGGCGGGTCTCCAGCCACTCCTTCACTTCGGCGACCGATCCTTCATGGACAGAAATGTCTATGCCTGGATACCTGTCCGTAATGGAGCGAATGATCTTGGGTACAAAGTAAGCGGCCGCCACCGGGAAGGCTCCAATCCGGATCAGTCCCTTCTCCAGCCCCTTTTCCGCAGAAACCTCCTGCTCCACCTTGTTGAACCCGCTGAGAATCTCCCGGAAAATAATCAGGATACGCTTGCCAACCTCCGTAAGCACCAGCCCGCTGCGCCGGTCACGCAGCAGCAGCTTGACGTCAAGCTCTGTCTCAAGGGCGGAGATGGCCCGGCTGACCGCCGGCTGGGTCATGTTCAGCTCCTGGCCGGCTTTGGTGAAGCTGCCGGTTTCGGCAATTTTGACAAATAAAAGGATCTGATTATTATTCATAACAAATTTGGTATGCACCTCATGATTATTATTCATTTCAATTATGAACATGGTTATTGTATCATTTGGAATGAAAATGATACAAGAGGTGAACGCAATGTCACAACGCAGCCGTACGGTTCTGCTGCTTGCTTTTCTGGTAATTGTCTGGGGCATCAACTGGCCTCTTTCCAAAATCGCCTTAACCTATGCCCCTCCGCTGCTCTTCGCGGGTATCCGTACAGTCATTGCGGGAATCATTCTGATTATAGCCGCACTTCCCAAATGGAAGCAGCTTGAATTCCGGCGGCTATGGCCGGTCTATCTGGCTTCGGCAGTGCTCAGCATCGTCTTTTACTACGGGTTTCAGACCATAGGGCTGCAATATGTCCCTTCCGGCCTGTTCTCGGCCATTGTCTTTCTGCAGCCTGTACTGCTGGGTATCTTTGCCTGGATCTGGCTTGGAGAGAGCATGTACGGACTGAAAATATTCGGTCTCCTGCTCGGCTTCGCCGGGGTAGCCGCGCTCAGTATCGGCGGTTTTACCGGCAGCATCTCTGCGGCTGGTGTACTGCTGGCTCTGGCCAGCGCGTTATGCTGGGCGCTTGGTACCGTATATATGAAGCGGAATGCGGCGCGGGTGGATATGCTGTGGCTGACAGCCATGCAGATCATGATCGGCGGTGTCATTCTGCTGGGTGCCGGCTCCGTTACAGAGAGTTGGGCAGCCATTACCTGGAGCGGCGCTTTTATTATGAACACACTGTTTATTGCCGTATTCGTCATCGCCCTTGGCTGGATGGTTTATTTCAAGCTGATTAATGAGGGTGAGGCCGGAAAAGTGGGCTCCTTCACCTTCCTGATCCCGTTAATCTCCATCGGCTCAAGCGTGGTGCTGCTGCACGAACAGATTACACTTAATCTTATTGCGGGGATGGTGCTCATCGTTGGCAGTATTCTGCTGGTGAATGTAAATCTTGGGCGTAAGCGGCGGCTGAAACATTCACTCTAAAAGAGATGCTCCGCCAGGCGGTTCCTGGTTATGATCAGACCCAAAGAGCCTGCAGGCTGCCTTTGTGCGGCATTCTGCAGGCTCTTTTCGTATGGGTCAGGTCCGGTTTCTTAACCGCAGGCTCTGGGCCGTGAAGACGGCTTCTCCCGCAGGTAGAGTGAACTTGGCGGTATGTTCGCCAATGGTTATCCGGGTATCTTCTATTTGGCGGACGCTGATTTTGCGGCCGGCGGCAAGCACAGACTGCCGGCCTGCTGCAGCTCCGGCCTGCTGCAACGCAATGGAGTCTCCGGCTTCAACTGTAGAACCGTTGCATACCGATTGTGCCATCAGGAAGCGGACATTACCCGCTGCCAGCAGTGTGCTGTTCGCAGCGCCCTCTCCATGAATATAAAGGTCTCCTCCGGAATGGAGCAGACTGTCCTCCGAGCAGGCAAGATCAAGCCGGACATTCCCCTCATGCATATGGAGAATCCCGTCACGAAGCTCCTCCAGCAGATCCAGAAAGGTGGTGATCACGGCGTCATTAATAAATTCAGTGAACTGTCCGGGATGCAGGAAGATCTCCAGCATATGCTTTAACTGCCCGGAATCAGCCGGAGCTGCAGGCTTGCCCTCGGCAAGCAGCTCCTGCAGCCCCTTCATCAGGCCGGGAAGATGGACGTATTTGCTCTCCAGCAGGAGCAGTATGACCAGCCCGTATTTCACGGGCTGCTGCCGGGAGCGGAGATTCTCCTCCAGGAGGAGGGCGGCGTTCCTGAGCAAGGACAGCTCATCAATCAGCTGTCCGGGAATTGTATACAGCCGGTGCTGTTTTGCCCCGCAGTCGCCGCAGTAGATGCGGCAGTCCGTTACTTTGCCGCGTATGATTACACTGCCGGTAGCGGCAATGACGGCATGACGGACATCGCCGAATATGTATACGTTTCCTAATGCCTCTATCGTGCAATGATCACCGATTCCACCCGGAAACATTACATCTCCTGCAAACCAAACTGCACTGTTAGCGGTGATCATACTCTTCTGCACTACATGCATATCGGGAAAATCAATGCTCATCATCCGGGTTCCCCAGCCTGTAATCCGCGGCCGGCCGTCACGGAGCGCAGCAATATCGCCGTTCGGGAGCAGCGAGTAGCAATCAGCAGGCTTCAGGATGATATCCTCCGGCGGGGGAGAGGGCAGAATGCTGCCGTAAACGTCAGAACCGGGCAAGCCTTCCTGCGGAGGCAGCCTGCGTGCCAGTATCCCGCCTGTCCGTACAGAAGGGATCCCTGGATAATCAAGTATATTCTCCGGATCAGGGACTTCACTGCTGCTGAATACTTCAGCGATAGACAGTCTGGCCAGGGGCTCAAGCCGTCCGTCTGTTCCCGGCAGCGGCGGTTTGCCCACTGCGATGCAGACCGGGAGATAAGTCGGATTATTCAGCTCGGCATACAAGGCAGGAATGTTGAGATTGGGAATGAAGGAGCTATTGGAGAGTTCGGCCAGAATCTGATTAACGGTCAGCCTGGAGAGCAGCAGATCATAGTTCGGCTCCGCCCGGACACAGACCTCAGCCGAAGCCGGGCAATTGACCAGCCTCCAGGCATACTTTTCGACCCGGTAGAGGGTAAAGTAGGCGCTTAGCCCGTCCTCAGAAACAGTAATCTGGTACTGCGGCTTCTCGCTGATTTCCCAGCTCAGATGGTCAGATGATGTAATGGCAACAGGCTCGGCTGCTTTGATCCGGTTAATCTTGAGGACAACAGGGTGAAGGGCAGAGATAACAGCAGCTTTGCCGCCGGGCAAGGGAGGTGTTATAAAAATCTGGTCATTCTGCACGATGATTCTCCCGTTCTTCTCCTCATTACCGGCTGTTCCAAACGGCTTGGAGCGGATGGAGGACTGTATGGGATCAGCAGTACTGAAGGCAGGCATGATACTGAACGCATGCCGTGGCTGTTCGAGAGTGTGGTTCGGCATTGTTATAACCTCGCTTCTAGTTTTATCAGAAACCGGCAGCCTGGCAGCCGTAAATGCGACAGCGCATTGTTAGGCCCATTGCTTTGCGTCCTGCCCTTTCGGACAGTTTGCCATTATACATGAGACATTGATAAACATTCAGCATGAGGTCATTTATTCGACTAGAATCGGCAATAAAAGATTCATAACTGGTGCTATAGTACTGAATTCCGACAAATGCTGCAAATAATCCTAATTTTAATACTTGTGCAGTGAGTTTTCAACTGTAAATTCATCCGAAAATTGCAGCTGGAGTACGGTGTAAGAGCCGGTATTGGGTCTTTATCTCCAGTCAGGCTCCGGGAGGCGGATTCTTAGCATGGAGGTTGACTCCGGACCTTTTTGGAGGAGACCCCAAAGCGTTAAGTGTTTATCCTAAAAAAGACCCTCCCAAGCTTAAAGCTTGTGGGAGAGTCCTTTGCTTCCGAGACGGATGCTGCGGGCGGATCCGCTTCTTACCGGAACGGCCGCTGCAGAAACGGCCGTATAATCGGCCTGTTCAATAACATCAAGCACCCGGTTCAGATGTGAAAAGACGGCGCCGAGATCGCGGATGGCTGTCAGCGGACATTCCGCCTGCAGCTCGGAGAACCAGGAGAGCTGCAGCTCCCGGGCCCGGCGCAGACATTCCGGCAGCGGCCGCCGGGCTTCGGCATCAGAAAGCGTCTTGGTGCCGTAGAGAGCGATGCAATCGGCTGCTGCAGCCATCACCTCATTCATCCGGTCCGAACCGGCGTAGTGGGCAGGCAGCAGGGTCAGCTCTTCAGCAATTTCCTGGATATAGAAATGAACCTTCTGCAGATGCGACGTGGCCTGGGTCAGCCCGCTCAGATCCTTGCGGCAGGGATAGTGCGACAGCGTGTACAGCAGCTCCTTCTGCAGGCTGCTGCTCTTCGCGAGCAGTCCGCCGGAGCGCTTCAGCATATCACGGGCCGGTTCACCGTTTCTGCCGCCCGAAGCGAGCCCACTTAATGAATCGGCCAGCAGCAGGCTTCCTTGAAGCGCCAGGCCCTTAACCTTGGCGAAGCCCTTGGGCGGGACAATAATCATATTGATCAACAGGGCGATGAGTACCCCGATCAGCGTCTCGGCAAGCCTCCATACGACATAATGGTCATGGTAGAAGGTAAGCGCGAGCACAGAGGTTACGCCGACCTGCGAGACGGCCTGGATGTTAATCCGGCAGGCGGTTGCAACGCCTATGCCAATCAGCAGAATCAGCAGGAGGGAGACGATTCCGACATCCAGGAAGCGTCCCACAATCAGGCTGACGGTTCCGCCGAGCACAATGCCAAGCAGCCGGTAACAGCCTTTTTCCAGGGAAGCCTTCACGGTGCCCTGTGTAATCAGAATCGCAGCCAGCGGTGCGAAGTATAGGTAATTATCGCCATAAAGACTGTGGACGGCCAGCCATGATAGGGAGGCAGCCAGGGTAATGCGTATCATATAAAGGGATAATCCAAATTTCTCAAGGCGGTCCTGTAACCCCTCGTTCATGTCGGTCATCTTCTTTCGTAAAAGGAGGAATTTTCAAGCTGTTTTCAGCCGTTTTCATTATAGCACTTCAGCCGGAGTGTGCAGCGGATAGATTTTACGAACTTGTTAAGATTCAGCCGGAGTTTTTACATTCTATGTTATCGCATATATGGGATTCATCCGATATGCTATATAATATGAAATGTTGTCGAAGCAGGGGCGGGATTGTCGGTACCGGCGGGGCTATGCCTGGAAGGAACCGATTGCGCACTGTCAGATAAGGGTAAAATAGGTTGTAATACATAAGGTAAGGGAGGTTGTTAGCTATAGCTACCCCGGAAGGCACTATTATTTCTTTTGACCAGGTTACTAAGCAATATGATGATGAGGAGGCCGTGTTGAAAGGCGTCAGCTTCGAGATCGAACGCGGCAAATTTTATACACTGCTGGGCCCCTCCGGCTGCGGCAAGACAACCATTCTGCGTCTGATTGCCGGCTTTGCCGAACCGACAGAAGGTTCGATTTATCTGAACGGTAAAATGATCAATCACATTCCCGCCAACGAGCGGCAGGTTAATACGGTATTTCAGGATTATGCCCTGTTCCCGCATCTGAACGTGTTCGAGAATGTGGCCTTTGGACTGCGGATCAAGAAGCTTAAAAAGGATGTTATCACCCAAAAGGTACAGGAAGCGCTGCGCTTCGTTAACCTGGTCGGCTACGAACAGCGTGCGATCAATGAAATGTCGGGCGGCCAGAGGCAGCGTGTAGCGATTGCCCGTGCGATCGTCAATGAGCCGCAGGTGCTGCTGCTGGACGAGCCGCTGTCTGCGCTTGACCTGAAGCTGCGTACCGAAATGCAGTATATCCTGCGGGAAATGCAGCAGCGGCTCGGGATTACTTTCATCTTTGTCACGCATGACCAGGAGGAAGCGCTGGCGATGTCGGACTGGATCTTTGTTATGAACAAAGGGAAGATCGAGCAGAGCGGAACGCCGAACGATATTTATGATGAGCCGATTAACCGGTTCGTCGCCGACTTCATCGGGGAGTCGAATATTGTGCCGGGCGTGATGATCGAGGATTATCTGGTGGAGTGGGGCGGCCACCGGTTTGAATGTCTGGATGCCGGTCTGCGGCCGAATGAATCGGTGGAGATCGTTATCCGCCCGGAGGATCTGGAAATATCCACGCTGGAGCAGGGCAAGCTGAAGGTACGCGTCGATTCCCAGCTGTTCCGCGGCGTGCACTATGAGATCAGCTGTTATGACGAATCCGGCCACGAATGGCTGGTTCACTCCACCCGCAAGGCGGAGGTAGGCAGCGAGATCGGGCTTTATTTTGACCCGGAGGCCATTCATGTTATGCGCTTCGGTGAAACGGAGGAAGAATTCGACAGACGTCTGGAAGCTTACGGCGGGGTAGAGAGCCATGAATAATAAGGGCCGTTCGTATTATCTCATCCCTTATTACTTATGGATCGCCTTGTTTGTCATAGCGCCGGTGCTGCTGGTCCTTTATTATTCCCTGTTTGATCTGGACGGAAATCTTACACTGGACAACTACGCGAATTTCTTCACCCCGGTGTATATGAAAATGATGCTGAACTCCTTCTGGTATGCGTTCCTGATCACGGCGTTCTCGCTGCTCGTTGCCTATCCTGCGGCCTATCTGCTGACCCGCACGAAGCATAAGCAGCTGTGGCTACTGCTGATTATCCTGCCGACCTGGATCAATCTGCTGCTGAAGACGTACGCGTTCATCGGGATTTTCGGCACCTTCGGGCCGGTCAACAGCCTCTTTGATGTCCTGGGGATCGGGGAGCAGCAGATTCTGTTTACCGGATTCAGCTTCGTGTTCGTTTCGGTATATATCTTCATCCCGTTCATGATTCTGCCGATTTTCAGCGCCCTGGAGGAGCTGAACCTGTCGCTTGTGGATGCTGCCCGCGATCTGGGCGCCTCCGGATGGACAACGTTCCGCCGGGTTATTTTTCCGCTGACGATTTCCGGGGTGCGCTCCGGCTGTATGGCGGTCTTCATTCCGGCACTGTCGCTGTTTATGATTACGCGTCTAATCGCCGGTAACCGGGTCATCACGCTGGGCACCGCCATTGAGCAGCATTTTCTCGTTACCCAGGACTGGGGCATGGGCTCGACCGTTGCCGTGTTCCTGATTGTGATCATGGCCCTGTTCATGCTTCTGACCGGCAGCTCGCGGAAAGGAGTGCGGCATGAAAAATAAAAACGGAATCGCCAACATCTATCTGGTACTGGTCTTTGTCGTCCTGTACGCACCGATCTTTTACCTGATGTACTATTCGTTCAACAGCGGCGGTACAATGCATAAATTCGAGGGCTTCACACTCGATTATTACCGGGAGGTGCTGCAGGATACGCGCCTGATCATTATTGTGATCAATACGCTTGTTATCGCACTGCTCTCGTCCTCCATCGCTACCGTGATCGCGGTCATTGGAGCATTAGCCATTCACCGCAGCCGCAGACGGCGCTCGAAGAACGCTTTGCTGTCGCTGAATAACGTGCTGATCGTCAGTCCGGATGTCATCATTGGTGCTTCCTTTCTGATCCTGTTCACGATTGCCGGCATTCAGCTTGGCTTCACTTCGGTGCTGCTCTCCCATGTGGCGTTCAGCATCCCGATTGCCGTGCTGATGATTCTGCCGCATCTGCAGGAGATGAGCCCGACGCTGACCGATGCCGCCCGGGACCTTGGGGCCAGCCGGATGAGCGTCCTGACCAAAGTCATTCTGCCGATCATCAAGCCGGGGATTTTCAGCGGGTTCTTTATGGCGCTGACCTATTCTCTGGATGACTTTGCGGTAACGTTCTTTGTAACGGGCAACGGCTACTCAACCCTCCCTGTGGAGATTTATTCCCGGGCGCGGCAAGGGGTATCGCTGTCGATTAACGCACTGTCGACCCTGATCTTCCTCTTTACCATCCTGCTGGTCATCGGCTACTATTTCCTGAACCAGCGGAAGAACAAGCCGTCCGCCATAATAGCGGAGCCGGCTCTGGAAGCGGGGGTGCCTGAATGAAACAGCTGGTAAATGCTTTTCTGGCGATTCTGTTGGTTGCCTTCGGTCTGATGTTTCTTGCCTCACGCCTGAACTCGGCTGAGGGATATACCGGCGGCAATACGCTGACGATTTATAACTGGGGCGATTACATCGACCCTGATCTGCTGAAGCAGTTCCAGGAGGAGACCGGCATTACGGTCATCTATCAGACCTTTGATTCCAATGAGGCGATGCTGACCAAGGTGGAGCAGGGCGGAACCGTCTTCGACGTTGTGGTTCCTTCCGACTATGCCATCGCCAAGATGCGTGAGGAGAACCTGCTGCTGCCGCTGGATCACAGCAAGATTCCGAATTTGGCCAATATCGATTCCCGGTTCATGGACTTGTCCTTTGACCCGGGCAATGTGTACTCGGTACCGTATTTCTGGGGAACAGTAGGGATTATTTATAACCCCGAGATGACGGGTGATATTGATTTCAGCAGCTGGAATTCCCTCTGGGATAGCAGGCTTCACAACGATATCTTCCTCGTGGACGGAGCCCGCGAGGTGATGGGGATGGCCTTGAACAGTATGCATTACTCGGTTAACGATACCGATGAGGCGCATCTGCAGGAGGCGCTGACCAAGCTGAACAAGCTCTCGCCTAACGTCAAGGCCATTGTCGGTGACGAGATCAAGATGCTGCTCGCCAACGAAGAGGCGGCTGTCGGGATCGTCTGGTCCGGCGATGCCTCGGAGATTATGGATGAGAACGACAAGCTTGATTATGTAGTCCCTGAGGAAGGGTCGAACAAATGGTTCGACAACATGGTCATTCCAAAGGCAGCGGCCAATGTGGAGGGCGCGCATCAGTTCATCAACTTCATGCTCCGGCCTGAAGTTGCTGCCCAGAACGCCGAGTATGTAGGGTATTCCACCCCGAACATCCCCGCGCTTGAGCTGCTGCCGGAAGACATCTCCGGCGACGAGCGCTTCTACCCGCCGGCCGAGATCACCGACCGCCTGGAGGTCTACGACAACCTCGGCAAGCGCATGCTCGCCCATTACAACGAGCTGTTCCTGAAGTTTAAGATGAACAAGAAGTAAGGATGTTATAGCTGGATAAACAGGCGCCTGATTGCGGTATGACCGCGGTTTGGCGCCTGTTTTGGTGTGGGCGGGAATGGTACGGGATTGTTGGATGGGGCTGTAACCCGTAACCCGTAACCCGTAACCCGTAACCCGTAACCCGTAACCCGTAACCCGTAACCCGTAACCCGTAACCCGTAACCCGTAACCCGTAACCCGTAACCCGTAACCCGTAACCCGTAACCCGTAACCCGTAACCCGTAACCCGTAACCCGTAACCCGTAACCCGTAACCCGTAACCCGTAACCCGTAACCCGTAACCCGTAACCCTTTAAACCTAGTAACCCTGTAACTCCCATGTAACTGGCACTCTAAACAAACTAGCTTAGACTAAGTTATGATGAACGAAAGGCAGCTCCTGTTCGCACACCGTAGGTTAAAATGGAAGTGAGAAACCACCATTTCAGAGCTACATGCGAAAGGAGCTGTTACTATGAAGAATACCATAAAATACGTCGGTTTGGATGTGTCTAAAGAAAAAATTGTGGTGGCGATTGCAGACGAGGGCCGGGAACCTGCCCGGTATCATAGTGCCATTGCCCACACGCCCGATGCGGTGGGACGTTTAATTCGCAAACTCCAAAGCCAAGAAGTCACGCTAGAGGTCTGCTATGAGGCGGGACCTACCGGGTATGACTTGTATCATTGGCTGACGAAAATGGGGATTTCCTGCACCGTTATCGCCCCTTCACGCATTCCACAGCGCCCAGGCGATGCGATAAAAACCGACCGGCGGGATGCCGAGCGATTGGCCCAGCTCCATCGTGCCGGGGAATTGACTGCGATCCATGTGCCAACTCCAGAAATCGAAGCCTTGCGAGACCTCATCCGGGCCCGGGAGGCTGCCCGTGGCGAGTTACACCGAACCCGGCAGCGGCTCATCCACTTCCTGCTCAGGCACCAGATTCACACACCGGAAGGAATGAAACGGCGCTGGACGAAGAGATACCGGCAGTGGCTAACCACCCTGACGTTTGCGTTTTCAGCTCAAGAACGGGTATTCGCCGAGCTTCTGCAGGAGCTGCGGGAAGTGGAGGAGCGAATCAAACGGTTTGAAGCCGCCATGCGGGAGGAAGCGGAAATCTGTCCGTACGCCCCCGTGATTCAAGCCCTCCAGGGCCTGCGGGGAATCGCGCTGCTTACCGCCATGACGCTGGTCGTCGAGATTGGGAATTTTGAGCGGTTCCGTTCGCCAGCTCAGCTTATG
Source organism: Paenibacillus sp. fava2 (assembly GCF_058313675.1). Taxonomy (NCBI): domain Bacteria; kingdom Bacillati; phylum Bacillota; class Bacilli; order Caryophanales; family Paenibacillaceae; genus Paenibacillus; species Paenibacillus sp. fava2. Next base: position 6,981,352 of record NZ_CM177755.1, on the reverse strand, counting down.
AGTTATTTAGGTCTGGTCCCAAGGGAATATTCCTCGGGAGCCAGCACGAAACGTGGACGTTTAACCAAAACCGGCAATGCAGCAGTACGGCGTACACTTGTCGAATCAGCCTGGAGTTACCGTCACCGGCCAGCCGTCAAAGGGGAGTTAGAAAAGCGTCTGGAAGGCCAGTGTGCGCATGTCCAGGAAACCTCGTGGAAAGCACAGGAACGGTTACACCGCAAATATCTGAAAATGGTCAAACGAGGGAAACACCGAAATCTGGCGATGGCAGCTGTAGGGCGGGAATTAGTGGGATTCATCTGGTCGATTGCCCGAAATGCAGAACAAAGAATGGCGTAGCGTAGAAAGGCAGGTTCCCGAAAATTGAATCCTTAGGGCGTGGAGACAAAGAGAAAGGTTCGAGGAGAAACCGTGATTTTCCACTGCACAGGATCTGCGGATCTGACGTGCGAAACTAAGTTTACGGCAGCTCCTTCGACGTAGGCATAACATGTGGTAACCAACCCACGGATAGCAGTGTGCCAGCCGACGACTCGCATTTTGTCTCTACGCCCAAGGGATTGAACCCCTTTGGTTTAAAGGGTGAAAACAGGAGAATTGACAAATTCGTTCATAGCAGTGGAAAAACGTCACTTAATTCTGCTTAAAACACCGAAACTGAAAATCTAGTTGTAAAAAGGACATTTAATTCAGCCGGATTCGCTCCAACAGAGGCATATTGCCCGAACTAAGTAGCATTTTTCCACTTAAATGCTTAAAAGTTACTCCACACAGCTAAATAGATTGCTTTTTTCCACTTAGTGATAAGAGGGCGCTATACGTTAGAGCTTTGCTGTCCAACAGCGGCTGATCATCGCTTAATTAAAATAATCCAGCACACCATGCGCCAGCTCATAACGGATCACCCGCTCGTGTTTGCCTTTGTAGGAAGGCCGCAGCCAGCCCTTGTCACACAGACTGCGCAGAGTACGGATGGCTGATCTGTAATCGATGTCGAAATGCTGCTTAACATCCTGAGGGCGGACAGCTCCGGTAAGCTGGATGGCCAGGCGGATGGTCTCCTGCTCCATAAGCTGCAAACGGGAAGCAGGTGCCTCAGCAGCCTGGTATCTGCCCAAGTTCATCTGCAGCAAAGTCATGCACAGCTCCGGACGCTGCTCGACATCATCATAGGCGAAGGAGAGTACACGGTAGCCCATCGCCTGCAGAAAGGTTTCCCGGTTGAGCTCGCTGCAGTATTTGCTGCGGTCCATATCACGTACATGGGAAGCGTAGCCTTTGATCTCAATGAGCATTTTGATATAACCCGGGGTCCAGGCGAAGTCGGCAAAATATGACCTGCCGCGCCAGTCCGTCACCTCATATTCAGGATGCAGATTGGAGAAGTCTCCTCTCAGGGGCCACCATACATTGCGTAAAAAGAGAACCTCCGCATGCTGATGCCCCCGTTCCAGCCGGCCCCGGCGTTCTCCCAAAGGTCTGGCGGCCAGATGTTTCCCGATAAATTGCCGATGCGCATCTTCAAATAACAATAAGCCCACGCTCCTCTTAAAATAGAAAACGTCCCGGCTTCCCCAAAGAGGTTAAGCCGGGACGTTCTTCGTCTCGTTGCAGTCAGTATAGGCTATATTCGCAAAAATGACCAGATCATTCAGCACAGGCCAGGTTATTTAATTCCAATCCGCATGCGGTAGCTGATCAGCACGGGCAAGGTCCGTCCGTCAAAATATCGCTCCACCTCTGCAGTGAACTCGGCGATAGCCCCATCCAGCAGCGTTGACCCGAGCTTCAGCACCGTTTGCAGCCCGCCCTGGCTGAGCATCAGACCCACGTAACGCTCCGCATTGCAGGTCTCAGTATTATGAAAGACAATCTCCCGGGCAAAAGAGAAGTGGCCGCTGGCCTGAATCCGTGCCAGGTGACCTTCTTTGTCCCACTTAAAGGCGCGCTCGGCCTCCGGCTGCAGCTCAGCCAGCAGGCTGTCGGCGGATGTGATCAGCCGGTTGTACCGGGTTTCAATATCCGCCTGCAGTACCAGCGGCCAGTCGCAGTCGTAGGCGGCAAAAACACCGCCTGGCCGCAGACAACGGCCAATTTCCTGCAAGGTGCTCACCGGCTCCATCCAGTGGAATGACTGAGAGCAGGTGATGATGTCCACACTGCCGGATTCAAAAGGCAGCTGGTTGGAGTAGCCCTGCTGGAAAGACAGGGATTGCGCTTCGCTGTCCTGCTGAAGCTTTTCGGCAGCTTTGCTCAGCATATCGGGATTAGGCTCTATGCCGTAAACGGTATCGGCGGCATTTTTCCATACAAAGGTCGATAGTCCGGTTCCGCAGCCGATATCGGCAACGACAGCAGGGCGTGATCCCAGATAGTTGCTGAGCAGGCTGGTAACGATCGGCGGCGCTTCCGGACGGTAACGGTCGTAGTCGTTCTGGTAGCCCAAAAAACGGTCAATATTCTGTTTGCTGTTGCCAGAAGGAATCATGAAATCCTCTCCCATCCATAATCATAATGATTAGACCTGTTAAACAGCCGGTTACTTCCTCAGCCTGCATGAGCAAGCGGATCAAAGGCGGGCGGGAGGAATCCCGCTATTGCCGTATACATCAGAGAGGTTAACGCAGCAGCTCCGGGTCAACCGCCGGTACCAGCCCTTCGGCAGCTGCGCGGTTCAGCAGGGCAGAGATCGCGGCATAGCCCTCCTCGCCGAGATCCATGGAGAACCCGTTCACATACAGGTCGATATGCGACTTGGCCACCTCAGGTGACAGCTCCTGGGCATGACTGAGCACAAACTCGCGGCAGCCGCTGTCGGCGGGATGATCCCAGGCGAACTGCAGCGAGCTTCTGATCCAGCCGGCAATAGCCTTATCATCAAGATCACGTCGGGCAATGATGGCTCCCAGCGGGATCGGCAGGCCGGTGTCGCTTTCCCACCAGCTGCCGAGGTCGGTCAGCAGGTTCAAGCCGTACGAGCTATAAGTGAACCGCGCCTCATGAATGACCAGACCGGCATCAATTTGTCCGTCCCGGACGGCCGGCATGATCTCATCGAACGGCATGACGACAATCTCAGCGGGACCGCCCGGCACCTGCTGGGCAGCCCACAGCCGGAACAGGAGATAAGCCGTGGAGCGCTCGCTGGGCACGGCGATCCGCCGGCCGGACAGATCCGCCGGACGGCGGATCGCACCCTGGCCGCCGGCCGTCAGCACAAGCGGGCCGCAGCCGCGGCCAAGTGCACCGCCGCAAGGCAGCAGCTTGTACCGGTCGAGCACCCAGGGGAGGGCGGCGTAGGAGATTTTGAGCACTTCGGGTCCGGCGCCGTCTGCGGCCAGCCCGTTGGTAATATCAATATCCGCAAAGGTCACGTTTAGCTCAGGTGCACCCGGCACCAGCCCGTGTGCCAAAGCATAGAAAACAAAGGTGTCGTTCGGACACGGGGAAAAGGCTATATTCAATTGCTCTGTCTTTGCTGGCATTACAGCACCTCCAATAGTATAGCGGCGGCTGCCGCTAGCGCGTCCAGCGCTGCAGGGATTTGCCACGCGGCCCGGTCACGCGGGCCGACCGGGTTCGAGATCGCGCGCAGCTCGAGCGCCGCGATCCCGAACCGCTGGGCGGCCACGGCGACCCCGTGGCCTTCCATCGCCTCAGCGACGGCACCCGGATGCCGCGCGGCAAGGGCGGCGGCCGTCCCGGCGGTGCCGGTCGCCGTCGATACGGTCAGCACAGGCCCTGTGCTGACCGGAAGGCCGGCCGCTGCAAGCGCGGCCGCAAGGGCCTCTGCCGTGCCGTGCGCCGCCGGCACGGTATTGCTGCCGAAGCCGAGCTCGGCAGCGCTGCGGAAGCCCTCCGGCGTCTCGGCCCCGAGGTCGGCGGCGATCATCTCGCTGGCGACGGCCAGCGAGCCTAGGGGCGCCCGCCCGGGAAAGCCGCCGCCGATCCCGGCGCTAATGACGCAGCCGTAGCCCCCGGCTGCCAGGGCGGCGGCCGTACCGGCCGCAGCAGCGGCGGTGCCGGCGCCCGCGGCAATCACCTCGAACCTGGCGCTGCCGCCCAGGCCGCGGAGGATAGCCTCGCGCTCGGCTGCGACTGCCGTCACGATCAGCACGCGCGCAACCGGGTCTTGTCCTGCGGCAGACCCGGAGCAGGATTGAATGTTATCGTTCACTGAGAGGTCTCCTTTCATAGAAGAAAACAGAATGTATTTGGGAAATGAAGCTTTTTAATAAGGCTAGTGGTTTATAAGCTGTAAAGGGGCAGAGGGTCATTTGTAAAATATAAGAATTTATATGTTCTACGCTATCAATACTCCTTATATTTCTCGCAGAAACGGTTGCTGCCTCCCCTGAAGGACGGAGAAGCCGTTTCTACTTGTGACGGCTCTTGTTTGACTCTGCTGGCTCCGGGTACTTTATGTATAGCCGATCCTTCTGGCTCCGGTCCGCAGCCGCAGCCAGCCTCGTCAGCACCGTATCCCAAAGGATACGCCGTTTTGAAAGGGAGGTCAAACCCGGGCAGATTAATTTTGCAATATACTGTTGACAATAGAGAATGGATGGCGTATATTTATCTTAACTTAAAGATAATTAACTTAAAGACATAACAGATCGGCGGTTTACCCGTAAGAAGTGACCGGACTGTATGAGAATGGAGGTGTGCAAGATGAGCGACTATAATGAACTGATTAGCAAAACAACCGGCAGCCCTGACCTGGATCAGGCGGCATCACTGAAGCTGTTCGTTGTTTTGTCCAAAGCATATAAAAGCCTGATGGATCACGCGGTCAGGGATATGAAGAGCCATGGCCTGGCATCAGCTGAATTCATGGTGCTGGAGGTGCTGTACCACCGGACACGGATTCCGCTTCAGCAGATCGGAGAGAAGATTCTGGTAACCAGCGGAAGCATAACCTATAACATCGACAAGCTGGAGAAGCGGGGGCTGCTGAAGCGTGTGCCTTGTGATGAGGACCGCCGGGTGACCTATGCCGAGATTACAGAGGCGGGCCGCGAGCTGTTTGACGATATTTTCCCCAAGCATGTTGCCTCGATTCACGGCCTGATGGGCGGACTGGACGAGGACGAGAAGAAACAGACGATCGAACTTCTCAAGAAGCTGGGCAAAGGCGTGTAGAATTTCTTTGGGAATTATGCGGCTGAGCGTGCTGGCATACCCGGTTTGAAGCTGATAGTAAAGCTCAGCCGGTGCCGGTACTGAAATCTCCGGTAAGTTAGTGTCAGACAGCTTTGCAGACTAACGATGCGCGGGATTAAGAGGATTGAGCAGATCATTAAGCCCCGCAGTGAGCTTCGGCTCAATCACAGCTCTTTTAGCCTGATTGAGGTTGTATTGGCGGCTGGAGTAAGAAGAATATATAGAGTCTGGCTTATGCCAAAAAATTTTAGCTTATATCTTAATGTTAAGATAATTAAAAAGAAGAGAATGGAGAGTGTTTAAGATGGTTAGTGTAGGATTATTATTGTTGAGATTGGTTATCGGGGTTGCTTTTATCGGTCATGGCGCACAAAAGCTGTTTGGCTGGTTTGGGGGCTATGGTCCAAAAGGAACGGGAGGCTGGATGGAATCCATCGGAATCAGACCGGGAGTTGCAATGGCAGTCGCAGCCGGAATCATGGAGCTGGTTGGCGGGGTGCTGTTCACAGCAGGATTGCTGACACCAGTGGCGGCGGTATTGATTGCGGCAACGATGCTCGGGGCGATTATTAAGGTGCATGCTCCGAACGGCTTCTGGTCGACAGCTAACGGAATTGAGTTCCCCCTGACAGTTCTGGTTGTTGCAGTAGCTGTGGCGTTGACAGGACCGGGTTCGATTTCGCTGGATGCCCTCTTTTTTAAATGAGCCGGGTGATGTACTCCGTTAGCTATTAATGCTTTCATAACATTTCGGAAATGCTGAACGTCTTTGCATAAAGCTTATCAATTTACAAAAAAACCTTTAAGGAGATGGATGTTATGACCCTACAGACTGCAGGGATTCACCATATTACCGCTTTTGTCAGAGATGCGCAGCAGAATGCTGATTTCTATGCCGGAATTCTTGGACTGAGACTTGTAAAAAAGACGATCAACTTCGACGTGCCTGAGGTCTACCATCTCTATTTCGGGGATGAGCAGGGTTCTCCGGGTACCATTATCACCTTCTTCCCTTGGGCAACCGGACGCAAAGGAAGAATCGGCGGCGGCCAGGTTGGCGTAACTACCTACGCTATACCGGCTGGCTCGCTGGGCTTTTGGGAGCAGCGGCTGGCTGACTACCGGATTCCAGTAACCAAAGTAACCCGAATTTCGGAATCGTATCTTTCGTTCGCTGATTATGACGGGCTGCGGATCGAGCTGGTAGAACGTGAATCCGGCGCGCTTAGCACCTGGTCCTTCGGGGGAGTGCCTGCCGAGCATGCCATTAAAGGCTTTGGCGGCGCAGTGCTCTACAGCATGAACCCTGATAAAACAGCCGATACGCTGACCCGCACGCTGGGCCTTGAGCAGATTGCCGAAGGCGACGGATATATCCGTTACCGTTCTTCTGCAGACATCGGCAACATTATTGACCTCAAAACCACACCTGTACCCCAGGGTGGCGGAGGCACAGGCACTGTGCACCATATCGCCTGGCGCGCCAAAGATGATGCCGAGCAGCTTCAGTGGGGCCGCACTGTACAGAGCCATGGCTATCAGCCTACGCCGGTGCAGGACCGCCAGTATTTCAACGCCATTTACTTCCGTGAGGAAGGCGGCATCCTGTTCGAAATTGCTACCGATCCTCCGGGCTTTGCCCGCGATGAGGAGCCGGATAAGCTGGGCCAGAAGCTGATGCTGCCGGTCTGGTTCGAACCTAACCGTGCCGTAATTGAAGCGAAGCTGAGTCCTTTTAAAATCCGTGAAGTGGAGGCGAACCGGGTATGATTCATATTTATAAAAAAGGTACAGATGCCAGCCGGCCGACTCTTGTATTGTTCCATGGCACCGGAGGCAATGAGCATGACCTGCTTCCGCTGGCGGAAATGCTGTCTCCCGGCTCCTCGGTGCTGGGTATCCGGGGAAATGTACTGGAAAACGGCATGCCGCGTTACTTCCGCCGTCTCGCTGAAGGTGTATTCGATGAGGAGGACCTTGTCTTCCGCACACATGAAGTGAAGCAGTTCCTGGACAGCGCAGCGGAGCAGTACGGCTTCGACAGCAGCAATCTCGTCGCTGTAGGTTATTCCAATGGAGCTAATATTGCCGGCAGCCTGCTGCTCCATTACGGGCCGGTTTTCCGCTCGGCGGTGCTGCTGCACCCGATGGTTCCGCTGCGCGGACTGGAATGGCCTTCTCTGGCAGGCGCCGCTGTCTTCATTGGCGCCGGCACCAATGATCCGCTGATCCGGGCCGAGGAGACCCGGGAGCTGGAGCAGCTGCTGCAGGGCGCCGGAGCCGAGGTTGCCACCCATTGGGGCAACCAGGGTCACCGCCTGAGCACGGCTGAGGTCGAAGCGGCCAGAAACTGGCTTGAGCAGCAGCGGAAGTAAGGTTTGGCGTACAGGTGCTTGCGGAGAGTATGAGAGTTGCAGTACCGGTAGCACCGATAGCGCTAGTAGTCCCGGAAAGAGAAAAAATTAACATAAGAACCAGTAATACCAGAACCAGTAATAAAAGAAGCCGTAACACAATAACTACTAGCGCAAAAACCAGAACACAAAAACCAGAACACAAAAACCATTGACACGAGCAATAAATTAACCAGCAAATCTAATCCACAGTGTAACAACAGCAGCGGAATATCAGGTGAAATTAGTAACACCATTAACATCAGTAACCTGGCAGCACCAGCAACACCAGCAACACCAGCAACACCAGCAACACCATTGGCACAATGCTTGTGACGCAACTGCCCGCAGGGCCGCCGACAAGAGGGGATAAACTCTTGAGAGCTCCTGCGGGCAGTTTTAAATTTCTGTCCCTCTAAAATGCAAACTCAGCCGCGCTGCCCCTGCTACTATAGGGATTTTTCCCACTAATGTAGCAAACCGATCCCGCCACGGGTGCGAATAGAGGGATTTTTTCCTCTAATGGGACAAACGCAGCCCGCCACCGGCTCCATTAGAGGGATTTTTCCCTCTAATGGGGCGAACCGAGCCGGCCAGCGGTGCCATTATAGGGATTTTTCCCTCTAATGGGACGAACCGAGCCCGCCACCGGCTCCATTAGAGGGGTTTTTCCCTCTAATGGGGCGAACCGAGCCCGCCACCGGCGCAATTAGAGGGATTTTTCCCTCTAATGGGGCAAACCGAGCCGGCCACCGGTAAATAAACTCCCACATCCAGCCCCGGGTAGCATTTTGCTCCAAACTCTGGTATGATTTTAATCGTAATTATTACTATTATGTCTTGATCAGACTTTAACTATAAGGAGCATACTATAACGTGAACAGCAGCAAGAAAAACAACACCCAGGCCCGGCTCCCGCGGGCCAAGGGACTGGATATGGCAAGTGTATATACGCCGAAGGAATGCGCGCGGAAGGCGAGGCACATTGTGCTGAGCGGGCAGAACCGCACCATTGTCGATGAATTCATTACGATTCTCGGCATGAAGGAGCGGTTTGCAGCAGCAGATGTGCCGCTGCCCAATAAGCTGGTGATGTTCGGGCCTCCCGGCACGGGCAAGACGCTGACTGCTTTTCATCTGGCTCATCAGCTGGACCTGCCGCTTGTCCTCGTCAGGCTGGATACGGTGATTCACAGCCATTTGGGAGAGACGGCCAGCAATGTGCGGAAGATTTTTGACTATGCTGCCGCAGTGCCATGTGTACTGTTTCTTGATGAATTTGATGTGCTGGGGCGGATGCGTGACTCCGGGGATGAGGTCAAGGAGATGGCCCGTGTGGTTAATACGCTGCTGCAGTGTCTTGACGAGTTCGCGGGTGACAGTGTGTTTATGGCCGCAACCAATCTTGAGGAAGAGCTGGACCCGGCGGTGTGGCGCCGTTTTGATACGAGGATGACCTATTCATCTCCGGGTGAGGAGGACAGAAGGCTGTACATCGGGCTGCTGCTCGGCAGGGAGCAGGAGGCGCAAGGGATCGTGGAGGAAACCGCAGGCCTGCTGGCCGGCTGCAGCTTTGCCGATATGGAGCAAATTGTGCTGAAAGCCAGACGCAAAGCGATCATAGCAGACACTGCGCTGGCATATGGACTGATCTGCGAGGCATACACCGAATATAATCTGCGCAGGGTGCAGTAAGCGGAAGGGCTCCATTCAGGAGTCCTTTTTCTATGCCTGCCGGCTCCGCTTAAAAAGCATTGAATCTTTCCGCCCCGATCAGGTAGTATGAAGATTACTAAAAACAGGCTGTTAAGGCTGCTGGAGAAAGGTTGGCGTCATAGAAAAATGATTAGAGAAAAGATGGATAGCCGCATGCTTGCGGCAGAGGGCCCGTCCCGCAGCCAGCGGCTGCAGCTGGCGGTTATACTGGGGGCGATTGCTACGATCGGTCCGCTGTCGATCGACATGTATTTGCCGGCCCTGCCGGAGCTGGCCCGGCATTTTGAAACCAGCGCAGCGCTGGTACAGCTTAGCCTGACATTCTTTCTGCTGGGACTGGCCTCCGGGCAGCTGGTGGCGGGGCCGTTGAGCGATGTTCACGGCCGCCGTGGCCCGCTGCTGATCGGCATGCTGATTTATACCGTATCCTCCCTGCTGTGTGCCTTCAGCCCGTCGATCGGCCTTTTGATTGTGCTGCGTTTCATCCAGGGGCTGGCCGGCTCCGTAGGCGTGGTCATCTCGCGCGCTGCGGTCCGTGACCTGTATAGCGGCTCCGAATTAACCAAGTTCTTTGCGCTCCTGATGATTGTTAACGGGCTGGGGCCGATTCTTGCGCCGATTATCGGCGGACAGCTGCTGAGAGTAACGACCTGGCAGGGTGTGTTCTTTGTGCTTTTTGCGGCCGGTCTGCTTTTCTGTGCAACGATTCTGCTGCGACTGCCGGAGACGCTGCCCAAGGAACGGCGCGTAAAAAGCGGCCTGAAAGGCACGCTGCTCACCTTCCGCGCTCTGCTCCGCAACGGGCGGTTTATGGGCTATGCGTTATCCCAGAGCTTTGTAATGGCGGCCATGTTCGCGTATATTTCCGGTTCTTCCTTTGTGCTGCAAAATATGTTCGGGGTGTCGCCGCAGATGTACAGCCTGATCTTTGCCGTTAACGGGCTTGGCATTATTATTACCGGACAAATCGCCGGCAGATTGTCCGGCAGGTACGGCGAGCGCAGGCTTCTGGCCAGCGGTCTGCTGCTCTGTGCGCTCGGCGGAGTCCTCCTGCTGGTTACAATTCTGGCCGGCGGCGGCCTGTGGCCGATTCTGTTCTGTCTGCTTGCTGTTGTCGCAAGCGTCGGGATGGTCAGCACAACGACCTTTTCACTGGCGATGCAGGATCAGGAGGAGACGGCAGGCAGCGCTTCGGCACTGCTCGGACTGCTCCCGCTGCTGCTGGGCGGCTGTGTCGCCCCTCTGGTTGGTATCGGCGGAGATGAAACGGCGCTGCCGATGGCCGTTGTGATCGCCTCCGCCGGCCTTTTGTCCGTCCTGTCTTACCTGCTGCTCTGCAGAGGCCGAAAGGGAGGACGGCCATGAGCCGAAAAGACTTTACCGTCCTGCTCCTGCTCGCCTTTGCCTGGGGCGCATCATTTCTGTTCATGCGGATCGCCTCTCCCGAGCTGGGTCCGGTGTTTACAACCGAGCTCCGGGTGGCGCTGGCGGCGGCCGCCTTGCTGCTGTATGCAAGGATAACCCGCAGGCAGCTGGGACTTCTCCGGCACTGGAAGCCGTTCCTGCTGCTGGGTGCCTTGAACGCAGCATTGCCGTTCACGCTGATCTGCATGGCGGAGCTTGAGCTGAACGCATCGCTGGCAGCGATTCTTAATGCTACGACCCCTATGTTTGCGGCGCTTGCCGCCTGGGGCATCCGGGGCGAGAAGCCGGGCCTGTCCAAATCCGTCGGTTTGGTTATCGGTCTTGCAGGCGTAGCGGTTTTGGTCGGCTGGAGCCCGGTACCGCTGGCCGGAAAGACGCTGCTGTCCGTGCTTTTTTCACTCGGGGCAGCACTGGCCTATGGCCTTGGCGGACTCTACGCTTCGCGGGTCGGCCGGGATCTGGCACCGCTCACGCTTGCGGCCGGCCAGCAGCTCGGTGCTGCTGTTGTCCTGCTCCCGCTGGCGGTTATTTTCGCTCCCCGGCATCTGCCGTCTGCTGCAGCAGTCTACTCCGTGCTCGGCCTGTCCCTTGTTTGTACGGCTGTGGCGTACCTGTTGTATTTTTACCTGATTCAGAGTGTTGGTGCAGTCAAAACAGTAAGTGTTACCTTTCTGGTACCGGTCTTTGGCCTGATGTGGGGTGCGCTGTTTCTGAATGAGCCTATCTATGCTAATACACTGGCAGGCCTGGTCATTATTCTGCTGAGTGTAATGCTGGTCAACCGGAAACCGCGGACTGCCGCAGCTCCTGACCTGGAGAAACAGGCTTAACGGCCTGCCCCCTTTTCTTACTTTCAGCAAACATTCAGCCCATTTTAACGTTAGATTATGTCAAAGGGTATATATTGAAAGGGAAAAGGGGGAACAGGCATGAATATTTCATCCGCAACATCCACCGCTTCCGCTTCCTATACTTCATCCAGTGCAACTGACACCAGCGCACTTGAGAAACAAAAAGCGAAGCTGGAGGCCGAGCTCGAAAAGATCGAAGCCAGCAAGGATGACGAGAAGACCAAAGAAACCAAAACGAAGCAGCTTGAGCAGCAAATTAAGCAGATCGAAGCGCAGATCGCCCAAAAGTCCAATAGCAGCAGTTCTTCTGCGGCGGCTCAAAGCGCACAGCCGGAAAAACCTGCAGACACCAATCTGCTGAAGGCTGCAAGCAGCGCACAGATTGCCGCAGCCACAACCGACAGTGAAGGCAGATTCGATATCCGGGTCTGATCTGCACTGCAATAAGCCATTTCAAAAAGAGGACATCCTTTGCCGTGAGGGAGGTCCTCTTTTTTTGATTGAAAAAGCGGTTCAACTGGACAGCAAGCCTCATGTTCCTGTAATTGGTATAATGGAGGCAAAATGCATTTTGTCCTCAGCTGTGGATAAGGTGTGTATAACCTTGAGAATAAGTGGGGGTAAGATGTGATTAACTTTCCTGAAAGGTCTCAGATTACGCCGGGGCGGCTATGCATCAACCCGTATAAATGTTAAAATTAGGTTGTGAAAAAAGGTACGATCTGCAATGATTCAGTAATCCGGACAATCAGCGGTGTAACCGAAGGCAAGATATTCACTCTGAATTTAGCGCATTAACGTAACAGTTAATATAGTGAAAAGGGGCTGAACCTATGAACATGGCGGTAATGGATATTATAGAAAAGCGTAAATCTGTACGCACCTATGAGACGACTCCGATCGGAGAAAATGCGTATGCATCCATTATGGATTATCTGGGGCAGGAGGAGAATCTGCGCGGTCCCTTCGGCGGAACGGTCCGGATCGAATGGGTCTGGGCCAAAGGAGAGGACGGGGAAGGCAAGGCTGTCAGGCTAGGCGCTTATGGCGTGATCCAGAATCCGCAGGCCTATCTGGTAGGTGTCGGTCAAAATGACCAGAAGGCACTGCTGGAGTTTGGCTATATTTTTCATAAGCTGATTCTGTACGCTACAGGGCTTGGCCTTGGCACCTGCTGGATCGGCGGGACCTTTAGCCGCAAATCGTTCGCGCGTGAGCTGGAGTTACGTCCGGGGGAGATTATTCCCTGCATTACGCCGCTTGGTTACCCGCGTGAGAAGCAGCGGCTGCTGGACGCGACTATGCGTTATGTGGTCAAGGCTGACCAGAAGAAGCCCTGGCAAGAGCTATACTATGATTCCGGCTTCGTACAGCTGCTGGCACCGGAGTCCGCAGGAAGGCTGGCTGCTGCACTGGAGATGGTCCGGCTCGGCCCGTCGGCATCCAATAAGCAGCCTTGGAGGGCTGTGCTGTCGGCAGACCGGCAGCAGGTTCATTTCTATCTGCAGCATACCCCGAATTACAGCGGGAATAAGCTCGGGTTTGAAATGCAGCGGATCGATATTGGCATTGCCGCCTGCAATTTCGAGCTTGCCTGCCGGGAGCTGGGTATTCAGGGAGCCTGGACCGTGCATGATCCGCAGCTGGGTGTGATTGACCAGCATACGGAATATATGCTGAGCTATACGCTCAGCTGATGAGCGAGAACCACCACAGCACAGCTGCAGTAAGAACAACACAAGCCAGCGCCAGTGTGTCCGCGGACTTCCAGTTCAGCGTGTATGCCGGTGTTCTGGCTTTTTTGGGGTCGTAGCCCCGGGACTCGACAGCTGTGGCCAGCTCATCGCCCATACTGATGACAAGGATCAGGAGCGGGACAATGAGCATCCCGATCTGGCGGGGGGTCCAGCGTGCAAGTCCCTGCCGGGGTTTGCCGCGTGACTTCAGCGCCAGCTGCAGCTGATCCAGCTTGCCGAGAATCCAGGGGACAAATTGCAGGGTAACGGATACGGCCAGTGACCAGCCCCGGGTACGAAGGCCAAGCTTCTTGAGCGGGGTAAGACCCCATTCCAGCGCTTCGCGCAGCGGTGCACCGGTTGTTGTCTCCGTGAACAGGAAGCCAAGGGCGATCAGCAGCAGAAAGCGCAGTACGTTAAGCCCTCCCCGTGCCATTCCCTCCACGCTGAAGCCGGCAGGCCCGATTGAGAAATCAGGAGAGGTCCAGTCAAGCGCAGACAGCAGCCACAGGAACAGGAACATTAGCAGGAAGGGACGGAAGAACCGGACCGTCCTGCTCCAGGGAACCGCCGCCGAAGCGATTAATCCGCCGGTAAGGAGACTTGCCATCAGCACAGGCGGAAAGCTGTCCATACCCAGTACAACGAGTGAACCAAGCAGCATCCCCAGCCACTTCACCCGGGGGTCCAGCTTCTGCCACCGTATCCGGCGTGAAGCCTTCCGGCTATTCGTCTGCGCCGTACCTCCACCCGCAATACCGATAGGCAAATGCGACTCCGCTGCCCCCCCGTCCGCAGTACCGCCAGTCATATGCAGCTTCGCCAAATCTCCGTCCTCAGTACCGCCAGGCAAATGCGACTCCGCCGTACCTCCGCCCGCAGCACCGCCATTCCTATGCGTCTGTGCCGTGCCCTCGCCTGTAACGCCGGCCGCGGAAGGCGCCGGCAGCGGCAGCGAAGCGAGCCCGGCCAGCAGCTCTCCGATGCTGGCCGGCTGCTCTGCCAGCAGCCCCTGCCGGCGGAGCCTGTCCCCGATACGCGAGTACGCAGGCGGTTCCAGCCCGGCCGACCGGAGCAGCTGGTGATCCGCTGCAAGCGGAGCGGCCGGTCCGCTGTAATGCACGGTTCCCCTGTGCATTACAACCGCCTGATCAGCCAGCGGGAGCAGGGTATCCAGCTCATGTGTGCCGATGATCAGGGTGATGCCCTCTGCCCGCAGCTGCTGCACCAGCTGCAGCAGCGAGTGAGCCGACTGCGGATCGAGCCCCGCGGTCGGCTCGTCGAGAATCAGCAGCTCCGGCTGCACGGCAAGGGCGGCGGCGATGCACAGCCGCCGCTTCTCTCCTCCGCTGAGCAGAAAAGGGGAGCGACCGGCGAATATTTCATAGGGCAGCCCGGCCCTGGACAAAGCGCCTCGGATCAGCTCCAGGCGCTGTGCCTTAGGCACGCCATGCTGCTCCAGCCCATATTCCATTTCTTTGTGTACACTGCCGGCGAACAGCTGGGTCTCCGGCTGCTGGAACACAATAGATACCTTGGGTGCCCCGCCTGATCCGCCGGCATATACAATCCTGCCTGAAGAGGGCATGTCAAGCCCGGCTAGCAGCCGCAGCAGGGTCGATTTGCCGCTGCCGGTCACGCCGCAGAGAACAGCCAGGGTGCCCCGGCTGATCTCCAGATTAACATCCTGCAGAGCAGTGGTATTATCGTACAGGTAAGATACCTTTTCTGCCCTTATGCTCATAGCACTGCCTCCAGTTCCTGCTCGGATAGCGGGAGCAGCCCGAGGGGCCAGCCGCGCGACTGCAGCAGCCGGCCGATACGGATGACCGGCGGCGGCTCCCAGCCCAGCAGCTCCGGGAGCCCGGAGCTGTAGAACAGTGTGCGCGGATCGCCGTCATAGCGCAGCGTTCCCTGCTCCATTACGGCGACCCTCGGGCTCTCCGCGAGCTCCTCCGGCCGCTGGGTAACCCACAGGATCGTCGTCCCCCGGCGCCACAAATCTCTGGCCAGCGCCATAATGCGGCTCCGCCCGGCGGGGTCCAGCATCGATGTAGCCTCATCGAAGATAATCATCTCCGCCTGCAGCGCCAGGCAGCAGGCGACAGCCAGCCGCTGGCGTTCCCCGCCGGAGAGGGTGGTGATATCATCCGCCCATTTGTGGGCCAGTCCTACCTGCTGCAGCACCCGGCGGATCTGTGCATCCATTTCATCCCGGGCCAGCCCCCGGTTCTCCAGCCCGAAGGCGATATCCTCGTAAGGCGTGGAGCCGATGTTCTGGGATTCGGGATTCTGGAATACAAGCTGGATGTGCTGCTTCACGGCTGTACGGTTCACTGCAGACCGGAGATCTAGACCGGCTGCATGCAGACTGCCGGCGGCCGGGATATTCAGTCCGTTGAACATCCGCACCAGAGAGGACTTGCCGCAGCCGTTCGCTCCGGTCAGGGCCACCCATTCGCCGCGGCTGATATGTATGGAAATCCCCTGCAATACCGGCAGCCGGCGCTGGCCGTCCCGGTACGAGAAGGTTATATTTTGTGCAGTAATCATCGTTATACCTGCTTCCCTTGACGCCATTCGTCCACAATTGCTCTTGATTATAGCAAAAATTTAAAGATTGATGTATACAGACCAGGATGTTATAGTAGTTTCAAAAAAAACGGGGGGCCTTCTTCCAATGAAAAAATGGACGACTCGCGGCCTGATCTTCAGCGCGTTATTTGCCGGAGTCATGATTGCACTCAGTTTCCTCAAGATCTATCTGCCTATTTCGGCCGTGCCGATTACACTGCAGACACTGGCGGTGATACTGGCCGGCGCGGTGCTTGGAGCACGCTACGGAACGCTGGCTGTGCTTATCGTCATCGGCCTTTGTGCAGCAGGATTTCCTGTTATGGGCGGCAGCGGCGGAGTGGCGGTGCTGGTTGGCCCGACGGCAGGCTATATTTTCTCCTGGCCGGTTGCCGCGTTCCTGATTGGGCTGTGCTCCCAGCGCATGCGGCAGGATAAATATACGTTTCCCAAACTGGCGGCTGCCAACATTGTGTTCGGCGCACTGCTGGTCTATCCCGGAGGTGTATGGTGGCTGGCCCATTCTACAGGAATGGACTCCCTTTCCAAGGCGCTGACGGCAGGAATGTGGCCGTTCATCCCGGGCGACCTCGTCAAAGCGGTTCTCTGTGCAGGCGTCGTGACTGCTGTACGGCAGGTGTATCCAATCGAACGGATTCTGAACAGCGATAACGCTGGCTGGGCTGAAGGCGATCACCCGACTATCAGCAGCTAAGCAGGCTGATACCAGCAGAGCTTACAGGATTACAATAACCAAACAGCCGCCGTCCCGATCGGGACGGCGGCTGTTTCTATTTTCGTTATCAATGATTCTCCGCGCTGTCAGCGCTCTGCTCCTGAGCGGGACCCTCCTGATCCGGCAGCGCCCAGACCGATACACTGCCGCCGTTTACAGGGAATACAGCCCAGCCGTCTTCACCGATGGTTACGGTCTCCACACGGTTACGGGTGAAATCCTCCCAGACCTCTCCGGCCCGTTCTTCTCCGAGGAACATCCGCTTCTCGCCGTTGTCGCCGTTCGAGATGACTACGGCACAGCCGGAGCCGGGCAGCTCTTCCACGCCGCGGCGCACCCAGCCGATGGTGTTGGGATGATCGAAATAATCATCCTGATCGCCGTAAGCCTTGTGATAACGGGCATACAGCAGCGGATCAATGGCAGCCTTCTTCGGTTCTACCGGGGTCGGGCCGCCAATTCCATAATAATCGCCATAGAAGACGACAGGGTAACCGTCACGCCGGAGCAGAATGAGTGCATACGCGCTCTGCTTGAACCAGTCGCCGACCCAGGACTCCAGCGCCTCATGAGGCTGTGAATCATGGTTGTCCACGAAGGTTACGGCATTCAGCGGATGGGTCTGGACCAGCGTATCCTCAAAAATCTTCGTCAGATCAAAGTCCCGCCCGGCAAGTGAAGCGGAATAGAGCTTGTAATGCAGAGAGACATCGAATAAATCGATCTGATAATCAACCGTATTGAGGAACTCGCGGCAGGCTTCGAGGTTCGGGTTCCAGAACTCACCGACGATATA
The DNA here is from genome assembly GCF_058313675.1 of Paenibacillus sp. fava2. Classification (NCBI taxonomy): domain Bacteria; kingdom Bacillati; phylum Bacillota; class Bacilli; order Caryophanales; family Paenibacillaceae; genus Paenibacillus; species Paenibacillus sp. fava2. Next base: position 6,963,959 of record NZ_CM177755.1, on the reverse strand, counting down.
AAAGTCCTCGCCGCGCTTTCTTTTCATTTCCTGGGCGAACTCCTTAATATACTCATGGTTGATATGCTTGATGGCATCGAGCCGGTAGCCGCTGCACTGCAGGGTATCGACCAGCCATTTTCCCCAGTCCAGCATCTCCCGCTTGACATCATCGTGGCTGTAGTCAATGTTAGCGAACATCAGATAATCATAGTTGCCGAATTCGTCGTCCACATTCTGGTTCCAGGCCCTGTTCTGGCCGTTGATCCGGAATACCCCGGTCTGGCCTTCTTTGGCGTCAAAGTCTGTACCGTTAAAATGGGTGTGATCCCACTTGAAGGCGGAATACTCCTCGCCGCGCCCCGGAAAGGTGAATTTGGTCCAGCCCTCAATCTCGAAAGGCTCGGAGATATCCTTGGTGCGGTCGTTGGGATCCACCTCAATTACCTCGAAGGTCTCTGTCTCATCTGCACCGGCTTTATGGTTCATAACGAGATCGACGTAGACCGCGATGCCGTTCTTCAGGCACTCGGCAATCGCCTCGATCAGCTCCTGCTTCGTGCCGTATTTGGTCCGGACCGTACCTTTCTGGTCGAATTCGCCCAGATCATAGAGATCGTACACCCCATACCCGGTGTCCTCGCCGGAGACGGCCTTGGTTACAGGCGGAACCCAGACCGAATCGATATAGGCTGCCTTGATATCCGGGGCCATCTCAGCCAGCCGCTTCCAGTGCAGCCCGTCCGCTTCAACATGCCACTCAAAAAACTGCATCATCGTATGGTTTCTCTTCATCTCTATAACCTCCTATATATGTAGACCGGGTAATCAGTTAAACAGGTCCAGCTGAAGCGGGGCCAGGCCGCCGTCAATACCCAGCAGGGCCTGCAGCTCTTTGGCATTGGGAGTAGCGTCACCGGCGGAGTTATTGTTGAACACCACATAGAGCTCGCGGCAGCTTTTTTCCAGCTCCAGCAGGCGGTCCCGCCATTCCGTAAGTTCCTCCGTGCTGTAACGGTACAGATACCGAAGCTTGCGCCAGTCGGGATGGCTGCTCTGGTTCCAGCCCTGGACGTTGCGGCCGTGCAGCCGGATATACGTGATATCGGGATTTGTCGCTACAGGTACAATCGGGATGGAGCCTGAGCCCGCCTGCGGCTCATCGGCAACGGTGTGAATCCAGCCCTCGAGTTCCAGAAAGCCGAGTGTTCTGTCGCGCATTTCCGGGCTGTACCAGGACTCATTGCGGAACTCTACCGCTGAAGGAACATCCAGCATCCGTTCTTTGACCTCACGCAGAAAATCCACGTTCTCCCTGGTACAGTCAAACCACGGCGGGAACTGGAAGAGAGCCATGGCCAGCTTGCCGGCCTCGCGTACAGGGGCAATAGAATGATGAAACGCCGCGTACATTTCACCGGTGGAATCGTAGTAATTTTTTTTGCCGCGCAGATGTCCGGTCATTCCCTGATAGGCTTTTACAATAAACTGGAAGTTATCCGGGGTCTGTGAGGCCCATTTCACATAATTCCGGACCGGCTGTACCGCATAAAAGGAGCTGTCAATTTCCACGATGGGAAAATGGGCGCTGTAGGCGGGCAGACGTTCGGCGGGCTTGATTTTGCCGTACAGCTCATCATGGTCACCGAAGCCGGTTAGCCCGATCTTGATCATCGCATTTCCCTCCTTGCGGTTGTCTTGTTTACAGGAGCGGGGGAGATTAGCTATTCTCTTATTAAACTTAAACCCTGCTGCTGCAAACAAGCGAGTTGATTAATGCCACTAAATCAGGCAACATGAAGGGGAAGAGAGCTCACGCGACGGGCATCCGGTCAGAGCGCTATGGGTGCTGTTATCGCCAAAAGAATGCGCAGATATACTTTGTTGGCCTGCTTTATTGGCCTGTTGAACGTTATAGAGGAGGATACGGTAAAATGGAGCACAGATTTGAACAGCTCAGCCCGCATATTCTGATCATGCATGCAGAGCATGAAACCGACCGGCCGGTGCTTGCGGCAATTGCCGGAGCGGACCGGACTTTATTGATGGATGCAGGTGCCTCTCCTGCCCACGCAGATTGCTTCCGTGCTGAACTGGACAGGCGCGGGGTCCGCAGTCCGGACCTGCTGGTACTGACGCATTGGCACTGGGATCACAGCTTCGGGATGAATGCCTGGAATGTACCGGTTATCGCCCATGAGAAAACGGCAGAGGTACTGGGCAGTTTAAGCAGACGGGGCTGGTCGGATGATGAGCTGGAGGAGCTGGTGCAGGCAGGGACCATCAGCATGGAAAGTGTACAGCATATCCGTTTGGAATACGGTGAACCCGGGCAGATTTCGGTCGGTAAACCGGATATTCTTTTTACCGGCAGCCTTGTAATTGATCTTGGAGAAGTAAGCTGTGAGCTCCGTCATGTCGGGGGCGACCATTCTGCGGATTCCTGTGTGCTGTATGTCCGCGAGGACAAAGTGCTGTTTCTGGGTGATGCGCTTGGCCCTTCGGTATACGGCGGACCGCGCAGCTACAGCAGTACAGCGTTTCTCGGGCTGCTGGATACCGCCTACGGGTTCGGAGCAGACTGGCTGGTGGAGTCTCATGGTATTCCAATGAGCGGGCAGGCGTTCCGGGCCGACCTGGAGCCGTGGGAACGGCTGGCCCGGCTGGCAGATGCCTACGGGCCTGACCGCGAACGGGTGCTGCTGGAGCTCAAAGCTGATTTAAAGCTGGCCGAACTGCCGGCAGACCTGCTGCAGGGCGTGGATTATTTTATGGCAGGGGCCAAGTGAGCCTGTGCAGATTTGCTCCAAACAAGATATAGGCTGAAAGCAGCCCCGTTCCTGCCGGAACGGGGCTGCTTAGCATAAGCATATTCAGTTGCCGAGCTTGCTGTCAGGGCCTGAAATGAGTGATTGCTGCTCCGCTGGATATATGCACTGCGTTGCGTCCGTTGCGCTTGGAGGTGTACAGGGCATGATCGGCTTCGGAGAGCAGCTCCTCAAGGGATACGTTGTGCGGGAGAGCCTCCACTACACCGAAGCTGGCGGTTACATTAATCTGGCCGGACACCGTATACATGGGGCTGCGCTCCACATCGCTGCGGATCTGCTCTGACAGCAGGGCAGCCTGCTTCAGCGGGGTATCCGGCAGGCACATTACAAATTCCTCTCCCCCATACCGCCCGAATACATCCCTTTCCCGGATATGCCTGGAGCATACGCCTACGACATGCTGGAGTGCCATGTCGCCGTACTGGTGGCCGTAACGGTCATTGATGTTTTTGAAGAAATCGATATCCAGCAGAATAATCGAAAAGGGACTCTTGCTGTCCTGCGCCTGAATCAGCAGCTCCCGGCTAAGCTCCATGAAATGAGTCCGGTTATATATACCGGTCAGACTGTCAATGGTAGCAAGCTGCCGGAGCTTTTCCTGCAGCAGAGTCCGTTCGGTTACATCGATCAGCATGATCATCCTGCCGGCAACGCTCCCGTCCTTCTTGAGTACTGGGGAAGAGCGGACCTCGTAATAACAGGTGCTTCCGCCTATATTCCAGGCCAGCTCCCGTTCCCCGCTCAGCAGCGGGTCGGCACTCATTACGTAATCGACGGCATCCTTGCCTGCAGGCAGAAACAGCTGGGCCAGGGAGCGCCCGACCGCGGAGGAGTCCAGTCCTTCCATCATCCCTGTGGCAGCCCGGTTGTAATCAATCAGCATATCAAAACGGTCTGTGACCAGCACCCCGTCGCGCATGCTCTCGAACAGATTTTCCCGGGCGATAGGGGCTGCGGTCAGCATCCCTCTGGACAGGATGGCCCAGAAGTACAGGGTCGAGGTCACGCCCATAATGACCGGCACAGGGTCCGTGCCATAGGGGGTCTTGTCTATTAAATAGAGGAACGCTCCCATGGCCGGCAGAAACTGCCCGACAAAAATGGTAATCATCTGCCGCCGGTACACACGCTTCATCCGGTTCCACTGCCAGAGGATCAGGCACATCCCGGCAAGCATAGAGCCGAAGGTCATGCTGCCCTGCACGATATACCAGGGGCCCATCACAATATCAACCACCAGGGAAGGCGCACCTTCCCGGAACATCATCGATTTGTAGAACAGATGGTGATACTCATTGGTCCATACCAGCAGTGCGGAAATAATCGGTACAGCGAAGAGCGGAATCAGCAGCTTTTTGTTAATCAGGCGCTCCAGTCCCACGAAATGCATGATCATAAGCAGACTGCAGGGGGCGATAAAAGGCATGCCCAGATACTCCACCTTGATCCATAACCCGATTTCCTGCATGGAGTTGCCCGACAGCTCCAGAGCAAACCCAAAGATGTAAATGGCCGAGAAAAAGGAGCTGCCTACAAAAGCCCTGATTCCGGCAAAATCAGTCTTCTTATAAAAGGCAAACAGTGCAAGGAGCGCGTTCAGCACCCCGGATACAGATACGATAACAATGTAATTTGATATTAAAGTTCCCATGGCATCGGCCTCCTCACAGGGCAGGGGTCTATTGCCTGTTCAGCAGAAGCAGGCCGAGGCCTGTTGATATAAGTGCTCCACATCGGCGAATTTTCTCCTGTTTGATCAAGGATATACATAAATAGTATCACAGTTTGTTATGGATAACATTCGGCTTCCGGGCTTCCCCGTTTAGTCCGCAGTATCCTGTCGGGGGAGTAAAATCCCCCATCTATGTATATCGGCATCCGCCGCATTCTTTAACAATTCCGGTCCCGCGCCTAGACAAAGTGACGGAATTTCACAGGCGCTATTTTACTTTTTGTCTAGTGAGTGTCCGGACCGCAGAGTGTAAGATGTTAGTTAATCCTACATCGAAACTTTAATCATTTATCAAAAATGAATAATATGTTATGTTGTTTAACATTGATGATCAAGAATCAGGGATAAAGGGGGAACAGGATATGTCACTTGTAGCGGCAAAGATTCCTGAGATACAGCTGGAAAACGTAGAAATGCGTTATCAGACGGAGAGTGCAGATGTGCTGGCACTGCATCAGGTCAGCCTTAATATTGCCAAAGGCGAATTCGTTTCTTTGTTGGGTCCCTCAGGCTGCGGCAAAACAACATTACTGAGACTTATGGCAGATCTTCTGACACCAACTGCGGGCGATGTAACGGTAGCAGGAAAAAGTGCCAAGGAAGCGAGGCTGGCCCAGAAGTACGGCATTGTTTTTCAGAGTCCGGTGCTGTATGACTGGCGCAAGGTCAAGCACAACATTACGCTTCCGCTTGAGCTGATGGGAGTCAAGAAGGCGGCCCGTGAGGAAAAAGCGCTGGAGCTGCTGGAGCTTGTCGGGCTGCGGGGCTTTGCCGACAAGTATCCGTGGCAGCTCAGCGGAGGAATGCAGCAGCGTGTGGCCATCGCCCGCGCACTCTCGATGGAGCCGGAGATTCTGCTGATGGATGAGCCGTTCTCCGCGCTGGATGAATTCACACGTGAGCGTCTGAATGAGGAGCTGCTCTCCGTCTGGAGCAAGGTGAAGAGCACCATTGTGTTTGTAACCCACAGTATTCCTGAATCTATCTTCCTTTCGGACAGAGTGTTCGTGTTATCCCCGCATCCGGGACGGTTATCGGCTGTTGTCGATATTCCGCTGCCGCGCCCGCGTACAGCAGAGATGCGGAACAGCCCGCAGTTTTTTGAACTGATCGCCCGCATCCGCGACAGTTTCGAAGGGGTGTAGCGATGAAGGCGAACAGCTTGCTCCGCAGCCGTTATCTGCCGCTGCTCGTCTGGATCTGCGGCCTGCTGGCGATTTGGGAAGCCGTCTCCTGGATGCTGCTCCATGTGGTGAAGACCCCGCTGGCCCAATCCAAGCTGCCTTATGTGCATGAGGTGGCGGCAACCTTGTGGAAGTACAGCGGCACATTGCTGAAGGAGGGCGGAGCGACCTTCGGCAATGCCGGTATAGGCTTCCTGATCGGTGCCGCAGCCGGAGTGCTGCTCGCTGTGCTGATGAGCCTGTCCAGAACGGTTGAACGGCTCGCCTTCCCGTACGCGGTTGCTTCGCAGATGATTCCGATTCTTGGACTCGCGCCGATTATCTACGGGATTGTACGCGATGAGCAGGTATCGCGGATTATCATCTCCGGGTATATCACTTTTTTTCCGGTTGCGCTGAACATGCTGCGCGGCCTGCGCAGCGTGGATCTTCCCGCAGTGGAGCTCATGCACTCCTATGCAGCCAAGCCGTGGGCAGTCTATTGGAAGCTGAAGCTTCCGGCTGCATTGCCGGGACTGTTCAGCGGCCTCAAAATCGCGGCTCCGCTTGCGGTAACCGGGGCCATTCTGGTTGAACTGATGGGCGCCCAGCATGGTATAGGGGTCATTATGCTGCGGAATCTGTATTATGGGCCTTCCCATACGTACATGTTCTGGTCTACAGTTCTGGTCGGGGCGCTGCTGGGTATCGCCAGCTACTGGCTGATGACGCTTGTCGAGCGTCTGGTTGCACCGTGGCAGCCCGAGTTCCGGCCGAAGGGGGGAGAACGCTCATGAGCAGCAGTTCAGTGCAAGAGCCTGCATATATCGCTGCGGCTGGAAGTGAAGGCCCGCCTTCATCTCTTATAACAACGATAGATAGTGTTTCATCAGGCCCGGAGAAGCAGAGGGGAAGACGGCGCCTGGCCGGATGGCTTAATGCGGGTGTGCTGTTGCCGCTTGCAGCCGGTGTAATCTTCCTGCTCCTCTGGGAGCTTCAGATGTTTCATAAGCTGTTTGACCTGAAGAAATATCAGCTTCCGCTGCCTTCTGCTATCTGGGAAGCCATGCGGGAGAATTACAGCCTGCTGCTGTCCTATACCGGCTATACCCTTACCGAAGCAGTAGCCGGCATGTTGATCGGCTCGGCCGGCGGCTTTCTGATTGCCCTGGCTGCAACCGCCTGGCCGCGCTGGGGCGGCGGCAGCCTGACTCTGGTCGCGGCGCTCAATGCCGTACCGATTGTGGCGCTGGCCCCGATTATGAACCTGTGGTTCGGCGACGGCATCGGCTCGCGGGCGGCTATTGTTACTGCAACGACAATGGCGGCAATGGCAATCAATGCCTACAAGGGAATGTCGGCGGTAGACCCGCTGGCGCTCGATCTGATGCATTCCTATGCTGCCGGCAAGTCGGCGGTATTCCGGTATCTGCGGATTCAGAACAGTCTGCCGTACGTATTTACCGCCCTCAAGATCAATGCTACCGCGAGTATGATCGGAGCCATCGTCGGCGAGTTTTTCTTTTCCTCCAGGGGGCTTGGTTATCTTCTCTCCAACTCCATCAAGGTGGCGAAAATGCCGCTCGGCTGGTCCTGTATTGTGCTTGCAGCCATTGCCGGGGTGTTGTTTTACCTGATTGTAGAACGGCTGGAGAAGGTATTTATCAGGTGGCATCCTTCCCGGCGTTCGTGACCTTCTTTTACCCGTTACATCCGGACCTTCGCGTGAGGGAGACAGAGAACCTGACCGCGGGCCGTGTGGATATAGGCACCATGATGGCAACCATACTGTGCTGTGCAAGAACCACAAACTCAAAATGGTAGGGGGAGTTGCATTTGAAGAACGGGAAAAAGGGTAAACCGCACGGCGGGCTATTGCTGGCGGCAATGATTATGCTCATCTCTCTGCTGGCCGGCTGCGGAGGAAACAACAATGCCAATGCACCTGTCGCTGAAGCGAATACGGCTGCAGAGGCTTCCGCTTCACCGGGAGCGGCAACGGCAGAGCCTGCTGCAGAGCCGGTTACGGTCAAGCTGCAGCTGAAATGGGTGCCCCAGGCACAGTTCGCCGGTTATTTCCTGGCACAGGATAAGGGGTATTATGCCGAGGAGGGGCTGAACGTTGAAATTCTGCCCGGCGGGCCTGACATTGTACCGGAGCAGCAGGTGGCCGGCGGATCGGCAGACATCGGGGTAGATTGGGTGGCAAGCCTGCTGACCAGCCAGGAGCAGGAAATGCCATTGGTACAGATCGCACAGATTTTCCAAAAGAGCGGCCTGGTCCTGGTGTCCAAGAAAGATGCGGGAATCAGCAGTCCGGCTGATCTGAAGGGTAAAAAGGTCGGAAACTGGATGGGCGGCAATGAGTTTGAACTGCTGGCGCTATTCGATAAGTATAAGCTCGATTCCAACAAGGATTTGAATTTTACGAAGCAGGGCTTCACCATGGACCAGTTCCTTGGCGGTGAAATCGATGCCGCTTCAGCCATGACCTACAATGAATATCAGGTTGTGCTGGAATCGGGAATAAAGGCTGAAGATCTGAATGTTATTGATATGAACGATGAGGGGGTAGCCATGCTTGAGGATAACCTCTTCGCCAATAAAGAATGGCTTGCGGATAATAAGGAGATTGCAGCGAAGTTCGTCCGTGCTTCACTCAAGGGCTGGAAGGATGCGATCGCCGATCCGGAAGCGGCTGTGGACAGCGTAATGAAGCTCGCTGAGGAAGGCAGTACAACCCGCGAGCATCAGCTGACTATGATGACAGAAGTAGCCAAGCTGATTCAGCCGGAGGGCTTTGATATTGCCAAGCTGGGCTATACCGATGCTGCCGCATTCCAGCAGACGGCAGATATTGCCCTTAAATTCGGAGTAATCAAGGAAGCGGCCGATGTGAATGAAGCCTATACGAATGAGATTGTTGAGATGGCAGCAGAGTAAGCTTTCCGTCCATAAATAACACGCAGATGACCGCCGGTGAGGCGGTCATCTATTATCATCGGCAGCCCAGATCAAGAAAGAGGTGAGGTATCATGTCTCTGGTAGTGAGGCAGGCAGAGAAAATCAGAAACTATGTGAACGGCAGCTGGGTGGATTCACCCTCCGCACAGGAAGAGGAGGTATTCAATCCGGCAACCGGCGAGGTGATTGCCTATGTTCCGATCTCGAGCAGGGAGGAGGTGGATGCTGCAGTCCTCGCGGCGGCAATTGCCTATAATTCATGGAAAAGGGTTGCCGTTCCGCGGAGAGCCCGTTATTTCTTCCAGTACCAGCAGCTGCTGGTGCAGCACCGGGATGAGCTGGCCGATCTGATTACGCTGGAGAACGGCAAGAGCAGGGAAGAGGCGCTCGGTGAGGTGCAGCGCGGCATTGAGTGCGTGGAATTTGCCTCGGGAGCTCCTACGCTAATGATGGGCAGCCAGCTGCCGGACATCGCTTCCGGCATTGAATCCGGCATGTACCGCTACCCCCTGGGGGTGATCGGCGGAATTGCGCCGTTTAACTTTCCGATGATGGTGCCCTGCTGGATGTTTCCGCTGGCAGTAGCCTGCGGCAACACCTTTGTGCTGAAGCCGTCGGAGCGTACGCCGCTGCTGGTTAACCGGCTGGCGGAGCTGTTCGGTGAAGCCGGGTTTCCGCCGGGTGTGCTGAATGTGGTGCATGGTGCGCATGAAGTGGTGAACGGCCTGCTGGAGCATGAGGATGTGAAGGCGATTTCCTTTGTCGGCTCACAGCCGGTGGCGGAATATGTGTATAAGCAGGGGACAGCTCACGGCAAACGTGTGCAGGCGCTGGCCGGCGCCAAAAACCACTCGATTGTGCTGCCGGATGCCGACCTGGACAATGCCGTAAAGAATATTACGGCAGCTGCTTTCGGCTCGGCGGGCGAGCGCTGTATGGCCTGCTCGGTTGTAGTTGTACATGAGGCTATCGCCGATGAGCTGGTTGGCCGCCTGATTCAGGCGGCCGACGGCCTGAAGATCGGGGACGGCAGGGAGGATGGCGTATTTCTCGGGCCGGTTATCCGGGAGGCGAATAAGGAGCGCACGATCCGCTATATCGAAGCCGGAATCAGCGAGCAGGCGGAACTGGTACGCGACGGCCGGAAGGATAGCGCAGCAGCAGGTGCCGGCTATTTCCTGGGGCCGACCATCTTTGACCGTGTGCAGCCGGGAATGACCATCTGGCAGGATGAGATTTTTGCTCCGCTGCTGTCTGTGGTACGCGTCAAAGATCTCGCCGAAGCGATAGAGATTACAAACCGCTCACCGTTCGCCAACGGTGCCTGTCTGTATACAGACAGTGCCCGCGCGGTCCGTGAGTTCCGGGAAGAGATTGATGCAGGGATGCTGGGTGTGAATCTCGGGGTACCGGCACCGATGGCGTTTTTTCCTTTTTCCGGATACAAGAAATCCTTCTATGGTGACCTGCATGCCAACGGGCGTGACGGTGTTGAATTCTATACCCGCAAGAAGATGATTACTGCACGCTATTAGTGTTCCATACAACTGATTTCGAAAGAGGGGGAACTTGCCATGCAGAGCCTGGGCAAAGAGAGCGAAGCGGCCATAAAGAAGGATCAGCGGTATTTATGGCATAACATTACACCATACAGTGAACAGAGTCCCCCGATGATCGCGGCTTCGGCCAGCGGGTCGTGGGTTACCGATATTGACGGCAATAAATACCTGGACGGAATGTCCGGACTGTGGTGCGTAAATGTCGGGTACGGGCGAAAAGAATTGGCTGACGCTGCCTACAATCAGCTGCTCAGCCTGCCGTATTTCCCGCTTACCCAAAGTCATATGCCGGCCGTTGCGCTTGCTGAGAAGCTGAATGAGTGGCTGGAAGGCGACTATGTGATCTTCTTCTCCAACAGCGGCTCTGAAGCGAATGAGGCGGCCTTCAAGATCGTCCGCCAGTACCATCAGCAGACCGGCCAGCATTACCGCAGTAAATTCATCGCCCGTTACCGCGGTTACCACGGCAGCTCGCTCGGGGCTTTGTCTGCTACAGGCCAGGCGCAGCGCAAGTACAAATATGAGCCGCTGGCTGCAGGGTTCCTGCATGTGGCTCCGCCGGACAGCTACCGCCGCCCTGCAGGCATGACTGTGGAGGCATTCAATCTGCAGTGTGCACAGGCGATCGAGGATAAGATCGTATGGGAGGGCGCAGAGACGGTTGCTGCTGTAATCATGGAGCCGGTCATTACCGGCGGCGGCGTCATTGTGCCGGAGCAGATTTATCTGGACCGGGTGCAGGAAATCTGCCGGAAATATGGCGTGCTGCTGATTATGGATGAGGTCATCTGCGGCTTCGGGCGTTCCGGGCGGAAGTTCGGCCATCAGAACTTCGGGATCAAGCCGGATATCGTCACCATGGCCAAAGGGCTGACCAGTGCGTATCTGCCGCTGTCGGCAACCGCGGTGCGCAAGGATATTTATGAAGCCTTCAAGGATAACAGCGACGGCTACGGCCACTTCCGTCATGTGAATACCTTCGGCGGCAATCCGGCAGCCTGTGCACTGGCCCTCTGCAATCTGGAGATTCTGGAGCGGGAGCAGCTGGTGGAGCGTGCCGGTATTCTGGGGCAGAGGCTGCACAGCGGGCTATCCGGGCTGCTTGATCACAGGCTGGTCGGCGATATCCGCAGCTTCGGACTGATCATCGGCATCGAGCTGGTGGCCGACAAGGCAACCCGGCAGCCTGCCGCACTGGATACTGTCAAAGGCATTATTGGCGAATGTAAGGCTAAAGGGCTTATTATCGGCAAGAACGGGGACACTGTGGCAGGCTTCAATAATGTACTGACACTCGCGCCGCCGCTTTCGTCTACGGATAGTGATATACAATTCATTGTTGATACGCTCACAGCTGTGCTGAACGGGAGCTGGAGAGCGTGAGCTTATCGGGGTACAGCAGCTGATAGGCGCGCAGGGCAACCTGGATCGAGATGCGGTTCTCGGGGAGCATGAAGTCCTCGCCGAGCAGTTCGGTGATTTTGTCCAGCCGGTAATAAAGGGACTGCCTGACAATGAACAGGTTGCGGGCGGCGATTTGCTTGGAGCCGTCATGATCGAGGAACACGCGCAGTGTCAGCATCAGCTCGCTGCCCTTCGACTGGTCATGATCGATCAGCGGTCCCAGATAGCTGCGGATGAAGTTCTCCAGCGTCTTCCCGTCATTCAGGTTGAGGAGCAGCTGGAACACGCCCAGCTCTTCATAGAAGAGTACCGGCTTCTGATAACAAGAATAGAGCGACAGAGATTGTACTGCTTCCTGATAGCCGGCATATGCCTGCTTCAGGCCTTTGTGGGACTTGCTGACTCCGGTGACGAGCTGCAGGTCCTTTAATTTTTCATCAGCCCGGATGTGCTGGAGTGCATCAAGTGCCTGCTGCAGCCTTAGCTTGCCGGGGAGCCTGGACTGGATGTCGAGTGCAATTACGGTAAGCCGGTTATTTTTCAGGGTAATCAGAGGCCGCAGGGAGTATTTCTCGAAGAGGGACCTGATGATAAGCGAAAGGTGGAAGGTGATGGATTCCCAGTCGTTCTCCGAGCTGTTCCATTTCACATCGCGCGGATTCTCGATTTCAATCAGACAGACCCGGTAGCTCAGCTCGTTCACGATATTAAAGTCGGGGCCGACCAGACCCTTGAGCCGGTTGTCATCCTCGATACGTCCGCTGATCAGCTCATCGACCCACAAATTCTCGGAAAACAGCTTGCGTTCTTCCATATAGCGGGTGCGCAGCAGCTCCTGTGCAATCGAGAGTGAAGCGGAATCCAGCAGCAGGCAGTCGAATTCCTGCGGCTTATGATTGCTGATCATCATAATATAAGCCCAGGTCTGGTCGAGCGCCCCTACCGGCTTCAAGGCAATCTTCCTGTGTCCGAACTCACGGATGCAGGGTGCGGCATCGGGCTGTATGCCCTCAAGCTCATCGTCAAGCGATTCAAAGAAGCCAAGCAGCGGGAGCTGCTCTTCCGGCGGAAGCGCCGGGAAAAATAGCGGCTTGCCTTGGAGCTGCATATAGACGATTTGGGTGCGGGTGCTTTTGCATAACAGCTGCAGTACCTTCAGGGTTCCCTGGGAGGTCAGGGTAAGCCGGTGGAATTCACGGGAGATGCTCTCCAGCTCCTGCAGCATCTTGTGGTGGCGGTTGATGATGAGAGAGTGCAGGTCGAGCGTAATGTCTACGAAGCGTACGGTGCGGGTGAATACAATCAGCGGGAAATCATGGCGGCCCGCAAGCTCGATCATCTCCTGGGGAATCGTGCTGAAGTAAGCCCCGAGCTCGATGCACAGACAGGCGGCGTTTTTATCAATCAGATTTTGTAAAAAGGCCAGGGAGGCCGCAATGTCTGCGCTGGCTCCCATACCTGTTGTCAGGATCATTTCCTCTCCGTGGATCAGACTCTCGAAGCTGGCGCTCTCCAGTACATGCACCCAGCGGATCGCCCGGTTCAGCCCGCTTTTCCCGCCGACGATCACGGCATCTGCGAACAGTGGTCTTCTCAGTGCATCACGTACCGTAAATACAAGTTCCCAATCCATATGCTTTCCCCCTCGCTCTTTATCCTGCTTGCTTTCTCCGGCGTAAAAAATACACTTTCGAAATTAGACAATGTGTCTAATGTAACAAAAAAACGAAATGGATATAGTTTGAATATAATATGTTAGGAAATATGACTTAATGTGATGCGGAATAAACGGCTTTATTAGGTTTGAAGTATATTTTACTACATAAGGCCCGGAGTGTAAGCAAAATATTAAGGAGAATATCGTAATAATGTAATTATATATAACATTAATCTGCCTTGGGGAGTGGAATTGCCATTGAATTCTTTCGAGGCAGCTAATGAAATTAAAGGGAGGGATAACTGATGGAGCACTCTTCTCCGTTAACTGCATTTACACCTGAACTGTTTATGCGCAATTTCGCCGAGGCGGAGCCCGGACTCAGCCGCAAGGGCGCAATGGAGGAATCCAACCGCTGTCTCTATTGTTATGATGCGCCCTGTATCAAGGCCTGCCCCACCGGCATCAATATTCCTTCCTTTATTAAGCGGATTGCCACCGATAATCTGAAGGGCTCAGCCATGACGATCATGGAATCCAATCCGGTTGGCGCCAGCTGTGCAAGGGTCTGTCCGACAGAGGAGCTCTGTGAGGGGGCCTGCGTACTGAACGATGCTTCAGCGCCGATTCAGATCGGACTGCTGCAGCGGTATGCCACCGACTGGGCCGTTAACAGCGGCATCCAGCTGTTCCAGGCGGGTTTGCCAAACGGCAAGAAGGTGGCCGTTATCGGCGGCGGGCCGGCAGGTTTGTCCGCTGCCAGAGAGCTGGCGCGTGAAGGGTTTGCCGTGGTGGTCTACGAGGCCAAACCGCTAGCCGGCGGACTGAATACACACGGAATCGTCTCCTTCCGGCTGCCGCAGTCGATCTCGCTGTGGGAAGTGGAGCAGGTGGAGAAGCTGGGCGTGCAGATCCGCACCGGAGTTAAGGTTGGAGTGGACGTTAGTGTGGAGGAGCTCAGGGAAGAGTATGACGCCATCGTGCTCGCAGCCGGAATGGGCTATGTGCCGCCGCTGGGCATTGAAGGGGAGAAGCTTTCCGGAGTATATGATGCCATTGAACTGGTTGAGACAACCAAGACCGGGATCCCGACACTGGAGCTGATGGGGCAGCGTGTCGCGGTAATCGGTGCAGGCAATACTGCGATTGATGCGGCCACCTGCTCGGTGCGGCTCGGAGCCGAGAGTGTCAAAATGGTCTACCGCCGTACCCGGAGTGAGATGACCGCTTACGATTTCGAATATGAATTTGCCAAGCAGGAGGGCGTTGAATTCAACTGGCTGACCTTGCCCAAGCGGATTGTCGGCGATGAGCTGGGCAATGTGACCGGGCTGGAATGCGTCCGGATGAAGCTGACCGGCGAGACAGGCAAGGACGGGCGTCTGACGCCAATACCGGTTGAAGGCTCGGAATTTGTAATGCCGGTTGATGCCGTAGTCATAGCAATCGGACAGAAGCGGCGGATTGACCTGATTGAGTCACTGGGGCTGGAGCACGATTGGGGCGTGGTACGGATTGACCGGAGGACCGGCCGGACCTCTGATCCAATGATCTATGCCGCCGGCGATATCGTCTTTGGCTCCGGCAATGGTGAGGCAATGGTCGTATCGGCGGCACAGCAGGGCAAGGATGCGGCTTATGCAATAGTCAAACAGCTATCCGGTCTGCAGGACAGTGTGGTTGGTTCTGCGGTTTAACCGTTGCCTGGCGTACCGGCAGGAATATGCAATGCAGATCCGGCGGGTAACCGCGGACTGCATATGACAGGGAGGGAATATTTATGGCAGATTTGCGAATTGATCTTGCAGGAATCAAATCACCCAATCCGTTCTGGCTGGCTTCCGCGCCGCCTACCAATACAGGCTATCAGGTGCAGCGGGCCTTCGAGGCCGGCTGGGGCGGCGCTGTCTGGAAGACGTTGGGCGATCCGATCATCAATACCTCGTCGCGCTTTGCAGCCGTTCATTTCAACGGGCAGCGCGTTGCAGGCTTCAACAATATCGAACTGATTACAGACCGGCCGCTGGAAGTGAACCTGAAGGAAATTTACGAAACGAAAAAGAGATTTCCCGGCCATGCGGTGATAGCCTCCCTGATGGTAGAGCCCAAGCGGGAGAAATGGCATGAGATCGTCAAACGGGTGGAGGATGTCGGGGTTGACGGGCTGGAGCTGAACTTCGGCTGCCCGCACGGGATGGCCGAGCGCGGAATGGGTGCTGCCTCAGGCCAGCAGCCTGATCTCGTACAGGCACAGACGACCTGGGTCAAGGAAGTGGCGACCACGCCGGTAATTGTGAAGCTCACACCTAATATTACCGATATTACCGTCGTTGCCCGCCATGCGGCCAAAGGCGGCGCAGATGCAATCAGCCTGATCAATACCATTAACAGTCTGGCGGGAGTGGATATTCACAGCTGGAACACCATTCCGCATGTTGGCGGACAAGGCGCACACGGCGGCTATTGCGGACCTGCAGTCAAGCCGATCGCCCTGAGCATGGTGGCTGAATGCGCGCGTGACCGCGGGGTCGGCATTCCGATTTCGGGAATCGGCGGCATCTCCACGTGGCAGGATGTGGTTGAGTTCATGCTGATGGGGGCGACCGGCATCCAGGTCTGTACGGCGGTGATGCATCACGGCTTCCGGATCGTTGAAGAGATGATCGACGGCCTGAATAACTATCTGGATGACAAGGGGCTCGCTTCGGTAACAGAGCTGATCGGCAAATCGGTGCCGAAATACTCCAACTGGGGTGACCTGGATCTGAATTACAAAGTCGTTGCGCGGATCAATGAGGACAACTGCATTAACTGCAACAAGTGCCATATTGCCTGTGAGGATGCCTCGCATCAATGTATTGATATGCTCACGAATGCTGACGGCAAGGCGGTTCTGCAGGTGCGCGAGGAAGATTGCGTAGGCTGCAATCTGTGCTCGATTGTCTGCCCGGCTGACGGCGCAATCGATATGATCGCGCTGGACAGCGGGGCAGCGCCGATGACCTGGAACCAGCGGCAGCGGGTAATCAGCACCCTGAACGGCTCGTATTCAGAAGCGGAGGTGGTCTAGGATGGCAAAAATCATCAAGAACGGAACTATCGTCACTGCTGCAGACACGTATACCGGGGACGTCCTGATTGAAAACGGGATTGTAACCGGGATCGGCCTGAATCTGGAAGTGCCGGGTGCTGAAATCGTGGATGCCTCCGGCTGCTATGTGTTCCCGGGAGGGATAGATCCGCATACCCACCTGGATATGCCTTTTGGCGGAACGGTCACCGCTGACGACTTCGAGAGCGGAACGATCGCCGCTGCCTACGGTGGTACGACAACCGTTATTGACTTCTGCCTGACCACCAAAGGCCAGCCGCTGCAGAGCGCTGTGGATACGTGGCATAACAAATCACAGGACAAAGCTGTGATTGACTATAGCTTCCACCTGATGGTGTCCGAGCTGAATGACCGGGTACTCGGCGAGCTGCCGCAGATTATCGAGCAGGAGGGCATCACCTCGCTGAAGGTATTCATGGCCTACAAGAATACCTTCCAGGCTGATGACGGCGTGTTGTACAAAACACTGCAGGCCGCCAAGCGGGAGGGTGCGCTTGTTATGGTCCATGCCGAGAACGGGGATGTGATTGAATATCTGGTGGAGCAGGCGCTGGCCGCCGGCAATACAGACCCGATCTATCATGCGCTGACCCGGCCGCCGGAGCTCGAAGGTGAAGCTACCGGCCGGGCTGCTTATCTGACCGAATTGACTGATTCGCAGCTTTACGTGGTGCATGTCACCTGTGCTGAAGCGGCATGGAAGATTGCCGAGGCCCGCAAGAAAGGGCTGCGTGTCTACGGCGAGACCTGCCCGCAGTATCTGGTGCTGGATCAGACTGCGCTGGAGAAGCCGGACTTTGAGGGCGCTAAGTATGTATGGTCACCGCCCCTGCGAGAACAATGGAATCAGGATGTGCTGTGGGATGCGCTGTGGAACGGTTCCCTGCAGACCATCGGCTCCGACCAGTGTTCCTTTGATTTCAAGGGGCAGAAGGATCTGGGGCGCGGTGATTTCTCCAAAATTCCGAACGGCGGACCGACCATCGAGGACCGCTTCAGCCTGCTGTACTCCGAGGGTGTGCAGAAAGGCCGCATCTCATTGAACAAGTTCGTTGACATCATCTCTACCTCCAGCGCCAAGCTGTTCGGCCTTTTTCCGCAGAAGGGGACGATCGCCATCGGCAGTGATGCCGATATTGTCATCTTCGATCCTTCCGTTGAAAGAACTCTTTCAGCTGCAACCCATCACATGAACGTCGATTACAATGCATTTGAAGGCATCGAGATCAAGGGCGAACCGGTATCAGTGCTGAGCCGCGGCGAGTTTGTCATCCGTGACAAGCAGTTCGTCGGGCAGGCGGGGGCAGGTCAGTACCTGCACCGCAAACGGTTCGAGGCGGAGGCGGCCTTTCCCGCCAAAGCGGAAATCAGCGGAGGAGTGGTGTGACATGTCAGCATTTGCGGAGTTTGACAAGGAGCGGCAGGCCGTTGATAAGCTGCTGCTGCAGGGTTATGAAATCGTAAATATCAAAGAGGATCTGGACGGTGCCGAGGTAACGTTTGTCCGCAGTGGCTTAGACAGCGGCCCGGTGAAGCTGCTGCTGCTGACGGCGGATGCGCGCAAGCATGTGGCTACAGCCGTTTTTGCCGGAATCAGGCCGGCAGCGCCGGTTGAAGCGTCTATTTAATAAGCTGATAAGGAACAGAAGCTGGCAGACTGCCGGTTACCAGCGTACCCGGGTACGGATGGAACCGGCAGTTTTGATATGTATTTGTGTATTGAGGTCATGTTCAGGCTAATGTAAGTGCTCTTCGTACTCTTGCCGCAGGATTGACATAATCACCATGGAGTCGAAGGATTCTCCGCGTTTTACCGCTTCACGCAGCACTCCCTCCGCTGTAAAGCCTGCTGCCTCGTATACATGTCTGGCTCTGGAATTAAACGCTTTAACATCAAGCCAGAGCCGGTGTGTCTCAGTGTTCCTGAAAATCCAATCCTTGATCAGGCTGATTGCTGCGGTGCCGTATCCGCGGCCTTTTGTATGAAGGACAATCCGCAGGAGACATGTGCACAGATTGGGGTCCTGCAGCCCTGTGATAATAACGTAGCCTGCCGGCTGTCCGGTTTTGTCCTGAATAATCAGATGCAGAATGTCTTCGTCGGCAATGGCTGCAGCATGCTTCTCTCTGCTCCATTGCCCGACATAACGGCAGTTGTGTTCGTCCTGCTCGGCAGCCAGTACAAAGTCGAGATCCTGCAGCCCAGTCGGCCGCAGATCAATATTTTGTGAAGTAATAAGCATCCGTACCTCTCCCCTCATATAAAAATAAGTCCGAAATATAAGAACACAGTACATGAGATTGGCGGGAATGCCAATACACAAACAGGCTTTTCCCGCGTCCGGTGCCAAGAACGGAGAAAAGCCTGTTTAATCATAAGAGAGTCTGGTTAAATATATTAAATATACCGGGTTCGATAATCATAAGTTATACATAAGATGAAATGGTTATATTAGGCCAAGCGGTGAGCATTAGCGTTAGGCCCCATGGAGTATACGGAGACTTGAGGGTTCGGGACAATAGCTACGGGTTCGGAAGTGCGTACGGTGATGTCGGGAGAATAGAGATAGAAGCTGTTGCCGGCTTCAGATGTTCTGATCCGGGTGAATTCATTAGCCAGGCTGATCGTTGAGGAGGATGCCAGCGTATGCTCCTTTACCCGGAGCTTAAAAGTAACCAGTGTCTGGTCGACAGCCGGGATTTGGGTGTGCTTCGAGTTGGTTTCGACCTGGATGTCGATGCCGCGCATAGTTGTGTTCATTCCGAAATAAATGCCGCCGTCGACGGGATTCATGAAATTAAACTGAAATATATTGCCGACCTCGTTGCCCGGGGTGAAAGCAGAATCGCTATAGGCTGATTGTACGAGATATTCTGAGTTATCAAACACTTCGCTGTCATACTGCACTGTAAAATTCATGTAGCTGTAGCCGTGATCATTAGGAGCGAAATTTCGCAGGTGCACGAGTACAGTCACTTCATCTCCAGGCGCATAGGCAGGCTGATCGGTTGTAACCTCGACAGACATAGCAGGGGACGTATTGTCTATAGTGACCTCGCGCATCATGGAGAACATAAGGGTAAGGAAATTGGTTCCTCTAAAATATTTTTTTAAACCTGACCATCCGTTCATTGTAACAACCTCCATATACTCGTGTGATACTGTATGATGTGGTAATCGTTGCTGTGTAAATCAATGGTACTATTTGCCACTGATAAAACACTGATAAAAAGTCGAAGTGTGACGGAAAAAATCGAAATGAGAACGCTTTATTACGGAAAATAGCGAAAAAAATAACCGGGCAGGCTGCTGCCGGGTTATTTTTTGTAGCCGGTATACCATCGGAATTCACTTTACCGCGTCCTGCTGCGGATGATCTGCCTAATTGTGCAAGGCTAAGTTCCGAGACGCCCGTAGGCTTCAAGGAACCACTCCGGAAGCTCTCCGCCCATTTCGCTCCTGTAGGATTCACGGAACTGGGTGAAGCGCCGCTGGGCACGCAAAGGCTTGCCGATCATGTAATAGAGCGAGATAATCTGCAAGGCGTAGCTTTCCTCCAGCGGTTCAAGCTCAGCCAGGCGCAGGGCATATTCCTCTGCCTCATAGTGGCGCCCGGCCTGGATAAGCCCGAGTGTAAGCTGCTCCAGCAGCTTCAGATACAGCTGTCGGTATTTGTCCCTGGCGGAATAAATCCAGAGACTGTCCAGAGACTGCAGCAGCTCGCCTGTATAAAGAGAGGAGGCATCCCGCAGGCTCTCCAGATTATTGTCCTGCAGTGCCGCAAGGGCTGCTTCCTGAAACCGTTCCGCATCCCCTTCGATGCCCTTGGCTTCCAGCCGGTAGTTTTCCCGGTCCGAGGTCAGTTCGATTTTGTCACCAAGATCGGCATTTTTTAAGGTTTTGCGGATCTGGTAGACGGTGGTATGCAGATACTGCTTGCCCTTCTCGTAATTCCACTGCGGAAAAACATCATTCAGAATGACACTGACGCTGCCTTGCCTGTGTATCCATAGATAGGCGAATAACTCCTCTGCCTTGTGTGTGCTCCACTTAACAACGCCAAGCGGCCCGGTTAAGGTGTGGCCGCCAAGGTACTGAAAGCTTGCGCTCGCGCTTGGTACCCCCGGCTGTCCGGACTGCGCCCGCTTGGACAGAAATTTGGACCAGGCTTTGAACAGGCGGGGCGGGTCTACCGGCTTCAGCAGATAATCCGCCGCCGAGAGGTCAAAGGCTTCCACAGCATAGCTGCGGTAGGCGGTTACGAACACGATCTCCGTATCCGGCGAGAACGGCAGCAGATTCTCTGCAAAGGCAAGCCCTGACAGCTCGGGCATTTGAATATCCAGAAAGATCAGATCCGGCTTCTGCTCGGCGGCGGCCGTGAAGGCCTCCCGGGGATTATCAAAGACATGGATTGACGCAATGTTCTCACATTGCTGCAGCAGCTCACGCATCTGTTCCAGCGCCGGCCATTCATCATCTACAACCATTACAGAATAATTCAGGAGACCTCATCCTTCCACGGTATTCTTATATGCACTTCAATTCCGCCGTCCTGGCCGCGGGCAAGCAGCAGCGGGTGGCCGAATTGCTTCAGCAGCCGGCGGTTAATATTTTTTAGCCCGATTCCTGTTCCCTGACGCGAAGAGGAGCGGTAATCCTCCCTCATCCAGGAAGCCAGCTGCTCGTCACTCATGCCCTTGCCGTTATCAGCGACAGTAATCACAATATTCCCGCCCTGCCGGCTGGTGGTAAGGGTCAGGGTGCCTCCTCCGATTTTTTCCATTAGACCGTGGCGGACAGCGTTCTCGACAATCGGCTGAACAATCAGCGGGGGCAGTGTGAATTCGGAGACCTCGATATTGTACTGCACACTCAGGCGCTTGCCGAAACGGGCCTGCTCCAGTGACAGGTAGGCTTCAATCAACTCAAGCTCCTTCTCGAAGGGAATCGCCGTTTCCTGGTTACTGAAATCAAAGCTTCCCCGCAAAAAGTGGCTGAGATCGTACAGCAGCTGCCTTGTCTTCTCATTGTCCCGTGTACTCATCCAGATGATCGTGTTAATGGCGTTGTAAAGGAAGTGAGGCTTGATCTGGGCGCGCAGCATGGCTATTTCCGAGCTGAGACGTTCGGCGACCGATCTTCTCAGGTCAACCAGGGTTTTGACGCGTCCCTTCAAATCACTCCAGGCATAAGGTTTATGGATAAAATCGTTGGCTCCTGCCCGGAAGGCCGACTCGTTAAAATGGAGCTGCTGTCCGGCGGTAGCCATGAGAACAGGCAGATCCAGCGGGCTGAAGGTTTTGCGGATGATTCTGCAAAGCTCCAGTCCCGACATTTCCGGCATCATAACATCAATGATGCAGAGGTCAAAATTGCGGTCCTCCGCCAGAAGGGCAAGCGCCTCTTTGCCGCTGCGGATACTGGTAATCGTATAGTTCTCCAGTGACAGCAGATTGGTTAGCGCCTTGAGGTTGGCATAATCATCATCCACTATCAGAATACGCGGAGCTTCCCCGCCAGCTTCGCCGCCTCCGGTATATTGCGGCAGCGGGATGGCGGGATACTTCCAGTCATCGTCAAAAGCTTCCGGAGGCGGCTTTACCGGTGTAAGCAGCAGCTCGCGGCTTTCGGGCTCTGCTGTTGCCGCCGCAGGCTGGCTGACAGGGATGGCAAAGGTAAAGGTGCTCCCCCGTCCGGGCACAGATTTGACCCTTATGCTGCCTCCGTGCAGCTCGACAAGCTTGCGGGTGATGGCCAGGCCCAGGCCGAGCCCGCCGCTCTCCAGCGAGTCTGCTTCATTGACCTGCTCATAGTCGCGGAATATACTCTCCAGACGCTCCGGGGGAATACCTCTGCCTGTATCAGTCACTGAGATGGAGATGATATCCTCCTGCCGCTCCGCTTCGAAGACCACGCTGCCGCGGTCAGTGAATTTGAGGGCGTTATCGAGCAGGTTATACAGGATCTGCATCAGCCGGTGCTCATCTGCCTCAATCAGATAGATCCCCGGCGGGATGCGGTTCTTAATACGGATGTCCTCCTTGATATTCAGGAACTGGAACACTTCAATCACGATATTGGCGATTCCCTGAATGTCGACCTGCTTCCAGTGGAGTGCGATCCGCTCCCGCTTGATCTGCTCATAATCGAGGATATCCCTGACCATGAACGCCAGTCGTCTGCCAGTGCCCAGAATCAGGCGCATATCCTCGCGCTGTGAGGAGCTGAGTGACCCTCCGCTGCCTTCGTAGAGAGATAATGAAATGTTGATAATGGCGTTCAGAGGTGTCCGCAGCTCATTGGAGGTTTTCAGTAGGAATTCATCCTTGTCCCTGTCCTTTCGGGCAAGCTGGTGGGACAGCTGCTTGATAGTCTCATAAGCATGGGCTTGCCGCGCAGAGAGAAACAGGCCCTCCGCGAGAATGAAAATGGGGCCGGAAACCGGCGGTATGGCATAAAATCCTGTGCCCAGCACCAGGTTGCTGGTCAGCGAGAGTGTAAATATAATGGCGGCGATTGCACCGATCAGCAAATAAAAGGAGCCGGTTTCCTTCTTAAGCACAGCACGGAGCATCACATAAAAGGTATAGATTATTGATATTAAGCTGAAAATCAGCAATATACTGGACGCGCGTGAGTAGAACCGGATTGAGCTTACGAACGACAGGAGACAGAACCCGATAGAGTAGGTGAACGTAATCCGCTGGAATATCTTTGAATACAGGGCAGGGAACAAAGTGTAGGTATAGCCGGCCACAAAGGAAAAGCCGATTACGCCCGATATCAGCTGTAATTTGCTGAACCACTCATATGAGATTGAAGGAGACAGGTCAAACAGCAGCTTTTCGCTGTGGGTGAGCATATATAAGACAATCGTAAAGCAGTACATCGCTAACTGGAACGATGAGTAGTCCTCTTTGCGCTGCAGTCCCTGACCCAGAAAATAGACGCTGATAAAAGCGAAGCCGGCCACAAGCATGATATCGTAGACGCTGTTCCGCTTGTCCAGTGCTTGAACAGCCTCCGGTGTTCCGATCCGGATGGATTCAGCGATTCCGCCGCTGTCGTAGGTGAAGTTGGCGGCATGGATAACAATTTCAGCACGCCCGTTAACGCTCGGAGCGGTGACCGAATAGGGCTGATTGCGGGGCTCCGTGGTGTTCAGCGTCTGTCCGGGAATGCCGCTGCCTCCCAGCGGCTTGCCGTCTATAAAGAGCTTGCTGGCATTACGGATATTGTTCACCTTGAGCGCAAAGGATTCGCTGTCCTCCGGCAGCAGCAGCTGCAGACGGTAGGTGGCAAAGCCATAGCGGCCGTAATCCCTTTGTGTCCATGTTTTCCAGCTTCCCGGCACAGAAATGTAGCTGCTGCCGTCTGCCTGGCTGGTGTTTGCAGGGTCAAGCAGCTGATTCCAGTAAAACTCCCACTTGCCGTCCAGCTTATAGGTTGAATCTTTATCAAAGGTGCAGGCGGACAAATCGATCATGCCAGGCTTTACTGCTGCGCATGAGTCGTTTTTGCTGCTTAGCAGGGGATATGCTGCGGTTGCTGCGAGCAGGCAGATACAGAGAATGCCCAGGGTTCTCGTAGCCAGCAGCCTGAAATCAAACAGTTTCATACAGACCTCACTTCGTAGGCTGGAACTTTTTCGTAAATTCCGCATCATTCGTCAATAATTTCATCATAGCCCTGCCAGCTTCTGCTTGTCCAGTCACAAGCGTCTGGAAAAGAGTTGTTGTATAATTGAAGCTCGTGGTTCAAGAAATTTTGAGTATGATGAGGAGAGGGCAAGTGATGTACTTATTGGATATATCGTCATGGCTGACGGAGGAGCGGCTCCGGGTGCTGCTGGAACAATACAGGACGCTCGGACCGCTTCCCGGAATCGGGCTGACCTTTATGAAATCCTTCGTCCCGCCGCTGCCGACCATTGCCATTGTAGGCTTGAACGGGGCGGTATACGGCTTATGGCTTGGCTTCTTATATTCCTGGCTGGGACTGGTAGCAGGCTGTGCGGTGACCTTTCTGATCATCCGAAAAATCGCCTCGCATCCCTACCTGCAGAAGTGGGCCCGCCGGCCCAAGGTAGCCAGAAGCATGACCTGGGTGCGCCAGAGCGGCTTCAGTTATGTTTTTCTGCTCAGCCTGTTTCCGGTCGGCCCGTTTGTCGTTATCAATATGGCCGCAGGGCTTGCCGGTATGCGCCTGCGCTCCTACCTGCTGGCCATTAGTGCAGGCAAAGCGATTATGGTGTTTGCCGTGTCCTATATCGGCAATGATGTGCAGCGGTTTATCCGTAATCCGTGGGAGATTATCTATGTGCTGCTGTTTATCGGTCTCTCGTTATGGTGTGTAAAAACAATCGAAGCCCGGTTCGCCCGGGCGGCGGGGGGAGATCCGTTACACCATGAATAGGCGCCGGATTGCAGATTCTGTTTCTGTCTGGCCTGAGTGGTGGAGCCAGCTGTTCGTTGCACCGCTGTAGCTGTAATCCTGCCCCCACTCCATTCCGCGGGCAGTGATATTCTGAACAGCTTCTATAATTAAGTCGACTTCAGCTTCGCTCATAATGGGATGCAGGGAGATGCGGACCCAGCCCGGCTTGGAGGACTGGTCACCGGCATGCAGATCCTGGACAATCAGCTCGGACTGCTTACGGCCAAGCCCCAGCAGATAATGACCGTAGGGACCGGCGCAGGAGCAGCCGCCTCGCGCCTGGATGCCAAAGCGGTCGTTCAGCAGCTTTACGGCAAGATTGTAATGGATATTCTGCAGGGTGAACGATACGATGCCATGTCGCTCTGTCTGTCCGCCGGCGAGGATGGAGCAGCCGGGAATCCGGCCAAGTCCGGACAGGAGCCGCAGGCACAGCTCCTGCTCCCGCAGCCTCATCCATTCCCCGCTGCCGTTCATCCGCTCCTTCAGCTTTATGCACAGTGCGGTACGGATCGCCTGCAGGAACCCTGGCGTCCCTCCGTCTTCACGTACCTCCACATCAGCGATGTAGCGGCGGCCGCCCCAGGGATTGACCCAGACTACGGTTCCGCCTCCGGGTTCATCGGGGAGCCTGCCGCAGCAGAGCGCGGCATCAAAGAGCAGGACTCCGCCTGTACCGGGACCGCCGAGAAATTTATGCGGGGAGAAGAAGACGGCGTCGAGCTTCTCCAGCGGCGAGGCGGGGTGCATATCAATAGCCGTAAACGGTGCGCTCGCGGCAAAATCAATAAAGCAGAGACCCCCGTGACGGTGCATGGCTGCGGCCAGTTTGGCGTAGGGGGTCTCAATTCCGGTTACGTTGGAGCAGGCGGTAAAGGAGCCGATCTTGAAACGGCGGTTCCGGTAATGGAAGAGCAGCTCTTCCAGGGCAGTCGGGTTGATGTTGCCGTCCGCTCCGGCAGGCACTGTAATGACATCACCGATTCCCTCCTGCCAGGGCAGCAGGTTGGAATGATGCTCCATATGGCTGACGAAGATGACCGGGCGTTCCTCCGGCGGACAATGGAAGCTCTGGCGCTGCCACTCGGGCAGCTTCAGGCCCATCAGCCGCTGCAGCTTGTTGACCGCGCCGGTTGTGCCGTTGCCGCAGAATAGCAGGACATCCTCCGGTCCTGCGTGAACATGCTGTCTGATGATGCTGCGCGCCTCATTGTAAGCCATCGTCATCGTCAGCCCGGTGCTGTTGGAATCGGTATGCGGATTGCTGACATAAGGGCCGAAGGAATCCTGGATCTGGCGCTCGATCGGCTCATATAAGCGCCCGCTGGCCGTCCAGTCGGCGTAAATCAGCGGCTTCCGCCCAAAGGGGGTCGTGATTTGATGGCGGATGCCGATCGTATGCTCGCGAAATGCGGTGAAATGTGCCGCAAGTGAAGCCGGGGCCTTCTTGGGGAAGGCGGGGTTGATGGTTAGCACGGGCAATTTCCCTCCAGCCGGTTATTTCTGGCTGACACCGCTGCCGGCTGCTTCCTGGTAGATTTCCGGCTGTGTCATTATGGCTCAGTATATGCCCGGTGCAGGAAATAGGTTAAAGCCCATGCAGAATACTCAGATAAAGAGCTGCATGTCACTCTCCAGCGCGTCCTTCAGATAAGCGGAGGCATCCATAATTTCAACCTCCGGAAGCAGCTCCTCGGGCTTGAATCCCATGATCTCTACAGACAGCTTGCAGGCGTAGAATTTGATGTTCTTTTTACGGGCGCCTTTGAGGAAGTGAATCAGCTTGGGTGCGTTGTTATCCTCCATCATCTCCTCCAGCATCATCCGGCCCAGGCCGCTGAAATTCATATGCGAGAGCGGCAGCTGCTGCGGCCCCTTAGGGGTAAAGACATCCATCAGCTTTTCGTAGACTGTTTTGTCCTCCAGCGTCATTTTTTCCGGATCACGCACCAGAAATAACCCCCAAAAAGCAAAAAACATCGTAACCTCAACCTCAATATCCCTCGCTGCATTAGCTAGAATCAGCCCGGCCATTGCCTTGTCATATTCGCCGCTGAACATCAGCAGATTTAGTTTTTTGTCCATCTTTGTGTACCTCCGCCATTTTAGGATGCGGTTAGTATGCTTGCAGCTGCTGCGGTGTATGCCTGCCGTCACAAAGATGTACCTGCAGGCCCCGTTCCCCCCGCCGGCCGGCAGCAACGAAAAAAAGCTCCCGGTTGGGAGCTTGCAATGCGCAGCAATAATTACTCTTCAGAGCTGTCCCGGTCAGCAGGCTCGCTTTCAGCCGGGCGGCGCATGTCATAATGGCGGGCGGACCACCAGATACTGCCGGTAAACAGCACGATCAGTCCGAGGATAATGGCAAACCGCCAGTCGCCGGCCTTGAAGTTCAGCTGCAGAACAGTCAGTACCAGCGCGACCTGTGTCCAGACCAGCGTTCTTTTGCGGAAAGCGGTAATATTTCCTTCCATAGCGGGCATGCCGCGGATGATCCTGTAGGCGAGAATGGCCAGAATCAGCGCAAAAATGATTGTGCCGATTAATTCTGAATTGGAAAACGCATTCATTTTTCTCGAAATCCTTTCGGGTTAACTTCCTGCTGCATTGGCAGTGCAGTACATGCTTATTATAGCGGTCCGCAGCAGTTTTACCAAGTGCGGACCGCGTAAGTTATTATGAGGCCAATCTGCTCAGGATTTCTTCCGCCGGCAGCGGCGGGGAGAAGTAAAAGCCCTGGATATGCGGGCAGTCATGGTTGACCAGGAACTCCAGCTGCTCCGCTGTTTCCACGCCTTCGGCAATCAGGTCATAGCCGAGCTGCGAGGCCACGTAGACAATTGATTTGATAATAGTCTCATCAATCGAGCTGACGCCGATACCGGTGATGAAGGTCCGGTCAATCTTGATTTTGTTGACCGGGAAATGCTTCAGATAGTTGAGTGATGAATATTTGGTTCCGAAGTCATCGATCGAGACGATAATGCCGTGGTCGCGCATCTGCTGCAAGAGCGGATAATGCTCCTCCAGCAGGGCCGTGCTCTCGGTAATTTCGAACTCCAGCACCTCGGTGTCAAGGCCGTAATGATCAAGCACCGACAGCAGATTTTCAATCAGATTGCGGTTGTAGAACCAGCTGTTGGAAATATTAATGGAAGTCCGCAGCAGCGGCATCCCGAGCTTCTGCCATTCGCAGAGCTGCCGGCATACCTCGCGGATAACCCAGTCTGTCAGCTGGATCATCAGCCCTGCCTCTTCGACAGCGGCGATAAAGGTACCGGGGCCGATCAGCCCCTTCTCGGGATGATTCCAGCGGATCAGCGCCTCCAGTCCGACCATTTTGCCGGTAACAGCATTAATCTGTGGCTGGTAATGCAGCACGAACTCTTCACGCTCCAGCGCGGAATGCAGGTATTTGGCGATCATGATCTTCTGCTCCAGCTTCTCGCGCAGCTCCCAGTCAAAAATGAAGTAATTCCGGTTCTCCAGCGACTTGGCCTGGTACATCGACATATCGGCAAACTTCAGCAGGTCATCTGTACTTGAGGAGTGTTCCGGGTAGAGAGAAATTCCGATACTTGTAGACAGGCTCAGGTGAGCTCCGGCAATCAGCAGTGTCTGCGAGATCAGGGCGCTGATCTGTCCGGCAATATCCGGTATTTTATCCTGCGGCAGATCAGAGAACACCATGACGAACTCGTCGCCTCCGGTACGGGCAAACAGCTGGAAGGGCAGCCCTGCGCGCTTAAGCCGGCCGGCCAGCGTCTTGATGACCTGGTCTCCGATCGAATGGCCAAGGGTATCGTTGATTTCCTTGAAGCGGTTCAAATCGAAAAAGAACAGGGTGTACGTCTGTGTTGGCTCCGAGCATTGCAGCAGGCGCTCGAACTCATCCATGAAATACCGGCGGTTTGGAATATCGGTCAGGCTGTCATAATGCGCCAGCTTCTCATACAGCTTCTGAGAGACACTGAGATCACGGGTGCGGAGTTTGACTACACGCTCCAGCTCGTGATTGAAACGGTTCTGGTGCCAGTAAAAATAAAGGATAAAAGCGACGATCAGCAGACAGGCGATATCAATCCACAGGACGCTGCGGAAGACTGCCCATTTTGTTTGGGCCGGAAGGAGAGTTCCCATCAGCCAGTGCTGGTTATAGATATCGATCGGGGTTGCCACCAGTTCCCCTGCAGCCTCTGCCCTGTTACCGAACAGCAGGGTGTGGTCTACGTCCGTCACATAAACAGAAGAGTCCAGAGACTGCATCTGCTCGGCAATATCCTCTACCGTTACCGTTGCCGAGACGATGCCCGCAAAGGTATTGCCGTTATAAACGGCCTGACGGATGACCATGCCGTACTGGCCCTGAGCCAGTATCCGGGGACCATCAATGGTGATGCTGCGGGAGCGGATCGTTTCCTGAATCATGCCGGATGAGGAAAGGACAGGATCAAGCAGCAGGTCTTTATTCAGGATGGAGGTGTTGCCTGAAAGCGGATAGAGATAGCGGATAATCCCGTCCGGAGCTATCACAATATTCAGAACGTTCGTGCTTGCGTTGTTATAGGCGGTGAGCAGATACTGGTTAATAAGAGCAGGCTCTGCGTCAAAGCCTACCGTTTGAATGAAGGAGCTGATCCCTTTGACAATCGATACTTTCTCTTCAAGGTTTGAGGTCAGTGTGACAGCCTGAGAGGATAAATCGGCTTTTTCAGCCCGGTATTCCCGTTCTACCGATATGGAATAATAATAGAAGAGAGAAAGCTGCAACACGACTAAGAAGCCGAGGATGATCGTTAAAGGCTTTTTGTTAATGAAAGCCATGGAGCGCCTCCGATATCAGAAAATTCAACATTATATAAGCAATTTGGGCAAAAGTGGTTCCTGCACCACCGTCAAATGTCGAGATATGTCGTAGGTGTCTCTATAGCATGTCATTTTTTGTGTTTTTGTGCAAGGAAAAACCTAATAGCCTGGGGAAAAATCAAAAAAAACGGATAAATACGTTCCGCCTAAGGGCAGCTTGTATTTATCCGTTGCTCTTGCAGGTACTGCTATATGAATTTCGGCCAAAGGCAGCGTCAGCTTATTTCTTGAAAATACGCAGTGGTGCGCCGACCGGAAGGAAGGTGCGTCCGAAATGGGCGTTAAGCACGGAAGCTCCGCAGCCGTAGAAGGAAACCGCTGCAATCGCCATTTCCGATACGGCAGCCAGCTTGTGGAAGAATTCCGCAGCTACACCGAAGGCATCCATGGAAAGGCCGAGGAACAGGAAGTCGATCAGGATAAAGATGATCAGCAGGACCCGGTTGGCTTCGACTGCACCAATGGTCATGAACAGGGTGAAGATCAGGTAGCCCAGGAAAACAAAGCCAAGCTGCTTGGGATCTACGCCTTCAGCCAGTGTTGCACCGAATACGCCGAGTTTGATCAGCCAGCTTGCGCCCATGCCGAACCAGAAGAAGGCATATGCGCCGAATGCAGTCATGCCGAAGGTGTTATTGTGCTTGGCATCCTGAATGGAGGCGAACAGCTGGGCGAAGGCTCCGAGGAAGATTGCCCAAGGAATAGCGTAGCTGAGTCCTGTTGTGATTTCGAGTTTTTGTGAAGAAGCGACCAGGGTAACGATAGCAAGTCCGAACAAGCCGATGGCGCTGGGGTCGGCGGTGACGATTTTGACGGATTGCGTGGATTGGGATTGCGCTGACATAGCAATTAAAGCCTCCAATTTTCAAAAGTGTTCGCATAGGATAACAGCACCCGCTCGGGGTGCTGTTATCAGCTTGCCTATCATATCATATAGCCTTGAACTTGCCTATAAAAGAAGTGTTCATTTTTTGGCGAATATCAGATTATTTTGCGATAAAAATGAATAAATATCCACGGCTTGCATCGGCCGGCTGATATAGTAGCCCTGCAGCTCATCGCTGCCCAGCACGCGGAGCAGATCGAACTGCTCCGCGTGTTCAATGCCTTCAGAGACGACCTTCAGCCCGAGGTTATGGCTCAGCTCGATAATGGACTTCACGAGTACATCGCCCTGGGGCTCCAGGGTCATCTCGGAAATGAAGGAGCGGTCGATCTTGATCACGTCTACCGGGAAGCGGCGCAGATAGCTCAGCGAGGAGAACCCTGTGCCGAAATCGTCCAGCGAGATCCGCAGCCCGTGGCCTCTCAGCTCCTGGAGCGAGGACAGGATATTGTCCCCCGAGACCAGCACACTCTCGGTGATCTCCAGCTCCAGGCTGCTGCTGGGCAGCCCGTATTCCGCAAGCAGCTTCAGCAGCAGCTCGGTCAGGCCTGGCTGCATCAGCTGTACCGCCGAGATGTTAACGGCGGCCGTCAGCTCCAGGCCGTCTGTACGGAAGCGGCTCAGGTCAGAGCAGACCTGCCGCAGCACCCAGTTGCCGATGCTGACAATGGAGCCGCTGGTTTCGGCCAGCGGGATAAATTCAGCGGGGGACACAGGTCCATGAGAGGGGCTGGTCCAGCGCAGCAGTGCCTCCAGCTTGGCCACCTTCAGGCTGTCTGAGGCCAGAATCGGCTGGTAATGCACTTCAAATTCATCATTGACAGCTGCTGACAGCAGCTGCTGGGATAATACCTTCCTCCGCCGGATACTTTCCTCCAGCTCCTCCGAGTACTGCAGGATGCTGTTGCGTCCGGACTCCTTGACATGGAACATGGCCAGATCAGCTTGTTTGACCAGATAATCAGCATCCTCACCGTTCTGCGGGTAGATGCTGACACCGATACTGGCCGTATTGTAGAGCAGATGCCCCTGAATGCGGTGCGGAAGGGAGAGAGCCTCCTGGATGCGGGACAGCTGTGCATTCATGCTGTCTGAATCAGGAGCGTCGGCAAGCAGAATGGTGAATTCGTCTCCGCCGAGACGGGAGACAACATCATGCTTGCCGATGACCCTGGTGATCCGGAGGGCAATCTCTCTAAGCATCGCATCCCCGAAATCATGGCCCAGCGTGTCATTAACCGTCTTGAAATGATCGAGGTCAATGAAGACCAGGACGATCTGCCGGCCGGTATTTTTGACTGAGGCAATAGCTTCATTAAGTTTGGTAAAGAACAGCGAGCGGTTGGGGAGCTGGGTCAGCGGATCCAGCATCGACTGGAGCTGCAGCTCCTCCTGGGCCTGCTGCAGCGAATCAATCATCCGGTTGAATTCATGCTCGACTTCACTGAACTCATCGCTTCCGGAGCTGCTGATCCGGATGGATAAGTCCTTGCTGCTGCCGATGGCACGGATGTTGCGGACAAGCGCGGTCATTCTTCCTAGTATGGAACGCTTGACGAAGATGAGGCAGATGACGCACATCAGCAGGGTCCAGGCCAGGAAAAATTTCCGGAAGCTGGTGATGGCCTTCAGCCCGCTGTCGTAAATCTCCCGCGGATGCTGCAGTATCATTTCTATCGCGGGATTGCCGAACAAATCGTTAACTACAGTATGGATAGACATCATCCCGCCGGAATCTGAACTCATCCATACCGTCTGTTCCTTGCCCGCTGCCGGCGCTGCAGAATCAATGACCTTCATCTGCAGCGAGGACTGGGTTTGTTCCCGCATATGGACAATCTCTTCCTGCCGAAGCAGCCTGCCGGCAACGGCAGTGCCGATTACCGGCAGGTCTCCGCTGTTGTTGATGATCGGGGCGAGGGTGATCAGCATCGGGCCGTTATCAAGCAGCACGATGCCGGAACGGCTGCCCTCATCTCCAGCGGAAACGGACAGCTTGCTACGTATAAGATTGAACAGCGTAAGGTACTCCGGAGTCAGCGCGGATACTGTGCCGGTATCGGGATTATAGACACCGCCGTAACGGAGCTGCCCGGAATTGTCCAGCAGGGCAGTCATATCAAAATGATTAATTTTATAGGTGACCGGGCTGAAATTGCTGTCCAGATAAGCCTGCCTGTCCATAGCCGGCATTTGTTCTGGCTGATCCGGCTGCATGAACCGGTAGGTGTCATCCCAGGTTGAATATTTCAGTAACCCGGTTCTCATCATTTGCAGCTCGCTCTGATAGGTTGCAACCACGTTATCCAGCTTGCTCTGCAGAGCTGCTTCATCCAGCTTTTCAAAGCGGTTCAGCAGAATGAAGTGCAGGAGCAGATAAGTGACACCTAATCCGAACAGGGCTACAACACAGATGAAGATTATTATTTTTCGGCTCAGCTTCATGTTGCTCCCCTTCTAGTATTTAAAGTGTATTAGGAAATAAGTACCACCTAAACCAGTGTAACATGAATAGGTAATATTTTGCAGCGTTAATCTGTCCCTAGTGTCGAAATTTGATGTATAATAATCTTGCAATAATAATAATCACATAAATTCATAGAAGGAGATAGCATCTGGGATGGATAAATGGACATTATTTAAGAAGATTACACGGTTTGGAACGATTCCCGTGATGCTCATACCGGTTGTTTTGGGGACGGTTGGGGCATACGTATGGGAAGGCAGTTTCCATCCGTTTTTGTTTGTTATAACGCTTGTAGGTGCAGTATCCGCCCATCTGTTCTCGAATATGGTGAATGATTTATGGGACTTCCGCAATGGTACGGATACCGAAGCGAAGAATACACCGGGAATGGTTTCGACAAACTCCGGTTTTTTGTCAGGCGGGCTGATGAAGGAATCTCTCTTTGCCCTGATGACCTGGGGACTTCTGGCGCTGGCCGTGGCCTGCGGCCTGATTCTCAGCATTTCCAGCGGCTGGGAGACGCTCTGGTTCGTAGCAGCCGGGGCGCTGATTGCCTATTTCTATGTGGCACCGCCGCTGCGGTTCGGATACCGGGGCAAGGGCTACAGCGAGTTTGCGATCTTCGTCGCTTTTGGAGTAATGCCCGTATTGGGCTCTTATTTCGTGCAGACAGGTGAATTCAGCCTGAAGCCGGTGCTGCTGTCCGTTCCGGTTGGTCTTTTGACCACCCTGCTTCTGTTCAATCACCATTTCCTGCACTGGAGAGCAGACGAACAGGCCGGCAAACGCACGCTGGTTGTCGTATGGGGGGAACGCAGAGCTCTTGTGTTTTCCCGCATCCTGCTGTTTCTTTCATACGGCTCTTTAATTGCATGTGTAGTGTCCGGCGTACTGCCGGTATACGCGCTGCTGGCGCTGCTTACTGTATTTGCCCCTTTGCAGGTGTACCGCGGGCTTGAGCCGCAGAATGCCTCACTGGCTTATCTGCCGCTAATGGGGGCTTCACAGCAGGCCTCCGTCCGCTGCGGGCTGATTATGGCGCTGGCCCTGTTGATTCAGGGGCTTATCTAACCAAATTCCCATACCAGAAGGAGAGAATAATGATGGACCACAATAAAGAACAGGCGGAACAGCTTCAGCAAGCGGTAAGCAGCCAGACTGTACTCGGAGATTTTCATACCATTCTGTCGGAGGGAAAAGTGTGGAAGACGGGCGGCTTTGCGCTGCCTGACGGTTCATTCTGGGCCTACCGTGAGCCTGAAGCAGTAGTTATTGTGCGTAACGGCTACCTGTATGTCCGGGCACAGCTCAGCCGCCAGCATAACCAGGTGCAGATTCTCGACAACGCCAAGCACATGTATTATTCGGCGCAGCCGGTGGACATTCCCGAGGAAGGGGAGATCAGCTTTGAGCTGCAGATCCGCGCCCGTACACAGGGTACGGCTCCCGGAGATTTGTATGACGGGTACGTCTCGCTGAATCTGCTTGATTTCTCGACCGGTGCGGCGCTTGATTTCTTTGCCGGCAATGATAAATACGCCAGTGTCTACGGCATTCTGCCCTTCCCGGGCGTCCAGGTTCCGGATACAGACGGTACGAAGTATTTCTGCATCTTTACAGAGGCGGAGGATTTCAAGCCGCGCGAATTCAACACCTACAAGATCACGTATCACCGCGGTAACGACGAGGCTGTCTTCTATGTTAACGGCAGGGAAGTACGCCGCGAGCAGAATGTTCCGGTTAAATTCAACAGCTTTACAGTAGCTCTCGGTATTATGACGGAAAAGGATCTGACCCCCGAAGGCAGTGTGTCGGCACATGGACAAACGGTAATCGCCGAGTGGTCTCCCGTGACCGTTACAACGACTGCACGCTAAGGAAACTGGCGGATCAATAGAACAGCGGAACCGCTGCAAAAGGTGTATTTTCTGAAGGATAAGGATGGGTTGAGGTGAATGTAAGGAGCTTTCTGCGATTTGTGGAGCTGCCGACCAAGGTGGCCAGTATGCTTCCGTTCCTGCTGGGGACGCTGTATGCGCTATACCGGTTTGAGGATTTTTATATGCTGCGGTTTATCCTGATGCTCGTGTCCCTGCTCAGCTTCGATATGGCGACAACGGCCATCAATAACTATTATGATTTCAAAAAAGCGGCCAAAAAGCACGGCTACGGCTATGAGACCCATAATGCCATCGTCCGCTATAAGCTAAAAGAAAGCACGGTAATCGCAACGATAGCCGTGCTGCTCCTTCTGGCTGCAGGCGGGGGCATCGCCCTTGTCTTTCAGACAGGGCTGCTGATCTTTTTGCTGGGCGGGCTGTCGTTCCTGATCGGTATCCTGTATTCCTTCGGACCGATTCCGATTTCGCGGATGCCGCTCGGCGAGCTGTTCTCGGGGCTGTTTATGGGCTTTGTGATCATCTTTATATCGGCCTACATCCACTCGGACCAGAGCGTGGTTACGCTGCAGCTGCAAGGCGGCTGGGTCGATCTGCATGTCAACCTTATCGAGGTTGTGTACATTTTCTGGTTCTCCGTGCCCGCAATCCTCGGGATTGCCGGAATTATGCTGGCTAACAATATCTGCGATATCGAAGATGACCTGGAGAACCGCCGGTACACCCTGCCGGTCTATATCGGCCGTACTCATGCGCTGCTGCTGTTCAAGCTGCTCTATTATGTCTCTTTTGTCGATATGATCGTTCTGCTGATTCTCGGGGTCCATCCGCTGCTGGTGGCGCTGCTGCTGATTACACTGGTTCCCCTGCGCCGGAATATTGCCCTGTTCCGCGAGAAGCAGGAGAAGGCCTCCACCTTTATCCTGTCGGTCAAAAATTTCGTGCTGATGAGCACGGCTCGGATCATTGTGCTGGCTGCTGCAGTCCTGCTGGGTGTTTTGAATATCTGACCGTTAGTGATGATTCTTATTCTGTGATATGGTGTCAGTAGATATATTCACGTTCTTATTCTTATACAAGGAAGGTGTGCATCTATGACGCAGAAGCTCAGATGGGGAATACTCGGCTGTGCCCAGATTGCAACCGGCTCGGTCATGCCGGCCATTCAGGAGTCGGAGACAGGTGTGATCGAGGCGGTTGCGAGCCGGGGTCTGGAAAAAAGCAGTAAGGTCGCGGCGGAGTTTGGCGTCAGCAAGGCCTACGGCAGCTATGAAGAGCTGCTGGCAGATCCGGGGATTGACGCTGTATACATTCCGCTGCCCAATCATCTGCACCGGGAATGGGTAATCCGTGCAGCCGAAGCAGGCAAACATGTGCTATGCGAAAAGCCGATTGCGCTCAGCAGCGCGGAGGCGGAGGAAATGGTGGCGGCCTGCCGCAAGGCGGGTGTTCATCTGGCCGAAGCGTACATGTACCGGCATCATCCGCGTATAGCACAGCTCCGGGAGATCATCGCCCGGGGCGATATCGGTGAGCTGCGGGCGATCCGCGGCGCTTTTACCTATAACGATGCAACGGACACAACAAATATCCGCTTCAAATCAGCCTGGGGCGGCGGCTCGCTGTATGACGTCGGCTGCTACCCGCTCAGTGCGGCGCGGCTGCTGTTTCATGCGGAGCCGGAAGCGGTGACGGTACAGGCAATCTTCTCTCCGGAGCATGACAACGTGGACATGATGGCTTCAGGCCTGGTAGAGTTCCCAGGCGGTGTAAGCCTGACCTTTGACTGCGGAATGTGGGCGTACAACCGCCAGCTGCTGGAGGTGCTCGGCACGGAAGGAATGATTGAGATTCCAATGCCGTTCAACGCCAGATTTGAAGACGCCGATTTTCTTGTGTACAAAGGCGGCGAGGTAAGCCGGTTTGCTGCGACCGGCGCCAATCCGTATGTCGCGCAGGCTGATGACTTCGCGGCTGCCGTAAATGGAAGGGAGCCGCTTGCCGCAGAGAATGATCCCGTGCTCAGCATGAGGCTGATTGAAGCCTGCCTTGACTCCGCCCGGCGGCGGGAGCGGGTCAGCCTGACATAAAGTAAATAAACGGCAAAAACCTCCGTATCCGCTGTAATAGCGGGTACGGAGGTTTTTTGCTGCGGGATTATCGGCTGCTTATACGGGGCTAAGCAGAACATCATCCTCGTCGTTGTCACTGTTGAACGCCTCGCGGTCAAATTCGCCTTCGGAATTCGCCACCAGCAGTGCGGTAACAGAGGTTCCGGTAGCATTGACTGCTGTACGGCCCATGTCGATCAGTGCTTCTACGCCGGCAACAATCGCCAGCCCTTCAAGCGGCAGCCCGAGTGCTGTAAGAACGACAGTGGTCGAGATGACAGCGGGACCGGGAACGCCGGCTACCCCGATCGAGGAGATGATGCTGACCAGCACCAGTGTGATGTAATCCGTCAGAGTGAGCTGGATGCCGAAGACCTGGGCGGTAAACACCGTTACAATAGCAGGCCATACGCCGCCGCAGCCGTTGAAGTTCACGGATGCGCCGAGCGGTGCAACGAAGCTGGCAATCCGCGGCGAAACGTGCAGGCGCTTGGTGATAACCTCAAGGTTAACCGGAAGTGTAGCGTAGCTGCTGCGGGTAGTGAAGGCAACGGTGATTGTCGGGTATACCTTGCGGAAGAAGCGCAGCGGGTTAACCTTGACCACCAGCAGCACCAGCCCGCCGAATACAAGCACGAAATGCAGGATGAGTGCGACATAAGAGGCAATAATGACGCTGCCCAGCTCCTGCAGAGTCTCCCAGCCGTACCTGGCCGTAATGCCTGCAATCAGGGCGAACACACCGTAAGGGGTCAGCCGGATGACGAATTTTACAACCTGGTGAAGCACTGCGGTCAGTGATTCGATCAGATCACGTACGGGCTTGACGGCTTCCGGCTTCTTGGAGCCCACCTTGATGATGGCGACCGCTACAAATATCGCAAAAATCAGCAGCGGCACAACCTTGCCTGTAGCAGCTTCGTTTACCGGATTGGAAGGTACCAGATCCAGGATAACCTGCGAGAAGGTCGGAATTTCCCGGGCGGTGAAGCCTTCCGGCACAGCCTGCTGAATGCCCTTTCCGGGGTTGAACAGCAGGGCTATGAGAAGCCCGATAATAGAAGCGATACCGGTTGTTCCGAGGAACCAGGCGAAGGTTTTGATCCCGATTTTGCGCAGGGCTTCCAGATTCGTTAAGGAGGCGATGCTGTTGAGCACCAGAACAAAGACCAGAGGAACGACGAGCATGCGGATCAGACTGACATAAATACTGCCGAACGTGGTGATCGCGTTGGTCTCGAATTCAAAGTATTGAAAGAAAATACCGGTGACGAGTCCGATTACCAGGCCGATGATGACCCGTGTACCAAACCCGATACGTTTGCGTGCCAGGATAAAGAGGACTGCAAAAACAAAAATGGAGACGACGAGACCGTACCAGTTCGTCTGAAGTGCAGACAGCAGATTGTTATCAATATCTTTCATTGTAAACCTTGACCCCCTAAACCGACTTTTTTGATGTGAATAAATGTATATAGGAATGATATGTTTGTCAATGTAATAATATGTAAGAAAATTTTAATTCCGATAATACCAGTATGAAAAATAAAATTTTAATTGACAAGAGATGGGAGCATGAATAATATGGAACTTAATTGCAAGTGATTCTGGAATCGACTGGACCGCCGGAGATTCAGCATGAGACGCAGCTAAGCGTCTGTATGTTGGATCTTTTTTTGTTGCTCTGGAACTAAACTACTATGAAGAGAAGGATGGGATCACTTATGAAAAAACTTACGATTGCTATTGTTGCGGGAGCTGTAGTGTTCTCTGCCCTAACTTTTGTGGCGGTGTCGGCAAAGGATGAGACCTCCGCTGCCGCTACTCCCGAGGCTGCTGCCCCGGCAGCCGTTACAGCTGCTGCTCCGGCGGCAGGCGCGCCGGAGCCTGAGGCAACGGCAGCGCCAGTTGCCGAGAAGCAGGCTGCCGCTGAGGCAGCCCCGGCGGAGAGCGCCCAGCCGGTGGTGGTGGCTGCTGAAGCTGCGCAGCCGCAGGCCACAGCGGCACCTGCAGCACCTGCGGCAGCTGCCCAGCCGGCTGCTGAAGCTGCCCCGGCTGCTGCCCCGGTGAAGCAGGCAGCTGCGACCGCAGCGCCGCAGACCGTTGCCGCAGCAGCGACAGCAGCTCCGGTGAAGGCAGCCGCAACGGCTGCGCCCGCAGCAGCTCCGGCTAAGCCGCAGACTGCAAAGGCGCAAGCCACTGCAGCGCCGAGCAATAAGGCCACAGCCCAGGCTGCCCAGCCGGCTGCAACCGCGGCGCCTGCACCAGCCGCAACGGCTGCACCTGCACCAGCAGCTCCGGCCAAGACCGTTACATTCTCCACCACGGAAGTGGTGAAGGCGAAAGCGACCGCTGCCCCGGCAGCCGCACCGGCTGAGCCGAGCACAGTCAGCGCACCGGCAGAGCCGGCAAGCGCACCAGCCGCTGCCCCGGCAGCCGCACCTGCAGCTGAGGAAGAGATTTGCCCGTAAGCTCTGCAGGCAAAGCTTACGTCCTGAATCTCCGGCCCGGCTTCAGATGAGCTGCAATCCAATTCCAAATGATGAGGTGCATACATGATACGACCTTTAAAAGCCAAAAAAATACTGTCGCTGCTCCTGGCAGCCTCCCTGCTGGTTCTGCCGGTGCACGCTGCAAAGGCAGAGCCTGCGGCCCAGGCGGAAGCAGTTCTGAACAGCGCATCCGCAGGGCAAGTGAGCCATTATAACTATTTTAACAACGTATATGAGCACCTGAATGATGAGAATCATGTTTTCAAGACAGCAACCTATGAGGATATTGTCCATCTGTTTGAAAGTGAAGGGAATTACGCGGTTCTGGTGGGAGGTGCGTGGAGTGAGCAGACCCAGGCCGAGATCGGCTTTATCAATGAGGCGGCCAAGGCATACGGGGTATCCACCGTCTATAATTTCGACACCCGTCTGGACGGTGAAAGCCTTAATATTGCAGACAGCTCTAATAAATTTGCGTACAAATATGTGGATCTGGTCAATAAATATCTGAAAAACCTCAATCTGTACGATAAAAATGACCCGCAGCACAATGTAAGCTATGTCAACAAGGCGGGCGAGACGGTTACGGTTAACAAAATCGAATCCCCCTTCCTCTTCATTTACAACAAAAACAATGTGGATGCAAACGGGAATAAGGCGCCTATTGTGGCTTATCTGAACGAGAGCAACTCCTGGAGTGACTTCCAGACCGGCGGCTCGCTGGACCAGGCCAAGGTCAATGCGTACAAAGCCCGGGTGGGCAAGGTGTTCGGCGCTGCCAGCACTTATAACGTAATTGACGAATCGGCCTACATCAAGGCGGCCTTCAACTTGAACTATGAGGGTGAGAACGAAGGCAAGCCGGCGATCTTCACTGCGGCCGACGGAGACCTTGTGTTTGAGCATGTGACGTATCACCAGCTGAAGCAGATTCTTGCCAGTGAGGGCAATTATGCGATACTGCTTGGCGGCTCCTGGTGCCCGAATACACAGGCCATCATTAAATACATCAATGAATATGCCAAAAAACATAACATTGATAAAATCTATTTCTTCGACACGAAGCTTGATGCCGGTGTCACCGTTGCCGAATCCGGCAACAACAGCGGGACCAAAGGCAGCGCCAACCCGCACAATAACAATGAGCTGCAAATCCGGACAACGAATCATGCCTATGCCAAGCTCTATGTAGATCTGGTTAAGGCCTATCTGACTAACATCAAGACTGAGAACAATACCGCAGCCAAGCCTTCGGTCATCAGCTATGTGGATGCGAACGGCAATACGGTTACGGGCGACAGACTGCAGGTTCCTTTCCTGTTCACGTACAATAAGGATAACAAGAATGCAGAAGGCGGCAGCGCTCCTATTCTGGGACATGTGGAGCTGATGTACAGCTGGGAGAACATCCAGCCGGGTTATGTGGATACCAGAAATACTACCTATCCTGCGGGCCACAGATATAATAATGCGGTTAAGGCACTGAACAGCATTTTCTCCAGACTTGAAGCCGTGCCTTCCGGTCTGCGCGGAGCAGCCCCTACTTCAGCTGGAGCTACCGACGGGCAGATTACAGGCACTCTGAACAAAGCACTGGAATACAGAAGTGTTACGGACGCAGTATACACTGCTGTAACCGGAGCAGCCATCACGGGCCTTGCACCGGGAACCTATCTGGTCAGATATGCTGCCAAGCCGGGATATCAGGGACCGACTACTGTAGACGGTGCAACCGCAATTGCCTACGGGGCGGGAGAATCGGTCGCTATTGAGGTTCCGGCCTACGGTACGCAGGCTGCACCGACCGGTCTTGCCGGCATCGCGCCGACTACGCCGGAGAACAAGGACGGCCGCATTACAGGTACAACAGCGGCACTGGAGTATAAGCTGTCCACAGTGACAGAATATGTATATGCAACGGAACCTGAAATCACCGGGCTCGTCCCCGGTATTTATGAAGTAAGATATGCAGCCAAGGAAGGCTTCGGCGCGAGCCGGATCACTGAGGTAGTTGTACCTGCGTATGCTGCAGAGCAGGAGGCGCCAGCGGGCTTAACCGGTATTGCACCGACCACTGCCGAGAATAAGGACGGTCGCATCACCGGCACGACAGCTGCCCAGGAATACAAGCTGGCTACCGCTACAAGCTATGTCTATGCTGCAGACCAGGAAATTACCGGCCTTGTGCCGGGAACCTATAACGTAAGATACGCAGCCAAAGAGGGATACAAAGCAGGTAAGATTGCAGAGGTTGTAGTTCCGGCATATACTGCGCCTTCCAGCGGTAGTAACCCTTCGGGAGGCGGAGCACCAGCCCCTACAGCAACTCCGGCCCCTGCTTCAACTACTTCCGGCAACACGGTAACCGCAGTAGCCAAAGCTGCAGTAACCACGGATGAATCGACAGGTGTTACTGCTGCAACACTTACTGCGGCTGAAGTGCAGCAGCTTGCAGATAGCGCCAAAAAGGCAGAGGCTGAAGGCAAGCGGGCTGTCCTGGAGATTGAGGTGGCATCATCAGCCCGGACACAGACGGCTGAGCTGACTTTGCCAAGAAGCGCCTTTAATGCCATTGCCGAAAGCACAAATGCGGTCATCAAAATCAATTATGTGAGCGTAGGTACGATTACCTTTGATGCCCAGTCCGCAGCAGCGATCAGCGGAGCAGCCGATGCTGGGGACATCAGCATTACCATTGCCAAGGTATCCCTGAGCGAAGAGGGCAAAGCGGTATTGGGGGACAGACCGGTCTATGACCTGGCGGTAAAAGCCGGGGACAGCAATGTTAGTGAATTTGGCGGCGGCAAGGTTAAGGTTAGCGTTGCCTATACACTGCAGGCAGGCGAAGCTGCCCATGCTGTAATTATCTACTATATTACTCCTGAAGGCAGCCTGGAGACTGTCCGCGGCCATTATGAGGCAGCTTCCGGCCACGCAGATTTTGTAACAACTCATTTCTCGCAATATATCATCGGATATAATCCGGTCAGCTTTACGGATGTAGCGTCGTCCTCCTGGTACAGTGAGGCGATCGGCTATCTGGCAGCCAGAAGCATCACTTCCGGCACGGATGCCAATAACTACAGCCCGAATGCTGCGCTTACGAGAGGCCAGTTCGTAGTTCTCCTGCTAAAAGCTTACGGCATTGCGCCGGAGGATGCCGGTGCGCTTAATTTTGCGGACGCCGGTAATACCTACTACACCGGCTATCTGGCCGCAGCCAAAAAGCTGGGGGTAGCGACAGGTTCCGGGGATAACCGGTTTAAACCGGATGACCAGATTACACGGCAG
The DNA here is from genome assembly GCF_058313675.1 of Paenibacillus sp. fava2. Classification (NCBI taxonomy): domain Bacteria; kingdom Bacillati; phylum Bacillota; class Bacilli; order Caryophanales; family Paenibacillaceae; genus Paenibacillus; species Paenibacillus sp. fava2. The sequence goes on along the minus strand of NZ_CM177755.1, from coordinate 6,921,107 downwards.
GAGCTGTTCACTCTGCTATACCGTTCTCTGAAGATCCTGAATGAGCTGCCTGAAGGTACGGCATCTGCCGGGCTGTCCGGCTACAGCGATGCCCAGCAGGTTGCAGCCTATGCTCAGGAGGCGCTGCAGGCTCTTACGGCCAGCGGAATCATTGAAGGAAATAACGGCAAGCTCGATCCGCAAGGCTTGTCGACACGGGCCCAGGCGGCCCAGGTTATCTACAACCTGCTGTCACAGTAACCCGATCAATAGCAGTAAAAGAGCAGTGAGGCGGCCTCCGGCCGCCTTTTTTGCTGTGTACATTTATAATAGCCCGCTTAAGTTGAATTTTGGTAGAATAGGAATATTGCTGGAAACCTGTCTGGGACATTTCCTATTACGGCTGCTGAAAGGAGCTTCTATACTCATGAATCATGCGCAAGAACCGGTTATTTCAATTGAAGGCCTATGGATGAATTATAGTGACAGAATGGTGCTGCGGGGAATCGATCTTGCGGTCTACCCCGGCCAGATTATCGGCTATATCGGACCGAACGGGGCAGGCAAGAGCACCACGGTCAAGATTATGCTGGGTCTGATCGAAGGCTACACGGGTACGGTCCGGATTTTTGGCAGAGATATTTCAGACGGTGATGCTGCTTACAAAAGACGGATCGGTTATGTTCCGGAGGTTGCCGAACTGTACGATAGCCTGACCGCCAAAGAATACCTGGGCTTTATCGGCGAACTCTACGGGATGAAGCGGACCGATGCCGAGCAGAAGGCAGAGCGGCTGATGGGGCTGCTTAATCTGGAGCATGCTTTCAATATGCGGATTGCTTCCTATTCCAAGGGGATGAGGCAGAAGGTGCTGCTGATCTCAAGCATGCTGCATGATCCGGATATCCTGTTCCTTGATGAGCCGCTGAGCGGGCTGGATGCCAATAGTGTAATGATCGTTAAGGAGATTTTTGCTTCGCTGGCCGCCCGCGGCAAGACGATCTTTTATTCCTCTCATATTATGGACGTGGTTGAGAAAATCAGCAGCCGGATCATCCTGATTAACGGCGGGGACATTGTAGCGGACGGAAGCTTTGCCGAGCTGAAGGAGAAAAGCCGCGAAGGCTCGCTTGAAGGGATTTTCAACGAGCTGACCGGATTTGACCGTTTCCGGGATATTGCCGGGGAATTCGTTGCAGTTATTGGTGAAGGTGATTCCAATGACTGAATTTTATGTGCTGAAGCTGCTTGACCGGCTGCAGGGTATACTCCGGAGAACCGGTGTTGACTACCCCGTTCTGCGCAGCATTCTGCAGGTCAAACTGACGATGGACGCAAGGCGTACCCCGACTGTGCTGGCCGGTGGGAAGGACAACAAGCAGACTACCGCAGAAGGCTCGCCCTTCCGTATACAGTGGATTTATCTGCTGCTTGGACTGATGCTGATCCTTTTCGTCGTGCAGGACGGCAATTATATCTTTTCTATGAGTATTACCTTCGCCATTCTGATGTTTATGATTGCAACGACACTGATTTCAGACTTTTCCTCCGTAATGCTGGATTTACGGGATAAGAATATCCTGTTCTCCAAGCCGGTGGACCGCCGGACGCTGAATATGGCGAAGAGCTTACATATCCTCATCTATTTGCTTACTTTAACATTAACGGTTACGGGGCCTTCGCTGATCGTTTCCTTGTTCAAGCAGGGAATCGCTTTCTTCCTTATCTATGCTGCGGCCGTCATTCTGATGGATTGCCTGATCCTTGTCATTACAGCACTGATCTATTTACTGATTCTGCGGGTCTTTGACGGGGAAAAGCTGAAGGACATCATTAATTATGTACAGATCATTCTGTCCATCGGAATTGCGGTAGGCTATCAGCTGGTCTCCCGCCTGTTCAATCTGGCCGATCTGACGGTGTCCTATGAACCGGCCTGGTGGCAGTATCTGCTGGCCCCGGCCTGGTTTGCTTCACCCTTCGAGCTCCTGCTGGGCGGGGACCGTTCGGTTCATCTGACCGTCATGTCCGTGCTGGCCCTGGTGGTTCCTGTACTGCTGCTTGCAGTGTATATCAAGCTTATGCCGATGTTTGAACGGAGCCTGCAAAAGCTGGCATCGGAGGAGGGGGCCGGGAAGGACAGCGGAAACATGGCCCGCCGGCTGTCAGAGCTCTTCTGCCAGGGCAAGGAGGAAGCGTTGTTCTTCCGCTTCACCTGGTCAATGATGCGTAATGAGCGTGATTTCAAGCTCAAGGTGTACCCTACCTTCGGCCTGTCCATGATTTTGCCGTTTATCTTCATCTTTAATATCCTGTGGGGCGGCGGGGGTCTGGAGGAGCTGCGCAACACCAAGGCGTTCCTGTTCATTTACTTCTGTGCGCTTCTGATGATGACCGCTGTGCAGATGCTGCGATATTCTACAAGCTACCGGGCGGCCTGGATCTACAAGACGATTCCGCTGCCCGGATTATCACCGGTCTACCGGGGAATGCTCAAGGCGGCTATCCTTCGGCTGCTGATACCGCTTTTCGTCATTGAAGGGGCCATTTTTCTGTGGGTATTCGGCCTGCGCTTTCTGCCGCACCTGATTATCGTGCTGCCTGCCCTGCTGCTGTATTCGGTGCTGTGCTTCCGTCTTCTGCCGAAGTCACTGCCGTTCTCGGAGCAGTACAGCGCTGCCAGACAAAAGGATTTTACAGGGAGCGCCTTTGTGCAGATGTTTATTCTGATGGGACTGGCGGGGCTTCATTATGTGGTCAGCCTGATTCCGTTTGGAATTTACATCTATGCTCCAGTTCTGGTAATCGCCAATTGGTGGATCTGGCGCATTTCTTTTCCCCGGGCGGAGCTGGGGGGATAATAGCTGCCAGCCCGGAAAACCCCGCAGCTACGGACAAATATGGACATTTTTTGCCGCCTTCGAAAAAAGGGTCTAAGTTCCAGTATTTACTTAGACAGTATAGCAAATACAAGGTAGAATACAGCTAAAGTTACTTCTCATAGCATTCTATAATCTCTATACACTCTTCCGTTTATCTGATATTCGTAATAGATTTTTGTACTTGAGAATGAGCTTCAACGATAATGATAATATAACCGGTGAAGAGGTCAACTATGGATCAAATGGGAACCCACTATAATACTTGGATTGTTTTACTATCTTTTGCACTTGCTGTTACTGCAGCCTATTCGGCGCTTAACCTGATTGCCCAGGTTCCCCAGTCCACAGGAAGAATTCGCCGGCTCTGGCTCATGTCAGCAGCATGCGTACTCGGCAGCGGAATGTGGGCCATGCATTTCGTCGGTATTATGGCTACCCATTTCCCGTTTGAAATCGGCTACCGTCCGGGCAGGGCGGTCTTATCCCTGCTGGTCAGCATGCTCTGCAGCTTCGGGGCTTTGTGGATTGCGACTGTACCCCGCCAGAGGATGTGGCGGCTGACACTTAGCGGGCTGATTCTGGGTGCAGGGATTTCCGTGATGCATTATATCGGGATCTCCTCTATGGAGATTGAAGGCAAGATGCATTATGAGCCGCTTGCCCAGGGGATTTCCGTTCTGATAGCCCTGCTGGCATCTTACATCGGTATTTTTCTGTTTCGGCGGTTCCGGGAACAGGAGTATTTCAGCCGGCGCTGGAAGTTCGCTTCCGCCCTGTTCATCGGATTCGCAGTTACCGGTATGCATTATATAAGCCTTAGAACAAGCCATTTTCAATATGGCGGATGGAACGGCGCCAAGCCTGTTGTCATGGAGACAGATGTAATTCTGCTGACCGGCGTATCCCTCGTAACCCTGTTTATGCTGGCCATCTCCGGCGGGGCAGTCTTCCTTGACCGGCATGTGCTGGAACGGATGGCCTATCATGATCCGCTGACGGAGCTGCCGAACCGCCATGGTCTGGAGCGCTATTTCAGGGATGAGTTCTTCGGGGACAATCCGGGAGCAGTGTTCTTTGTGGACCTGGACCGTTTCAAATCGATTAATGATACACTCGGGCATGATATCGGCGATTTGCTGCTGCAGGAGGTTGCAGACCGGCTGAGAACATGCGTAGGTACCAAAGGTAAGGTGTTCCGGCTCGGCGGCGATGAATTTCTGATTGCCCTGCCGGATTCCAGTATAGAGAACGCCCAGGAGGAGGCCCTGCACATTCTGCAGGAGCTCAAGAAATCATACAGCATTGAAGGCAATGAGCTGTATGTAACGGCCAGTGTCGGCATCAGTATGACACCGGCGCATGGCACGGACCGCTCGGCTCTGATGAAGGCTGCTGATACGGCACTGTACACTTCGAAGGACTCCGGCAAGAACAAGTTCAGTGTGTTCGACCAGGAGATGAACCGCTATCAGCTCCGGCGCATGTCGCTGGAGAAGGATCTGCGCAAGGCGCTTGCCCGCTCGGAATTTATGGTGGTCTATCAGCCTAAATGGGACTCTCTGATGAATGTCACTGTCGGCCTTGAGGCGCTTCTGCGCTGGAAGCATCCGGATCACGGGATCATCTCCCCGGCAGAATTCATCCCGATTGCCGAGGAGACCGGGCTGATCGTACCGATTACCTACTGGATGCTGCAGGATGTCTGCGTCCAGAATATGAGCTGGCATAAGGACCAGATCGCAAATGTGCCTGTGTCGATTAATATGTCGGCAAGAATGTTCGAGAACGGAAGCCTGTATGATGTAGTTTCCGAGGCGCTCGCCAGCTCCGGTCTTGAGCCGCATTTTCTTGAGCTGGAGATTACCGAATCTATTGCCATGAACAATATGGAGGAGACGGTAGCCCAGCTGTCCAAGCTCCGGGATATCGGCGTGCGCGTGTCTCTGGACGACTTCGGAACCGGTTTCTCTTCACTCGGAAATCTTGATGAGATTCCGGTCAACACGCTCAAGATCGACCAGGTGTTTATCCGCAAGAGCAAAATGCATTCCAAAAAAGCCATCATCAGCAATATCATCGCCATCGCCAGCAACCTCAATATGGAGGTAGTCGCCGAGGGCGTCGAAACACCCGAGCAGATTGAGCTGCTGCAGTCATTGGGCTGCAGGGTCATGCAGGGCTTCTACTACGGCCGCCCGATGCCGGTGAATGAGCTGGGCCAATGGTTTATCGAGAACACGGCCTAGATCATATATAATGCTGCTGCTCCAGTTAACGCGGCAATCTGCTAAGAAAGCGGATTGCCGCGTTAACTGTTTACTGGCCGGATATAAGGCTGTTTATGTATGCCCCTACGGGAATAGTCTGTGTTTAACCCTTTTCTAGGGCAAAACGGTCTGGTGAATCCGTAGCGACTCGACCCACTGTGATTCCCCCACATCTAGTTGGATTTTTGCTATCTAATTCTCTGACAAACGCTGCCGGCAGGGAAATATATAGAAAAACGCCACTTAATTTTGCCGTAATCGCCTCCAGAGCGATAAATGACCCGAAATAGATGCCCTTTTTCCACCTAATAGTCGTAAATGCGAAAAAAAGCCGGAATTACGTGCCGAAAATCCAATTAGTTAGATTGAGCTTCCAAGTGTGCAAGCGGGAGAGTGGCAGTAGGGGGCTGCGCTTAAGGAGCGGTAACGTCTGCGGGGAACCCTCTCCAAGTCATTTAAAAGTAACCAAAAAAGCAGCCAAGTCCATTTCCAGGACTTGCTGCTTTTTCTGTCCCCCACATTAAAGGGGGATTCTTTATAGGTGTTATACTAAAAGATTCATGGTGAAAGCGGCGGAGGGGAAGTTTGGAACTGTAGGAGCGTTAGCGTTCGCCTTTGTCTGCGGATTTCCACTGCGAATAGCGGTCAAATCAAGAAATCTGCAGACAACAGCGGCCGGAAGTCCAAACATTCCCCGCAGTCGCGGCCCTCACTTGAGATAGCTTTCTTTTAGTATATTTATAACAAATCCTATATTTTAAAGTTCTCAACAAGCACCTGAAGCTTCTCCGCCAGCGAAGAAAGGAAGGCGGCGGAAGCCTCCACCTCCTGCATAGCAGCAAGCTGCTCCTGGGAGGAAGCGGAGAGCATCTCTGCGCCTTCGGCAGTCTGGTTGGAGACAGCCACGATGCTCTGGATCGCAGCTACCAGATCGCTGGAGATGAGAGCCAGATCACGGACGGTCTCGGAAATCTGCTGGCTCTGGGAGGACATGTCGGATACGGAGGTTTCAATCTCCGAGAATGAGTTGCCGGCAGCAATAATCATGGCTTTGCCCTCCACCATTTCATCGGTGGAGCGTCTCATGGTCTCTCCGGCTTTGTCCATCTGACTGACGATTTGGCTTACCAGCTCGCCGATCTGGGCAGCGGAGCTGGCCGAGCGTTCAGCCAGCTTGCGTACGGAGCCGGCTACTACGGCAAAGCCGCGTCCTTCCTCGCCGGCCCGGGCAGCTTCAATTGCCGCGTTCAGTGACAAAAGGTTGGTCTCTTCGGCAATACTGGAGATAGTGCCGACAATACTCTCAATTTCCTTGGAATGACTGCCCAGTGTTTCGATGATTCCGGACAGATCGCTGATACTCTCGCTTACGACCTGCATTTGAGAGGTGGTAGAATCCATGGATTCACGCCCGTTGCGGGCCTTGAGCGCATTGCCTGCAGCTGTGTTCATTGCACTGTCGGCAGTGCTGGCAATTTCCGTAATGAACCGCGACATCTCCTGCACAGAGCGGTAGCTGCCCTCCAGATTACGCAGCTGGGTGTTGGCACCGTCAGCCAGATCAATAGTGACATTGACGCTGTGCTCTCCGGCCCGGTTGGTCTCCTGTGCACTGGCGGACAGCTCTTGTGAAGAGGAGGCGACCAGCATCGACGTATCGTTGACCTGAGTGATGAGATTGCGCAGACTGGCTGTCATATCATTGAAATCCCGGGCCAGCGTACCGATTTCATCCTTGCTTTTGAACAGAATGGGCTCATGCGAAAGATCACCCTTGGCAACCGTGTTAACCGAGCCGGAGAGTCTGGTCAGCGGTCTGGTGGTTCTCCGGATAAATATGTATGCCGCAATAATAGCGATAACGAGAATCGATGCGCCGATGATGAAGGGCTGAAGGATAATATCTTGTGTCCGTTCCTGTACGAGAGCACCGTCGAAATTGATAGCCATTAGAGCAATGATAGGTTTTGTGGGATCATGATCCTGATAGATGGGGCCATAGCCGGTCTTGAGCGAGGTACCTTGATAGGTATAAACCTTGGAGTATGCGGAATGCTTCATGGTGGTAATCATCGTTTTGTCTTCTTCCGCGAAGTAGAACGGATCGCCGGCTTTATATCCTCTTTCTTTGAGGTTGGCGTCAGCCGCGAGAATCGTACCGTCCAGCGACAGAATGAAGGCTTCTTTAAAAATCGGTTTATGGTCATTGATCCAGCCGATGCGGTCTTCGATGGCAGCCAGCTTGCTGGTATCTCCTGCAGCCAGAGCCGAAATATCAGCAGGATCGACGAGTCCGGTTGTAATATTGGCGCAGCCTACCAATTCTATACCTGCAGCTTCGTCTAACTGCTTGTACGCAGCGCGGTATCCGAAGAACCCGATGGATGATCCGACGAGAAGTAATACGATAAGCATCATCCAAGTTAATTTTGTTGCCAATTTCATTGTTTGCACCACCAGTCCTGACTCTCTAATATAGGTGATATTTATTATCACTGCTACGATTATAGCGCAACAATGTTCGCGGGGCATTAGCAAGAATATAGTATTTTTGTGTCGGAAAAGGGTGGATTTTTGAGGGTTAAGGCAAAAAGATTGAATCCGCCCCGCTTAAAATGGTACGCTTGAAGCAGGACAAACGGACTGGGAGTGAGAGGGATGGCACAGAAAATTGATCCGTTGATTGAAGCCCTGGGATTATCCATGTGGAGAGTACAGCGTAAAATCACATCGCAGATGTCTTTGCATAAAGAAATCGGCCTTACGGTGCCGCAATTTCATCTGCTGCATATCATTGCCCGTGAGAAGAAGGCGCGGGTCATCCAGCTGGCAGAGCAGCTCGATGTGAAGTCGAGCGCGGTAACGGTAATGCTGGACCGTCTGGAGCTGCTTGGCCTGACCGCCCGCGTGCAGGATGAGAATGACCGCAGAGCCGTAACAGTGACGCTTACCGTAAAGGGTGAGGAGCTGCTCAAGGAGGCACAGAACCGCTCGCTGGTTCTGCTGACCGAGCATTTGGCGATCCTGAAGCCGGAGGAACTGGAGAAGTTCGCTGAATACTATACGCTTCTCGAGAAGCAGGAGCGGTAATGACAGTCTGGTCTCCGGCTTATTTATTGAATACAAACAGCGAAATAACAAACAGCCAGGCTCCATCACCGGAGCCTGGCTGTTTGTTATTGTTCCTCGCTTTAATCTATTCTGCCGCAGGCGCTCTATCCGGCAGCTGCGTGACATAGCTGTCTGAGAGCTGGCGCAATCTCAGCGCCCGGTTGTATTCATCCTCTGTTCCGGCAGGAGCCTGCCCTCCGGAAGCAAGAATATACTGCGTGTTATCTTCAAAGCTGTTGCCCGGAATGAGCAGCCCGGAGCTGGCGATGAAGGAGCCGGTCGGCAGATAGTAGCGCTGCGGCAACAAATTGTACGTCTGGGCAGTCAGGTCCTGGCCGAAATGAATGGTGCTGTCCAGCGACACCCCGAGCAGGCTCGCAGCGGTTGGCATAATATCCACTTCTCCCCCGACCTGCTCAAGCGTCTGCGGCTGCAGGCTGCCCTGCTCATGAATCATGAGCGGAATGTTCAGCATGTTGGCGTACTCATACTCATGCCCGTAGATTTCTTCCATCAGCTGCTTATCGTCATGATCCAGGGAATAAATCGGCAGACCCATGTGGTCGCCGTACACCATAATCAGGCTGTCATCCCATACGCCGCTGGCCTTCAGCTCTTCAACAAATTGCCCGAACGCGTAGTCAGCATAATTCTGTGAGCGGATATAGTCGCCGACAAAGGTGCCTTCGTAACGCTCTGGCAGCTTTGTCTGATATTTTTCCTCAGGAATCGTAAACGGATGGTGGGCAGACATGGAGATGACCTGAGCATAGAACGGCTTGCCGTCCTGGTCCATTTCCTTCAGCTTGTCGGCCGTTTTGCGGTAGAGCACCTCATCGGACGGTCCGAAGAAGAATGTATCCTCATCCCCGAAAAACTTATGGTCATAATAGTGCTCGAAGCCGAGCGCTTTATACAGCTCTCCGCGGTTCCAGAATTCCACGTCATTGGTGTGGAAGGTGGCGGTCTGATAGCCGCTGGCCTGCAGGAGGCGCGGGAGACTTGGCAGCTCTTTATCGACATAAGACATCGTAGCTGCACCCTTAGGCGGAATATAGAAGGAAGAGTTGACTACAAATTCCGCATCCGAGGTATTACCCTGGCCGACCATCTGATAGAAGTTAGGGAAATACAGGCTGTCTTTCATCAGGCTGTTCAGGTTAGGCGTAATCTCTTTGCCGTCGATGGTAAGCCCCAGCAGGAAGTTCTGGAATGATTCAAGCTGGATAATAATCAGGTTCTTGCCTTTGGCTGCACCCTGGAACGGGGAGACGGCCGCCGGATCGATTCCTTTTACCTCATTGATAACGTCCTGTGTAATTTCACTGGCCTTAACCAGCTCCGGTTTGTCTTGAGCAAAAATCGCGTAGACCTCATAATTAAGGATACCCATCTCCTGTGCCTTCTTGATTTCGTTCATGCTGGCCTTATTAGGCAAAACATTGAACAGGCAGAGACCGAGCGACAGGGCGAACAACAGACTGTAGGAGAATTTCGAATTGCCGCTGCGGCGGTTAATCTTTTCTTTTTTATAAGTACGGCCTTTCTTATTGAAAAAGAAATAAATGCCAAAGATGATAATATCGGAAAAGATCAGCAGATAATACGGGTCCATCAGGGAAAAGACGCTATTGCGTACAGCGGTAACCTGATTAACCTGCTCAGCCGCCTGGTAGGTGACGATAACGCCGTAATATTTAAAGTACATAATGGCTGCGAAAAAGATTGCCGTAACAAGCAGATTGACCAGCATGTAAAGTCCGAGCTTCCGTTTGGAGGCGAAGGCCTCAATGAGACAGAACAGGGCCCAGATAAAGGGGATTTCCGTTATCAGTGATTTCCAGGACAACAGATCCCCGAAGATAACGCCCCAGGCCAGGAAGCTTTTGAGTATAAAAATAAGCGTAAAAAACACGAATGGTTTGGCTACCCACCGTTTAATAGTAAGGGATGACACAGCTTCGCCTTCTTTCTAAGAGATGAAACGCCGCTCCCGGCTGGGAGGATGCAGCGCTTGGACAAGAGAATTCCTATATTAATAGACCTTATTATGCAGCGCTGGCAGGTGAATGTCAAAAAACAGAAATGCCGTATAACCTCACTGGACTGCGTAATAAATGATGCGAGTCCGTGAACCGGATATTATCTTACTCAGATTCAAACATACGGGGGAAATAGCAGGAAAACGGCGGTTCACGCCAAAAAGGGCGAGCGATAGAATGGGGGCAGGCTTAAAAAAATGCATTTTGCGGAAATTTCCATATCAGTAAGATCATTGGTCGAATATGTATTCAGCAGCGGCAGCCTGGTGCCGGGGTTCAGCAGCGGTGCGGCAATGGCCGAGGGGACGCGCATTCATCAGCATATACAGAAGCAATATAAGGAAGGCGACCGTAAAGAGGTCTACCTCAAGACAGAAATCGTCCACGGGGGGCTTAAGTTTATCATTGACGGGCGTTGTGACGGTCTGCTGACCGGGGAGGACGGGACTGTTACAGTAGAAGAAATCAAATCTATAGGAGAACTGCTGGAGCCGGATTTTGCCGGCAAAGAGGTGCACTGGGCGCAGGCCCTGATGTATGCCCACATCCTTTGCCTGGATCTGGGGCTCACAGATATCACGGTGAAGCTCACTTATGTCCGGCGCGGCGGGGAAGAGCAGCAGAGCCTGTACCGGAAAATGACAGCAGCGGAGCTGGAGGCATTCGCGGGCGATACCGTTGCCAGATACGCCCCGTATGCGGAGCTGCTGGTCCGGCATCAGGAGCAGCGGGACAGCAGCATCCGCGCGCTGGCCTTTCCTTTTCCCGCCTACCGCAGCGGGCAGCGGCACTTTGCAGCAGCCGTCTACAAGTCGGTTGCCGAGGGGGTCAATCTGTTTGCCCAGGCGCCGACAGGGATCGGCAAAACGATGTCCACGCTTTTTCCGGCACTCAAGGCCCTGGGGGAGGGAAATGCGGCGGGGCTGTTCTACTTGACAGCGAAGACTGTTAACCGGCTGGCGGCACAGGAGGCCATCGGCATGCTGCTTGCGCAGGGCCTGCAGCTGCATGCCGTGACGCTGACCGCCAAAGACAAGGCCTGCTTCCGGGAGGAGGGGCTGTGCACCAGCGAATCCTGTCCCTTCAGGGAAGGATACTATGACCGGATTAACGGGGCGGTGCTCGACATACTGGAGCATGAGACACTGATGACCCAGGAGGTCATTGCCCGCTACGCCAAAAAGCATATGGTGTGCCCGTTCGAATTCTCGCTGGACACCGCGTATGCCTGTGATGCAGTGATCTGCGATTATAACTATATCTATGATCCGAGGATCAGCCTGAAGCGGCTGCCGGAGGAGCGCAAGCGTAAGACAGTGCTGCTGGTCGATGAAGCCCACAATCTGGTTGACCGTGGACGGGCTATGTATTCAGCAGAGCTTACCAAAGCACCGTTTCTTGGGCTGCAGCGGCAGTTTAAGACCGTCAACAAGGCGCTAAGCGCGGCGGCCAAAGACGTCAATGCCTTTTTCATTGCCCTGCGCAAAAGCTGCAGTGAAGACGGGGAAGGGCAATGGAGCACGTATCCGGAGGAGCTGCCCGGCCTGCTTGAGGCTTTTTCCCTGGAGGCGGAGGCCGAGCTGCTGTCCCCTTCCGCCCTTCTTCCTGTACCGGGAGAGGATGAGGAAGAGGGTCAGGGGCTGCTGGATACTTATTTTGTGGTGCAGAATATGCTCCGTACCTTTAAAACCTACGATGAGCGGTACGTCACCTATGCCGAGGTCCGGCGGGGGGATGTGTATCTGAAGCTGTTCAATCTGGACCCGTCCCATCTGCTGCAGCAGATGGGCAAGAGCTTCCGCAGCCAGATCCTGTTCTCGGCCACGCTGTCTCCGCTCTCTTATTACAGGGACATGATCGGTGCAAGGGAAGAGGATTACAGCCTCACTGTTCCATCTCCGTTTCATAGAGAGCAGTGGCAGGTGTCTGTACTTCCGGTATCTACCCGTTACCGGGAAAGGGAAGCTTCACTGCGCCCGCTCTGTGATGCCCTGAAAGGCATGACGGCCCGGAAGGGCAATTATCTTGTCTTTTTCCCTTCCTATGCCTATCTGCAGAATGTCTATGAGCTGTTCGAGGGCAAATATCCGGAGGTGCCAACGCTTGTACAGAGCACCGGGATGAGCGAGGCGGAGCGGGAGGGCTTCCTTGCCTCGTTCCGTCCGGACAACCCGGAGACACTGCTCGGCTTTGCCGTGCTGGGCGGGATTTTCTCCGAGGGGGTGGATCTGCCGGGCGACCGGCTGAACGGCGTGATGGTTGTGGGCGTCGGCCTGCCGCAGGTGGGGCTGGAGCGCAATCTGCTGCGCAGCTATTTTCAGGCCGCAGGCAAAAACGGCTTCGATTACGCCTACGTCTACCCGGGCATGTGCAAGGTACTGCAGGCCGGAGGCCGGCTGATCCGCAGCGAGAGCGATAACGGAGTTATTATCCTCGCCGACGACCGTTTCCTCCAGCATCCCTACCGCCATTTGCTTCCGGATGAGTGGCAGGACTACCTTGTGATCACGTAAGCGCTTATAATTACTGTTAATTATAGAATCACAACCTATAATAGACTTTTAGATTAGGCGGAATAAAAAATCGGCTATAGAGCTGGGCTTTTGAAATACATCTGAATAGGCAGCAGAAACGGAGGGGAAGTTTGGAACTGTAGGAGCGTAGCATCCGCCTTTATGTTTTGGATTTCAACTGCAGATAGCAGTTTTAATCAGGAAATCCAAACATAACAGCGGCCGGAAGTCCAAACATTCCCTGGAGTTTCAGCTCAAGCCTATTTAATAGTTTTCTCAGACCACTGTATAGCACCCACAGGAGGAAAAGACATGACACTAAATATCGGAATTGTAGGTACCGGCTGGTTCTCCAAAGTACACGCGGATTTGCTGGCGGGGATGGAGGATGTGTCCCTGAAGGCCGTCTGCGGCAGCAGTAAGGCCAAAGGCGAAGAGATGGCCCGTCCTTACGGGGCGGAGGGCTACGGTGAAATAACAGAGATGCTGGACGCGGAGAAGCTTGATGCCGTCTATATCTGTGTGCCTCCGCAGTCGCACGGGGCCATTGAGCGGTCGCTGATTAAGCGGGAGATTCCGTTCTTTATCGAGAAGCCGCTTGGATCAAGCACGGAAATCCCGGCGAGCCTGCTGCAGGATATCAAGGAGAAGAATCTGCTGACCTCGGTCGGCTACCACTTCCGGTATCAGCAGAACATCCAGCGGCTGAAGGCTGCGCTGCAGGGGGATAAAGTGGGCATGATCGTCGGACAGTGGATGGGCGATATGCCGGGCGTAGCCTGGTGGCGCAACCAGGAGCAGTCCGGCGGACAGTTCACGGAGCAGACCACCCATATTGTTGACCTGCTGCGTTATCTGGCCGGTGAGGTGACCGAGGTGTATGGCCTGTTCGGCAACCGGATTATGCATGAGAAGCATGACGGTGTGACTGTAGCCGATGTCGGGACTGTATCGCTGAAGCTGGCCAGCGGCGTAATCGCGAATATTTCCAACACCTGCGTGCTGCCGGGCGGCATAGGGCGCAGCGGCATCAGCTTCTACAACGATAACGGGCTGCTGGACTGGAATCCGGAGCGTCTACTGGAAGTCCGCAGCGGCGACAGTAAGGAGCATGTAAGTTCCGGCAATCCTTATCTGACAGAGAGCGAGGCGTTCCTGTACGCTGTGCGGACCGGTGACCGCTCGCGGATCCTGAGTGATTATGAGGACGGGTACAAGACGCTCAAGGTGACCTGTGCAGCCTTCGAATCCGCACAGAGCGGACTGCCGGTGAAGCTATAAAGAACCCTGCAAAGTGGGGCTTGCGCTTCGATGATTCACTTTTGAATTTATTTTTTTTAAAAAAAGGCCGGCAGATCGGTTAACGGATCTGCCGGCCTTCGGCCCAAGCGGGGTCGGCCTAGTGGAGGAAAACAGTGAGCAGCGCCGGCGCAAGGCCAATGGAGAAAAGCGCGGTCAGTATCATCGAAATACTTGAGATGGTGCCGGTCAGCGAACTCAGCTCGAATGCCTTGGAGGTACCGGTACCGTGCGCCGCGGTTCCCAGCGATACACCGCGCGCAATTTCATTGTCAATGCGGAAGAGGCGCAGGACAGAAGGTCCCATCATCGTGCCCAGCACACCGGTCAGGATAACGAAGACTGCCGTGATGCTCGGAACGCCGCCGATGCTCTGGGAGATGCTCATGGCGATCGGCGTAGTGACCGAACGGGGCACCAGGCTGTTAACCAGCTCTCCGCTTAAGTGCAGCCATTTGGCCAGCAGCATCGAGGAGAGCACGGCAATAACCGTTCCTGAGAGCACGCCAGCCGCAATTTCGGCGGCGTGCTTTTTGAGCACCTTGAAGTTTTTATGGAGTGGGATTGCAAAGGCGATGGTTGCCGGCTGCAGCAGATCCGTCAGCCATTTGCCTCCCGCATTGTAGGATTCGTACGGAACGCCGGTCACAAGCAGAATACCGATGATGATCAGCGGTGTAAGAATGAGCGGAGAGCAGTACATTTTGCCGCTGGCTGTGTAGATCCGTTTGGCCAGCAGATAGACCAGCAGTGTGATTCCTAACAGAACCATTCCTGTAATCATGAGCCTCTACGCTCCTTTACTTTATAGATAGCTCCTGTCAGAAGTCCCGATCCGGCCATTACGGCAAAGGTTCCGACCAGTACAACAGCCAGCACCTGCAGGCCGTTTACCTCAAGCAGACCGGTATATTTCATGACTCCGACCGCGGAGGGGATGAAGAACAGCAGCAGCTCGGCAAGCAGCCAGGAAGCCCCGACCTCAACCCAGCTCAGCCGGATTGCCCCGGCCTCCAGCAGCAGAAACAGGATAAGCATGCCGATGATGCTTCCCGGAACCGGAAGATGCAGCAGCGGAGTCAATGTATTAATAAGCATGGAGAAAACCGTAAGTCCGGCAACCTGCAGCAAGCCTATAATTAATTTTTTCATAAGGCTTCGCCCCTTTCATTGTATTGAAAGTTTACAACAATTATTTTCATAGGTAAAATGAATAGATTGAATAAGTGACATTCCATTTATCTATGCATGAGGTGAACGATTTGGATATCAGACAGTTACAGTATTTTGTGCAGGCAGCGCGGCTGAAGAGCTTCTCCAGAGCGGCGGAATCCCTGTTTATCACCCAGCCGACCATCAGCAAAATGATCCGTAACCTCGAGGAGGAGCTTGAAGCGGATCTGTTCTACCGTGAGGGGAAGAGTATCCGTCTGACGGATGCAGGTGAGATCCTGCTGGCCAAGGCACAAAATATTGTGGAGTCCTTCGCCAATCTGTCCACAGAGCTGGACGGTCTGCGCAAGCTGCAGCGCGGGCATATCCGCATCGGCCTGCCGCCGATGGTGGGGGCGAGCTTTTTCCCTGCAGTGATCGGAGAGTTTCACCGGCGTTATCCTGATGTGACCATCAGGCTGCATGAAGACGGAGCCAAAAAGGTAGCGGATGATGTAGAGACGGGGCTGCTGGATATCGGGGCGGTTGTGCTGCCGGCGGATACGGCTAAGTTTCACTGCTTTACCTTTGTTGAGGAGAAGCTGGAGCTCCTGGTGCCTGCCGGACACCGTCTGGCTGCAGCGGAGAGTGTGGCGCTGGGGGAGCTTGAGGCAGAGGAGTTCGTGCTGTTCCGCGAGGATTTTGCCCTGCATGACCGGATTATTACCGAGTGTGTAAAAGCGGGGTTTCAGCCAAACGTTGTCTATGAAAGCTCGCAATGGGATCTGATCAGCCGGATGGTGGAGGCCGGGATGGGCATTGCCCTGCTGCCGGAGACGATCTGCCGGGATATGGACCGGACACGGATTGCCGTCATCCCGCTTTCTGAGCCGGTTATCCCCTGGCAGCTGGGGATGATCTGGCGCAGGGACCGCTATCTTTCCTTCGCGGCGCGGGAATGGATTGCTTTTACCATGGAGGTTCTGGGGGAGCTCTATCTTCCGCCGGGAAAAAATGTTAAAATGAAATAAATGTAAGTCCAGCTGTAAGTTCATCGACATTTTTTTCTTTTTTTTCAAAATATGTTTTTTGGCATCATGCCTTATGATAGGAAAGAAGTTGATAGAGGGCAGGTGACTGATTATGAAGTTTTACCGCGGTTCCCACGAAGATCGAAGCGATTACCGAGAAGATGAGCTTTTTTTGACTATAGAGAGCCTTAGAAGTGAACTGCTGGAGGTCGCACAGGAACGCAGCCTCAGTGATCATATGGTAGTTGAACTGAGCCAGCGTCTGGACGGTTATATTGTTATGGCCCAGAACAAAATGATGGAGGGTCTGAGAAGCCGCCAGAAGGAACCTGCCCCTTACGGAACCATCTCCAAAAGTAAGCGTGTAAGAAGCAAGTCTGCACTTCAGCAGTAATACCGGTTGAGCATGTTCACCATAACTTAGTGCGTCATTGGAGGCCCCGCCTGTGCGGGGCTGTTTTGTTGTGCTTTCTACAAACAGTACCTATAATGGAATTAAAAACAAGTTTAATTCGCATTATTAAGGAGGGTGCCGGGTGGAGAACAAGCTGACAACATTACGTTCTGAAATAGAGGACAATCTGTCCCGCTCCGGACACAGCCTAGCTTCGTTTGCCAAAATTTCCGGCCTTAACCGCGGCAGCCTGAGCGCCATTCTCCATGGCAATCCCCCCAAGCCCGTCTCCCTGGGCCAGCTGGATACATTAACAGAGGCGTTGGGATATCCTGAAGGCTGGTTCTATCCGCTCTATGTGGATGAATGCTTCAGTGAAGCGAAGGTCTCGCGGCGCAGGGTGGAGCCTTTTTTGATCCGCTGTGCCATCAGTGGCAGGAAGCAGTGTGTGGACGAGACCATAAACCGGATGATGGAATATCAGAAGCCGCTGGATATCATCTATTCGGTGGCGGAGAAGCTGTTTGCCTGCGGAAAAATCCAGGAGTCCAAACCTTTCTATAAAATCATTGTGGAGCATGAGCAGGACAGCTATTCGGAAAGGATGGCTATCAGCCAGTACCGGATCTTCAAGGCGCTGGGAACCGTTGCCGATATGGAGGACATGCTGCGGGCAGTCATCGCTTTCGAGCCGTTCCGCGGACGTCTCCCGGAGCATCTGCAGCTTGAAGGGCTGCTGAAGCTGGCCAATGTCTGCTTTTCCCTGCACAGGTGGAGCGATATGGAGAAATATGCCGATGAGCTCAGAGGCTTGGCAAGCGGGATCTACCGGGAACAGCTCAGGAAGAAAGCCGGAAGGCGAAGTGAGGGGCTGCAGCTGCTGCGGCCGCTAGTACTGTATTATGCCCAGGGGCATCTGATGAAGGCCACTTCACTCGCCAAGCAGGGGAAATACGGGGAGGCCATAACTTTTACAGACATGTATGCTGATCTCGGCTGGTTTGAAATGCTGGATGAGGAGGGCGTGCGCCTTGTCGATGCGTTCAGGTCGTTTGCCGTCGGAAACCGCTATACGCTCGAGCTTCTGAAGGGGAACAGTGCCGTTCTGCCGGAATATATGGCTTACCTGGCTGACTATCCTGCTGAAGTACTGGCGGGTCTGGTCAGTATTCTGGAGGCTGCCAACCGCTTCGGCTTCTCTGTCGACCATGTGCTGGAGCGGTTTTCCAGGGAGATGGCCGGCTTTGACCAGTTCAAGGATTATATTAATATTGACCGCATCTACCGGCTGGGTTATCAGCTGGCTGTATATTATCTGGAACGCGGGCAGGCTCAGTTGGGAGTCAATTGTATTCTGCAATGTCTCAAGACTGCCGTTCAGCTGAACAGCGCCAGGGATATGATTGAATGCGTCGCCTTGTTTGAAGCAAACCGCGGACAGGCAACCGGGCAGCAGCTGCAGAAGTACAGTGAGCTGATCCAGGGCCTGATCCCCCAGAAGGATAGCGCTGAAGAGGGACGGCCGCTTTCCGGCGTAACAGAACGCTCTTTCTGATTCAGGATGTATACCGGCTCCTCCGCTTACTAAGCGGAGGATTTTTGTGTTTTGCGGCCGTGGGCGCCCGTTCGCCATTCTGTAAAACTTGATAGCGCATTCAGTGTTTGACAAAGACAGGGCTTGAAAATATAATTAGGTAGCCTAATTAATATTGTATTTAATTATTAGTAAACCTAACTAAAAGCAAGGAGGCGGGAAACGTTGGGATAGAGAGCGAAAATCCAGTCGCTCAACGGCTCTTTATGGCACTGCGGCAGCTGCGCAAAGCCCATGTGCATCAGACTGTTGACGGTCATAAGCCAAGTGAGATGACTTTACTGATATGCCTCGCGAGGAAATCACGTACACCTGAGGAAGGGCTCAAGGTTTCCGAAATCAGCCGGCTGCTGGGGATCACGCCTCCCACGGTTACCCAGCTGATTAACAGTCTTGAGGCCAAAGACATGGTGGAGCGTCAGCCTGACCCTTCCGACCGCAGAGTGGTGCGGATCCGGCTGACGGAGCAGGGCAGGGTTGTTACGAGAAAAGCGCGGAATTATATGGACGCCTCACTGGGTAAGCTAGTGGAATATTTGGGTGAAGAAGAGAGCAACCATCTGGCCGACCTGCTGATGAAGGTGCAGACATTCATTGAAGAGAATCCGCGTCCTGATCTGGACCTGTTACAAACGAACGGAGATGAGAAGATTGATTAAATTGTTAAAGGGACTGGGGCCCTTTCGGTGGGGCGTAGCAGCAGTGCTGATTCTGGTCTTTCTGCAATCCATGGGTGACCTGTACCTTCCAACCCTGATGTCCGACATTGTGGATAAAGGGATTGTGCAGGGGGACCGCGCTTATATCTGGAGAATCGGCGCATACATGCTGCTGGTGGCCGGCGGCGGCGCACTGTGTTCGGTAATTGCAAGTTATCTGTCGGCCAAGGTAGCTGCCGGCTTCGGCCGGAACACCCGCTCGCGGATGTTCGAGCATGTCGAGAATTTTACACTGCATGAGTTTGATAAGCTGGGCACTGCCTCGCTGATTACCCGTACTACTAATGATATTACGCAGGTACAGACAGTATTGACTATGATGCTGCGCATGATGGTCGGTGCTCCGATGATGATGATCGGGGGGATTATTATGGCGGTGTCCGAGGACGCCAAGCTGTCCCTGATCTTTGTTATTGTCATTCCGGTGCTGGTTGGAGCGATCTTTCTGATCGGAATGAAGGGGCTTCCCCTGTTCAAAGCAATCCAGGTGAAGCTGGACACCCTGAACCGGGTACTGCGTGAGCATCTGACCGGAATCCGGGTTATCCGTTCATTCAACCGGATTGAGCATGAGAATAAACGCTTTACTGCAGCTAATAAAGACCTCACGGATACAGCGATTAAGGTTAACAAAATTATGGCCGGCCTGATGCCTATTATGATGCTGGTTATGAACTTCTCCATGATCGGCATTCTCTATTATGGCGGTATCCGGATCGGCGACGGCGACCTGGAGGTCGGCTCGCTGATGGCGTTTATCCAATATGCGATGCAGATTATGTTCTCCCTGATTATGGTTTCGATGATGTTCGTGCTGATTCCCCGGGCTTCAGCTTCCGCGCTGCGGATCAATGAGGTGCTCGATATGCAGCCGGAGATTGTTGATCCTGCTTCAGGAGCCCTTCAGGCTACAGCCGACGCGAAGAAGCAGGACGGGCGCGACGGCCTGCGCGGCTATGTCGAGTTCGACAACGTCTCCTTCTCTTATCCGGGAGCCGAGCAGCCTGCACTGTCCGGCATCAGCTTCAGTGCACGTCCGGGTGAAATCACCGCCATTATCGGCGGTACCGGATCAGGTAAATCGACGCTGCTAAGCATGATTCCCCGCTTCTATGACGTAATAGAAGGCGCCGTGCGCGTAGACGGCGTGGATGTCCGCGAGATGACACAGGAGGATCTGCGCAGCAAGATCGGTTATATTCCGCAGAAGGCGGTACTGTTCACCGGAACGATTAATGAGAATATCCGTTACGGAAAAGACGATGCAACCGATGAAGAAATCATCCACGCAGCCAAAGTGGCCCAGGCCTATGATTTCGTATCGGCGATGAAGGAAGGCTTCGACTCGCCGATTGCCCAGGGCGGCAGCAATGTCTCCGGCGGCCAGAAGCAGCGCCTGTCGATTGCCCGGGCCCTGGTCCGCAAGCCGGAGGTGTACCTGTTCGATGACAGCTTCTCCGCGCTTGACTTCAAGACAGATGCTAAACTGCGCGCTGCCTTGAAGGAGGAGACCACGGAATCGACCGTACTGATCGTCGCCCAGCGGGTCAGTACCGTTATGGATGCGGACCGGATTATTGTGCTGGATGAAGGCCGGGTAGCCGGCATCGGCAATCACCGCGAGCTGATGGAGAATAGCGAAGTGTACCGCGAGATTGTATCCTCGCAGTTGTCAGAGGAGGAAATAGCATGAGTGAAAGAAATCAGCAAATGAAGCCTCCGGCGCGGCGCGGCGGCGGCTTTGGTCCCGGCCACGGCGGACCCGGCATGGGGATGCCTCCGGAGAAGGCCAAGGATTTCAAGGGTACACTCCGCCGGCTGATCACCTACCTGCGACCGCGACAGGTGCAGCTGCTTATCGTCTTAATCACAGCTATAGCCAGTACTGTATTCAGCATCTTCAGCCCCAAAGTGATGGGGAAGGCGACCACCAAGCTGTTCGAAGGCGCCTATGGGATGCTGACGGGTGTAGAGGGAGCGCACATTGATTTTGCTTATGTGAATAAAATTCTGCTTATTCTGGGCGGTTTGTACCTGTTCAGCTCCCTGTTCAGTTACGTGCAGCAGTACGTAATGGCCGGAGTCGCCCAGAAGGTTGTCTTTGATATGCGGGAGCAGGTGAACAGCAAGCTGGAACGGCTGCCGCTGAAATATTTTGATTCCCGTACCCACGGCGAAATTCTCAGCCGGGCAACCAATGATGTGGACAATATCAGTACAACGCTGCAGCAGAGCCTGACGCAGCTGATCACGTCCATCGTAACCATTATCGGGGTTATCATCATGATGCTGACGATCAGCCCGTGGCTGACCCTGATTACCATAATCACCCTGCCGCTGAGCTTTGTGGTCATTATGGCCATCACGAAGCGTTCCCAGGGACACTTTATCGGCCAGCAGAAATCACTGGGCCAGCTGAACGGCCATGTTGAGGAGATGTACACCGGACACCGGATCGTTAAGGCGTTCGGCCGGGAGCGGCAGTCGCTAAGCGATTTCAACAAAATCAATGACGATCTGTATAACTCCGGCTGGCGGTCCCAGTTCATGTCCGGGATGATTATGCCGCTGATGATGTTCATCGGTAACCTCGGATATGTACTCGTCTGTGTAGTCGGCGGGATCTTTGTAACCCGCAAGGTGATTGAAGTCGGTGATATCCAGGCTTTCATCCAGTATTCGCGCCAGTTCACAATGCCCATTACCCAGACGGCCAATATTGCGAACATTATCCAGTCGACGATCGCTTCGGCTGAGCGTGTTTTTGAACTGCTCGACGAAGAGGAGGAAGTGCCGGAAACAGCAGTGTCCCGGTCTAAGCCTGCCGCCGGTGCCGAAGAAGGCGCTGTTGAATTCCGCCATGTGAAGTTCGGCTACAAGCCCGATGCGATTCTGATTGAAGACATGAATATCGACGTCAAGCCGGGACAGACCATTGCGATTGTCGGACCGACCGGCGCCGGCAAAACGACGCTGATCAACCTGCTGATGCGTTTCTATGAAATCAGCGGCGGGGAGATTGTGATCGACGGTGTGAACATAACCGAGATGAAGCGCAGTGAGCTGCGCAGCAAGTTCGGTATGGTGCTGCAGGATACCTGGCTGTTCAACGGAACCATCCGCGACAACATTGCTTACGGCCGTGAAGGCGCCACGGAAGCAGATGTGGTGCGGGCTGCGAAGGCTGCCCATGCCGACCACTTTATCCGTACGCTTCCGCTGGGCTACAATACGATCCTGAACGAGGAAGCTTCGAATATCTCCCAGGGGCAGAAGCAGCTGCTGACGATTGCCCGGGCGATTCTGGCCGATCCGTCGATTCTGATTCTGGATGAAGCGACCAGCAGTGTCGATACACGGACTGAAGTGCAGATCCAGAAGGCGATGAAGACGCTGATGACCGGAAGAACCAGCTTTGTCATTGCCCACCGCCTGTCGACGATCCGCGATGCCGATCTCATTCTCGTAATGAACCAGGGCAGCGTGATTGAAAAAGGCACCCATGTCGAGCTGCTGGAGCAGGGAGGCTTCTATGCCGATCTGTACAACAGCCAGTTCTCCGGCGACGATCTGCCGGATGTAGGCTAAATTGTACCTTTATAACTCAACACCGGCACCGCTCCTGCATTTGTGGGGAGCGGTGTTTTTATTTGGGTGAGAGTGGAAAAACTGAAAATCGAAGCCCTATTTTCAAAAAAAGGATTTGCTTAAAATTTTCGGGGTATATATGATAAGGATAATAAAATGACCCGCGGCTCATTTTTGAGAAGAGCCAGGGCAAAGAGAGGATGAACAGGATGTCGGGCTACGGGAAATGGGTGGCTGGCCGTACTACAAAATGGATCACATTGCTGATCTGGATCGTGCTGGTGGGAGTGCTTACGTTGTTATGGCCTTCCGTAAATTCACAGGTAGTCAATAATGCGCAGAACCTTCCGGAGACCTCGCAGTCGGTCCGGGCAGCGGCTGTCGCGGATCAGGAGTTTCCGGGCGGCAGCGGCGTGCCTGCATTGCTGGTGTGGCACCGTGACGGCGGATTGTCGGAAGAGGATCTAGTACATATTATTGCCTTGTACGGCAAGCTGGAGCAGCAGCCGCTGCCGCATCAGAATTTTGTGCCTCCGCTGGGCCAGCTGCCTCCACAGGCGCTTCAGGCTTCATTGTCGGAGGACCGCAGTACGCTGGTTACACCGGTGCTGTTCGACAAGTCGGCGGACAGCGATAAGCTGGGGGAAGGCATCACGGAGTTAAAGACGCTCGTACGTGAAGAGACAGGCAGTGATCCGGCAGCCGCCGCCGTGGACAGCAGTGAGCTGAGCCTGCGCGTATCGGGGCCGGTCGGCATTTCGATTGATGCTACAGGCTTGTTTGAGGATGCCGATGTATCCCTGCTGATTGCAACCGTAATTCTTGTGCTTGTATTCCTGCTGCTGATTTACCGCTCACCGATTCTGGCGCTGATTCCGCTGGTGGCTGTAGGTTTTGCTTACGGAGTTACAAGCCCGCTGCTCGGGTTAATGGCCCGGGAGGGCTGGATTACCGTTGACTCACAGGCGATCTCGATTATGACGGTGCTCCTGTTCGGGGCAGGAACGGATTATTGCCTGTTCCTGATCTCAAGGTTCCGCCAGATGCTTAAGGTCGAGGAGAATAAAGGGCGTGCTCTGCTGAGCTCGATCAGCCACTCCTCCGGAGCGATTGCCATGAGCGGCTTTACCGTTGTGCTGGCGCTGTTTGCCCTGCTGCTGGCCAAATACGGGGCGTATCACCGGTTCGCTATTCCGTTCAGCGTGTCCATTCTGATTATGGGAATCGCCAGCCTGACGCTAGTGCCGGCGCTGCTCGCCATCTTCGGGCGGATGTCGTTCTTCCCGTTTGTGCCGCGTACCCCGCAAATGGAGGAGGAACGGGCAAGAGCCAAGGGCAAGCCGGCTCCGAAGGCGAAGCCGCATAGAACCGGACGTAAGGGGATTGGCGGCCTGGTGGTTTCCCGTCCTTGGACGATTGTAGCCGTAACGATCATCGGCCTGGGTATTTTGGCCTCGTTCTCCACCGGCATTAAATTTACGTATGATCTGCTCTCCTCCTTCCCTGAGGATATGGAATCCCGGCAGGGCTTCGATCTGATCGGCACACAGTTCTCCCCCGGCGAGCTGGCTCCGGCCAAGCTGATCATTGATACAAAGGGTCAGGTGAGCGGAGAGGATTTCAAGGTCATCCTCGGCGGATTGTCTTATGTAGATACTGTTTCCGATGCGCAGCAGGGGGCAGTGAATTCGCAGATTATCGGCTTTGACCTGGAGTTCAAGGATAATCCGTATTCCCTGGAGGCGATGAGCCATATCCCGGCGCTGCTGAACACAGCGGAGCAGGCTCTGGTGGAATCCGGCTTTGACGAAGCGCAGGCGCATGACAGTGTATGGGTGAGCGGGCAGACGGCCACCCAATATGATACAAAAGAGCTGGGTGAGCGTGATACCGACCTTATTATTCCGGTCGTAATCGGCATGATTACCCTGCTGCTGCTGATCTATCTGCGGTCGGTAACGGCAACCGTCTATCTGGTCGGTACCGTTATTCTTTCCTTCTTCTCTGCACTCGGCCTTGGCTGGATTATTATCCATTATGTGCTGGGTGCCGATGCGATTCAGGGAGCTATTCCGCTGTACTCGTTCGTCTTCCTGGTTGCGCTTGGCGAGGACTACAACATTTTCATGATCTCTAACATCTGGAAAAAGCGTAAGGTGATGCCTCTGAAGCAGGCAATTGCCGAGGGAGTTAATGAGACCGGCTCGGTCATCACCTCGGCCGGGCTGATTCTGGCGGGCACCTTTGCCGTCCTGGCCAGCCTGCCGATTCAGGTGCTGGTACAGTTCGGCATCATCACCGCCATCGGTGTGCTGCTTGATACCTTCATCGTCCGGCCGTTTCTGGTGCCGGCGATCACTATGCTGTGCGGCCGCTGGGCATTCTGGCCCGGCAAGCATGAAGAGCCGCGGCAGCCGCAGCCATCCGGCAGCGTTGAATAAACCGGCGGGCTAACGGACCGCCGGATACACAAACAGGGATGCCCCGCTGGCCATAAGGCCCGGCGGGGCATCCCTGTTGCGCTTGAGCGGCCGCCCGGCAGGCAGCCCGGGCGGCTATTCCCCCGGTCTGCGGCTGAGCAGCAGCTCGTATTTATCGAGTGAAGCGCCAAGGATCGCTTCATTACGGCCAGCACCGCGGTGTGACTCACGGAAGGCCTGGCTTGCGGTCCAGCCGCTGAAGGCCTCCTCGTTCTCCCACACGGTGCTGATTTTCAGCTCCTCGGCGCCGTCATTGGCCGGGCTGTGCCACACCTCCATCCGGACAAAGCCGGGCATTTCCTGCACACCGTTCGAAACGCCAAAACGCTCTGCCAGAGCAGCGCCATGACCTTCCTTAACCTTAATAGTATTCGTAACAACCAGCATAGCCGTTCCTCCTCCAGTCATGATTTAATGCAGGATCAGCGGGGTGCGATGTTACGCATCCGCTTCAAGCTTGGTCAGCGGCAATGTAGCCGGCCCCTCCAGCACATCGCCTTCAAAGGAGAACCGGGAGCCGTGGCACGGGCAGTCCCAGGAGCGTTCGGCGTTGTTCCACTCGCATTCGCAGCCCATATGGGTGCAGGTGCGGTCCACCAGATGCAGCTTGCCCTCAGGATCACGGTAGGCGCCGACCCGTTTGCCGTCATGGAAAACAACGGCCCCTTTGTCAGCACCCAGCTCACTGGTCTTCTTGCGGACAATCTCCACCTTGCCGGCCACCAGCTCCTTGGCGACATTGGCATTCTGCACAATGAAGTTCTTGATGGACGGGCGGGCCTTGAAGCGGGACGGATCATACAGCCCGCTGTAGCGGTTCGCACGGCCCATAATCTGGTCTGTGATGATCTGAGCCGCCAGTGTACCGTTCGTCATGCCCCATTTGCCGTAGCCGGTAGCGATATAGATTTCTTCGTCCTCATCAGGTTTTCCGATATAAGGAACCTTGTCCAGCGTGATCAGATCCTGGGTCGACCAGCGGTACGGAATCTGTCTGCTTCCCAGCAGACCGCCGGCGAACACCTCGAGATTCTCGTAATGCCCGAACGTGCAGATGCCTTGTCCGGTTTTGTGATTTTCCCCGCCGACGATAACAAGGTTGTGCCCGTTCCATTCCACGGCACGCAGCGAGCGGGTAGGCTCTCCCGCACTCAGATACATTCCGCCTGCAAAATCTGTTTCCGGCTGGACGGCAAGACAATAGGAGCGCTCAGAATGTAGCCGTGAGAAATACAGCCCTCCGCCGTCATGGAACGGAAAGTGGGAGGCCGAAACTGCATGTCTGCAGCGGATCTGATGTTCACTGCCTTCAGTATACAGGGTAATACGGTCGCCCTTGTCCACCTTTTCGCCGATCATGGTGTGCTCGTAGACCACGCCCCCCTTATCCAGCACGAACTGCAGCATTCCCTTCAGGTAGTGCAGCGGGTGAAAGCGGGCCTGTCCCGGCAGCCGGATGGCTCCCGCTACCATCAGGGGCAACGGAATATGATCCAGCCATTCTCCCGGTATCCCAAGCTTCTGATAGGCTTCGAACTCCTGCTCAAGCTGCTTCAGCGTCTTGTCGTCATCTTTGTCCGCATAGAGATAGGCATCTTCAGGATGCATATCGCAGGCGAGCCTGAGCTCCCCGGCTGTGTGGATCATCCACTTCATCGCTTCGCTGTTCGACTGGTAGTAAGCCCAGGCCTGCTCCTCCCCGAAATTCTTCACAAGCTCAGCATAGATCATCCCGTGCTGGGCCGTGATTTTGGCGCTGGTAAATCCGGTCGTTCCGCCGAGCACCTCACCGGCTTCCAGCAGAGTGACCTTGTAGCCTTCCCTGGTAAGCAGATAAGCTGCGGTAATCCCGGTAATCCCTGCCCCTACAATGGCTACGTCTGTAACATGATCTTCCGCAAGCCTCGGAAAAGCAGGCAGCTCTGTTGTGCCTCTCCACAGGGATTCCGGAAATTGAGGAAGACCTTGTGAACCCGAATTACCGGCTTGGCCGTCTGGTGTACTCATCAGTAATCCCTCCATATGCAAGATTCATTTCATTTATTACCACACTCCCGCCAAAAGAAACCTGAATCCTCATTTGTGCATGAAAGAATTGATCCTGTGTCAAAATAAGGTTTAACTTCCGGAGAAATCCGGCTGAGGGGGAGTAAGAATGCCGGCACAGCAAAAACCGGAAGAGATAACACTGCAGGGAATCAAGGAGCAGCTGGCCAACTTCGCTGATCTGGAGAACAGGGCATTAACCGCAGCGTCGGGAACGGGCAGGCTGCTGTTTATCAAAAGCATCACCGACCCGCTGATCATTAACCGCAGCATTATTGCAGCCTTTTACGAAATGAATGATCCGGCGGCCTTTGCCGAATATCTGGCGCACTACCCGGGCAGCAAGGCCGTAGAGGACGGCAAGCAGGCGATAGACCTGATGCTGGCCGGTTATGCCTGTGTGGAGGTTGAAGGACGGCTGATTTTCTTTGATGCGCTGAAGGCGGAGACCAGCAGTGTCAGCCAGACGGTGACGGAGAGTATCACACAAGGGCCGTCAGATGCACTCACAGAGAATCTGGCGGTAAATCTTAACCTTATCCGCAGGCGCTACCAGTCAGCGGAGCTTAAGATGGAGTCGCTGCTGCTCGGAAATATCTCCAGAACGAAAGTAGCCATCCTGTACGATGACAGCAGGGTGAATCATCAGGTGCTTGACGAGCTGCAAGAGAGACTCAAGACACTGCGTATAGATATTCTGCAGGCTGCGGGTGAGCTGGAAAAATACATCAACAGCGATAAAGTACGTATTTTTCCAAAAACGATTGTTACGGAGCGGCCCGACCGGGTGGTCTTTAATCTGGCAGAGGGAAAAATCGTCATTATGCTGGATACTACAGGCTTCGCAATAGTGCTGCCGGTAATCTTTAATGATTTCTTTGTGGCGATGGATGATAAAATTCAGCTTCCCTTCGTCGGCCGTTTCCTGAAGCTGCTGCGCATTATGGGGGTGGCGATGACGCTATGGCTGCCTGCACTTTATGTGGCCTTCACTTCCTATAATCCGGAGATTATAAGGGTGCAGATTGCACTGCTGATTGCCGGAAGCCGGGCAACCGTACCCTATCCTTCCTTTGTGGAGGTGCTGATCATGCTGATCATGATGGAGTTTCTGACGGAGGCGAGCCTGCGGCTGCCGCGGGCCATCGGACCTACGGCTACGACGGTAGGCGGCCTTATTCTGGGTCAGGCGGCAACGGCGGCCGGACTGGTCGGCAATATTATGATCATCCTGGTGTCGGTGGTCGCTATATCCAATTTCATGATCCCTTTGAATATGATGAGCTTTTCTATCCGTGTGCTTAAATATCTGTTTGTTATGGCAGCCGCCGCAGTCGGGCTGGTGGGCGTCGTTGTCTGCCTGGTCGGGTTCACCATGTATCTGTGCAGCCAGCGCAGCTTCGGACAGCCTTATTTCAAAATGTTCGTTCTGGACAGCCTGGGGGCTTCCGGCAGCAAGAAAGGCGGCGGGAGCTGATGAATCAGAGCCGTTACTTGTATTGGATGTTTTTGATGAACAGCCTCCTTAACATATTGAACTTTGTCCCGCGGGAGCTGCTGGACGCCCGCTTCAAGGGGGCGCAGACGTCGATCCTTGTTGCAACTGTTCTCGGGACCGTCTTTCTGTCAGTCTTTACCCTCCTGATCGTAAAGTTTCCGGGCAAAAGCATTCAGGATATTCTCGAAACCGCCCTGCCTAAATGGCTGATTATTCCGCTGATGATTATGTTTTCCTCCCTCTGGTGTGTTGCCGGGCTGATAACGATCCTGTCTTTTGTGGACATTACCTTGCGCTTTGTCAGTCCGGATACAGGCCCGCATCTCGTAATCCTCAGCTTTCTGGTGCTGGTATGCTTCTGTGCACGTATGGATTCCCTGTCCGTTCTGTACGGAATGGAAATGATGCTGGCGATCATCCTGCCGCTGATTTTGTACGCCATTGTCAAAGCGCTGGTCAATCCCGATTTCAGCTGGGATTCGGTGCTGCAGATCATGACCTATTCTGCCCATGCGCCGGATCTGAAAAGCATCGCTGCGGCCACCTTCTCCTTCAGCGGTTATTTCAACATGGTTGTTTTTAACCGGGTGCTGCCCAAGATTAAGATGAAGCACAGCTGGATTTTTGCGGTTAACGGGCTGGCTGTGCTGCTGCTGACTTTTTATGTGCCTATAGGCTATTTCGGGACGATCGGCGTAGAGAGGCATGTGTACACCTGGTTTTCTACAGCCGACAGTATCCGGATCAACACTTTTATAATAGAACGGATGCTGTTTGTTTTTTATTTTGCCTATCTCACACTATCCCTCGTCAGCGTAACGGTCCACTGGCATGTGGGCAAGGAGCTGCTTACCGGTCTGTTCCGTTCGAGCAAACAGGCGAAGGCGAGAACTAAACTATGGGGGGATTTATCTGTTCTCGCTCTGTTCAGCGGAATAACCTTTGCCTTCTTGGGGTTTGACCAATATCAGCTTAATCAGTTCGGTGTTGTGTTTTTGTATGCACGCTGGGCAGGTGAGCTGTTCATGATTATGCTGCTGTTTTATTGCTATGCGGTTGCTTACAGGAGGCGGAATGCGTGAGAAAGCTGCTGCTGTACGCAGGCATTGTGCTTTTGTGTCTTACAACAGGGTGCGAATACAAAGATATTGACCGGCGGATCTTTGTGGTTGCCATCGGTATTGACCCCGGGGAGGAAAAGGCCTTTAAGGTTAGCCTGAAGCTGGCGGTTCCCCAGGGGGAGGTAACCAAGATTGATGAGAAGATGCTGATTGTTACAGAGGAATCAGACAGCATCTCCGAGGCGCTCCGCCTGATGAAATCAAAGGTGGAGAAGGAACTGGACTATGTGCACTGCAAATCAATTGTTATTGGTGAAGAACTGGCTGTGGGGGATATCAGGCATATTCTGGACTGGGCAGTCCGGCGCAGGGATATCCAGCTGATTCTTAACTTTGCCATCGGGCGTCCGGCGGGACTGGATGTGCTTAAGGTCAAGCCCCCGTCCGAGCGGATTCCCTCCAACTCACTGATTATGGCCATGAGCGGAGAGGGAACGGAGTCGCCCTTTATTGCCAGTGTCTATTCCTATCAGCTGATGAGGGATATGTATGAGCAGGGCAAAGATCCGATCCTGCCGATTATTGAAGCAGAAGGTGAGACCCGGTTCCAGATAGACAAGGTTGCCCTTCTCGACGAACAAAAGATTCAGCTTGTGCTGAATCCCGAGGAGACACGGCTGTTCAACCTCCTGAGCCGGCCTGACCTGAAGACCAATTTTCCGGCCAAGGTGGAGGACAGCGAGTTCCAGTATTATACGGAGAGCAGCACCTCCAACTACAAAATCACAACAGCATCCACAGGAGCGCCGGTTATCCGTTACAAGATCAAGATTAAGGGCATTGTGGAGGAGAACAGCACCCAGGAGCTGATCACCCATCCTCTGCTGGAGAAAATATCGGAAGCCGGCGGGGAAGAGCTGAAACAGTCGGTTGAGGCGCTGCTTGAAAAAATCAAGGACAAGCGGCTTGATCCCTTCGGGTGGGGACTGCGCTACGGGACAAGGCACTGGAACAACGAAACGGAAGCACAAGACTGGGAGGCCCTGTATCCTGATCTGAAATTCGAGGTTACTGCTGCTGTCAGAGTAAAATACTCCGGGCTGATCAAGTAAAATGCGGGTGATCCGATTGACGCTTGAGGCTGCAGGATTTATACTTGATCTAAAAATAAGTTAAAGGATGATAATGATGAGAAGCCTGAATTTAACCTCACAGCGGCAAGCCGTTTATGATATCGTCCGTAATTCGCATGACCACCCGACTGCTGCAGAGGTGATGAACCGGCTGGTAGAGCAGGGACATAACCTTGCCTACGGGACTGTCTACAACTCCCTGCGCTATCTTGCCGATAAACAGATGATCCGTGAGCTGAAGCTGGGGGAGGCTGCGAGCAGATATGATGCGCGGATGGACGACCATCAGCATATCCTGTGCGAGGTCTGCGGTGCGGTGGATGAAGTGATGACCCATGTGCCGCAGGAATGGATGAACAGTGTAGCGGAGGAGACAGGATATACCCTTTCCCATGCCCATGTTGTCTTTGGCGGAGTATGTCCGGCATGCAGGAACAAAACGTTGAACTAGCCCTGAACAGGCTTTGTCCGGCAGAGCACCGATTTCCAGTTGAATAATTCAGATATAACAAAAGACCGCTTTCATTAAGGCGGTCTTTGTTGCGTTTATATAAAAATTCTCAGTTATTATAGAAGAATAACGACATAAACAGCTGAAATAAAGGAATTACGCCTGCGATATATAATTATATAACATGGATAACAACTCATACTTAAGACCTAAACGAAAGAGAGCGTGAACCGCCTTGGGCAAAAGATTCCATGTAAACATCCGTATGAAGCTTACTCTTACATACCTGCTAGTCCTTCTGGCCCCCAGCCTGATTATCGGCTGGCAGACCTACGAATCAGCCAGCGGTAAAGTGGAAGAACAGCTGGTGAATAACGCAGCCGAGAGTGTTGCAGCAGTTAATGAAATTATCAATGCCAACATCGGATCCAAAATAAATGATATCAAGTATTTCGCGGCCCGGCTGTCTGCTGAGGAGATCAATGCAGAAGCTGTAGGGACACCGGCCGGCATTACAGACCGGCTGAAGGAATACGCGGCGCTGCATCCGGATGTGCTGGATGTTTATGTTGGAACCAGCCGTGCAGGGGCTCTCCATGCCTCGGAAGCTGCGCGACCGGAAGGCTATGACCCGCGTAAAGAGAACTCCTATGTGAATGCCCTGAAGAATGGCGGCGGTATCGTCATTTCACCAGCTTTTCAAACCGTTAATAATGAAACGGCGATTGCCATTTCGGCTGTGCTTGAGGGCGGGAACGGGGTAGTAGCCCTCGATCTCGACCTTTCGGCACTGGCGGAGCTTACAAGCATCAAAGTGGGCAAGCAGGGCTATATCTTCATTGTAGACAGCAGCAAGAAGTTTCTGGTGCATCCGACGGAACAGATCGGGCAGGAATCCTCCGAGCCGTTTATCAAAAAGATGTTCGAAGCAGAAAACGGTTCTTTTGATTACGTCTACAAGGATTTGGACAAAAAAATGACGTTTATGCAAAATGAGCTGACCGGCTGGAGAATCGGAGGCACGATCGATAAAAGCGAGGTGTCCGGTGCGACTGAGGAGATACGGCAGACGGCTTTTCTGGTCATTGGCATCTCGGTTGCACTGGCGCTGATTCTGATCTACATTAATGTGCAGTCCATTCTGCGTCCGCTGGCCCGTCTCCGTAAAGCTACAGCAGTAATTGCAGAGGGGGATCTCTCAGAGGATATCGGGGCGTTCCGCCGGGATGAGATCGGTATGCTCGCGGACCATTTCCGGGCGATGGTGGCAAGCCTGCGGGAGATGATTATCAGTGTGCAGGAGATGACTGATGATGTGTCCTCTTCCGCCGAGGAGCTGGCTGCCGGAGCTGATCAGACCACCAGGGCTATAGAGCATGTTACGGTGGCCATCCAGGAGGTTGCCGCCGGCACAGAGCGCCAGGTGGACAGTATAGGCAAGGGGACGGAAAGCGCAGCGGCTACTGCAAGTGAAG
This sequence comes from Paenibacillus sp. fava2, assembly GCF_058313675.1. Taxonomy (NCBI): domain Bacteria; kingdom Bacillati; phylum Bacillota; class Bacilli; order Caryophanales; family Paenibacillaceae; genus Paenibacillus; species Paenibacillus sp. fava2. The sequence continues at coordinate 6,888,392 of NZ_CM177755.1, read as the reverse complement.
TGCAGAATATTTCCGGCTTCATGGAACAGGTATCGGGGATGATGGACAAGACCTCACTGTCCGCTGCGGAAGGGAATGAATCGGTAATCAGCGTTGTAGACAAAATCAATGGCATACATGAGACTGTGGAGGAGCTTGGGGCTGTAATTGATAAGCTTAACACACGCACAGAGCAGATTCAGGGCATTGTCGGTGTCATTACAGGAATATCCCGCCAGACCAATCTGCTTGCCCTTAACGCTTCTATTGAAGCGGCGCGGGCAGGCGAACAGGGGCGCGGCTTCGCCGTCGTTGCCTCTGAGGTCCGCAAGCTGGCGGAAGAATCGGAGAAATCAGCACGGATGATTTCGGAGCAGATTTCCTCCATTAACGAGGAGATGAAGCAGGCTACGGCCACGATGGAAGATGCCAAGAACCGGGTATCGGACGGCATTATGGCAGTCGATACCACCGGACGTTCCTTCTCGCGGATCCGCAGGGCAGTGAAAGGGGCGGCAGAGAAGATTGAAGCCATGGGCGGAGCTGTGCATACCCTGGCAGCAGAAGCCGTCAGCATGGAGCGGGCGATCGGCGAGATCGGCAGCATTTCGAGGGAGGCAGCCGAGAATACCGAGACAATCTCTGCCGCAGCCCAGGAGCAGCTTGCAGCCGTCCAGGAGATTTCGTCATCGACGGCCAATTTGAGCCATCTGGCCGAGGAGCTGCAGAAGCTGGTAAGCCGCTTCAATCTGCATTCCGCAAAGAAGGAACAGTGAAGAAATAGCTTTCATGGCGCTTTTCTTTTTACACCCTTTGCAAGTATACTGGTAGACAACAAAGCAGGGTTAACGAGGGGGAGCGAAGATAATGGCAGAGCAATTGAAGGGGATTACCGTTGCCCTTGCGGGTCCGCGCAAATCGGAGGAAATGGCCAGGCTGGTCGGGAATATGGGCGGCATCCCGCTGTTCCGCCCGGCACAGGGGACGGTTTTTCTGGATGACGGTGCGCTGCGGGAAGGGTTGAACTCCTGGACACAGCAGCCGCCTGACTGGGCGGTTTTGACTACCGGCATGGGGCTGGATGCGCTGTTCGGCATGGCTGAGGATATGGGGCTTGGCAGCCGTTTTCTGGAGGTGCTCTCCGCTTCTTCCATTGCAGCCCGGGGGTATAAGACCGTCAATGCCTTGAAGAAGCGCGGGCTTGTCCCCGCTGTACGTGATGATGACGGAAGCACCAGCGGGCTGATCCGCGGCCTGCAGGAATTCGATCTTGCGGGCAAGGAGGTTGTGCTGCAGCTGCATGGAGAACCCGCTCCCAGGCTGACTGCCTGGCTGGAGGCAGCCGGAGCTTCGGTCCGGGAAGTACAGCCTTACCGCCATACTCCGCCTGAGCCGGGGGCGCTGGAGCTGCTGCTTACCGAGATTCTTGAGGCGAAGGTGAATGCGGTGGCATTCACCAGTGCGCCGCAATTCCGCTTTTTGTCACAGTATGCCCAGGAGCAGGGGAAGCTTGCGCAGATGCTGGAGGCTTTTGAGCGTGAGGTGCTGGCGGTGTCTGTAGGCAAGATCACCTCCCAGGCGCTGAAGGAGGAAGGCGTACAGAGAATCATTATGCCTGAGCATGAACGGATGGGCAGCATGTTCGTCGAGCTGGGGCGTTATGTGGCCGCAGGACGTTAGGCGAGTAATGAGGGTTGTTCCCGCTCCTGCCGGAGCGGGATTTGTTTTTGCAGGCGCTGCCGCCGGCTGGCGTTTATTTATGCACGGGTTCTATGGGATTACCTTGTGTCATCATGGACATCCTTGGCAGTTTTCCTTAGAATAGTAGCAACGTATACGACAAATTATGTGGACAGAATCATGAAGGAGGATCCCTATGGACAAGAGAAAATGCCTGCTCCTGGGCGACTACACGCATCCCCGTTTCCACCCGCTGCAGGGTGTGGATCAGCAAATTGGTGAAATTCTGAACGACCTGCTGACCGTTCAGTGTTCAGAGAATAAAAAACTGATGCTCGGTGAGCACCTGGCCGGATACGATTTATGCATAGCGTATAACGAGCTGTGGAACGAGACGGTTTCCCCCCAGCAGACTGCAGGTCTGCTGAGTTATGTGAGCGGAGGGGGCGGGCTGATCGTGCTGCATACCGGCATTTCACTGGCCAAGCGCTACGAGCTGGCCGGCCTGATCGGAGCCAGATTTACAACCCATCCGCCGTACGCTCCACTGAACTTCAAAGTGCATGAGCATGATATTACAGAAGGCATTGAAGATTTCAAGCTGGACGAGGAGCCTTACCGCTTCGAGTTCGATCCGTTTACCGAAAAGACCGTGCTGCTGGAATATGAGGCTGACGGAGAGACTTATCCGGCGGCCTGGTGCCACCGCTACGGGCAGGGACGGGTTGTATTCCTGATGCCCGGCCATCATGAGCCTACATTCCGCCATCCTGCAGTCCGCAAGCTGATTCTGGGTGCGGCCACCTGGGCGGCGCGCATTCCAAGATAACTACATTTGAGAGTCACTATGCCCCTTGCAGCCCAAATTTTGTGAAATAGGCCGTCAAGGGGTATACTTTATCCATAACTGCAATCTATGGGAGGAAATAGCGATGAGTGATCTGTTCAAAAAAGCAATCTCATTAGGAGTAGGCCTCACCATTGTCAGCAAGGAAAAGGTGGAGAAGGTAGTAGATGAGCTGGTGAAACGCGGGGAACTGGCTCCCACTGAATCCAGAGCACTGATTGACCGGCTTGTGGAGCGCGGCGAAGAAGAACGCGGTGCGTTCAAGACAGCCGTGCAGGAGCAGGTTCAGCGGGTACTCAAGGATCTGAAGGTGCCTGTGCAGAGCGATATAGCCGGGCTTGAGGCACGGATTGCTGTCCTGGAGCGCCGTGTAGCTGAGCTGGAAGGCGCTTCTGCTGATGCTGCGCCGGCCCCAGTCCCTGATTCTCCCGGTTCCCGGGAAGATCTTATTACGGATACGCGTACTGATTAAATGGCAGTACGAATCAGACATGCCGGGAGGTACCGGACCATTGCCATGGCGCTTATGCGTCATGGCTTCGGTTATATGGTGGAGGAACTGGGTCTCTACCACGTATTGTCCCTGCCGCGCCGGATTATGACGCATGAGGCCCACGCAGCCCTGACACTCGGAGAACGCATCCGGCGGGTGCTGGAGGATCTGGGGCCGACCTTTGTTAAGCTGGGGCAGCTCGCCAGTACCCGATCCGATCTGCTGCCCGAATCCATTATTGCCGAGCTGGTCAAGCTGCAGGACAGCGTACCGCCGTTCCCGGCGGAGACTGCGCGCAGTATTCTGGAGCAGGAGCTGGACCAGCCGCTGCATGATATTTTTGAAGCCTTTGATAATACGCCGATTGCGGCGGCCTCGATCGGCCAGGTACACCGGGCTGTGCTGCACGGGGGCCGGCATGTGGCGGTCAAAATACAGCGTCCCGGTGTCACACGCACGATGCACCGCGACCTTGAAATTCTTCAGGATTTAAGCATTCTTGCCGAGAAGAAACTGGACTGGGCCAAGCAATACGGGCTGGCCCGGATGACCGAGGAGTTCTCGCGCTCCCTGCTGGCTGAGCTGGATTACGCGCAGGAGGGCCGCAATGCGGAGCGCATTGCCGCCCAGCAGTCGGATCAGGCCCAGTCAAAAGTAGCGATTCCGGCGATTTACTGGGACTTTAGCTCGGCCAGAGTTCTGACGATGGAATACATCAGCGGCATTACGCTGAACCGCCGGGAGGAGCTGCTGGAGCGGGGGCAGAAGCTGAAGACCGTTGCCCAGCAGCTGGTCGGAATGATGCTGGACCAGATTTTTATTCACGGCTTCTTTCATGCCGATCCGCATCCCGGCAACGTGATGCTGCTGGACAACGGCAAGCTGGCACTCATTGATTTCGGAATGGTCGGTCGGCTCAGTGAAGAAATGAAGGACAACCTGTCTGCCCTGGTAATTGCGCTGATGCGCAGGAATACCGACTCGATGGTACGGGCGATTCTGCGTCTGGGGGTCATTCCCGAGAATGCCGACCGCGCCTCCCTGCGGGATGATATGGACCGGCTGCGTGAGTCATATTATGATATCCCGTTCAACCAGGTCAGCATCGGCAAGGCGCTGAATGATCTGTTCGGCATTGCCAGAAAGCACAGGCTGGTTATTCCGCCCGACCTTGCGATGCTCGGCAAAACGATGCTGACGCTCGAGGGGGTCGTGGCCAACCTGGATCCGGCCTTCAGTATTGTGCAGATGGCCGAGCCTTTCGGCAAACAACTGGTGAAGCAGCGCTTCAGCAGCACCCGGGTGCTGCGCAAGCTCCTTGGAGGCGTAGCCGATCTGGCCGAGAGCCTGATTGAGCTGCCTTCCCAGGCCCGCCAGCTGTCGGCGCTGATCAGCAGCGGCAAGCTGAAGGTTGAGGTCGGACTGCCGGAGCTAAAAAATCTGGAGCACAAATTCAGCCGGGTCGGAAACCGGCTCTCGTTCAGCATTGTTTTGCTGGCCTTCAGCATCATTATGGCCGGTCTGATTATCGGCTCTTCCCTGCGCGGCGAGCCGTCGCTGCTGTGGGATTTTCCCACTGTCGAGATCGGTTCGGTCATTGCGCTGCTGATGGTCATCTGGCTGCTGTTGTCGATTTTCAAGTCGGGGCGGTTTTAGCCGGTTTTTCATTATTATTTTCAAGCAATTTACACAAAGAGGCCAAGATCAAGTACAATAAGAAGGATAACTTTCAAAAAATATAAGAATGTATATGTTCTACACGATAAATTATCCTTATATTTCGCGCAGAAACGGATACCGTCCTGTTCAGGACGGGCAAAGCCGTTTTTACTTGGCTTACTGTTTCCGGGAGCTGCAGGCCGGACAGACTATTGTATAGAGTGTAATGGAACGCAAAAGGAATGCCGTCATGAATGTCCGGTGGATCGCTGCTGCCCCAGAAACCGTACTTTGACCGCACTTCTGGTGGGCATAGGGCGGCACAAGGGACGGAAGGACCCGTGGAGGCGGGTTCTTCCGCTTTTATTTGCCCCTAAAGGGAAGTTGAGTACATTAACTCCGGACATGGATGCCTATAGGTTATGGGTAACAGGACAAATTAACAAATTTAGTGAGGTGGAGCAATTGCCGGGATTTAAAGGGTTGGGAGTTTCAGAAGTGTTGAGTGATTTGCTGAAAGGACAGGGCATTGTCAAGCCGACGCCGGTTCAGGAGGAAGCGATTCCGCCGCTGGTGCAGGGGCTGGACGTCATTGCGAGAGCGAAGACGGGAACCGGGAAAACGCTGGCTTTTCTGCTGCCGATTATGGACAAGATCCGGGTAGAAGCGGCCTATCCGCAGGCGTTGATTCTTGCGCCGACGCGTGAGCTGGCACTGCAGATTACGGAGGAGGCGCGCAAGCTCGCCCGTCATACAGGCGTGAAAATTCTGGCCGTCTACGGCGGACAGGATGTCGAGAAGCAGCTGCGCAAGCTGGAAGGCGGCCGGCACCTGATTATCGGGACTCCGGGCAGACTGCTGGACCATCTGCGCCGTGAGACACTGGACCTGGGCGGCGTGAAAATGCTCGTACTTGATGAAGCAGACCAGATGCTGCATATGGGCTTTCTCGAGGATGTGGAGACGATTATTACGTCCGTCCCTTACCGCCGCCAGACGATGCTGTTCTCGGCAACGATGCCGGATGCGATCAAACGTCTGGCTGCGAATTATATGAAAGAGCCGCTGGATATCATCATCAAGAGCGGATCTTCAATTCCGCTGGAGAATATCCGCCAGCAGGTCGTAGAATGCTCCGACCGCAACAAGGAAGAGGCGCTGCAGGCGCTGATCGAGCGGGACCGCCCTTACCTGGCGATTATTTTCTGCCGGACCAAGCGCCGGGTCTCGAAGCTGAACGAAGCGCTGCAGGCTGCCGGCTATGACTGCGACGAGCTGCACGGCGATCTGTCGCAGGCTAAACGCGAAGCCGTCATGAAACGGTTCCGCGATGCGAAGCTGCAGCTGCTGGTCGCTACGGACGTTGCCGCCCGCGGCCTTGACGTTGAAGGGGTCACGCATGTCTTCAACTATGATCTGCCGCTGGATGCGGACAGCTATATCCACCGGATCGGCCGCACCGGCCGGGCCGGCGGCAAAGGCCTGGCGATTACCTTCGCCTCGCCGCGTGAATACAACCTGCTCGATCTGATCGAGCACGGGACTTCCCAGCGGCTGGACCGCCGCCGCTACGAGAAGGATGAATTCGGCGTCGGCGAATTCACCTCTGTGCAAGGCGGCCCCGCGCGGGGCCGCCGCAGCGGTGCGCCGGAGCCGGCCCGTGCCGGGCGCGGCGGGCGCAGCCAGGGACGCAGCGGCGGAGCGCCGCGTGCGGAAGCCGGTGCGCGCCAGGGCGGACGCGCGCACGGCAAGGAAGCAGGCGGCTGGGACGCGCCTGCAGAAGGCCGCGGCCGCAAGGAAGCGTCCGCGGGCAAGCGCAGCGCCTATGACGCGGCGGCGCGCAGAGGCGGGGACTCCGCCGGCCGCAGCGCGGCGAAGTCAAGAGCGGGCGGCGGCCCGAGCAGCGGCTACAGCACCAATGTAGCGCGCGGTGAGGAAGCCGGAGGCTTCAGCTATGGCGCGTCCAAGGGCGCAGGCTCCGGCGCGGGCTATAATCCGGGCGGGGCCAAGGCCAGCCCGAAACATAGAGCGAACGTGGCCCGCAGCAATGAGGCGGGGGCATGGAGCGCTTCACCGCCGGCCAAGGGCGGCGGTTCACGCGGCGGCAACAGCGCAGGCGGCTCACGCAGCGGCAACAGCGCAGGCGGCTCACGCAGCGGCAACAGTGCCGGCGGCGCCAAGGGCGGCAAAGGCAGCTACGGCAGCTATAGCCAGGGCGGTGCCAAGGGCGGTAAAGGCGGCTACAATGCCGGCGGACGGAGCAGCGGCGGGGCAGCCCGCGGCGGGCGCGGCTCATCTAGATAAAGACGCTGGATTTAGATCGGAATTTGTTACCACAGGGGCGGCCGGCGCAATAAGGCTGTTCCTGTGGTAATATTTTTTTTCTGCTCTTTGATGTGAGCTGGCTTCGGCCAGCGCGCCGAATCAAAGGCAATTATGCCCTTGATTTCGCCTAAAGTCGGCCAGATCGCCGAATCAAAGGCAATTATGCCCTTGATTTCGCCTAAAGCCGGCCAGACCGCCGGATCAAAGGCACTTATGCCCTTGATTTCGCCTAAAGCCGGCCAGCGCGCCGGATCAAAGGCAATTATGCCCTTGATTTCGCCTAAAGCCGGCCAGTGCGCCGAATCAAAGGCAATTATGCCCTTGATTTCGCCTAAAGCCGGCCAGACCGCCGAATCAAAGGCAATTATGCCCTTGATTTCGCCTAAAGTCGGCCAGCGCGCCGAATCAAAGGCAATTATGCCCTTGATTTCGCCTAAAGCCGGCCAGACCGCCGGATCAAAGGCAATTATGCCCTTGATTTCGCCTAAAGTCAGCCAGCGCGCCGAATCAAAGGCAATTATGCCCTTGATTTCGCCTAAAGCTGGCCAGACCGCCGGATCAAAGGCAATTATGCCCTTGATTTCGCCTAAAGTCGGCCAGCGCGCCGGATCAAAGGCAATTATGCCCTTGATTCCGCCTAAAGCCGGCCAGACCGCCGAATCAAAGGCAATTATGCCCTTGATTCCGCCTAAAGCCGGCCAGCGCGGCGAATCAAAGGCAATTATGCCCTTGATTTCGCCTAAAGTCGGCCAGCGCGCCGGATCAAAGGCAATTATGCCCTTGATTCCGCCTAAAGCCGGCCAGCGCGGCGAATCAAAGGCAATTATGCCCTTGATTTCGCCTAAAGCCGGCCAGCGCGCCGGATCAGGGTTCTTACAGTATGTTAAATATTTTGAAACATTTTGGACGCAATGCTTGTCTATAATGAAAATTGAAAATAACGTTTCACCGCAGGGCAGCAGGTTAAGCAATACAAAACAACTTGAGAGGAAGCAGCATATGTCCAGAACCGCCAAAATTGTCATTTTATTCATAGCCGTTATCGCCATAGGCTGGGGAATCGGCAAATATACCTCCCCGTCGCCATCAGCTTCACAGGAAGAAGGGGCTTCTGCAGGTACGGGCAATGAGCTTCAGGCTCCGCCGGTCGCGCAGCCGGAGGCCTCCACTGAGCCATCTGCTATACCGGAGCCTACAGCGGTTGCCACTGCTGAACCACAGCAGACTGACTCCCCGGCTGCTGGCGAGCCTACAGCAGCGCCTTCAGTCCAGCCGGCCGATCCGGCACCAACCGCGAAACCGGCCGCAACGGCTAAACCGGCTGCAACAGCCAAGCCTTCCGGCGGCAGCGGGTCCGCTGATGCCGAGCTTACCGCCGCCGAGCCGGAAAGTATAACGGTCATGGTCAATAAACAGTACAAGCTTCCGGACGGGTACAAGCCTGCCGATCTGGTCTATCCGGACGTTCCGTTTCTTTTCTCGGAGAAGATAGAGAAGCGGATGATGCGCAAGAAGGCGGCGGCTGCGCTGGAGAAGATGTTTGCAGGTGCTAAGAGTGACGGTGTTTATCTGGCCGGTGTGTCCGCTTATCGTTCCGAGAAGACACAGACCACGCTGTTTAACAATTATGTAAAACGCGACGGCGAAGAGAAGGCCCGCACTTACAGCGCTGTTCCCGGGCACAGCGAGCATCAGACGGGGCTGGCGATTGATGTATCCGGCAGCGACGGTAAATGTGCCGCGGAGAGCTGCTTCGGAGGAACCAAAGAAGCCAACTGGCTGGCAGACCATGCTGCGGAATACGGTTTTATTATCCGTTATCCGGAAGGCAAGCAGGCGATCACCGGCTATAAATACGAGCCTTGGCATATCCGCTATGTAGGACAGGATATTGCAGAAGATATTGCAGCCAGAGGTATTACACTGGAAGAATACTACGATGCCGTTCCGGTATCGAATTAAAGCGCAGGCGGCTCCGTTATCCGGGGCTGCCTTTTTTATTATTTTGGCAGGACCGTAGGGATTATTCCATTGGCTGCGCCGGTTTACCGCGCCTCCTTAGAGATGGTTCACCCTGGAAACGGCTGGTTAAGTAGTGGGAAACCCTACTAATCAGGAACGGGAGGCAGATGATATGTCCGAGCATAATCATGTGGTCAGTAAGGACGGTAATGTCAGCATGGGCCGGGTAGGCGATGTCCTGGAGCGGATTGAGCCGCAGCAGCGGGAGCAGATTCTGGACAATTTCGGTGAATTTCAGCAATATTTAAGTAAGCGCATTCATTTGGCGCAGAAAATCGGAATGGGAGAAGAGCAGCTTGCCGTAGCCGCGGAAAAAATCGCCGATTATCTGGCCAATCATGAGGAGCCGCGCAACAGTGAGCAGAAGCTGCTGCAGGAGCTGTGGAAGGTCCAATAAAGAGGAGCGGCACCGGCTGGCCCATATGCTGGTTAAACTGGCGAGTCGTTAAGCCCGGCAGTCTGAAATTCTGTGCAGCTGACCTGTCTTTACCGGCGGCCGCAGGAGGAGCCGGCGCTACCTTTATCGGCACATCCTAATTACCCATTACCGGTTAAGCTTTCGTGGCCGTAATTCACCTCCATTTTTGTATTCGCACGGGTGTATAGGGTATGATGGCATTGACTAAATAAGCAGCCGAGAGGATGAAGAGCCAATGTCGATCTACAGTTTTGCCGCTGTTACACCTTCGGGTAAGGAAGTGCCGCTTAAGGATTATGAAGGCAAAGTACTGCTGATTGCGAATACAGCCAGCAAGTGCGGGCTTACTCCGCAGTACGGGGATCTTCAGAAGCTGTATGAGCAATACGGCAGCCAGGGTCTTGTTGTGCTCGGTTTTCCCTGCAACCATTTCGCCGGCCAGGAGCCGGGGACGAGTGAGGAGGCAGAGGCGTTCTGCCAGGTTAATTACGGCGTAAAGTTCCCGATTTTCGCCAAGACCGATGTTAACGGCCCCGACGCAAGCCCCCTGTTTCAGTATCTGAAGGGCCAGCAGCCCGGAACAGCGGACAGCAGCGACATCCAGTGGAATTTTACCAAGTTCCTTGTGGACCGCAGTGGTAATGTTACAGCACGGGTGGAGCCGAAGGAGTCGCCGGAAACGATGAAGGCGCTTATTGAGTCCCTGCTGTAACCGCATAGAACAGCGATATTTATAATACAATCCATCAAGCCTTCCCGGACCGGACACAACCGGCTGCGGGAGGGCTTTTTGCTGCGTAGTGCAGTGACTGCGTGCGGGTATACTATGAAAATATTCCTTGACGCTTTTCAGGGACACTGTATTCTTTGAAGAAGGAAACATCACAGCGTATTGCATTCAAAGAAGTCAGGCAAGCTGAGCAGGATAATAACGGCAGGAGGGTTTTATAAAGTTATGAGGTTAATCACAGAGGTAGCAGCGGCAGCAGGAATCAGCGGGGAGCATCTGGAGCTGTACGGCAAATATAAAAGCAAGCTGGCTCCTTCCCTTTGGGAAGAGGTAAAGAACAAGCCGGACGGCAAGCTGGTGCTTGTTACCGCAGTTAATCCGACTCCCGCCGGCGAGGGTAAAACACTGACCACGATCGGGCTGTCCCAGGCACTGAATGCAGCGGGAATCAAGACAGTGGCAGCGCTCCGCGAGCCGTCGCTCGGTCCAAGTCTGGGCATGAAGGGCGGAGCAACAGGCAGCGGCAAGGCTCAGATTGTTCCGGCGGACGATATCAACCTGCACTTTACAGGTGATATTCATGCTGTAACTTCCGCGCATAACCTGCTGTCAGCAATGATTGATAATCATATATTCCAGGGAAATGCCCTCGGGCTTGATCCGCAGCGGATTGTCTGGAAACGCGTTATGGATATGAATGACCGGAGCCTGCGGAATATTGTGACCGGGCTGGGGGACGGTAACGGGACCGTGCGCGAGAGCGGCTTCCAGATTACGACCGCTTCCGAGATTATGGCTGTGCTGTGCTTGTGCGATGACCTTGCTGATCTGAAGAAGCGGCTGAGCCGCATGCTTGTAGGCTACGATATGCTGGGCCAGCCGGTTACGGCCAAGGAGATTGGTGCTGTAGAAGCCATGACGGCCCTGCTCAAGGAGGCAGTAAAGCCCAATCTGGTGCAGACGCTGGAAGGAACTCCGGTCATTATCCACGGGGGGCCCTTTGCTAATATTGCCCATGGCTGCAGCAGCGTAATCGGAACCCGCTATGCGCTCAAGCTGGGCGAAGTAGTGGTCACGGAGGCCGGCTTCGGGGCTGACCTCGGTGCGGAGAAGTTCATGAATATCAAATGCCGCCAGGCCGGGCTTGCCCCGGATGCAGCCGTACTGGTCGTAACCGTGAAATCGCTGAAGTACAACGGCGGTGTCCGCAAGGAAGAGCTGTATGAGGGCAACCGCGCTGCGCTGCTGTCGGGCCTCGCGAATATGGAGCGTCATATTGAGAACCTGGGCAAATTCGGTGTTCCGGTACTGGTAGCCCTGAACCACTTTGAGGGCGATACGCCGGATGAGGTCGATGCAGTGCTGGAGGCCTGCCGCCGCCTGGGTGTTCCTGCTGCCGTCTCCAAGGTGTGGGCCGAGGGCGGAGCAGGAGGCCTGGAGCTGGCAAGAGAGCTGAAGAAGCTGCTGGATCATGCACCAGGCGGGACCTTTGCTCCGCTCTACGAGGACCAGCTCGACATTCCGTCCAAAATCAATAAAATCGTCAACGAAATCTACCGGGGGACCGGAGTAGCCTTCTCACCGGCCGCCAAACGCAGTCTGGCTGTTATCGAGAAGCTTGGGCTGCAGCAGCTCCAGGTATGCATGGCCAAAACACCTTATTCCTTCTCCGACCAGCCGAGGCTGCTGGGTGCGCCGGAAGGCTTTACGATGGGAGTGCGTGATATCACACTGTCCCTTGGCGCAGGCTTTGCCGTAGTGATCACAGGCAACATGGTTACAATGCCGGGTCTTCCGGCCAAACCGGCTGCTGAAGGGCTGCTGGTAGATGAGGATGGCGTGCTGCACGGCCTGGAATAGGCTGTCCAAATGAAAAAAAATTAATGCTTCTCCCTGTGCCCGGCGGCTTGCCGCTGTGGTATCAGGGATTTTTTTTGGGTAAAAATAAATAGGCGCCTACAGGATACACCGGGATTCCTTACATCGCTGCTTCCTGCCGCCAGGGAGACATAAACTCCGCCTGCTTGGGGAAAATAATAACCGGAGCAGCATGCCGGCTGCAGATAACAAACCAGAAGGCATTCCAAATTGTGAACAATGTGAGAAAAATCACAATTATACTTGTAATGTGAGAAAAATCACAATATAATCAACGTATAAAGTGAAATTTATCACATACGCAAACAAATATTAAATAAATATGCTTGCCAATTTGGAGGAGGAAGAAATCATGAAAGTAGCAGTCATTGGATGTACCCATGCCGGAACCGCCGCAATTGTTAATACCGCACAGCTTTACCCGGACGCCGAGATTACGGTGTACGAACGCAATGATAATATCTCATTCCTGTCGTGCGGCATTGCCCTATATGTAGGCGGAGTGGTTAAAGACCCGCAGGGCCTGTTCTATTCGTCACCGGAAAAGCTGGCTGAGCTCGGTGTTACCACCAAGATGCGCCATGAAGTTATTAATGTAGATACCGCCGCCAAAACACTGCGTGCCCGCAATCTGGCAACCGGTGAGGAATTTAATGATACGTATGACAAGCTGATTATGACTACCGGCTCATGGCCGATTATTCCCAAGCTGGAAGGAATGGATCTGGACGGCATCCTGCTCTCCAAGAACTACAACCACTCGAACACCATTATTGAGCGGGCTGAGCAGGTAAAAAGAATTACCGTAGTCGGCGCAGGCTACATCGGGGTCGAGCTGGTTGAAGCCTTCCAGATGAACGGCAAGCAGGTAACCCTGATTGACGGTGAGGAGCGTATCCTCAGCAAATACCTGGACGAGGAATTTACAGCTCCGATTCAAAAATCGCTTGAGGACCACGGCATCAAGCTGGCTCTCGGTGAAAAGGTAAGCTCTTTTGCCGGCGAGAACGGTAAAGTAACCAAGGTTATTACGAGCAAAGGCGAGCACGAAACGGATCTGGTTATTCTCTGCATCGGCTTCCGTCCGAATACAGAGCTGCTCAAGGGCCAGGTGGATATGCTGCCTAACGGGGCGATTATGGTCAATGATTACATGCAGACCAGCCTGCCGGATGTATTCGCTGCCGGAGACAGCTGCGCGATCCATTACAATCCGACCGGACAGCATGCCTATATTCCGCTTGCGACCAATGCGGTCCGCATGGGTACACTTGTAGCCCGCAATCTGGTTGCCAATACCATTCCTTATATGGGGACACAGGGTACCTCGGGTATCAAAATTTATGAAGATAATATTGCCGGCACCGGGCTTACTGAAGAAGCAGCCAAGGCAGAAGGCATCGAGGTAGAGAGCGTAATGATCACCGACAACTACCGTCCGGAATTTATGCCGACTGTGGAAGAAGTGCAGCTGAAGGTCGTTTATGCCCGCGGCACACGCCGGATTCTCGGCGCACAGATTATGTCCAAAATGGACCTGACCCAGTCCATTAATACGGTATCTGTCTGCATCCAGAACCGGATGACGGTTGACCAGCTGGCCTTTATCGACTTCTTCTTCCAGCCGCATTACAACAAGCCGTGGAACTTCCTGAACACGGCCGGCCTGCAGGCACTGCCCAAGACAGTGGAACGCAGAGAGACAGTAAATGTATAATTTATAGATGGATTAAGTCCGACCGGAGCCGCCCTGGCTCCGGTTTTTTGCATGTCAGAAAAGATGGATTTGAGGACGCGGCAGCGGGGATTATGGGGCTGTTATACATAAAAGCGAATGAACTGTTACTGTGTTTTTTTTAACATTCATCTTTTTTGTGCTGTGCTAAATTTGACATGTCAGTGAAAACTTTCACGAAGCGTTTCTTGTGGTGATATTTATCACGTAAATGTGATCGGGATCACGCTACAATGGGATAAAGGAACAAATTTTAAGTAATTTTCGAAGGGGATAGGAATCATGGCATACAACAAACCGCAACAGATTGCCGAGGTAACGGTAGAGAACGGAATCAAGAAGGTCCATAACCCGCTTGCAGCCGTGCTTATTCTCGGTTTTCTGGGAGGGGCATTTATTTCGCTGGGATTTTTACTGGATATTCGTGTCATTGCGGGTGCTCCGGCTGAATGGGGCTCCATCGCGAACTTTATCGGGGCTGCTGTTTTCCCGGTCGGGCTGATTATGGTACTGCTGGCGGGCGGGGAACTGCTGACGGGCAATATGATGGCGGTGCCGCTGGCTTTTATAGCGAAGAAGATTTCGTTCTGGGATGTCATTAAGAACCTGGTGCTGATCACGCTCAGCAACCTGGCAGGCGCCCTGTTCGTTGCTTATTTCTTTGGTCATGTAGTCGGTCTGACGGCTGAAGGCGTATATCTTGAGAAATTGGTCAGTATGGCTGAGCATAAGATTGATGTTACATTTGTGCAGGCTTTTGTTTCCGGGATCGGCTGTAACTGGCTGGTAGCGCTGGCAGTGTGGCTCTCCTACGGGGCGGATAATTTCAGCGGCAAAATTCTCGGTATCTGGTTCCCGACTATGGCGTTCGTTGCCATCGGCTTCCAGCACGTTGTGGCTAACATGTTCCTGATCCCTGCTGCCATATTTGAAGGACACTTCACCTGGGGACAATATGTCGCCAACTTTGTTCCGGTGTGGCTCGGTAATCTTACCGGGGGAGCAATCTTTGTAGCAGCAGCTTATTACATGGCTTACCTGCGCAAAGCGCCTGCAGCTGTCCAGTCAGTTGAAGGTGTAGCGGCAGCTGCTGTGAAGAAACACGCTTAACAGTAATCCGAAGCTGATGTGAACGGGCTTCATAGAATGAATAGCATAGGCACTCCTTGCATGACCGGCCAGCATCCATTATTAACGGAGCAGGCGGCTGGTGATCGGGGGGTGTCTTTTTCATTTATAAAAAATGCCTGCAAAACAAAATTCGCCGTGCAGATCCGACTCGGGGGAACGAAATCGGGTTCACGGCGAATAAATAGGGAGTGTTTCATATGCTCTATTACCCGGACATACCGGCATCGAAACAGCCGGATTCCGGTGATTTTCTTTACGCCCCGGAACGCCCGCTATACAATGGACAGACGAGCTGTTTTATACGATATTAAGCTTCATTTAACCGAGTAATTAAAGGAGGACATCCGCTTTGAAGCATAGCAGTGACGGCGTTTTTCCGGCGGTATGTCCGCTGGACTGTCCTGACACCTGCGGGCTGCTGGTGCATAAGCAGGACGGGAAAATTGTAAAAGTTGAAGGAAACCCGGCACATCCGGTCACGAAAGGGGCAATTTGCAATAAGGTGCGGAACATGGCCGGACGGGTGCATCATCCGGAGCGGCTGATGCACCCGCTGCGCCGCACAGGCCCCAAGGGCAGCGGAGCCTTTGAACAGATCAGCTGGGAAGAAGCGATTGCGGAGATTGCCGGCCGGTACAAGCAGCTGTCAGCCGGGCACGGGCCAGAGAGTATTCTGCCGTACTACTTCTACGGCAATATGGGTATGCTCAGCGTGGGCGGGATGGACCGCCGCTTCTTTAACAGGCTCGGCGCAAGCCGCCTGGACGCCAAAATCTGTAATGCAGCCGGGACAACCGGCTGGAAGTATACGATGGGTATTGACGGGGGAGCCAATCCGGAGGATACGGTGAACGCCGATCTGATCATCGTCTGGGGCGGCAACATTGTAAGCACCAATATGCATCAGGTGGTTTTTGCCGAGCAGGCGCGCAAGCGGGGAGCAAAGGTTGTGGTCATTGATGTGCACCGCAACCGCACGGCGCAGTGGGGGGACTGGTTCCTGCCGCTGTACCCGGGAACAGATGCCGCACTGGCGCTTGGCCTGATGCATATTCTGTTCCGCGACGGACTGACCGATGAAGCTTTTCTGCAAAAGTATACGGTAGGGCATGAGGAGCTGCGGGAGCAGGCACTGAGGTATCCGCCCGGGCTGGTGTCGGAAATTACCGGCGTGCCTGTGGCAGATATTGAGCAGCTGGCCAGGCTGTACGGCGAAGCTGAGGTGCCGTATATCCATATTGGCAACGGGCTGCAGCATCATGACAATGGCGGGATGAACGTCCGCAGCATTGCCTGCCTGCCCGCGCTGGTCGGTGCCTGGCTGAAGCCGGGCGGCGGGGCGGTCAGGTCCAACGGCGGCTACAGCTCCGTTCATTCGCAGGCGCTGGCCCGGCATGATCTGCGCAGCAACCCGCAGACACGCAGCATCAACATGAACCGGATCGGCGAAGCGCTGGCACAGCAGGAACAGCCGATCATGAGCTTATTCGTCTACGGCACCAATCCGCTGGTTGTAGCGCCGAGTGCCGACAAGGTAAAGGCGGGGTTTGCCCGCGAGGATCTGTTTACGGTGGTGCATGATCTGTTTATGACCGATACGGCGATGTATGCCGACATTGTGCTTCCGGCAACCTCCACCTTTGAAAATACGGATTTGTACAGCTCCTATTGGCATCATTATATGCAGCTTCAGGAGCCTATTCTGGAGCGGCAGGGTGAATGCAAAAGCAATGTCGAGCTCTTTTCGCTGCTGGGCCAAGCCATGGGCTTTGAACCGGAAGTTTTCGGCCAGCCGGAGGAGGAGATGATCCGTGACGCACTTGATTATCCGGATAACCCGTATTTGAACGGGGTAACGCTGGAGCGGCTGAAGGCTGAGCGGTTCGTGAAGCTGGATATGTCACCGAAGGCGCATTTTCTGGAGACGCTGCCGACCCCTTCCGGCCGGATCGAGCTCTATTCCCAAGCGATGGAGCTTGCCGGCCTGCCGCCGCTTCCGGTCTATACCCCGCTGAAGGAAGGCTACGACGGAGTGCGCCGGCCTGAGCAGGGAGCAGATTATCCGCTGATGTTCATCTCGCCGCCGAACCATAATTTCCTGAATTCGACCTTCGGCAATGTAGAGAAGCATCAGAAGCTGGAGAAGGCGCCGGTCCTGCAGATTCATCCTTTGGATGCAGCTGCCCGGGGGATTGCGGACGGTGACGAAATCACTGTATACAATGGCAGAGGTGCGGTGGAGATTTCAGCCATGGTGACGGATAAAATGCTGCCGGGCACCGTGATCAGCCAGGGGCTGTGGTGGGGCGGAAAAGGCAAGAAGCAGCGGGTCAACGTGCTTACACCGGACCGGCTTAGCGACATGGCCGGGGGCGCAACCTTCTTCTCGGCTACAGTGGAAGTGAAGAAACGGAAGCAGGTGTTGGAAGTGTCCGGATCCGTCTGATTACACTAAGATTCTATATTTGAATAACGCGATAAAGCGGTAATGTAAAAGCTTGCTCTTCACCCTGTTTTGGGATGATACTGGATGGATTGACGACATATATGTAACAGGGGATGAAAGACAAGCCATGAAGTTTTTGCAGGACTATCCGAGGGAAGTCAAAGTATTTCTGATTGCAAGTCTCGTCAATGCGACCGGCAGCGCACTTATGTGGCCGCTTGTGACGATGTATGTTTTTGAGGAGCTTGGCCGCAGCATGCAGGAGGCCGGACTCGTTATCGCTATCCAGTCTCTGGGGGGGATCGCCGGACAGCTGCTGGGCGGATCATTGTATCATAAGCTGGGCGTCAAACGCCTGATTGTCGGAGCGCTGGCTATGAATGCGCTCGCCTTGTTCGCCCTTCCCGCGGCAAGCACGAACTGGTATTTATTCATGGTGGCTATGGGGCTGGTCGGCCTGTTCAATTCCATGGCGCAGCCGGCGATCCAGGCTTTTGTCGGCTTCCGGTTTGCGGAGCGGCGGGGCGAGCTGTTCAATATCATTTATGTTGCGAATAATATCGGGGTGGCACTCGGCACGATCCTTAGCGGTTTTCTGGCCGAGATTTCCTATATGCTGAGTTTTGTGATGAACGGGCTGACTTCGGCCATCTTCGCTGTATTCTTCCTCGTCTATCTGCGGAAAATCAGCAGTACTCCGGTGCAGGAGAATCTGCCGCGCAGATCCCAGCAACGGGAGCAGTCGGGGTGGAAGCTGGCGGGGAACACCAGGCTCTACCTGTACATGTCGCTGGGAACGATGTTTCTGCTGATCGGCAATTCCGTCTGGAATACGGGCGTCTCACCGTTTATTATTTCTGAAGGCTGGTCCAAGAGCCTCTACAGCTTCCTCTGGACGCTTAACGGTATTCTAATCTTTGCCGCCCAGCCGGTAGTAAGTCTGATCAAACGCTGGTTCGCCGGCACATCAAATGCCCAGATGACGGCAAGTGCCGTATTTTACTTAAGCGGATATGCGGTCATTCTGCTGATGCCGAGCTATCCCGGCCTTGTGCTGGCGATGATCCTGGCGACGCTTGGCGAAATGCTGATTTCACCGGCAACGCCGGCCTTTATCGCAGATACCGCCGGACGCAACGCCCCGTTCTATATGGGGCTCAGTGGCGGAATCGGGGCAGCAGGCCGGGTCATCGGCCCGGCTCTGATGGGCGGCCTGTTCGACCAGGGGGGACTCGCGCCTACCGGATGGCTTGCCTGTGCCATGGCGGTGCTGGCAGTCGGATTTTTTGTGATCCATGCCTATGTTAACCGCTCAGCCCGTCATCTGGAGCAAAATGCGGTATAATGGATAAAGCTGGCTGGAAAGTGTATCTGAGAACCCAGAGATAAAAGGCAAGGCAAGGAGTGGAGGCGTTATGCAGCAAATTAACGAAGGCTCGCTCACGATCCGGCCCTCGGAAATCAGGGATGTGCGTGAGCTGATCCTGCTGGACAATATGATCTGGACAGAAGATACGACACCGGGGCCGCTAATGTGGCGTTCCCGTGAGGATTACCTGCTTCATGCACCGCCGGGCTCACAGCTTGTCGCCCTGCAGAATGGCGAGCTGTGCGGATACGTGGGCTTTGGCTGCCCGAGCGGAATGGAGAGCAACCGGCATGTCTGTGAGGTGAACATCGCAGTCGATCCGCAGTTTCAGCGTCAGGGAATCGGCAGCAGGCTGATTGAAGCGATCAAACAGCATGCCGCAGACCACGGTATCCGGAAGCTGCGGCTGCGGGTGCTGTCAAGCAATGAGCCGGCGCTCGCTTTTTACCGCAAATGCGGATTTGAGGAAGAGGGCCGACTGAAGGAAGAGTTTTACTTGGGCGGTCATTATGTCGATGAAGTGTTTATGAGCTGTATGCTGACTGGAGGGAATCAGAATGGAAGTCATTTCGCTTAATGTAGGCAAGCCCGTAACGGTGGATTACCGCGGGAAGCCGCTGGAGACAGGGATTTACAAGCTGCCTGCAGAAGGGCCGGTACGGCTCCACGCTTTGGGCTTCGATGGCGACGGCCAGGCGGATCTGGTGAATCACGGGGGAGTAAACAGGGCAGTCTGTGTCTACCCGATTGAGCATTATACATTTTGGGAGGAGCACCTCGGCAAAAAGCTGGCGTATTCCGCCTTTGGGGAGAATATTACGGTAAGCGGGCTGCTGGAGACCGAGGTCTGCATCGGCGATGTGTACGAGATTGGAACGGCACTGCTGCAGGTCAGCCAGCCGCGGTTCCCGTGCTTCAAGCTCTCTCAGAAGCATGGTGCGAACGATATGCCGGCCAAGGTGCTGTCCACAGGCTACAGCGGCTTTTATTTCCGTGTACTGCGTGAAGGCGCAGTCGGTGCCGGTGATACTGTTGTGAAGGTCGAATCCGGTGAGGGAGACTACTCTGTCCGCCGGGTGCTGAAGGCGATGGAGGTCGGACGGAAGGATAAGACCGATCTTAAGGAGCTGGCTGAGCTAAGCGCGCTGACCGATGAGATCCGTGATGACTTCAAGAAATGGCTGGAGCGGGAGTAAGCGGGATTGGGTACATAGTCTGGTGAGACAGAAGCTTTACGGGTATCTGCTCCGAAAGCAGCAGCAAACGGCCTGGGTGGCCAAGCCCCCGGGCTGTTTGCTTGTGTGCGGCGAAGAACGCCGGGCGGTGCGCTTGTGGCTTCAGCCCAGCAGCTTCCATTCGCTGCGCAGCAGGCCGTAGACGGCGTGGTTCACATAGCCGTGGGGCAGCTTCTCCGACTGGCGGAGCACACCCTCGAACACGAAGCCCAGTCGCTCGGGAATGGCCCTGCTTGCTTTGTTGCCGGTGGCGCAGCGGATTTCAATCCGGTTGAGCTCCATTTCGAGCAGGGCATAATCAACAAACACTCGGCAGGCGCTGGTCATATAGCCGTAGCCTTCTTAGCCTTCGCCGAGCCAGTAGCCGATGCCGACTGAGCGGCTGAGCCAGTCGATCTCATGGTACCCGATGATGCCTGCCAGCTCCCCGCGGACCCACAGTCCGGCGGTGAAGCCCCCGTTGTCGCTGCCCTGCTTGACGGCATTTTTGATGAATGTGGTGATATGGGCCTGTTCGGAAACTCCGTCCACCCATGGCAGCCATTGTCTGAGCCGCAGCCGCGAGCGCTCAACGAGCGCGAACATCTGGCGGGCATGCTCCGGCATCAGCAGCTTCAGCACAAGCTCATCATCTACGACATAATTAAACATGCGGCTGTCTCCTCTCACGGCCCGGGCCGATATGGTGCTTAACGCTTTTTCCACTCGAGGGCGTAAATGTCCTCTTCGAGCGATTGCATCCGCTGTACGGCCAGGGTGCGGCAGTCGCTCAGCGCAGCGTTATAAACAGCCGGACCGAGCTCCTTGAGGAAAAACTCCAGCAGGCTGTCCGCTGCGAGGTGGCCGATCGTTTCCCCGCGTTCCGCTTCAAAATAGCTGCGGATGTTCTCCGTAATGAGATCGCGCTGCTCTTTTGGCAGCTTAATTGGCTTCATAGATGATTCCCCCTTTTTTAATATAAGAAAGTACATGTTTCACGCAATGCTTTATCCGTATCTTTCTTGCACGAACGGATACCGTTCTGATCAGGACGGCGTAGCCATTCATTTTGGCTAAAAAAATGTAAAAGCCTTATGCTTCCCATGCTACTCTATCGTCCGGAGCGAAGTCAAAGCCCCCCTGTTAAGAGGACTCCATTACCCATTTCATTGATCATTCTCCGGTTAACGGGTATATTAATAGGAAACATGTTCATACAAGGACGCAAATTACAGAACGAGAGGTTGATAGCTGTGGAGAACCGTGGAACACCCTCCAATTTCATCAAGAATATCATTACCGAAGATTTGAGCTCAGGTAAAGTACAAGAAGTGGTCACCCGCTTTCCGCCGGAGCCGAACGGTTATTTACATATCGGACATGCCAAGGCGATCTGGATTAACTTTACACTGGCTGATGAATTCGGGGGCAAAACAAACCTGCGCTTCGACGACACCAATCCTTTAAAAGAGGACACGGAATATGTTAACTCCATCAAAGAGGATGTAAAGTGGCTTGGGTACGAGTGGGAAGAGCTGCGGTTTGCATCCGACTATTTTGGCGAGATGTATGAACGGGCAGAGCTGCTGATCCAAAAAGGCAAAGCCTATGTGGACGACCTGTCCGCCGATCAGATCCGCGAGCTGCGCGGCACGCTGACTGAGCCCGGCAAGAACAGCCCGTTCCGTGAGCGCAGCGCTGAAGAGAGCCTGGACCTGTTCCGGCGTATGCGTGCAGGCGAATTCAAGGACGGCGAAAAGGTGCTGCGCGCTAAGATTGATATGGCCTCGCCTAACATCAACCTGCGCGACCCGGTTATCTACCGGATATCGCATACCCATCACCATAATACTGGCGATGCCTGGTGTATCTACCCGATGTATACCTTTGCCCATCCGCTGGAGGATGCTATTGAATCCGTGACCCACTCCCTGTGCTCTCTGGAGTTTGAGGATCAGCGTCCGTTCTATGACTGGGTAATTGCTGAATGTGAGATGCCTGCTGCGCCGCATCAGTATGAGTTCGGCCGCCTGAATCTGGCCCAGACGGTGACCAGTAAGCGCAAGCTGAAGCTGCTGGTGGATGAAGGCCATGTCGACGGCTGGGATGATCCGCGGATGCCGACCATCTCCGGACTGCGCCGCCGCGGCTATACGCCGGAAGCGATCCGCAGCTTTGTGCACGAAACGGGGATCTCCAAGAGCCAGGGCCTTGTTGACCTGCAGATGCTGGAGCATTTCATCCGTGAGGACCTGAAGCTGACAGTACCGCGTACCATGTCGGTGCTGCGGCCGCTGAAGGTGGTCATTACGAATTATCCGGAAGGTCAGACAGAATATTTCGAGATTGAGAACAACGTGGAGAACCCCGAAATGGGCACACGCCAGATTCCGTTCTCCCGCGAAATCTATATTGAGCGCGATGACTTCATGGAAGTGCCGCCGAACAAATACTTCCGTCTCTTCCCTGGCAATGAGGTGCGCCTGAAGAATGCCTACTTCATCAAGTGTACGGACTTCATCAAGGATGAGAACGGCGAGGTTGTAGAGCTGCACTGCACCTATGATCCGGAGACAAGAAGCGGCAGCGGCTTCACCGGCCGTAAAGTCAAAGGTACCCTGCACTGGGTCGATGCCGGCCAGGCCGTTCCGGCAGAATTCCGCCTGTACGAGCCGCTCATTTCGGCCGAAGAAGCCGATGCTGAGGCAGAAGTAGAAGGCCTAGAGGTGTCTGCCGACAAGCCGGAGCCAACCTTCCTCGACCAGCTCAATCCGAATTCGCTGCAGATTCTGCAGGGCTTCGTGGAGCCGGGCCTGAAGGACAGCGTGCCGCAGGACAAGTTCCAGTTCTTCCGCCACGGTTACTTTAACGTGGACAGCAAATACTCGACCCCTGAACACCTTGTGTTCAACCTGGTCGTTTCCCTGAAAAGCTCGTTCCAGCCTGGTAAGTAAGGCTGCATAATAAAAGGCTGTCCCTGTTGTCTTGTGATGACGGGGACAGCTTTTTTTGTGGTTTGTTTGTTTCCTGGTGCTGGATGGTGACAGCATCTAGCTAGCGGGCCGGCAGTTTGCTGATGGCTCTAATCAAAGGGGAAAATCCCTTTGAAAAGCCAGTATAGTGCGCTGCTGGTGCTAATCAAAGGGAAAAATCCCACTAACGGGCCCAATCTCCCCTGCGGAGAGCACGAATAGAGGGGAAAATCCCTTTGAGTGGCCCGGATAGTGTGCTACTGGTGCGGATCAAAGGGAAAAATCCCTTTGAGTGGCCCGGATAGTATGCTGTTAGTGCAAATCAAAGGGAAAAATCCCTTTGAGTGGCCCGGATAGCATGCTGTTAGTGCAAATCAAAGGGAAAAATCCCTTTGAAAGGCCTGGATAGTGTGCTGTTGGTGCGAATCAAAGGGAAAAATCCCTTTGAAAGGCCTGGATAGTGTGCTGTTAGTGCGAATCAAAGGGAAAAATCCCTTTGAGTGGCCTGGATAGTGTGCTACTGGTGCGAATCAAGGAAAAATCCCTTTGAAAAGCCCGAATAGTGTGCTATTGGTACGAATCAAAGGGAAAAATCCCTTTGATTTATTATTTATGTATTACAACAGTTCACCATCCAGCATGGAGTGAATATACTCATACCGGCAGACTCGATTGCTGCCGTGGGCTCGTAAAGGCTTTAGCCTGCCTTTTTCACATAATTGAGTAATATGCCTTTTGATCGTTTTGGGATCAGCGGCGAGAGCATTTACGAGGTCAACAGGCCGGATGATTCCGTCCGAACTTGCTGCGATGCGCAGGATTTCCCGCTCCATCCTTGAATATTTACCGCCCGCATTATCAGCATTCGTCAGCAGACTCGGAAGTAATAAGGTCTTTAGCAATGAGATAGTCAGCTCCGGTGCAGACTCCAGGTCATCATACGGCACTGCGACCACATGATACCCGGCAATCTGCAGATAGGTTTCCCTGTTTAACTCCTGGCGGTATCTGGTCCGGTCGGTGTTCTGTACATGGGGGCCATAGCCCTTGATCTCAATTGCAAACTTGACCTGCCCCGGCTTCCAGACATAGTCAACAAAGTAAGGACGGCCGCGCCAATCGGAAACCTCATACTCCGGATGAAGATGATTAAAATGTCCAAATAGCGGCCACCATACGCGCTCAGCAAACAATTTTTCCCCATGCCCGTGCCCCCGCTCCAGACGATCCAGACGTTCACCTGTTCTCCTCCGCTTATGACGGCTCAGCCATTTCTCATGCTCTTCAGCAAATCCCACGTATAACTTTCCCCCTATAAATTAAAATACAAAATGATAAAAAAAGTCCCGCACCCCAATAAGCTTGGAGTACGGGACGTTCTTCGTCCGTTTTTTTGATTATAAAATCTGCCGGTTAGCAGCGTCAATGACATCACCGGCATTTCGGTCAGTGGATCCGGCCCCTCATTTCTCAAACTCCTCCAGCTCCTCCTGGGCATTCGGGCGGTAGCCGCCGCGGATGACGAACAGCGCCATCAGGCCGAAGCCGCAGGTCCCGATGAAGGCGAGAAAAGCGCCGGACTGGTACATGCTCTGTGCGCCAAGGTTCTGGTACAGCCACCCGCCGAGCACGCCGCCCAGAATGCCGGCGATGCCGCTCCAGGTCAGCGTATACAGAGCCTGTCCAGAGGAGCGGTAAGGCTTTGGAACCAGCAGCATCGTCAGCTGGGTGCCGACATAGAAGAAGCCCCCGAAGGTAATGCAGTGCAGAATCTGGATGAGTGCCACCTGAACCGGGGAAGTTGCCCCGGCCATCAGGCCCCAGCGGAACAGGAACAGCGCACTTACCGCAGCCAGCAAGCCCAGCAGCACGGAAATTTTGCGCTTCAGGAAGCGGTCGCACAGCACCAGGACGCCCATCTCCAGAATGGAGGAGAGGAAAACGGCGAGTCCGATCATGGTTTTGCTGCCGCCAAGCTCGGTTATATACAGCGACACAAAGGTGTTGTTCATCGTATTGGGGATGGACACCAGGATGCCGAAGAAGATGAAGCACAGAAAGAAAGGATTATAAAAAATCTGCCGGAAGCCCTTGAACGGCAGCGGCGCAATCCCGATGGAGTGACTCAGCCGCGGGAGCGCAACCAGGGTGAGCATCGCCAGGCCGAGCAGCACTGCGAACAGATAGGACAACACGGACACACCAGCCCACTCAATCACCGGACCCGCCAAAATAGCCGTAAAGGCCCAGCCCAGCGAACCCCACAGCCGGTAGGAGCTGAAGCGTTGTCCCGTATTCTCGATATAGCTGAGAATCATGGTATTGCTCTGGGCGAACAGCGGACCCTGGAAGAAATAGAAAAAAAGGATGGAGATATAAATCATTTCATATGTATAGGCCTGAAAAACAAGCTGCGACAGCACCAGTGTCCCGGTAAGCATTACAAGGACGATCCTCCGGATATTCTGATACTTGTCGGTCCAGATTCCCCAGAACGGATTGGCTACGATGGAAACCAGTGCGCCTACCGACATCAGGCTGCCGATTTCAAGCTTGTTCATGCCGACATCCTGCAGATAAAGCGGAAAAAAGCTGGTGAACAGAACGACTGTGCCGTATACAAAAAAGTTAAACCATTTCAGAGAGGCAAAAGTTGACTGCTTATTGTCATTGTCCCGCAAATTGGGCACTCCTTTCCCGCCAGGTGCCATGCCTTCCACGAAAGCACTATGAAATAGGCCCCATACATCACTGTAACATTAGTTGAAAAGGGATACAAACCATGTTTTACAAAACGCAGCCTTAAAAAGAGTACAGGCCGGCTTTTTATTGCGACGCATGCACATAACCCTCCAGTAGCAGATGGTACATTTGTTGATCCTTTTAACCCGTTACGTACAGACGCCTATTGTCCCGCCGTTCCGCTGTTTTCAGATGATAAAGTCTGATACGATGATCATATTATATCCCGCAACAGGAGGACAACATGACGCGTTATTCAGGAATTATACTTACCGGCGGAGCTTCGCGCCGCATGGGTACAGATAAAGCGCTGCTTGAGCTTGGCGGCAGGCCGGTCTTGGCCCGGCTGGCGGACGAGCTGTCGAAGCTGGCCGAAAGCACAATCATCGCCTGCGGACCCCGGCAGCGCCGGGAGTACAGCAGCTTCGGGCTGCTGCAGGTGACGGATGTCTATCCGGGCTGCGGCCCGCTGGCCGGACTTCATGCCGCACTCAGCTATACGCAGCAGGAATGGAATCTGGTGGCGGCCTGTGACCTGCCGTTTGCCTCGGCGGAGTTTTTGCGTTATATGCTCACCGCTCACGCAGAAAGCCAAGTGAATACCGGCAGCCCCGGGCTGACCGGCGGTGCAGATGCCGCAGTGGCATTATCCCGGGAAGGCCGGGTGCAGCCGCTCCTCGGACTGTATCACAAGCGGGTGCTCCCCGTGCTGGAGGCTGCGCTTGATGCCGGCAATTACAGGTTCATGGACTGTCTTAATAAGCTGGATGTGCTATATGTGCCGGAGTCCGGGTTTACATCAGCTGCAGCCGATACGCCATCTCCTGTATTCAACATGAACACACCAGCGGACTATGCAGCAGCTGCAGCGCTTGTGCAGTGAGCTCTAAGGCACTAACTTTTCTAATCCTGTTTAATTTCAGTTTAAATATCCGCCTTAAACTACAGAAGATCAATCCGCCAAGAAAAGAGGAATCCCATGAATACAAATAAACCGGACCGGAAGGAGCGGCAGGGTGCGGCCATGAAGCCGTTCCTGAAGCTGCTGCATCAGACCAAGCCCTCCTACGGGCTTCTTGCAGCCGCCGTTCTGCTGAGCATGGTTTCAACCTTGGTCGGCCTCGTCATCCCCATGTTCACCAAAAATCTGGTCGACGGCTTCTCCCTGGCCTCCATTAGCAGGCTGCAGATTGCGGGCATTGCCGGAGCGTTCATCGCCCAGACGATTGCCGGCGGTGTCTCCATATACCTGCTGAATTATGTGGGACAAAAGACAGTGGCGGCGCTGCGTGACCGGCTGTGGCGCAAATTCCTGGTGCTGCCCGTGTCCTATTTCAACGATAACCGCACAGGCGAAAGCGTCAGCCGGATGACCAATGATACCGGAATTCTCAAAACACTCATTTCCGAGCATCTGGCCAGCCTGTTCACCGGCGTGATTTCAATTGTCGGCTCGATTTCGGTCCTGCTGTATCTGAACTGGAAAATGACGCTGGTGCTGTTCACCGTGCTGCCGTTGTCCGCGCTTATTCTTGTGCCGCTGGGCCGCCAGATGTACAAAATATCGAAAGGGACACAGGACGAAACGGCTTCTTTTACCGCTACGCTAAGCGGGGTGTTGTCAGAAATCCGGCTGGTGAAGTCCTCCGGGGCGGAGGCTAAAGAATATGAGGCCGGGCGGACCGGCATTATGAATTTGCTCTCTTTTGGCATACGGGAAGGTAAAATCAGTGCGATGATCAGCCCGCTGGTCTCCTTCGTGTTCATGATGCTGCTGGTGGTGATTATCGGCTACGGGGGCATGCAGGTGTCTTCGGGTGCGTTAACCGCTGGCGAGCTGGTCGCTTTTATCCTCTATCTGATCCAGATTGTGATGCCGCTGACACAGCTTACCCAATTCTTCACCCAGATCCAGAAGGCCAAAGGCGCTTCGGAACGGATCATTGAAACGCTGGCGGCGGAGGAGGAAAAATACGAAGGGGCTGAGGAAGCCGTTCAGTTGGAAGCGCCAATTGTGATAGAAGACCTGAGCTTTGGATATAAGACTGGTAAGCCGGTGCTGAATAAGGTCAGCTTCACCATGCAGCCGGGCCAGGTTACAGCGATTGTGGGTCCGAGCGGCGGCGGGAAAACAACGCTTTTCTCATTGCTGGAACGCTTTTATCAACCGGATCACGGCCTCATTAAACTTGGCGGTAAGCCTGTGTCCACCTTCTCGCTTCGCTCCTGGCGTAAGCTGATCGGCTATGTATCACAGGAAAGCCCCCTGCTCGCCGGAACGATTGCCGACAATCTCGCCTATGGGCTGGACCGGGAGGTCACTGAAGCCGAAATGCGGCGTGCTGCGGAGATGGCGTATGCCGACAAGTTCATTGCGGAGCTGCCGGACGGGTATCAGACCGATGTCGGTGAACGCGGTGTGAAGCTGTCCGGCGGACAGCGCCAGCGGATTGCGATTGCCCGGGCGCTGCTGCGTGATCCGCAGATTCTGATGCTGGATGAGGCAACCTCAAGCCTTGACAGCCAGTCTGAGGCGGTTGTACAAAAGGCTTTGTCGAACCTGATGAAGGGGCGGACAACGATCGTTATTGCCCACCGGCTCGCGACGGTCGTGAATGCGGACCAGATTATTTTTATGGAAAAAGGCCGGATTACCGGCAAAGGCACTCACAAGGAGCTGCTGCTGGAGCATGAGCTGTACCGGGAATTCGCGGAGCAGCAGCTGCAAATGAATGTACCTGAGCTGGAGAGCGCCCCGGCAGAAGAAGAGGAGGCACCTTTGGAATATGGCCAAAATACTGGTGGCGGACGACGATCCGCACATCCGCGAATTGGTGGAAGTCTTTTTGAAGGCTGAAGGCATGGATGAGGTATATAGTGCTTCCGATGGTGTGGAGGCGCTGAAGCTGATGGAGGAGAACAGTGCGGACCTGGCAATTATTGATGTGATGATGCCCCGGATGAACGGCTGGGAGCTGTGCCGCGAGCTGCGCAGGAGCTATGATATTCCGATTCTGATGCTGACCGCCAAGGGAGAAACCGCGCAGATTGTTAAAGGGTTTGAGCTTGGTACTGACGACTATCTGGTGAAGCCGTTTGAGCCGCCGGTGCTGATAGCCAGGGTAAAAGCGCTGCTGAAGCGCTACCAGATTTCTGCCGCGCAGAGTGTTACTATCGGCCGTTTGCGGATGAACCGCAAAACCTATGAGGTCTCCTCGGAGCTCGGCAGCCTTACGCTGCCGCTCAAGGAATTCGAGCTGCTGTTCAAGCTGGCGAGCTATCCGGGGCAGACGCTGACGCGCGACCGGCTGATTGAGGAGATCTGGGGCTATGACTATGAGGGAAACGAAAGGACGCTGGATGTGCACGTAGGGCGGCTGCGCGAGCGGTTTCCCCGGGAAGAGTATGCGTTCCATATCCGCACGATCCGCGGGCTGGGCTACCGCCTGGAGGTGGATAAATAGATGGACAGAGGCCGGGCGGCGGATATTTTCAAAGCGGTTATGAGTATCCTAGTGGTGATTACAGGCTTCTATCTCTCATGGAACGGGGGGTATTTCGGGTTAAAGCTGCTGGAGAAGCATTTTGGCTGGTCCCTGACGCCATATAAATCCCAGCTGCTGACGATGGTGCTGCAGTTCCTCATTTTGTTTCTGCTGGCCGGCACAACGGCGCTGATCGGCCGCCTGCGGGGGGACAAAAGGGCCTTTTTTATCCCGATTATTACAGCCATGCGGCAAATCGCCCAGGGAAATTTCAAGGTGGAAATCGAAAACAGCCGGCGCTTCGGACAGTTCGGCACCATAGTCGAGGGCATTAATGAGATGGCCAGTGAACTGGGCCGGATGGAGATTATGCGCCAGGACTTTATCTCCAATGTGTCGCATGAAATCCAGTCACCGCTTACCTCCATCCGCGGCTTTGCCCGCGCGATGCGCGATGAAGGGATCAGTGCAGAGACCAGGCAGCACTATCTGGATATTATCGAGGCGGAGAGCAGCCGGCTGTCCGGACTCAGCGACAATCTGCTGAAGCTGTCGGCGCTGGAGGCGGGGGGCTTTCCCTTTGAGACGAAGCCGTACCGGCTGGATAAGCAGCTGCGCGAAATGATTCTGGCTGCCGAGCCGCAGTGGCTGGAAAAGGATATTGAAGTGGAGGCAGACCTGGGGGAAACCATGGTCGTTGCCGTCCAGGATCTGATGAGCCAGGTATGGACCAACCTGCTGCATAACAGCATCAAATTCACGCCGCAGGGCGGGCAGATTTATGTCCGGCTGAGGCCGGTGGAGCATGGCGTCGAGGTGGAGCTGCGGGACAGCGGAATCGGGATTTCGGAGGAGGAGCTGCCGCGGATTTTTGAACGGTTCTACAAGGCGGATAAGGCACGGAGCGCCAGCGGGGGCGGAAGCGGGCTGGGTCTATCGCTGGTAAAAAAGATTGTCGATCTCCATGAAGGCAGTATAACGGTAACAAGCCGCCCCGGCGAGGGGACGGATTTTGTGGTCCGGCTGCCGCAGCGGCTTCAATAAAGCTGCCTGATATGGCACAGCAAATCTTGTGGTAGACAGCAGCAGCTGACAAATGTCAATTTGTCAGCTGCTGCTCTTTTTGTTCCGGCGTCCCGGCGGAGTACCTGAGTCTGCATACATATTAAGGTTACATTTTGACGGGTTCTCTTATGATTGCGGCCAATGCCGGCAGGCCTCTTTGCAGCTCATCGGGAGATGCATAGGCGTAGGAGAGCCGGAGATGCCGGCTGTCGCCGCGGTCGTACAGATCGCCGGTGTTGAGCAGCAGCCCGGCCTGCAGGGCGGACTCGAACAGCCGGCGCAGCGGCAGCGGGCGGTGCAGGGACAGCCAGATGTAGAAGCCGCCGGCAGGTGCGCTCCAGGAGGCCAGCCCGCTGAAATGGGCGTCCAGCAGCTGCAGCATCAGCGCACGCCGTTCACGCAGCCGGCCACGCAGCAGCGAAAGGTGCTCTTCGTGGTAGCCGCCGTCCAGCCACCGGGCGGCGGCCATCTGGGACAGGGAGCTTGCACCGTAATCAGTCTGCATTTTGATGTCGGCGAGCCGGCGGATGACCGGCTCCGGGCCGACGATCCAGCCGATGCGCAGGCCCGGGCTGGCCGCTTTGGAGAGTGTGCCCAGATGCAGCACTCTGCCTTCGCGGTCCAGCGCCTTCAGCGGCAGCGGGGGCGGTGCATCCAGCCACAGCTCCTGATAAGCCCCGTCCTCCAGAACCGGCAGGCCAAGCCCGCCGGACACAGCCATCAGCTCCTGCCTCCGCGCCTCATCCATGACAATTCCGGTTGGATTGTGGAAGCTCGGGATGGTGTAGAGCATGGCCGCCTTGGTCCGCAGGGCTTCCGCCGCCAGCCGGCTGACCACCATGCCGCTCTCATCCACCGGCAGGCCGCTGAACTTTATGCCTGCAGATTGAAAGGCATGAATGGAGTAGAGGTAGGACGGCTTCTCCAGCAGGATTGTCGAGCTCCGCGGCAAGAGGCCCAGCGCAATCAGCTGCAGCCCCTGGAGCGCGCCGGAGGTGATCAGAATAGAGCCGGGCTCAGCCTGAATCCCCTGCTTCAGCAGCTGGCGGCTGACGGCGCTGCGGAGCCCGGCATTGCCGAGAGGCTCCTCGTAGGCCAGGGGCGGCAGAGGCCTGGCGGCGAGTTCTGCCAGAACCCGGTTCATGGCTTCGCCGGGCAGCAGCCCAGGCGCAGGCTCACCGGTACCGAGGCGGATCAGTCCCGGCTCGAATTCAAGCCGGTTGATCGCCTGCACAGCTGGGAGATTGGGGTAATGTGTCCCCTCCTCCAGATAATCACTCCAGCTGCCGGGAGCAGTACTGTTGATACTGTGGTTGCCGGCAGCGGTAACCCGCGTCCCCCCGCCGCGCCTGCCCTCAATCAGCCCCTGCCCGGCAAGCGTTCCCAGCGCCGTCATTAACGTGCTGCGGTTCACGCCAAGCAGGCGGCTGAGCTCACGCTGCGGGGCCAGCTTCATGCCCGCGGGCCAGGCGCCGCTGCTGATCCTCGCGCTGAAGCAGGACGATATTTGCACGTGCAGCGGCAGCGGAGAAGCAGGGTCGGGCCGCCAGTCCTCCTGAAAATAAGCGGCAGGCACAGCGTTGTCGAGCGGTACGCCTGATGGTGAAGAGCTAACAGTATTTTGCGGTGTAGTGTGGGCTTGCCGGACGCCCGGCCGGCTGGCGTTCAAATTCAAAGGGCAGGCTCCTTTTCTATGCTGAGTTTATTGATGGATTGTATAAGGCTCATCTCTTTGGGCCTCTTTTAACCGGAGTATAGCATACTCTGCAGTTTGTTCTTAACATGGATGGCAGGTTGAATAAGATTTGGATGGTTACTGGCGGGACGGAAGCGTGTACGATAAACGGGCAACGGAATGGCGGAAAAGGGGAGCTTATAATGACAGAGGCAATTATACATGGAATGATTCTGGCTTTTGGACTGATTTTACCGTTAGGGGTGCAAAACATATTTGTGTTTAACCAGGGGGCGTTGCATTCACGTTTTCGCAGTGTGCTGCCCGTCGTTGTAACGGCTGCGCTGTGTGACACGCTGCTGATCGCTGCTGCGGTCGGCGGTGTGTCGCTGCTGCTGCTTACGCTGGACTGGCTGACTCCGGTAGTCTACGGGGCGGGCGTGCTGTTCCTTGGGTACATGGGCTGGCAGATATGGTCGGCGGCTCCGGCATCCGGTGAGGTGAAGCAGCTCTCAACCAGAGGGCAGGTCGGCTACGCGCTGTCAGTGTCACTGGTGAATCCGCATGCCCTGCTGGATACCGTCGGTGTTATCGGTACGGGCTCGCTCGGCTACGAAGGGGCTGAACGCTGGGCATTCGCTGCGGCAACGGCGGCTGTATCCTGGCTGTGGTTCCTGGGTCTGGCAGGGGCAGGGAGAATACTCGGACGTGCGGATACCTCAGGCAAGGCCATCCGGCTGCTGAACCGGGGATCGGCACTGCTGATCTGGGTGATGGCTGTTTATATGGGGCTTCAGCTCTGGAGAAGCTTCCAGGCCTAAAATAACCCGCATAACAGAGCGGTGACATGAAAACGGGCCCAGATGGTTAGCGGGATTACTAAAAATGTAAGGGGTGTTCCAAACAGCCGTTACAGGCTGGTGGAACACCCCCGTCTTATGTCAGCCGCCGATCTGCGACATGCGCCGCTTGGTCGGCGTATGGCTCTGGGCCTTCTTCTCCAGGGCCAGTGCCATCTCATGATTATGCGGCTTGTTGCCCAGCGCCCGGCGGAACAAGTCCTGCACGGCCGCAGGGTCCTGCACGAGCGGGCGTACATTGTATTCGTCCGCCCAGTACAGGCAGGCTTTGATGTGGCCGTCGGCCGTCAGCCTCAGCCGGTTGCAGTTGTCGCAGAAATGCTCGCTGACCGGATGGATCAGCCCGAAGGTGCCCTGCGCACCGGTAACGCGCCGGTTCTGTGAAGGGCCGTTGCCGGAGGGCATCCCGGCTTCCTCAGTTGTCCAGCCGGCCGCAGTGCAGGCGTCGATGACCGTCTCCAGCGGCAGATAGGTCTGCCGCCAGGAATCACTGGCACTGCCGATCGGCATATATTCAATGAACCGCACATTAAGCGGGCTGTTCAAAGTGAGCGAGATGAAATCCTTGATTTCATCATCATTGATGCCCTTCATCAGCACGACGTTCAGCTTGATCGGGGAGAGACCGGCCGCATGGGCGGCTTCAATTCCCTTCAGCACCCTGGAGACATCACCGCCGCGCGTGATCATCGAGAAGCGGTCCTGCTTCAGTGAATCAAGGCTGATATTCACCCGCGACAGCCCGGCCTGCTTCAGCAGGGCGGCTTTGGTGGGGAGCATCATGCCGTTGGTGGTGAGTGAGATATCGTCAATCCCTGGTATGGCAGCAATCATGGAGACAAGCTGCTCCAGATCCTTGCGCACCAGCGGTTCTCCGCCGGTGAGCCGTACTTTGCGCAGCCCGAGCGGCGCGAGCGCCTTCACTACAGCGGTAATTTCTTCATAGCTCATAATCTCGTCCTGCGGCTGGAATTGCATTCCTTCCGCCGGCATACAATAAATGCAGCGCAGGTTGCAGCGGTCTGTAACCGAAATGCGGAGATAATCATGTAATCGTCCAAAAGGGTCCGTCAACGGTTCCATAAGCTCTTCCCTTCTTCATGACGTATTTTATATTAAATTTTAAAGACTACTATAGTTTCCGTCAATAAAAGGACAACCTAAATGATAGGGGGACAATAGTACAGAGGCGCAGTCTAAATTTGACAGAAGTGCGACAATTTATCCCAATGGACATAGAATGCTCACCGAAAGCGCTTTACATGTTCGATATAATAAAGGTGCCTAGACAGAAGTCTTTACATTTGATCTTTTGCGAAAGACACAGCTATGATACCGGAAGCGCAGCAGCTGATCAGCTGCCCCAGAAGATGCGCCCGGTCAAACCAATAGGGAGGTTTTGCAAAATGACGATACCCACTGTTCCAGCGCTTGTTGTACCGGAGGTGTTTAGCCGCTGGCTCGAGAGCCGCGGTTTAATATATCAGATCTTGGTTGATTTTTACGGCAGAAAGCCGTCCCTCTCGCTTGTTGCCCAGTGGAGAGCGAACCGGCAGATGAGTATTGCTGCAGAGCTGACGGAGGGCGGACGGGAGCTGAAGCGCTACCTGTGCGGCCAGGACCCGTCGGAGCTTCCGCAGATCTGCGAGAAGGAGAAGGGCGAGTATGTGAGACTGATGAACGAGTGCTCTGCCAGCCTGTTTTCTGCACGCGAGGCTGTTCAGCTCGGCCGGGAGCAGGAATTCTGCAATGAGCTGTCCGAGCTGTATGCTTCTGCAGGTATTGTATTTAAGAAGTGCAGCGGCGAAGCAGATGACCATATCTCGATTGAACTGGAATTCATGGCCGTTATGCATGAACGGATGCTGTTCAACAGCTTCTCTGTGCGCAGCGCAATGGAGCTACTGGATATCCAGGTACGCTTCCTGGAGGAGCATCTGCTGAAGTGGACGCCGCAGTTCTGCAGCCGGCTGAATGCAGCAACGTCCAGCCCGCTGTATCTGGGCCTCAGCCATATGCTGGAGGAATTCCTGCCGCAGGATCTGCAGATGCTGCGTGCCTGGAGGGCTTCGCTGGAGAGCAGCGCCTCAACAATGGCTTAGGATGAGGGAACGTTATCCTAGCTATATCTGAATATACTTAATGCTGAAAAGGCGCCTTTCCGTTTAGGGAAGGCGCCTTTTTCGGCTTTGTATTTATAAGGAGAACCGTTGTTTAAGCGTACATTGTACAAACACTACGGCTTAGTTGACTGAGCTGCTGTGAACCAGCAGTTCTTCGAGCCAATAATTTACTCCTGGGCCCGCTTCTTGCGGAATTTCATCAGGAACTCATAGACTACCGGCACGACAACGAGTGTCAGCAGGGTAGAGCTGACCAGACCGCCGATAACGGTCACGCCGAGTCCCTTGGAAATAATGCCGGCGCTGTTCTCAAGGCCGGTAACCAGCGGAAGCAGTGCACCGATGGTGGCGAGGGCCGTCATCAGAATCGGGCGGAGGCGGGTGCCGCCGGCCTCTAGCAGGGCCTGCCGCGTGGTCATTCCTTCGTTTTCTTTGTGGATGACACGGTCAATCAGTACGATCGCGTTGGTAACGACGATCCCGATCAGCATCAGCGCACCCATGAGTGCGGAGACGTTCAGCGTCTCCCCGGCCAGCAGCAGGGCGACGAGGGCGCCAATGACGGTGAACGGCAGGGAGAACAGGATCGCGAACGGTGCCAGACCGCCGCCGAAGGTGACGACGAGCACAAAGTATACAATGGCAACGGCCGCTGCCATGGCGATTCCAAGCTGGCCGAAGGTCTCATTGATCTGCTCGGTTACACCGCCAAAGGAAACGGTGACTCCATCAGGGAGATCGAGCGCTTCTATTTTTTCCTTCACACTGTTCGAGGCACTGTTTACGTCAGTAGCGATAATGTCTGCAGTGACTTCTACGCTCATTTTACCGTCGATCCGGGTGATCGAGTCCGGCGAAGTGCCTTTTTCGATGGTTGCGACCTGGCTGACCGGCACTGTAAATCCAAGCGGCGAGGTAAGCAGAGCGTCTTCCATTTCCTTAATGCTGCTATAAGTCGTTGTATCAGCTTCAATGTAGACGTTGTAATTCTTGCCGTCCACAGCCACTTCCGTCAGCACAGGACGGGTATTCACCGGGCTCAGCTTCATAGCAAGCTGTCCGGCAGTCAGACCGAGCGAGCTGAGCTTGGCCTGATCGGCAACGATCGTGTATTGCTCATACGATTCGGAGAGGCTGGTTTCCCCGTCCTTGAAGTTTTTGGTGTCGGCATTCACAATGCCGGCTATCTCGTCGGCCACCGGCTTCAATTGCTCCAGCGTGTCGCCAAAGATATTTACAGTCAGCGTATTGCCGCCGAGGCCTCCGCCGGCCATGCCGGACATGTCACCCCACACGCCATCCGGCACTTCAGCCGTCAGATTTTCAATCAGCTCTTCTTTTACCGTTTCAAAGTCTGGAGTATCGCTGTCATAGGTAATATAGAAAAGGCCGGAGTTATTAGAGCCCATTCCCATGAACCCGCTGCCCCCGATGGAGTACTGCAGGTTGGTTACATGCTCCTGGGCGAGAATGAACTTCTCAGCCTTCAGACCCTGCTCCTGCACATCCTCTGCCGTCTGTCCGGCTTTTGGCGAGAAGGTCATGATTACACTCTTGTCCTCCTGGGACGGCATGAAGCTGACCCCGATCGGTTTGATCAGGAACAAGCTGCCTGCAAGCAGCAGTACTGCGGCTCCAAACGTAATCAGTTTATGAGAGAGACACCAGTCCAGGATTCTCTGATAGCCTGCAGCCATTCTGCCCGGTTTTTCCTCGTGTACCTTTTTGCCTTTTTTGAGGCCGCCCCGGAACAGGGAATGAGCCAGTGCAGGTACCAGGGTGATGGCCACAATCAGGGAAGCAATCAGCGAGAAGACCATGGTCAGGGCAAACGGCAGGAACAGCTCGCCCACCATTCCGCTGACAAAAGCAAGCGGCAGGAATACGGCGATCGTAACAATCGTCGAAGACATGATGGGTACGAACATTTCGCGCGTAGCCGCGCTGATCAGCTCTCTGCCGCGCAGCTTCTCGCCGGAAAGTGACATGCGGCGGTAAATATTCTCGATAACGACGATCGAGTCATCGACAACCCGGCCGATGGCGACGGTCATCGCGCCAAGTGTCATCATGTTAAGGGTAATATCCATCTGGCGCAGACACAGCACAGCAATGAGCAGCGACAGCGGAATGGAGATAATGGAAATGATGGTGGAGCGGATATTCCGCAGGAACAGCAGGATGATCAGGACCGCAAAAAGGGCGCCAAAAACAGCTTTGGACAGCATCGTATGCACAGAATCTTCAATCGGCTTACCCTGATCAAGCAGCACAGTCAGGTCAAGCGACCCGTACTGCTCTTTGAGCTCCTCGGTCTTGTCCTTGACGCTGTTTACAACCTCAACCGTGTTGGCATCATTAGCTTTCACAATCTGGATACCGATGGATTCCTTGCCGTTCGTACGGGAGATCGACTCCGATTTGCCGGTGACCTCAATCGCGGCAAGCTCTCCAAGCTTCACGGTCGGAAGCCCGGCGGCAGCTGCGGCACCTGCATTAGGCACGCCCGCACCAGCAGCACCAGCGGCACCAGCGGCACCAGCACCGGCACCGGCACCGGCTGCATTGGCACCCGTCCCGACAGCACCGCCCGCCCCTGCACCAGCACCGGCTGAACCGGCGGCTGCGGAAGGCACAAGCGGCACCGCCAGATTTTCAAGATCCTCCACCGTGCTGATGTTGCCGTCTACGACAACCGCCTTTTGCGATTCGTCCATTTCAAACAGGCCAAGCGGTACACGCAGGGACGAGGCCTGGACAATACCTTTTACCGTATCTTCGGTCAGGCCGTATTGCTTCAGCTTCGCCTGGTCGAACTTGAGGGAGACTTCCTTCACATACTGGCCGGCGATCGACACGGAGGCGACACCCTCGATATCTTCCAGGGCAGGCCGGATGTCGTTCTCGGCAATACGGGTCAGCTCCTCAAGATCCGCCGGGCCGTTGCCCGCCAGGCTGAGCGAGATAACCGGCAGCGAGCTTAGGCTGAACCGGGAAATCTGCGGCTTCCGGGCATCCTCCGGCAGGGTCACTTCATTCAGCGCCTCGCGTACAGCGGCTGTGGCATTATCCAGATTCGTTCCGTAATCGAACTCAATCTGGATGCTGGAGGCATTCTCCAGCGATGAAGATGTAATGGTCTTGACACCGTCCACATTGCGGAGCTTCTGCTCCAGCGGCTTGCTGACATCATTAACGACGCCCTCAGGCGCTGCACCCGGATATATCGTTGTAACGCTAAGATAAGGGATGCTGATATTAGGCAGTGTCTCCTGCTTCATCGTCAGACCGCTGTACAGTCCGGCGAATACGATAATGATCGTCAGGAGCCAAATCGCAAATTTGTTTTTGAGTGAAAATTGAATCAGGCTTTTCATAAGTTACGTTTCTGCTCCTCTCTCTAAAAAAGCGCATGAATTTGGAATGTAAGGCGAAACTAGCTTTTGCAGTGCTTCAAGCTCCCCGTGCACAGCAGGATAAGCCTGGAGGTTGGCGATCATTCCCCGGATAATCGCTTTGCGGGGCTCCGGCATCAGGAATTCGCTCTCCAGGATGGACAGGGAATCCAGACCAACGTCTGCATCCGGTTGACCGGCAGGCGGAGCGCCGCTGAGTGTATTCCGCATCTCTTTGATGAGCTGCAGCGGACTGCGGCGCCGGCTGTCCTCATGGCCGCTCAGCCAGCTCTCCAGCACGGCAGCGGTAATCAGCGGCTCCTGCCGGCCGGTCAGCAGGCCTTGCGCAACGATGTCGAGCAGATCAACCAGATGATCCGCCATGCGCGAGATCGCCACCTGCGATTCCTGGCCAAATATCAGCCGGATGAAGGCATGGAGCATGCCGTCCGCGAACAGGAACAGATCCCCTGTGTACGGGAGAATCTGAGGGCCGTAGAGTATGTTCAGCTTGTTCTGGAACCACAGTACAAGCGGTGCACTTGCCTTGCGGATCCATTCCGGCACCTCATTGCCGCCTTTCCCGGCCAGCTCCTGAAATTGCCGCTGCAAAAACTCGCGCAGCTCGTATACATGGGTAAGCAGAATCTCCACCTGGTTGCGCAGCTTTTCCCGCGGGCTGCTGCGGCTCTGCAGCTCTTCCCGCTGAAGCGGATCATGAATCATCCGGAAGCAGTGCATGTAGATGCTGCGCTCCAGCTCCTCCTTGGATTTGAATACCAGGTAGAGGCTGCCCTTGGAAATCCCGCATAGCTCGGCAATTTCCTGCATGGAGGTGGAGGACGAGCCTTTTACTGCGAACAGCTGCATGGCGGTCTTGATAATCAGTTCCTGTCTGTTTGCATTTTTATCAGCCACAAGCTGTTAAAGCCCCTTTCTGACTTGTTGGTTCTACAATTGACTGGAGGGTCAAAAAGATTATAGTATAGATTCCGGGCCAATTCAAACCAGTAGGAAGAAAACGATTCTTCAGGTAATATATAGATGGGAAATTCAAGTATTGAAAGGTTGAAGAAGAGAGTAGGTTGTCTATGAGAAGAGGATTGCAGGCTCTGGTCATTATTGCAGCTTTGCTGGCATTTTATTATTTCGGATTCGGCATTTTTGGCAGTACGGCGGGGACGATCATCAGTATTTTCTCCACGCTGACGGTAATCTCCATCGGCCTCGGTATTTTTATGGAGAACCGTAACCCCTCCACTACGATGGCCTGGATTCTGCTGCTGGCGCTTATTCCGGTGCTTGGACTGGTGTTTTATTTTCTGTTCGGACAGAACGTATTTAAACGGCGCAAGTATGACAAAAAAGCGCAGCGTGACCTTATGGCCTACGAGCGGATCGAGAACGATGCCCTGCATACATACCAGGACTGGTCGATATTTGATTCCACCCGCCAGAAGCTGCTGGGGCTGTCTCAGCGGCTGGCCCGGACGCCGGTCTCGTTCAGCTCGGAGACCCGGATTCTGACCAACGGGGAGGAAACGTTCGGCACGCTGCTGCTGGAGCTGCGGCAGGCGCAGCATCATATTCATATGGAGTACTACATCTTTCGGGCAGACCACATCGGGACGCGGATTCAGCAGATTCTGATCGAGAAGGCCCGTGCGGGTGTTGCCGTCAGATTTATGTACGATGCCGTGGGCAGCATGCAGCTCTCCAAGGCTTTTCTGAAGGAAATGACCGATGCGGGGGTAAGGGTGGCGGCTTACGGCAATTCCACCTCCTTTTTCTCCAGCAGGGTTAACTACCGCAATCACCGCAAAATCGTCGTGATCGACGGGGATGTGGGCTTCATGGGCGGGCTGAACGTCGGGGACGAATACCTGAGCCGGAGCAAAACGTACGGCTTCTGGCGGGATACCCATATGCTGCTGCGGGGCGAGGCTGTGCGGACGATGCAGATTATCTTCCTGCAGGACTGGCTGCATACCACCGGCGAGTCGATCCTGGAGCAGGATTATCTCTCGCCCCAGCTGCGGTTTACCAATGGGGATGGGGCCGTGCAGATTATTGCCAGCGGGCCGGATAATGAGCGGCGGGCGCTGAAGAATATCTTTTTCTCCATGATTACCTCTGCGGAAAAATCAGTGTGGATCGCCAGCCCCTACTTTATCCCGGATGAGGACATTCTGACTGCGCTGCGGGTAGCCGCCATGTCCGGGCTTGATGTGCGCCTGCTGTTTCCCGCCAAGCCGGACAAATGGCTGCCGTTCCTGGCTTCGCATTCCTATTTTCCGGCACTGCTGGAGTCCGGTGTAAAGATTTATGAATACGAGAAGGGCTTTATTCACTCCAAGCTGCTTATCATCGACGGGGAGGTGGCCACAATCGGTACAGCCAATATGGATATGCGCAGCTTCCACCTGAATTTTGAGGTGAATGCGCTGCTGCTGCAGACGGAGAGTGTGGCCCGCATTGTGGCTGATTTCGAGCGTGATCTGCTGTCCACACGCCAGATTGTGCATGAAGCTTTTATGAACAAGCGCCTGCTTGAGCGGCTGCTGGAATCGGCAGCCCGGCTCATGTCGCCGCTGCTGTAAGCAGAGGGCAGGCTGCCGCAACATAGATAAGCACACGCAAATACAATAACCGCCGGAAGAAGCGATTCAGGCTTCCCGGCGGTTATTCGTCTGCTTATGCTTAAAAAGTGGTGAAGCCCAGCCTCGTCTGCACCCGGTAAAGGAGGTATTTCAGCCAGGTAACTCCGCTCTGGTACTCCTCCAGCGGCAGGCTGTATTCGGCGCCCTCGTTATTCCACAGCCGGCTGAAGTAGCCGGTCATTTCCGCATAGAGCGGCTGATCCTGCGGTACGGACACCCACAGGTCATTTTCCAGATTATAATCATCCAGATTGCGGGTTGTGAAGTTCGTTGAGCCGCCCAGCACAATAGATTTGCCGGAAGCCTTGGCAATGAACATCAGCTTGGCATGATACTGCTCCTTGCCGGTGTTATACCAGCGGATGCCGATCTTTCCGCCGGAACGCTCGTTCAGATTCATGGCTACAGGGCGGTTGGGGATGCCGATTTTGTCGCGGCCAAAGGCATTCTGGTTCGGATCCAGCAGTAGCCGCACCTCTGCACCGCGCTCTGCTGCCTTCAGCAGCTCACGGATAACGGCATCATCGGCCAGGTAGAACATGCCCATCCAGATGGTATCGCCTTCTCCGGCACTCTGGATGCCCTCGAGTGTATATTTATAGACTTTGCCTTCGGTCAGATAGCGGATTTCCAGCGGCCCGTCTGAGTTCTCTGTAAATTCCGGCATCGTGGTCAGCAGCGGTCCTGAACCGGAGAGGTCGGCCGCGGCCTGCTCGGTTCTCAGAATGTCGGCGATAACCGGACCTTGCACCTCCAGTGCAATGTTGGAATGGTAGGCGCTCGGGTCATGCACATTGCCTGAAGAAATAAGGGCAGTATTCTCGCTGACTACCGCCTTGCGGTGATTGGCTTTTACATTCAGCAGCTTCAAATAGGAGCGTGCGGTAATATCGGGCCCGCCGCTGGCCATCAGATTGGGAATCCAGCCATTCCCGGACTGCCCGAACCACTGGATGAAGGTGCGCCATACTGCGGAGTAGGCAGGCGTGGAATCGCGGAGCTTGTCAGTATCGGTGATGACCACCTTAATGCCGGCGGCCTTCATCTCCTCCAGCAGATGGTTGGGGGCAGAGCCGTAGTTGGTATTAACCTCATCGGTGATAAAAACGATGTCCATAGCCGGATAAGCGGCTTTATGGGCAATAAGCTTATCGGTAAGCGCGCGGCTGACCGCGGGGAACTGCTGGTCTTTATGGGTATAGTCATTGAACAGGAACAGGTCGATAACGAGAAACTGTCTGGACTCCTCGATAATCTGCAGAATCCTTGGCAGAATCTGTTCTTCCCGCCCTCCGTCCGCACTGCCGTCCGGATATGTCAGGTCATGCCAGAAATGAACGTCATTAACCTTATACACCGGGCTTTCATAGGAAATCCCAGGCGGCAGTGGCTTGTTCATCTGGTAGACTATGACACCGGCCAGCCAGAGCAGAAGCAGCAGGGCTGCGCACAAAAGAATATTGCGGCGCGGCCGCCCCGGCCTGGAGGGGACAGAGGATGAGCCGCTAATGGAGTTGCTGGATTGATAAAGCTGTTCCGTTGTGCCGGGTTGTCTGCTTGAATTCATTTAAGGGTCCTCCTGAGTCTGCTCCGGTTATTGTAACTACCTATTACCTCCCGGGGAGGACAAGTGAAGCAGCTGTATCCAAAAAGCCTGAACGCCTGAACGTACATTTTTTGCTGAAGCATGGCAGGCTATTCCGTAGCATCACAGATCCGCAGGTTAACTGCATCTGATGACATAACACAGGTACGAATGTATAATGAGTGTAAATGATTTGTATAAGGTTTAAATATCTAAATACTATGAACGGGTTACGGAAAGAGAGTGGGGTGCAACGTGTACTCGATTAAACAGGTCGTCGAAATGCTGGACATACCGTCTGTCACATTGAGAGCCTGGGAAAACAGGTATCAGGCGGTTACTCCTGAGCGGACGGAATCCGGCTACAGGCTGTATACCCAGGAGAATATTGAAGACCTGCGCTGGCTGAAGGAGCAGACAGAGAAGCAGGGAATCAGTATTTCACACGCAGTCCGGCTGCTGAAGGCCCGTAAAGAAAATCCGGCTGCCGAAGGGCCGGCAGGGGGCGTCGGGACACCGCGGGAAGCCTTTGAGAAGATGAAGCAGCAGATTTATTCGGCGCTGTATGAATTCCAGGGCGAGCGGGCGAATGCGCTGATTGATTTCGGCTTTTCCATGTACGGCTATGAGTCAATGTTCCATCAGGTGCTTGTCCCGATTTTGATCAGAGTGGGCGATGCCTGGGAGGAAGGCTCGGCGACGGTGGCGCAGGAGCACTACATGACCCATATGGTCTCTAACCGCTTCTACCAGTTTTTCCACCTGTTCCCGGTGTATGCCCACTTGCCGAAAGTGCTGGCCTTCTGTCCGGAAGGGGAGCACCATCAGGTCGGTCTGCTGCTGTTTTCGCTATTTTTGCGTAAAAACGGGGTTGAAGTCGTATATCTGGGTGCCAATACCCCGGAAGCCGGTGTGGTGGCCATGCTGGAAACGCAGAGCCGGATCGGCGCGGTCTGCCTGTCGGTTACAGACAAGGAGCTGCTGCCTTACTGTAAAGAACTGATCGCACGCCTGCAGGCCATACGGCCGGGAATGCGGTTTATTCTGGGAGGCAAAGCCTATGAAGCGGCAGAGGAGCCTGTCCCGGAAGCTGCTGAGGTTATTGGGAGTCCTGCGGAACGCTGGCAGGATTGGTTTGATCATTCATTTACGGGAGCAAGAAATCATCGCTGAGACAACTTTGAATAAACCTTTCTGAATCACCTGCGGGTGGGCGGAAGGGTTTTTTTGTGCAGTTTTATGAGCCGAACAGAGGATTTCAGGGGCTGCGGCTTAAATTATCCTGCTTTTTCCGGCAATCCGGTTAGGGGTAGCTGTTTACAGGGGTAAATAAAGTATGTATGATATTTGTATCATTCATGTATAGTTTTTGTATAATGTTTACCGGCACGTATTCATACGATTGATGAAATCGAATCCAAGTGAATAGGGAGTGGGATTGATGACTGGAAAAAGCGCCGCAAAGGTTGCGGTGGTCGGTGCCGGACCGGGAGGGCTGGCTGCTGCCATGCTTCTGGCCGCAAAGGGATACGAGGTAGAGGTCTTTGAGAAGCAGGATACGGTCGGCGGAAGATCGGGCGAGCTGCGGCTGGGGGAATACCGTTTTGACCGCGGGGCCACCTTTCTGATGATGCCGCATCTGCTGGAGGAGCTGTTTACTCTGGCGGGACGCTCCCTGCACAGCTATGTTTCCATGAAGGAGCTAAACCCGCTGTATTCACTGCATTTCGGGGACACCGTGTTCCGGCCGTCTACCAATCAGGAGCAGACCGAAGCAGAGATTGAGCGGCTGTTTCCGGGGAACGGGGCCGGTTACCGCCGGTTTATGGCTGACGAGGACGATAAGTTTACAAGGGTCATGCCGCTGCTTCAGC
This sequence comes from Paenibacillus sp. fava2, assembly GCF_058313675.1. Lineage (NCBI taxonomy): Bacteria > Bacillati > Bacillota > Bacilli > Caryophanales > Paenibacillaceae > Paenibacillus > Paenibacillus sp. fava2. The sequence continues at coordinate 6,844,030 of NZ_CM177755.1, read as the reverse complement.
GCCCTTTTCAGTCACCTGCAGATTACATAAAAAGAGATGTGCTGCACGCGCTGCCGAGGCTTCATGCCACCGATACGGTGTACAACCGGCTGTCGAAGTATTTTGACGATGAACGGCTGCGGTACGCTTTCACCTTCCAGGCCAAATACCTTGGGATGTCGCCCTGGGAATGCCCGGGAACGTTTACGATTCTGTCTTATCTGGAGCACCGTTACGGTCTGTATCATCCTGAAGGCGGGATTAACAAGGTGCTGGAGGCTATGGCGGATGTGATCAGAGAGCACGGAGGACAGATCCGTACTTCAAGTGCAGTGAACCGGATATTGGTTAATAACCATCATGCCTCCGGCCTGCTGCTGGAGGACGGGGAAAAGGTGCAAGCCGATTACGTTGTGCTCGGTGCTGACTTCGGGACCGCAGTGACCCGGCTGTTCGAGCCGGGGCTGCTCAAAAAATATACGCCGGTCAAGATGGCGCGCAAGCGCTATTCCTGCTCCACCGCAATGCTGTACCTCGGTGTGGACGGCGCCGTTGACCTCGGCCATCATTCTGTTCATTTCTCGGGTGATTACCGCCGCAATGTTGACGAGATTACACGCCAGGGAGTCCTGTCGGCGGACCCGTCCATTTATATACACAATCCTTCGGTGATTGACGCTACTCTGGCTCCGGCCGGCAAATCTTCCCTGTATGTGCTGATGCCCGTTCCCAATCTGCAGGCCGGTATTGACTGGCGGCAGGAGGGGCCGGCTGTGAGGGCGCAGATGATGGAGCGGCTGGAGCGTATCCCGCAGCTTGCCGGCCTGTCTTCCCGGGTAGAGGAGAGCAAATTCTTCTCGCCGCTGGACTGGCGGGACAATCTGGATGTATATAACGGCGCAACCTTCAATCTGGCCCATAACCTTGGCCAGATGATGTATCTGCGTCCGCATAATACCTTCCAGGAGGTGTCCGGCATCTGGCTGGTCGGCGGCGGAACGCATCCGGGCAGCGGGCTGCCGACGATCTTTGAGTCGGCGAAGATCAGTGCGCGCCTGCTTGAGGAGCATGACCGCGCCGCCCGCAGCCGGTCCGTTGCCGTAGCAGGCGCAGCGGGCAGCGGGGTGCCGCTGTGAGCCGCGTGGCTATCGTCGGCGGCGGCATCGGCGGGCTGACGGCGGCGCTGCTGCTGAGCCGCCAGGGGCAGCAGGTTGTGATTTATGAGCGCGCCCACCGGGTAGGCGGGCGAGTCGCCTTTGAAGAGGAGGGACCGTACCGGATAGATCAGGGGCCGACCATTGTGCTGCTGCCGGAGATGCTGAACGGCATTCTGGAGGAAGGCGGGCTTCCGCCCGGCAGCCTTGAGCTGCTGCGCTGCGATCCGCTCTGCCGGATTCACTTCCGGAGCGGGCGTGTGCTGACCAAGGTGGCGGGCCTGGAAGAACAGGCAGCGGAGATCGACCGCGAATTCCCCGGAGAAGGCAGCGGCTTCCTCCGGTTTATGAGCGATATGGCCGGGCTGTTCCCCCGGGGCAAGGCCTCCTTCCTGGAGCAGCCGTTCCACCGGCGGCGTGAATTCTTCAGTCCGGCGAATCTGCGGCTGATGAGCCGTCTGCGTGCCTACCGCAGCCTGCGGTCAGCGGTCGGCAGCTATTTCCGCAGTGAGGAGCTGCGGGACGCCTTCTCGCTGCAGAGCCTGTACATCGGCGGTGCCCCGTTCCGCACCCCGGGCATATACACGATGCTGCCGTATGCAGAGAGCGCCTTCGGCATCTGGATGCTGAAGGGCGGCTACGGGCAGCTTCCGCAGATTCTCTCCCGTGAGCTTCTCAGCCGCGGGGTTGAGATTCATACCGGTACAGAGGTTGAGGGCCTGTCCGTTGAAGACGGACGTTGCACCGGCATCACAGCCGGCGGTGTCAAACATTCGTATGATGCTGTGCTCTACAACGGCGAATTCCCGCAGCTGGAGGGGCTTCTGCCGGAGCAGCTGTTCACCGGAAATACAGCTGCCGGTAATACGGCTGTGCAGCGCAATTCAGGTGCAAGAGGCCGGATCAAGCGCGGACGGTACCAGCCCTCCTCGGGCTGTGTGCTAATCTATGCCGGAACGGACCGGCGCTGGCCGGAGTCCGAGACCCATCAGTTTTTTCTGCCGGACAGCCTGAACGACAATCTCCGGGAATTGTTTGACCAAGGCAGAATTTCACAGCTGCCGTCCTATTATGTATTTAACCCCGCTGCGCTTGACGGCACTGCGGCGCCGCCGGGACAAAGTGTGCTCTATTTCCTGATTCCCGTTCCGGCTGATCCGGGGCTGGACTGGGAGGCCATTGCCGGTCCTCTGGCTGAACGTGTCCTGGATGATGCTGAGCAGAGAGGCTTTCCGGGACTGAAGGCCAGTCTCCGGTGGAAGAAGATCCGTACCCCTGCGGATGCGCACAAGGATGGCCTGTATGGCGGCGGCAGCTTCGGTATTGCTCCGGTGCTCAGCCAGCTCGGGGTATTCCGCCCGCAGCCCCGGCCTTATCCGATAAAAGGCCTCTATGCCGCAGGCGCTTCCGTTCATCCGGGCGGGGGCGTGCCGATTGTCATGCAGGGAGCAAGGATGGCTGTCCATGAACTTATGAAGGAGATGAAATAATGATAAATGAGAGCATTATGCGTGAGTGTGAGGAACTGATGAAGAAGGGCTCGACCTCCTTTCATAAAGCGTTTGCCGGGCTGCCGAGCCCGCGCCGGGAAGCGGTGCATGTCATCTACGCCTTCTGCAGGATTATTGACGACAGTGTGGATGAGCCGGACAAGTCACCGTACACGATCCATGAGCTGCGCTGGCATTTTACGCGGCTTGAGGAAGCGGAGGGCCATTTCATCTGGCCGGCGCTGCGCTGGCTGTTCGCCAGCTTTCCGAAGCTTACGCATGAACCGTTCCTGCTGCAGATGCAGGGTCAGCTCGGAGATCTGACGTTCACCCATTATGAGACCATGGAGGAGCTGGAACGCTATTGTTACCTGGTGGCCGGCACTGTGGGCGAAATGCTGCTTCCGGTTCTGCGCGACGATTCGGATGAGGATGTGCAGGCGGCAGGCATAGCACTGGGTATCGGCATGCAGATAGTCAACATTATCCGTGATGTCGGCGAGGATCTGCGGCGGGGCAGGCGTTATGTACCGCTTGCGCTTATGCATAAGCACGGGTACAGCCAGGAGGAGCTGGAGTCGGGGGTAGTCAACCAGCGTTTTATCAATGTCATTGAAGAGCTCCGCCGGGAGGCACTGGGCTGGTTCGAGAAGGGCCTTGCCCACGTGGAGACTTATCCGCCCGAGAGCGGTCTGGCTGTGGAGCTGGCGGCGGCATTTTATGCGGCTATTCTGGATTCGGTGATTGAAGCCGGATACGATGTATTCAACAACAGGGCGTATGTCAGCGATGAAGCCAAGCTGCGGATGCTGGGACGCACAGCAGCGAGATATGCCTCAAGGCTGGGCAGCAGACCCGGTAAAGCGGCGGTACTATAGATGGTCAGGACTGTTTTCTGGGTCTGGTACGCTATTGGGGCAATGCTGCTGATTTTTTTCAGTGTTCCGCAAGGACTGCAGTTTTCAAATGGTCTGTTTCTGGTTTTTTATGCTGTTTATGCCGCTGAACTGTTCATCAAGGGATTTGAGCGCCCCATTGTGGCCGACCAGTCAGTCATTTTTTCGCGGCGGCTCCGCCCGCTCCATCTCCTCGTCTCTGCTGCACTTATCTGGACCGGCGGGATGGCTGTGGAATGGTTCGGCGTTCATACCGGGCATCTGTTCGGCAGCTACGGATATTCCGATATCCTTGGTCCGCTGCTCTACGGTGTGCCTGTAACGCTGGGCTTTGCCTGGATTGCTGTTGTCTGTAATGCTGTCCTGCTATGCCGGGATTTCGGCCAGTCCGGCTGGCGGCTTATGCTGCTGCGGGCGGTGCAGGTGGGCTTCTGGACCGTTTTGCTGGACCTGGTGCTTGATCCGGTTGCCCATGCGCGGGGCTTCTGGACCTGGGGGGACGGAGGCGGCTTCTACGGAGTGCCCGTGAGCAACTTCATAGGCTGGCTGATTGCCGGATCGCTGCTGTCACTCTTCATTCCGGCTGTCCGCCTAACCGGCAGGGCAGTGCGTCGCGGTACTAGGCTCTATCAGGCGGTAATCATCATGTTCGGTCTTGTCGGCCTGCGTGAAGGGCTTCCCCTGTGCATCATTATCGCCGGTATCGGGGCAGTTCTGGCAGAAGGGAGCCTGCGCTATGCTGGAAGCGGCCAAATCCCGAAGCTTTGATGCGCTGTTCAGCCGCTATAATACCTTCTATCTGCTGCGCAGGCACTTTCGCTTCATCGGAATATCAGGTGACCTGCAACCGGGTTCAGCGGGGAACAGGCCGGTGCTGTACATTATGAACCACAGCTCCTGGTGGGACGGTCTGCTGGCCTATCACGCCGCAAGAAGGCTGACCCGCCGCAGGCAGTATTTCATGATGGAGGAGGGGCAGCTGCGCAAATTTCAGTTTTTCCGCCGTTTGGGTGCTTATTCTATCAACCGGGATGAGCCGGCGGATGTCCGTGCCTCGCTGCGTTATACAGCCAGACTGCTTGGTGAAGGCGGCAGCGTGTGGATGTATCCCGAGGGGGAGCTTCTGCCGCTGGAGCGCCGCCCGCTGCAGCTCAAGGAAGGGGCAGCTATCGTGCTCCGCCTTTGTCCGGATGCGGCTGTTGTACCCGTGACCCTGTATCATGGACTGTTCTTCCATCCTAAGCCGGAAGCGACAATTCTGGCGGGGGAACCGCTGATGCAGCGGTGGAAGGAAATGGACAGGAGCAGCATTTCCGCGCTGCTGGCCTCCTGTCTGGAGGAACAGCTGGACAGTCACCGCCAGCTGATTATTGATCATAAGGGGCATATGCCGGCCTGCTTCACACCGCTGATCAAGACCGGAAACTCGGTTCATGAACGATACGATGCCTGGCGGAGGGGAAGCTGATGATTGCTGTTCTTCAGGGAATAACCGGAATGATCCTGCTGCAGCTGGCATTCGCCGTCTGGAATGCTTCACGGCTCCCGGTGCTCGGTGCACAGCATAGCAAGGAAGCGGCAGGTCTAAAGGAAGTAGATTACAGAAAGCTTCTATCAGTTCCCTCAGCTGCAGACCCCCAAAAAAATTTGGCGGAATCTGCGGCTTCACATAGCCCCGTCTTATCCGTGCTGATTCCGGCGCGTGATGAGGCGGCCAATATCGCCGGCTGCCTGAACTCCGTGCTTGCCTGCGGCACTGCTGCGAGCCGCATTGAGATTATCGTGCTGGATGACCGTTCAACAGACGGCACAGCAGAGCTTGCCGCAGCTGCGGGGGGCGCACGGGTGCAGGTGCTTGCAGGAGCCGGGCTGCCGGAAGGCTGGGCAGGCAAATGCCATGCCTGCGCCCAGCTGGCAGAGGCAGCTGGGGGAGAGTGGCTGCTGTTCCTTGATGCTGACATCCGCCTGCAGCCGCAGGCGCTTGAAGCAGCATTAGCCTCAGCAGAGGCACAGGGCAGCGGTCTGATCACCGGCTTTCCGCGGCAGCAGACCGGATCCTGGCTGGAACGCCTGGCGGTTCCGCTAATGGTGTTCACCATTGTCTGCCACCTGCCGGTTCCGCTTGTCCGCCGCTCCAGGGACCCGCGGTTTGTAGCCGCCCACGGCGGGTTTATGCTGATCCACCGGGACAGCTACATCCGCTGCGGCGGGCATGGCGGCATCCGCAACGAGCTGGTGGATGATATGGCACTGGCCAGAGCGGTCAAGCTTGCCGGTGAACCGGTAACCCTGGCAGACATTACAGGGTATACAGAAATGCGGATGTATCACAATGCCCGGGAGGTCTGGAAGGGCTACCGCAAAAATATTTACGCCGGCCTTGGGCGCAAACCGGCGCTGCTGCTGGGTGTACTCCTGTTCTATGCGCTTCTGTACGTATTGCCGGTTATTGCTGCGCTTTGGGCTGTAATTACCGGAGACACGGGCGCCCTGCTGTGGGCGGCAGCCGCCATAGCCGGAGGAGCTGCAGTAAAAAGAACAGCAGACAGGGCAGGCAGGCAGCCCTTCTGGTTCTGCCTGCTGCTGCCGGCAAGTATTGTAAGCCTGATTGCCATTGGAGCCGCATCCTGGCGCGGCAGTGTATCCGGCCAGGGCTATGAATGGAAAGGGAGGCGTTACCGTTGAACAAGCAGGCGGTTATTATCGGTGCCGGCTTCGGCAGCCTGTCCTGTGCAGTCACGCTGGCGGCAAAGGGCTGGAAGGTGACCGTGCTGGAGCGGCAGGATCAGCCCGGCGGCAAGCTGCAGCGGGTAACGGAGCACGGGTACACCTTTGACAGGGGACCCAGCACCATCACCATGCCGCATGTCTTCCGCTCGCTCTATGAGCTTGCCGGTGCCAAGATGGAGGACTATGTCGAGCTGTATGAGCTGGAACCGCGGACACGGAATGTTTTTGCAGATGGACATACGGTTGATTTATCCAGGGATACAGCGTATATGCGTGAACAGATAGCCGCCTACTCTCCTAATGACGCTGGCCGCTATGGGGAATTCATGGCCGAAGCTGAACTTTTGTACCAGCTGAGCGAGAAGCAGTTCCTGAACCGGATCCTGCTCTCCTGGAAAGATAAGCTGTCCCTGCCGCTGGTGCGGGATCTGCTGCGTGTCCGGCCGTTTCTCACCCTGCAGTCACTGCTGGAGCGATATTTCAGGCATCCGAATACTCTTGCTATGCTGGGACGCTACGCCACCTATGTCGGATCCTCCCCCTACCAGTCTCCGGCAATCTTTGCGATGCTCGGTCATGTGGAGGCCAAACTTGGCGTATACGGTGTAAAAGGCGGTACATATAAGCTCGTGGAAGGGCTGGTGGCGCTGGCCCGGAGGCTTGGCGTAGAAATCGTTACCGGAACCGAGGTTACAGGCATCGCCGTGGCGGGAGGGAAGGCTGAAGGGGTGGAGACTTCACGGGGCTTTTACCCTGCGCGGACTGTCATTGCCGGGGGCGATGTACTCAGCGTCAGCCGCCTGCTGCTGCCGGAAGCTTCCCGCCGGACGATGAGTGACCGAAAGATCGAGCGCTATGAGCCCTCGCTGTCGGGTCTGGTGACCCTTGCCGGTGTGAGGCGGAAATATGAGCAGCTGCTGCATCACACGGTATTTTTTCCGGAGCAATATGAGCCTGAGTTCACAGACCTTTTTGACAAAAGGCGTCCTCCGCAAAATCCGGCAGTGTACGTATGCTACTCCGGTTACTCTGAGCCCGGTATGGCCCCGGTTGACGGCAGTAATCTGTTTATTCTGGGTAACGCCCCATATCTGAACAGCGGCTGCGACTGGGCCAGAGAGACGGAGGTATACGGGCAGCGGATTGCAGAGACACTTAAAGGCTTCGGGCTCACGGGGCTTGAGCAGGCAGAGGTGCTTCAGCGGTATACCCCGCAGAACCTCGCCGCCGATACCCTCGCCCACCGGGGAGCGATATATGGCATTTCCTCGAATTCCGTCCGCCAGACCTTCTTCCGCCCGGCTAACCGTTCCAGGGATATTCAAGGGCTGTGGTATGTGGGCGGAACCACGCATCCCGGTGGAGGGACGCCGGTCGTATCCCTGTCCGGGAGGCTTGTAGGCGAGCATATTGCAGGCGGGGGCTAGCAGCTGCCTGCGTTTCTGTCATTTGCAGGGCAGCGATGCTATAATGAAGCGTGCTCTTGGCATAAGAGATGCCGGCCGGTCCGGCATTTTGCGGATATATACAAATTAGAAGCAAAGGGAGGGGACAGCATGGAACATTTGCCGCCAGAGACAACTCAATCCTTGACGGCTGAAGCGGGCGGGGACACGCTGCCGCCGGGCAGTACGGGGGAAAGGTCCCTTATGCCTTCCTCCACAACAGGGGAGCGCAAGCTTGAGCATGTGCGTCTCTGTCTGAATGAGGATGTGGGCGGCAGCGGAATTACGACCGGGCTGGAAGAATACAAGTTCCTGCACAATGCGCTGCCTGAGCTGAATTTCGACGACATTTCACTGCGCACGGTCTTTCTGGGGCGTGAGCTGCAGACACCGCTGCTGATCAGCTCCATGACCGGCGGCAGCAAGGCGACCGGCGCAATTAACGGAAGACTGGCTGAAGTGGCCGGGCGCCGGGGCTGGGCGCTTGGTGTGGGCTCGGTGCGGGCGGCGGTGGAGCGTGCGGAGCTGGCCGAGACCTTCCGGGTGCGTGAGCGGGCTCCGGGAATTCCGGTCATCGCCAATATAGGTGCCGTGCAGCTGTCCTACGGCTTCGGCGTGGAGGAGTGCCGGCGGGCTGTAGAAATCGCCGGGGCGGACTGGCTTGTTCTGCATCTGAACGGGCTGCAGGAGGTATTTCAGCCGGAGGGAAACACCGGCTTCTCCTCCCTGCTTGCCGCGATCGAGAAGGTCTGCCGGGCGCTGCCGGTGCCGGTCGGCATCAAGGAGGTCGGCTGGGGCATAGACGGCGGAACGGCGCTCAGGCTGTATAATGCCGGAGCGGCCTTCATCGACGTGGCGGGTGCAGGCGGCACCTCCTGGAGCCAGGTGGAGAAATTCCGCAGCACCGACCCTGTGCGGCGGGCGGCGGCGGAAGCCTTCGCCGACTGGGGCATTCCGACGGCCGAATGCATCCGCGGAGTGCGGGCGGCCGCTCCGCACGGCGCGCTGATCGGCAGCGGCGGCCTGAGACATGGCGTAGACGCCGCCAAAGCAATCGCGCTCGGCGCCGATCTGGCCGGCTTTGGCCGCAGCCTGCTCGGGCCTGCAGTGGAATCCGAGGAGGCGCTCGACCGGGCGCTGGCCCAGGTGGAGCTGGAGCTGCGGATTGCCATGTTCGGCATCGGCGCAGCCGACCTGTCTGCGCTCCGGGGAACGCCGCGCCTGCTCAAGCGGTAATAATGAATGAAGTACAAAGGAAGTGCTTAACAAATGATCAAGCTGGTACGGATGGACGAACCGACCTTTCAATTTTTTCTGAAGCAGTCGACCCGCGATTATGCGGAGGACAAAGTAAGAATCGGCGCCTGGGAGCAGGACACGGCGATGCAGTTGTCCCGGGACGAGATGAACCGTTATCTGCCGCAGGGGCTTCATACTGAAGGCGCCTTTTTATATTCTATTGTGGAGGACACCGGCAATACCCAGGCCGGCTATATCTGGTTCAACGTGGCTCAGGGCCGGCAGGGCAAGGAAGCCTTCATTTATGATTTCTATATCTTCGAGCCTTATCAGCAGAAGGGATATGGAAGCATGGCGCTGACGCTGCTGGATGAGGAGGCGCGCTCCATGGGTGTAACACGGATTGGCCTGCATGTTTTCGGTGATAATGACCGCGCCTTTAAGCTGTATCAGAAGATGGGCTACGGGATTACGGATATTACGATGTCCAAAAAGCTGTAGCGGAAGTTAAGCTAATATTGCAAAAGTATGGAAGGCTCCTTTGGGGTCTTTTTTGCTGTACGGAATCCTGCACGGGAGCCCGGTACCTCTAACGGACAGGAAAGCCTTTATTTCTGGAAAAGAACATTTCGTCAGGCTAACGGACCGTATTGTCCTTATTGTCCTCCAAGCAGCTGTTGTTTAGGTGAAGTTTAAATATATAGCCGCTGGAGTCCGTAAGGGCAACGCTACCTGGTATTTGGGTGGTGATAAGCTCATCTGGGTCCGTTAAAGGCAGAAAGTGTTCCTCGAAAAAATAAGGTTACCAGTATGTCAGCAGAACTGCAGTGCTTGAACATCAGTTGATTTAATGTGATATAAATCCTTTATATAGTATAAATGGTAATTTACTATGTGATTAGTTTATATCAGAGACCAAATGAGGGATTGTATTGAGGAGCAAAATAACACTGCTGCTGACAGCCGCCGGAATTCTCCTGAGTCTGGCAGGATGCAGCAGTTCGGGTTCTAAGCTGACGCAGGAGCAAAGAGCCGAAGATTTTGAATATATGTGGGCTATCATGGAGCAGAATTATCCGTTCTTTGAAGTGAACAGGCGGCTTACCGGAACCGACTGGCTGGCCAATAAAGAGGAGTATAAGAAACGGGTTATTGCGGCTGGGACAGACCTGGATTTTTTACGTATCATTGATGATGTGCTTGGGGAACTGCATAATAAACATACGCTATTATACGGAAGTGGAACGTACGATTATTATCTCGATTCGCTGTATACTAGTCCGGCAGCACAAGATCCCTGGTCCAAACTACTCTATCAGCCTGAAGTGCTAAAGCGATATGGCCGTTCTCCGGCTGCGGAGCAGGATAAATCGGCTAAGCCGGCAGGAGCAGGCAATAAAAGCGCATTGAATTCAGCTGCAGACAGCGGGGCGGAGGAGAATGTACAGCAGCGGATTATTGAAGCAGGACAAACAGCGTATATGGCTATCCACAGTTTCTCTTCTGAACATTTGACTCAAGACAGCACCGTAATCGGCAAATTTTTGGCGGAGGTTCAGGATTATAAGACGCTGATTCTGGATATCCGCGGAAATCCAGGTGGCAACTCTGCCTATTGGCAGGAGGTACTTGTGCCGCTTTTGATAACCGAATCGGTCCGCTATGATACGTACACGCTTTATAGAGGCGGGAGCTATGCCGGGCCTTTTCTGGAGGCACGCGGACTTGCTACGGGAATGCGCCCGATTGCTGAGCTGGCGGAGGAACATCTGCCTCTATTGCCGCCTGAAAGCCTGACTATGTTTGAAACCTATCAGAAATTATCCATGCAGATAAATCCGCGCAGCCGGGGCTTTCAGGGGAAGCTGTATCTGCTGGTGGATCAAGAAGTGTTCTCTGCTTCTGAAGGGCTGGCGGCTCTGGCCAAAAGCACCGGAATTGCTACGCTTGCAGGTGAACGTACGGGAGGCGACGGGCTGGGGATGGATCCTGTTATCGCCGTCATGCCGAACAGCAAGGCTGTGTTCAGCTTTTCACTGGAGATGGGCCTGATGTCTGACGGCAGTTGCAACGAGGAAATGAAAACGGTGCCTGATATAGAGGTCGACCCTGACCGTTCCAGGCCGCTTTTGGAGCAGCCGGCGATCCTGAAGATACTGGAGCTGGAAAAGCATTAATTAGGCAATGTAGATAAAAAAGGCATGCCCTCCATGAAAATCGTACATCGCCCCGTGCACATTCCTCCGAAGCGGCTGATGCGGATTATGTACGTGCCCCGCCTTTTTTCCGACACACCCCCCCGGACATCCGCTGTTGCTGGCGGTTTTGTTCTAATATATAATGGTTTAGATCACAAGTCGGTAATTATGCGGTGGATCAATACAACCGAAAATAGGAGTTGTCATATAAATGGCTTTGAAAGCTGGTATCGTCGGATTGCCAAACGTTGGTAAATCCACATTGTTTAACGCAATTACACAAGCGGGTGCGGAATCCGCCAACTATCCTTTTTGCACCATCGACCCGAACGTGGGTGTTGTGGAAGTGCCGGACGAGCGTCTCGATAAGCTGACTGAGCTGGTGCAGCCGAACAAGACGGTTCCGACTGCCTTTGAATTTGTTGATATTGCCGGACTCGTGCGCGGCGCGAGCAAAGGCGAAGGCCTGGGCAACAAGTTCCTCGCCCACATTCGTGAAGTGGATGCGATTGTTCATGTTGTGCGCTGCTTTGTGGACGAGAATGTAACGCATGTAGACGGTAAAGTAAATCCGATCAGCGACATCCAGACGATTAACCTTGAGCTGATTCTGGCTGACCTTGAAAGCGTAGAGAAGCGCATTGAGCGTTCCCGCAAAAATATCAAGGGCGGCGACAAGAAATACGCCCAGGAGGTCGAAGTGCTTGAGCGCGTAAAAGAAGCGCTGTACGAAGACAAGCCTGCGCGCAGCATTGAGCTGTCTGACGATGAGCGTCAGATCGTACGTGACCTGCACCTGTTGACCCTGAAGCCGGTATTGTATGCGGCTAACGTTGGTGAGGATGAAGTGGCGACTGCCGAAGAAAATCCTTATGTGCAGCAGGTACGCGAGTTTGCAGCTGCCGAGAATGCGGAAGTGGTGCCGATCAGCGCCAAGGTTGAGGCAGAGATCGCTGAGCTCGAAGGCGAAGATAAAGAGATGTTCCTGGAAGAGCTGGGACTGCAGGAATCTGGTCTGAACCGCCTGATCAAAGCGGCTTACAAGCTGCTTGGCCTGTACACTTATTTCACTGCAGGCGTGCAGGAGGTCCGTGCCTGGACAATCCGCAAGGGAACCAAGGCGCCGGGCGCTGCCGGCGTTATCCACTCCGACTTCGAACGCGGCTTTATCCGCGCTGAGGTTGTAGCCTACAGCGATCTTCTGGCTGCTGGATCAATGAACGGCGCCAAGGAACGCGGACAGCTCCGTCTGGAAGGTAAAGAATACCTGGTTCAGGACGGCGATGTTATGCATTTCCGTTTCAACGTGTAAATTGCACGGCTGCTAGCGCTTAAAGAGAGAGGCCATTTTGCGGCGGGTATCCGCTGCTGAAATGGCCTCTTTTTGCAGGAGCGGCGGAATAAATTACAAAGGGCTCTGCATACTATAGGGCGGCTGGAAATTTTTTTGCAAAGATATACGTATTAAGCACGCCGTACTGTAGCCAACTGACAAGAACGATGCTATAATATAAAGTCGTATATCTATTGTTAATGTAACTTGTAATTTTAAGTGTTTTTACGAAATAAATTGAATCAGGAGAGGTGAATTCCCTTGTTGTTGGACCGATTGCAATCATTGGCGGACCGCTATGAGAAACTCAGTGAACTGCTTTGTGACCCGGATGTTGCAAGCGACAGTAAGAAACTGAGGGACTATTCCAAAGAACAATCCGATCTGCAGCCGGCCTTTGAGGCCTATGCTGAATATAAAAATGTAATGGAAGAGCTTGAGGCAGCCAAGATGATGCAGGCCGAAAAGCTTGATGATGAAATGAAAGAAATGGTCAAAATGGAGATCGAGGACCTGTCCTCGCGCCAGACCGAGCTGGAGGAGAAAATCCGCATCCTGCTGCTGCCTAAGGACCCGAATGACGACAAGAACGTAATCGTCGAAATCCGCGGCGCGGCCGGCGGGGATGAAGCGGCGCTGTTCGCCTCTGACCTGTACCGGATGTACACCCGTTATGCTGATGCCCAAGGCTGGCGCGTAGAGCTGATGGATGTGAACACGAATGACCTCGGCGGCTTTAAGGAAGTTATTTTCCTGATTAACGGCCGTGGTGCATACAGCAAAATGAAATACGAAAGCGGCGCACACCGCGTACAGCGTATCCCGACTACAGAGTCCGGCGGACGTATTCATACCTCCACTTCAACGGTGGCGGTAATGCCGGAAGCGGAAGATTTTGAAATTGAAATTCATGATAAAGACATCCGCGTTGATACGTTCTGCTCCAGCGGAGCGGGCGGACAGTCCGTTAATACCACCAAATCTGCTGTACGCGTAACCCATATTCCTACCGGTATCGTTGCCACCTGTCAGGACGGCAAATCACAGAACTCCAATAAGGAAAAGGCGCTGCAGGTTCTGCGTGCCCGGATCTCCGATGTGAAACGGCAGGAAGAGGAAGCGAAGTATGCCGGAGAACGCAAAAGCAAAGTCGGTACTGGTGACCGCAGTGAGCGTATCCGCACCTACAATTTCCCGCAGAGCCGGGTGACCGATCACCGCATCGGCCTTACCCTGCACCGTCTGGAACAGGTCATGAACGGAGAGATTACCGAGATTATTTCAGCACTGTCAATTGCCGAGCAGGCGGAATTGATGGAAAAAGGAGAATAATGCTTTGAAACACGGCTTATATGTCATGCCTCATGTGCAAAGCATCCGGGAAGCCTTTGCGGAGGCTTCTTCTTTTTTGGACAAAAGCGGGTGCAACGAGCCGCAGCGCAGCAGCCAGCTGCTGCTGGAGCATGTGCTCGGCGTAAGCGGAGCCGCTTATTATATGGCACTGGCTGATCCTTTTCCGGCGGAGCTGAGAGAAGCCTGGGAAGCGGCCGTCAGCCGCCGGGCAGCTGGCGAGCCGGTGCAGTATATCATCGGCGAGCAGGAGTTTTACGGCCGGGCGTTCGAGGTAACGCCGGACGTGCTGATCCCGCGGCCGGAGACGGAGCTGCTCGTCGAGGCCATCCTCAAGTACGGCGCGGAGCTGTGGCCGGACGGGCTGGTATATGCGCCGGGTGAAGCGGCGCGGACTGGCATGGACGCTGCGGACGGACCTGCAGCGGCAGAAGCGGCTGGTGCGTACCAGCCGCGGCCGGTGGCCGCCGTCGACATCGGCGCCGGCAGCGGAGCCATCTCCGTCACGCTGGCGGCGGAAGCGCCGGCGTGGCGGGTCTGCGCCGGCGACATCTCGCCCGGCGCATTGGCCGTGGCCGCGCGCAATGCCCTGCGGCATGGCGCGGCCGTTGACCTGCGGCTCGGCGATCTGCTCGAGCCGTTTGCGGGGATGGAGACGGATATCCTCGTCTCCAACCCGCCGTACATCCCCGGCGGTGACATCGCCGGGCTGCAGCGCGAGGTGCGCGACCATGAGCCGCGCACTGCACTGGACGGCGGCGACGACGGGCTCGACCCGTACCGCCGCATGATGGAGCAGCTGCCGCTGCTGCCGGCAGCCCCGCGCCTGGTCGGCTTTGAGCTCGGCCAGGGACAGGCCGGCGAGGTGGCCGCGCTGCTGCGCGCGGCGGGCCACTGGAACGAGATCGTCACCATCGACGATCTCGCCGGCATTCCCCGCCACGTGCTGGGCATCGCCCGCTGAGTGCCTATCCGTCGCGCCGCACATAGGGCAGGACGCCGGCATTCCCCGCTGCGAGCAGGCATCACGCCCTAAGCGCCCCTCTGTGGCCTGTGCATTACGCCATGTAACTCCCATTATTTCACCGCACCGCTGTTAGACGAACAGCCGGCGGTGAAATTGTATTTTTGCTGCCCCTTCCTTTACAATAGAATGAACGGACTTCTACAGTTGTTGAAGTGGAAGCTGAAGTAACGAGTAAGGAGACAGAATATGCTTCAGAAGATTAAGAAGATTGATGGCGTTATTGTATTTATTCTGGTTCTGCTGATGGTCATCAGTATTTTCTCTATATATAGTGTAACCCATGGAAGGGATGGCCTGGACGGCAGTCATCTGAAGATGATCAAGTTCTATATACTGGGTCTGATTGCTTTTCTGGGTCTCACTTTTATCGATTACCGGCTGATCGTGAAATATGCGCTCTATATTTATATAACAGGAATCGGGATTCTGGTATTGGTCAGCTTTATCGGAAAAACCCAGAACGGGGCCCAGGGCTGGCTGAAAATCGGAGGCTTCAGCCTCCAGCCGGCAGAGCTGTTTAAGCTGATCCTGATTCTGTTTCTGGCTGCGGTGCTGTTCCGCAAAAATAAGAATAAGCTGCTGTTCTGGAAGGATGTCGTGCCGCTCGGGCTGTTTACCCTGCTGCCGTTTCTGATTGTTATCAGCCAGAATGACCTTGGTAATGCCTTGTCCTATATCGTGATTCTGGCCGGACTGCTGTGGATCGGAAATATCAAGTTCTCGCATGCGCTGATCGGGGTTCTGATTGTAGCAGGCACGGCGGTTGCCGGGATAATGAGCTATATTCATTATCATGACCAGTTCAAAACGTTCATGACCGATATCGGCCGCTCGCACTGGGTTGAACGGTTCGACCCTTGGCTCGTCCCTGAAAAGGCGACGGCCAAAGCCAGCTACCATACCAAAAATGCAAAGCTGGCCATCGCTTCAGGCGGCATGAGCGGGGAGGGCTATATGAACGGCAGCTCGGTGCAGACCGACCGTGTGCCCTATACGTATTCCGACTCTATCTTCGTACAGATTGCCGAGGAGTTCGGCTTTGTCGGCTCTGCGGTGCTGCTTCTGCTGTATTTTATACTGATTCACCGGATGATATTGATCGCCCTGGAGTCCAAGGACCGCGCCGGACCGTTTCTAATCGTCGGGGTTGTAGCCATGATCTTGTATCAGATATTTGAAAATATCGGTGCATTCATCGGGCTGATGCCGCTAACCGGGATTACGCTGCCGTTCATCAGCTTCGGGGGGACCTCACTGATGATTAATATGGCCAGCATTGGCCTGATCATGAGTGTACGCCTGCACGGGCGTGAGGTAGAGGAGGATCTGCCTGCTCCTGCTACTTACCCTGCTGCCGCAAAACAGGGTTAACTGCATATCGGATATGAAGGACTGCCGGATCTCAGGAAATGAGGCCCCGGCAGTTCTTTTTTTATGTTTTATGGTGGAAAGCGGAGATTTGTATTCGTACAGCGGATTGCATTAATATGGGAGTATAGGCTATTCCCTGTAAATTCCTGCGCTGGAAATTGTGGAATTCGCCGACTTCCTGTATGGATAGGAGTCTGACTGATGCTGCAGAGATTTAAAAAAATAGACGGAATTACCGTGATTGTGCTGCTTCTGCTGATGGGGATCAGTATTTTGTCGATATACAGCGTTACCCACAGCGGAGACGATAAAGGCATGCATATCCAGATGCTCCAATATTACGGGGCGGGCTTTGTTGTGTTTTTTGGACTGTCCTTATTTGATTACCGCCTGCTGGTCAAATACGCGCTTTATATTTACATCCTGGGGATTATCATTCTGGTGTTGGTCAGCCTGTTTGGGACCGTAAAGTTTGGTGCCAGAGCCTGGCTGCAGGTGGGGAGCTTCAGCTTCCAGCCGGCCGAGCTTTTTAAGCTGATTCTGATTTTGGCGCTATCTTCCCTGCTGGTTCGTCTCGGCCGCAGCCAGCTCCGGTTCTGGCGGGATGTTGCCCCCCTTAGTCTGATTGCCCTGCTGCCGTTCGGAATCGTTATCCTCCAGAATGATATGGGCAATGCGCTTAGCTTTGTGGTTATACTCGTAGGCCTGTTATGGATCGGGCGGATCAAAACATCACATGCACTGATCGGGCTGCTGATAGCCGGAGGCGCATTTGGGGCGTTTGTCTACAGCTATATTAACTATCACGAGAAAACGACAGATTTCCTAAGCGGGGCAATCGGCCGCGAGCATTTCATAAAACGTTTTGATCCCTGGCTGGTACCGGAGCGGGCAAGCAGTGATGACAGCTATCAGACGCGAAATGCGCGGATAGCCATAGGGTCCGGCGGGCTTAGCGGGGAAGGGTTCCTGAAAGGGAACTCTGTCCAGTCGGGCAAAATACCAGTGCTGTACTCTGATGCCATCTTTGCGCAGATCGCCGAGGAATTCGGATTTGTTGGCGCAGCAGTGCTGCTTCTGCTCTTTTTTGTCCTGATTCACCGGATGATTCTCTTCGCGCTGGAATGCAAGGATAAGGCAGGGCCTTTTCTGATTATCGGCATAATCGCGATGCTGATGTACCAGATTCTCGAGAATATCGGCGCCTATATCGGCCTGATGCCGCTGACCGGCATTACTCTGCCGTTCATCAGCTTTGGCGGTACCTCCATTCTGATCAATATGGCGAGCATGGGCATTGCCATGAGCGTGCATTTATACGGGCAGGATGTGGAGGAGGATCTGCCTGCGCCTGCAGTGTATTTTTGAGCAGCTGATAAACTTTTAATAGATTACTAGGTTTGCAGTCTCTCATTTCCGGACATACTGGGGGTATAAGAGGTTCAGGGAGAGGGGCTGCTGAAGATGAAGTTATTTTCGCCGGAGAGACAGGAAGCCTTAAGGGTTACTTTTAAGCATACTGCCATTTTATTTTCTTTTCTGATGGTGCTGATGATGGTCTGGGAAGGGCAAAAAAGCGATGCGGCAGTAGCGGAGTCTGCGATTCCGCAGGAATCGATCCGTCTGCGCATTCTTGCTAATTCTGACGGGGCCGGAGACCAGCTGGTCAAACGCCAGATCCGTGATGCTGTGGTAGAACAGATGAACCAGTGGGTAGCCGGACTGGAGGACCCGCAGAGCCTGGAGCAGGCCCGTTCCTTGATCAAAAGCCATCTGCCGGAGCTGAATGAGCTGGTTGCCCGGGAACTGCTGCAGCGGGGAATTGATTATGATTTCAAGGTTGAGCTTGGCGTTGTGCCATTCCCGACTAAACTGTATGGCGGAACGGTATATCCGGCCGGTGAATATGAAGCCGTGCGCATTACGCTTGGAGCAGGTAAAGGACAAAACTGGTGGTGTGTGCTGTTTCCGCCGCTTTGCTTCATCGATGCAGGCAGCGGCGACGCTGCCGCCAAAGGAACAGACGTTGCATCGGCTGCCGGTGCAGAGACAAGTGGAACAAATAATAGTACGGATAACAACAATAATAGTGTAATTAAGAATACTTCGGCGGGAACTTCAGACGGCGGAGAAGCGGAAGCTCCGGAGGTACGCTTCTTTCTATGGGATATGCTGAAGAATCTCTGGAGCTGGATCAGCGGGTTATGGTCCTGATCCCCGCAATACAAGCCGGGTAACAGACATACTCAAGCGGCTCTGTCCTGACGGAGCCGCTTTTTTGCTGCAATAAGCTCCTTTACAAGTCATGATTGTCCTAATGCCCGCATATCGTTGTTGTACAAGACATTCAGACTTTGGGGGTATGGGCATGGCAGGGGTTTATCCTGGCTGGGGCCAGATTGTAACGATTGCCATAATGGCAATTGCACTGGGGATGGATGCCTTTTCGCTTGGTGTAGGAATCGGGATGAAGGGCATCCGCCTGCTGCATGTGCTGCAGCTCAGCCTGCTGATTGCGTTTTTTCATGTGCTGATGCCGCTGCTAGGCTTATTCACCGGCAGTTACGTAGGCCATTTACTGGGACAAGTAACGACTTATGCCGCCGGCGGGCTGCTGATTCTGCTGGGCGGGCATATGGTCTGGAACACTTTCCGCAAAGAGGAAAGCGCCAGCCGTCCGATGGATCACCGTACGTTTTGGGGGATGCTGATTATCTCGCTGAGTGTGAGCATTGATTCCTTTTCCGTAGGTGTATCCCTGGGCATGTTCGTGGACAGCATCATACTAACCGTGCTGGCCTTCGGAGCCTGCGGCGGCTTCATGGCCATTACCGGCCTGCTGCTGGGCAGGCGGGTAAGCCGGGGACTGGGTGATTACGGGGAGGCGCTTGGCGGGGCGATCCTTTTGGGGTTTGGCTTGCTGTTCATCTTCTGATACAATAACGGCATCAGATTATTAATTGATCCTTTCATGGAGGTGGAAAGCATGCTGCACATTTTATTCGTCTGCACCGGCAATACCTGCCGCAGTCCTATGGCCGAGGGGCTTTTGCGGAAGCTTGCAAAGGAGCGGGGCATCGAGCTTGCAGTGCGGTCTGCAGGCGTTTCCGCCATTTCCGGCACTTCCGTATCCAGGCATGCCGCAGCGATTCTGCGTGAAGAAGGCATTATTGAGACTATGAGCTCCACCCAGCTTAGCAGGGAGACCGTGGACTGGGCGGATCTGGTGCTGACACTGACCGGCGGGCACAAACGCCATCTGCTGCAGTATTTTCCGGAGGCAGTATCCAAAACCCATACACTCAAGGAATATGTATATAACGAGGAGTCTGTTAACGGCGATATCAGTGAGCTGGACAGCCTGTATGCCGAGGCGGAGCTCAGCATCGCACTGGGCCGGGAGCCTAAACAGGCGGACCTGCAGCGGATTATTGAAATCCGGCAGCGGATACCGAGCTTCGATATCTCTGACCCGTTTGGGGGCTCGCGGGAGGATTACGAGCTTACAGCTGCCGAGATCCGCACTGCGCTCTACAGTCTGCTCGACAAATTAGAGTCCTTACGCCGTTTGTAAAGAAGGTTGATTTTTCGGAGGCTATCCATTAAGATGTAATAAATATTACCCGGTTCCGGTGTGACTGGCGACAAGTGTGGATGAAACCACGATGGAGCACTGGAATAAACGGCCGGTCGCCTGGGCAAAAGAGCACATCCGCAGCCACCTGCGGACTGCTCTTTTTTGTTTAAATCAGCAAGTAATGCTTGAGGGAGGCTTAAGCGATGGATGAGGTCATGAAGCAGGGCTCGCCGGAAGAACGCGCAGCCCGCATTATATCGGGGCAGACGGAAGTTTCGGCGGGTGCGGAACTTTCGCTTGCAGCAGCGACAGCTGCTATAGTGGGCGAGCTGGCGGAGGCCGGTAAGCTGGGACCCGGAAAAATCCTTGTTGTCGGAGCCAGCACCAGTGAGGTTGCAGGTGTGCGGATCGGCACCGGCGGTGCCCTGGAAGTGGCACAGCAGCTGCTTCAGGGAATACGCCGGATAGCAGATGAGCGTGGCTTCCATACTGTATACCAGTGCTGTGAGCATCTGAACCGCTCGCTGGTCATGGAACGCTCCCTGCTGGAAGCCTTGGGGCTCAGGGAGGTTTCGGCTGTGCCGATTCCCGGGGCAGGCGGCTCTATGGCCGCAGCAGCCTATGGTTCGATGGCTGATCCGGTTTTGGCAGAGACGGTGGAGGCCCATGCCGGCATTGATATCGGCGAGACGCTGATCGGCATGCATCTTCGCCGGGTTGCGGTGCCTTTCAGGCCAAGCCTGCGCTATATCGGTTCAGCCAGAGTGAATGCCGCCTTCAGCAGACCGCCGCTGATCGGCGGTGAACGTGCGGTTTACCGCACGCAGGAAACCAGCGGTTCTCCGCAGTGTGATTAAGAAATAGCGGGATTGAGAATTTATTGTGTCGTACATCAGCGGGCATGAGTTTTAAAGGATAAGAAAGTATATATTCCACTCAGGGAGGAAGTAAATAATCATGGAACAATTGCGCAAGAGTGACCCGGCAGTACTGGAAGCAATGGGACTGGAGCTGAGCCGTCAGCGTGCCAACATCGAGCTTATTGCATCGGAGAATATCGTCAGTGAAGCTGTAATGGAAGCAATGGGTTCTGTGCTTACGAACAAATATGCTGAAGGCTATCCGGGTAAACGCTACTATGGCGGCTGTGAGGATGTAGACATTGTTGAGAACCTTGCCCGTGACCGTGCCAAGCAGCTGTTCGGCGCCGATCATGCCAATGTTCAGCCGCATTCCGGTGCCCAGGCGAATATGGCGGTCTATCTGGCTGCGCTTAATCCCGGAGATACTGTGCTTGGAATGAATCTTGCCCATGGCGGCCACCTGACGCACGGAAGTCCGGTGAATGCCTCCGGTTTGCTGTATAACTTCGTAGCTTATGGTGTACAGGAAGATACATTCCTGATTGATTATGATGAAGTGCGCAAGGCTGCCTTCAAGCACCGTCCTAAGCTGATCGTTGCCGGGGCAAGCGCATATCCGCGGACCATTGATTTTGAAGCACTCGGTTCCATTGCAAATGATGTCGGCGCGCTGTTTATGGTCGATATGGCTCACATTGCCGGCCTCGTCGCTGCCGGATTGCACCCAAGCCCGGTACCGCATGCCCATTTTGTTACAACTACAACCCACAAAACGCTGCGCGGACCGCGCGGAGGGATGATTCTGTGCAGACAGCCTTGGGCTGCTGCAATTGATAAAGCCGTATTCCCGGGCTCCCAGGGCGGACCGCTGATGCACGTTATTGCTTCCAAAGCCGTATCCTTCGGTGAAGCGCTGCAGCCGTCATTTAAGACCTATGCCGAGAATGTAGTGAAAAATGCCAAGGTGCTTGCAGAAACACTGATCGGTGAAGGGGTTAATATCGTTTCCGGCGGTACGGACAATCACCTGATGCTGCTGGATACCCGTAATCTGAACATCACAGGTAAGGATGCAGAGAAGGTGCTTGATTCCATCGGCATTACCGTGAATAAAAATGCGATTCCGTTTGACCCGACCAGCCCGTTTGTTACTAGCGGAATCCGGATCGGTACGCCTGCGGTTACTTCCCGTGGAATGGACGAGCAGGCGATGACCGTCATCGGCCGCATTATTGCCAATGTGCTGAAGAATCCAAAGGACGAATCGGTGCTGGCTGAAGCGGCCCGCGAGGTAGCTGCGCTCACTGAGAAGTTCCCGATCTATCCTGGCTTGCAGTACTAATATCTGCCCGCTTCATGAAATGGAGCGTAGCCATGCCCCTGCAAGGACTGTTTTCTGAAGGTCTTAGCGGGGGCTTTTTCTATGCCGGACCTTAACGTTGCATAATGTTCACAATTAAAACGCGGAAATTGTCGATGGATTTCATGAAATATCCATGAAAGTTCATGGAATTTTCATTAAAAACAGTGAAAGAAATGTGAAAGGTATTAAAAATGTGAATTAGCATACACTAAGGCTCGATTTATAACCTGAGAGATTACGGATGGGGCTTAAACCTGCCTGCAGACCCTTATTTGAAGGGCGGCAGTTTATGCAGCTACTTTCCCTTCGGAGGTGAAATACACCTCCGGTGATGATATAATAGACAGGATTTAGCCACGGAAGCGGCAAAAGCGCTTTCTGCGGCTGACAAGACTTACATTTACCGGAGGGACAGAAATGGGAAAATTGGTGATTTGCGATCATCCTTTGATTCAGCACAAACTGACATTTATCCGTGATGTGCGGACCAACACAAAAGAATTCAGAGAGCATGTAGATGAAGTGGCTACGCTTATGGCCTATGAAATTACACGGGATATCCCGCTGGAGACAATCACCGTACAGACACCGGTGGCAGAAACAGAGAGTAAGGTCATCTCGGGCAGAATGCTCGGGCTGATTCCGATTCTCCGCGCCGGCCTCGGGATGACCGAGGGCGTCCTCAAACTGCTGCCTGCAGCTAAGGTAGGACATGTAGGCCTCTTCCGTGACCCGGAAACGCTCCAGCCGGTTGAATATTATATTAAGCTTCCTACAGATGTGCAGGAACGTGAACTGATTGTAATCGATCCGATGCTGGCTACAGGCGGCTCTGCCATTGCAGCGATCACCTCGCTGAAGAACCGCGGCTGCACCCAGATCAAAATGATGAACCTGATCGCAGCTCCTGAAGGTGTTGCGGCGGTACAGGCTGCCCATCCGGATGTAGATATCTATGTAGCAGCACTTGATGACCACCTTAATGATCACGGATACATTGTACCCGGACTCGGGGATGCCGGAGACCGTTTATACGGAACCAAATAAGAAGTAACAGAGTATTAACAGGGTAGCTCTACAAAATGCTATCTATATAGAAGAAAGGGGTGGGGAAGTGTCCAAGAAAATAAAGGTAATGACAATCTTTGGAGTACGTCCGGAAGCGATCAAAATGGCGCCGCTCGTACTTGAGCTGAACAAGCATCCTGAACATATCGAATCGGTTGTATGCGTAACCGCGCAGCACCGTGAGCTGCTGGATCAGGTACTGGAAGTCTTTAAAATCGTTCCTGACTATGATCTGGACGTTATGAAGGACCGGCAGACGCTTAATGAAATCTCCATCCGTGTACTGGAGGGGCTTGAGCCTGTCCTGCGTGAAGCGAAGCCTGACCTGGTGCTTGTCCATGGTGATACACTGACAACCTTCCTGGCGAGTTACGCTTCCTTCCTGCAGCAGATTCAGGTTGGACATGTAGAGGCGGGACTCCGGACCTGGAATAAGATGTCTCCATACCCAGAGGAAATGAACCGCCAGCTGACAGGCGTTTTGGCAGATCTTCACTTTGCACCGACCGACTGGTCGGCAGGAAATTTGAGACACGAGAACAAAAAGGAGTCAAGTATCTATATCACAGGCAATACCGTGACCGATGTGTTTCAATATACCGTACAGCCGGACTACCGGCATCCGGTGCTGGATTTTGCGGCGGGAAAAAGATTAATTCTGATGACGGCGCACCGCAGGGAGTCTCAAGGCGAACCGCACCGTCATATTTTCCGTGCTGTCAAAAGAATCGCTGATGAGTTTGAAGATGTAGCAATAGTTTATCCTGTGCACCCGAGCCCAGCAGTCAAGGAGCCGGCGCATGAGATCCTGGGCGGACATCCGAGAATCAAGCTGATCGATCCGCTGGATGTCGTTGACCTGCATAATTTTTATCCGCATACCCACCTGATATTGACCGATTCCGGCGGCCTGCAGGAGGAAGCTCCCTCCTTTGGGGTTCCTGTGCTTGTGCTGCGTGATACGACCGAGCGCCCGGAAGGGATCGAGGCCGGAACTTTGGAGCTTGTGGGAACGGACGAGGAGAAGGTGTATCAACGGACACATGCTCTGCTGACTGATCAGGCACTGTACCAGTCGATGAGCCGGGCCGCCAACCCGTACGGAGACGGCAAAGCATCTGAAAGAATTGTCAATGCGATTAAGCACCATTTTGGTGTAAATGCCGATCGTCCTGAAGAATTTCATAAAACGTTCACAAATTAAATTTTACGCTACAAAACCTGATATGCGACATTGGAAATACAGCATACAGTGAAACTGTACGGTTTGTATGGTTTTGAATAAAAATGCTGTGATTATTTTCATGTTTTCATGCACTTTTGGGCAATTTTCATTGAATTGACAAAGAGTCTGGATATTCAGTAAAATTAGTTGGGATTGTAGCCTATGAAAGAGCCTAAGCGTGAAGCCGGGCTGGGAAAAACCGCTCTGGTGATTGCAAGTGCAGGCACTTTGCTTGCCGCTTACATTATTATAGGTATTTTTACAGCAAGGTGGCTCCAACGCCGGATCGACGGCCCGGAAATCTGGGTTGCGGTCGGTGCGATTTCCGGTATGGCTCTGGGAATTATCAATGTCGCCCTGTTAATCAAAAAATTTCTGGGGGAGCAAAATGGATAATATGACTCCCATGATCAATGCCATAACAAGGGTCACATTTGTACTCATGGCAGGATTGCTGATGGGATATGCTCTTCATCATGAAACCCGTGCAGTCACACTAGGGATGACACTCGGTTTGGTTGCGGGTATTGTGAACTTCCGTTATCTTGCCGTAAAGGTACGGCGGGTAGCCGAATCGGTTGCGAATAATGAGGGGAAGGCTTTCAGTCTCGGGTTTGTCACGCGGATCAGCTTTGCCATTCTGGTGACCATGTTCTCGGTCAAGATTGAGCATTTCTCGCTGGAGGCTACCATTGCTGGAGTCTTTATTCCCCAGCTTCTCTCTATTCCGGTAGGGATTTATCTGAGTGTTAAGAACAAGCTTTAAGATTAAAGGGAAAGGGGGATGATACCATGCATGAAATGCCAATAATCTATCTTGGCAGCATACCAATTGATTTATCTGCCGTACTGACACTGCTAATCAGTTCCGTTATTGTTTTCGTTCTGGTGATGCTGTCTGTCCGCAATTTGTCTGTCGATAACCCGTCCAAACTCCAGAATTTTATGGAGTGGGTAGTTGAATTCGTACAAGGGGTTATCAGCAGTGCAATGGACCTGAAGAAGGGCAAGCCTTACATATCATTGGGATTGACGCTGATACTGTTTATCTTTGTCTCCAATCTCCTTGGTCTGCCTTTTTCCTTTATCACTGAGGCCCATGAGCCGGTGTACATTTTTGGGCACGTCATTGATGCGACCAAAAACCTGGCACACGGCGAGCATGTCGAGCTGCTCTGGTATAAGTCGCCGACAGCGGATATCAACATTACAGCCGGTCTCGCGATTATCGTTTTCGTACTGATGAACTACCTGGGCATCAAGCAGAACGGCAAGCATTATTTCAAGCACTATATTGAGCCGTTTCCGATTTTCCTGCCGCTCAACATCATCGAAAACCTGGCTAAGCCGGTTGCACTGGCTATTCGTTTGTTCGCGAATATCTTTGCAGGTGAGGTTCTGATCACTGTAATTCTCAAGCTGGGATTCTTAAGTATACCGTTCCTGGCAGTCTGGCAGGGCTTCAGTATTTTCGTCGGGGCGCTCCAGGCTTTCATTTTCACGATTCTGACGATGGTGTACATCGCACAGATGACCATTCACGAAGAAGAAGCGCATTAATGAACTACCGTGAGGCAGCGCGGCAATTGCCATGAGGGTTTCGCGGGAGATTTCAATATCATTAAAACACAAAAAATGAACCGAAATTAAAGGAGGATATTTTCAATGGAATTTTTGGCAGCAGCAATCGCGGTTGGTTTGGGCGCACTCGGCGCAGGTCTTGGTAACGGTATGATCGTCAGCAGAACGGTAGAATCCATCGCCCGTCAGCCTGAAGCACGTAACGCACTGCAGACTACAATGTTTATCGGTGTAGGTATCGTCGAAGTTATTCCGTTGGCGGCAACGGTTATTGCATTCTTGATCATGTTTTCTTAATAAACCGTTCCTACGGTTTGGCGGGGAGGGCTAGTGCCATCCGCGCCTTACTTTTGTATACATCCGCACACCGCGGTAACGGAAAGGAGTGACCACAGTGACTATAGTATGGACCAACATAGTATTTTCAATTGTCGCATTTGTAATCCTGTATATCCTGCTCAGTAAATATGCTTTCAGCAAACTGTTCGGAATTATGGAAAAACGCCGTGAGCTAGTGCTGCAGCAGATGGATGAAGCAGCTAAGACCAGGGAGCAGGCGGTCGCTTACGTGGAAGAGCAGAAGCAGGCTTTGCAAAAGGCGCGCGAAGAGGCCAAGCAGATTATTCAGCAATCGCAGGCTACCAGCCTCAACCAGGCTGACAAGCTGATCGACCAGGCTAAAGTTGAAGCTGCCCGTCTCAAAGACGAGGCTGTCCGTGATATTGCAAACGAAAAGAACAAGGCAGTGGAAGCGCTGCGCAGCGAGCTCGGATCTGCTTCAGTCCGTATCGCATCCAAGCTGCTTGAGAAAGAAGTTAAGGCTGACGGTGAACAGGAGCAGCTCGTTGACCAGTACCTCAAAGAGGTAGGAGGCCGATCATGAGCGGCAGTGCGGTAGTTGCCAAGCGTTACGCCAAGGCCCTGTACAGTGCCGCGGTGGAGAAGGGCAATACGCTTGAAGTGGAAGAGCAGCTGAAGACACTGGTAACGGTGCTTCATTCTGATGAAGAGGTAAAACGGTTCATTCTTGCGCCGCGCATCTCCCAGTCCGATAAGCTCAAGGTGCTGCGCACTGCACTTCAGGATAAGCTCTCCGAAGCGGTGCTTAACACGGTTGAACTATTGGTGGAGCGGGGCAGAACCGATATTTTTGCTGATCTGCTGGAAGCGTACGTGAAAATAGAAGGTGAAGCCCTGGGTATCGGTGATGCAACGGTATACTCCACATATGCGCTGAGCCAGGAAGAACAGGAGCATGTGGCTCAGGAGTTCAGTCAGCTTACGAACCGCAAAATCCGGGTTACGAATCTCGTTGACAAGAGCCTTCTGGGCGGACTGAAGGTCGTTATCGGCGATACGCTGTATGACGGCAGCCTGTCTGGCAAGCTTGCACGTCTTGAGAAATCTTTTAATGATAAGCATAGAAGATAGGGGTGAGGATATTGAGCATTAGACCTGAAGAGATCAGCAGTTTGATCAAAAGTCAAATTGAGCAATATAAAGCCGATATTGAAGTGGCCGAAATCGGCACCGTCATTCAAGTCGGCGACGGTATCGCCCGTGTCTACGGTCTGGAAAACGCGATGGCAGGAGAACTGCTGGAGTTCTCCAACGGAGTAGTGGGCATGGCGCTCAACCTGGAAGAAAGCAACGTCGGTGTTGTTATCCTGGGTGAGTACAAGGAAATTCGCGAAGGCGACCAAGTTAAACGTACCGGACAAATTATGCAGGTACCTGTAGGCGAAGCCCTTCTGGGCCGCGTAGTGAATCCGCTGGGTCAGCCGCTTGACGGCAAGGGCCCGATTGCAACAACAGAATTCCGCCCGGTTGAAAGCAATGCACCAGGCGTTATCGACCGTAAATCGGTTCATGAGCCTATGCAGACAGGTCTTAAAGCCATCGACGCGATGGTGCCGATCGGCCGCGGACAGCGCGAGCTGATCATCGGTGACCGTCAGACCGGTAAAACGGCAATTGCCATCGATGCGATCATCAACCAAAAGGGCAATGGCATGAAATGTATCTACGTTGCCATTGGCCAGAAGCAATCCACAGTTGCACAGGTTGTGGAAACCCTCCGCCGCCACGGTGCGCTGGAATATACAATCGTAGTAACGGCATCGGCTTCCGAGCCATCCCCGCTCCTGTATATTGCTCCGTACGCAGGTTGTGCGATGGGTGAATACTTCATGTACAAAGGCGAGCACGTTCTGGTTATCTACGATGACCTTTCGAAGCAGGCTTCCGCTTACCGCGAATTGTCCCTGCTGCTCCGCCGTCCACCGGGCCGCGAGGCGTTCCCTGGTGACGTATTCTATCTGCACTCCCGTCTGCTTGAGCGTGCAGCGAAGCTGAGCGATGAGCTTGGAGGAGGTTCATTAACCGCCCTGCCGTTCATCGAAACACAAGCTTCCGACGTATCAGCTTACATTCCTACGAACGTAATCTCGATTACAGACGGCCAAATCTTCCTTGAATCCGACCTGTTCTACTCCGGTCAGCGTCCGGCGATCAACGTCGGTATCTCTGTATCCCGTGTAGGCGGTTCGGCGCAGATCAAAGCGATGAAGAAGGTTGCCGGCTCGCTCCGTCTGGATCTGGCCCAATACCGTGAGCTTCAGGCGTTCTCCCAGTTCGGCTCCGATCTCGATAAATCTACGCAGGCCCGTCTGAACCGCGGTGCCCGGATGATGGAAATTCTCAAACAGGGCGTTAACCAGCCGCTGTCTGTAGAACATCAGGTTATCAGCTTGTATACAGCTGTCAAAGGCCACCTTGATGACATTCCGGTCAAAGACGTTAGACGCTTCGAGAAGGAATTCCTGGCCTTTGTGGATACCAACGGTGCTGCAATCGTTCAATCCATCACTGATACCAAGGACCTGACTGCAGATAATGAGGCTGCCCTCAAAGAAGCTATCGACAAATTCAAAAGAGGCTTTGCGACCAGTTAATCGTTAATACACATAGAATGACAGTCTGAACCGGAGGCCCGGTGTGAGCCCGGGCTCCGGCAGGCTCTTATGAAGATAGCTTTGACTTCGTCAAAGCTTGGTAGATGCTTACGAAGATAGCTTTGACTTCGTCAAAGCTTTAAGGTGGTGAAAATCATGGCAAGAAGCATGCGTGATATCAAACGTCAAATCAAAAGCGTTCAAAACACCAGACAGATCACCAAGGCGATGGAGATGGTAGCCGCTTCGAAGCTGCGCAAGGCGCAGGAGAAGGCAGAGGCTGCCCGTCCGTACTCGGAGAAGCTGAAAGAGGTTGTATCGAACATTGCCGCTGCCACCCAGGATGTGACCCATCCGATGCTGGTGAGCCGTCCGGTGAAGAAGACCGCCTATCTCATTGTTACATCCGACAGAGGTCTCGCCGGCGGATACAATGCCAATATTCTGCGTAAGCTGACCATGCTGCTGGCAGAAAAGCATAAATCCAAGGATGAGTACGCCCTGTTCGTAATCGGCCGCAAAGGCCGTGACTTCTTGCGCCGCCGCGAATATCCGATTGTGGAGGAAGTAACCGAGATGTCAGATTCACCTAAGTTCTCTGACATCAAATCGATTGCTTATTCTGCAGTGCAGCAGTTTGAAACGGGTGTCTATGACGAGCTGTACATCTGCTATAACCGGTTCGTCAATGCGATCAGCCAGGTTCCAACTGTTGACCGGCTGCTGCCGATGGATGCGGTAAGCGGAGGACACCATGAAGCGAGCGCAAACTACGAGTATGAGCCTTCTCCTGAAGGCGTGCTCGGAGTATTGCTTCCGAAATACGCAGAAACGCTGATTTACAGCGCCGTTCTGGACGGCAAGGCCAGTGAGCTGGGTGCGAAAATGACAGCGATGGGCAGTGCAACGAAGAACGCGTCGAAGATGATCGGCGAACTTAGACTTACTTATAACCGTGCCCGTCAGGCGGCAATCACTCAGGAAATTACCGAGATTGTGGCCGGAGCGAACGCGCAGTCTTAAAGATCAGGAAACGGGGGCCTACGCCGCAGGTGAAGGTATTCTCCGTTTCTTCTCAATGCAACAGCTTTCGAGGAGGGAAATAATAAGATGAACAAAGGACGCGTTGTAAGCATTATGGGTCCGGTTGTCGATATTGAATTTGAACGCGGCCAGCTGCCCGAGATTTTCAACGCTATCAAGATTGTAACCAGCTTGGAAAACGGCCGTGCCATTGATTTGACCCTTGAGGTATCCAATCACCTGGGTGATAATCTGGTTCGTTGTATTGCTATGTCATCCACTGACGGACTTGTCCGCGGAATTGAAGCCCTTGACCAGGGCGGTCCAATCTCCGTTCCGGTTGGTGCAGCTACACTGGGCCGCGTGTTCAACGTGCTGGGTAACCCTATTGATAACGGTGCTGAAATTGTAGCAGCTGAGCGTAACCCGATTCACCGTCTGGCTCCGACCTTTGATGAACTGTCCACACAGGCAGAAATCCTGGAAACAGGAATCAAGGTTATCGACCTTCTGGCACCATATGCCAAGGGCGGTAAGATCGGCCTGTTCGGCGGTGCCGGTGTTGGTAAAACCGTAACCATCCAGGAACTGATCAACAACATCGCGCAGGAACACGGCGGTATCTCCGTATTCGCCGGTGTTGGTGAACGTACCCGTGAAGGTAATGACCTGTATCATGAAATGACGGATTCCGGCGTTATCAAGAAAACCGCAATGGTATTCGGACAAATGAATGAGCCGCCGGGCGCACGTCTTCGTGTAGCTTTGACCGGTCTGACCATGGCGGAGTATTTCCGTGATGTGGAAGGCCGCGACACGCTGCTCTTTATCGATAATATATTCCGCTTCACCCAAGCGGGTTCCGAAGTATCCGCCCTGCTCGGCCGTATGCCTTCCGCGGTAGGTTACCAGCCTACACTGGCTACAGAAATGGGTCAGCTGCAGGAGCGCATCACTTCCACCAAAAAAGGCTCCGTTACCTCGATCCAGGCGATCTACGTACCGGCGGATGACTATACTGACCCTGCTCCGGCTACGGCGTTTGCCCATCTGGATGCAACGACTAACCTTGAGCGTAAGATTTCCGAGAAAGGGATTTTCCCTGCGGTTGATCCGCTGGCATCCAGCTCGCGTATCCTTGCTCCTGAGATTGTCGGCGAAGAGCACTACAACGTGGCACAGGGCGTTAAACAGCTGCTGCAGCGTTATACAGAGCTTCAGGACATCATCGCCATCCTGGGTATGGATGAGCTGAGTGAGGAAGACAAGGTTATCGTGGCACGTGCCCGTAAAGTTGAACGCTTCCTGTCCCAGCCTTTCCACGTAGCTGAGCAATTCACCGGATTCAAGGGCAAATACGTGCCGATCAAGGAAACTGTACGCAGCTTCAAGGAAATTCTGGATGGCAAGCACGATGATCTTCCGGAAGCAGCTTTCCTCTTTGTAGGTACGATTGAAGAAGCGGTTGAAAAAGCGAAATCCCTGTAATAGTTAAGATCTAGCTTTCGATAGCGAACTTCACTTCGTAAAGCTAAAGCCTATGCTTTCGATGCGAGCTTAACGAAGTTAAGCTTTTAGGAGGAATGAAAGTGAATACCTTTCTGCTTGAAATTGTCACACCGGAGCGCCTTGTTTACTCCAAGCAGGTTACCAGCCTGACTGTACGCGGAGTCGACGGGGAGCTGGGCATTTTGCCGGGACATATTCCGCTGGTGACACCACTTCAGGTTGCTCCGCTCACTGTGAAATCGGAAGGTCTTACGACCACTATCGCTGTTCATGGCGGGTTCGTGGAAGTGCATAAAGACAAAGTAACGGTTCTGGCCGAAAGCGCCGAGCTGCCTACCGATATTGATGTTGAACGCGCCGAAGCGGCTAAGGAACGGGCTCAGCGCCGTCTTCAGTCACGCAGCAAACAGGATGAAATTGATCACCGTCGTGCGGAGCTTGCGCTGCAGCGCGCCGTTACACGGATCAAGGTGTCCACCGGAAAAGGACAACAGTAATCAAACCGCGGTCAAGCCTATGGCTTGGCCGTTTTTTTATGAGGCTTAGTGGCAAATATTATGAAAATCTCGTAACAATCCAAGCTATCTGGGCATGTAATGTTTAAAACTTTGTAAAAGTACTGGATTCTTTTGACCTGCGCAAGTATGATATAAGAGTCGATTTCCAAGTAACTTACACGGAGGTTTTCCATGGATCAAATATTGGTTGAAGATTTGTCCAGTGCGGTCGGTACCAGCGGTCTGGTATCCATGATCGTTTCTTTGCTCTGTGTAGTCTTATCTTGGTGGGCACTTCAGAACCTTAAGCTCGATCTGGTCATAAGATATCCCAAGAGCCCGCAGGGCCGACTGCTGCATTTACTGCTGGCAATCGTCCTTGGTCACTTCGTGGCAGGCTTCTTGCTGGATTACCTGGGCTGGAGCGGGCAGATCCGCAACATGTTTTAATGGCAGGTGGTTTGGTTATATCTGTCATAGGCCAGGTGGCAAAAATGGTGTCGAATAATAAGGTTTTATTATGTCAACACTGATGTTTAAGGAACGTGCCCGCACATCGGGCGCACTGACGGAATATCCGATATTTTAACAGATGCATCTTACCTTAAAAATTAATTTCAGAAATAATGGACGCGGAGGGAAACCGAAATGAGCAAATTTATCGTCCGCGGTGGCAACAGATTGACCGGGAGCGTGAAAGTTAGCGGCGCAAAAAATTCCGTACTACCGATCATAGCCGCCTCTCTATTGGCAGAAGAAGGAGTCAGCGTTATTGTGGACGCTCCTCCGCTTGACGATGTAATGACGATCAGCAAAGTGCTGGAATCTCTGGGTGCGGGCGTTACATACCAGAACGATATCATCGAGATAGATGCCAGAAGCATATCCTCCTGTGAAGCGCCTTATGAATGGGTGCGCAAAATGCGTGCATCCTTCCTAGTCATGGGCCCGCTGCTGTCCCGTATGGGGCATACCCGTATTTCACTGCCGGGTGGCTGCGCTATTGGAACAAGGCCGATTGACCAGCATCTCAAGGGCTTTGAAGCGCTGGGTGCAGAGATCAGTCTGGGCCAGGGATACATTGAAGCCAAATCTAACGGCCGTCTGCGCGGCGCCAAGGTCTATCTGGATGTGGCCAGCGTAGGGGCAACTGAGAATATAATCATGGCCGCGGCACTCGCGGAAGGTGTTACTGTAATTGAGAATGCAGCAAAGGAGCCGGAGATTGTCGATCTGGCCAATTATATTAACGGCATGGGCGGGATTGTCCGCGGTGCAGGAACAGGCGTAATCCGTATTGAAGGCGTTGAGCGCCTGCATGGCGTTAAACATCATGTCATTCCAGACCGGATTGAAGCAGGCACCTATATGGCGGCTGCAGCGATTACCGGCGGTGATGTCTATGTCGAAGGCGCTATTGCCGATCATCTCGGGCCTGTGATCGCCAAGATGGAGGAAATGGGCGTAACCATTCTTCCTGACGAGAACGGCATCCGTGTCATCAGCGACAAGCCGCTGAAGGCGGTTGATCTTAAGACTCTGCCATATCCGGGCTTCCCGACCGATATGCAGTCGCAGATGATGGCACTGCTGCTTCGCTCGGAAGGCACCTCTGTCGTTACCGAGACTGTGTTTGAGAACCGCTTCATGCATGTGGATGAGTTCCACAACATGAATGCTGAAATCAAGATTGAAGGCCGTTCCGCTATCGTAACCGGCAATGCCCAGCTTGTGGGCGCCAAGGTATGCGCGACGGATCTGCGTGCAGGAGCTGCGCTTATTTTGGCGGGTCTTGTTGCCGAGGGCACTACGGAAGTCAGCGGAACCCATCACATTGACCGCGGTTATGTGAATCTGGCCG
This sequence comes from Paenibacillus sp. fava2, assembly GCF_058313675.1. Classification (NCBI taxonomy): domain Bacteria; kingdom Bacillati; phylum Bacillota; class Bacilli; order Caryophanales; family Paenibacillaceae; genus Paenibacillus; species Paenibacillus sp. fava2. The sequence goes on along the minus strand of NZ_CM177755.1, from coordinate 6,810,297 downwards.
AGAAGCTGTCGGGGCTTGGTGCGGACATCTGGCGGATTTCGATGCAGGAATCAGCTGCTCCGGCGCCGGCCGCAAAAGAAGAAGCCGTTAAGCCTGAAGCTTCCAAAAGTGAAGAGCTGAAGCCGCGCTTCCAGGTTCAGCCGACCTGGGTATAATTATTCTACTTTGAATGCTCTAGACTGCTCCGCTTATGCGGGCAGTCTTTTTTGCAGTTTTTGGGCGGTATGTGCAGGGAGCCGCAGATTCTCTTACTCTCAAAATTAACGCTCTAGCGTTCTAGCAGCTTCCGTAAATTCATATCTATAAGAATCACCAGTGCCTACGGAAGGAGCCATAGAAGAGATGAGAGAGTTCCGCTACCTGAAACGCAGAATGAAGTTCCGGCGCGCTGCACGGCCGCGCGCTCCCAAGATCAGGCGGCTCGCCCCCGCCGCCTGGCTGGCAGCCCCGCTGCTCGCGGGGCTGCTGCTGCCGCTGGCTCTTGTCCCGCTGCGCGGAGGACATGAGCCAGCCCGGGAGGCCGTGCCGCAGGCCACGGCCTCGCCGGCGCCGCCGGCAGCGGCTGCTGCGGAGGCCCCGCAGCCGGAAGTGACCGTCTATTTGTCGCAGAGCGGACAAATAGAGACCCTGCCGCTGGAGGACTACGTCAGCGGCGTGCTGGCGGCCGAGATGCCGGCGGACTTTGAGCTCGAAGCGCTCAAAGCGCAGGCCGTGGCCGCCCGCACCTTTATCGTCCGCCGCCTGCTGGCCGGCGACCACAGCGGGGTGCCCGTTCCGGAGGCCGATGTCAGCGATACGGTAAGCCATCAGGCTTACATCTCGCAGGCCGTGCTGGAACGGGACTGGGAGCACGGCGGCAAGAGCGCCGGGCTGGCCAAACTGCGCCGCGCGGTCCTTGAAACGCGCGGGGTGATCATGACTTACAAAGGGCAGCCGATTACGGCGTCCTTCTTTGCCTCCAGCGGAGGCTATACCGAAAATTCGGAAGACTACTGGAATGTGGCCGTTCCTTATCTGCGCAGCGTCTCAAGTCCCTGGGAGCTGGAGATTACACCGAACCTTGCTGTGTCGGTCAGCTTCAGCACCTCCGAGCTGCTGAGCAAGCTAGGACTGGACGCAGCAGCACTGCCTGCTTCACAGACCCTTGCTGCTTCAGGCAAAGTGAAGCCCGTATCCTCGTCCTCCTCAGCACTGCCGGCAGTAGTGCTGTCGCTGACAGCGGGCCACCGGGTAAAGGAAATATCGATTGGGGGAACGGTTTTCACCGGCCGCGAGGTCCGCGAGAAGCTTGGGCTGCGCTCCAGCCAGTTCACCTGGAAGCGGCAGGGCAATGAAGTGCTGATTATCACCTACGGCAACGGGCATGGAGTCGGCATGAGCCAGTGGGGGGCAAACGGGATGGCGAAGGAAGGGGGCACAGCCACCCAGATTCTCAAACACTACTATAGCGGAGTCCAGTTTACCCAAGTCTCAACTCTCCTGAAAAAATAACTTAAAAGATACGTATAAAAGCGAACCGCCCGGTAACACTGGTTACTGAGGTGATAAACTATGAATGAACAAGACAAAAACAAGCAAACCCATGATGAATCTCTCAAAAACAAGCAGGGAGATTCAGGCGCGAAGCCTTCTTCATGGAACAGAGCATTATCCAAACGCTGGGTATTCCCGGCAGTCTACACGGCGGCAGCGGCTCTTATCCTAACTTTGGTGTGGTTCTATCAGGATGCCGGCCAAAAGCCGCTTAATCCTGACACCGCCGCTGTAGTGTCCCAGGACGTCAGCGGTTCCGGCAATGAAGCCGGTACACCGGCTGATCCGGAAGCGCTCGAAGTTGTCGCGTCGGCAGAAAGCCTGGCCTGGCCGGTAGCCAGTCCAAGTGAAGTGCAGGTTGTTAAGCCTTTCTACGACGAGAACGGTACGGAAGAAAATCATGTGGCGGCTATGGTGCAGTACAATGATACCTTCGTGCCGAATGTCGGCATTGATCTCGCCCGTGAAGACAACAAAACCTTTGATGTCAAAGCCGCACTCAGCGGTGAAGTTACCCGGGTCGAAGAGGTTGCTGTATTCGGTAAAGTCGTGGAGATTACCCATCCGGGCAATCTGAAGACCGTGTATCAGAGCCTTGGCGATGTAAAAGTGAAGCAGGGCGATGAAGTGAAGCAGGGCGATACGCTGGCAACGGCGGGACGCAGTGAGATCGAGAAGGATCTTGGCAATCATGTACACTTCGAAGTGTACGAGGACGGTAAAGTTGTTAACCCGTCTGATCTGCTGGCTCAGCGCTAAATATCTGCAGGGGACAGGGGGCGTAAGCACCCTGTTTTTTGCGTTTGCGTCAGGGGAGTAACTTTAATGCTTATTATTTTAAGCACAACTTTAGTCCTATTTTTCAAAATCATCAGCTCAAACGGTTGTCCCGGAAAGAAAATGGGCTTTCATAGGCTTGTCACGTCCTGAAAGCGCGAATATATAGGCCCGCCCCTCATATAATGTACCAAACTATCCACAGTTGGGAGGCGGGAGCGTGCACGATTACATCAAGGAACGGACGATCAAAATCGGACGCTGCATCGTGGAAACCAGGCATACGGTCCGGACCATAGCCAAGGAATTTGGCGTTTCAAAGAGCACGGTGCATAAAGATTTAACCGAACGGCTGCCGGAGATTAATCCGGATTTGGCCGATCAGGTAAAGCACATTCTCGAATATCATAAGTCGATCCGGCATCTGCGGGGGGGAGAAGCCACTAAGATCAAGTACAAAAAAACGACAGGCAAGAAACGCGAGGTTGCCGTAGCCGCAAAGCCATGATTTTTTCAGTTTTTTAAGGAATAATTAAGGTTTAGTGCATTGTATACTTCCCCTAAAGTATGGTATTTTTAAATTTGGTACACTCATTTAAAATAACACTTTGGGGGCTCTTTCATTATGCTTAGCAAGGATATCGGAATCGATCTCGGCACTGCCAATGTGCTCATACATGTTAAAGGGAGGGGAGTCGTTCTGGATGAACCCTCCGTGGTCACACTTGAAAGTGATACGAAGCGGGTCCTTGCGGTAGGTGAACAGGCACGCCGGATGGTCGGGCGCACACCGGGCAATATTACAACGATCCGTCCGCTCAGGGATGGTGTTATTGCTGATTTTGCCATTACGGAAATGATGCTGAAATACTTCATCGACCGTGTGGGCGGACGTACCTGGTACTCCAAGCCCCGCATATTGATCTGTGCCCCCACAAATATTACCTCAGTTGAGCAGAAATCAATCCGGGAAGCTGCCGAGCGGAGCGGAGCGAGGGATGTATATCTGGAGGAAGAGCCCAAAGCCGCAGCAATCGGAGCAGGCATGGATATTTATCAGCCAAGCGGAAATATGGTCGTCGATATTGGCGGCGGAACGACGGATGTAGCAGTCCTGTCTATGAACGACATCGTTACCGCCTCCTCCATTAAAGTGGCAGGAGATAAATTCGACGAGGCCATTTTAAAATATATCAAACAGAAGTATAAGCTGCTCATCGGCGAACGCACTGCTGAAGATATTAAGCTTTCTATCGGTTCGGTCCGGCCAGGCGGTATGAAAGCTGAGATGGATATCAGAGGCCGGGATATGGTCAGCGGACTTCCCCAGACGCTCACTATTACCTCAGGAGAGGTAAAAGAAGCGCTGTGGGATCCGGTCTCCATGATTGTGGCGGCAGCCAAATCCGTGCTGGAGCGTACACCGCCTGAGCTTTCGGCAGATGTTATTGACCGTGGTGTGGTTCTTACCGGCGGCGGCGCGCTGCTAAACGGGCTGGACGAGCTGCTCTCTGAAGAGCTGCATGTTCCGGTTTGGGTAGCCGAGGACCCGATGCACTGTGTGGTAAAGGGAACAGGTATCCTGCTGGATAATTTGGACAAAGCCGTTAAGAAAAAATTCTAGCCTGCCGATATAAGGGATAACAGCAGATTGAGGAAGGGGAATTGCCCGCATGATCAGAGGATTGTATACGGCCGCTGCCGGTATGGTGACACAGCAGCGCAGACACGATACGGCGACGCAGAACATTGCCAACTTAAATACTACGGGGTACAAGCAGGTTAATACGGTAACCCACGCCTTTCCCGATGTATTAATCTCGGCAATGAGCGGCGGTACAGCGAAGCAGATCGGCCGTCTCAACACGGGGGTATTCGCTGAGCAGGCTGTTTCCCAATATTTGCAGGGCGATTTGATTGAAAGCGGCAAGCCGTTTGATTTTGCGCTGTCTGATGATTTGCGGATTCAGGATCCGGCAACCGGAGCGGACATGCTGTTCGACGGATCGGGCAAGCATGTGAACGAGGACGGCGAGGTTACTTACAAGCCGCAGGCTTTTTTTACCGTACAGGATAATGAAGGAAATAACTTATATACAAGAAACGGCAGCTTTACTGTTAACGCAGCAGGAGAAGTGCTCAGTTCCGGAGGGTTCCGGGTGCTGGATGCGGCAGGCAATCCGCTTGTGCTGACAGAGCCTATGGATGATCTTGCAGTGGACGGGCAGGGTAACCTGCTGGATCCGGCTACCGGCCTTCCTTCCGGAGCAAAAATCGGCATCAGTATCGTTACAAGACCGCAGGAGCTGGTGCGTGACGGCAATGGTGTTTTTCACGCTGACGATGCAGATGCGGCAGAGATCCGTTTTGCGGAAGACGGGGACAATCTCCTGCTGCGCCAGGGCTATATTGAAGGCTCCAATGTTGATGCTACCCAGGTAACTGTGGATATGAATGCCGCTTACCGGGCTTATGAGGCCAATCAGAAGGTAATTCAATTTTATGATACGAGCCTGCAGAAGGCTGTTAATGAAGTAGGCAGAGTATAGCCGGGAACAAGGCAGACAAGCATTTTAGGAGGGAATGACCTGTGAACAATTCGACGATCGGTGCTGCCGTTTCCATGTCCAGCCTGCAGCAACGTCTGGATATCATTGCGGACAATATCGCGAACATGAGTACGAATGGCTACAAAAGCAAGGAAGGTTCTTTTGAGGATGTGCTGACCCGCGTCCAGCAGCAGTCCAAGGATTATGACCAGCCTGGCCGCAGTATGCCGCTCGGCTTCAACATCGGGTTCGGAGTCCGTGTAGCTTCGGTAACCAGCAACTGGGAAGAAGGGCCGCTGCAGGAAACCGGAATACCGACAGACCTGGCGCTGCAGGGCAACGGGCTGTTCGGCGTGCAGGTTAACGGGGATACGGCGTATACCCGTCAGGGTAATTTCCATTTCACTCCTGATCCGGAGGATGCCCAGCAGATGATGCTGGTGGATAATACAGGCAATCCGGTGCTGAACACAGAGGGCAACCCGCTCAGGGTGCCGGCTAATGTCAGTGCAGCGATAGATGAGAAGGGCCGGGTACTCACCAAAACGGGCGAGAATGAACCCGTGCAGTTGGCGGGCACAATAATGATTGTTGAACCGCTCAGCAAGACGGCTTTGCAGGCTGTAGACGGTAATTTTTATGTACTTCCTGATGGCGTAACGGAAGGGCAGGCCTTTCTCCAGCGGCAGCCTGGTGAAGAGACGGCATTCGGCGTGCGATCCGGATATCTGGAGCAGTCCAATGTGGATTTAAGCAAGGAAATGACGGAGCTTATGCAGCTTCAGCGGACTTACCAGCTGGCTGCCCGTGCGCTTTCCTCCAGTGACCAGATGCTTGGCCTGGCCAATAATATGCGCGGGTAGGTGAAGGAATGAGTGCTCAGAATAAACCAAAGCCTGAAGAGGACAAGCAGCAGCCGGTCAAACGGCGCGGCGTATCCAAATGGACCATTATCCAGTGGTTTCTGATTCCTCTCCTGCTGATCGCTGCGCTCGCCGGCGGTCTGGTTGCAGGATATGTCATCATCGGCAAACGGGAACTCAGCGATGTACTCCAGTGGAGCACATGGAAGCATGTCTATGATCTGGTCTTTGCACCTTAATTTATGCGTTGTTTTGAAACTCCCTTGTTGTACAGGGGAGTTTTCTTTTTTATACTGGAAAATGTATAATGAGTGGGGACTAAGGGACAAGCGGACCCTTAACAGGGAAGCTGTTTAGAAGCTTTGCGGAGACCGCGGATCTAAACCTTCCGCAATCCAAAAAGGGCCCTCTCCGTCATGCTGCCGCGTGCGGCGGAGAAAGCCCCTTATCTTAACCTCCACTGCTGCAGGTGGTGAAGGATAATTATAGTTTTTACCGGAGCAGTCCAACTTTATGCAGGGTTCGGCAAGATTACAGCTGCAGCCTGCCGGAGGACTGTCCAATGACGCGGTTAAATCCGAAAGGAGCATTGCTTAGATGCTGAATATCAATGAAATCCAGGAAATAATCCCCCACCGGCCCCCATTTCTGCTGGTGGACAAAATTATCGAAATTGAAATGGGCAAACGGGCTGTAGGCATCAAGAACGTAACGGTAAACGAGCCTTTTTTTGCAGGCCATTTCCCGGGTTATCCGGTTATGCCGGGTGTGCTGATTACTGAAGCGCTGGCCCAGGTTGGTGCAGTAGCTATTCTCGGGGTTGAAGCCAACCGCGGGAAAATCGGTTTTCTGGCAGGGCTGGACGGCTTCCGCTTCCGCGGCCAGGTTGTTCCGGGAGATACGCTTACCCTTGAGGTAGAAATCACCAGACTTAAAGGCAGCATCGGAAAAGGCCAGGCTACCGCCAAGGTGGACGGCAAGGTTGTGGCTTCCGGCGAAATTATGTTCGCGCTCAGCTAATCCCAGTTATACTACCCTAAATTATAGATGGAGAAGGAGAGATTCATATGACTCAATTAAGCCCGAAAGCCGCAGAAACATTAAGCCGCTGGCTGCAGGACCCTTCTGTTGACGAGAACACCAAACAAGAGCTGAACCTTCTGGCGGATGATCCGCAGGAGCTGGAAGAACGCTTTTACAGAGATCTGGAATTCGGTACAGGCGGTCTCCGCGGAGTAATCGGCGCCGGCAGCAACCGCATGAACCGTTATACTGTGGGCAGAGCCACTCAGGGCTTCGCCAATTATATTCTTGAGAATCACAAGGGCGAAGGCCGGCCATCCGTCGTAATCGCCCACGATTCACGCCGGTTCTCACCGGAATTCACGCTGGAAGCAGCGCTGGTTCTGGCCGGTAACGGGATTGAGGCGCATTTGTTCTCTTCCCTGCGCTCCACGCCGCAGCTGAGCTTTACTGTACGTCATTTGAAGGCTTCAGGAGGCGTAGTTATTACTGCGAGCCATAACCCTCCGGAATATAACGGCTACAAGGTGTACAATGCCGACGGCGGACAGCTTGTACCGCATGAAGCGGAAAAGGTGATTTCATACATATTGGAGGTTGATTCCTTCAATGGTGTTAAACGTCTTTCCCGTGAAGAAGCGGAGAGCCAGGGCCTGCTGCACTGGCTGGGAGAGCAAGAGGATGAGGCCTTCACAGATACAGTGGCAGCCGTCAGCGTTGCCCGTGAGGAGATTACTTCCACACTCGGCCGTGATTTCAAGATCGTATATACCCCGCTGCACGGGACAGGCAACCTGCCGGTCCGCAGCGTTTTGAAGAAAATCGGCTTCACGGAGGTACATGTAGTACCGGAGCAGGAACAGCCGGATTCCGAATTCTCAACTGTGAAGTCACCGAATCCCGAAGAGCGCGAAGCCTTCACGCTGGCGATCAAGCTGGGCGAAGAGCTTAACGCCGATCTGCTGATCGGGACAGACCCGGATGCGGACCGCATGGGAGCCGTTGTCCGTGATAATGAGGGCAATTTCGTAGTACTGTCCGGCAACCAGTCCGGAGCGCTGATGATCCATTATTACCTGAGCCGTCTGCAGGAGCAGGGCAAACTGCCTAGCAACGGTGCTGTAGTCAAAACCATCGTTACCAGTGAGATGGGAGCGGCTGTCGCTTCCCATTATGGCGCTACAGTATTCAATACGCTGACCGGCTTCAAATATATCGGGGAGAAAATGACCCAGTTCGAGCAGTCCGGTGAATATACCTATCTGTTCGGATATGAGGAAAGCTACGGATATCTGGCCGGCAACTATGCCCGCGACAAGGATGCCGTGCTTGCCTCCATGCTGATTGCCGAAGCGGGTGCTTATTATAAAGCGCAGGGCAAGACGCTGTATGATGTGCTTCAGGAACTGTATGAACAGTTCGGCTACTTCCTGGAAAGCCTGGAATCACGTACTCTTAAGGGCAAAGACGGTGTAGCCCAGATCCAGGGGATTATGAGTGACTGGCGCAGCAACCCGCCTCAGGAAATTGCCGGAGCTTCCGTTACCGAGGTGCTCGACTATTCACTTGGCCTTAACGGGCTGCCTAAGGAAAATGTGCTCAAGTATCTGTTGTCTGACGGTTCATGGTTCTGCCTGCGCCCATCCGGCACAGAGCCGAAGATTAAAGTATACTTTGCGGTTCGCGGAGAATCGCTGCAGAATGCAAAAGACAAGGTGGCTGCCCTTACAGAGCAGGTTATGGCCCGCGTCGACGGGAAATAATAATCCTGCACGATATGAAGCTTTCTCACAGAAACGGATACTGCTCCTGACAGGACGCGCATCCGTTTCTGCTTGAGTTAGGAAGTGAAAGAGGAGGTACTTTTGGTGCACCAGAAATGGCAACAATGGAATATTACTTCACGCAAGTGGTTATGGATTCTCGTAGTAATCGGTGTTCTGTCTGCTCTCCCGGTTGTCTATGACCGTCTGCAGACCGAGAAATCTTCCAAGACAGTTGAGTTTGTATTTGATTACCGTGATCTGGTGGAGGTAGCCAGCTACCGTGTGAATCCCAAAGATTACATTTCACAGCAGCTTGACCGCCTCAAGGAAGCCGGCGTTCAGAGCATGGCTATTTATGAGAGCACGCTGGAGGATTACCGCAAGGCCCGCCGTCTGATGATGTGGGGGGCAACGGATATTGCCAACCTGACTGATACTGTAATTCCCGAGAATGAGAACTATACATACGTCCTCTTTACGAGCACGGAGAATAGTTCGGTGCTGGCACCGCTGATTAAGGATGCTTTTGATGTGCTTGGCATTGACACTGAAAATTGGAGCTTCCGCGGGCAGCAGGGGCTGATTATCAAAACCCCGCTGGAAGATGCTACCTTGAAGCCGCTCCAGCCTGACCCGTTCAATCTGGAGATGCTGCATGAGAAGGGCTTCAGCATTGTTCCTCGTCTGGTGGACTCTCTTGCTTATAATGAAGAAGCCGTTACGAAGCTGCTGGACCGCTATCAGGAGCTTGGCGTCAAACGCATACTGTTCGAAGGAGAATCGGTTAAAGGATTCACGGATGATGCCGATACCGGCAGCCTTACCGCGTTTGCTGATCTCCTTAAGGAACGAGGGATGGGGATAGCGGCCATCGAGAATATCAAGGCCCAGCAAAAGGGCTTTGGTAAGCTGGCTTATCTGCTTGATTATAATGTGACACGCCTGTATTCCCTTAGCGAAGGCGATTCCGGGCTGTCTCCGGAAGTCATTGCTGACAGGTTTGCCCTGGCTACCAAGGACCGTAACATCCGGATGCTGTATCTCAATACCATCCCTTCCCGGGATACCACTACAGCTCAGATTAAAGATACCTTGGACAACCTGGTGACCAGCCTAAGCGGACCTGACGGGGCCGTACAGAAGATTGAAGATAACGGATTTACACTCGGTCAGGCTGAGGCCTTTGATGTCGTCGATTCCTCCTACCAGCGCTACTTCAAGCTGGGGGCTGTTATCGGCGCTGTATCCATGGTAGCCCTGCTTGTGTCGTACTTCATTCCTTGGCTTACCCTGGCTGCCTGGATTCTGGGACTGGCCGGTAGTGCCGGTCTGATGCTGCTGAAGCCGGAGCTGTTTGAGCAGGCACTGGCGCTTGCAGTCGCTATTAGTGCACCGACAGTTGCGACTGTGCTGGCTGTCCGCAAGATCAACGAGCAGGGGCCGCCGCTGCGGATGAACAAACTGACTTATGCAGTTATGAGTCCCGGGCGCCGGCTGGCGCATAGCCTTGTGCTCTATATCAAGACTGCACTTATCTCGCTGAGTGCTGTGCCGTTTGTTATTGCCCTGCTTAACAATATTACTTACAGTCTGGTGCTTAACCAGTTCCGCGGCGTCAGTCTGCTGCACCTGGCTCCTATTGGACTGACCGCCTTGTATGTACTCTTATACCGCGGAGAATTTGCCTTTAACAAGACCGGCAAGCTTCTGCGTACACCGGTTACCCTGGCCATGGTCATCGCCGCCGGTGTTCTCGGTGTGCTGGGCATGTACTATTTAAGCCGTACGGGCAACAGCGGCAGCGTCAGCTCCATTGAAATGACTTTCCGTACCTTCCTGGAGAATACAGTTGGCGTGCGGCCGCGCAATAAGGAGTTCCTGCTGGCCCATCCGCTGTTTATATTGGGCGCCTTTATGGCCTATAAATACCGCAATGCCGCCTTTATTATGATTGTTGCGGTCATCGGCCAGCTGTCCATGGTTGATACCTTTGCCCATATTCATACTCCGGTGCTGATCTCATTGATCCGCGGACTCCTTGGATTAGGTCTTGGGCTTATTATCGGCCTGATTGCCGTAGCGGTCTGGCAGATCGCGGAAAGGTGTTGGAAACGATGGTCGCCTCTGCTCAAAAAATTGTAATATCCGGCTACTACGGCTTCCGCAACAGCGGGGACGAAGCCGTTCTGCAATCGATTCTGAATGCGTTGCAGAAACAGTCGCAAGCCGCCGGCATAACGATTGAACCTGTCGTATTATCCATAGACCCGGAATGGACAACTGCCACCTACGGGGTCAGTTCTGTCCACCGGATGAAGCTGGGCGAGGTTCGGCGGGCTATTGCCGAAAGCGCCGGGCTGATCAGCGGAGGGGGGAGCCTGCTGCAGGATGTGACCAGTTCTAAGACCATACCGTATTACCTGGGCGTCCTGAAGCTTGCCCAATGGATGGGGAAGCCGACCTTTATTTATGCCCAGGGGATCGGTCCGGTTAACCGCAAGCTGTTCCACCCGCTGATCAAGTCCGTATTCCGTAAAAGCGCCTATGTGTCCGTGCGGGACGAACAGTCCCGCAGCCTGCTGGAGAGCATGGGGCTGATTCAAAATAATATCCAGGTTGTGCCCGATCCTGTGATGGGTCTCGAGCTGCCGCAAAGAGCGGAGTCTCCGGGCGCATCCTCTGCTGAGACAGTCTCCGGACTGAAGACTGTGGGGATTTCCGTCCGTTTCTGGGAGGAGTCACGGCATGAGCTGAATGCAATCGCTGAAGGCCTGCTGAAGGCCTGTGCTCAAACACCGTTTCACCTGCGTTTTCTGCCTTTTCACCACCCTATTGACAATGAAGCCTCGCGTTATGTTATGCAGAAGCTGGAGAAAGAGGCTGCTGCATTAGGAGGAAGCGTCAGTATACGTGAAGATGCACTGCATCCGCAGCAGATGCTGCGCGAGGTTGCAGAGTGCGATGTGCTTATCGGCATGCGCCTGCACAGCCTGATTTATGCCGCCGGCAGACGGGTGCCGCTGATGGGTGTCTCCTATGATCCGAAGATTGACCACTTCCTGGAGCGGATCCGCTCCAGACCTGTCGGGTCGACGGGCACATTGGAGGCGGATAAGGTTGCTGCGGAAACTCTCTTGCTTCTTGAGCAGGGGGAAGCCTGGAAGCAGGAACGGGAACCGCTGATCGCCTCACTGGCCCTAGAAGCTGAAGCACCGGCCCGCCGGATTGTAGAATATTTACGCCGTAAAGGATGAGTGAACGTGAAAGCAGATAGTATTTTGCCTACTGTACCGATTTTTGGTATACGTGTTTCCAAAGCCGATATGCAGGCTACAGTCTCCTATTTGACCGATGCCGTACGTAACCGTGAGCCGCATCAGGTCATTACTGCCAATCCCATTATGGTTATGGCTGCACTGGAGAACCCTTCCTACATGGAGATAATGAAATCGGCAGAACTGGTGGTCCCTGACGGGACTGGCGTAGTGTGGGCTGCTGAGTATTGCAAGGAGCCGGTGGCTGAGCGTGTAGCGGGATTCGACCTTTTACATGAATTACTGCGTCAAGGCGAAAGCTATAACTGGAAAGTGTATCTCCTGGGTTCGACGGCTGAAGTGATTCGGGCGACCGTCTCCCGGTTACAATCTCAATATCCGCGTATCGTAATTGCCGGCTGCCGTGACGGCTTCTTTGGTCCGGAAGCAGACGAAGCTGTTGTGGCAGATATTGTGAAGTCCCAGCCTGACCTGCTGTTTGTCGCCAGAGGGGCGGACAGCCAGGAGCCATGGATTGCCAAATACAAATCACAGCTGAATATTCCTGTAATGATGGGAGTAGGCGGAAGCTTTGATGTGATCTCCGGCAAGAGCAAACGGGCACCTGTTGCGTTCCAGAAACTGCGGGCTGAGTGGCTATATCGTCTTCTGAAAGAACCAACACGATATAAAAGAATGCTTGCGCTGCCGAAATTTGCAGTAAAAGTGCTGCGTGAGAAAGATAAAGTGACAAAAGCCTGAAAAAACGAGCTAATTTACCGGGAATATCCGAACAACAGCCTAAAAACGGAATTGGAATTTGCTTTTAGTTCAGCGTATAATTCAATGCGGTAGAGAAATGGGGGTCGACTTTTCAAATGTTAATCATATACATCGCCGGATTTATTGTGTGCATGGGGCTTGCACTTCTCCTGACACCGCTAGTGAAGAGATTCGCTATCAAGATTGGTGCCACAGATGTGCCGAATGCCCGAAAGGTGCATACGAGAATTATGCCCCGCCTCGGCGGACTTGGTATTTTTCTGGCGTTTGTGTTAGGCCTGCTTGCCGTATTGCCGATTATTCCATACGATTTCACTTCGCGGGAGACTCATTTCATCAAAGCACTGCTATGCGGCGGTGGACTGATTGTTCTGATCGGCGGACTTGATGACCGTTTCGAGCTCTCAGCCAAAGTGAAGCTGCTGGGTCAGATTGCTGCAGCATGCATCGTCGTTTTCGGTTTTGGCATTACTGTTGATTTCGTAAATATTCCATTTAATAATACGTATTCCTCACTGGAGAGCTGGATTGCGGTACCGCTGACGATTTTCTGGATTGTCGGCGTCACCAATGCGGTTAACCTGATTGACGGCCTGGACGGGCTGGCTGCTGGAGTATCAGGTATAGCAATTGCTACAATTGCGGTTATGGCCTTCCTGATGGGTAATACAATGGTTGCGCTTCTGTGCCTGCTGCTGCTTGGCAGTATTTTAGGGTTCTTGTTCTTCAACTTTCATCCCGCCAAAATCTTTATGGGTGATACTGGCTCACTGTTTCTCGGGTTCTGTCTGGCACTGCTGGCGTTGCTCGGATTCAAACAGATCGCTGTCGTTTCCTTTATTACACCACTCCTGATTATCGGAGTTCCTTTATCAGATACCTTCTTTGCAATCGTTCGCCGCAAGCTGCAGAAGAAGCCAATCTTTGCACCGGACAAAGGGCATTTGCATCACTGCCTGCGCGAGCTTGGATTCAGCCACCGCCAGACGGTGCTGATTATTTACGGGATCGCCGCCTTCTTTGGTGTACTGGCTGTCATTCAAACGTCTGCTTCCCTGTACGAGGCCAACTGGGTTACTTTTGTGGTGATCTGTGTGATGCTGTTCTTCCTGCAGATCGGTGCGGAAATTACCGGCGTTATCAGCAAAACCAAACGTCCGCTTATTGATTTATTCCTGAGAATGCGCCTCAAGCTTGCACCGGAGCGCAGCTCGAAATCTTAGTCTACCGCTCTTATTCAGACTTTTATTGTTAAATTAACAAAACTCATCCTTTTTAAGGATGAGTTTTTTGCTGTTCTCCCTAACAAGATAGCCGGAAACAACCGATAAAGAAAAAAGTGAAGGTCACGAAGAGAACTTTAACTCAAAGGAGAGATATACACATGCAACGCTTTAAGAGACCATTTGTCTGGGTGCTGCTTGCGGCTCTGATCGTTTCTATGTTCCCGGGCAAATATATGCCTCAGGCGGCTGCGGCGACTGCAGTCACAACTTATTTTACTCCCGATGATCAGACATTGCGCTCCACAGTAGTGCTGGATCCAAGCGCCCTTTCAGGGGATGCTAATGCTATCACCCGTGATAAGGTTTTTTTGACGAGTAATCAGACGCTTAATATAACCGGTGTTTATTCACAAGTAACGTCCACCACAATGAAGGTTGTCGTGGAGCAGCTGTCGCAGGATAGCTTAGGCAGATGGGTAACCGATTCTACACGGCTGACTACAGGGACAGTGACAACGGATGCGAACAGCCCCGGCAACCGCTTTACAACTAGCGGTGTAACCTTGTATTCCGGCTTTAACAAAATCACCTTCTCCGGACTTCAGGGGAATCTGACGCGTTCTGAGTCCTTTTATGTCCTGTATGACAGAGTACCCTATGTGACCTCGCTCCAAGTGCTGGGCGGACCGGCTGCCCTCAACCTGAATGAAGGCACACAGGTGGTCGTTCCTGTATCTTCAATTACGCTGCAAGGTAAAGTAGCCAACGCTACCAAGGTAACCGTATCACTTAATGGAGGAACAGCGCTTCAGACCTCCCTGCTGGAGGATGGAACCTTTTTCACTCCGGCCCTGACGCTGCAGCCGGGTCTAAGCTCACTGCAGATTATTGTCCAGAATGCCTCCGACAAAATTACGATTGACCGTAATGTATACTTTTTCGATACAGACCAGCCTTACGCTTCCCTGGATCTGGTCCATGCGGGCAGCAAGTACTCTCTGATTAATAATACGCCGACGCTTTCGGTAAAAAATACATTTACCGCCGGCTTGTCAGGGGAAGTTTTGCTTCCATACAATGCTTCCGCTTTCGGCGGGAATTCAGGTACAGGTAAGCTGACCATTAATGCGGGTACAACAAGTGAAGTTGCCATCAGAACTATCACAACTACTCAAGAGCAGACCATTCCGGGACCTGACGGTATTACACCGGCATACAAGCTGGTGAAGTTCACAACCTCGGAGGATGTTCCGATTGCTACAGGCAGCAATGACTTTACGCTGACCGTAACATTCGGCAGTTATACTGCATCTCTTGTGAAATCTTACTATTACGTTCCCGGTGAAACGGTAATTGATAATATCTACTACCTTCCGGATTATGCAACAGGCAAAAGCATTGCTGATGTGTCCAAGCTTCCGTTAAACGGACAACAGATGGAAAAAGATAATTTCTACATCCTGGTTGAGACGAATGTTGCGCCCACCGACGCTTTGACCGCGATGTATCTGCCGCTGAGTACCAAAGGTCTGCAGCTTGAGAAAGTTGCTGCAACCGGACTTGATCCTGACGGTACCCAAGAGGTATACAGAATTACCGGATTCTCGAACGGCCAGCAGAAGGTTCAGTTTAAATATGGCACATCCAATTCGGTGTTCAATGTAAATGTCTCTTATGTATCGAAGAATTATATCTATGTCAGCAACCTGCAGGATGGCCAGACAATCGAGTATAACTCCAATTCATCCACAAGCATTACTGTAGAGGGAGAATATATCGGTTTTGAAAATATCTCCGGAGCCCAGTTCCAGATAAACGGCAGGGACAGCAACTCGTGGGATGTGCCGCCAGCAAATCCGCAGTTTAATGTCACCATGCAGGCACCAAAATTCAAAGTCACTTTGAAGATCGATCAGGCCGGTCCGCTGGTATACGGGGAAAATACGCTGATGTTCACGGGGATTTCCATGGACTCTTCAGGCAACCAGCGTGTGATTACCAAAGAGCTGCGTATCTATATTATTGATACAAACGTATCCAATCTGACGCAGTTTCATCCGGTACTGGTAACAAACCGTCCGGCATTCGAGACGGATTCCCGTACGAATGATGCCAAGCGTAATGCAATCCTGGCTCTGCCGGCTGAGATTACCTATACAGACGGTAAGTATGTAACTACAAGGGATAATTACGATCTGGTACTGCAAGGCGGAGGAGCTACAACGCTTAATCTTTACAGAGGCTCTGATTTGGTTTTCACGACTGTAGGTGATACCAAGATGCTCAAAGAAAACAGCAAGGATGATCATACATCACCAGGAACCTATGGCTCAGTACTCTATGATTATGTCGGAACAACCAAGGACTTCCTGCTGCGGATCCGCGATCTGAAGTTCGATGCTCCGGGAAGCCATGTCTATACGCTGGAGCTGATCAATAAGACCGGCGCGAGAACGACACAAAGAATTGAAATTGTCCGTGAAGTGCTGCCTTACCGTATCCTGGCTCCAGTAGCCACTGTCGGAAACCAGATTGTTGTAAATAAGAACTTTGTACGGTTTGATATTGAAGCTGAGGGCGCAACAAAGGTTATGATCGACAAGTATGAAGCGATCCCCCGTTCTGACCTGGCGAACCGTTTTACCTACGACTTTGTAGGACTCAAACCGGATAAGGCAACAACGATTAAGATTCAGATTGTACGTAAGGATTCAACCCTTAATGATACAGTAACGGTTTATTACGCCAGTGCAGTGCAGATTGATACGCAGTACATGGCTGAGAAGGTAGCAACAAAGTATAGTGTTTTCAACAAGCAATTGGAGCTCAATTTCCCTAAAGGCACATTGATGAAGGGATTTACCAGCTCAGGAGCTGCGAAGTATTATCCTGACACCAAGCTGCTATTCGGGATTGCTGACCCTAATGACGGGGTTGTAGAGCGTACTAACGATTACGGCAACATCATTAATGTCAGTCCGGTTGATGAAAGATTTGTAGGTGTTCAGAAGCAGCTCGTCATTCTGCAGGAGCTGGTTCTCCGGTTCACCTCATCAGCGACCAACAGCAACTTTTCCAGAGTATCGGATATTTACTGGCTGAGCGGTGGTCTGGGTGAGGTAGGCACCAAGGGAAGCAGCAGTTATGTGCCTGCGACTAACGGGGTTGCCCCATATTCCATCGAGGGTAACTTCACGCAGATCAGCCAGTCCCGCAAAATCATACCTTCCCAGCGCGGGGAGCTGACGCTCAAATTTAGTCCAAACGTTGTGGATGAGGTAGGTTCAACCGTTACAGTGTTCCGTTACACGGATGCTGGTAAATGGGAAAACATCGGCGGGGAAGTCGATACCAAGAATCATACCGTAACCGTTCCATTTGATGAGTTCGGCTACTACACTGTTATGAAACTTCGCCGCGGGTTTACGGATATTACAAATCACCCGTGGGCAAGAAATATTCTGAACGGCCTGTATTCCAAAGGCATTATGACCAACCTGCGCGCCGACGCTTTCGGGGCCGATGATACAACAACCCGCGGTGAATTCGCTACACTGCTGGTAACCGGTCTTAATATTCCGCTTGATTATGATACTAACAAGCAGACCTTCTTCGATATCGTGCCGGAAGCAGTATCTACAACCTGGAATTTTAAGAGTATAGAGACTGCGGCAAGAGCGGGTATTATCACGGGCCTGAGCGACGGATTCTTTGGTCCGGACCAGGCGCTCACCAGAGAGCAGGCGGCGGTTATGATTGCCCGGGCACTCAAACTCAAAATGTCAGCCAATGATGCCAAGCTGCTGGCTAGCCTTAACAAATCATTTGTCGACGCAGGCAGCATGGATTTCTACTCCCGTCCGGCGATCGAAGCTGTATCCAAGGCTAAGATTATGGAGGGCAGTGCAGTTACTGTTACCGGTCAGACCAAGCCGGTATACAATTTTAATCCAAAGGGTAAGCTAACCAGAGCGGAAGCCGGCAAAATTGCGGTAGCCCTCTTACAGAAGAGCACCAGCATCTTCCCTAAGACCTTCAATTAATTAAGTACCGCCGGGCTGCGACAACTGTTCGCGGCCCGGTTATTTTGTACAGAAGAGGTTATACTTTATTTATTGAATGTATGTCCGCCTATTTGAAGGAATTTACATACCGCCGACATTAACTTTGTAATCTGCACTGTTTTACGTTACAATAACTTAGAAAATAATTTTTTTCTGAAAGGTGAAAGCCATCGATGAAACCGATTTTATCTAAAGCGCAACTGGATTACACGAAAGCAAAGAACCTGTTTGAGAATAGAGCTAAAGTTTTGGAAAAGGAAATTGCCGCAAAGCGCGCACTGCAGGAGATTACACAGGAAGTAATGGAAGAGCTTGTGCAGGCTACCGGATTCCATGATGCATACAATGATCTTGTTATCGCGGAGAATGCTTTAATTGAATGGTCCCATACAACCATTAAGCATGAGAAGGCCTACCGCGAAAACCGTTCGGCAATTGATGCAATGTACGAGAATGTCAATTCCAGCCCGGAGAAGCGCCAGGAATTGATTCAGCTATCCATGAAGATCCGTTAGGATATGTTTATAGAAGGAAAGCGCCGCAAGCGGCGCTTTTTTTGTTGGCCGGTCGGCCAGGATTTGGGTTTAAAATAGGTTAATTATGTTTATTTACTTAACAAATATTGCTTAATGACGTTGTGAAAGGCACTATGCTATACTAATTCCCGTAGCTGCCCAAGATTAACAATAGTTAGTAGAAGATACAAAAGTATCTTCTAACGGGTCGGGGAGCACCACACATAATTTTTTTAAAAAACTTTTGAACCAAGCGCAACTTTTTAAAAACTTCTGCGTTTAAGATGTAGAGTCAATTACACCAGGCATTTGCCATTATCCTGAAGGGTTCAGGTAATGCGTATGGAAAAATTAACTTTACGTGACTTGAGGCACATTGTATAATACTTAGGTAGAATTAGGAATCTAGTATTAGTCTGCCTTAAACCTGTTTACAAGTTTCTGTGATACCCGTCACAGACATTATTTATACTTAATATGCTCAACTCGGGAAAGGGGGTGCATCGGCTAATGAGTGACATGAGCTACCCAACTAAAGAAAATTCTCAGTTCATGAATGTCCAAGGAGGAGAAAAAAAGGTTATGAAGAAAATTTTATCCGTAGCATTATCTACAGCAATGGCATTCTCGATGTTTGCCTCTGTAGCATTTGGTGAAACTGCAACAACTCCACAAGCTAAATTCGACGCTTTGGCAGCTAAAGGTATCCTGAACGGCTACCCAGACGGTCAAGCTCATCTTGAAAAAGATCTGACTCGCGCTGAGTTCGCTAAGATCGTTACTAAACTCTTCGGTCTTACTGAAGTAACTGGTAAGCTGTCTTACAAAGACAAAGGCTACACAGCTACTAACTGGGCAGTTCCTTACATCGAAGCTGTTACTGCAGCTAACCTGATGCAAGGTAAAGATACTGTTAAAGGTATCTTCGATTACAACGGTAAAGTAACAGTAGAAGAAGTTGCGGCTGTATTGTTCCGCGCTCTGAAACTGGAAACTCCAGCTACAACTGATAATTCCGCATCCGCATGGGCTAAAGGCTATGCTCAAGCAGTTATCAACGCTGGTCTGGTTGCTCAAGGCACCAACTTCAAAGCTAACGCTACTCGCTCTTTGGTAGTAGAAGCAGCTTATGCAGTTGACAACCTGCAAACAGTTCCAACTGTAGTTTCCGCTGAAGCGCTGAGCCCAACTAGCGTATTCGTTACTTTCTCTGACAAAACTACTACAACTGTAACTCTGACTACTGCTCTGGTTCAAGGCGTTGAAACTACAATCAACTTCAAGAACAATGGTCATGACTACACTGCTAAGGTAACACTTGCAGCTCCTAAGGTTGTATCCGTTACTACACCTAACGCTAAGCAACTGGTTATCAAATTCAACCGCGCTATCGATGCTGATACTGTAATCGCATCCGACAAGTCCCTGGTTGATAACAATATCGCTGTTACAACACTTACTGGTGCTGAAACAGTAAACATCAACACTGCAAATGCAGTATTGTCTTCTGACAAAACTGAATTGACGTTGACTCCAGCAGGCAGCGAATACTTCAAAGGCCAGTATACAGTTACTGTAACTAAGTCTGTGAAGACTGACGCTGGTGTTGAAGTGACTCCGTTCACTCAGCTGATCACTGTAGCTGATACTACTGCACCTACAATTGCATCTGTAACTTCTACAGCTAAAGCAACTACAAACAAAGTTGTAGTTAAATTCAGCGAACCAGTAGTTTCTTCACCAACCGGCGTTATTGTTGCTTACGTAGACGGCGTAGCCGCACCTGCAACAACTGGATCCAGTCTGGATGAAGTGATTCTGACAACCACAACAACTCTGGTTACTGGAAAAACTTATGACGTATCGTTCCTGAACGTTAAAGATTACGCTGGAAACTTCATCACGCCGAACCCAACTAAGACTACTGTAACAGTGGTGGCTGATGTCGAACTTCCAACAATTACAAGCTTTGCTGTATCCGGCGAAAATACTGTTAAAGTTGTATTTAGCAAAGCTGTTGACATTACTTCCTTGTACAACGTCTTCACATTGCTGAACTCGAGTGGTGTTAGCCAAGGATTCTTGGTACCATCTGCTGGAAGCGACAGCAAAACGTTCACTTTGACTACTTCAACTACTCCAGCTTGGTCTAGCGGTGTGTTCAACGGAACTATTACTATTGCTGCAGGTATCAGAGACCTTCTGGGCAATGCTACCACTGCTACTTCGTCTCAAGCAGTTACCTTCACTAAAGATACTGTGGCTCCAACTGTGGCGAGTGCTACTTATGGATCGACAGGGCTTGTTGTGAAGTTCTCTGAAGCAGTAAATGTATCTGGAACTAGCTTCACACTGGTTAATGACTCAACTGGTGTTGCTAACCCTGTTACTATTATCGGTACTTCCGGCACTCCTGCTCCTGTAACACAAGCTACTTATGCTTACAGCGACAGCAATGCTACTGTAACATTCAAAGTAACTGGTTTGACTGCTGGAAACTACACACTGCGCCTGCCTGCAAACTTGGTTAAAGATAAGTCTGCACAATTAAATGGCAATGCTGCATCAGTGCACTCTGTAGCTATCACAGCTACTGCAACTACAGATTCCAGCCAGCCGGTGTTCGTAAGTGGTCCAGTGAAGGTTGCTCCAGTTACAGGAGCAACTGATCAAGTCATCACTTATACAATCCAAGACTCTAATGGTTTGAATCTTAGCACTGTAACTAACATCAACAACTACACTTTGGATGCAAAAGCTCTGCCAGCTGGTTCTTATGTAACAACTAACTACAGTGGTACAGCTAGTGCTGACTTGGTAGTTAAGGTTTACATCCCTACAAGTGGTATCTCTGCTTCTAAGGGTTATGACTTCCTGATCACTGGTATTCAGGATTCCGTAGGTAACACAATCACACCTAAGCTTACACAGGGAATTGCTCTTGCTGATGGCGTAGCTCCTAAGCTGTCCTCCGCTTCCGTTTCCGTGGATGATGCTACGAGATTGATTGTTAATTTCACTGAATCCGTAACTGGTTTGAGTGCAAGTGACTTCGTAATCAAAGTGAATGGTATCGAAGCCAAGGGTCTTGACAAAAATGGTGCTCCTGTCGTGAAAATCACTTCCGGTTCCGGCAGCAAATACTTTGTCTCGGTTTCTGCACTCCAAGGTAAATACACCGTTAACGGTGCTGATGTTCTGTACTTTGATAAGAATGGTTCTGGAACAGTTGAAGCTGACGAAATCATCGCTTACACTTCTGCTGCTGCAGGTGAGATTGACTTGAGCGCTGCTTATGTAAGCAACGTTACGGTAACTCTTATCGATAACTCCGGTGTAACTGACGGATCTTCTAATGATATCGATAACAGTGTAACTCTTACTGCTAAGTAATTCGCTTCTCCAACGAAGCACAGAATAGCCTCTTCGGAGGCTATTCTTTTTTTATATAGAAAAGGAGGACGCTAATGAAAACGGTATGGAAAATATCCTTAGCAACCGGGGTACTGGCAGGCAGCCTGTGGGCTGGTTCTCTGCTGAATGTTACTGCTGATGGTGCAGGTGTTGGTTCCCAGCCAGGTACGGCTGATGATCCGGTGGTCACCAAAAGCTATGTTGACCAGCAGATTCAAAAAGCTCTTCAAGGCGTTGGTACAGCAGCAACTCAAGCACCTGTGGCTACTGCTACACCTGCAGCTACGGCCGCACCGGTTGCAACAGCAGCCCCAGTTCAGAGTGGAGTGGCTGTAGAAATCGTTGATGTTAAACCGGGCCAGTTTTTAATTGCCGGAGCTGGTGCTGAATTTATTGTACGGGCCGGCAAAGCCGTTATTTATTCGCAGGACAGCAATGGTGTTGCTGATCTGACAGCTGGTGCAGATCTTCTTAACGGAACTGCCGCACCATCCAATCATTTATTATCTTTCCCGCGTGATGGCCGGGGAATATCTGTTCAAGAGGGCCAGACGCTGGGACTGGTCGTTATGGTTCGCGGACCGTACACTCTGAAATAACTTTTTTTGTTCTTACTATATAATAAGAATGCCCGGCAGGATAAATTTTATACCCCGGAACTCTTTCCCACACCTGACAAACATTAACCCGATTTAAAGCTATGGTTCAGGTACACAATACTTCCTGTAATTCTAAACAATCATTCAGGAGGTGCTGTATTATGGCACGTACTAATCGCACAGTAGTACCGGAAAGCCGGGCGATGCTGAAACAAATGCAATATGAAATTGCAGCAGAATTCGGGTTATATGGTCATTCTTATGGCGGAGGAGCAGATACTGAATTTGCTTCTGAGCTGGGAGCGCTAGGAGGATCCGGCGGGGTAGATCGGACTCCATATCTGGGTCATCTGACTTCCAGAGATAACGGATCTGTAGGCGGAGAAATTACAAAGAGGCTTGTGAAGCAAGCTGAGCAGTCTCTTTTCTGATCATAGCGAAACTTGCCTTTAATTGACACCATACGGCAAATAAGATAATATGACTTTTGAGGAAAGCCTTAAACCTTTTCCATATGGAAAAGGTTCATTTTTTGAACTGGCAGTAATTCATTATAATAATATTTATAATTATTTGACCTGTTATTTGTTAAGGAGCCCCCTTATACAGTGTCAGACTAACAATATGGGAGGTTGAGGTACATGTCTATTAAAGGACGTCATTTGTTTACTTCCGAGTCTGTAACGGAAGGGCATCCGGATAAAATCTGTGATCAGATTTCTGACGCGGTTCTGGATGCCTTTTTGGCTAATGATCCGAATGCACGCGTAGCCTGCGAAGTGGCTGTGGCCACCGGCCTTGTACTGGTCATCGGCGAGATCAGCACCAAATCGGAATATGTCGATATTCCATCCATCGTCCGTAATACCATTAAAGAGATCGGCTATACCCGGGCAAAATTCGGTTTTGACTATAATACCTGCGCGGTATTAAGCTCACTGAACGAGCAGTCTGCTGACATAGCACAAGGTGTTAATGCTGCACTTGAAAATCGCGATCCTGCACAGGTTGCTGAGGAAACCGCAAATATCGGTGCCGGAGACCAGGGGCTGATGTTTGGTTTTGCAACAAATGAAACACCTGAGCTTATGCCGCTGCCGATTGCATTGTCACACCGGATTGCCCGCCGTTTATCCGAAGTCCGCAAAGACGGCACTTTGGAGTATTTGCGTCCGGACGGCAAGACACAGGTTACCGTCGAGTACCAGGATGAAAAGCCTGTACGTGTTGATACCATTGTAGTGTCAACTCAGCATGCTGAGGAAATGACGCTCGAGCAGATTCAGGCAGATATTAAAGAGCATGTTATTTTGCCGGTAGTTCCTGCTGAACTGCTGGATGAGAATACAAAGTACTTTATCAATCCTACAGGACGTTTCGTTATTGGCGGTCCTCAAGGGGATGCCGGTCTAACCGGACGCAAGATTATTGTAGATACTTATGGCGGTTATGCCCGTCATGGCGGAGGCGCATTCTCCGGTAAGGATCCGACCAAAGTTGACCGTTCAGCCGCTTACGCTGCCCGTTATGTAGCGAAGAACCTGGTAGCTGCCGGACTTGCGGACAAGTGCGAAATTCAACTGGCTTATGCAATCGGTGTAGCTAATCCTGTCTCGATTAATGTGGATACATACGGAACAGGCAAAATCAGTGAAGAGAAGCTGGCTGAGCTGATCAGCAGCAGCTTCGATCTTCGTCCTGCCGGCATTATCTCCATGCTGGATCTGCGCAAGCCGATCTACAGACAGACTGCAGCTTACGGACATTTCGGACGTACTGATGTGGATCTTCCATGGGAACGTGTAGATAAAGCAGATATGCTGAAAGCAAAGGCCGGAGTCTAGACTTTTTATAAGATAAGAAGATATTTGTTTCATTCAATACAGACAAGCTCGCAGACGGTACTTCTTTGAAGAAGACTACTGGCTGTGGGCTTTTTTGCGTTATTGATGAGCTGAACGAGGCTGAAGCGGCCGGAAAAGCAGATGCCTTCTAAACTTTGGAAGCCTGGAAGCCGAAATATAAGGATATGTATACAGACGAGAAAGTATGGCTTGAGAGGAGTCTTTAGCGCATGAAAAGGAAAATTACAATCTGGACAGCACTTATTCTGGCTGGAAACCTGCTGCTCAGTACCGGTTACCCGTCTATTGGGTTTGGCAGCCAGACGGCACATGCCGCAAATGAATTTAACGTCGGAATCTCCCCGGCCCAGGGAGAGATGAATGTAAATGTTAGCTCAAATATCAAGCTTAGCTTTGATAGGCTGGTAAGTCCGCAAAGCGGAAACATCACAGTTACGGCACAAGGGGCGAGCGAGCCGTATGTTACGATCCCGGTAGGGAGCTCTGGGCTGATCAGCAGTGCGACGGAGTATCAAGTCAAATTAGGCAAGGAACTTGAATATAACAAGACCTATACGGTTAATGTGCCAAAAGGTATGTTCAAAGATAGCCTGGGACTTGAATCGTTAGCGGCCTCTTCAATATTCACTACTGCTCCATCTATTAATTCGGCTATAACTGCAACAGAATACACTCCGGCTAATTATTCACGGGTTGACAGCAGTCTCACCCAGCTGAGCTTGAAGCTAAACAAGAAGCTGCAGAAGGGCGGCGGATCGATCAGACTGATTGCTTCGTCGGACAATACTGTGGTTCAGGAGTTTAAAATCAAAGATGGTGAGCCTTATGTCTATCTGAATAATGATAGCGCAACCTCAACTACAACTGTATCACTGACCTTAACAAATAGGCTTACCGCCGGCAGCAGCTACTATGTGCTGATTGATCCGTATGCACTGAAGGATGATGATAATAAATCCTACACAGGCATCAGTACGGGGAATGTCTGGAGCTTTTCGGTCAAAGGCTCGGCTGTGCCGGGGATATCGGTATCTCCATCAAACGGGGCAGGGGCTGTACCGGTATCCACAGGTATTCAGCTTACGTTTGACCAGCCGATGATGCCGGCTGCGGGGGTCATATCTGTGTCGCCAAGTAATACGGCGAATGCCAGATATTTTAACGTGAATTCTGCTTCGGTAACGGGAGGGGGAACCCGGTTTATTAAGGTTGCTTCAGCTTCTGCGGCGAATCCGCTGTTAAGCAACACCCAGTATACGGTGACTATTCCGCAGGGGGCATTTTATGATCAGGATGGCAATGTGTTTCCGGCTTCCGGGCCTTACACATGGACATTCACTACTACTTCGCTTACAGGTTTCGGAATCACCTCACTAAGTCCGGCTGACCGCAGCGAGGTTGTACAGATCAACCAGCCGATCAAAATTGCCTTCAATCAGGCAACTACCTTAACTGCGCAGAATGGGGTAGCCCTCTATAAGAGCAACGGAACTAAACTTTCAACGACTGTAAATCCAAGTGCAGACTCAAAGGAGTTTACTATCGTTCCTTCAGCAGGACTGGATAATGATACTGTTTATTATGTCGATATTGCACATGGAGCATTTGTCGATAGCAACAACAATCCGTTCGAAGGCTTTAATGGGCGAAATGCCTGGAGCTTTAAAACAGTGGCTCTGGATAAGACAGCCCCGCTACTATCTTCTGCGTCACTAGAAAACAACCGTACCATCCGCCTGAAGTATGATGAAGCGCTCAACTCTGGCGTCTCTTTGATGCTGGGCAGCTTTGCTGTTACTGTTAATGAGGAGAAGCGCAATATTGATAGTGTTTATATTCAAGGGGATAGTGTCTACGTTACGCTCAGTACCGGTGTAGCCGTAGGCCAAGTCATTAGAATATCTTACATCCAGGGAATAAGAATGATAGAGGATTTAAGCGGAAACGCAGCAGCCTCCTTTACAGCACGTGTGGTGACCAATAACATCCAGTCTGTGCTTCCTACACCAAAGGATGGAACCCTCACCGGCAAAACACTGGTGCTGAACTTTAATGATCAGCTTAGAACAGCCTCGGCTGCCGGCTACATCCAGTTCAATGTGTATGCGGACGGCACTTCACTGGGCGTTAACTCTATGAGCTCCAGCGGTTCATCCATTACACTCGGACTAAACAATGTTGCAGCGAGCGGGCAGAACGTCCGGGTAACGTACTATGCCGGCTCTTATCCGCTGCAGGATCAATACGGGCAAAATATAGCCAGCTTCAGTGATTTCTTTGTCCGGAATTCCAGTGATAATGTGGCGCCTGTCTACCAGAGTGCTTCGGGGTCAGATAAGCAAATTGTCCTGACTTATAATGAGGGTCTTTCTCCGAACAGTCTGCCGCTGGTCAGCCAGTACTCGGTACTGGTCGGGAGCACCCCTAACTATGTGACTAACGTAGCCGTGAGCGGCAATCAGGTAACACTTACTTTAGCGAGTGCCCTGTCAACAGGCAGCTATACCACCGTTTCATATGTTCCGGGAACAGCCGGAATCAGTGATCTGAATGGTAACCGGGCCTCTTACATTAATCTTCAGCCGGTATCTGTCTCCGGTAGCAGTGTAACCACCGTGCCGAATATTAGCTCAGCAACAATAACAGGGGATGAGCTGTCCGTTAATTTCAGTAAAAGCATGCAGGCTAGTTCCACGCTGCATAGCGGCCAGTTCGCTGTCAGAGTCGACGGCAGCACGGTAGGTGTGCAATCCTTTAATGTATCGGGATCGACGATGAAGCTCGTTCTATCTACTGTAGTTAGGGCAGGCCAGACTGTTGATCTGTCTTACATGACCGGGGCAGGCAGCATCCTTGATCTCAGCGGAACTGCGCTTGCGTCGTTTACAGCTCTCGCTGTACAGAATCTGACCGGAACGGCAGCGTCCACATCCAGCCGCCCGGCCTATCTGGGCATTCTGGCTGCCAGTGAATTCGGCAAGGAATATCCGCTGCTCAAAAGCGATTCCGCGACTACAGCAGATGACCGCTCCGTATATAACCAGATAGTCAAACGGTATGTGCTTGCAGCTGACCGCCTGACTGCAAGTTATGAGTATCTGCACAAGCTGGGTACACCATCCCTGGTATTCGAAGTGCCTCAGACAGAGCTTGCCGCTTATGTGTCGGTGCCGCTAAAGCCGCTGCTCGATGCGGTCAACCGTAACAGTAAATCAGCTTTCGGCATCCGGTACGGGGATACCTTGTACAATCTGGCGCTGGATGATGTGAACATGAACAGTCTGGCTGCAGGTCTAATTGCAGACAGCAGCACAATATCGCTTGTCATCAGACTGGAAAAGGTACCTTCCGGCACATATACGCCGTTTGAGCAAAAGCTTAGAAGCCAGGGACTGCAAACCGTCACCAGCCTGACGGATATCCGCATGAGCGCTGTAGTAAGCGGTAATTATTCTAACGGTACGGTCCTAAGTTCCCCGGGGGAGTACACGGTACGGACGACCGCTACCCTAATCAGTGACCAGACCTCGGCAGCCAGACTGGATCTTGTCTATTATGATGCCGCGTATCTGCCGACGAAGATCAGTTCGGCAGGCAGCTATACCGTAATCCGGGCGAATACAACAGGAAATCAGGTGGTTGGTACATTCCTGTCAACCCGCAGCTTTACAGATATGAGTAGGCACTGGGCCAAGTCGACTGTAGCATTGCTTGCCGCCAAAAATATTATCGACAGCAGTTACGGTACTACGTTCAAGCCCGAGCAAAAAGTTACACGGGCTGAATTCGCTGTTATGCTTAGCCGGGGGCTTGGGCTCCTGGGCGACCGGGAAACGGCACAGCGCTTCAGTGATATACAGTCTTCAACCCAAACCGGTGATTATATTGGCGCAGCAGCCAAAGCAGGAATTATTACCGGGAATACTGACGGCACGTTCCGGCCGAATGACAATATTACCCGTGAACAGCTGGCCATCATGATCATCCGTGCAATGGAGTACACAGAGCATCCGATCACCCTGAGCGGTACGCCTGCCTCTGCGCTAAGCGCATTTAAGGACAGAAACAAAATACAGAACGCGGCTGCCGAATTTGTGGCAAAAGCGGTACAGGAAGGGATTATCCTGGGGATGACCACGACGGAATTTCAGCCTCAGGGCAATGCCACCCGGGCTCAGGCTGCAGTTATGCTGCAGCGGATGCTGGGTATGGCCGGTTACCTTTAGAATAGGTTTGCTTATAAGTGAAGCCCCGTGTAAGCGGGGCTTTTTTATGTTGTCTGCAGTTTCTGTAGCAGTAATGAGAAGGGGGGAATCTAGCAATATTCGCAACTTTTCGTTGAAATTTCAGTCTATTTAATAGTAAAGGGGAAGTAGATGCCTGTTTTTTGACTTCATAATAGACGCTGGACAGTGAAAGAGTGCGATTATAAAAAGAGATGGGAGAGTTACACTGAAATGAATGAAGTTTTCATGGGGAACAGTGGTAAGAAGCCGGGACGGGGAACAGGAAAGCCGGCGGCAAAACGCTGGATTGCAGCATCATTGGCCGGAGTGCTCTGGATTATGCCGGTGATTGGAAGTGAGGGACTGCCGGGTTTGGGAGCAGGTACAGCACCTGTAGCCCAGGCGGCAGCCAGTTCTTTTACAGTTACGAAGCTGGGTGAAGAGGTCATTACCTCCGGTGCGATGATGATGAAATATAAATACACCGCACTGCGTTCAGGCAAAAGCGCAACCGGACTGGCGGATGTCATCCGTGTGGATTTGAGCAATCCTTATGTTTCCCTGGATGTAATGACCGGCAAGGGCGGTAATCTGACTACCCGGCAGAGCACGGGCGGTATGGCGGCGGAAACGGGAGCAGTAGCGGCTATTAACGGGGATTACTTCAATACCGGCGGTGAGGGGGCACCGATCGGAGGGCAGGTATCCGGCGGAGTCCTGGTATCGACACCTTCGCAGCTGGATGGAATGTATGCCTTCGCAGTAACCAAGGACCGTAAGCCGGTCATTGATGAATATACGTTTGAGGGTCTTGTTACTGCAGAGGACGGGTCCCAGTTCCCGTTATCCGGTATTAACAAGGGGGCTTATAGCCCTGAAGGCGGCAGTTCCACGTACAGCCATGCCAATGCTGCCTATATCTATACTGATGCCTGGACCGCTTTGGACCGGCCAAAGAACAGCTCAACAACACCGACTGAGGTGCTGGTGCAGAATGATGTTATTACGCAAATTTCTCTGGATGCGGCACTGCCTATGGCCGTTCCGGATGGTGCATATATCCTGCGGACTCACGGTCTGGCTGCACAATTCGTCAAAGCCCATCTGACGGTAGGCCAGAAGCTTAGCAGTGTATACTCGCTGAAATCGAAAACG
This sequence comes from Paenibacillus sp. fava2, assembly GCF_058313675.1. Classification (NCBI taxonomy): domain Bacteria; kingdom Bacillati; phylum Bacillota; class Bacilli; order Caryophanales; family Paenibacillaceae; genus Paenibacillus; species Paenibacillus sp. fava2. Next base: position 6,780,685 of record NZ_CM177755.1, on the reverse strand, counting down.
ACACAGCAGTCCGTAGATCCGGCGAGTCTGCAAATGATGATCGGCGGACATACCATTCTGGTTAATGGCGGCAAGGCGGCGGCCTTCTCGCGTTCGACTTCCAGTATCGGCGGCTACCGGGCAAGGACAGCGCTGGGATATTCCCAGGACGGCCGTTACGTCTATATGATTGCGGTAGAGGATAACGCTAACAGCGCCGGGATGTCACTGACAGAGCTGCAATCCTTTATGACCAATATCGGAGTCTGGAAGGGATTGAACCTCGATGGAGGGGGCTCTACAACCATGGTAGACCGCCCGCTGGCCGAAACGGCGACTACACTTACCTTCAATACAGAATACGGCACAGAGCAGCGCAGCATTGTCAACGGCCTGGGAGTATATACTTCAGCTCCGCAGGGAGCGGTAAAAGGAATCAAGATCAGCGGCAGCTCAGTACTGCTGATAGGACAAAAAGCCAGCTATACGTTAAAAGGCTATGATACCTACTATAATCCGATAGACGTATCCTCGGGTAACCCGGCCTGGACATCGAGCAACGGCAGCACGACTGTCAGCGCAGGTGAAGTAACGGCAGTTAAAGCCGGAACGGCCACATTGACCGCTACCAGCGGAACAGCCAGTGCCTCCACTAAGGTAACCGTCTTGGGAGGAGAGGATCTGGCAAGCCTGTCTGTTGGCACAGCTACGGCCCCTTTGACAGCGGGCACGACCGTATCGGTCCCGGTTACAGCCGTTTCTAAAAGCGGGGCGTCCCTGACTGTGCCGGCTTCGGCGCTGAAATGGGAGATGGTCGGTTTTAACGGGAGTGTTCAGAACGGCAAGCTTACGGTTACTTCGGTCAATGCGGGCGTAACTACAGGCTATGCAATTGCCCGGTATGACGGCTTCAGTACAGCGGTTGTACTATCTACTGCAGCAGCTACAGCCTGGGAAGATTTCGAAAATGTGAGCTATCCGATTGCCTTCACTACAAATGCAGCTGGCGTCACCGGAACAGCAGCGGTTGTGGCCGGATCGGCTGAACGTGCGGGCTCCAAGGTGCTGTCACTCAGCTATGACATGACGGCAGGCAGCGGAAAAATGTATGCCTATGCCCAGTTCAACGGAACCACCGGCAGAAGCATTCCAGCAGCGGCAACCTCGATGTCACTGGATGTTATGGGCGATATGAGCCTTAACTGGCTGCGGGCTGAGGTCGTTGATAATGCAGGAACAACAGCATACATTGATCTGGCTAAAGTGATTGACTGGAATGGCTGGAAGAGCCTGAACATCGACCTGTCGGGCTCGGGCATCAAGTTCCCGGCAACACTCAAAAGAGTATATGTAGTCAATGTGGAGGAAGGGCAGGACGAACGGGCCAAGACCGGTACGGTAGGCTTTGATAATATTTCCTTTGTTATGCCGTCCCTGTCCAGTGAAGCAGGACTTCCGAAGGCAGCGGCCTCCATGGTCATCGGTTCAAAGTCTCTTACGGTTAACGGCACCAAGAAAGCAATTGATGTCGCTCCGATCGTTAAGGACAACACCACTTATATTCCGATTAAATATGTAGTGGATGTCTTCGGCGGCAGCGCAGCCTGGGATCAGAACACCAAGAAAATCATGGTGCTGCGGGGGGCGAAGGCGCTCGATCTGACCGTCGGCAAAAAGGAATATGTACTGAACGGGAAGCGTCAAAGTGCAGAAGTAGCTCCTTTAATCCTAGACGGCAGGACTTTAGTACCGCTTAGACTCGTCTCGGAGCAGCTTGGACTGACCGTAAAATGGGAACAGAAAACGAAGACCGTAACTATCGAATCGTGATATGTTAGTATAAAGGAAAGCCTTTAATACGATCCGATAGAAATGGGGCAAGCATCCGTGGAATTTCAGGCCGATGCGATAGATCGCGTCATTAAGAATACCATCGACGTGATGGAGAGCAGCAAGTATCAGATTTTTGAAATAATGCATGTTGCCCGGGACGAGCTTGTTGCACTCACAAAAGAACTGCAGAGGGTTATGGAAGAAACGGATGAAACATTGCAAAAAGTCGATAAGCTGGAGCTGCAGTATCACCGGTCACGGATCCGGCTGACGGAGGTCAGCCGTGATTTTGTCCGTTATTCGGAGAAGGATATCCGGATTGCTTACGAAAAAGCGACCGAGCTGCAGCTTGAGCTTATGATGACAAGGGAACGGGAGATTTATCTGCGGAGCAGGCGGGATGAGCTGCAGCTGCGGGTCCGCAGTGTCGAAAATTCTGTTGAGCGCGCTGAATCCATAGGTTCGCAAATGAGCGTTGTTATCGATTACCTGGCCGGAGAAATGGGACAAGTCACGCGAATTGTCGAAACGGCAAAAAACAGGCAGCTGATCGGGCTTAAAATTATTTTGGCCCAGGAAGAGGAGCGCAAAAGAATTGCCCGGGAAATTCATGACGGTCCTGCTCAAATGCTGGCGAATCTAGTCCTAAGGACGGAAATTGTAGAAAGAATGCTGGTAAAGCAGGAATTTGGCCTGGTGCAGGACGAAGTAATAGATTTAAAGGGACAGGTCCGCTACAGTCTGGAAGAAATGCGAAAGGTTATTTTTAATTTGCGTCCAATGGCGCTGGATGACCTTGGGTTGATTCCAACCCTCCGCAAGTATGTACATGACTTTGAGGAAAAAACCAAAATCCGTACCACCTTCGAAACAAGGGGCAAGGAGCACCGCCTTTCTTCCGCCATGGAAGCTGCCGTTTACCGGCTTGTGCAGGAAGGGTTAACCAATGCTGCGAAGCACGCTTATCCGAGTTACGTTCTGGTAGAAATTACTTATCAGGCGCAACTGATCAAGATTGTCGTAAAGGATAACGGGCTGGGCTTCAATGTGAAAAAGGTGAGCGAGCAGGGCAGCCGGGAAAGCTTCGGGCTGGTCGGTATGCGGGAGCGTGTAGAACTGCTTGAAGGCAGGATGGAAATCGAGTCAGCGGAGAATCAGGGAACAACAATCGTAATTCACATTCCGACAAATGTGGAAAAGGGGAAGGAGTAATGTGATGGAGAACCAAAGCTCTGGCAAATTGCCGATAAAAGTACTTTTGGCCGATGATCATCAGTTGTTTCGCGAAGGGCTTAAACGGATTTTAAATATGGAGGACGACATCGAAGTTATTGGTGAATGCGGTGACGGTATTCAGGTACTGGAGTTCTGCAACGTCAACAAACCGGATATTGTGCTGATGGACATCAATATGCCTGTTGAAAATGGGGTTGAAGCTACACAGAAGCTCCGGGAAATGTTCCCGGATGTAAAGGTTATCATTCTGTCGATTCATGATGATGAGAGTTATGTATTCGAGACACTGCGCAAGGGTGCCAACGGCTATCTGCTGAAGGATATGGAAGCCGAGTCGCTGATCAATGCCATCCGTTCAGTATGTGAAGGGCATGCGTTCATTCATCCTAAAGTTACCGGTAAATTGATCAACCAGCTGCGCCGTATGACTTACCTTAACGAAACAGGTGCTATGGCTGAGACTCCGGTCAAGGAAGCGGGCGTGAAGTTCGTTGCGGGCGACAATAATCCGTTGACCCGCCGTGAGGCAGAGGTGCTGCGTCTGATGGCTGAAGGCAAGAGCAACAAGAATATCGGAGAATACCTCTTTATCAGTGAAAAGACCGTCAAGAACCATGTCAGCAGTATTCTGCAGAAAATGGAAGTTGACGACCGTACACAAGCCGTAATCAACTCGATTAAATACGGCTGGGTTACCCTATAACCGGCATAACGTTAACTGAGCGTTTTGGAGAATCCAAATGATCCGGAACAACATTACATAACGGCAGGGAGCTCTTTGTCATCTGCCAGCGTATTGTTCAGTCGCAGTTATATTCGAATTTTGCAAAATGCTGATTTAAGTAAATACCCGGAAATAGGCAGTCTGACCCTGTCCGCTTTATGATCGCCTTTAGAGCGGACGGGCTTATCAGGCCGCAGGAGACCATGGGCAGTCACCGACCTCGGAGCACCGGCATATAGTGTCGGTATAAGAGGAGGTGCATCTCCATGGTAGCCCAGTTAATATGGATTGCGGCTGTTTATGGATCGGCAGTAGCTCTCGTTCATATCCTGAAACACCGGGAACGTAACCGGCATGCCGGACGGTTCAGCAAGCGGCTTCATTATATTCTGATTACCCGTAATCATGAGGCGGTAATTGAAGGGTATATCCGGATGCTTGCCTGGCGGGCATTCCGGGCGGGCAAAGCCTACCAGGTAACTCTGATGGATGATGAATCCTGGGACAGCACGGTAGCCGTAGCAGTCAGACTGGCCCGGAGCGGCTCCGCAATTGAATTCGTACCGCTGATGCAGCTTCAGGGTATGCAGGAACGGCAGACCGTAATAGATCTGCGGATGCCGGGAAGCGGGGGATCGCAATCGACACGCGGCGAATATTAATTCAATATGCAAGAAACGGGTGAAGCACACTCTCCAGTCCGGGGGAGTGTGCTTTTTTGTGTTTTCCTGATTGCTAAAGCTATAGCGGCTAGAAAAGAAAAGACAATAGAGGGGGATGTGTTATTCAGGGCCTTTATCCGGATCAGCGCTTATGCTGACCGGGTGGTTATCTTATAAGCGGGGGGCGGCATTTAATGAGAGTTAGTGTCTATGCAGCGGCAACAGAAGGGCGCTGGAAGCTGTGGATCTCGGTGTGTCCGGCGGTGGACTGGTTATGGTGGGGCGGGAAGAGAGGGTTCAGCTGGAATTGCAGTAAGGCGGATGGACTTGTGATGCTGTCAGCCGGAATGCCTCTCGGGTGGGGGGTGAAGCTTAGGGAGAGAATTGATTACAGCTATGCTATGCAGAAATGGACAGCAGCAGAATGGCGGGCCTGTATGATAGATATTCTTAAAAAGGAGATCCGGGCAGAGGAAACAGCCCGTGGGCAACGGATGGAGGAGTGGGCTTGGAAGGTATTCGATGTACGGGAAATGCGGGACGGACGGGCCGGATGGAGTGAGCGTGATGCAGGCGGGCAGAGAAGTGAAGAGGATTTGTGGTTTGATGCCCCCGGCTGCATGCAGGAAGTGAGTCATTCTGCAGACTGTCTTGTGGCACTGCTGTCCGGCCGCTCCCTTTTGCAGCCGGAAGTGGAGGCCCTGCTGGTAGAGCAGGCTGAAGGAGCTGAAGGGCGCTGGAGGGCTGCTGCCCAGCTTGCATATCTGCAGGGACGGCTTAAGCTGGAGGCCGCTGTAGGTCATGAAAGCGTGAGTGGCGGAGGCAGAGCGGATGATTATAGCGGAATGGGCAGCCTCCGCTGGAAGGCGGTGCAGGCGGCGCTTCGCCTGCCGCTGCTGCTCACGCGCGGCGCTGCCCGCCGCCGCGCGGATGCGCGCTGCCTGCGCTGCGGCAGCGCAGCCACGGGCCGCACGCCCTGCGCTGCGTGCGGCCTGCTCTGCTGCGCCTATTGCGAGGCCTGCCTCGCGCTCGGGCGCAGCCGGTCCTGCGCGCTGCTGATCCGCAGCGCGGCCTCTCCGGCCGTGCGGTGCACAGCGGCCGGGACCAGCCCCACCGTAGCGGCGCGCCGGTGGGGGCTTAGTGCAGCCCAGGCGGGGGCCGCCGGAGCTGCACTGGGGTTTCTGGCTGCGCGGGGGAGACGCGCAGCCGGGCGGGGCCCAGAGCGGTTTCTGCTCTGGGCGGTGACGGGAGCGGGGAAGACGGAGATCACCTTCCCGCTCCTGGATGCAGTGCTCGCCGCCGGAGGGCGGGCACTGGTGGCTACGCCGCGGCGCGACGTCGTGCTGGAGCTGGCCCCGCGGCTGGCGCGGGCCTTCCCGGCAGCGTCACTGGCCGTGCTGTACGGCGGCAGCCCGGACCGCTGGATACCGGGCCGGATTACCATCGCCACTACGCATCAGCTGATGCGGTTCTACCAGGCCTTTGATCTGGTCATCATTGATGAGCTTGATGCGTATCCGTATCACAACGATCCCATGCTGGCTTTTGCAGCCGGACAAGCCTGCAAGCCGGACGGAGCCTTTATCTTGTTGTCAGCAACGCCGCCCCGGAAGCTGCAAAGGCAGGCCAGCTTCGGCAGGCTGCCGCATGCAAGAGTGCCGGTTCGCTTTCACGGTCATCCGCTGCCGGTGCCGCAGTATTTGACGATGAATCCGGTACATCTATGTATCAAAAAGGGCAGGCTGTCCCGGGCATTTATAGAGGCACTGCGCAGATCGCTGGCAAGGGAGGCACAGGTGTTTCTGTTTGTGTCACGTATTGCCCATATTGAGCCGCTGCTGATGCTGCTGCGCCGGATTTTCCCTGACGTCCGTATAGAAGGCACTTCTTCTCAGGATCCGTTCCGGCCGGCCAAAGTATCGGCCTTCCGTGATCGGGAGATTAAAATCCTGATTACCACAACCATTCTGGAGCGGGGCGTGACTGTCCCGCGCAGTGATGTTTACATTCTCGATGCAGACAGCAGCCTGTTTGATGAGGCATCACTCGTGCAGATGGCGGGGAGGGCAGGACGTTCTCAGGAAGACCCCGCAGGCACGGTGCTGTTTCTCTCTCCGCAGTGGACGAGCTCCCAGCGCAAAGCGATTGCCCAGATCCGTACGATGAATGCCATTGCCCGCAGGCGGGGATACCTGAAAGGGAGGAAATGACCATGAATCCTTTAAGCGATTGGATAACCGGTATCCGCTCCTTACTTGCTCCCGCAATCATCTGCTGTCTGATCTGCGGTAAAAACGGCCGTCCGTCAGCCGGACTGCCCGGCATTTGCAGAGGCTGCGAGGCTGGTATCCCCTGGATCCGTCAGCCCCGCTGCCAGACATGCGGCCGCCACACCGGCTGTCCGGATTGCAGCCGGAGCGGCCAATCGGCACCTATTCTCTATAACCGGAGTGCAGTAGCCTATACACAGGTGATGCGTGAATTGCTGGGACGCTATAAATACAGGGGGCATGAACGGCTTGCACCGTTGCTCGGTCTGATGCTGGATCGTGCATACGCACAGCTAAAAGTTTATATAGACCACCGACAGAGCTTCACACAGATCCAATCTCAGCGGTTGCCTGAACAGCATTTCTTTCGAAAAAAGAGGGCCAACCCAGCGAGCCTGTGGCACGCCGACCTGCTTGTTCCTGTGCCCGTCTCGGATTCGCGCCTTATGGAGCGCGGCTTTAACCAGGCTGAGCGCCTGGCAGATGTGTTGTCCAGAGTCAGGGGGATTCCGCAGCTTCCGCTCCTTGTCCGTACCCACCATACCGGCAAACAAAGCTTTAAAAGCAGGGCAGAGCGCATCGCAGATATGAAGCATGCTTTTGCCGCAAATTCGGATAAGACAGTCAGTGGACAATTCAGGAGCTGGCTGTCTCAAATAAAAGATCCCGGCCGGCCGCTGCAGATTCTCATTATTGATGATATTTACACTACAGGCAGTACCATTCGCGCGTGTGCAGAGGCGGTACAGCTTATATGCACGGGTCATAGAAGAGATGCAGAGATTTATAGCCTGACGTGGGCCCGGTCTTAATGCAGTATAATCAAAAAATAATTCTAGCCGATAGTAATCATAGACTAAGCGTTTGCAATCATGTAATCTAAGCATAAGTTCATTATGCAATGCACAAAATGTAAGGGAAGGAGCCGCCGGTAAAATGAATGTAGACAATTGTCCCAAATGCGGCCGTTTATACGTTAAGAATATTATGGAACTTTGCCAGCCCTGTATCAAAGAGCTTGAGAATCAATATGTGATTTGTGCAGAGTACCTGCGCAAGAACCGTGGCACCAATATTCAGGAGCTGTCCGATGCTACTGAAATTCCTATTAAAGAGATCACCCGGTTTATACGCGAAGGCCGGATTTCTATAGCGAATGCTCCGAACATGATGCTTCCTTGCGAAGTGTGCGGGACATTGATCCGCGAAGGGCATATGTGCGACAGCTGCCGGTCCCGTTTAAGCAAGGATCTTAATAGAGCGGCAGCTGAAACTGCGGCTGCGAGTGAAAAGCCTAAAAGTGGCAATAACGCTGCATACCGGGCCGTGGATAAGTTCCGCAATTAATAAAATCTTGGAAAAAACGTTTTCAGCTATAAAGATTGATTCAATAAAGGCCGATAAACTTAGTAAAGATTATCGGCTTTTTTATTTTAAAAGGAAGGTGGAAGTTATGAAAATTAACGAGACCGGACGAATCAACCCCATTAACCCGTATCAGCGCAATGCGGAAGCACAGCGCCAGGAGCAGATCAAGAAAAGTTCACGCAAGGACGAGGTTTCAATATCGGATGAAGCCATCCAGCTTCTGAAAGCCCAGAACAGCGGCAAGATTGATGCAGAACGTGCAAACAAGATCGAGAGCCTGAAACAGCAAGTATCCGCAGGTACCTACCAAGTTGACGCAGCCAAACTCGCAGACTCACTCGCCCCCTACTTTAAGCAATCCTCCGAGAATTAGGTGAATTCATCCATGGCATTGACGAAATTACTTGAACTCCTTGAGCGGCTGGATGACACGCATCTTCAGATGCTTGATCTGGCCGCAGTCAAGAAGCAGACGATTATGGACAACAGGGTCGATGGCCTGATTGACGTCATGAACCGGGAGTCCAAGCTGATGAAGCTGATTGGACAGCTTGAGGAGCAGCGTGCAGAGGCTGCCTATACCTTCTTACAGGGAGTAGGCATACGATCCAATCTGAACCTGAACCTGACCGAGCTGTCCCGGCTTGTATTTGATCCTGAAGACAAATCGCGCCTGCAGCAAATACAGCAGAAGCTGTCTAGCACAATGCTTCGCTTAAAAAAAGCCAACGAGCTGAACCAGAAGCTGATTGAGCAGTCGCTTACTTTTATAGACTATTCCCTGGATTTGCTTGTCGGAAGACCGAACCAGGAATTTACGTATCATCATCCGGCTGACAAAGGATATACCAGTAACCGTTCAGGACTTTTTGACGCCCGCGGATAATGAATCTTATATATTCCGCATTGCCGGAGCAATCATAGGGAGGAATAAGCAGTGACATCCACATTTCATTCGATAGAGACGGCAAGGCGGAGCCTTTTTACCCAGACTGCTGCACTCAACACTACCGGACATAATATTGCTAATGCAAACACAGAAGGCTACACCCGCCAGCGTGTGAATATGAAGGCTGCTATTCCGATCGAGGCATATGGCATGAATAATTCGGCGATGCCCGGTCAAATGGGAACAGGCGTGGAGTTTACATCCATTCAACGGATTCGTGAGATGTTTCTGGACGACCAATACCGTGGGGAGAATGCTGCAAGTGGCAACTGGACCATTCAATCCGATACGTTAGATAAGCTGGAAGCGATCGTAAATGAACCTTCGGACACAGGGATTCGCACAGTACTCGATAACTTCTGGAAATCCTGGTCTGATCTGAGCAAGAATCCGGAAGATCCTACAGCCCGTAAGATTGTAGTGCAGACTGCACAGTCTCTTACGGATGCCATGAATTATATGAGTACTCAGCTTAGTAATCTGGACCGGGACCTCAATAGCAATATTGATGTGAAGGGTAAGGAAATTCAGAGCTATCTAAGCTCCATTGCTGATTTGAACCAATCCATCTTCAAAATAGAGGGGATGGGTGATCAGGCCAATGATTTGCGCGACCAGCGTGATTTATTGACAGACAAGCTCTCCAAAATTATTAATATTACGGTATTGGACACAGATGCCGGATACACGATCTCGCTGGGCGGACAACCCCTTGTCCAGGGAGCAACTGTGGCCGCAAACGTGGACAACGCTTTTCTTGATAACGCTTATGCTGCAGGAGATCTCAAAGCGGGCGAAGCCTATGGTATGATTTTCTCCAGCAAAACGTATGTTGCAGATTACAAAAAGCAACTGGACGCGATGGCTGACACTATTGCTAATGGAGAAGTTCAGGTTACGATTCCTTCAGGCTCAAATCTTCCGGCAGGCACTACTGTACTCAAGGATTCTGAAATCATTAACCCGGACGGAAGTAAGACTGTATTACTGGCAGGTTCAACGGTTCCTGTTCCGCTCACCGGGGATTTAAAGACTACAGTCAAGGGACTCAATGGGTTGCATCAGTTGGGATATGCGCTAGACGGCAGTTCAGGCAGAGATTTCTTTACTCCTTCTGTCGCAGGAGAACCAATTACTGCAGCTAACTTACGCCTGAACCCTGAAATTGCCGCTGATCCGACTCTGTTTGCAACTTCACTACGGACCTCAACGAGCAGTGATGGTACCGTATCCGTTATAAAAGGAAACAACACTTTGGCACTTCTGTTCAGTAATATGAAAGACAACAATACGTTTACTACAGCTGATGGAACCACCACCGGTACAGTCGGCTCCTATTTAAGCTCCATGGTGGGCCAGCTTGGGATTCAATCTCAGGAGGCTACACGCCAGGCGAGCAATTCGGATTATCTGGTGGAACAGGTTAATTCCAGACGGCAATCGGTAAGCGGGGTTTCTCTGGATGAGGAAATGTCGAATATGCTGGTGTTCCAGCATGCTTACAGTGCGGCTGCCCGCTTTATGACAACATATGATGAGATGCTTGATAAACTAATTAATTCTACCGGCACAGTCGGCAGATAAAGGAGGTACATCTAATGTTGAGGGTCACCTCCAATATGATGAATTCACAGCTGCTGCTTAATTTGAACCGTAATGCACGTACGATGAACGATACTCAGCTGCAATTGGCCAGCGGACGTAAGATCAACAAGCCTTCTGATGACCCAGTAGGCATTACCTATTCGTTACGTTACCGAGCTGAAATCTCTTCAAACGAACAGTATACCAAGAATGTGGACAGTGCACTGTCATGGCTTGATTACAATGATACTGTGTTGGGACAAGCCGGAGATGTGGTCCAAAGACTGCGCGAACTTTCAGTTAAGGCTTCCACGGGAAGTAATCCACAGTCAGCATTGGACAGTATCAATGAAGAAGTGATGCAGCTCAAGGAACAACTTGTAGATATCTCTAATAGTAAGCTTAACGGTAAATATATCTTCAATGGTGAGCAATATACTACCAAGCCTTATGATTTTGCTAAAGGAGCTGATGGTACCTATGATACAACACAGAACATCACTACTGATGCCGGGCAGATTCAGTATATTGTAGGTGAGGGCGTGCAAATGCCGATTAATATGACTGGTAATGATATTTTTGGTGCTACAGGAGAAACAGATAATTTATTTTCAATAATCAATAACCTATCATCTGCTTTAAAGTCAGGTAATCTTACGGGCATTTCTAACCAAATTGATAAGATTGATACCCGAAATGAGAAGATTTTATCGGCACGCGCTGAGATAGGCGCCAAAACCAATCGTGTGGAATTAATGCAGGATCGCTTAAGTGATCTGAATATTAACCTGACAGATCTGCAGGCCAAGACAGAAGATGCCGATTATGAGGGACTTATCATGCAATCGAAGATTCAAGAGAATATCTATAATGCATCTCTTTCTGTAGGAGCCAAGATTATTTCTACTACCCTAGTAGACTTCATTAGATAATGGAGGGGTTCTTCTTGCTGCAGCCTATTCTGCAAATTCGACAGAAGCCAGCAATAATCGGGATTGATGCTGATTTAGGTGCGTTTTCTATAACCCAGCCTAAAGCAGATGTTACTATCACGACTATACCTGGAGAATTGAGTGTTCAGTCTACCCGCCCGGAGCTAATGATTGACCAGACCCGGGCACGTGCTGCCTATAATGGTGGCAGCGTGTTAGATATGAACAAAAGAATTTACTCGGGAATACAGCAATTATACCTGCAGGCGATTGCACGTAGGGTTGAGCAAGGGACCCGCATGGCTGAGTTTTTTAAGCCGGGGAATACAATCGCGGATGTATACGGAACGGATACCGAGCCTAATTCATTTCCCGAGCCATGTGGTACGGCGTCCTATGACAATGTAGACATTCATTTTGAGACAAGAGCTCCTGAGATCAGCTTTCGAGCAGCGCAGGTGGATATTCAGGTGGAAAGGCATCGTCCAGAAACGGAGTATACTCGCGGGAAGCTGAATATCTATATGCAGCAGTATGCTTCTATTCAATTTATTCCACCGGAATTGAATGTTCAAATGTAAGGTTATAAGCTATGGATGTGCCAGAGTGCGCTTCTATAGCTTTTGTGCTATCTATTCCCATTTACCAACCAGAATTTTTGAAATAGTTAGTTTTGCTTGCAGAACTTTTAAGGAGTGAATAATTTGATTATAGAAACATATACTATGGGCAATCTTGAAGTGAATGAAGATCAGATATATTATTTTCCAAAGGGTATACCCGGTTTTGATGAGGAAACAAATTTTGCCTTAATCGCTATGCCTAATGCTCCATTTTGGGTGCTGCAATCTGTAAAGGAACCAGGGTTGTCCTTTCTACTGGGGGACCCTTTCGTATTTTATCCTGCCTATGAATTTGAGCTTCCTGATGATGAAGCAGAAGAGCTTGCCATAGAATCGGAAGTGCTCGTACGTTGTATCCTTACTTTAAAAGAGGATATAGAATATTCAACTATAAATCTCTTAGCACCAATCGTTATGAATCCAACCGGGCTGACCGGTAAACAGATTGTTCTCCACCGGGCACCTTATCACACAAAGCACAGGCTGTTACAATCACAGTCAGCATTATACGGAAAGGATGGTGGATGATATGCTCGTACTATCCCGCAAAAAAGGAGAGACTATCGTCATCCAGGACCAAATTGAACTGACGATCTTAAGTGTGGAGGGTGACACTGTAAAGGTCGGCATCTCTGCTCCGAAGCATGTCGATATTTTTCGTAAAGAGGTGTATCTCTCGATACAGGAGTCTAACAGGGAGTCTGTGGCACCACAGCAGTCAGAATTAAATGCGCTGATTGATCGGCTTCGTGTACCGCAAAGTTACGAATAAATTCAATTAGGTAAATCAGGAGGTATCTCAGCAGTATTTACAAGGCTGCTAAGATATCTCTTTTTTAATTTTGAAATAAATCCCTATTAATTTCAAAAAACTTTTAAAATACTCTAAACAGTTGAGGGCTGGACGTCGATATATGTATTAGGCACTGAGTCGGCAGGGCGGCCGACCTTAATGGCTCAGCGTTTACCACATGGACGTGGAACTAACTTAATTTCAGGGAGGAAATATCAAATGATTATCAACCATAATATCGCGGCGCTGAATACTCACCGCCAACTGTCTGCTAACACAGCCAATACTAACAAAAATATTGAAAAATTGTCTTCCGGTCTTCGCATCAACCGTGCGGGGGATGACGCTGCAGGTCTGGCAATCTCCGAAAAAATGCGCGGCCAAATCCGCGGTTTGGATCAAGCTTCCCGTAACTCGCAGGATGGCATTTCCTTGATTCAAACAGCTGAAGGCGCACTGAATGAAACTCACAGCATTCTGCAACGTATGCGTGAACTGTCCGTTCAATCCGCGAATGATACGAATACTGCTGGTGACCGTAGTGAGCTGCAAAAAGAAATGAACCAATTGAATTCGGAAATTGACCGTATTCAGTCTACAACGCAATTCAATACCAAAAACTTGCTGGATGGTTCTATGGGTAGTGCTGTGAATACTGCTGTAGCAAATGTGAATACAAACGCTGCAATGAAGGACTCTGTTGGTGCTGCAATTGTGGCTGGTACTTTGCTTACAAACCTTACTGATTCAAATGGTAATAGCTTAGGGATTACTTCGAATGACTCTATTACTGTTTCTTACGTAAAGGATGGAACAACAGTTTCAAATACCTTTGCTGTTAGTGCTGCACTGACAATCGCAGCAATTGGTACTACTGATGGTGCAACAGATGATGCTCTTACAGGATTCTCTGTGAGCACTGGTTCAGCTATACTGACTGCAACTAATTCTGGTACTACAGGTGCTGTGAATGGTTTGACAATCACAATTAAAGATAGTACTGGGAATGTTCGTACTGCTGCAACTAATGCATTGTCTTCCTTCTCAGAAACTACAGCAGCAGCCAATAAGAGAACTGATGGTTCGGCAACGTTCCAAATCGGTGCAAATACTGGTCAAACAATGAGCTTGTCTGTTGAAGATATGGGTACTTCGGCTCTCGGAGTAAAGGGACTCCAAATTTCTACTCAAGCTCAAGCAACTGTAGCAATTAAGGTGATTGACCAGGCGACTCAGAAAGTTTCCAGTGAACGTTCTAAACTGGGTGCTGTACAAAATCGTCTGGAGCACACCATCAACAACTTGGGAACAGCTTCTGAGAACCTGACAGCTGCTGAGTCCCGCGTTCGTGATGTTGACATGGCGAAAGAAATGATGCAACAAACCAAGAATAATATCTTGGCTCAAGCTGCTCAAGCTATGTTGGCTCAAGCAAACCAACAGCCACAAGGCGTGCTTCAACTGTTGAGATAATTAGGTTTAAAACTCGCGAAAAATTTGTTACAATCCAAAAAAGGGATAGCCCCACATTGTGGGGCTATCTTTCTATACTTAACTAAATTAAACTGATATTACAATTGACATTTTAGTAAATAAGGAGAATCCTGCAAATGTTATTGAATAGAAATATAGAAGTTCTATCTCGGAATGCCGATCACTGGATCTGTGAGCAAAAAGAAGCAGGTTTTCGTGATGATTTATTTAGTGAAGATAGTGATGGTAACGAATTCATTGTTTATAACAACCAAACACTGTTGGTAAAGAGGGAAATTGAAAAATCTAGTTTGCCCAACCCATTAAAAAGAGAGCTAATATTTGTAATGGGCATTAATTCTGTAGAAGAAATAGAAAAGCTAATTCAAACCATGAGCAAAGAGTCTTTTCTGATCATATTTGAACCTAACCCTAGCTTCTTTAGTTATGCTTTAAATAAAAGGGATTTGTCGTTTTTTGGTAATTTGAATGTGATCCTCTTTGTTGATGAGTTGAGTAATCTGTCGATTTTTCTGGATAAATTATTTTCGACCAATCTTATCTATTACCTTAAGAGTATGAGGTTTTATTTTACATATTTCTACAGAAACTATGCGGTGGATATATGTACCTATTTGGTAAGAGCAGTTAAGGAAACTGCAAAATATAAAGCCATGCTTTTTGGGAATTCTATTGAGGACAGTTTGACGGGATTTAGACATAACATGAAAAACCTGCCGCATTTAGTCCATTCAAAAGATGTTTCTCACTTGAAGAATATATTTAAAGATTTACCAGCAATAGTAGTAGCAGCTGGCCCATCTCTTAATAAAAATATAGAGCAATTAAAGAGCCTTACATCAAAGGCTGTTATAATTGCTGTGGACACGATTGCCCAAAGGCTTTGTGAAGAAGGGATTATTCCAGACTTTATTTGTTCAATTGAGCGTGATAAAGAAACTTACACCTATTTCTATGAAAATAAAAACTATCCTGCTGAAATAACGCTTATATCCCCCCTACTTCTTTATCCTGGGATCTTTGAGGAGTTTAAGGGTGATGTCATTATCCCGATGCGAGAAAATGTAGGGGAATATGTTTGGCTCCAAGAGACCTTGGGATTAAAGGGTGATAATTCAATCAGCATTGGCTTGTCTTGTGCACATGTTGCTTTTGGATTTGCAGAACATATTGGTGCCTCGCCGATAGTGTTACTCGGTCAGGACCTTGCTTTTGGAGGTTCTGAAGAGGAATCCCATGCTGGAGGAACAATCTACGACAATAAAGAGTTCACTAATGAAGTGTTTTCTGCAATTAATAAAACCTATACTGAAGGTTATTACGGAGGAACAGTCCCCACAACAGATATTTGGATTAATTTCCGTAAGTGGTTTGAAATAGAAATTTTCAATGAGAACATCGTTGTTATAAATGCGACAGAAGGTGGAGCTAAAATTGAGAACACCATCCAAATGAGCTTATTAGAAGTCACTGAACGTTATTGTTCCCAAGATATAAAACCAGTTAAAGAAGTCATGAAAAGTGTGGCGGAATATCCTCTGGATAGAGTGCAAATGAAATTGATGCTGAAGGAACAAAAAAATAGGTTTATCAGTATGAAATTTGAATTTGGGGAACAGTTAAACGTTATTAAGGGTTTAAAGATTAATAACCGTTTATCAGAAAAACAATTACTACAAGTGGTAGATAAGCTTAGTAAAACAGATGCACTATTTGGAAAGGTAAAGGATGATTGGCTTCTTCGTCATAATTTACAGCCAATAATGATGAGTTCTTTGTGGAACTTGTATGCGTTAGAACAAACGTTGTCTTCTTCCAATTTAATTGCGAACAGAGATATACAAATGGAATTTCTTACAGTCAGTGTTTTTGTTCTAGGGGAAATTATCTCTATTATTGAGGAAAGTTCAAATAACCTTTAATGGACATGGGAGCGTGAAGATATGGGGGGAAATAAAAAAATATTAGTAACTGGTGCGGATGGCTTTATTGGATCTCACCTTACGGAAAAATTAACTGAAATCGGATATGAAGTAAAAGCTTTTGTATATTATAACTCCTTTAACTCTTGGGGCTGGCTCGATCATTCTCCATATAAGAAAGAGTTTGAAATATTTTCAGGAGATATAAGAGATCCGCATGGTGTAATGGAAGCAATGAGAGGGTGTAGCAAGGTGTTGCACTTAGCCTCATTAATCGCTATTCCTTATTCATATCATTCTCCAGATACTTATGTTGATACAAATATTAAAGGAACTTTAAATGTGCTACAAGCCGCCCGTCAGCTTGATGTATCAAAAGTTGTGCACACTTCTACGAGTGAAGTATATGGTACAGCACAATACGTGCCTATAGATGAAAATCATCCATTGCAGGGGCAGTCGCCTTATTCAGCATCAAAGATTGGTGCTGATCAGATGGCACTCTCTTTTTATCGTTCTTTTGAAACACCAGTTGCGGTTATTCGGCCATTTAACACGTATGGTCCTCGTCAATCTGCTCGGGCAGTTATTCCAACTATCATTACACAGCTTGCATCAGGCCATGAGAAAATTAAGCTCGGATCTTTAGCGCCGACGAGAGACTTCAATTATGTAAAGGATACGGTAAATGGATTTATTTCGATGATGAACAATGAAAAAGCCATTGGTGAAGTGATTAATATAGGAAGTAATTACGAAATTTCCATAGGGCAAACTGTTGAAGCGATTGCAGAAGTTATGGGATTGAAGTTTGAGATAGAGACGGATGAAATTCGTCAGCGTCCCGAAAAAAGCGAAGTGGAACGGCTTTGGGCGGACAATACGAAAGCGAAAGATTTTCTTGGATGGGAACCATCCTATGGAGGGATTGAAGGTTTTAAACGAGGATTAAAAGAAACCATTGACTGGTTTACAAATTCGGCTAATTTATCTAGCTATAAGGCAGATGTATATAACATATGAGTAGTCAATGGCAACATATCGCTCAAAATATAAAGTCTCTATATGGAAATAAGAATTTCATCCCTCTGCATGAGCCGACTTTCGGAGATAAAGAACTACAATATGTAACCGAGTGTATTCAGACTGGTTGGGTTTCATCCGTAGGGAAATATGTAAATGATTTCGAGGAACAACTTGCAGAGTTTACTGGTGTAAAAAGGGCTGTAGCCGTCGTGAATGGTACTGCCGCTTTGCATATTGCACTGAAAATTGCCGGTGTTCAAGCGGATGATGAGGTATTTATCCCTGCACTGACATTTGTCGCGACTGCCAATGCAGTTTCGTATTTACAGGCAGTTCCGCATTTTGTAGATGTATCCGAACAGACTCTTGGGCTTGATCCAAATAAGCTCGAAGAATATATTCAGACAATCGGTAAAATTGATAATGGACAGCTACTGAATAAGCACACAGGTAGAATTATTCGTGCAGTTGTTCCTATGCATACTTTTGGGCACTCTGTGGATATTGATCCGCTAATTGATATCTGTGATCGTTACCATCTTGTTCTTGTTGAAGATGCAGCTGAATCACTCGGTTCCTATTACAAAGGGAAGCATACAGGTGGTTTTGGACTGATAGGTGCGCTTAGCTTCAATGGTAATAAGATTATAACTACTGGTGGTGGCGGGGCCATCCTTACTAATAATGATAAGCTTGCCGACTATGCCAAGCATATTACTACAACTGCAAAGAATCCTCACCGGTGGGAATTTACTCACGATGAAGTGGGGTACAATTACAGGATGCCCAATATAAATGCTGCACTTGGTTGTGCCCAATTGGAGAAGATAGAAGAATTTATAAGTGCTAAAAGAATTTTAACAAAGCAATATGAGAAGTTGTTCGAAGGTATAGAGGGTATTCAGTTGTTTACAGAGCCTTCTTTTGGGACAAGCAATTACTGGCTGCAAACTCTTCTAATTAATGAAGATTACTACGAGTGTAATTTTGTGTTAGATATTCTCAACAGTGAGGGTGTCATGGCTCGTCCGGTTTGGACACCGCTTGATGAATTACAGCCTTTTTTACATTGTCCGAAGGCAGATCTGAAAGTTACAAGACAATTGAAAAATCGCATAATTAATATTCCTTCAACTCCGCTGGGGGAAGATCCTAATGACTAAACGTAAGATATGTATTGTTACGGGAACACGCGCAGAATACGGTCTTTTATTTCGTATAATGAAAGAAATTCAAGCGGATGATGAATTAGAATTGAATTTGATAGCAACTGGCATGCATTTATCACCTGAATTTGGATTGACCTATAAGCAAATTGAAGAAGATGGGTTTACTATCGATGAAAAGATAGAAATGCTCTTATCTTCAGATACCCCTGTTGCAATCGCTAAATCTATGGGAATAGCTACGATGGGGTTTGCAGACGCTTTTCAGCGCTTAAAACCAGATATACTGGTTCTTCTTGGGGATCGCTTTGAAATATTTAGTGCTGCACAAACGGCATTAATTATGCGTATACCTGTTGCTCATATTTCGGGAGGTGAACTAACCGAAGGTGCAATTGATGATGCTATTCGTCATTCTCTTACAAAGATGAGCCATGTCCACTTTACCGCCAATGAGGAATATGCGAGACGTGTTATTCAGCTGGGTGAACAGCCAGAAAGGGTATTTAATGTGGGTGACACAGGTGTTGAAAATATTAGAAAAATGTCATTTCTGACTAAAGAAGAGCTAAGTGTTTATTTTAACTGGGAACTAAGTAAATATTTCCTTGTTACTTTTCATCCTACAACTTTGGAAACCCGAACGGCAGAAGAACAAATGAAGAATTTGCTCTCAGCCCTGAACTCATTTCCACAGTATCAGATTATCTTCACCAAGTCTAATGCTGATACAGATAGTCGAAGAATTAATGAGTTAATTGAAGAATACACTAAATCCTATCCTGAGCGAGTTAAGTCGGTTTTTTCTTTAGGTCAACTTAGATATTTAAGTGCAATGAAGTATTGCACTATGGTGATTGGTAATTCCTCCAGTGGAATAGTTGAAGCACCGGTATTATCGAAGCCGACAATTAATATTGGTGATCGACAAAAGGGTCGGCTAAAGGCAAGTTCTATTATTGACTGTTCTCCAAATATAGATGAAATATCTAACTCCATACGCTCAGCTCTTTCTTTAGAATTCCAAAACGCATTGACTAAAATAGATTTAAAGTATGACGGTAAAACAACATCTAGAGATATAAAGGATTACTTAAAGAAAATTAGTTTAAATGATATTATTAAAAAATCATTTTACGATATGAAATAGATGAGGATGAAAACACGATGTATAGGGTTGGCGGTGATATAGAAATTGATGTTTCATTATTGCTCTCCAATAAGAAAAGAAGCATAAATGAATTGACCATGGATTCCCCCCATTATTTATGGACAGGAACAGGACGGTCTGCTATTTTGTTGGCCCTCGAAGAACTCGAAATTAGAGGAAGTGAAAAAATAGCGTATTTACCGGCTTATATTTGTGATTCTGTTATCCAGCCATTTAGAGAAAAAAATTATACAATTCATTTTTATTCAATGGGTGCAGATCTAAAAACACCTGTTAACTTACCTGAGAGATTGAACAATGTTGTCTTCTTATTTGTACATTATTTTGGTCTTGAGAATAAGGCAATAAGAAAATGGTTGGAAATCGAAAAGTCTAAACAGCAATTTTTTGTTATTGAGGATTGTGTTCAGTCTGCATTTTCTGAGTTTGATAACGAATTGTTTGATTTCAGGATATATAGCTATAGGAAATTTACTCCTCAACCTGATGGAGCCTTATTGATTAGCAAAGAAAAAATACAAATAGATCTCGATCATTTTTTGACTTTTGATGAGAAGGGGTTTTTATTTGATCAGGTCGAGGGTAAGATTAAGCGTTCAATGTCTAATAATGAAAGTGAGTTTTTATCATTGCTCAAGCTTTCTGAATCTCAACTAGATAGCAGTATGATCTTGAGTAGGATGTCGGAGTTCTCGGTTTATTTAATGGAAAGAATAGATTTTGAGCACATAAGGAAAAAACGGAAAGATAATTGGTCCTTTTTATGTGATTTAATTGAGCAGGATAGCTTAATTAAGATGTTTTTGAGACCACTGTTCACAGCTATTTCGGATAATGAAGTTCCACTAGGGTTCCCTGTCCTTACGAATGCTGGAATTCGGAACAAACTTCGTGAGTATTTAAGTAATCATAATATTTTTTGCCCAATTCATTGGATTATCTCAGAGGGAAAGTATACAGAAGATCTGAATCTAAGTTCTACTATCTTAACTATCCCAATTGATCAAAGAATGAATAAAGAACATATTTTATATGAAGTAGAAAAAATCCATGAATTCTTCTTAGAGGTGATTAAATGAGAAAAACATATATCATTGCTGAAGCAGGTGTTAATCATAATGGTGACATTAATTTGGCAAAAAAGCTTGTTGACATTGCGGTTAGTGCTCAGGCTGACGCGGTGAAATTTCAAACTTTTAAAACAGAGAATGTAATTAGTATGGACGCGCCTAAAGCTGAGTATCAAATCGAAACGACAGGTGGTGAAGAGTCGCAATTTGATATGGTGAAAAAACTAGAACTTTCTTTTGCTCAATTTTCAGAACTGAAATTATATTGTGATGATCACAATATTGAATTTTTATCTACTCCGTTTGATATAGAAAGTGCAGATTTTCTAATTGATCATTTGAAAATTGATACGATTAAAATACCTTCCGGCGAAATTACCAATGCACCCTTGATTTATCATATTGCACAAAAGTCCCCAAAGATCATTTTATCAACGGGAATGTCAACTTTAAGCGAAATTGAATTGGCGCTCGGTGTAATAGCGTTTGGATTTTTAGCACAAGATGAGATTCCTTCTATCGAGGCGTTTAGAGCGGCGTTTATTTCTCCGGAAGGTCAGCAGCTATTGAAAGAGAAGGTTACTTTGCTGCACTGTACTACTGAGTATCCTGCACCTGTTCAGGATGTGAATTTATTGGCTATGAATACAATGAGCACTGCGTTTGGACTGCGGGTTGGTTACTCTGATCACACAGAAGGAATTGCAATACCAATAGCAGCAGTTGCCTTAGGTGCTGATGTTATCGAGAAGCACATCACATATGACAAACTTGCAGAAGGACCGGATCATAAAGCTTCGCTCTCACCGGAAGAATTAAATCATATGGTTAGAGGAATAAGACAGGTGGAATTAGCTAAAGGTTCAGGTGTTAAAATCCCTTCGAAATCAGAGTTGAAGAATCTTAATATTGCGCGGAAGAGTATCGTTGCACTTAAAAAGATCAAACAAGGCGAGACATTGACAGCTGATAACATAACCATCAAAAGACCAGGGAACGGAATATCCCCTTTTGAATTTTGGAATGTATTGAAGAAAAACGCACAAAAAGATTATGATAATGATCAGCAAATCACGTTGATATGATAGTTTCCACAGAACAGGCCATACTAATATTTAATAAATTACCAGCAGCAATGCAGTCTTTTTATTTTCATCCCCATTATGTTATTAATGATGCAGTGTATAAAAAAAATTTACAACCTGTTTTTTTTGCTCAGGAAGACAAAGGGAATATTTATTATCATGCTTTTCATATGGGCAAAATACCGGGCACGAGACACTATGATATCCAGTCACCTTATGGATATGGAGGACCGCTATTTTTAGGTGAACAATCTTTTATCAATTCGTGCATAGAGAACTATAAGACATGGTGCCTTGAACAAAAAGTTATAGTCGAGTTTATCAGATTCCATCCATTACTTAACAATCATTTGAATTATTATGGCGAAGCACAAGAAAATAGACAGACAGTATATATAGATCTGACTACCAATGAAGAAATTTCAGCTCAATTTAGTACCCGAGTGCGTACGGCTATTAGGAAGGCTCAAAAAGAGAACGTTAGGGTATCCATGATAAAATCTAATGAAAACATAGAGCAGTTTATTGATATGTATATTTCGTTAATGACCCAAAAAAACGCTGAAAATGATTATTTCTTTAATAAAGAATATTTTATTGAACTATTACAGAGTGAAGCTGTTTACTTAGTTAGTGCAAAAAATTATTTAGGAGAGGTAATTGGAGCAGCAATTTTCTTTATTTGCGGTTATACAGCAGAGTATCATCTATCTACATCTATTACAGAAGGTAGAGAAAAGAATGTATCAAATTTATTGATATACGAATTCGCTGAATATGCAAAAAAGCTAAATATTCACTCCTTATATCTAGGCGGAGGGACAGACGGATCAAATACAAATTCGCTGCTTTTTTTTAAGAGAGGATTTTCCAAGCAAAGAGTTCCCTTTTTTATCGGTAATTATAAGCATAATCAAACTTTTTATGAAGAGTACAAATCTGAATATATAAAACAACATCCACAAAAGGAACGCTTTATCCTATTCTATCGATAGAAATGAGGTTTAATAATGTCTTGGGATCAAACATGGGAACAAATCTTTAAGACTCAAGAGTGGGGCAAGTATCCTTCTGAAGATTTAATCCGCTTTATTGCACGTAATTATTATGGGGTTCCTATTAGAAAAGAGATCAAAATACTTGAAGTTGGCTGTGGTACCGGTGCGAATTTATGGTATGTCGCAAGAGAAGGTTTTTCAGTTTTTGGAATAGACGGTTCAGAAACAGCAATTGGAAAGGCGAAAAATAGATTGGACACTGAAGTTACGGGTTGGAATGGAGAATTTGAAGTGGGAGATATTATTTCATTACCTTATGAAAGCTCCATTTTTGATGCAGTAATTGATAATGAAGCAATATACGCTAATTCATACGATAATTCAAAAAAGATATATAATGAAATTCACAGAGTACTAAAACAAAATGGGAAAATTTTTAGCAGAGCTTTTGCAACGGGATGTTGGGGAGACGGAACCGGACAAAATGTCGGAATGAACACTTGGATTGCTGACGAAGGCCCTTTGAAAAATAAAGGAGTAAGTCGGTTTTCAACTAAAGAAGACATGGAAGATCTTCTGAAAAGTTTTAGTAAGTTGGAAATTGAGAGAATTGAAAGAACGTATAACAATTTGAACGAAAAAGTGATTGAGTGGATAGTGACCGGCGAGAAACAATAAGTATTTCTGATTTAGTGAGTAATTAGATCATTGCATTTGAAGGAGGCGTAGCATATGAATAATTGGCAAGACATACTAATTGCGCCTGAACTTACTGTTTTTGAGACGATGAAAATTATTGATCAATCTTCTTTGCAATTTGCAGTTGTTGTCGATAAAGATCGTAGACTGCATGGAACTGTAACAGATGGTGATATTCGTCGGGGAATATTAAGAGGAGTTCCGCTTAACTCACCGATAGAGTTAGTAATGAATAGTTCACCTATTTACGAGAAGCAAGGTAAGAAAAGCTATCATTACAAAGAATTGATGAGAACAAGACAGCTAAGACAATTACCTATATTAAATAACAATAACCAAGTTCAGCGTATACTCTTTGCCGATGATATTGCAGAAATATTGCAAAAAGACAATGTTGTTGTATTAATGGTTGGTGGTCTCGGAACACGTCTGCGACCATTTACAGATGATATACCCAAGCCAATGCTTAAAGTTGGAGATAAACCTATTTTAGAAACGATTATCGAAGGCTTTAAAAATCACGGTTTCAGCAGATTTATTTTGTCAGTTAATTATAAAAAGGAAATAATAAAAGACTATTTTCAAGATGGCAAGCATCTAGGTGTGAGTATAGCGTACATTGAAGAAAATAAAAGATTGGGTACTGCAGGCGCCTTATCGCTTTTAACTGAGAGGCCTAAAGCCCCATTTTTTGTTATGAACGGTGATCTGCTAACTAAAATGAATTATGAGCAGTTGTTGGAATTTCATTGTGACACCAAATCGACTGCAACAATATGTGTAAGGGAATATGAATATCAAATTCCATATGGAGTAATTGAAACGGAGAATCACCGTCTTCTTTCTATTGTCGAAAAACCTGTGCATAAAAGCTTTGTCAATGCGGGGATTTATGTTCTGGATCCTAAAGTACTTGAATGTGTGCCACAGGACGAGTTTTTTGATATGCCTGACTTATTAAAAAAATTAATGGAACTACAAAGTGGTATCTCGGCGTTTCCATTAAGAGAGTATTGGCTTGATATTGGACGTGTGGATGATTATGAAAAAGCAAATGGTGATTTTAAGGGAGTCTTCATATGATTGGAAATAAAAAAGTCCTTGCTATTATTCCAGCACGCGGGGGATCTAAAGGGGTACCTCGTAAAAACATTAAAAATTTGGCGGGAAAACCTCTAATAGCCTGGACAATAGATGAAGCTAGAAAATCAAAGTATATTGATATGCTTATATTATCATCTGAGGACGATGAAATTATTGAGATTGCCAGATCTCTGGGATGTGAAGTTCCCTTTGTACGTCCTAAATATTTATCAGAGGACACAACTCCAGGCATGGCACCAGTTATTCACGCTATAAATGAGTTGCCTTCTTTCGATTATGCAGTATTATTACAACCGACCTCTCCCTTAAGGCTTGTTGAGGATATTGATGGATGTATTGAAAATATGTTGGATGTAGAAGCACCCGCCTGTGTTAGTGTTACAAAGACAGATAAATCCCCTTATTGGATGTATACCTTACAAGGAAATAAAATAATGAAGCCATTAATTAAACAACATGAGACAATAACACGCCGTCAGGAACTACCCGACATTTATGCTTTAAATGGAGCTGTTTATGTAGCAGAGATAAACTGGCTATTGACAAGAGGTTCTTTTCTGGAGGATGAGACTGCTGCATATGTAATGCCAAGGAACCGTTCTAATGATATTGATACTGAGGAAGATTTCTATTTTTGCGAGTACTTGTTGGGTAGAAGATAGATCTTAAAGACGGAATTTATGGCTCAATTTCAAAATTAAACAATGAACCTTGCTTTTTTTGTATGAAAATAATATCACAATCGTTTTATCGTTTAATTAATACGCAAACTGTATACAATCGGAGGCCAGAATTTTGAAGACGTTATGTTATAAAATTCAACCGCATGCAGATGTTGAATTGGGTTTTAGCAGAAACGAACTTGACTATTATGTCACCTTACCAGTTGAGGGCATAAATGACGAAACTGGTCTAATAATAACTATCCCAGGGTTCGGTGGACTTGCTAACTCAACTTATCAATTAGAAAAATTAAATCCATACCTGGCTAAAAATTATAATTGTATAGTGGTTTCTTTGAATTACTTTGGTATATACCGAGGAAGCAATATGCAAATGGATGACTACTTTATCCGTAATATGGAACAGATTTATGGAGTTCCAAGTGCTTACTGGCATAACATTTCATCAGATAACGACTTTTATGTTAGGTTAGGAAAATTACTGGAAAGTAAAGAGATGTTCCAGTTAGACCCTCGCTGTCAAGCTTTGAAGATTACGGAACGGAATGAGTATCAATCCTTTGGTTTTTTACCTGCTCTCGATAACCTTACTGTGCTTGGCGATGTTCTCAAAAGATACCCTGCGATAAATAAGAGGAAAATAATTGCTTACGGTAGTTCGTACGGTGGTTATATAGCGATGCTTTGTGGCAAATTCGCGCCTAATACATTCTCAGTCATAATAGACAACTCAGGATTTTCACGTTCCTGTTTGAAACATATCGTGGGTAGAGAAATATTAGAGAGTGATTATGCTGCTACTGTCACTTACAATAACAAAGTATATACTGTGCCATTCGCATATAATAATCCTTGGACGATCATGGATGAAACATCACCTCACTATTTTGGAGATTCTCATAAGCAAATTCGCAACTTGTTAATTAGAGAACATAGGGTTAAATCGGATACACGATATTATATTTTTCATTGCGAAGAGGATCAAATAGCTTCCGTGGATGATAAAGATAAAGTGGTGGCCTTGTTGTCTAATTATAATTCGACCTACTATAAACGAGTCGGAATGAGTGATCTGGATGGTACACTTTTTAAAAAATATGCACACGCGATGGATGCATCTTTACGCAAATTGTTTGACCACGTCGCCGAACAGGACAAGGAATACGGGTTGATGAAAGAAAAGTGCGAAAATGAATTTTTTGGTAATCAAGTCAACTCATTGAATTGCGGTAATAATAATTATATTTTTAATTTTAGAGACGATTTTACAATGAACGTTACTATAACGGATAACATAAAAACAGATTATAATTTAATTAGTTCATTTCAGTTAATGGGCGATTTATTAGATATTTGCGATTCGATAGACGAAGGTTTTAGTTTTATTGTTGATAAGGTATCAGAAAAAAAATATAATGATGCTGCTGTAGTAATGCAGGATATAATAGATGCGCATACAGAGATGAATTTACATATAGACACGTTTTCCGAATTTCTGGGTGAAAATAACCTACCTGAACTTAAAAATCAGTTTGAACAATCTCTTTTAGAAGTTGTTACATCCTTCAATAACGAGAGTTGGGCTTTATTGGAAAATGAATTAATACAACGGGCCATAACTAATTTCTTATTGTGGAAAAATGAGTTGCGCAATATTCTCGTTCCGTATATAACTCATTAATACAGGTCAATATTGGTATATTGTACAGTAGCTAAACCTCTTAGTATAGGTAGTGTAGAACATAAGGACATCCAATTTATATAGCAAGACAGTTTTAGAATCCTAATGGTCACTCCTTTTTCTTTGATAGAATCGTACTACTGTCCCTAAATTAAACTTGCTTCCTTTGCTCAAGCACTGAAATTTCATTTTTTCGTGATTTCAGAACTTTAGCAGATGTGGGCTACAAAATCAAAGTGATATTTAAGAAAGCCGTTAACGCTAGTATTACCAAATCAACGCTTTTTTAAGATTCCGGTAGACAGTCATGATCTGCCGGAATCTTTCGTTATTCTGTGTCTCGGATTGGGGGATGCATTTGGCATCGCTACACAAGAAAAAAACTCAACCACTAGATTGTGCCACTATGCAAGCTAAATCTAAGGAGTAACTGAACTTGATAAGATACAATAATCTTAAGAGTCTCTACCTTTTATTATAGCTCTGCCCTAAACATTCCCTGTAACTAACCGATATATAATATATATAATTGAGGTTTTTGGAGGTCGGAGTTTGATGAATGTACAGTTTTCACTTTCCGCCAGTACTGTTGTTAATAGTCAAAGTAAGTCCGAATTATCATCTGGCAATGGAACGGTTACACCTGTTGTATCAGCCTCCATGAACAATGATGCTTCGTCCGTTGTGGCAATCAAAGATGTCAAGGACCTGAGTCTCAGAGAACGACAAGGTGCGAACGTCTCTGTGGCTGAAGAACAACTAATTAAAACGATCGAACGGGCAGTTAAATCTTTGCAGGGCCCTCAGACAACTTTGGAAATTAGCATACATGAGAAAACACATGATATTATGGTCAAAGTGTTGAATAAGGACACAGGAGAGCTTATTCGAGAGGTACCGCCGGAAAAAACTCTCGACCTCGTAGCCAAGATGATGGAAATTGCAGGTATATTGGTTGACGAGAAGGTATAGAATCAGGAGGTGGATTAACATTGGTAACTCGAATTAATGGTTTCTCAGGCATGGATATTGACAGCATGGTAAAGAGTTTAATGGCTGCCAAAAAGGCACCTTTGGATAAACTTAATCAGCAGAAAACGCTCCTTAACTGGACTAGAGACAGTTACCGGGAAGTCAATAGTAAATTGTATGATTTCCGCAGTAATAAACTGATAGACAAATATGGCCGTAACGAAGCACTGAATACCAATAAATCAGTAATAAGCGGTAATGCGGATGCAGTAAAAGCAACTGCGTTAGCTACAGCTAATGGTGTCGAAATGAATGTCAGCGTAACTCAGCTTGCTTCAAAGACTACTATGAAGACTTCGGGTGCTGGTTCTACTTTTAATTCAGCAACAACACTGTCACAATTGCAAAAAAATTTGGATGTTAATAGTACTTCCCCAACTGAAGGATATAAACTGACGGTTAATGGCGAGAGCTTTTCCTTTTCGGGCGATACGGCTATTTCTACTGTTATTTCAAATATTAATAGTAATTCAAAAGCAAATGTAACGGCAACGTTTGATGAAATTACAGGGCAGCTTTCTCTTGCAGCAAAGAGCAGTGGTCCTCCAACGAATGCTACTTTAACAACTGTAGCAAAGGGTAAGGTGGAATTAGGAACCGATACTTCATTGCTGAATTTATTTTCTAATAAGACCACTTCAACAACTCTCGCTCAACTACAAAATTCCCTATACGGTACATCAATTTCAGATGCCAGTACCCAAGATTTTACACTTAGCTTTGGAGCTAATAATTTGACCTTCAAGGGTGATAGTCAAATATCGGATGTAATTACCTACATTAATAATAATACCACTTCAACAGCTAGCCTTGTTTCTGGACAACTGATCATCACATCTGGGGGAGTGGCGCAAGCAACTAGTGGGACTGCTGCTGCCTTAATTAAAGGAACTGGTAGTTTAGATGGTGTAAAAGCAGAATATACAATTAACGGTACAAGCCTAACCAATGATAATAATACATTCGAGGTTAACGGCGTGCAGCTGACACTTCTAGCCAAGACAGAGGTAAACGGTATAGATAAACCTACCAAAATAGCAACACAGGTTGATGCCGACAAAGCCGTAGAAACAGTTAAAGGTTTCATTAATGACTACAATACTTTGATTGCATCATTAAATGCTAAGATAGATGAAGCTAAATATCGGGACTTTGCACCACTAACTGATGATCAGAAAAAGGATATGGAAGAAGCCGACATTACTGCATGGACAGAAAAGGCAAAGAGCGGATTGCTCAAGAATGACGATATTCTTAAGACGTTGTTATCAACGATGAGAATGGATATTACAGAGAAGTTAGGTAAACTCGGTGATATAGGAGTTACAACAGGTTCATATTTTGAGAATGGTAAGCTGTACCTCGATGAAAGCAAACTTAGAACAGCTCTTAGTAACAACTCTGGGGAGGTTATGGATCTACTTCAAGGTTCCCAAAGTGCTCCAGATACTGGATTGTTCGATAAACTTTCAACCAGAGTAAGTGATGCGTTAAACTTGATTTCTGAAAAAGCAGGCACCAATAAGTATTCAGCAGATCTTACTAGTAGTTACAAAGAAGAAAGTGTAATGGGAAAAAAACTTAAAGACTATAATAAACGACTAGAGTCAATGCAAGATTATTTGAATAATCTGGAGACTCGCTATTACAAACAGTTTACTGCCATGGAGACGGCAATGAATAAGCTAACTTCGCAATCTTCTAGCCTGTTCTCCACCGCCGGTTAGGTTAACAATAAAATAGAGGGTGAGAAATTTGCTTACATCTCCTTATGATAAATATCGGCAATCCTCTGTCCAGACTTCTACGCCTGCACAGCTTGTAATTATGTTATATGATGGGGCTATACGGTTTGTTAGAACGGCATTAGACGGGCTAAGCAAGCAGGATTACCAAAAGTCGAACCTTAATTTCGGTAAGGCCCAGACAATTGTCAGTGAGTTAATGAGTACTCTGGATCATTCCTATGATGTGTCTAAGAATCTCTACTACTTGTATGAGTACACTAACTACTTACTAATTGAAGCCAATATTCGTAAGAACCCGGAGAAGGCTGAAGAAGCACTAGGCTACCTGACCGATCTCCGCGAAACCTGGCTCCAAGCCTCCAAGCTAGCAGCGGGTCAGACTGAGATTGCTAATGGATGAACTCATTCACAGCCTGGATCAGCTCACACAGAGAATGATGAGCCATCTTCAGGAGGCTGATTATGAAGAGCTTGAGGTGTTTGTAGAAGAACGGCAGAAACTTGTCGATTTGATTGCGGAAAAAGTCGCTTTGAGTCCATCTACACTTGCTCAAAAAGTTGAAATTAATCGAATCCTAGAGAATGACAATGCACTGCTTGACCGGATGAATGAGCTTCGGCAGGAAGCCCATGACTGGCTCCAAAAACGCAACCAAGCCAAAGCCCAGCGCAACGCCTACGAAGCCGCCTACACCCCTGACAGCATTCTAATGGACCGAAAAAAATAACATTTCTTGATGTTTCAGCTCAGGAGCAGACGGGTATTATATAGCGTCTGCTCCTTTTTGATGAAATGATCACATTTGAAGCTGATTTGTTTAAATTTGCGGGTGGTAAATTATTGAAAGTAAACATTTACTTTTCCAATTGACAATGAAGAAGCTACGGTGGTATAGTCGAGTTGTGGGCAAGACTCACGTTCATCTGATGACGAAGGGAATGTTTAATCAATGGAAGGTAAAGTAAAATGGTTTAATGCAGAAAAAGGCTATGGCTTCATCGAAACTGCCGATGGTGGCGACGTATTCGTACACTTCTCCGCAATCCAAACTGAAGGCTTCAAAACTTTGGATGAAGGTCAATCCGTAGAGTTTGACATCGTTGAAGGCGCACGCGGACCACAAGCAGCTAACGTCATCAAATTATAATCATCCGGCGCAGCCGACCTACATATATGGTAGATGGTTAGCAATTTAGACAACGCTAGCAGGGACCCTGGGATTCTCCCGGGGTCTTTTTTTATTGTTCTGAAAGCGCTAATTCTACAGCGAAAACGCCAAAGCTAACATGAATTCCCAATAATCTGTTAGGGGTATGAAAAAAATGGGTAATAACAGATGTTGGGCCTACGATCTTGCCTCGATGCAGACTATTCGTAGCTTAGGCGTATGGTTGAGAAAGGTGTGAACAGCGATATTGTGAAGCTAATGCCCTTCAGCAGTACAGTGAAATGTGTCTACACATAAAAGGAATGAATTACACTATGCTGCCTAAGCTGACAGTACGTACAGTATGCTTCCTGAAGCAGATGTGTTGTATAAAGCGGATTTAATAACGCGGGAGGCCCACAAATGTAAGCGCGTCCTTCCAAGGATGATATTGCAAGGCTATGGTTACAGCCATGGAGGGATGCGCAATCAAACTTTTAGGAGGATGGATAGCAGAATGAAGAAGATGTGGCGCGGTTTGATGACTGGAATACTCGGAATCAGCATGTTGTTCGGAGCTCTTGGAAGTGTCTCTGCCGCAACGGCCAAGGATATTCAGGGACACTGGGCACAGAGCCAGCTACAGGACTGGCTCGATAAAGGATACCTGCAAGGTTATGCTGACGGGACGGTAAAACCGAATAATGCGATTACCCGCGGCGAGTATGTTGCGCTGGTAAACCGCCTGTTTGGATTTACGGACACGGCAGCAATCACGTTTACAGATCTCAAGAGCACCAACTGGGCTTACAGCGAAGTGGCTAAAGCTGTAAGAGCGGGATATATTGGCGGATATGAGAATAATACTTTCCGTGCCACCAGTCCGATTACCCGTCAGGAAGCTGCAGTGATTACTGCCAAGCTCCTCAGTTTGAATACTAACAGCACAACGCTGACATTCAAGGATAGTGCTCAAATTGCTTCATGGGCTAAAGGAGCAGTCGCAGCCGCGGCTGCCAAGAGCATCATTAACGGTTATCCGGACGGAACCTTCGGGCCGAAAAAGGCTCTGACCAGAGCTGAAGCAGTAGGTATCATCGGTAGCTCGGCGGCGAATAAGCCAGGCGGGACTGTCACGCCAACGCCTACACCTACAGCTACACCGTCTGAAACAGCCACTCCAACTCCGACGGCAACCCCTACCAGCCCGGCTGGTGGAGGTAGTGGTGGCGGTGGTGGTGGCGGTGGAAGTACTGCTCCAACCGTTAGCGGCATAACTTATGGACATGTGGGCACTGTTACGGCAGATGTGTATTTGACCCCGTCGGTGACAGGAGCCGTTTATTATGTAGTTGCCCCTTACAGCGGTACAGCGGTCGCTCCAAACCATCTGCAGGTCCGTGACGGCCTGACTGCAGCCGGAACGGCAGGTGTGAATGCAGGTTCTACGGCTACTACAGCCGGCAGTACTGTGTCATTCTCGGTTTACGGATTGCAGTCCAGTACTGAGTATGCAGCCTACATTGCGGTTGCTGATACTGCAGGCAGCTGGTCAGGGGTTTATACGCTTCGGTTAACTACTGCATCTGCCAGCGGTGGAGCCATCACTGAACTTAGCCCGGGCAACATGGGGACAGTAACAGCTGATGTTTATGTTACCTACGGCCAGACGGGCGGTATAGCCACACCTGTACGGTATGTGGTGCTTCCGGCTGGAGCTACCCAGCCTACAGCAGAACAGATTGCAGCAGGTCAAAACAGTTCCGGTGCACAGCTTGCTGCACCTTGGAGCGGAGGCGTTACACCGGTGCCGGGAGTAAGACAGACACTGACTCTTAGTGGTCTAACGGCTGATACTGCTTATAAAGTGTATGTCATTGCAGGTAGCGGAACTTCATGGTCACCAATAGAAATATTACGGATTCATACGAAATAGCCTTAAAGCTTAATACAGCCCGTAAGCAGGCACTCTGTAAGGAATTTGCTATTATAAAATCGGGCCGTCTAGGAATAATATAAGCGGCTATACATGGTCCGGATGAGGGCAACCTGATTGCCCCGTCCGGACTTTGTTTATTTGTAAATATAGAAAGCTGTAGATTAATGTTAGGTAAATGTAAAGTCTGTAACGAATTGCTTTTTACTTAGCGCTGACAATTTGGTATAATGGGAACGTAAACAAAGGAGGAGTGCCCTATGCAATTCAGCATTCGAGGTCAACAAATTGAAGTGACAGATGCTTTGAGAGATTATGTTGATAAGAAGCTCAGCAGACTTGAGAAGTATTTCGATGCACCCCCTACCTCAGAAGGATATGTGACGCTTAGCGTAGTCCGCGGCCTTCATACGGTGGAAGTAACGATTCCGCTGGCCGGCGTGACACTTCGTGCAGAAGACCGCAGCGACGACATGTATGCATCCATTGATGCTGTTGTGGACAAGCTGGAACGGCAGATCCGCAAGCACAAAACCAAACTCAACCGTAAGTTCCGCCAGGAAGGCAGCTTGAAGACCATCTTCGTGGAAGAACCGGCAAGTAGCGTTGCTGTTGAAGAACAGGATTACGATGATTTGGAAGTAGTGCGGAACAAGCGCTTCACCTTGAAGCCTATGGATGTCGAGGAAGCCATTCTGCAGATGAACATGGTTGGACATAATTTCTTTGTATTCTCCAACATTGATACTTCTGAAGTTAGCGTTGTTTACAAACGCAATGACGGCAAGTACGGCCTGATCGAACAAGATTAATCTGATAATCAGGCACAGGTTTACGCTGGATGGTTATTGCCGCCAGTAATAATTTCAAAAAATCAGCCGAGTCCCTATTCGCTTGAAGCGAATAGGGCTCTTATTCGTATATAAAGGGTGACAATTTGCCGCTTCTTCTATTTTGCAAAATAAGGTTGCGGCTGCTCGTATTGCGGCTTGTCTTACAAACTGTTACAATTTATGAAGCAGCGGAATCGAAATAATATATGGCCCTTTCAATTTCTATTTAAGGATGGGCTCGGTTCCACCATCTGTGTTGCATGAAAGGGGTTAACCATGCTAGGACTTGTAAAGAAAATATTCGGCGACACCAACGAACGCGATGTCAAACGTCTCATGAAGACGGTCGATGTTATTAACGGACTGGAACCTGAATTCGTAGCCCTATCGGATGAGGCACTTAAGGCGAAGACAGAAGAATTCCGGGCCCGGATTGAAAAAGGCGAGACTCTGGAGGAGATTCTCCCCGAGGCATTTGCAACCGTACGCGAAGCTTCCAAACGGACGCTGGGCATGCGGCATTTTGACGTACAGCTTGTTGGAGGTATGGCGCTGCATGAAGGCCGGATCTCCGAGATGAAGACAGGTGAAGGTAAGACACTGGTAGGTACATTGCCGGTCTATCTGAATGCATTGCTTGGTAAGGGCGTGCATGTGGTAACGGTGAATGACTATCTGGCCCAGCGCGACAGCGCGCAAATGGCACAAATCTATAACTTCCTGGGCATGACGGTCGGGGTTAACCTGAACGGCATGGACCATGCTGATAAACAAGACGCTTATGCCTGCGATATTACGTATGGTACGAATAATGAATTCGGTTTTGACTATCTGCGCGACAACATGGTGCTCTATAAGGAGCAAATGGTACAGCGCCCGCTATATTTCTGTATTATTGATGAAGTGGATTCCATTCTTATTGACGAAGCGCGTACTCCGCTGATTATCTCGGGTCAAGCCGAGAAGTCGACAGAGCTATATTATGCAGCAGACCGTTTTGTTAAAAAGCTGACGGCTGAAGAAGATTATACTGTTGATATTAAAGTGAAGTCGGTAGCATTGACTGAGAAGGGCGTGGCTACGGCTGAACGTGCTTTTGGCGTTGAGAACCTGTATGATCACAGCCATGTTACGCTGAATCATCATATCGTCCAGGCGCTCAAGGCTAATGTCATCATGCGCCGTGATGTCGATTATGTTGTGAACGGTGATGAGGTTGTCATTGTCGATGAGTTCACCGGCCGTCTGATGGCTGGCCGCCGCTACAGCGACGGGCTGCACCAGGCTATTGAGGCCAAAGAAGAAATCCAGGTACAGAACGAGAGCATGACATTGGCTACAATTACCTTCCAGAACTACTTCCGGATGTACCGCAAACTGGGCGGTATGACAGGAACAGCGAAGACGGAAGAAGAGGAATTTAAGAAAATCTACGGCCTGGAAGTTCTGCAGGTGCCGACGAACAAGCCGAACCAGCGTGCGGATATGCCGGATGTTGTCTATAAGAGCGAGAACGGCAAATTCAACGCAGTGGTAGCTGAGATTGTAGAACGCCACAAGAAGAATCAGCCTGTACTGGTTGGTACAGTATCCATTGAGAACTCCGAACGCGTATCTGAAATGCTGAAGCGCAAGGGCATCAAGCACCAGGTGCTGAATGCCAAGCATCACGAATCCGAGGCGGAGATCATTTCCCAGGCCGGACAGCCGGGAACCGTAACCATTGCAACGAATATGGCCGGACGCGGTACGGATATTATGCTCGGTGAGGGTGTGAGAGATGTCGGCGGTCTGCATATCATTGGTACTGAGCGTCATGAATCCCGCCGCATCGATAACCAACTGCGCGGACGTGCCGGACGTCAGGGTGACCCGGGTTCAACGCAGTTCTATCTGTCACTGGGTGATGAACTGATGAAACGCTTCGGTGCAGACAATGTTCTGAACATGATGGATCGTCTGGGCTTTGAAGAGGATCAGCCGATTGAGAGCCGCATGATTACCCGTGCCATCGAATCAGCCCAGAAGCGGGTTGAGGGTAATAACTTCGACATCCGTAAAGTCGTGCTGCAGTATGATGATGTCATGAACCAGCAGCGTGAGATTATCTATAAGCAGCGCCGCGAAATTCTCGAATCCGAGAATATCAAGAGCGTTGTAACCGAGATGATCAAGCCGGTCATTGACCGTGTAGTCCGCGCACATTGCAGTGATGATATTCCGGAGAACTGGGAGCTGCAGGAGGTTGCTGACTATGTTAACAGCAAGCTGCTGGATGAAGGCGCCCTTACCCGTGATGACCTGTGGGGCAAGGAAGTAGAAGAAATCGTTGATTTCATCTTTGATCGTGTTATGCAGAAATATGATGCGCGTGAAGAGCGTCTTGGCGCTGAGCTGGTGCGTGAATTCGAGAAGGTTATCGTGCTCCGTTCCGTTGACAGCAAATGGATGGATCATATTGATGCGATGGATCAGCTGCGTCAAGGGATTCACCTACGTGCTTACGGCGGTACCGATCCGCTGCGTGAATATCAGTTTGAGGGCTTTGAGATGTTCAACGCCATGACTGCCGCCATTCAGGAGGAAGTCGCTACGTATATTATGAAGGCGCACATCGAAGCCAACCAGGAACGTCAGTCGGTGGTAGAAGAGGACAAAATCTCTACCAACGCTGAGCCGGCTGAGAAGCGTCCGGTGCATGTCGAAGCGGCAATTGGCCGTAATGATCCATGCCCATGCGGCAGCGGCAAGAAGTACAAGAACTGCCACGGCCAGAACGCATAAGGATATCCGAAGCGTCTCAGGCTTATAATGATAATAAAAGCGGCGGGGCCCGGGGTTTCCCCCGTTTGCGGCCCGGCCGCTTTTTTGGAGTTTGGATAACCTGCTAAAGTTGAGCAGAACATGCGGATTGGCTCTTGAAATTTTCACCAAGGCTAGAGTAATGAAGGGAAGTTTGGAACTGTAGGAGCGAACGCGTCCGCCTTTGTCTTCAGATTTCTACCGCGAACAGCGGTCCCAATCAGGAAATCTGAAGACAACAGCGGCCGGAAGTCCAAACTCTCCCGCAGTTACGGAAGAGACCAGGTGCAGATTTTAGGTGCAGGCAGCATGCGGCGCTCAAATAATAAGCAGTAAACAATCTCCAATCATCGGCCCCGCGCAATATTATATTTTGAAAGGTGTAGTGATCCCATGATCGATCCTAGCGTTAAACAGGACCTGCGTGAAATAGGCAAGAAACTAACAAACCTTAGGGGGTCTCTTTGACTTAGACCTGAAGCTGGAAGTCATTGCGAACTTTGAAGAGAAGATGGCCGCGCCGGATTTCTGGAATGACAATGAGCAGGCCCAGGCAGTCATCGGCGAGATGAATGCAGTAAAATCCGTAGTAGACCAGTTTGAGAAGCTGCAGCAGGAGTACGATGATGCGGCGATGATGGTGGAGCTGGCCGATGAGGAAGGCGACGAGGAGCTTGCTGCCGAGGTGGCCGGAAATATCCGGACAATCAGCGGCAAGGTGGATGAGTTCGAACTGCAGCTGCTGCTTAATCAGCCTTATGATAAGCTGAATGCCATTCTGGAGCTTCATCCGGGTGCAGGCGGAACGGAGTCCCAGGACTGGGGCCAGATGCTGCTGCGCATGTACACACGCTGGGCGGAGAAAAGCGGCTTCAAGGTTGAAGTGCTCGACTACCTGCCTGGTGATGAGGCGGGCATTAAGAGCGTAACGCTGCTGATCAAGGGCTTCAATGCCTACGGCTATCTGAAAGCGGAAAAGGGTGTACACCGGCTGGTGCGCATCTCGCCGTTCGATTCCTCCGGCAGACGCCATACCTCGTTCGTTTCCTGCGATGTGGTTCCAGAGATTACCGATGATGTGGAAGTGGAGATCCGTACAGAGGATCTGAAAATAGATACCTACCGGGCCAGCGGCGCGGGCGGTCAGCATATCAATACGACGGACTCGGCGGTGCGGATTACGCATATTCCTACAGGTGTAGTGGTAACCTGTCAGAATGAACGCTCGCAGATCAAGAACCGGGAGCAGGCGATGAAGATGCTGCGCTCCAAGCTGTACGAGCAGAAGCTGCAGGAGCAGCAGAAGCAGCTGGATGAGATCCGCGGCGAACAATCCGATATTGCCTGGGGCAGCCAGATCCGCTCGTATGTATTCCACCCTTACAGCATGGTGAAGGATCACCGTACTTCCGTGGAAACCGGGAACGTGGGAGCTGTGATGGACGGCGATATTAACCTGTTCATCGACGGATACCTGCGCAGCCAGATCAAGACAGAAGTTGAGTAAGCATAACTGGATTTCTACGCGTCCTCGGAGTGTAGTAAGGAGAAGCTAGAGAACATGCAAAAAGAAAATTCACGCAACAAACCGCCGCTGATTCCGCTGAACGGGCCGCTGCGCCATACAGTGGATGTAGCGTTAATCCTGATCGGTTCATTGATTACCGGTCTCGGGTTTAATCTGTTTTTTCTGCCGAACCAGATCGCTTCGGGGGGAGTATCCGGCTTGTCGGTGCTTGCCGAGGCCTGGTTCGGCGCCGAGCCGGCTTTTACACAGTGGGCTTTGAATATCCCGTTATTTATCCTCGGGGTTATCTTCCTTGGTAAGCAATACGGCATGCGCTCCCTGCTGGGGAGCTTTGTGCTGCCGCTGTTTATCTACCTGACCAAAGACGGACCGGTTCCGACAACCAATCCGCTGCTTGCCTCGATTTATGGCGGGATCGCAGTCGGGCTTGGTCTGGGGCTGGTGTTCCGCGGACGCGGATCCACGGGCGGACTGACCATTTTGGCGCAGATTATTCAAAAGATCACCGGCTTCAGCTTCTCTCTGTCTGTTGTGCTGCTGGACGGTACAGTTATTACATTGGCTGCGTTTGTGCTGGGCATGGAGCAGGCGATGTATGCACTGATCGGTCTGTTCGTAACCGGGAGAGTAATCAACGCACTGGAGATGGGCTTCAGTGTGACCAAGGTGGCTTACATCATTTCAGATCATACAGAGGCGATATCCCAGGCGATTCTGAATGACCTGGACCGCGGATTGACTAAGCTGAACGCACAAGGCGGTTACACCGGTGACAACCGGGTAGTGCTGATGGCGGTTGTCGGCCAGAACGAAATTACCCGGCTGAAAGCAATCGTCCGGTCTGTAGATCCGGGCGCATTTGTCATCATTACCGAGGCACATGAGGTGCTCGGAGAAGGATTTAAAAGAGAAGCGTAGATGCTCCATTGGAGAAGTCAACGCTTCTCTTTTTTTATAGAAGAATCCGCCAATAAAGTTAACGTTACATGTTGTATTTATATTAATTCGGTCGTATAATAATACATATTTGCAGGACGGTATGCATTTCATGAAAGAGTCAGAAAGCGGGGATGACAGTGGCAGGCAAGCTGAGAGCGGCGATAGTGGGATCGACGGGGTATGGTGGCGTGGAGCTGATCAGGCTTTTGCAGAACCACCCGGATATAGAAATTACTTCGGTAATCTCTTCATCAAGTGCAGGGGAGCCGATTGAGCTCGGGTTTCCGCATTTGACGGGAATTGTGGAGCGGAAGCTGGATGGCGTTGATCCGGCTGAGATTGCGGGCAGGGCTGATGTAGTATTCACGGCAACACCGTCGGGTGTGAGTGCCAAGCTGGTGCCGCAGCTGCTGGAAGCGGGCCTGAAGGTTGTCGATCTGTCCGGAGATTTCCGTCTGAAGGACGGGGCAGAGTATGAGCAGTGGTATAAGCATACGGCTCCGCCCGCCGAATATCTGGAGCAGGCTGTATACGGGTTATGTGAAGTATATGGTGAACGTGCTGCCGGGGTGGATTTTATCTCTAACCCTGGTTGCTACCCGACCGCAACGCTGCTGGGGCTGATTCCTGCGGTAGAGGCAGGCTGGATCAAGCCGGAGAGCATTATTATTGATGCGAAGTCGGGCATCTCGGGAGCGGGACGCGGTGTGAATCTGGGCGTTCATTATGCCGAGGTTAATGAGAACTTCAAGGCCTATAAGGTTAACAAGCATCAGCATATTCCGGAGATTGAACAGGTGCTTACTGATGTTTCCGGTGAAAAGGTAACCGTGACCTTCACGACACATCTGGTACCGATGACCCGCGGGATTATGAGCACTATGTATGCCGGGATGAACGGCGCTTATAACGAGCAGGATTTTGTGGAATTATACCGTAAGTATTATGCAGGCCGGTCTTTTGTGCGGATCCGTGAGGCTGGAGTGCTTCCGGCGACCAAAGAGGTCAGCGGCTCGAATTATTGCGATATCGGCTTCTCTTCAGATGCCCGTACAGGACGGGTAACTATTGTGTCTGTCATCGACAACATCGTTAAAGGCGCAGCAGGGCAGGCGATTCAGAACCTGAATTTGATGATGGGATGGGAGGAAACCCGCGGCCTCGGCTATACACCAGTGTATCCGTAAGGTTCAGCGGTCAAACATACAATGAGCATAAATCAGGCAACATATACCGTCGTGGAAGGCGGGAGCATTACCGCACCAAAGGGTTTCACCTCTGCAGGACTGCACTGCGGCCTCAAAAAAACAACCCGCAACGATCTTGGAGCCATCCTCTGTGAGGTTCCGGCAACGGCTGCGGCTGTTTATACAACGAATGTATTTCAGGCTGCGCCGTTAAAAGTAACCCGGGAGAGTCTGGCGGATGGTACCCTGCAGGCGGTCATCGTGAACAGCGGGAATGCCAATGCCTGCACAGGCGAGCAGGGCGAAGCCGATGCTTATGAGATGCGTGCAGTTGCGGCTAAAGCGCTTGGCGTGAATGAACTTAATGTTGCAGTAGCATCAACCGGAGTGATCGGTGAGCTGCTGAAGATGGACCGTGTACGTACCGGGATTGCCGGACTGCCGGAGAAGCTGGATGGAGGCGCCGCGGGAGCGGAGGAGTTCAGCCAGGCTATTTTGACAACCGATCTGGTGAAAAAAGAATGCTGCGTCGAAGTGCTGGTCGGCGGAGAAAAAGTAACGATTGCCGGTGCGGCCAAAGGCTCGGGGATGATTCATCCGAATATGGCCACCATGCTGGGCTTCATGACGACGGATGCCCTGATTGACGGGGAAGATCTGCAAAGCTTGCTGCGTACCGCTACTAATACTACTTTTAATATGATCACAGTTGACGGAGATACAAGCACGAACGATATGCTCGTGACGATGGCCAGCGGCCTGGCCGGGAATGAGAAGCTGACGCGTCTGCATGCGGACTGGGATGCTTTTGCTGCGGCGTTTACACATGTGTGTCAGCATCTGGCGAAGGCGATTGCCCGGGACGGTGAGGGTGCGACCAAACTGATTGAAGTGCAGATCAGCGGTGCGGTGCATGATGAGGCTGCTGGAGCGATTGCGAAGACAGTGGTAGGCTCGAGTCTGGTGAAATCGGCGATTTTCGGGGCGGATGCCAACTGGGGGCGGATTATTGCTGCCGTAGGACGCGCCGGTGTTCCGGTATCGCCGGATAAGGTGGATATTTCGCTTGGTGAGATCGAGGTGCTGCGCCAGTCTCGGCCGGTGGCTTTTGATGAAGAACAGG
Organism: Paenibacillus sp. fava2; assembly: GCF_058313675.1. Taxonomy (NCBI): domain Bacteria; kingdom Bacillati; phylum Bacillota; class Bacilli; order Caryophanales; family Paenibacillaceae; genus Paenibacillus; species Paenibacillus sp. fava2. Next base: position 6,739,357 of record NZ_CM177755.1, on the reverse strand, counting down.
CCCTTCACTATCTGCAAAAGACCGATACGGTAGTGATTACCGTGGTGCTGTCGGACGGCGAAGGCAAAGCTACGGCTTGGGGCTGTGACCTCACTTATGATTATGTGCGTATTAATGCTGCATACCGTACCTAAACGCGGCTGGCATAAGGAGGCTACCTAGAATATGACGGAGCAAAAAATAGAAAAGCTGTTTGTGATGAAATGCGGCGGGAGTACGCTGGCTGCGCTGCCGGATTCTTTTTTTGAGGATTTGCGGGAGCTGCAGGCCGATGGGGTTCAGCCTGTCATTGTACATGGCGGCGGACCGGCGATTTCGGATAATCTGGCGAAGCTGGGGATTGAGAGCAGCTTTGTGAACGGCCTGCGGGTGACGACCGAGGAAGTGCTGGATGTTGTAGAGATGACACTGGCCGGAAGCATTAACAAGGCGATTGTCCGCAGAATCCAGGGCAGCGGCGGGCAGGCCCTTGGCTTGTCCGGTGTGGACGGCAATCTAATACTGGCACGCCCTGTAGCCAACAGCGATGTAGTAGGGCAGGTCGGCGAAGTTACGGAAGTAAAGGCGGAGATCATAAAAGGGATTCTGGCACTCGGCTACATTCCGGTTATTGCACCTATAGGTGTAGATGCCGGTGGGCAGCGTTACAATATTAATGCGGATACGGCGGCTGGGGCAGTGGCTTCTTTTGTCGAGTCGCCTTCGATGATTGTGGTCACGGATGTTCCCGGTATTATGCGCACCATTGATGGTGAAAAGGTCGTACTTCCATCGGTGACGGTGACGCAGATTGAAGAGCTGATTGCCAGCGGTGAAATTTACGGCGGGATGATCCCCAAAGTGCGCGCGGCGATGGACTGCATTCAGGGCAGTGTGTCCGAGGTTGTCATCGTAGACGGCAAAGAGCCTCAGGTGCTTAGCCGGGTGCTAGGCGGGGAGAAGCTGGGGACGAGGATTATACGTTCTTAGTTTGGTAAGATAGAGTGGAGACAAGCCGGAAGTCAGGTGTTACCAAAATAGAGCGCTGCCGGTTTACCGGAAGCAGCATGGTGGGAGAGTGACTAAGAATGAGTGAGCTTACACAGGCGGAAAAAGATTCTTTAACAGGGGCTGCGGATACCCGTTCAGGGGAAACGAAGGTTCAGGAGGCTGCTCCTGCCAAGCTGAGTGCGGTATTCCCGTCTTATGCCAGATATGATCTGAGTCTGGTTAAGGGCAAAGGCAGCTTGGTCTGGGATGACCAGGGCAACAAGTACCTCGACTTCATGTGCGGGCTGGCGGTAACCAGTCTGGGACACGCTCCTGAGAAGGTTGGCGAGAAGCTGAAGGCGCAGATTGATACGCTGTGGCATGTCTCGAACCTGTTTCACATTCCGGGACAGGACCGGGTTGCAGCGCTGCTGACAGGCAACAGCTGTGCGGATCAGGTCTTCTTCTGCAACAGCGGTGCGGAGGCGAATGAAGCTGCGATCAAGCTGGCCCGCCGCTATCATCAGAAGGTGAAGGGCACAGGCCGTTATGAGATTATAACCTTTGAGCAGTCCTTCCATGGACGTACTCTGGCGACGCTGACAGCCACCGGACAGCAGAAGGTAAAAGAGGGCTTCCTGCCGCTCCCTGAGGGCTTCAAGACGGTGCCACTGCATGATCTGCCGGCGCTGAAGGCGGCTATTACTGACAATACTGCAGCCATCATGCTGGAGATGATCCTGGCCGAAGGCGGCGTGCTGGAGGTTCAGCAGGAGTTCCTGGACGCTGTGGTAGAGCTGTGCAACGAGCACGGCCTGCTGCTGATCGTCGACGAGGTGCAGACCGGCATGGGCCGTACAGGCAAGCTGTTTGCGCATCAGCACTATGGCATTGAGCCGGATATTTTCACCCTGGCTAAAGGCGTAGCCAGCGGGTTCCCGGCCGGCGTTATGCTGGGCAAAGGTTATCTGCGCGAAGCGTTCAGCCCGGGCAGCCATGCCAGCACCTTCGGCGGTACGCCGCTGGCGGCTGCGGTGATGGAAGCGACGATAGAGACAATGCTCGAAGATGAACTGCCGCAGCGGGCAGAAGAGATGGGCGAATATCTGCGCGGCCTGCTGAGAGAGAAGCTGGCGGATACGCCGTTCGTAAAGGAAGTGCGCGGCAAAGGGCTCTTGATCGGGATCGAATGCACTGAGTCGGTTGGCGATATAGTACTTGCCGGTCAGAAGCAGGGCCTGCTGTTTGTGCAGGCCGGACCGAATGTGATCCGGCTGCTGCCTAATCTATATGTGAGCCAGGATGAGATCCGCCAGGCGGTGGACATTCTTGTTCCGCTCATTCATACTTATGCTAACAAAGGAAACGGGGAGGCACATTCATGAGCCAGAGTGTACACAGCGGGAAGCTGGCGATCGCAGAGCAGCTCAAAGGCCGTGATCTGCTGGAGCTGAATGATTACAGCCCGGAGGAAATCACGTATCTGATTGATCTGGCTATCGAGCTGAAAAAGAAACAAAAAAACGGCGAGGTTTACCAGCCGCTTAAGGGCAAGACGATCGGACTTATTTTCGAAAAATCCTCGACCCGCACACGCGTGTCCTTCGAGGTAGGCATGTATCAGCTCGGCGGCCATGCGCTGTTCCTGAGCAAAAATGATATCCAGCTCGGCCGCGGCGAAACTGTGGGTGACACGGCCCAGGTCATGTCCCGTTATCTCGACGGCATCATGATCCGCACCTTCGGCCATGATAAGGTTGAGGACCTGGCGCGTTATGCTTCTGTACCTGTAATCAACGGCCTGAGCGACCTAGCGCACCCTTGTCAGGTGCTGGCCGACTATCAGACCGTATATGAGCACAAAGGCAAGCTGAAAGGCCTCAAGCTCGCTTACATCGGCGATGGCAACAACATGGCCCATTCCCTGCTGATCGGCGGCGCCAAGCTGGGCGTGCATGTCTCGGTTGCCGGCCCGGAAGGCTATGAGCCTGACCCGGCTGTGGTTGCTGAGGCGCGTGAGATCGCCAAGGAGACAGGCGCTAACATCGTCATCACCCGCAGCCCGCAGGAAGCGGTTCAGGATGCTGACGTCATCTACACCGATGTCTGGGCGAGCATGGGCTTCGAGGCTGAACAATTGGCGCGTGAAGCAGCATTCAAGGACTACCAGGTCAACGAGGAGCTGGTAAAAGGCGCTAAGAGCGACTACCTGTTCCTGCACTGCCTGCCCGCCCACCGTGAGGAAGAGGTCAGCACTGGCGTAATCGACGGCCCGAACTCCGTCATCTTCGACCAGGCTGAGAACCGCCTGCATGCACAGAAGGCGCTTATGGCTGCTTTGATGGGCTGATCAAGGTTTTCATCCAGGGCGAAGCCCGGATAGGCTGAGAATCGCCTGCATCTGCCAGAGCCATTATTTAAAAATTGCAGATTTGAACCTGCAAAGGCCTTAGAGGTCTTATACTATATAAAAAACTATATAGGATGAGCTTTGGCTTTTAGAGTTGTGATCCGGTGCTAAGGATAAAAGTATTCTGCAGAAATATAACTTGATTTAGAATGAATATTAAGGGGAAAGTGGCGGAGGGGAATTTTGGAACTGTAAGAGCGGTAGCGTCCGCCTTTGTCTGCGGATTTCAACCGCGAACGCGGTACAAATCAGGAAATCTGCAGACAACAGCGGCTGGAAGTCCAAATATTCTCTGGAGTCACGGCTTATCCCAAAATAGGAGGCCTCTAATTCAATCTATATAGTTGCAGCTTGCATTCCGGTACCTGAGCTTTACTCTTTTGCCAGCTCCCATCCTATACCCCCACACCGAAAGGAAGTTGCACCCCCATGCCTAAAGAAAAAATTGTACTCGCCTATTCCGGCGGGCTGGATACCTCAGTCATTCTGAAATGGCTGAAAGAAACCTATGATGCAGAGATTATTGCCTTCACTGCCGATATCGGCCAGAAGGAAGAGCTGGACGGCCTGGAGGAAAAAGCGCTGGCCACCGGCGCATCGAAGGTCTACATTGATGATCTGCGCGATGAGTTCGCGAGTGATTTTATCTATCCGATGTTCCAGTCGGGCGCTTTGTATGAAGGCCAATATCTGCTCGGCACCAGTATTGCCCGTCCGCTGATCGCTAAGCGTATGGTGGACATTGCAATCGCGGAAGGCGCTACAGCAATTGCCCACGGCGCAACCGGCAAAGGCAATGACCAGGTCCGCTTCGAGCTGAATGCGGCGGCGTTATCGCCGAACATCAAGGTGATTGCACCTTGGCGGCTGGAAGAGTTCCGCAACCAGTTCCCGGGCCGTGCGGAAATGATCGCCTACGCTGAAGCGAACGGCATTCCGGTACAGGCTTCGGCTGCGAAGCCGTATTCCATGGACCGCAACCTGCTGCACATCAGCTATGAGAGCGGCGTGCTGGAAGATCCTTGGTTTGACCCAAGCGCACCGGAGAACAAAGAAATGTTCCTGCTCAGTAACGCACCTGAGGACGCACCAGACGAAGCAGAGTATCTGGAGCTGGACTTCCTCAAGGGCAACTGTGTAGCACTGAACGGCGAAGCCTTGACTCCGCTGCAGGTAATGGAGAAGCTGAATGAGCTGGGCGGCAAGCACGGAATTGGACGTGTGGATATGGTCGAGAACCGCTTTGTCGGCATGAAGAGCCGCGGCGTCTATGAGACACCGGGCGGAACCATCCTGTTCACCGCACACCGCAAAATGGAATCCATCACCATGGACCGTGAAGTGATGAACCTGCGCGACAGCCTGATCACCCGTTACAGTACCCTCGTGTACAATGGCTTCTGGTTCGCTCCTGAGCGTCTCGCGCTGCAGGCACTGGTGAACGAGAGCCAGAAGAACGTAACCGGTACGGTCCGTGTGAAGCTGTACAAAGGCAACATCATCGGCGCCGGCGTGAAATCACCGGTCAGCCTGTACAATCCGGACATTGCGACAATGGAAGCAGACCCGACTCAAGCCTATGACCAAGGTGATGCAACAGGCTTTATCCGCCTGAACGCACTGCGTCTGAAGGTTTCCTCCGGCGTAGCAGAGTCTAATAAGTAGAATATTTTTACCGCTCAGCGGTTTCATAGCAGAACATAACATAAGCGGACACCAGAAGGCCGTTCCTCCGACAGGATAGGAGCGGCCCTTCTATCGTCCATTAGAGGAGGACATATCAAGTGAGCAAGCTTTGGGGCGGCCGGTTTACAAAAGGAACAAACAAGCTGGTGGAGGAGTATACAGCATCCATCGGATTCGATAAGGCACTGGCTGAAGAGGATGTACAGGGCAGTCTGGCTCATGTCACGATGCTGGGCAAATGCGGTATCCTTCCGCAGGAGGATGTTGAGACGATCAAGGCCGGACTGAACAAGGTGCTGGAAAAGGTTCGTGCAGGCGATATTGAATTTTCCGTAGCGGATGAAGACATCCATATGAACATTGAAAAGAACCTGATCGAGGAAGTGGGTCCGGTCGGCGGTAAGCTGCACACCGGACGCAGCCGCAACGACCAGGTAGCAACAGACATGCATCTCTATCTCCGCAACCGGGTGGTCGAGTTCGTTGGCCTGCTGCATGAACTGCAGGAAGCCTTGATTGAACAAGCCAAGGACAATGTGGATACGATTGTACCGGGCTACACGCATCTGCAGCGCGCACAGCCAATCCTGTTCGCTCATCATCTGCTGGCTTACGTGTCGATGTTCCGCCGCGATGCGGAGCGCCTGACAGACAGCTATAAGCGGATTAATGTGCTTCCGCTGGGCGCCGGGGCGCTGGCCGGAACGACGTTCCCGATCGACCGTCATTTTGTGGCTGAGCAGCTTGGCTTTGACAGTGTGTATGAGAACAGCCTGGATGCTGTCAGCGACCGCGACTTCATCGTCGAATTCCTGGCTAACGCTGCGCTGATCATGACTCACCTGTCCCGGCTTAGCGAAGAGCTGGTGCTGTGGAGCAGCACCGAGTTCAGCTTCGTGGAGCTGGACGATGCATTCTGTACCGGCAGCAGTATCATGCCGCAGAAGAAAAACCCTGACGTACCTGAGCTGGTGCGCGGTAAAACTGGCCGTGTCTACGGCAACCTGATCGGTCTCCTGACTGTCCTCAAATCGCTGCCGCTGGCATACAATAAGGATATGCAGGAAGACAAGGAAGGCATGTTCGACACAGTGGCTACACTGACAGGTGCATTGCAACTGTTCGCACCGATGATCTCCACCATGAAGGTGAACAAAAACCGGATGCGCGAAGCGGTCAATACCGACTTCTCCAACGCGACCGACATTGCGGACTTCCTGGTAGGCAAAGGTCTGCCTTTCCGCCAGGCGCATGAGGTTATCGGCAAAACGGTGCTCTACTGCATCAACGAAGGCAAATTCCTGCTCGATCTGACTCTGGATGAATTCAAGCAGTTCTCCCCGTTGTTCGATGATCAGATCTACGCTGTTCTGCAGCCTGAGGCTGTAGTGAACGCCCGTAACGTCTATGGCGGCACAGCGACTGTACAGGTCAAAGCAGCCATTGAGCGGGCTGAGGCTTCCCTGCTTGAAGCGGGTAAGTGGGTAGCGCAGCATGCGGGTACCGCTGAATAAGCAGTTTGTCCAAGGCTTTGCAGAACGGATTCATTTAGACTGAAAACCAAAAAGACTGTCCTCACCGCTATAATGATAAGCGGGAAGGACAGTCTTTTATTATGCAAGAGCCAATCGGGTTCGAGTGACTATTTGCCGCTGTAACCCTCTGTATACGCTGCCAGAAATAATAACGCTCGGTCTATATACTCCACAAATCGGAGGATGATTTGCCCAGCGGCAGCCACTTCAGCACATCCTGGATTTTGGCATCCCAATAACCCCACTCATGCTCGCCTGGACCTTCTTCATAGGTTAATGACAATGAGGTTTTGTCGCAGGCAGCACGGAACACCTGATTGTCCTCATACAAGAAGTCCTCGGTACCGCAGCACTGGTAAAGAAGCGGCTTAGGCCCCGTTGATTTGTCTACCTCCTGAAGCAGCCACAGCAGATCATCCGGAGTGCCGGCGATGTCCACATTACCGAAGATCCTCGCGTACTCTTGGGACCTCTTGGCCGGGTCCTCCGGGTTCATGAGATGATGCGCCATATCGAGCGCCCCCGACAGACTGGCCGCAGCGGCAAAAGCCTCCGGCTTGCGCAGTCCCAGCTTCATCGCCCCATAACCGCCCATGGAGAGTCCGGCCACGAAGTTATCCTCACGCTTAGAGGAGAGCGGGAAGAACGAGCGGGCGAGCGCGGGCAGCTCCTCACTGATGAAGGTCCAGTACCGGCCCCCGTCTGCCATATCCGTATAAAAGCTCCGGTGCACCTGCGGCATAACCACGGCGATGCCCAGCTCAGCCACATACCGTTCTATCGAGGTCCGGCGCAGCCAGATCGAATCGTCATCCGACAGGCCGTGCAGCAGGTAAAGCGTCGGGTGAAGCTCCCCTCTTTTTACATTGTTGAGTCCGATTTGTGTAGTCGTCTGCTGCGGCAGTATCACCGTCATTGAGGTACTGAGGCCAAGCACATCCGAATAAAATCTGCATTCTATCAGAGCCATTGTCGTTTCCTCCCTTTAGCACAAATGATAGCATAGCGCATAGCCGATATATAGAGTAGAAATCGCTGGAATTATTATGTCTAATAGGATTGCTGGGTTAAGAGGGGAAAGAATATAATGGAAGCAGGATAAATAGAAACGGAATGTGCAAGTGCGAAAGATATTTAGGGTGAGAGGCGGAAAAGCAGGATGAAAGATCGTCTTAAGCAGGAACAAGGATTTACACTGATCGAAGTGCTGGCGGCTATTATCATTTTGTCGATCGTCTCCCTGGTGCTAACGTCTTATTTTACCAATGCCATGTCATATGCCAAAGCTAACCAGAACAAGACGATTATGGTCAACCTGGCGCGCAATGCGCTGTTTTATGCGGAGAAGCAGGATTTTGATAAGTGGAAGGCTTATTTTACTAAGGTAGAAAACAATAATACGCTCGAATGCTCGGCCACCGGGACTTCTTGCGCTACTTATAACAATATGGTTGATGACACAAAAATATTAGAAGCTGTGCTGAATCCTTATATTAATAAAATTCAATATCATATTCAGATTGTCTACCAGCAGGAAACGCATAAGAATATGTCTGCAAGTAAAACGGATTTCGATAAGGATATCTCGCCTTATTTGCTTCCGGTTGAGGTCATAGTGTGGAACTCAAAAGATACTGCCAGGACGAAACAAACCGTTGTGGAGGGATATATTACAGATGAAAAAATTCGTTAACCTCCTCCGCCGCGAACAGGGACTGACTTTGATTGAGCTTATAGCTGCTATAACCATTTTTGCGATAGTATCGGGACTGATCTATGCGGTAATGATGTTTGGAATGCGCGCCTACAATCAAGTAACGACCGAGAATAAGTTAAGGGACGAAGGCGATCTGCTGATGTCGGCTGTTATCACTGAGATGTACACCTTTGGGGCCGAAACTGTGACCGCTCCAGCGTATGAAGTTAACAGTAACCAGGAAATTATAAGCAGTTCTATTAAGTTGCAACGGGATGGTACAGGAGGTGCCTGGGAGACTATTAGCATTAAGGATGAGAAGCTGTCTATTGTAAAATCAGATAGTTCAAATTCAGATTCTATGACGAATGTAACCTCAAAACTGGCTCCCGGATCCAGTATTGTTCTGCAATGCGGTAATACGGGTTCTTGCAGCAGCGGCTTGATTCATATTAATCTCAATCTTCTGAAAACCTATGGCGGTAAAGATTACACTTTAACTTTAGAGAGTACATTCGGGTTCTAGGAGGATCGTGTCTAAATGAAAGAAGAACCATCGGGCAGAGTGTCTTATATCCAGAGGTTTAAAAAAATCAAGCAGGAAGAGGGATCGGCGCTTGTATTAGTTATGTTTCTGGTACTTATACTGACGATACTTGGTCTGGCTGTAATGGGAGCAACAATTGGCGGAGCACAGATTACGGAAACACGGGAGAGTGATGTGCAGAGTCTGCATTTGGCGCAAAAGGGTCTGGACGAAGCAACAGCGTATATACAATCACAGCTTAAGGACTTGGAGGATATTGATCCGGATACGCTGCAAGGGATCTTTAGCACTTTAAATAAAGAGAACCTTAACGTCACAACTGAACTGGGAACACTTCATAATACAGCCAGCGGTAAAATTCAAGAAATTAAGTATTCGGGAAAAGAGCCTATTTCACCTGTAGATGATAAGTATCTCCAGTCTCGTAAGTATTATATCGATGTCACTACCTCGGCGGTAGTCAACGGAGTGAACCGAAAACTGCAGCAGCGGATTACCCTTGACAGCTATCCTGATTTTCTGAAGTATGCCTTCGGATCGGGTGAAACGTTAAGACTTAATGGCGCCCCGCTGCTGAGAGGGAATATTTATGCCGGCAAACAGCTAGTTATTACTGATACAGCGGATTATACGTATAAAGGGTTCTCCCACCACCAGCCTTCTGTATATCCAACAGTAATGCAGCAGGCCAGTTCATCAGAAGTGAGCGGTGAAATACATGTCCAATCCTGGGACAGTATATTATACGCCCACGGTTCAGCTCCTCCATCAGGAGTATCACCATTAATCCCACTAAAGATGGAGAATACCAATGAACTCAATGATATCCTTAGTGTTACGTCCGATAAAGTAAGAATCAAGGAACAGAAAAAATTTGTGGAAATCAATGTGGAAGAATCCTTTTGGGATAAAGTATCCGAGGCATTGGGGGCTGATGTAAGAAATGAGTTGCGTGCACGTTATGTGAAAGCGGCAGACGGGCAGGCTACAGCGCAAACGAGTCTGAATGACTGGCTTAAACTATATAACGCAGGTTCTTTTACTCATCTGAAAAAGCCGGAGTTTCCGGTTAAAGCTCCAATAAGTGCAGATGCTACGGAAGAGCAGAAAAATAAAATAGAAGCAGACTATCAGAAAGCAGTGGACGACTATCATGATATTCTGAATACTCAGCTCACTAATTTAAGCTCATCAGCCATATTTGATACCAGCTTACAAGTAGATAATGTAGATTATAAACAAATTACGTTCTCTTCTGATGCTAAGCAGGGTATCAATAGTAGCAATCCAAAATGGCTGATTATTGCTGGTGATCTGATTATCGATAATTTTAAGCCGGATTTTCTAAAGGTTAAAGGTAATATTCTAGTTACAGGAAATTTGATTATCAGAGGCAATGTAGAGTTCGATACGACGATGTTTGTTCTGGGGAAGACAACTGTTGAAGATGCAAAGATACACGGTTTAACCGAAGGTGGAAATGAAAAGGAGCTATTGGTAATTTCTAAGCATGAAATACTGATAACGCGGATTGACTCTTTTTCACAACAGGTTAGTGGTCAAGGCCAGAATGCATCTGATGAGATGAAGGCCTTTTTCTACACGGATACAGAGGGAATGCTGTACGGTGTAGGTTCTAAATTTTGGTTGAACGGCGGATTTTTTGCAAAGGGGAACTTGACAGTGAATGCAGTAGTTGGACAAGTTCAGCCACCTGATGCTGCGAATGTAAGTGCAGGTTTTACCTTTGTGACGCCACAATTGAAGACTATGGATGCCAGATTTATTATAGATTATAACTACAAGATTTATGCTGATCAGCAGGCCAGTCTTCCGAGGGTTAAGGGGGTAAGCATGAGTGTCAGTCCGATGAGATTAGTGAAGTAGCACATAGTCTTGCCTGATTGGCAAAAAGACCGCTCTGGATGAATAATATCCGGAGGCGGTCTTTTTCGTATAGAGGAAATGAAATCAGTATAGATCTCCGTTCGGTGGTGCATTAACTTTGACTTTGATTGTTGCAGTGACAAGAGTATTCGCGCCGGGAGGCAGATACGAAACAGTGACCACAACGTTCTCCCCTTTTTGCAGACCTCGTATAATACCTTTTCGTTCGTCAGTAGGGTTACTATCAAAATTAGCAATATGCGGCATGTTGCTAATCCAGTTGAACTGGTTTTTGATATCATTAATGTTCATTTCACTAGGAGTAGCATGGAGCAAGCTGTTAAGATCCAACTCCTGGCCAACATTAATTTCTATTTCACCGATAGCGCTCAGCCCGGTTAAGCTAAATGGAATAATATTAACCGTACGGGTCTCGGTAATTCCACCAGCCTCTACTGTAATTACAACGCCATTATGGATCTGATTTCCGGTAAGTGTGTATTTGGTGTTAGTTGTATCGCCAGAAACATTGCTTAGTGTTGCGTATTGCTCGTCGCTCTTTGTAATGCTCCACTTAATTAGGGAATTAGCCGGTATGTTTCCTGTGGTTAGTGTGTAGTCTTTGGTTTTAGTAACGAAAATATTATCAGGGCCGTCAATAGTCAGCGATCTGACGGATATGATTTTTTCAGCCATAGTCTCTACCTTCAGATTCGAGCTGTTGACTTTAACGATGACTTTGTAATCTCCAGCTTGAGAAGTATCAAGTACCTTCTGAGTGTCGTCTGCTCCATTCTTTAGCTTCGATGCTGTAACATCTTTCCCATCTTGAGTAACGATCCAAGTGTAAGTAATGTCCTTCTCTGTTGCAGGTCCCGTATAAATAGCTTTCAGATCCACTTTGGAGCCCAGCTTGACGATACTTTCGCCCTGCAGGGTCAGAGTTCTTGGCGTGTTGTCTACAGGATCGGTGGCATTAAGCTCGATGGTAGTGAAGGGCTTGGTTACACTTACTATTGGAACCAGTGCCGGTGTGTCTGGAATAATTCCTGAAAACACTGCAGGGTTAAAGGATAATCCACTGCCGTTGCCAAAATCCCAGGAAGACACAATCAATGATCCGGTTAGTGAACCGTTTGTTGCATTAACACTTGCCAGCGGAGCAAGGAAGGTCCCTATTTGCCCGCTAGATATTAAAAGGTTTTTAGCTTCAACAAAATTAAATAATAAATTCTGAGCAGGCTTATTATTTAAAGTGGTCCATTTATTCATATTAATAGAAGTACCCTCAATGTTTATTATTACAGTTGAGTTTACAGGTGTATTTAAAATTATGCCGGCGGCAGTAGTAATTTGATCTGCAGTTACTTTAAATACATAGTAAGGGAGTGTAGTATCTGTGACCTCTAAAAAGAGTTGGTTTCCATATTTTATGCTTGAAGTACCATTTGCGGTTAGTGCATTTAAGCCCTTCGATTTCTCTAACCAGTAGCCGGATGCAGTTTTAAAATCTATAGCCTTCATTGGGTTTTGCTGAGATATACTCCCGCTTATTTGGGACAGGCTGGTACCGCCATAGTTAAAACTTTGCCCATAAATTACATTACCTTTAATACCAATATTACCGCCATTGCCGGGGTTCTGATTATTTCCGTAGTAGTTGAAGTTCTTATTTACAATAACATTGCCGTTTATTGTTCCGCCACCAGAGGTGTTGGTCAACGAAAGATCGCCGCCAACTGCCAGACTTCCATTCAGAGTAAAATTCCCGGTGGTAGTCCCGTTATTAAGAACGAACAGACCGTAATCTCCAACAATCCCTAAAGTAGAACCACTGTTAGATTGAGTTGAATTATAAGAGCTATATTCATGCAAATCATTATAACTAAGAGTTCCTTGTGCAAAAGTATACTTCTTAGTAACAGTGGCACTAGCTGGAACTGCCAATACAATTTCTCCACTGCTATTAAATTTTGCATTTGAGGTCAAATCAGGAGATAGGTTCGGCGAGTTCTGACTCCAGGTATATTTAATATCTCCTAGATAGATAGTAAGTGTATATCCTTCTGCAAGAGTTCCTGTCTTTGTGAATCCGCTAGGAAGTGTAGCAGTATCAACCTCAATGTTTGGAGGCAACTTGTCTGTAAAGCTGATATTTGATATCCGAATGGATTGAGAAGGTTGAGTAGTATAGTTCACTGCAGGCGGTTTGATTTTATAGTTTAAGGAGAAGATATCACCGCGCTGAATTTCCCCGTTAGTTATATTTGCACCTGAAGCCGAACTTATAGTGCGTGTAAGCTGTAAGTTGGCTTGAGCATTAATCCCCTGATCCGCCACCACGTATGTCATCAGCTTCCATACAGGAAGTGCAAGCAGCATCAGCAGGGCCAAGCCTGAACCAAAATACAACCTCTTCTTCTTCATACGCTTCATCATCATCTCTCCCTGGCCGATATATAATCATGCTTCCTGTCAAAAGTAAATGCATTGTGTCATATATTGGAATTCCCTGTAGGGTGTTTTCATTGTAAAAAGTACCAATCTATGCTATATATCATTCTAGGACATATTTAGTAGATAGGCAATTAAAAGATATGCGTATTTTGCTGAAAAATGAGACTAAATAACTATTAAATTTGAAATATTTTTACAATATACATAGGTTTAATTAAGCAGGACTGCCGGCCGGGTCCGGGAGAGGCTGTATACTACAAAATTTAAGCGCTCTGGAGTGAAAAGGGTATGGCTATCATGAAAAAAAGGCTGGGCGATTTGCTGGTCGAAAACGGAATTATCTCTCAGGAGCAGCTTGAAGAAGCGCTGGTGGAACAGCGTAAATCCAAGCGCAAACTGGGCGATTTGCTGATCACCCAAGGCTATATTACTGAGCAGCAGCTCATTGAGGTCCTTGAGTTCCAGCTTGGAATTCCCCATGTCAGCCTGTTCAAGTATCAGATTGATCCGGCCATCACGCAGATCATTCCTGAGAGCATGGCCAAACGTTATCAGGTGCTCCCGTTCATGAAAGAGGGCAGCAAGCTGATGGTGGCGATGGCCGATCCGCTCGATTATTTTGCGATTGAGGATCTGCGTATGAGCACCGGCTTCCGCATCGAGCCTGCGATTTCCAGCCGGGACGAGCTGACCCGGGCGATTGCCCGCCACTACGGCATGCGGGATTCGATGAGCCAGATGATGGTGGAGCTGCCCTCGCAGGAAGAGATCGAAGAAACCGAAATCACGGATGAGGATTCGCCGATTGTGAGGCTTGTGAACCAGATGATTCAGCAGGCTGTTTCGCTGAGGGCATCAGATATCCATGTGGACCCGGGTGAAAATAACCTGTCCATCCGCTACCGGATTGACGGAACGCTGCGTACAGAGCGGATCATCCCCAAGCAGATGCAGGGGTTTATCACGGCCAGACTCAAGATTATGGCCAAGCTTAACATTGCCGAGCGGCGCCTGCCGCAGGACGGCCGGATCAAGATGCAGTTCGATTACAAAATGGTCGACATCCGCGTATCCTCGCTGCCGACGATGCACGGCGAGAAGATTGTACTCCGGCTGCTTGATCTGAGCACCGGTGTGAAGACGGTCGACAGTCTGGGATTCAGCGACTGGAATGCCGGGGCTTTTCAGGACATGATCAGCAAGCCTTACGGCATTATCCTGATTACCGGGCCTACAGGGAGCGGTAAATCCACTACCTTGTATGCGGCACTTAATCAGCTGAATACCGAAAGCGCCAATATAATAACAATCGAAGATCCGGTGGAATATCAGCTTGAAGGAGTTAATCAGGTACACGTGAATCCGGCGATCGGCCTGACCTTTGCCGCCGGACTTCGTTCCATTCTGCGGCAGGATCCGAACATCGTCATGGTAGGGGAAATCCGCGATACCGATACTGCGGAAATCGCCGTCCGTGCCTCGCTGACCGGGCATTTGGTATTATCCACGCTGCATACGAATGATGCGGTCAGTACGATTCTGCGGCTGCGGGATATGGGAGTAGAGCCCTATCTGATCGCCTCCTCGCTGCTGGGAGTAGTCGCCCAGCGGCTGGTCCGCAAAATCTGCCCGGATTGCCGGGAAGAGCATGCGCCGACCGAGCAGGAATCGATCATGCTGCGCCGGTACGGTCTGCCGGACCGGGTTATCTACCGCGGCAGAGGCTGCGGCAGCTGTAATAATACCGGCTTCAGGGGCCGGATTGCGATTCACGAGGTATTGACCATTAACGATCATCTGCGCCAGATGATCACCGAATCGGCATCTATTGAAGAGCTCCGTGCTGCAGGTAAGGCGCAGGGTATGGTGCATCTGATGGAGGATGGATTCCTCAAAGTCTCCAAAGGCATAACCACCCTGCAGGAGGTTATGCGCGAGACGGTGTCGCATTAGAGTTTAGGGGGAGACAAAAGTGCCAGCCTTTTCATGGGATATTGTTCAATTGCTATATATGGCCTTTGCTTCCAAGGCGTCAGACTTGCATATTTCTGTAGGTTCACCTCCGGTCATGCGGATTGACGGAAAGCTGATCCCGCTGGAAGGAGCAAGAGTCAGTCCGGAGGAAGCGGCTTATATGGCCGATTTGCTGCTGGGAAGTGAGAGAAGCGTGGAATTCCGAAATAAAGGGGAATTCGACTTTTCTTATCCGCTGGATGACGGAGTAAGGTACCGCGTGAATGTATACCGGCAGCGCGGTCAGGTCAGCATTGCAGCACGTTCCATACCGGCTCAGATTCCCAGCATGGAGCAGCTGTCACTGCCGGGAGTGCTTTCTGGACTTGCGATGAAACCTCAAGGTCTCATTCTGGTGACTGGTCCTACGGGCAGCGGTAAGTCGTCAACGCTTGCCGCTATGCTGAACTATATTAACCGGACTGCCAGCAAGCATATTGTTACGCTGGAGGATCCAATCGAGTTTCTCCACAGCCACGGAACCTGCCTGATTGACCAGCGTGAAGTAGGCAGTGATACCGGCAGCTTCGCCAGCGGGTTAAGGGCAGTGCTACGGCAGGACCCGGATGTTATCCTGGTCGGAGAAATGCGTGATCTGGAGACGATCTCAGCGGCGGTTACAGCGGCTGAGACGGGGCATCTTGTGATGGCCACACTGCATACAACCGATGCGCCGCAGACGATTGACCGGATTATCGACACGTTTCCGGGGCATCAGCAGGGGCAGATCCGTTCCCAGCTGGCATCGGTGCTGTTGGCTGTTCTTTCGCAGCGGTTGTTTCCGCGGGCTGGCGGCAAGGGGCGGTTATGTTCGACCGAGCTGCTGATTAATACACCGGCAGTAGCCAATATGATCCGGACCGAAAAGACGCATCAGCTCAAAAATGTCATGCAGACCAGCCGTGCGCTCGGCATGCATACCCTTGAGATGAACATCCGCGAGCAACTGCAGCTGGGGCTGATTGAGCCTGAAGCGGCCAGAGGTTATCTCACGGAGGTGAGCGGCTGATGCCCCAATTCGAGTATCAGGTCAGGACGAGCGCGGGCAAACAGCTTAAAGGCAAGCTGACAGCTTCAGATAAAGGATCGGCGATGGAGGAGCTGCGTAAGCGGGGGCTGACCGTGTTCTCCCTGGTCGAACAGAAGTCTTCCATACTGTCGATGGAAATTTACATCGGTAATCCGGTGAAGACCATTCATTTTATTATTTATTGCCGGCAGTTTGCCACCTTGATGCGCGCTGGAGTATCTATTGTGGATGCTACAAGAATTCTGGCGGAACAGACAGAGAGCAAGCCGCTCAGCAAAGCGCTGCAGGATGTTAACTCCAGCCTGCTGCGCGGGGTAGCCTTGTCACAGGCGATTCAGGATCATAAAAAGATTTTTCCGCCGCTGTTCATCAGCATGATCCGGGCAGGGGAAGAATCGGGTGATCTGGAAGGGACGCTTGAGCGGCTGGCGGTTTATTTTGAGAAGCAGCATACCACTACAGAAAAGATTAAGTCAGCACTGACTTATCCGGTGACTGTTGCCGTAATGGCAGTAGCGGCTGTTGTCTATCTGCTGTGGGCCATTGTGCCCCAGTTTGTCAGTATGTTCGAATCCATGAATGCCGAGCTGCCGGCAATAACCAAGGTGGTATTGGCGCTCAGCAAAAGCATTCAGGGACAATGGTATATATGGCTGATCGTTATCATTCTGCTTGCGGCTGGTTTTATGATCGCTAAACGGACTGAAAAGGGTGCATATGCGCTCGATTATGCCAAGCTCAAAATCCCTGTATTCGGCAAATTGAATCAGAAGGGTTCAATCGCACAGTTTACGCGGACCTTTTCGTCGCTTTATGCGAGCTCGGTTCCTATTCTCCAGGCCTTGTCCATTGTGGAGGAGGTTGCCGGAAATAAGGTAATCGGCGGATATATCCGCAGTGCTGCCGATTCTCTTAGACAGGGAAAGCCGCTCTCGGAGCCGCTTAAGAAGGCTTGGGTATTCCCGCCGCTGGTTACGCAAATGATTGCCATCGGTGAAGAGACCGGGGCGCTGGATCAGATGCTCTCCAAGGTAGCAGACTTTTACGAGATGGACGTAGAGAATACGGTTGACCGGCTGAAGTCGTTGCTGGAGCCTTTGCTTATAGCTTTTTTGGCGGGTGTAGTAGGTGTGATTGTAGCAGCAATTATGCTGCCGATGTTCAGTCTGTACAGTAATATGTGAGCCATGTGCTCCTTGCATAGATTGAGAGGGGTGACGCCAGGCAGGCGGACCGGGAGCACAAGCAGGCTCCAGAGCCTGCTGGAATAGGACAAGTACATTGGATAACAGCAACAGGACAGCTAGGAACTCCACAGATAACGGAGTATCGGTCTTATTCAATAACATCAATTATGAGGGGGAAACATCATGTTGGCACAGGCAATTCGCAAGAAGCTGGGCAAGGCGGGTAAAGAGGAAAAGGGGTTTACGCTGATTGAGTTATTGGCGGTTATTGTTATTATTGGGATTATTGCTGTTATAGCTGTACCTATGATTGGGAATCTGTTAAGCAATACTAGAGATAAGTCTGATCTGGCTACAGCGCGCCAGGTATATGATGCTTCTCGTTTATATGTTCTTAATGAAATGAATGGTTCTGCAGCAAATAGTGTCATTCCCGTAATTGGTACTGCTACTGATCCAGGACTTCAGAGTAAGAATTATTTAGAAAGTAATCTTGTTCTACCTAGTGATAAAAAAACTATTTCAGGTGGAGTTGTTAATTACTCAGGTGGGGTTTTAACTGATGTTGCAGCAGTAACAGGCGCTGGTGCACATCCAGCATATGCTATCACCTTAATAACTTCTTCAGGAACAAAATATTTTACTAGAGCACAAATTATAACGGCGGAAGTATCCCCAACACCTTGATGAAATAAAAGAAATAACAGGTATCTTTTTTAAGGAATCGGAATTCCCGATTCCTTTTTTAAAATCCACAGAACAGGAACTCACACCCCATGACCATTGTTATCGCAGTATACATCACGCTTGTCGGCCTGATTCTGGGCTCCTTCTATAATGTAGTAGCGCTGCGGGTGCCGGCGGGGGAGTCGCTGGTGCGGCCGCCGTCGCATTGTACAAGCTGCGGAACGCGGCTGACGGCGCGGGATCTGCTGCCGGTGGCAAGCTACATCCTGGCTGGGGGCAAGTGCCGGCACTGCGGGGCAAAGGTGTCACCGCTGTATATGCTGGGTGAGGCGGCAACCGGGCTTCTGTTCTTATGGATTTATCTGCAGTTTGGGCTAACCGGTCAAGGGATTACCGGATTTGTGCTCGTCAGCCTGGCCGTGATCGTGACCGTAGCGGACCTGAAATACATGCTGATCCCGAACAAGGTACTGCTGTTTTTTCTGCCGCTGCTTCTGGTACTGGTGATGCTGTTTCCGCAAGGGCCGTTATGGTCTCATCTGCTGGGAGGCGCAGCCGGCGGTGTTATTGTACTGGGGCTGGCACTGCTCGGGGGTATGGGCATGGGGGATATGAAGCTGTTCGCGCTGCTGGGCTGGGTGGTCGGCTTTCCCAATGTTATTTTGGCGTTTATGATAGCTTGTGCACTGGGAACGATTGCCGGTGTGATGCTGATGCTGCTGGGGAAGGTGAAGCGCAGACAGCCTGTTCCGTTTGGACCGTGGCTGGCGGCCGGATCACTGATTGCATTCGCTTACGGTTCACAACTTATCAGCGGTTATCTCGCGCTCATCCGTTAGGAGGAACTTTATAGCATGTTTGGAATAGGTAACAAAGCGGCCGGAGTCTCCATTGAGCAGACGGGTATCCGCTATATCAGCTTCAAGAATAATCAGGCGAAGCAAGTCCATAAAAAAAGGTTCATGCCGCTGCTGCCGGGAATGATTGTAGAGAATCAGGTGGCTGACAGCGAGGCGCTGCTGGACCGGTTAAAGCAATGGGTAAAGACCAAAGGGCTCCGCGGCAGCGCAGTGAACCTGTCGATTCCCCCTTCCCAGATGATCATCCGCAAAATGACGATTCCGAGTACGGCCGAGAAGCAGATCGACCAGCTGGTGAAGCTGGAGGTGGAAACAGGGCTGCATCTGCCCTTCGAGAATCCGGTGTACGATTATGTCATTACCGGACAGAGTGAGAACGAGAGCCAGCTGATTATTTTTGCCGCGCCGCGCAAGGTTGTTCAGGATTACGTGGATGTGCTGGAAGATGCCGGCCTGAAAATCAAAAGCGTCGAGGTTTCGGCAACCGCGCTGGCACGCAGTATTGTTGCAGGCTACGGGCACTCTTTTAATGAGACGATGCTGATTCATCTCGAGCAGTCGCTGCTCGATATTTATATGTTCCGCAGCGGAAATCCGGTGTTTATGCGGACGATCAATCTGGTGGATCTGGGCCGTCCGCAGCCGCAGCCGTTTGATTTAAGTAAAGAGCAGCCGTTCGCCGCTGAAGCCGAGGCGGAGGCTGCTGCTGCGACAGCCTCTCAGGATCACTTGTCGGCTGAGCAGATCGTGGAAATTACAGCGGAAATCTCGCGGATGCTGAGCTTTTACCAGTACAGCTTGCATGACGGCTCAACGCGGATAACGGAGCTGCTGATTACAGGCGCACCTGACATGCGCAGAGAGCTGCAGCAGGAGCTGCAGGCGGCGCTGCCGGAGCTGGCCATTGCCCCGATTGCCGTTGACCAGTTCTCGGCAGGCGTGAAGCCGGACAATAGCCTGAACGATTACCGGGTAGCTGCGGGGGCGGCTCTGCGCGATCCCAAGCTGCGGAATATTAACCTGCTGCCGCGTGAGGACCGCGAGACCATTGTATTTCCGTACTTGGCAGTCACGCTTGCAGCCGTCTGGGTGCTTGGCGCTGTCGGAACAGGGATTCTATATGCTTCTGTCCGCGGAGAGTATGATGAGCAGCGTGTACAAATGCAGAGTGTCCAGGAACAGAATGCAGCTCTGCAGCTTGAGCTTGCCAGTCTGAACAATAGCGGGGCCGGAAGCGGCAGCTTTGACCGGGCAGCGATCATTGCAGCTTTGTCTGCGAGCCGGGTAAATGCCGCGGCTGTGCTCAATGAGCTGCAGTCGAAGCTGCCTTATGCCGCTGCAATCCGTGAGATCAGCTTTTCGTTCCGCGGAGATCTGCTCCTGACCGTGAACTTTACAGATATGGCACACAGCGGAGCGTACCTGACTTCCCTCCGGGGCATGCCGTTTGCACGCGAAGCGGCCATTGAAAAGTTAACCGAAGGCGGAGCAGGCACAGGGACAGCTGGCGGCAGTATATCCAATCTGATTAAATACACGGCAGTATACCGTGTGAATATGGCACCTGAAGCCGCGGATCCGTCAGCGGCGGATGTGCAGGCTGCTGCGGAGGAAGGAGCGGATATCAGTGGAACAGATTAACAAGTACCGATCGCCGATTGTGATGGGGATGCTCATTCTGTTTTTAGTTTTGTTTGCTTTTTATATGCTGGCGATCCGTCCGGTAAGCAGTGATATAGCAATGCAAGAGAGTGAACTTTCTCTGCTGGATCGGGAAAGATCGGTGCTGGAGAACAAGATTAATGAGCTCAAAGGCGCGGGAGACAGCCTGAGCGCAGACGAAGAGACGGCGCTGGCCGCTATTCCTTCCGGCGACGGCAGCGAGGCACTGATTAACGATCTGAAGGCGATCGGCGGCAGCTCCCATGCCAGATTGAAGGACATCGGCTTCTCGCTGACAGGCACAAGTACAGCAAGTGACTGGGCGGGAGTAGCGGCAGCCTCTGCAGCCGGACTGCAGGAGATCAAGATGACGGCTATCATCGAAGGCGGATATGCCGAGATCCATGAGTGGCTGAAGCAGCTGAATAAGATGCCACGACTGGTAACGGTTGATTCCTTTGCTTTTCAGCAGCCTTATGAATTTCCAACCGCACAAAATCCCGGCAGCATCCTGACGGCAAACGTGGCTTTCACGGCCTATTACCAGGCGGATTCTCCCGAATAATCACCAGGCTCATATCAGCAAATTGATGGTGTATGCATACTCCGTTTTCCCTTTCCGGGAAAGCGGAGTTTTTTTTGTACTTCCCGTGCGGTAAATCCGTTTTCATTATTGGAAGGAATGGGTATTTTAGCTTACAGGCTGCCGTAAGGTATAAAGTAGTGAACGCAGCAATGGAATGTAACACACTCTACTATGAAGCAGAATAAAGAGGAGGAACTTAGGATGAACAAAAAGTGGATGATCGGTACGCTGGCCTTGTCGCTCGGTCTGGTTTCGGCGGGCAGCGGGGCGCTGGCGGCTACGCCTGCGGCAGGAGATACGGCAATAAAAACAGTAGCAGCCTCTGCACCGGGTAAAGAGGGACCTGCCACTATCAATAATTTGACGGCCAAAAGCATCATTCCGCTCCTCGTCCATGCCAAGAAGCTGTACACCTATGCGAGCGGCGCAGGCAATATCCTGGGAGCTGAGAAATTTGACTACAACGGGCTCGAGTACCGCTATCTTACCAGTGATCTCGGAACCAGGCAGCAGCTGATGAATTACATAAAAAGAGGGTTTACGCATAACGCGGCTGCTTTTTATGTTCAAACGCAATTTCTTGAAATGAAAGGCAGAATGGCCCAGGTCAACGCAGATGTAGGGAATCACCTCCAGTTCGATAAGGCTACCGCCAGAATGGTTTCCAAAACAGCAACCACAGCAGTATTCGAGCTCAGTGTGCCCCAGGAGAGCGGGCAGGGGGAGAATGCAGCGGTTGTGGTAAAACTGAAAAAAGTGAACGGCTACTGGAGAATTGATATGTCACCGGATACTCTATTCTAAGGTGAACTACACAGTAGCATCTACAAAGACGGTCAGAGCTGATTCTGACCGTCTTTGCAGTTGTTATTCATTGCTGCGCACGCCATCCTCGACCAGGGGTTTCTTTACAGGCTCAGGCTGGTACACTTTGCTCATGCCGCCCCGGTTAATGGCGATTACCTGCTTCTGGGCCGGATAGACATCACGTGACAGCTTTGTTTTCTCCACCGCTTTGCCATCAACATAACGCGTAATATAAGTTTCGACTACATACCCGACCTTGCCGCTCTGGAGCACGCGCGTGCCTCCGCGGGGCAGCGAGGAATCACTGACGTATCTGGCCGCAGGCTGCAGGATTTCTACGGTCTGGGACTGGACGGTATAATATACGTTTTTCGGGAACGTGCCAAACAGCTTCACGGTCAGGGTCCGGCCTTCAACGGCGGCCTTGATGATCATGTATTTGCCGGTATTGTTGCGGAACCGGAAGTTGATATAGCCCTGGGCAAACGTAGCATCCTGGCCTTTTGGCAGATAGCTGACCGGCAGGGAGTGGTTGCGCCGCTCCACAATGTCGAGTCCGGCCCTGAGGGCTGCATTGTAGAGGGTGCTGGATACTTGGCAGATGCCCCCGCCTGTGCCGGGCTGCAGCTTGCCGTTGACAATAACCGGCGCTTCGCGGAGACCGGATTCCCGCTGGGCCTTTTCAATCGCCTTACCATAATCAAAAACAGCATCCGGCGGCAGGATTGTACCGTTCACTGCCTTGGCGGCGGCCTCTACGTTAAAGGTGCGCCCCGGTCCGCTTAAGCCCAGTGAGGTGCTAAACTGTGTGATTTTCCGTTCGATTCCCTGTTCCTGAAGAGCCTTTAAGGTAATAGCGGGTTCTTTAACAGTCAAAGGTACCTCCAGGGCAATACTCTTACCGGGCAGAATGTCCGGGCTGCCCAGCTTTGTTGGCAGAGCAGCCCGCAGGGCGAGCTCCAGACCGTGCCAGTCCACTTCATATGAGGTAGTCTCTTCGGTATAAACCACCCGGTCATCTTCCGTAATACGCCGGGTCGCATCGACCGGATTGCCGAAGGACTCTCTCTCCCAGGCCGGGCTTAAGCTGGATTGCAGATGTTCAATCTCCAGGTGGACACCAAGGTCCCAACTGGCGGCAAAGCGGCCGCGGGCTTTGGCCCGCTCGAGCATGTTGCCTTCGGACAATGCCTTCAGGCCCTGAAGGAAGCTGTCTGCTTCATAGGCCACGCCGGCCTCCTGCAGGCTGACGGTCAACTCTGTGTTGGCTCCTGCCTTGAGAATCAGGGGGAGGGCTTCGAGCGTTTGCAGCCGGTCCGTCAGCCCGCTGCGGACTTCGGCGATGTCCAGACCGCCGATATCCCAGCCCGCAAGCCGGGTGCCCTTGGGCAGGGTCTGCTGGCCCGCATATAAATGAAGCCCGCCGGCCAGCAGGGAGCCGGTCAGAAGCAGCGCGATAGCCGCAATAAGGGCGAGATGGATTTTTTTCATCAGAAGATCTCCTTCGGGGCGGCATATTTGCGCAGGGCAGCGGCGCAGGCCAAAGTTACAGACTTACGGAACATGTTTTCCAGCCGATATCTAGAGGCAGAGCAGCGGCTGGCAGGATTTTCTCAGGAGAGGCTCGAATGTATTACAAAGGAACGGCAGCCCGTCATGTGAGGGCCTGTTTTATGTATATGAGCGTGTCCGGGAAAACTTTCGGGGTACTCATTTGGTTACAGATTTGTTACAATAGATAAGCCTGTGATAATGGGCAGTTTATGTAAACTTCCGCGGTTTGGTGTCGAACCAGACGGCCGGCCAGCGGAATATGACAAAATCGGGAAGTGATAACTTTGATCGAAATGCAGGATGTATGGAAGACATACCCCAACGGGACCCATGCTCTACAGGGAATATCCGTGAAGATCGACCGCAACGAATTCGTATATGTCGTCGGACCGTCCGGCGCCGGAAAATCAACGTTCATGAAATTAATTTATAGAGAAGAGACGCCTACGAAAGGCCAGATTTCAGTAGGCGGGTTCAACATCGGCAAGCTCAAGCCCCGTAAAATTCCTTACGTAAGACGCAATATCGGCGTAGTGTTTCAGGATTTCCGGCTGCTGCCGAAGCTGACGGCGTATGAGAATGTCGCTTTTGCGATGGAGGTCATTGAGGCTCCCAAGAAAATTATCAAGAAACGTGTCAACGAGGTGCTTGATCTGGTGGGATTGCGCAGCAAGGCGAACCGTGAACCCTCCCAGCTCTCAGGCGGGGAGCAGCAGCGGATTGCAATTGCCCGGGCGATCGTCAACAATCCGTCGGTCATTATTGCGGACGAACCTACCGGCAACCTGGACCCGGAGACCTCCTGGGGCATTATGCAGCTGCTGGACGAAATTAATTTTCGCGGCACAACCATTGTAATGGCTACCCACAACAGGGATATTGTTAATAAAATGCGCAAACGGGTGCTGGCGATCGAGCACGGCAACATTGTCAGAGACCAGTTGAGAGGGGAATACGGTTATGAGTTTTAAAACCTTCTTGCGCCATATGCGGGAAGGCTTCAAAAATGTATTCCGCAACGGCTGGATGTCGGTGGCCTCCATCACATCTATCGTCGTCTCCCTATTCGTGCTCGGTGTCTTTATTCTGCTTGTACTCAATGTAAATTCCATCGCCGACAAGGCGGACAGCCAGGTGCAGATCAATGTGCATCTGACGCTTAATACCGACCAGAAGATGCGGGAAACCCTGCAGAACGAAATCGGCAGCATGCCGGAAGTCAGCAAGGTAGAGTTTGTATCCAAGGAGCAGGGGCTAATTGAGTTCCGTGAGGATATGGGGCCGGATGCAGCCGAGCTGCTGGAAGGCTTTGACGAAGATAATAACCCGCTGCCGGACAAGCTGCTGGTCGAAGTGATTGAACCGACCACAGTCCCGTTTGTAGCAGATAAGATAGAAGCACTAAACAAAACGCATGACGAGCAGCCGATATATAAAGTGAACTACGGTAAAGGCTCAGTAGAGACGCTGTTCAAGATTACGCGCGCTGTGCGCAATATAGGTTTTGTTTTTGTGGCGGGACTGGCCTTGATGTCCATGTTCCTGATCTCCAATACGATTCGTGTAACCATTCTCGCCCGCCGCAAGGAGATTGGTATTATGAAGCTGGTAGGGGCGACGAACGCTTTTATCCGCTGGCCTTTTTTTGTGGAAGGGGCATTGATCGGGCTGATCGGCTCACTGGTGACTTCCGGAGTTCTGTATATTGGCTACAGCAGTCTGACCCGTTCCGTACAGGGAGACCCGATGCTGGGGCTGCAGATGATCCCGTTCAATGAAATCTGGGTGCTGCTCTGCGGATTGCTGGTGGGACTGGGGATGCTGATCGGAATTTGGGGAAGTACCGTGTCGATCCGCAAGTTCTTGAAGGTGTAAGTACCGTTACTGACATGAAATGACATTATAAATTACGGAGTAAAAGGATGGGGAGTGCGAGTTGAAGAAGATTGCCGCCGGAATAGCCGTAGCACTGCTGGCTGTCACTCTAGTAGGACCCTCTGACGGATATGCCAAAAAGACAACTGTCGCTGAAATAGATCAGCAGCTGAAGAAGCTGCAGCAAGAGGTACAAGCGGCCAAGGCCGCGCAGGAGAAGGCGGCTTCCCGCTCTCAGGAGGCGCAGCACTATAAGAACAAAACGACAGAGAACCTCGAGTACGTACTGGGCCAGATCGAGCAGGTAAAGGGTGAAATGACAACCATTTCCGGCAAAATCGCCAGCACCGAGGAGTCGCTGAATGTAACGGCAACTGAGCTTAGTGATGCGGAGGAACGGATTGCTTCGCGTGAAAAGCTGCTGGAATCCCGCGTCCGGCTAATGTATACCGATGGGGCAGTCTCCTATCTCGATGTGCTGCTGTCTTCGACCAGCTTCTCCGATTTCCTGGACCGGGCTGATTCCCTCAAAATGATCGTAGACCAGGATCAGGATCTGCTGGAGCAGCACAAGCTGGATAAAGAGACTGTGGTAGCGAAGAAGCTCGAGCTGGAAGGGCAGTATGCCAATGCCAAGCAGTTGTACACTGAACTGGAAGATCAGCGCAGCATCCTCAAGGAGAAGGAAGCGGAGAAGCAGGAGCTCATCGCCTACTATGATGAAGAGATTCTTGTTTCGGGCGAAATCTCCGAGGAGCAGGAAGCCAAGCTGGTGCAATTGGCCAGCGAGCGTTCCGCGCTCGAAACGCAGAAGGACAAGCTGAAGGCGGAAGAAGCAGCACGCAAGGCAGCGGCGGCCAAAGCAGAAGCGGCGCGCAGAGCGGCAGCCGCAGCGGCCAAAGCGAAAGCCAAGGCTTCCAGCAGTGTCAGCAGCGTGAGCTCCTCCTCGGACTATGCAGGCGGCGACGGGCCGTTCCTGATGCCGGTGGGCTCGGCCCGGATCTCCTCGGGTTACGGGAAACGGACGCATCCGGTAACGGGTGAGGTCGGCAAAATGCATACCGGCGTAGACTTTGCTGTTCCGCAGGGCACCAGCATCCACGCTGCTGATTCCGGGACAGTGCTGGTTGCCGAATGGTGGAGCGGTTACGGATACTGCGTCATTATCGACCATGGCGGCGGTGTGTGGACCTTGTACGGCCATATTCGTGAGGGCGGACTCAGAGTTTCCGCCGGAGATAAGGTAGACAGAGGCCAGGTGATTGCCGAGTCGGGTTCGACCGGACGCTCCACAGGACCGCATCTTCATTTCGAAGTACGGGTAGACGGCAAGACCGTTGATCCGATGCCATACCTGTAATTTTGAGGACCAATAAATATTAATCCGCCCGGCGGCATATACTGGAAGAGATACCGTCCTTTCGGGACGGATGCGGGCTTAGTGAGATGAACAGAAGGGACGGTGAGAGCATCATGTTAAAGAAAAGCACGGCGGTCTTTATGATCGTCGCTGCACTGCTCTGCGGCAGTCTTCTTACCCTTGGCGTGACCGGTTATATGCAGGTTGTCGGACAAGCTGCGGGGGAAGGGGTTGCGGCTGTTCTGCAGACGGGAAGCGGCCTGCAGGATAAGGAATCGCAGAAGCTGGGTACCGCGCTGAACCTGATTGAAGATAACTATTACGATACGGTAGACCGGGACAAGCTGATCGACGGTGCTGTCAACGGTATGATGGAAGCACTCGGCGACCCTTATTCCAATTATATGGGCAAGGAAACAGCAGAGAAGTTTGAAGAGAGCATTGAAGGCTCCTTCTCCGGAATCGGTGCAGAGGTATCCTCGGATAACGGCAAGGTAGTCGTTGTTTCACCGATCAAGGGGGCACCGGCCGAAAAAGCCGGAATCCAGGCCAAGGATATCATCCTGTCCGTTAACGGCGAAACACTGGACGGGCTGGAGCTGAATGATGCAGTCGCCAAAATCCGCGGGCCTAAGGGCAGCAAGGCAACGCTCAAGGTACAGCGTACCGGATCAGCGGAGCCGCTGGAATTTGTGATTACCCGCGACGATGTGAAGCTGGAGACCGTCTATGCCACTATGGAGAAAGACGGAATCGGTGTAATTGAGGTGACCCAGTTCTCCATGAATACCGCTGAACGGTTCAAGGAAGAGCTGGACAATTTGGAGAAGCAGGGCATGAAAGGGCTTGTCATCGATGTACGGAATGATCCGGGCGGTGTGCTGCAGCGGGTTATCGAGATGGCAGAGCAGTTTGTGCCTGCAGGCAAAACTATTGTACAGGTAGAGAACAAGGATAAATCACGCGAGGTGAGCACCTCCAAGGGCTCCAGCAAGGATTATCCGGTTGTCGTGCTGATGAACAAGGGAAGTGCCAGCGCCTCGGAGATTCTGGCCGGAGCGCTGCAGCAATCAGCCGGAGCCAAGTTGATCGGTGAGCATTCCTTCGGTAAGGGCACGGTGCAGACCAGCTTCGAGAAGGAGCTGGGTGATGGCAGCCTGCTGAAAATTACGATCGCCAAGTGGCTGACACCGGACGGCACCTGGATTCACGGCAAAGGGATTGAACCGGATATTGCGGTAGCCCAGCCGGACTATTTCTCGGTGGCGCCGATTAACAAGAGTGTAACGCTGCAATACAATATGAACAGCTCGGATGTGAAGAGCGCCCAGACGATGCTGGACGGACTTGGCTACAAGCCGGGACGCAAGGATGGATATTTCGACGCTGGGACGAAGGAAGCAGTGAAGAAATTCCAGAGCGCGTCCAAGCTGCAGGCAACCGGCGCCATCGATGCCAAAACCGCGGAAGCGCTGGAGCTGGCTCTGATCAAGGTCATTCAGGACCCGGCCAATGACAATCAGCGCAACCGGGGAATCGAAGAGGTGCGGAAGGAAATCCAGAAAGCTGCGTCGAACAAGTAGGAAGGCTGAATTCAGCCTTCTTTTTTTTGAAGCGAGTAGAAGGAGTGTGACGACAGTTTGAATGAGATGCTAGAACTGCTTACAAGCTTGGGCACAGCGGTCATACATCTGCTGATTCAGCCTTATTATTATATTGCTCTTCTGTTTATTGTCTTCTATTACCGCAGACAGGTGGCGCTGGAGCGCAAGCTGATTCATGTGAAGCAGCATAGCTGGGGCCTTGAAACATGGCGGACGGTGTGGAGCGGTTTGGTGATGGGCCTGCTCGTTTCAGTAGCGGCGGTTGCGTTAGGCATTTCGCTGCCCCCTGACGCTGTAATCTGCATCTGGATTGTCAGCCTGGTCCTGATGCTATTCCGTGTCCGATTTCTGTGCTTTGCCTACTCTATCGGGTTGCTTGGTATTATACAGTTCATTTTCTCCTTCTTTCCTGATGCATTTCAGGCTGGAGCAGCCGGGCGGCTGGTAACTGCGCTGCGGGAGATGGACATCCCGGCGCTGCTCGTGCTGGCCGGGCTGCTGCATCTCGCGGAAGCGCTGCTCGCGCGCTGGCAGGGCGCGCGGCTGGCATCGCCGCTCTTCCTGGAAGGCAAGCGCGGCAAGGTCGTCGGCGGCTACCAGCTGGAGGCCTTCTGGCCGCTGCCGCTGTTCCTGCTGGTTCCCTCTGCAGCGGGAACCGGGGATCTGCCCTGGCAGCCGCTGCTTGGCGGCGGGCTTGGGCTGGTGTCGCTGCCGGTCATCATCGGCTTCAGCGAGATGACCCAGAGCCTGCTGCCGGCGCGCAAGGCAGCCCGCACCGCAGGCCGGCTGCTGGCGTACAGCGTTGTCCTCCTGGGCGTAAGCCTGCTGGCTTCCTTCTGGAGTCCGCTGACGCTGGTTGCAGCGCTGCTCGCGCTTCTCCTGCACGAAGGCCTGAACTGGTACAGCGCTCTGGAGGAGCGCAGCACCAGCCCCAGCTTCGTGCATCCGCCGGCCGGCCGCAAGGTACTGGCCGTCCTGCCGGGCAGTCCGGCGGAGGAGCTGGGCATCCTGCCGGGTGAAGTGCTGCTGAAGGTCAACGGGGTTCTGTTGACCGAAGCGGCGCAGCTGCATGATGCGCTGCGCATGAACCCGGCATACTGCAAGCTGGAGGTGCAGAACCGGGAAGGGGAGAGCAAATATCTGCAGCGCCCGATCTACGCCGGAGACCATCACCAGCTCGGCATGATTCTCGTGCCGGACCCGGATGAGGCCGTCACTGCAGCTGCGAAGCCAACCGGCATCTTCGGCATTATCGGCATGAAGACAGGGACCCGCACCCGCCGTAGAGGAATTACAACGGCCGGGCTGAAGCGGGCCAAATCCGCCGACGATCAGCCGGCCTCCAGTAAGGAGAAGGGGCAGCCAGCCAATACCGCTAATACGGAGACACTGGATGCCTGATCAACCGGATTTCCAGCCAGCTATTATTCGCGTATAACAAAAGGCCAGCCTCCCGCTGTAATTGCGGGGGCTGGCCTTATTTTGTTATAGCATACCCATGCGCGGCGCAGGTGATGGAATCTGCCCTAATCCCGCTGGCTTTTCAAATAAAAAATCGCAATCTGCGTGCGGTCACGCAGGCCAAGCTTACTGAGGATGTCGGTGATGTAGTTCTTGACGGTGCCCTCGCTCAGGAACAGCTTGGCGGCGATCTCCTTATTGGTCAGCCCCTCCGAAATAGAGGCAACGATGCCTTGCTCTGCCTTGGTCAGGCCGTAGGATTCCAGTGACGGATGCTCCCGCACAGGCAGCGCCGCAGGTACTGCGGACTGGAGAAATCCCGCCATTTTGCGGGCAATATCGGGGTGGATCAGCATGTTGCCCTGATGTACCGTTTTAATTCCCTGAATAATCCGGTCCGGCGGAATATTCTTCAGCAAGTATCCGCTGGCCCCGCCTCTCAGCGCCTGAATGATGTATTCATCATCATCAAAGGTGGTCAGCATCAGGACGGATACCTGCGGAAAGGCCGCCTTGATCCGGCGGGTCCCCTCAACCCCGTCGCAGCCCGGCATCCGGATATCCATCAGGACGACATCGGCAACAGGGGTCAGACCCAGAAGCAGCGTCAGCGCTTCGGCGCCGTCACCTGCGCAGCCGGCTACTTCAATCTCCGCATCCAGGCCAACCAGCACCTTGAGGCTCTCGCGGATGAAAGGATCGTCGTCTACAATTACAACTTTAATCATACAGAAAGCTCACCTCGGTTTGGATTGGGTGTAATGTATCTGTTCATGGCACTCATTTAAAATCACCCTGCCGGTAAACCGGCAGTCTTGTAACCACAGTGAATGGCGCACCTGCGCGCACCTCTAGCGTTCCCCCTACAAGGCTGGTACGCTCGTTCATTCCCTTCAGCCCCATTCCGCCGCCTGCGTGAAGCCTGCGCAGCTGATCCTCCTCCGGCAGCAGCCCGTTGTTGCCGACCTCCATAACAAGCTCACGCTCGCTATAGAATACAGAAATCCAGACAACCGACGCCTTTCCGTGCCGCAAGGCATTGGTTAATGCCTCCCGGGCATTTTTGTAGAGTACCACCTGCATGCTCGGATAGAGCGGATAGGCATAGCCCTCCACCTGGTATGAGGTTTCTATGCCGGTATCCCGGCCGGTCTCCTCCAGCAGCCGGTCCAGGGCGTAGGCTCCCTCGAGCTGGGGCGCATGGTTAACCTGCCGCAGGGCAGTCCGCATATCGTCCATGCTGGCGGCAAGCTGGTCACGGATCTGGCCCATCATGCCCATGCCTGCTTCAGGTGAGCCCGGCAGGGTATGGATGGCTGCCTCGACCATCATTTTGACCCGGATCAGGCGGTGGCCGATATCATCATGTAGCTGCCGCGAGATTCTTACCCGCTCCTCTGCCTGCGCTGCGTTCTCCACCTGGGAAGCGAACTGCAGCAGCCGGCCGCGGGCCTCGTCCAGCTCAAAATGCTTTTTGCGCAGCTCGTCATACAGGAACAAGGTATCTTCCCGGCCGCGTCCCGCCCGGCGCAGCAGCTCGTTCAGCCCGGCGGCCAGCAGGAAGGTGAGATTCATATAGATCTGCTCCTGCAGGGCTGATCCGCTGAAGGCGGCGTTCAGCGCGCCCAGATGGAGAACAGTCAGCAGGACAGGCAACGCTTTGGGCTGGAGCCGGGAATAGCAGAGCAGCGCCGAGACTGCCGGAAAGATCATCAGGAGCCCGTACTCCCGGCACATCCAGGCACTGTACAGCAGTTCAAGAGTAACGGCCAGTGCAGGGAAAGGCTTCGGCAGCCGTGCGCCGGCAGTTGCCAGCAGCAGCTGCATCAGAAAATAGAAGGTGAACAAGCCGTAGTCCGGATAATCATAGACATATACGGAGAGCACGGCCGGAATAATGAGCAGGCCGTAACGGAGGATACGCAGTTCTCTGGTCAAGTCATTCATCCTTTGTATCATAATATAAGGCCGCAACAGTCTATATTCATCTTAGCATACCCGGCTCCCTGTTCAGGAGATGACTTTAGTCACCACCAGCTCATGACTTAGCGTACCTCCGGCGGAACGCTCCATGCGCTACAATGAAACCATAGAAGCGATAAGAACAGGAGAGATGAGCAGATGACTCTTGCAGTGCTCAGTGATGTTGTTAAACGGTATGATCAGAAGCTTACGGTGGACCATGTAAATTTCAATATTGAAGAGGGAGAAATCTTCGGGCTGCTCGGGCCGAACGGAGCGGGAAAAAGCACTACCATCAGCATGATCTGCGGCCTGCTGAAATATGATTCCGGTGAGATCCGGATCGACGGCATATCCGTGAAGGAGCATCCGATTGAGGTTAAAAGGCGGATCGGGCTCGTTCCCCAGGATCTGGCGCTGTATGCCAATATGACGGCGGCGGAAAATGTACGGTTCTTCGGCAAGCTGTACGGGCTGCGGGGCAGCCTGCTGAAGGAACGGACGGAGGAGGCGCTTGCTTTTACCGGACTGAGTGACCGGGCCAAGGAGAAGCCGTCCACCTTCTCGGGAGGGATGAAGCGGCGCCTGAATATTGCCTGTGCAATCATGCACCGGCCGAAGCTGATCATTATGGATGAGCCGACCGTCGGCATCGATCCGCAGTCGCGCAATCATATTCTGGAGTCGGTCAAGGAGCTGAACAGGCTCGGTTCGACGATCATCTACACCAGCCATTACATGGAAGAGGTTGCGGCAATCTGCGACCGGGTAGCCATTATGGATAAAGGGCATATCATCGCCTGCGGCACTGAAAAGGAGCTGCGCGAACGGGTCGCCCATGAAGAAAAAATCGTCGTGAAAGCAACCAACATTACACCCGGACTGATCAGCGAGCTGGGCAGGCATCCGCGGATCAACCGTGTAGAGGTTATAGAGGATGCGGTTGAGCTGTATCTGCCGTCTTCTCAGAGTGAGCTTCAGGATATCTTATTTATTTTTTCCAGGCATGAAGGAAGCATTGTTTCCATGCAAATCGAAGAGCCGGATCTGGAGACGCTGTTCCTCAGCCTGACCGGCCGGACCCTGCGGGACTGAGGAAGGAGCTGTATACGGATATGAACATCTGGACTATTATGACCTTTGAGCTGCGCCGGCAGCTGCGTTCACGTACCTGGCTGCTGAATATGATTCTGCTGCCGGTGGTGCTGATTTTCCTGCTGGGAGCCTCACTCTCCGGAGTAGTCGGGGTTGAGGGCGCGGAGAACGTAAATCCGGTGAAGGTCGCCATTGTAGATACGGCAGCTGCAGCTCCGGCGAAAACAGGAACGCTGGATGCTTTTGTGAAATCGGATGAGGTTAAGGATTATATCAGCCCGTTTGAGGTGCAGACCCGCGAGGAAGCGGAAAGCGGACTCCGTACGGGGAAATACGGCTATGCAGTCATAGTGCCGCAGGGATTCGACAGTGAAATCCAAAGCGGCGGACAGGCGGAGCTTGAGCTGATCCTCGGTAAAAACCATAGTGATAATACTACCGCAGGCACAGTGTTCGATAACTTTCTCAGCGAAATCAATTATAAGCAGGCAGCAGCCATGGCGCTGGGGCCTGAGGCTCTGACAGCAGTCATACCGGCGATGGCGGACCAGTCTGCGGTGCAGCTTGGAAATCTCAACAATGGAGGAAAAACCTATACAGCCTCCCAGTTCTACGCGGCGTCCATGCTGCTGATGTTTCTTTTATACAGCGGACTTACGGTTACGGGCTCTCTTTTTAGTGAAAAGGATAATCATACTTTATTCCGGATTAATTCCATGCCGGTCAAAGGCTCACAGCTGTTCATCGGCAAAATGCTGGGTGTCGGCGTCATTACGATGCTGCAATGTGCGGCGATTATTATTTTTACCAACCTGCTGTTCGGAGTGTATTGGGGGAACCGCCCTTGGCTGCTGATGCTGTTCTGTCTGCTGATGATCATTGCCTCGATGATGTTCTCGATTCTTGTCTGCATGTTCAGTAAAACAAGTGCAACTGCCACGAATATCGTTAATATCGTAACGGTCGGAATGACCTTCCTCAGCGGGGGGATGGCTCCGCTGCCGGATTCCTGGGTGAACACTGTCGGGGCGTTTACGATTAACCACTGGGAGATGCAGGCGATCATCCGGATGATGCTGCATTCAGGCTTCGGGCAGATCCTGCCGAATCTGCTGGTGATGTCGGCAATGTGCCTTGTTCTGATCGGCGGAGTGGTCTTCACATACCGGAAGGTGGGTTATCATGAGTAATATCTGGACAATCGGCTGGAATATGGTCAAACGGACGATCGGCTCGCGTAAGGGGCTGATGCTGTATATTGTGCTGCCTGGCATCGTGGTTGCGGCGATTATTTCTATCACCGGAGGCATTGATAACAGCTCAAAAGCCACCTTGCTCTATACCAATCTGGACAGTGGGGCGGGAGGCAGTCATCTGCTGGCAGAGCTCAGGAGCTCAGAGGATTACGAGCTGGTAGAAAGTCCCGGGGAACAGGAAATGAAAGAAAGTGTAATTGGCCAGGAGGGGATTGCCGGCCTGCTGATTCCGCAGGATTATACGGCACAGCTGCTGGGCGGCCAGCAGCCGCAGCTAACGGTATACGAGCTGAAGATAACGGAGGATTCGGTTCTGTTAAAAATGAAGGCCGCTGCCATAGCCAGGCAGATGCTGGTGACCGCAGCTACGGTGAAGGAAAGCGGCACCGGTGATCCGGCCGGACAGTTTGCCGCGATTCTGCAGCAGGCCGAGCGGCATAATGCCGGAAGTGTGCGGACGGATTATGACCTGTACCCCAGACAGACATTGGGCATTATAACGGGAATGACGCTGATGTTCCTGATGAGTCTGGTGACAAGCGCAGTCAATCAGGTTATTGATGACCGCAAAGGCCGGACGATGATGCGGATGTACAGCGCACCGGTCCGCTCCTATGAAATTGCGCTGGGCAACCTTTTCGGCAGCTTTCTGGTCGGCGTTATCCAGATTGCCGTTGTCCTCGTGCTGGGCAAATGGGTACTGCGCTACGACTATGAAATTCCGATGTATTTGTACTTCCTGGTGCTGGCTGCATTTATGCTCGTCTCCATGGGCATCGCCGGCACGGTAGCCGGCCTGATCCGCAATCCGCGCAATGCCGGAATGCTGAACGCACTCATTCTTACACCGACCTGCATGCTGGGCGGATGCTTCTGGCCGCTGTCTATTATGCCGGAATACATGCAGAAAGCAGCCAACTTCACACCGCAGAAATGGGCCATCCAGGCGGTGGACATCGCGGCTACCGGCGGCGGCTGGAATGAGCTGTGGCTGCCCTTTGCGGTCCTCGGTCTGATGGCGGTAATCCTGCTCGCACTCGGTTCGGCAACTTTGCGTCCGAATGAAGCGGGAATCAGCGCCTGATGGCGGTCTATGGCAGTCCGCTAATAGGGAACAGGGCTTTCCCGGGATCTGAAACGGATTTGTGTAAGCTCCTCTGTGTATGCAGAGGGGCTTTTTGCGTTGTATTCCCTTACCTGTCCTGCTCCTTCTGCCGGCCTCTGTCCCGGGAGTGAGCCGGACACCGTCTGGAGACTGAGCCGGAAACCAGCCGCCAGGCGGTTTTGGCATCCTTTTAAAGACACTACACTAAAGCAAGAAAGCAGCTCATACATAAGGAATGCAGACATAAGGCTTCTCAAATCAGGAGAGTGGAAGGGGTACAGGAACAATGACTTGGTTTACAAAATGGTCCTTTGGCAATAAAGGGGCAGTAGGTCTTCTCGTCGTCATGGCGCTTGTAGTGGGGATGCTAAGTTATACCACATTGCCAATGGAATTCATGCCGGAGGCTGACAATCCGCAGGTGACCGTTACGGTACTGGGTCCGGGCCAGGACGCACATTCGATGGAGAATAATGTTACGAAGCCGATTGAGGCGGCAACTGCAGCGTTAAAAGGTAAAACCGGGCAGATGTCCACCTCTGGGGACGGATATGCGAAGGTAGATCTTTATTTTGACGGAAAAAGCGATATGAAGGAGGCCTCGCAGAGCATAGAAAAAGCCATTGGTGCGCTGCAGTTCCCCGAAGGAGTAATGGACCCCTTCATTGTTCAGCTGAACACCTCCATGATTCCGGTCGCTCAGACAACGTTATCCTTTGAAGACGGGCTGACCAAGGAGAATCTGGAGGTTGCTGAGAATACGATTATTCCACAGCTGCAAAAGATCGACGGCGTAGCCAGTGTAGCGCTCTACGGCAAAACCAGCCCGCAGGTTAATGTGAAGCTGGACCCGCAGGCGATGGCAGCAAAGGGTGTCTCCACTGCACAGGTACTGGGATTGCTCCAGGGCCGCAGTGTATCAGCTTCCATTGGTGAGCAGACGATCGGCGGGCAGACGGGGAATGTAAATGTTACGTCTTCCATCGACAGTCTGGATACGTTAAAAAGGCTTCCGTTAGCCGACGGTGTAACGCTGCAGGATATTGCTGCAGTTGCGGTCAAAGCTGATCAGGAGAGCGTCAGCCGCTCCAACGGTAAGGATGTGCTGTTCGCGATAATTACCAAGGAAGCCGGTGCGAATGCGGTTGATGTTGGTGAGAAGGTGCGGGACGCTGCCGATGATATTAATAAAAGTGTGCCGGGTGCCGAGCTTTCCGTTATCTTCAGCACCTCAGATATGGTTGTCACTTCGGTCAACAGCATGATGCGTGAGGTGCTGCTGGGAGCCTTGTTCGCTACAGTTGTCATTCTGCTCTTCCTGCGCAACATCCGGGCTACGCTGATAACGGCAGTATCCATTCCGCTGTCTCTGGCTGTGACGCTGTATCTGCTCAAAGTTTCCGGCATCACGCTGAATATCGTTACACTCGGCGGCGTTGCCGTTGCGGTAGGACGGCTGGTCGACGACAGCATAGTTGTAATTGAGAATATATACCGCCGGCTGCAAAAAGAGCCGCTGTCCCGTGATATGGTAATCAGCGCAACTGGCGAGGTCGCCAGAGCCATCACCACTTCGACGATTGCCACCGTTGCGGTGTTCCTGCCGATGGGTCTGCTGCGCGGCAGCCTGCAGGATTTTCTGCTGCCGTTTGCGCTGACGGTAACCTATTCGCTGCTGACCTCGCTGGTTGTAGCGCTAACGGTCGTGCCGCTGCTGAGTGCATGGCTGTTGCGCGGAACATCCATGAAGGAGCATGAGCCTGCCAAGTGGTTTTCCCGCTTCCTCGACTGGAATCTGCACCGCAAGTGGATTACGCTGACGGCAGGCCTGGTGCTGCTTGCCGGCTCCATCGCCGCTTACGTTGCAATGCCCAAGGGGGCGCTTGATGCAGCGGATGCCAGTATGGTCGGCGTCCAGCTCGTGTATCCGAATGATGTGCCGGTAGCCGAGGTGCTGGAAAAGGGCAGACAGCTGGAACAGGAGATGCTCAGCCGGCCGGAGGCAGAGACAGTCGTTATGCAATCCGGCAACAGTGCCGATATGGCCAGATGGGGTACAGTGAGCTCGCTGACCCAGGTAGACTATACTGTACTGATGAAGGAGGGCGCCGATGCCCAGCAGTTCCTCGATCATGTCCGCGGTCTGCAGGACAGCTATGAAGGAGCAACGTTGACGGCAAATGAAGCCAGTATGATGGGATCTGGATCTACAAGTGAGTTCGTGGATATTTCCGGGGATAACCTTGCGGCAATCCGGAAGGTTGCGGAAGAAGCGATGGTTAAGATTGAGGCTGTGGACGGTGTACAAAAAGTCAGCAGCAATATGGAGGATACGAAGCCGGTTTTTGCCTTCAATGTTGATCCTGCGGCAGCAAATGCCCAGGAAATCTCCATGCAGCTTGCAGCGATGCTTAATCCGGTTCCGCTAGGCCAGATGGAGCTGGAGGGCTCACCTGCGGCGGTTATGCTGGAGCCGGTGCTGCAGCCGCAGTCACAGGAGGATCTCAAGCAGATTACGGTGATGACCTCCGGAGGGCCGCAGCTGCTCTCGACTGTAGCTTCGCTTGAAGTAACGGAGCAGCCTGCGATGCTATACCATAAGGACGGCAAGCCTTATGTGCGGATTTCCGCAGAGGTGGATGCGAAGAAGGTGTCGGCAATCGGGGCAGAGATCAAAAAACAGACGGACGGTATAGCGCTGCCGGAAGGCTTAACCCTGTTTGCCGGGGGAGCTTCTGCTGATCAAGCCGGCGACTTCGGCGACCTTGGAATGACAGCTCTGATCTCCATCGGTCTGGTCTACCTGATCATGGTGCTGACCTTCAAGACATTGCGTGCCCCGCTGGCGATCATGTTCTCGCTGCCGCTGGCGGCAATCGGAGCCATTGTGGCCTTGATCATCTCGGGCATCACACCTGATTTTACCGCACTGTTCGGTGCCCTGATGCTTATAGGTATTGTAGTCACTAATGCGGTTGTGCTGATAGACCGGATCAAGCAGAATGAAGAGCATATGACCATCCGTGCAGCCATTCTTGAAGCGGCGGGAACACGGATGCGCCCGATTTTGATGACGGCGATTGCCACTGTCTGCGCCATGCTGCCCCTCCTTTTCGGGCATTCCGAGCAGGGCAGCATTGTCTCACAAAGCCTGGCGATTGTCGTAATCGGCGGCCTGACCGCAGCAACCGTTCTGACGCTGCTGGTTGTACCGGCGGTATATGAACTGCTGTATTTCCGCAGATCGGCCAAGGAGCGGAAGGAAGCGGGGAAGAAGGCTGAAGCGGCAATGTAGGGATAGGTTGATTCTAAAGGAAAGTCCGGATGATACAGCCGGACATTTCAGGATAGAGGCAGGGGCAGTGCGGAAATTCCGCACTGCCCCTGTAGTTTCGAGATGTCCCGCATCAATAAGGTCAGGATCAGCAAGCGCCTACGCGGCTAATTTCCCGTACTCTCATAACGTGACAGCCCGAAGCGGAAGATGCCGTAGGCTGCAGCCATGCTTCCCAGTGCGGCTACCGGAGCCAGCATCCACCAGCCGGACCAGCCGCTTTTGCCGAAAATATAAGTAGCCGGGTAGAAGCTGATAAAGGCGTAAGGCAGCACGGTGGAGACAAATACACGGATCGCCTGCGGAAAAAGCGACAGCGGGTACTTGGCCAGATCGGCCAGGTTATGGACCATCAGCGGAAAGGCGTTGCCGGCATTCTTGATCCAGAAGGCGGCTGAATTGGCAGCCAGATTAATCGATACACGGATAATCACCGCTGTAATCAGAAGAAGGAGAAGGATGAGGACTTTCCCCGGAGTCCAGTTCACATTTCCATGGACCAGCGACTGCCAGATGATGACTCCGCCGATCAGCAGGTTGCCGAGGCCATTAATCCCGATCCCTGTGCAGAAGACCTGCAGCACAACAGGAACCGGCCGCAGCAGATAGCGGTCCATTTCGCCCAGATTAACCAGCCGGCTCATCCGCCAGGTGCCTTCAAAGAACAGGGAGCCAATCCCCTCCGTTACAAAAATCATCGCATACATAAACGTCACTTCCCAAAACGCCCAGCCGTTGATGTCAGGAATCCGGTCATAGATTACCCAGAGGAACACAAAGCCGAGCACCTGGGTTAACGCAGCAGAACACATTAATATGTAGAAATCTTTATTATATTCGAGAATAGCTTTGAGCTGCTGCACGTACAGCCGCCTGTACAGATAGAACATCCGTGATACCCGCACCGGTCCTCACTCCTTTCATTCTAACCTCCATGAATAGTTACCTGGCGGACCGCCCAGTTCCACATCGCCTTGCCGGCGAACCAGAGGGCAATTCCCCAGAACGCCTGCAAAGCAATCAGCTTCAGACTCTCGGCAGTTCCGGCCTGCTGCAGAAAGATCATCGTCGGCGTATGGATGATGCTCTGAAACGGCAGCCACAGGGCCAGACGCTCCAGCCAGTCCGGGAAAAAGGCCAGCGGTACGAGTGCACCGGACAGCAGGTTAGTGACGGCAATCCGCGTCCAGACGATACCCATCGAGCCGGTTGACCAGAAGCAGAGCAAGGCCGCCAGGTATACCACGCCGAATTTGACTAGAACGGCGCAGAGCAGGCTTACGACAAACAGCACATAGACAAGCGGCGAAAGCGGCAGGGTAATTCCGGACAGGAAGGAAGCAAAAAGCGTCAGCAGAACCGCGCTCATTCCGCCCTCCAGCAGACTGGCCCCCAACGTCTCCGAGAAGCGGGCGCTCTGGAAGTCCAGCGGCTTGAGCAGATCCATCGCTACGCTGCCGTCCAGGATTTTGCCGGAGATGGATGTCTCAGAATACCAGGAGAGCACGGAGTTGGCCAGAAAGGTGACCAGCAGGTAGGTCTTCATCTGATCCCAGGTGAATCCGCCGACCTCGCTGCGGCCGCTGTAAATGCCCTGCCACAAAAAGTAGATAGCCAGCAGGTTCACGGTATTAGCCAAAAAGCCAATCACGTAGGAGGTCCGGTAGGCCAGCACATTTTGCAGGGAGCGGTTTGCGATGCTTCTGTATTTTTTTAGTGAAATGGCAGACATGGCTGTGAGGATCCTCCTTTCTTATTGGGCTTGCTGATTGAGGTCGAGATTACCGTCATACACAGCCTTGATTACCTGCTCAATGTTGGCATCCTCCATCCGGAAGTCAATCACCTCGCCATAGCGCATCACCCGGCTGACCACATCGCTTGCGGTATATTCATACCGGTCAAAAGCTACGGAGAATTCCTGATCATTCTGCAGCGTAAGCCTGACTCCGGGAGTCCGGTTCAGCTCTGCGAACAGCTCCGGCATTGGCGAGCCAACCTGAAAGAAAATAACCCGGCTGCGGGCAAAGCGTGACTTCACCTCGCTCAGGCTGCCGTCATAAATAATCATGCCGTGGTCGATGATAATCAGCCGTTTGCACAGATCCTCAATGTCACCCAGATCATGGGTGGTCAGCATGACGGTGGTCTGCTGCTCCTGATTGATTTTTTTGATGAATTCGCGGATCTTCTGCTTCACGGACACATCAAGCCCGATCGTCGGCTCGTCGAGATAGACAATGGGCGGGTTATGTAAGAGGGCCGCAGCCAGATCGGCACGCATGCGCTGCCCCAGCGAGAGCTTCCGGGCGGATAAGTGAATGAATTCATTCATGCCCAGGAGTTCAATAAACTGCTCCAGATTATTCCGGTACACCGGATCAGGGATCTGGTAAATATCCTTCAGCAGCGAAAAGGATTCGACAATCGGGATGTCCCACCACAGCTGGGTGCGCTGGCCGAAGACGGCGCCGATTTGGGCGGCGTTCTCCATTCTTTTCTTGTACGGATTGATACCGTTTACAGAAATGCTGCCCCCGGAAGGCTTCAGGATACCGCTCAGCATCTTGATTGTTGTAGACTTCCCGGCACCGTTCGGTCCCACGTAGGCGACAGTTTCACCGGTTTCGATGCTGAGATCCAGCGGATGAACAGCCACTTTTGTAATGTTTCTGGGGGTGACGAGATGTTTGAGCGCGCCTTTCAGACCCGGCTCTTTCACAGCCTGCACAAAGGACTTGGTCAGTCCGCGGGCTTCTATAATACTCAAGGCTATTCCTCCTTTATTCTTGATGAGTATAATTCTTCGACAAAAGCCATGTTCAAATATAGCACTTGACCGGTGTCGAAAACTGGCGGAATAGATCAGAAACTGAAAAATAGTTTTTTACGTACTATAATAGGTAGAATAGGGTGCGACTGGGGGGATTGTTTTGAGTACCTACGAAAAGACCAGAGCCTGGTGCCGGCCTGCCGACTTGCCGGAAGAACGGCTTGATTTATTCCGCCAAAGGTTAAGCGGAGGCCTGACCAGGAAAGGTTCAGATATGAAGCCGGAGGAACAAATCTACCGTGAGGCCATGATTGCTTCCATCCGCAGCGAGATGAACAGGATCGGGAGCTTTATCTCCATTCCATATGCCGTATTTCTGACAGACCGGTCGGGGGTTATTCTGGAACTGGTATGCTCTTCACCGGAGCTTCGCGAGGAGCTGATCAGGACGGAGTTTGGTACAGGGATCAGCCTGAGCAGGCAGCATTCGGGCCTGAATGCGGTGTCGCTGGCGATGGAGATGGATTGCATCGGCGTCGTACGCGGCGCGGAGCACTCCGATCCGGCCTTTGAAGAATGGAACTGTATATGTGCACCGCTGCAGGTAGACGGCCATACCTATGGCTATGTCGATATTTCTTTTCATAAAAAAGAGCAGATCGAATTCGCCATTCCCTTTGTACGGCAGATTGCGGAGAACATTACGGGGAAATGGATGGAGCGTAATCCCGGAATCCGTGAGTACCGGCTGGAGAGCCGCTTTCAGCATTACAGGCTGAGTGCGCGTGAGCAGGATGTAGCCCGGCAGTGGCTGCTGGAGAAAAGTGCGCTGCACATATCCAATGAGCTGGGGATCAGCGAAGGGACGGTAAGGAACGTACTGAAGAATATTTACAGTAAAATGCGGGTGAGCGACAGATGGCAGTTTATTAAGAAGCTTACAGGTGATATAGATTGAAGTGTGATCTTATATTAGGTCTAGGCGTGACTCCAGGGGATATTTGAACTTTGGGCCGCTGTTGTCTGCAGATTTCTTGATTGTTACCGCTATATAGGTAAGTGGGATGGCATATAAAAAGGCCCGGATATGTGAATATCCGGGCCGCCTTTTTTTATTATTGGGTTAACCGCAAGAGCAGTTCAGCACCGGCTTGCGAGCAGCCTGGGTTTCATCCAGACGGCTGATTTCGGTCGTGTGCGGAGCGTTGATGACGATCTCCGGTGTCTCCTGGGCTTCCTTGACGATCTGGATCATTGTTTCGATGAAGCCGTCAAGCGTTTCCTTGCTTTCGGTCTCAGTCGGCTCGATCATCATGCACTCTTCGACGGTGAGCGGGAAGTAGACAGTCGGCGGGTGGTAGCCGAAATCGAGCAGCCTCTTGGCTACGTCCAGCGTACGCACCCCGTATTGTTTGAGGTTGCGGCCCGACATGACGAACTCATGCTTGCAGACGCCCGGATATGGAATTTCGAAGTAAGGCGCCAGCCTGTGCATCATATAGTTGGCGTTCAGCACGGCGTTCTCGGATACCTCGCGCAGGCCGTCCGGACCGTAGGTGCGGATGTACGCGTAAGCACGGACAAGAATGCCGAAGTTGCCGTAAAAAGCTTTGACCCGGCCGATGGATTCCGGTCCGCCGTAGTTTAGCGAGTAGCTGCTGTCTTCGTTCTGAACTACTGTCGGCTGAGGCAGGAATGGAATCAGGATCGACTTCACGCCGACTGGTCCGGCACCAGGGCCGCCGCCGCCGTGCGGGGTGCTCATTGTTTTGTGCAGATTCAAGTGGACAACGTCGAAGCCCATGTCGCCCGGACGGGTAATGCCCATAATGGCATTGGAGTTCGCGCCATCGTAATACAGCAGGCCGCCTGCTTCGTGGACAATCTCGGCGATCTCGACAATCTGTGTCTCGAACAGGCCGAGCGTACTCGGGTTAGTCAGCATCAGCGCGGCCGTGTCGCTGCCGACGGCAGCTTTCAATGCTTCAAGATCGACCATGCCTTTGGCGTTGGACGGGATCGTTACGGTTTCGAGGCCTGCTGCTGCAGCGCTGGCCGGGTTGGTGCCGTGCGAGGAGTCCGGCACAATGACCTTCGTACGTTTCTCGCCGCGGCTCTCATGGTAGGCGCGGATCATCAT
Organism: Paenibacillus sp. fava2; assembly: GCF_058313675.1. Lineage (NCBI taxonomy): Bacteria > Bacillati > Bacillota > Bacilli > Caryophanales > Paenibacillaceae > Paenibacillus > Paenibacillus sp. fava2. The sequence goes on along the minus strand of NZ_CM177755.1, from coordinate 6,695,819 downwards.
CAGGCCGGTCCATTCCCCGTGGGCGCCGGCGGCAGGCTGGAGGGAGACGGCATCCATACCGGTCAGGGCGGCCAGATCCTTTTGCAGAGTATACATCAGTTCAAGTGCGCCCTGAATGCTCTCTTCCGGCTGGTAAGGGTGAATCTTGGCCAGACCCGGGAAGCGGGCAACATCTTCATTAATCTTCGGATTGTATTTCATTGTACAGGAGCCGAGCGGGTAGAAGCCGTTATCGACACCGAAGTTGCGGCGGGAAAGGGCAGTATAGTGGCGGATGACATCCACTTCAGACACTTCCGGCAAAAGCACAGGCTCGCTGCGCAACAGTCCGGCCGGAATCAGCGAATCGATCGCTTCCTCCTCAGGAACATCGCATACCGGCAGGGAATAGGCTGAGCGGCCGGGACGGCTAAGCTCAAAAATCAGACTTTGTTCCGGTTTCATAAACAGCCCTCCAGTACAGTTGCGAATTGATCAATCTCGGACTTGCTTCTTTTCTCCGTAACGGCAACCAGCATATGTCCGGCCAGCTCGGGATAATCACGGCCGAGATCGTAGCCGCCGAGGTAGCCTTCTTTAATCAGCTTAGAGTTAATTTCGCTGATATTGCTTCCTTCAGGAAGCTTCAGCACGAATTCATTGAAGAACGGTGCAGTGAACGCCGGAGCAGCGCCTGTAAGCTTTCCAAGCTTGCCGGCAGCATAATGGCTCTTGCGGATATTCAGCTCACCGACCTCGCGCATGCCCTCTTTTCCCATAACGGACAGGTACACGGAAGCGCAGAGCGCGAGGAGCGCCTGGTTGGAGCAGATGTTGGAGGTCGCTTTTTCGCGGCGGATATGCTGCTCACGGGCCTGAAGGGTTAGAACAAAGCCCCGTTTACCGTTACGGTCAACGGTCTGGCCGACGATCCGGCCGGGCATACGGCGCATCAGCGGTTCTGCTACAGCGAAGAATCCGCAGGTAGGGCCGCCAAGCGAAGCCGGAATGCCCAGCGGCTGTGCGTCACCGACTACAATGTCGGCTCCGAGCTTACCCGGCGTTTCCAGAACGCCCAGTGCCAGCGGGTTGGCGCTGACTACAAGCAGTCCTTTGACGGAGTGAATCAGCGGTTCGATTGCGCCAAGGTCTTCAATAGCTCCGAAGAAGTTTGGAGACTGTACCAGCACAGCCGCGGTATCTCCGTCGATCGCTTCAGCCAGCTTGGCCTGATCGGTAACCCCGTCTTTATAATCAATTTCCACAACCTCAAGTCCCCAGGCCCCGGCAGAAGTTAGCAGCACTTGGCGGGCTTCCGGGTGAACGGTACGGGAAACGATAAGCTTTTTGCGTTTGGTAGCACCTGCGGCCAGAACAGCTGCTTCTGCGAAGGCAGTAGCGCCGTCGTACATACTGGCGTTGGCCACCTTCATGCCGGTAAGCTCACAGATGTAGGATTGAAACTCGAAAATCGCCTGCAGCTCGCCCTGGCTGATCTCCGGCTGATACGGGGTATAAGCCGTATAGAACTCCGAACGGGAAATCACATGGTTGATAACAACCGGGATATGGTGATCATAGATGCCGGCCCCGAGGAAGCTGGCGTGGGTATCCAAATTGGCATTTTTGTCGGCCAGCTCCTTCATATGGCGGAGCAGCGCGTATTCATCCAGCGCCTCCGACATCGGCATTGTGCCCTGGTAACGGACGGACTGCGGAATATCGATAAACAGCTCTTCCATGGACTGAATTCCGACGGCTTCCATCATCTCCTGGCGATCCTGCTCAGTCATGGGCAGATAGCGGTGCTTCATTACGGCTTCACTCCTTGCGTCTTTTTATAAAACGGCGCTTTGACCACAGCGGCTTTCAGCTGCTTGCCGCGGATCTCTACGTAAACCTCTGTGCCGATTTCACTGTAAGCTGTATCAATCAGAGCAAGCCCAAGGTTACGCTTCAGCGTCGGGGACTGGGTTCCGGTTGTTACTTCGCCGATCTTTACGCCATCCGCGTAGACGGGGTAGTGGGAACGCGGAATCCCGCGGTCAATCATCTCAAGCCCGACCAGGCGGCGGGGCAGGCCGGCTTCTTTCTGTTTCACCAGTGCATCCTTGCCGATGAAGTCGGCTTTATCCAGCTTGACGAAGAACTGCACGCCCGCTTCCAGCGGGGTAATGTCTGCCGACAGCTCCTGGCCGTACAGCGGCAGCTTCGCCTCGAAGCGGAGCGTGTCGCGTGCGCCAAGACCGGCCGGCGTCAGGCCGTGCGGAGCACCGGCTGCAAGCAGGCCGGTCCACAAGGCGGCGGCTGTGTCAACCGGGGCATATAACTCAAAGCCGTCTTCGCCGGTGTAGCCGGTACGGGAGAGCAGTACTTCTGCGCCGCAAACCTCGGCTTTTTCGATGAAGTGGAATGGTTTAAGCTCAGCAATATTAGCGGCGGTAACCTCACGGAGAATGGTTTCTGCCAGCGGCCCTTGCAGTGCAAGCAGGAGGGTATCGTCCGAGACATTCTTCAGGCTCACTCCGCTGAATTCAGCAGTGAGATGCTCCTGAAGCCACTGGAAGTCCTTGTCGATGTTGGAGGCATTGACGACAAGCATGTAGCGCTCCTCACCAAGGCGGTAGACAAGCAGGTCATCAACGACCCCGCCGTTTGGATACAGCATAAGAGTATACTGTGCCGCACCGTCAGCCAGCCGGTTGACATCGTTCGTCGTCATCTTTTGCAGAAAAGCCTCTGAGCCTCTCCCGCTGACCATGAATTCCCCCATATGCGAGACATCGAATAGTCCCGCCTGCTGGCGGACTGCTTCATGCTCCTTGACGATTCCTGTAAACTGCACCGGCAGCTCCCAGCCGCCGAAATCAATGCATCTGGCCTCCGCATAAGCGGAATAAAGGCTGTAAAAAGGCGTTCTCTTCAAAGCATCCATGTGCTCACTCCCCTGATCTGATTACACACAAGCCAATGCGGCTGTTCCGTACCCGTCCGGGCCGGCATCTGTTTAAAAGGACAACAAAAAAAGGACAGAACGGTCGCTAAAATACGCACTTAACGTGCATAAATAGCGTTCCGCTCTGTCCTTTGTACCTGAGAGTTACCCCGCCCGGAGCTATTTCGGCAGGTTTCCCCGTTGGTGATCAGTGCGCTGCGGGTGCAGGGACTGATGCTCTCCAGAGATGCGTCCGGCACAGGTCCTTTTGCCTGAGAGATTCACCCGCCCGGGGCTTACTCCTTCGGCGCCGTCTTCGGGAGACAGTCTCTCCCTATGCCATCATTCGCAAACCATATAGTATTCTATCCTGAACAATCATGATCTGAGCCGGCGCTAACAAGCGCCATGCAAATCTGCTGTCTCCATTAAACCGGGTATTGGCCCGCGCGTCAACAAAAAAACGTCAAAAAAAAGACAAAATTAATTTTCCTGTCAGTTATATTGACATTGCGCAAGCTGGTATTTTAGTCTATAACTACATTTACAACACCAAATTCGGAAATGAGGCGGCTTGAAATGAGTGAAGTGTTAGACAACCTGCGGTACAGTGAAGAGCATGAATGGGCTCAGCAGGGTGAAGGGCGCACAGTACGGGTCGGGATTACAGATCATGCCCAGCATCTGCTCGGAGATATCGTGTTTGTTGAGTTTCCTGAGGTAGGAGCTGCTGTTTCCGCCGGTGACAGTGTGGGCAGCATTGAGTCTGTAAAGACAGTTTCCGAATTATATTCACCTGTTTCGGGAAAGGTTACACGCATCAACGATGCGCTGGAAGCAAGTCCGGAGCTGCTTAATGACGAGCCTTACAGCGGGGGCTGGATTTTTGAGCTTGAGCTTGACGGCGAGTACAGCGAAGCTGTAGCAGGACTGCTGGATGCGGCTGCTTACCGTGAACTGATCGGGGAATAAGAGCTGTTCAATTTGTGCAAATAAAAACAGGTATTCCTGTCTTCGTCAGATGGAGGAATACCTGAAATATAGTGGCGGAACTTTCTTGCGGCACAATCATGCTGCGCGGGTTTCGCCTTTTTGTGCTGCCAGTGCAGCCGCCCTTAATAAAAGTTGGGGAAGTTGTTAAGCCCAGGGTAAAGATGCGGGGCGATCCGCCATAAAAGCGGCAGCAGTCCTAAGCCAATTAGTGCAAATGAAAAAAAGCGGATGACTCCGATCCCCGAATGACTGGAAGGTGTCCATTCCGCTGATCTTTTGGCTGTAACGAATCCGTTATTCCTCTTCCTGCAGCTGCCTGAGCACAATCAGCTCAACCCGGCGGTTTCTCTGGCGCCCTTCCGCAGTAGCATTGTCATAGGCGGGCCGGGTGTCGGCATATCCCGCATACTGAAAGGTTCCGGGATCAAGCCCTTCGCTGTCCAGGAAAAAGCGCAGAACCGAAAGCGCGCGTGCTCCCGAAAGATCCCAGTTGTCGTTATACTGTGAGCCGGCTGATACAGGTGTATTATCGGTATGGCCTTCGATGCTGATCGATGCGCCTATGCCGCTGAATAACCCCGAGAGCTGGCGGAGTGCCGGAAAAGCAGGCGGCTTCAGCTCAGCCCGGCCGACATCAAACAGGAAGCGGTCGCTGAGCGTAATGGCAATGCCCTGCGGCTTGTCCGCCACAAAGATCTGGTCGCCGAGATTATTGTCCTCAACATATGCTGTGATTACATCCATAAGCGCATTAAGCTTGGCTTCCTGATCGCGGAAAGCCAACTCGCGTGCAGACGGCGGCTCATTCCCGTCCTGTTCTTCAGCGGGAGGTACTTCACCTGTACCGCTGCCCGTATTCCCATTCCCGCCTCCATTGTTTGGCCCTCCTGCGGAAGGAGGGTCCTGGATTCCGTTCTCTCCATCCAGTATACCGCTTCCTCCATCAAGTACAGGGTTGCCGCTCCGGAACGTTTCGGATAGTGAGCCTGTTACAATCCTGTATTTCTCGGTATCGAGACTGCTCATCGCATACATAACGACGAAAAAAATCAGCAGCAGCGTAATCAAATCCGCATAGGTAATCATCCAGCGGTCCCGGGGCTCGTGCTGTTCATCCGCTTTTCGGGTGCGCCGGTTCCTCTGCTTCATGACAGGCCTCTGAAGGATCTCTCTATATAGGGTGAATCTGCGATAAAGGAGCCCAGCTTCTTGCGCACCAGATGCGGAGGATCCCCGTTCTGCAGGGACAGTATGCCGACCAGGAGCATCTCCATACTGCTTAGCTCTGCACTGGCGCGGGATTTGATTTTTGAGGCGATGGGTAAAAAGATTAGATTGGCACTGGCTACACCGTACAGTGTCGCTGTAAAAGCGACAGCGATGGATGAACCAAGACCTGACGGGTCGGAAAGGTTACTGAGCACATGAATAAGTCCCATGACGGTTCCGATAATCCCCATAGTCGGGGCGTACCCGCCTGCAGCTTCAAAAATTTTGGCATAGCCTTCATATTTCAGCTCTTTGGCGTCCATATCCAGCTCCAGAATCTGGCGTACCTGGTCCGGATCGGTGCCGTCAACGATAAGCAGCAGCCCTTCACGGGTAAACGGATCGGGATGCTCCTCCGCCTGCTTTTCCAGTGCAAGAACACCGCCCCTCCGTGTAATGGCTGCCATCGAGATCAGCTCCTGGACCTTGTCTAAATTGGTATCAGGCTGTCTGCCAAAAGCCAGGCGCAGCGCAGCGGGAACAGAGCGCAGTCTGGAGGCGGGAAAGCTGATCAGCACCGCAGCCAGCGTGCCTCCGAATACAATAAGGGCGGCGTTTGGCTGAAGCAGTCCTGACAGGTTGCCGCCTTCCCAGAAAAAACCGCCGATAAGCGCGGCCAGTCCGGCCAGGAGGCCGATAATTGAGGTGATATCCATAGCATCAGTCTCCTTAGATTTCTATATAATATGGTTTGCATCCATGTAGGCAACACTGTATAATAAACGGGAACACGCATTCTTATCTTCCATATTTTTAAACGGTATGGGATTAGCGCAAACAGACCACAATTATAGTATATTAATATATTTTAGACGATAGAGGGGAGACGGGCAAATGAGTGATATTGTCGTCAGTACGAAGACTTTTAAACTGGAGTCCGAGTATACCCCCCAGGGCGATCAGCCTCATGCCATAGAGGAATTAGTGAACGGCATCCGGCAGGGCAAGAAACACCAGACGCTGCTGGGAGCAACGGGTACAGGCAAGACCTTTACCATTGCACAAATGATTTCCAAGCTTAACCGTCCTACACTGGTTATTGCGCATAACAAGACGCTTGCTGCACAGCTTGCCAGTGAGTTCAAGGAGTTTTTTCCAAGCAATTCAGTCGATTACTTCGTCAGTTACTACGATTACTACCAGCCTGAAGCCTACATTCCCTCCTCCGACACTTACATCGAGAAAGATTCCAGCATTAATGAAGAGATAGATAAGCTGCGCCACTCGGCAACGAGCTCCTTGTTTGAACGGCGTGACGTTATTATTGTGGCAAGCGTATCCTGTATTTACGGTCTCGGATCGCCGCAGGAATACGGCAGCCTTCTGCTCTCCTTACGTGTCGGAATGGAGAAGCCTCGTAACCAGATTCTGGGCCGGCTGGTGGATATCCAGTACCAGCGGAATGATATCAACTTCGTGCGCGGTACCTTCCGTGTGCGCGGTGATGTCATCGAAATCTTCCCGGCTTCCCAGGGGGAGCACGCGATCCGTGTTGAGCTGTTCGGTGATGAGATTGAGCGGATTACAGAAATTGATGTACTGACCGGGGAGCTGATCGGCGAGCGCGATCATATTGCGATTTTTCCGGCCTCTCACTTTGTTACCCAGGAAGAGACGATGCGAGTCGCCCTGGTCAATATTGAGCGGGAGCTGGAGGAGCGTCTGGCCGTTCTGCGGGATGCAGGCAAGCTGCTTGAGGCGCAGCGCCTGGAGCAGCGGACACGCTACGATATTGAGATGATGAAGGAGGTCGGCTTCTGCTCCGGGATCGAGAACTACTCCGGACCGCTGACCTTCCGTGAACCGGGAGCGACTCCGTACACACTGATGGATTACTTCCCGGACGATATGCTGATCGTAATTGACGAGTCTCATGTAACGCTGCCGCAGATCCGGGCCATGTATAACGGTGACCGGGCGCGTAAGACAGTGCTTGTTGAGCACGGCTTCCGCCTGCCGTCCGCGCTGGACAACCGGCCGCTGCAGTTTGAAGAATTTGAAGACAAGGTGAACCAGATTGTGTACGTCTCGGCAACGCCGGGGCCCTACGAGATGGAGCACTGCGAAACAATGGTACAGCAGATCATCCGGCCTACCGGCCTGCTCGATCCTATTATCGAGGTCCGGCCGACGGAAGGTCAGATTGATGATCTGATCAATGAGATCCGTGAACGAGTAGCGCGGGATGAACGGGTATTGGTGACCACACTGACGAAGAAAATGTCAGAGGATTTAACGGACTATTTCAAAGAGATCGGAATCAAGGTCCGTTACATGCACTCCGACATCAAGACACTGGAGCGGATGGCGATTCTGCGCGATCTCCGGCTCGGTACGTTCCATGTCCTTGTGGGTATTAACTTGTTAAGAGAAGGTCTCGACCTTCCCGAAGTATCTCTTGTCACCATTCTTGACGCCGATAAGGAGGGCTTCCTCCGTTCGGAGCGTTCCCTGATCCAGACAATCGGCCGTGCGGCCCGTAACTCGGGCGGCCGGGTCATTATGTACGGGGACCGTATTACCGAGTCGATGGAGAAGGCCATCAGTGAAACCGAGCGCCGCCGGGCTATCCAGATCGCTTATAACGAGAAGCACGGCATTACACCAACGACGATCAACAAGAAGGTCCGCGAGATCATCGAGGCCACCAAGGTGGCCGAATCCAAGGCCGAGTACCTCACCGGTGCCGGAGGCAAGCTGAGCAAGAAAGACAAACAGAGTCTGATGCAGCGTCTGGAGGCGGAGATGAAGGACGCCGCCAAGAACCTGCAATTCGAGCGAGCCGCCGAGCTGCGCGATGCATTGCTGGAGCTGCGCGCCGAGTAAGGTCACACCACGTATTCAACAGAACGGCTCTTTCCCGGCCGTTCTTTTTAGATAAGCAGAACACATTAATGCTCTATGTATTTGCACATTCCGAAGGAACAGCCTGCAGTTAAGGCACTTTGCGCTTTCCGGAGGAACAGCCCCCGGAGCGCCGAAGTTCCAGCGGTCCCGCAGGGACAAGCGATCCCGGCACCGCAGTAACCAAGTCCGGCTAACCCGGCTCCCTCGCCAACCTTGCGGGTGTCCAGAGGGTGCAACCCTTGGGGCCCTCCCTTGGCTAAGGGAGGGTTTGGGAGGGATCGAAAATGTTTTCCCAAAATATTTCCGCATTTAAAATTGGAGGTTTTACCGTTGGCGAACGAAAACATAATCATCAAAGGCGCGCGAGCGCACAATCTCAAGAACATCGACGTAACGATCCCGCGGGACCGCTTCGTTGTGCTGACGGGACTTAGCGGCTCCGGCAAATCATCGCTGGCGTTCGATACGATCTATGCCGAAGGACAACGGCGTTACGTGGAGTCTCTTTCCGCGTATGCCCGCCAGTTCCTCGGCCAGATGGAGAAGCCGGATGTCGATTCCATCGACGGCCTGTCCCCGGCAATTTCGATTGACCAGAAGACAACCAGCCGCAACCCGCGTTCGACGGTGGGAACAGTAACGGAAATCTATGATTATCTGCGCCTGCTGTTTGCCCGGATCGGCCGCCCGCATTGCCCGGATCACGGTATCGAGATTACCTCGCAGACCGTTGAGCAGATGGTGGACCGGATTATGCAGTACCCGGAGAAGACCCGGCTGCAAATTCTCGCACCGGTTATTTCCGGCCGCAAAGGCGAGCATAAAGGACTGTTCAGCGACATTTCCAAGCAGGGCTTTGTCCGCGTACGGGTGGATGGAGAGCTGCGTGAGGTTACAGAAGAAATTGAACTGGAAAAAAATAAAAAGCATACCATCGAAGTGGTGGTCGACCGTATCGTCATCAAAGATGATGTGCAGACCCGGCTGACCGATTCCCTTGAAACAGCACTCAAGCTGTCCGGCGGCCAGATTCTGGTCGATATTATCGGCCAGGAGGAGCTGCTGTTCAGTTCGAACTTTGCCTGCCCGGTGTGCGGCTTCAGCATTGAGGAGCTGGCTCCGCGGATGTTCTCCTTCAACAGTCCTTTCGGGGCTTGCCCTGAATGTGACGGCCTTGGAGTAAACATGGTAGTAGACCCGGACCTGCTAATTCCTGACCCGGAGAAATCGGTGGAGGATGGAGCTTTTCTGGCCTGGACAGGCAGTACCTCCAACTACTACCCGCAGTTCCTGAAGTCGGTCTGTGAGCACTTCAAGATTCCGCAGAATGTGCCGGTGAGCACGCTAACACCGGATCAGATGAACAAGCTGCTGTACGGCACAGGCAACGAGAAGATCCGTTTCCGGTATGAGAATGATTTTGGCCAGAAGAAGGATGCGCTTGTCGCCTTTGAAGGAATCATACCGAACCTGGAACGGCGCTACCGGGATACTGCATCTGAAGGGATCCGTGAGTTTATTGAAGGTTTCATGAGCGCCAAGCCTTGTAATGTATGCAAAGGCAAACGCCTGAAGAAGGAAATCCTTGCTGTAACCATCAACGACCGGAATGTGGCTGATGTTACAGACCTGTCCATCGGGGACTGCCAGGAGTTCTTCGGAAACCTCGTACTGAATGAAAAAGAAACAGCCATCGCTCACCTGATTCTCAAGGAGATCAGCAGCCGGCTTGGCTTCCTGGTCAATGTCGGCCTGAACTATCTGACGCTCAGCCGTGCGGCGGGTTCACTATCCGGGGGTGAAGCGCAGCGGATCAGGCTGGCAACCCAGATCGGTTCCAGTCTGATGGGCGTCCTGTACATTCTGGATGAACCGAGCATCGGCCTGCATCAGCGTGATAATGACCGGCTGATCTCAACTTTGGCCCATATGCGCGATCTAGGAAATACACTGATTGTAGTTGAGCATGACGAGGATACGATGATGGCTGCAGATTATATAATCGACATCGGCCCCGGCGCGGGAATTCATGGCGGCAGCGTAATTGCCCAGGGTACGCCGCAGGAGATTATGAATGACCCGAATTCTCTCACCGGAGAATATCTCAGCGGGCGCAAATTCATTCCGGTAACCTCCAAGCGGCGGGCGACGGATGACCGCTGGATCGAAATCCGCGGGGCTAAGGAGAATAATCTGAAGAATGTTAATGTGAAAATCCCGCTGGGTGTCTTTACCGCGGTAACCGGGGTCTCCGGCTCCGGGAAGTCCTCACTGGTGAACGAGATTCTGTATAAGAGCCTTGCCCGCCAGCTGAACAGAGCCGTGAAGGTACGTCCGGGTCTGCATAAGGAAATCCGCGGCCTGGAGAATCTGGATAAGGTTATCGAGATCGACCAGTCGCCGATCGGACGTACTCCGAGATCCAACCCGGCTACTTATACTGGCGTCTTTGATGATATCCGTGATCTGTTCTCGAAGACCAACGAGGCTAAAGTACGCGGGTTCCAAAAGGGGCGCTTCAGCTTCAACGTCAAGGGCGGTCGCTGTGAGGCCTGCCGCGGGGACGGGATTATCAAGATTGAGATGCACTTCCTGCCGGATGTATACGTGCCTTGTGAAGTATGTAAGGGCAAGCGGTACAACCGGGAGACACTGGAGGTCAAATATAAAGGAAAGAGCATTGCCGATGTGCTGGAAATGACTGTGGAGGACGCAACCGAGTTCTTCAAAAACATTCCAAAAATCCACCGCAAGATGCAGACGCTGCTGGATGTCGGCCTCGGTTACATCAATATCGGACAGCCGGGAACAACATTGTCCGGCGGTGAAGCCCAGCGTGTGAAGCTGGCTTCCGAGCTGTACCGCCGTAGCACCGGGAAGACGCTTTACATTCTAGATGAGCCGACAACCGGGCTGCATGTGGACGATATCGGCCGGTTGCTGGAGGTACTACACCGCCTGGTGGATTCCGGCGAATCCGTGCTGGTCATCGAGCATAACCTCGACGTCATCAAGACGGCAGACTATATCATTGATATGGGGCCGGAAGGCGGCAGCGGCGGCGGAACGGTTCTGGCAACAGGCACACCGGAGAAGCTGATTACTGTCGAGGAGTCCTATACCGGCAGATATCTGAAGCCGATTCTGATCCGTGATACAGAGCGGACGGAGGCACTGCAGCTTCAGGAGTCTGAGGCGACGGTTTAGAGCGGGGCAGCGGTTTTCTTTTGCAGATGAAATAACTTGTACCGCCGAGATAAGACAGGCTATAACTCAGAACGCTGCAGGCGGGAAACCGTTTGTGGCGTTCTTTTTATACCGGCTTCAGGGAAAAATAAATCAAGTCTCATCCAAAATTGTTCCATGCTTATGCGCGTCTATTGAGAAAGTCACATTTATCGCTGGATAATAGCGCCGAATAATAATTTTTTACAACAATTACAGCTTTTTTAGTGATTTTCTATTGCGCCGGGCAATTGGTAGCGATAACATAAGGGTAGATATGGATTAGATGAACCTGCTTGTCAACCCTTTTGAGGAGGTAATGCCATGCTGCTGGCAGAAGCTGCTGTACAAGAACCGTCTAAATTTCATACCTTTGATCTCTTTATGATTGCCTTTACCATTCTGATTCTTATCGGTGTCATCCGTCTGCTCCGCGCTCCCCAGAAGAATAAATTTGCGATCGCTTTTGGTGTAGTCAGCCTGCTCGTGTTTGCTGTTTCGGATTATGCAATGATTATGAACTGGCTGAGCTGAGCTTGGTAGCTACCGTACTCGATGGTGTTTGGTCTAACTTCAACTTTTGCAAAAGCCTAAGACTCCTTTTAACGCTGCCGGCGTGGATAAAGGTGTCTTTTTAATATAATTGACATGAATCAGCTCTGATTCTTCTTTGATTATTCCAAGATAAATGTTGGTAAACGGATGGCATACAGATGTGATATTTGATACAATTAATAAGTTAAAGGTTTGGAAATGACCCGCCAGGCGGCGGTTTGGGAGGATATAAATGAACGAGCAAGGAATACGCAGAGAAGACGTGGAGCTGCTGGCTCCGGCCGGTGACTGGGATTGTATGCGTGCAGCAGTGGCGAACGGTGCAGATGCGGTCTTTTTTGGCGTAGAGAAGTTTAATGCACGGGCGAGAGCCAACAACTTCCGCATGGACGAGCTGCCGGAGATTATGGCGTTTCTTCATAGCTATGGAGTGAAGGGCTTTTTGACGTTTAATATACTGGTGTTTGAAAATGAGCTGGCGGATGCCAAGGAACTGATCGACGCTTGTATCGACGCAGGCGTGGACGCAGTGATTGTGCAGGATTTGGGACTGGTGCGGATGATTCGCGAGATTTCTCCGGACTTCCCGATTCATGGTTCGACACAAATGACGATTACTTCGCCGGAAGCGGTGGAGTTTACCAAGCCATGGGGTATGGAGCGCGTCGTACTCGGACGTGAAAATAATCTGAAGCAGATCAAGACTATCGGGGATCAGGCCCGCTTGCCAATGGAAGTTTTTGTGCACGGTGCACTATGTGTCTCCTATTCCGGTCAATGCCTGACCTCGGAAATGTGGGGCGGACGGTCAGCTAACCGCGGTGAATGCGCCCAGGCCTGCCGTCTTCCATATGATTTGATGGTGGATGGCGTTGTTCAACCGATGGGGGATGTAACGTATCTGCTGTCTCCGAAGGATCTGGCGGCGATCGATCTGATGCCTGAGCTGATTGAGGCCGGTGTAACCTCCTTCAAGATTGAGGGAAGGCTCAAGACCCCGGAATACGTGGCGAATGTAGTCAGTAAATACCGTAAAGCGATTGACCGGTATTTTGAAGGCAACTGGTCGCCAACTTCCAAGGAGGATATGCGTGAGCTGCAGCAGAGCTTTTCCCGCGGCTTTACGCACGGGTTCCTGGAAGGGACGAATAATAAGAAGCTGGTGGACGGGACTTTTCCAAAAAGCCGTGGCGTGTACATGGGTACAGTCGAGCAGATTCTGCGCGATGGCGTAGTCTGCCGCATTCACGCTCCGCTCAAACGGGGAGACGGCATTGTATTTGACGCCGGTGATCCGACCAAGAAGGAAGAAGGCGGACGCGTCTATGACCTGCGCCGCAAAGGCGTGAAGCTTGAGGGCGAAGCCGGTGAAGGCTGGATCGTTGATATCGTGCCCGGCCGTAACGACGTGGATCTGCGCAGGCTGCATGTCGGTGACCGCATCTGGAAGACGAATGACCCGGCGCTCGACAAGTCTTTGCGCCAGTCCTATGAAACCGAGAAGCCGTACCGCGTCTTCCCGGTACATGTGAAGGTCGAGGGCCGCGCAGGCGAGCCGCTGGCCACCTGGTGGACCGACGTTCAGAAGAACGTTACGGTCCAAGTGAATTCGGAGCTGCTGCTGGAAGCCGCGCAGAAGCGCCCGATGGACACCGCCCTGCTGGAAGAACAATTCGGCCGCCTTGGCGGGACCGTGTTCCAGCTTGAGGCGCTCGAGTCGCACCTGGAAGGCGACGTGATCGTGCCTATGCGCGAGCTGAACAGCATCCGCCGTCAGGCGGTGGAGCTGCTTGCCGGCGAGCGCCCGAAGCCGCCCGTCTACGTGAAACGGGCGGTAGAGGTTTACGGCGACGCTGCCCGCAGGGGCGACGCCGGGATGTGCGGTGAAGCGGAGCTTACCGCGCTGTGCCGCAGCCTGCCGCAGGTGCAGGCTGCGCTCGAAGCCGGCGTAACGAACATCTACGCCGACTTCGAGTTCATCAAGCAGTTCCCGGCAGCGGTAGACGCTGTACGGGCTGCGGGAGCCAGCATCGCGCTGGCCACGCCGCGCATCCATATGCCGGGTGAGAACGGCTACCACGCCAATATCCTGCGCCTGCAGCCGGATGCCGTGCTGGTACGCAATACAGGCGCGTTATACTACTATCTCAAGCACCGGATGGAGCATCCGGATGCACAGCATCCGCGCCTGATCGGCGATTTCTCACTGAACATCGCTAACCACAAAGCGGTTGACCTGTTCCTGGAATCAGGCCTGGATGCAGTAACGCCATCTTATGACCTGAACATTCAGCAGATGGTCGACCTGCTTGGACGCAGTGATACCTCGCGTATGGAGGTCGTGATTCATCAGCATCTGCCGATGTTCCACACTGAGCACTGTGTATACTGTACCTTTATGAGTGAAGGCACCAACTACACGAACTGCGGCCGTCCTTGCGAAGAGCAGCGCGCTTCTCTGCAGGACCGGATCGGCATGTCCCATCCTGTCCGTGTGGACGAAGGCTGCCGCAACACAGTATATAATGCAGTCGAACAGTCCGGTGCAGAATATCTGAATAATTTCCGTGACCTGGGCGTATCCTCCTTCCGGGTGGAGTTCCTGGAAGAAACACCGGAGCAGGTGGCAGAGGTCATCAGCCTTTACACGCGTGCCCTGCGCGGTGAAATTTCCGGTACCCAGGTCTGGAAGAGCCTTAAGGCAACTAATCAGCTTGGTGTAACACGCGGACAGCTGGTTAACGCCAAGTAAGACTAATTATTATATAGAGCCAGGACCGCTCAAGGGCAGCTATGCCATTACTTGGGCGCCTCCTGGATCTTTTTGTATAAACCGCCTTAATTCCTAACATATAACAATATAACTGCCAAAAACCTTCCTGAACTGCTATAATGAAATTTATTATGCCAAGTTTCATGAGAACTGTAGCGGCGCTAAAGAACTGAAACAGAAGGAGCTATGTCATGAAAATCCGTAAAGCGATTATTCCCGCGGCTGGTCTGGGTACCCGCTTCTTGCCTGCAACCAAAGCAATGCCCAAAGAAATGCTGCCGATTGTAGACAAGCCGACGATCCAATATATTGTCGAAGAAGCCGTTGCTTCCGGGATTGAGGATATCATCATTGTAACAGGTAAGGGTAAGCGGGCAATTGAAGATCATTTCGATAATTCATTTGAGCTGGAGTTTAACCTGGCGGAGAAACAGAAGTGGGAGCTGCTGGAGTCTGTACGCAAGTCTTCGGAGATGGCTGACATCCATTACATCCGTCAAAAAGAGCCGCGCGGCCTCGGACACGCGATCTGGTGCGCCCGTAAGTTCATCGGCAACGAACCGTTTGCCGTGTTGCTCGGTGACGATATCGTCGAAGCAGACAAACCCTGCCTCAAGCAGATGATTGAAGTCTACGAAGAATACAAATCCTCCATTGTAGGAGTCCAGCCTGTACCGTGGGAGGAAGTATCCCGTTACGGTCTTGTAGACGGTACCGCATTGGCAGACCGTGTCTACAAAGCCAACCGGCTGGTTGAAAAGCCTAAGCGTGAAGACGCCCCGTCCAATCTGGCCATTCTGGGTCGTTATATCCTGACTCCGCGCATTTTTGATATGCTGGGCGAACAGCAGGTAGGGGTAGGCGGCGAAATTCAGCTTACGGATGCGATTGCACGCTTGAGTGAAGTGGAGCGGATTATTGCCTATGATTTCGAAGGCAGACGCCATGACGTCGGAGAGAAAATGGGCTTTATCCAGACGACCATTCATTATGCGCTGCAGCATGAGGAGCTTAAAGACGGTTTGCTGGACTATCTCAAAGAGATTATTGACAGTGAGGCGGCTAAGGCGGCTAACTCTGTAAAGAAATAATACAATTATTATTAAGCACAGGATACACAAAAAGGGACAAGCTGTATTATCAGCCTTGTCCCTTTTTGTGTGTATCCTTATTAGAACTGCATTGCAGCAATCGAATCAATTGCCGCTGCTTCCGCTGCATCAGCAGCAATCAGCAAGTCATATACAGCCTGATCTTGTCCGCCGCTGCGCTTCAGCACAGCCAGGTACCAGCGGGCGATTTCGCGGTTAGTAGTATCTGCGTAATCTTCGCCAAGACCTGATTTGAGAGTTGCAGCCGCAAGCTCGTCATTCCCGGACAACAGCTGCAGCTTTCCGGCATTCAGTGCGATGGCAGGTGTAACGGAGAAAGGACGCCCCTGAAGCTGTTCAGGCGGCAGGGTCTTTAAATGCTCTACTCCATCAACCACATGCTTGTAGGCCGCGAGACCGGCAGTAATATATTCTTGCTTCTTGGCATCATCCTTCTGCTCATGAGCCGTGTAGCCCAAGGAGAAGGAACGGCTAATAATAGCATCATACCAGTCAATATCCCAGTAGAACTTATAAGCATTATCCTGGTATACAGCAAAGGCTTGATCGCCCTGGCCTTTCAGATCGTAAATACTGGCAAGCTGCTTCAGGATATCCTTGTTATAAGGCTCATCTTTCAGCGCACGGGTTACCAGATTATAGGCCTCGTCCAGATACTGGGTATCCTGCGTCTGGTTAAAGACCTGCTGATCCATAGAGGAGAGGTAAATTACCGATTCAGGATGGTATGGACGTTTGTCCAGCGCCTTTACCAGCGGTGCTTTGATTTCTTCATAGGACTGGCTGACACCGACGAGATTCTTAGCATTCATTGCTGAAGTGCTGGAGCTCAAATAATTAATGGAAAGGAAGAGAAGAAGGACAGTCCCTGCAGCAACTGCCGCCAGATAACCAATCCGGAGCCCGGACTTGTTCCAGTTACGGCGCAGTGCTTTACTATCCATTGCAGCTCCCATACCGGCCAGACTCAGGAAGACCAGAATGCCCATGAATGCATAGCTTAAGTTGAAATCAAGTAAGCTGTGGATCAGAATGGACAATGCAATGATGTAGAAGAAGTAACCATTGGCAAAGTCATCCTTGTCACGCTTCAGATAGCCGCGGATATACTTGTAGAACACATAGCCGATAAAACCTATAAACACGATGAAACCGATAATCCCGACTTCAATCAGATACTGCAGGAAGAAGTTATGCACCTGGCGGCTGGTGTAAGGATTATTCTGATACTGCTCATAAAGGGATGCCCAACCGCCGCCGCCGGCTCCAATAATGGGATAGTCTTTAACAACCTTCATAGCATCCTTATAAAAAGTGAACCGTTCCAGCACGCTGTGCTGCTTAAAGTTAATGTTCTCCAGCCGGGTTTCGATATTCGCAGGCAGAATGCTGCGTACGCTTGTCCCTATTAACAGGAAAGCGACAATTCCCACAAGAACGAGTGAGCCGAGCGGAAGCCAGAGACCGGTTCCTTTACGCGAACCCCAAGCGCCGAGCTTCTGCTCCAGCCAAGGTGCTACATAACGTTGTATAACCCATCCGAGTCCCGCTACTACGAGAGAAGCAATAATCAGGTAAGCCCAGCCTTTGAGGGCAGCTCCGGAAGTGAAGGCTGTATTCAGCTCCGTTCCCAGAGTGGTCAGCGGGTTGGTTACCGCCAGAGCGGCGATGCCGGCAATGGCCAGATGAATAATCCAGAGGATCTGCTGGGCCGGTTTGAGCAGGATCAGCAGCAGGATGAATACAACCGGCAGCATAACAAGTCCGCCGCGGGACAAAGTCAGCAGCAGGGAAACAATGATAGGTACCAGCATAAAACCGTGAGTCAGTGTCCCGTACCACTTTTTAGAGCGGATAAGGGCGAACACTGCGACAAACAGAAAAGCCATCAGAAAAGCCGCATAAGTATTCGCATATTGGAAAATGGAGGTCAGGCGCAGACCATTGGAGTCAGTCATTACGGCATCCAAATATTTACCGCCGCGCACCGTATTCGAGAACCATCCCACCAGGCCTCCGGCAAATTTCGCGCCGCCCAGCCAGTTAATCAGTCCAAACATCACAATAAAATAGGAAATGGCAAGAACCGCATTCTGTATGACAACATTTAGTTGCTTTTGCTTGAGTAAATATAACGCTATAATGAATATTGCGATGTACATGCTCTGTATGAGCAGCAGATTCATCGCCATATAATGCGAAGCTGCGCCAAAGAGCGACAACGCATACGTTATAGGAAGCAGCAAGGCGGCAACTACGATTAAGTCACGCTGCTCCTCAAGCTTGAACTTTGTAAAATATAAGCCCATCCAGAGCAGCAGCAGCAAACTGCTAAGCAGAGAAGCTATGTAGACCGGTTTTTCAAAGTCCAGCTGCTGTCCGTTAAACAAGCCAACCTGGAACGGGGTCCAGATCAAGAACAAAATTAAAGCAACAGCCAACGCCCACACCGGGCTGGATATCTTTTCAACATTTCTCGACTGAGCTGCATTTTTACCGTATACTGGTTTCGACACGTTTTAATCTCCTTTTCCGAAAGTACAAGAGCTATGAGCTATTTTAGCATACATATATTCACATAGTCTTGTCTTTGTTGGAAGAAACCCTTGCCAACAGAAATTCAATAATGATTATAAAAATACTTGGCCTATAACATCATGCTCTAAATAGGGCGCGCGATGTTATAGGCCAACTTTTTGTGCTTAATAATTTCTGGAAATCAAAAAATGAAATTTAGATTAGCATCCTTTAAAAGAGGGGCTTGTTCATCCTTTGCAGAGAGCACAGGCGTAACGTCAATAGGCCATTTAACTCCGATAGATGGATCATTCCACAAAATTCCCCCGTCACAATCAGGTGCATACAGTTCATCGCATTTATATTGGACCTCTACATCCTCAACCAGCGTCATAAATCCATGGGCGAACCCCTTTGGAATAAGCAATTGCTTTTTGTTCTCAGCTGTTAACTCAATTCCAAACCATTGGCCATAGTTAGGACTGCCCTTGCGGATATCAACTGCAACATCAAAAATTGCTCCTTTTGTGCAGCGGACCAGCTTGCTTTGAGCTTTAGGATTTAACTGGTAATGCAGTCCTCGCAGCGTCCCTTTAGTTGCAGAATAAGATTGGTTATCCTGAACGAAATTCAGATCTATCCCCTGTTCCTTAAACTTACTGACACTGTAGGTCTCCATAAACCATCCCCGGTGATCCCCAAAAACTTGAGGTTCAATTATCCAGACACCCGGCAAAACAGATTCTGTAATTTTCATTATTTCCACACTTTCTGTTGTTTAATATTGAATCTTACCTGTAGCAACCTTCATAAGATATTGGCCGTAGCCCGTTTTACTTAGCTTTTGCCCGCAATCCCAAAGGTGTTCTTTAGTAATCCATCCATTAATATATGCAATCTCCTCCAAAGCTGCAATCTTGATGCCTTGATGGTCTTCGATTGTTCTTACAAAGTTGGTAGCATCTACCAAACTCTGATGTGTTCCTGTATCCAGCCATGTGAAGCCGCGGCCCAGCAGTTCAACATCTAATTCACCTAGTTTTAAGTAAGCTTCATTTATGGATGTTATCTCCAATTCTCCGCGGACAGAGGGCTTTACATTTTTAGCAATTTCCACTACACGGTTATCATAAAAATATAATCCGGTTATAGCGTAATTAGATTTTGGCAACGCGGGTTTTTCTTCAACGCTGAGAACTTTGCCTTCTGCATTAAATTCCACCACACCGAATCGTTCCGGGTCCTGTACATGATAACCAAAAACAGTCGCACCTTTTTCTTTAGAAGAAGCGCGTTGCAGCATTTTGCGAATACCATTTCCATAATAAATATTGTCTCCCAGAATCATGGCAACTGAGTCATTACCAATAAAGGATTCACCAAGAATGAAAGCCTGTGCCAGACCATCTGGGCTGGGTTGTACAATATATTCGAGTGAGATTCCAAATTGTGATCCATCCCCAAGCAAACTGGCAAACCTCGGTGTATCCTCAGGAGTTGAAATGATAAGGATTTCCTTTATTCCAGCCAACATTAAAGTAGATAGAGGATAATAAATCATCGGTTTATCATAAATCGGAAGCAACTGCTTACTGGTGACCATGGTCAGGGGGTACAAGCGTGTTCCACTGCCGCCTGCTAAGATAATGCCCTTCATTGTTTGTTCAACGCTCCTTATATGTAATGTTTGACTCATTCATGAGGCAATTATTTCTATGATAATCAATAGTCATTGTATCGTATACTAATTATCTAATCCACTCTAAGCTGTCCATTTCTCTACAATTTGACACAATATTGTTAATCAGACTTTTTGTATGATAACATTAACTTGGCTTTTGTATGCAGTAAATACTGTTCCAAAAACAAAATGGGTGTGATAAGAAAAGTTATTTGAAACCATCTTAAAAATGATAAATTAGTAAAAATACAGCCTCGTGATAGAGGGTGCCTTTAAAAAGAATTAATAGTATCTCTCTTCCGAAATTTACTTTTAACATTTCTCGACTGTTTGTATTATAAAACGTATACTTAATTTTGTATGAAAAGAATAATCAATATAAATAGAATTCTAATTATATCGAATGAGAGGAAGAATTGGGAAAGCTATGAATAAAGTCAAAATGATATTGATTTTTTTGTTTCTGAGCATGTCGTTTTTAATATATTATGAGGTCACTCATGTTTTTGGTACGGCTAAAGCTCAGAGTTTATCCTTGCCGGAGAAAAGTAAAGATATCAACGCTGGAATTGATAAGATTGATATTAAAAAAATAAAATCTAAGTTCGTAATAGATGTTCAAGGGTGGGCATACATTAATAAATTGGATGCAGCTCAACAAATTTCGTATATTGTTTTAACCTCGAAGAATAAAGAATATGTATTTAAAACAGAAAAAGTTTTACGAGGAGATTTACCTGATGCTCTCAAGGATTATGAGAGTAATGTGGAAAATTCCGGAATGAAAACTTTGATAAACATGGATGAACTTGTTAATGGGACTTATCAGATTGGATATTATATTGTGAATGGAACAAAGGCAGCACTATCATTCTCAGGGGAATCAGTTACTAACGATGGTTTTAATGTAACAATTAAAGAGGATACAAATAATCAAGTCGATATGAAATTTTCTGAACTTACAAATGAAGTCAAGGCTAATATAGAAGAGGTTTCGAAGGGGAATGGTATTCTTAAAATTAAGGGGTGGGCATATTTAGAAGATGTTCTGCCTGAAGATTCAACAATTTATTTGGTATTACAAGACGTAAGTAACAAGGGAAATGTAATATTTGATACACAGAATCAAATTAGAAAAGATGTTACGGCTTACTATGAAATGAGCTTAGACGAATCTGGCTTTATAACAAAAATACCCAGTGATATTTTTGAGGGGAAAAAGTATAAAATAGGTATTTATGTGAATAGTGCTAAGGCTTCGGGTTTATACTGGTCAAAAGAAAGTATAGGTGAATAATAATGTTTAGTATCAGAGGGTTTTCTAAAGAAATCTTTAATGGAAGGAGAATGATTACCTCTCTTGCTGTTAATGATTTTAAAATGAAATATGCCGGATCCTTTTTAGGTATAACGTGGGCATTTATTCAGCCTATTATTACAATTTTAATTTACTGGGCAGTATTTCAAGTTGGATTTCGTTCGGGTCAAGTAGAAAGGGTTCCATTTATTTTATGGTTGATGTCGGGGCTAATTCCATGGTTCTTTTATTATGAGGCGATGACGAGTGCGACAAACTCATTTTTTGAGTATAGTTACCTGGTGAAAAAGGTTCTATTTAAAATTAGTATTCTACCAATAGTCAAAATTATATCTTCCTTTTTTGTGCATATATTTTTTGTTGCTTTTATGCTGCTAATATTTATGTTATATGGGGAATATCCTACTTTTTATAGTCTTCAATTAATTTATTATACAACCTGTCTTGTCATACTTACGGTTGCTCTTAGCTACATCACATCATCGATAGTGGTATTCTTTAAAGATTTTGGTCAAATTGTAGGGATTGTATTGCAATTTGGTATTTGGGTTACTCCTATAATGTGGAACTATAAGATGGTTCCTGACAATTGGCGCTGGGTATTTAAGATAAATCCAGTTTATTATGTAGTCGAAGGCTACAGGGATGCTATGTTCAATCATATCTGGTTTTGGGAAAAATTAAATGAAACTGCATGGTTTTGGAATATAACTATGATTTATCTAGTGATTGGATTTATTGTTTATAAAAAGTTAAAGATGCATTTTTCTGATGTATTGTGAGGAGTTAATGTGATGAGTGATATTTCAATTAATGTCAAAAATCTTAATAAAGTCTATAAACTATATAATAAACCGATCGATAGGTTGAAAGAATCATTAAGTATTTCTAAAAAAAAATATCATAGAGAGTTTCATGCTCTGAGAGATGTAAGTTTTGAAGTGAAAAAAGGTGAAACTGTTGGGATTATTGGTAAAAATGGATCTGGTAAATCAACTTTATTGAAAATAATAACAGGGGTTTTATCAGCCTCATCTGGAGAAGTGACTGTAAATGGGCGAGTTTCTGCGTTGTTAGAATTAGGCGCCGGATTTAATATGGAATTCACCGGAATAGAGAATATTTACCTGAACGGAACGATGATGGGATATTCGAGTGCTGAAGTGGAAAAGAAAATCCCTGCAATTCTTGATTTTGCTGATATTGGGGATTTCATTAATCAGCCTGTAAAAACATACTCTAGTGGTATGTTCGCAAGGTTAGCATTTGCAGTCGCAATTAATGTTGAACCTGATATTCTTATCGTAGATGAGGCTTTGAGTGTAGGAGATATCTTTTTTCAAAATAAATGCTTCAAAAAATTTGATGAGCTTAAAGAGAAGAATACAACAATTATTTTTGTGTCACATGATATCGGTAGCATAAGACAAATGTGTAGTAGAGTTTTATGGTTAGATGCATCCGTACAGGTTTTGTATGATGACCGGGAAGTTGTTTGCGCCAAATATCTTAATAAGCGATTTGAAGAGAATAATGAAATGAATAGTGAACTTATCGGGAAATTTAATTATAAAAACATTGTTTTAAATGAAGATGCTGGTCAAATTATGACCTTTCCAAAAATCATCCCAAAAGAAAACAGTGTTTTTTCAGAACATGTCGAAATTACATCTTTTTTTATTACTGATAATAATGATGAAATTACCGAAGAATTAGTGGTAGATAACAATTATAAATGTCACATAGTTGTTAATGTAAATGCAGATTTAGATCACTTAATAGCTGGATTTATATGGGAAAGCAATAGAGGGGTTTCTTTATTCGCCGTTAACACCTATATGGGGAGTAGTTTGAATTTTAATGTAAATAAGGATGATGTAGTTGAAATTATTTTTAGCTTTAGATTACCAAGGATTATGAAGGGGGACTACCTATTAAGTCCTGCTATTGCTCAAGGTACTCAGGATAACCATGTTACGCTCACATGGTTAACAAACGTCAAAAAGATAATTGTGAAAAATCCAAGCTATAATCTCTCTTTAGTTGAGATCGAGACGGATACAACTTTGAACAGATTAAAAAAAGAACTCGTTATTTTAGAATAGCAAAGGGGTGTATATACATGGAATATACCGGCGAAAGATTTGTTTTAGGAAAAGCAGAAGGTGAAATAGAGGTTGAACATTTGCATAGATATAATGCCGTTCTGGAATTAGTTAGTGGAAAAAGAGTATTGGATATTGCCTGTGGTGAGGGATTTGGCACAGCTATTTTGGCAAAAAAGGCATCTGAAATATGGGGGGTTGATATTAGTGACGAAGCCGTTTCATATGCTAAAGAAAAATATAATAGATATAACTTGAATTATCAGCGTGGTTCTGTAGAGTTATTAAACTTCGAAGATGATTTTTTTGATGTCATAATTTCATTTGAAACAATTGAGCATGTGGAAGAAGCTGTACAAGATAAATTCCTGAAAGAAGCAAAGCGAGTCTTAAAGAATGATGGAATATTAATAATCTCAACCCCGGATAAATATCTGTATACTGATCTGCCAAAACATAAAAATCCTTATCATATAAATGAATTTTATTTTGTTGAATATAAAGAATTTCTTGAAAAACAATTTGATTATGTGAAATTTTATAATCAGAACTATGGCGATTATGGGTTGATTGTTGAACGTAATGAAAACTCTAACGAACATGTTAGATTAATTAATACTACTATGTCACAAAGAGAAGGCAGATACATCATTGCAGTGTGTGGTAATGAAGCCATTGCTCAAAATTTGAAAATCAGCTCTTTGTTTGAAAATGAAAAAAGTACTGGAGATGCTTCGACAGAAGATGAAGACTTTATTCAAATTTATTGGACTGACATAGCAGGGAGTTTTAATGAAGCAAGTTCAAAAAAAACTAAATTTAAATATAGCGACGAATTTCACACGTATTGCTTTACATTGCCTAATGCAAAAGTTGATAAAATAAGATTGGATATTGGCAACAAACCGGCAAGTTTTCAGTTGAAGAAGAACTTAATACTAAAATACGAAAATAAAGCTGTTTTGAAATCTTTAGATGTAATCGATTCATTAGGACTTATACAATTAAATGATGATCAAGATACTGTAGATTTTATATCTATGTCTGATGATCCTCAATTAATATTAGGAGACATAATCCAAGGGTATTCGGGTGAATTATCAGTATATATTGATTTGAAAATAAATAAATTTGACTTCAATAAATGTTTAGATGAAATTAATAGCTTTTTAGAAAAAATTCGTAAAGCTCCACTGAATCAAACTGAGTAATTACTTAACTGTCACAATTGTTTATATGTAATGAATTCTATAAATGATAGATTAAAGTGCATAACTGGAGGATATAATGTCTAAATCGAAGCCTATAGCGTTCTACTTACCGCAATATCATCAAGTTAAAGAAAATTCACAATGGTGGGGAAAGGGATTTACTGAATGGACCAATGTTGCAAAGGGAAAACCGAACTTTCCAGATCATTATCAACCACATGTGCCGAAAGATCTTGGATTTTATGATTTGAGCAATGTTGAAGTGATGAGAGAACAAGCTAAAATGGCAGAGCTATATGGTGTTTATGGTTTCTGTTTTTATTTCTATTGGTTTAATGGGAGAAGAATATTAGAAAAACCACTTGATCAATATTTTGCATCTGATATCAATTTTCCATTCTGCTTTTGCTGGGCCAATGAGAACTGGACACGCACATGGGACGGATTAGATAAAGAGATATTATTAGAGCAAAATCATACACCAGAAGACGATCGGAATCTAATTAGAAGTCTAATTCCGGTGTTTAAGGATGACAGATATATAAAAGTTGATGGAAAACCGATGTTTATTGTTTACAGAGTTGACTTATTTCCGGACATAAAAAACACTGTACGCATATGGAGGGAAGAAGCACGAAAAGCAGGATTCGATGATATTCATCTTAGTGCCGTACAATTTTATGGAATAGATGACCCTACCGAGTGGGGATTCGATTCGGCAATAGAGTTTCCACCGCATAAATTTATTACACCTGAAAACAGACCAAGTAATATGCCGCACATTACTAATCCTAATTTTACTGGTGGGATTGTAGATTATCCAAAAGTGGCAGCTCAAGGTATTCAGGCCAAATCAAAAGATTATGTATGGTATAGGGGGATAATTCCTTCTTGGGATAACACAGCCCGTAGACAGAATAATCCTCACTCCATTATTAATTCCTCGCCCGCTCTATATAGGTACTGGTTAAGGTATCTTGTCGAATATACGGAGAAAAACAACTCAGAACATAATCAATTTATATTTATCAATGCATGGAATGAATGGGGGGAAGGCTGTCATCTTGAACCAGATTTAAAGCATGGACATGCTTACCTTGAAGCGACTTCAAAAGCTTTGCAAAAACAAGATTTTGAATTACAAGAAGTTATTGAAATTAGTACGCTTACTAATAATGAAATGAAAATATTTACTGATGAATACAATAAGGCTATTAGCATGTCTGTTTTTTATGCTAATGAAAACCGGAATTTGAATCTTAAGCTACAAGATAAAACTGCATGGACTTATTTTACTAAAGATAAAATAAAATATAAGCTAAGAAGGTATCCTAGATTATTTAATCTTGTTAAGAGGATATACGTGAGAGTAAGGAGGTAAGGCCTTGAAAAGAGTTGCTGTTTTCGCTCATTATGATAAAGATGCTAAGCTTTCTAACAATGTACTTAAACTTTTAATGCATCTTGAAACAGTTTGTGAACGAATAATAATGGTTTCAACAAACCTGGCAGAAGATGAATTAAGGCTGTTGTCTCCTAAAGTCGAATGCTTTATCAGAGAAAATGTCGGTTATGACTTTTATAGTTATAAGTACGGGATTAGTAAAATAGAAAATGTATACATCTATGATCAATTAATTCTTATAAATGATAGTTTCTTTATATCTTCAACGTTTGATATAGATAATATATTGAAAATTGCTGATGAGAGCATTTATGATATCTGTGGCTTGATTGACTCTTATCAGTTCAACTATCACGTTCAAAGTTTTTTTGTAGTTCTGAAAAAAGAAGCACTGGTAAGTGTGTGGTTTAAAAGTTTTTGGGATAACGTATCGATACTTGATAAAAAAGCAGAAATTATCTTCAAGTATGAGATTGGTATGTCACAAAGTGCTATGAGTCATTCATTACTTGTGGGAGCCTGTTTTAAATGGTCATCAAAAAGCTATTTGAATGCTTTATTAAATAGCTATAAGAAAAAAAATTGGAAGTTAATCGCATTGAGTTTTTTTAGTCTTAAATATTTGAGGGAAGGTAATTCATGTCATCTATTGTGGAAAGACATTTATGAACAATTTTCTGTTTGTAAATGGGAGGCGGTTCGGGATTACCCAGAGGCAATCGAATATATTAAGAAAATGAGAAAAGAGGATGCTCTTGAAGTTGATGATTATATGACCAACAAAGCCTCTTTTTATAAAGGAAAAAAAATTGATGATGTTTTAAAGGATATAAGCCAAACATCAACACAAATATACTACTCAACGGAAAACCTACCCACTCGAATAAATGGTAATAAATGTAATACAGCAGTGGTTTTACATCTATACTACTTAGAATTATTAGATGAGATAGTGTTATATTTAAGAAATATTCCTTATAAATTTGATTTGTATATTTCAGTCGTTAGTCTTGGCGATGCTTTTGAAGCAGAAAAAAGATTGAAGTATTTTACGAATGCTAATATCTATGTATATTGCGTGGAGAATAAGGGGAGGGATGTAGCTCCGTTCCTAGCCTTATTTAATACTGGTCTCCTAGATAATTATAGTAGTGTCTGTAAGATTCATTCGAAAAAAAGTTTATACAGTGCTCAGGGGACTAATTGGAGGCAACACATTTACACTGAGTTGCTGGGTTCTACAAGCGGGGTACTATCAATTATAAACTGCTTTGAAACTGATTCTTCTATGGGCATAATTGGTCCTGAACAATCGTACTTAATAAACGAAGAGTTTTGGGGAGCAAATAAAGAAAAAGTTCAAGAGCTCTGTTTAAAGGTTGGTATGGGAAAAGAGGATATCAGACTTTGTTTTTTTGCAGGAACTATGTTTTGGTTTAACCCATCGGCTATCAGCTCATTAAAAAGCTTAAATATTTCTGGCGATGATTTTGATTCCGAGAAGGGATTACAAGATGGAACATTAGCACATGCAATAGAAAGAATATTTGTGCCGATAGCTAGACATAATCATTATAAAATCCTGAGTGTAAATGACTTAGAGGTAGAATTGCAAGATGCAAAATATATAAATCAAAGAGTCCCGGTACTATAATGTGGAGAATATGTAGTAATATTTTTTAGAATATACACCCAAGTCCTGTATAAAGTGGACGAATACTATTCCCCTGAGAATGACCGCGGCATATTATGGAATGATCCGTCGCTCGGCATAGACTGGCCCGTTGCAAGTCCTGTGCTGTCTGACAAGGATAAGAGACATCCGTTACTTAAGGACGCAGAGCTGAACTTTGATTAATGTAACTTAATTTTTATCAATAGAAGGTGGTCTAACAATGAAACTCCTAGTCACCGGCGGAGCCGGCTTTATCGGCAGCAACTTTGTAATATACATGCTGCAGCAGCACCCGGATTATCAGATTGTTAACGTAGATGCGTTGACGTATGCAGGGAACCTTGAAAATTTGAAATCAGTCGAAGGAAACCCGAACTACACGTTTGTCAAAGCAGACATTACGGATGTTGCGGCGATGGATGCGCTGATTGGCCAGGGTGTGGATGTAGTGGTCAATTTTGCGGCGGAGTCGCATGTGGACCGGAGTATTCTGGAGCCGGACGTTTTTGTGAAAACAAATGTATTAGGTACACAGGTACTGTTGGATGCCGCGAAAAAATACAGCGTAACGAAGTTTGTTCAGGTATCCACGGATGAGGTATACGGAACACTGGGCGCTACGGGACTGTTCACCGAAGAAACGCCGCTGACTCCGAATAGCCCGTATTCGGCAAGTAAAGCCGGCGGGGATCTGCTGGTGCGTGCTTACCATGAGACCTTCGGATTGCCGGTTAACATCACCCGCTGCTCGAACAACTATGGCCCTTATCAGTTCCCGGAGAAGCTGATTCCGCTGATGATTTCCCGTGCGCTGAATGATGGAGCGCTGCCGATTTACGGCGATGGACTCAATATCCGTGACTGGCTGTATGTGGAAGACCACTGCAGCGCGATTGACCTGGTTATCCATAATGGTGTTATTGGCGAGGTCTATAACATCGGCGGTAACAATGAGCGGACTAACATGCATATTGTGAAGACGATTCTGGAGGAGTTGGGCAAGCCGGAATCCCTGATTACTTATGTGCAGGACCGTCCGGGACATGACCGCAGATACGGAATTGATCCGACTAAGATTACAAATGAGCTCGGCTGGAAGCCGAAGCATACGTTCGAGACCGGAATTAAGGAAACGATCCAGTGGTACCTGAATAATAAAGAGTGGTGGACCCGCATTCAGTCCGGGGAATACCAGAAATATGCCGCGCTTCAGTACGGCAGCCGTCTGGGGGATTCTCTGTAATGTCTACGATGAAAGTGCTGGTTACCGGATCCGCTGGACAGCTGGGACAGGACCTTGTGCTGCTTCTCCAGAAGCAGGGACATGAGGTGCTCGGCTGCGACCGCCAGGAGATGGATATTACGAATCTGGAGCAGTGTATGGAAATTATCGGCGGCTTTGGCCCGGATGCGGTAATTCACTGCGCTGCCCACACAGCGGTAGATGCGGCGGAGACCGATGTTGACGCAGCCTATCTAATCAATGCCACCGGGAGCCGGAATGTGGCGCTTGCCGCAGAACGGGCTGGTGCGAAGCTGGTGTACATCAGTACCGATTATGTTTTTGACGGGATGGGCAGCAAGCCTTACCACGAATACGATAATACGGATCCGCAGAGTATTTATGGCAAGTCCAAGCGCGCCGGGGAGATACTGGTTCAATCCCTGTCGTCGAAGTTTTTTATTGTCCGCACCTCCTGGGTGTACGGCAAATACGGCAATAACTTTGTCAAAACCATGCTCAAGCTTGGCCAGGAAAAACCGCTGCTGCAGGTGGTCAATGACCAAAAGGGTTCCCCGACCTACACTGTGGACTTGGCCCGGTTCCTGCTGGAGCTGATTCAGACAGAGAAGTATGGCGTGTACCACGCTTCCAATTCTGAGGCTTGTACATGGTATGAATTCACGCAGGCCATCTTCACAGAAGCTGAAGATATTCTCGGGCTTAAGTTCACAGCCAGGCTTGAGCCTTGCGGGACGGAGCAGTTCCCCCGTCCGGCACCGCGCCCGCATTATTCTGTGATGGAGCACCTGTCCATCCGGACGAACGGGTTCGAGGACATCCGGCCTTGGCGCGAAGGGCTGCGTGACTTCCTGCTTGAAATGAAGGAATAGCAATCTTATATGTTAATATAACTTTAGAGCTCCCTGACCGTTTACAGCGGTTTGGGAGTTTTTTGCTTGCAGGCGCAAATAGCAGACTTCCCCCGTTTTCGTTATAATGGTGGAGTGCTGGTTGGTTAATATAAACTTTATAATGAATTCAAGATTCGGGGTAGTCATATCATGAAGAACATCAAAACAGTCAGTGTACATATCGTTACCTATAACAGTGCAGACGATATCACAGAGTGCCTTACAGCAGTTCTTGCCCAGGATCACCCTGTAGAGCAGATTGTTGTTGTGGATAATGCCTCCGCAGATGGATCTGCCGCCACGGTAAATGAATTTTACCGCAGTATAGAGGAAGCGCCGGATACAACTCCAAGTAAGCATCCGTTCAAGCCCAAGCTCATTCTCATCGAAAATAAAGCCAACACCGGTTTTGCCCCCGCCCATAACCAGGCAATAGCTGGCACGGACACCGATTATGTACTGGTGTTGAACCCGGATCTGGTGCTGGCTGCAGACTATGTATCCAGGCTCGTTGCGCAAATGGAGAACAATCCGCTAATCGGCAGTGCGACAGGTAAACTGCTGCTAAAAGCAGACCCTGCTCTGGTTGACAGCACGGGATTGCGGATGAATAAGGCACGGCGGGCTTTTGACCGTGGTGCAGGAGAGCCTGCTGCAGACTGGATGGAATCCGGAGCCGTATTCGGTGTATCCGGAGCGGCGGCGCTGTATTCCCGGCGCATGATTAAGGATATCAGTGTTGACGGTGAGTTTTTTGACGGGGACTTCTTTGCGTACAAAGAGGATGTTGATGTTGCGTGGCGGGCTCAGCTGCTTGGCTGGCAGGCCTACTTTGATGCGGAAGCAATCGGCTACCATGAGCGGGGCTGGAAGACGGCCGGACGGAGCGGCAAATCAATGTTTATCCGCAGAATTTCTTACATTAACCGCTATAAGATGATCTATAAAAATGAGCCTTCCCGCACCCTGCCGCTGACCCTGATCCGTGCTCTGCCGTATGAGCTTGCCGCACATGCGTATATGCTGCTCAAAGAGCCGGGGCTCATTAAAGCCTGGGCATCATTCCGGGCACAACGGACCGAACTGAAGCGTAAACGCCGTTTTGTACAGGAGAAGGCAGCCAGCAAGAGAAATTAACAGCTTAGCGGCCAAAAAAGGGTTTAAAACCTGGAATAAGAGGATCTTCTATGTAAAAACCTCCCTAACCGGCGACTGCCTATCAGGGAGGTTTTTATGTTATAATATTGTCGATAGATTACTATATTTGTCAGGAGCGTAGTGAAGTGAATGTAGATGTAAGTATTTTAATCCTCAATTACAACACCTGCCGCCTGACGATGGATTGTATCAGGTCGGTGTATGAGTCGGATACGAACTTTTCCTATGAGATCATTTTAATAGATAATAATTCGCATGATGATTCAGTTGAGAAGCTTAGCAGGGAATTTCCGGGTGTAACGCTGATTGCGAATAAGGAAAATGTGGGGTTTGCGCGTGGTAACAACCAGGGGATGGAGGTTGCATCCGGACGTTATGTGCTGCTGCTGAACTCGGATACGGTGATCCGCAGGGATACGCTGGAGACAATGGTTTCTTTTATGGATACCCGGTCTGATCTGGGGGCTTCGGGCTGCAAGGTGATTCTGCCGGATGGCTCGCTCGACAAGGCCTGTAAGAGAGGATTCCCTACACCAGCGGCCTCTTTTTATTATGCTTTTGGCTTCAGCAGGCTGTTCCCGGATAAACCCAGGTTCAACGGTTACCAGTTAGGATACCTGGACCCGGATAAGGCGTATCCCGTTGATTGCCTTGTCGGGGCGTTCATGCTGGTCCGGAGGGAAACGATTGATAGAGTAGGCGGGCTGGATGAGGCGTTTTTTATGTACGGTGAGGACCTGGACTGGTGCTACCGGATCAAAGAAGCGGGCTGGGGGATATACTATTATCCGCAGACTTCTATCATTCATCTGAAGGGCGGAAGCGCCCGGCGCAGACCTTTCAAGATTGTGTATGAGTTTCACAGAGCGATGATCTTATTCCACCGCAAGCATTATAGCAGGCAGTATAGCAGTATAATTAACGGAACGGTATATGCCGGAGTTGCTGTCAAGTTCCTGCTGTCTCTTGCCGTTAATGCCCTGCGGGCACCGCGTCCGGTATCCACTCCGGCACAGAGCCTTACAGCTTCCGCTGAAGCGGGGCCACAGATTGAATCGAAGGCCGAGGTGAG
Organism: Paenibacillus sp. fava2; assembly: GCF_058313675.1. Taxonomy (NCBI): domain Bacteria; kingdom Bacillati; phylum Bacillota; class Bacilli; order Caryophanales; family Paenibacillaceae; genus Paenibacillus; species Paenibacillus sp. fava2. Next base: position 6,663,853 of record NZ_CM177755.1, on the reverse strand, counting down.
ATTATGATCCGCCGTAATCAGAAGTTTTTGACCCAGCTCTATATGGTTGCTGACTTTCTGGTAATCCAGCTGTCCTTTCTGGCGGCCTGGTGGCTGAAGTTCCGCAGCGGCTGGCTGGAGTCCTATAATACGCTCCCGGTGGAGTCTTATGCTTATTGGAGCATCATGTACGGTGCAATATCTGTACTGATCGGGATTGTGCTCTCCCTTTATCTGCCGAAGCGCAAGAAGCGTTTTGTCGACGAATTCCTGAAAATCTTTCAAGTACATGTGATGGCTATCTTCATCCTGCTTGGCGTGATGTTCTTCCTGAAGGAGATTGATGTTTCCCGCCAATACCTGGCTATTTATATGGGCTTTAATATCCTGTCCATTATGCTGTACCGCTATGTGCTCAAGACAATGCTGAAATCCTTGCGCGAAAAAGGCTACAACCGCCAGTTCGTGCTGATTATCGGCGCAGGCTCGCTGGGCAGAAGATTTTACAATAACCTGGTCCAGTACCCGGAGCTCGGCTATGAAACAATCGGATTTCTGGATGACTTCCACAAGTGGGACGGGATCGAGGAGCAGCGCTACAAGCCGATTCTGGGAACAGTGGATGAGCTGCCCGGGATTCTTGAAATGCTGCCGGTGGATGAGGTCATTCTGGCCCTGCCGCTGGATGCCCATTCTAAATATCCTGCCATTATTGCCGCCTGCGAAAAGGCGGGGGTGCGGACGCTGATCATCCCTGATTTCTTCGATTACCTGCCGGCACGGCCGTACTTTGATAATTTTGCCGGGATGCCGATGATCAACGTGCGTGATATTCCGCTGGATATGGCCGGTAACCGGCTGGCCAAACGGTCGTTTGATATTGTTTTCGCGCTGTTCGCCATCCTTATACTGTCTCCGGTTATGCTGATTGTGGCACTGGGGGTGCGGCTTACATCGCCGGGACCGGTCATCTTTAAGCAGGAGCGGGTGGGTCTGAACCGCCGCAATTTTATGATGTATAAATTCCGTTCGATGAAGATGCAGACAGATGCAGAAGTGGACACAGGCTGGAGTACCAAAGAGGATCCGCGCCGCACCCGGTTCGGGACATTTATCCGCAGAACAAGCCTGGATGAGCTTCCGCAGTTTTTTAACGTGCTGTTCGGCCAGATGAGTGTAGTGGGCCCGCGCCCGGAGCGTCCGTATTATGTGGAGCAGTTCCGTGATGAGATCCCCAAGTATATGGTCAAGCATCACGTGCGTCCGGGGATTACCGGGTGGGCACAGAGCAACGGTCTGCGCGGGGATACCTCGATTGAGGACCGGATCAAGCATGACATCTTTTATATTGAAAACTGGTCGCTGCTGTTCGATATCCGCATTATTTTCCGGACAATCCGCAACGGCTTCAAAAATGCCTATTAATTTTATAACGATTCCATAGAAACGGTTGCCATCCTTGCAATAAGGCCACAGCCGTTTTTGCTTTTTCTACTCCTATGACAGCAAAGGAACCCTACTATATGGATAAAAGAAAACGGACTGCATATCTCATCATGGCTGCCGCCCTCATCCTGCTGCTTGTGATTACTTTATGGCCCCAGGAGGAGGAGCCGGCTGCCGGTTTTACTGCTCATAAGGTTATCGCCCATGCGATGGGCGGAATTAATAATCATACGTATACGAATACGCTGGATGCTTTTGTTGCCAACTACGAGCAGGGTACGCGCGTGTTTGAAACGGATCTGCTGCTCACTACCGATGATAAGCTGGTTGCCCGCCATGAATGGACCGGCAATATGAGCCGGCTGCTCGGTCAGTCGGATGTGCTTCCGGCCGCCAGACAAGGTGCCGTGCTCAGCTACGAGGAAGTGATGGACAGTCCGATCCTGACGCTCTATTCTCCGCTCGATATCGACAAAATCATGGATCTGCTGGTTGCTTATCCGGATGCCTACATTGTGACCGATACGAAGGAGCTTGATCCGGAGCTTGTAACCAGGCAGTTTGAACACATCGTTGAAGCGGCTAACCGTAAAGACCCTGCACTGCTCTCGCGGATTGTACCTCAGATCTATAGCCGTGATATGCTTGATGTGGTGAGGAAGGTCTATGCGTTCCCGGAAGTGATCTTTACGTTATATCAGTCCTATGACAGCGACGATCAGGTAATTGATTTTGTCCGCGAGACGGGTGTGGAAATTACGATGCCCGTGACGAGAGCAACCAAGAGCTTTGTTCATAAGCTCAAGCAGGCCGGAGCCCGCATCTACGTGCATACTGTTAACGATGAAGATGAGATCACGAAGCTGTCCCGGATGGGCGTAGACGGGTTTTATACGGATTTTGTCTCTGAGGAGGACTTAAGCCGGATGCGGGGTGTACGCTGAAAAAGCGATGAGTATATATTGAGGGAGATAGAGGGATAAATTCCAGCCGTATTTTTACCAAACAGCTTGGTGAACAGACGGTTATATACTATAATTAAAAAGCGAAAAAACGTTCGTATTTTTGAAGGGTAAGGATGGACGACGGATGAATGAAATGCGGCAAATGATACAGCCGTGGCGGCATGTATTCAAGCTGGACCCGGACCGTGAACTTGGAGACAGGGAACTTGATGTTATTTGCCGGTCCGGAACAGATGCCATTCTTGTAGGAGGCTCTACCGGAGTAACCTATGAGAATACGACCGGGCTGCTCTCCAGGCTGCGGCGCTATGATCTCCCCTGTGCGCTGGAGGTCTCCGAGCTTGAGGCGGCTGTTCCCGGCTTTGACTTGTACATGATTCCCATGGTGCTGAATACGCCGGACACGGACTGGATTCTTGGTCATCACCGCAGAGCCATAGAGCGCTTTGGCAGTCTGATCCCGTGGGAGATGGTGTTGACGGAAGGATACATTGTATTAAATGAAGATTCCTCTGTAGCCCGGCTGACAAACGCAGACAGCAGGTTAAGCGGCCGTGCCGCCGCTGCATATGCGGAGATTGCAGACAAGCTGATGGGACTTCCGGTCGTTTACCTTGAATACAGCGGAACGTTCGGCAATATGGACGTTGTCCGGGAAGTGAGAGAGTCGGTAGAGCACAGCCAGCTTTTTTATGGCGGAGGCATTACCGGCGTTGCTGAGGCTGAACTGGCAGCAGCTCTTAGCGATACTGTCGTTGTCGGCAATATTATATACCGTGATGTACAGCAGGCGCTGCTTACCGTGCAGGCGGTTAAGAAGACACTGAAGACAACTATTTGAAAGGAGCATGCTACCCATGCAACTTATTAACATACAGGATGCCGTAAGCCGGCTCAATCCTCCGCAGCGTAAGGCTGTAGAAACGACGGAAGGGCCCCTTTTGATTATGGCCGGAGCGGGCAGCGGCAAGACCCGTGTGCTTACCCACCGGATTGCCTGGCTGATTGCGAACCGTATGGCACCGCCTTGGGCGATTCTGGCGATTACCTTTACGAATAAGGCGGCCCGTGAGATGCAGGAGCGTGTCTCCAAGCTGGTCGGGGATGAAGGACGGGATATTTGGGTATCGACCTTCCACTCCATGTGTGTGCGGATTCTGCGCAAGGATATTGAACGGATCGGCTTCACCTCGAATTTTTCCATTCTTGACTCTTCCGACCAGCTGTCTGTTATCCGCAACTGCATGAAGGATTTGAACATTGATACCAAGAAGTTTGAGCCAAAAGCAGTACAGGCGGTAATCAGTACGGCGAAGAATGAACTGGTAACACCGGCGCAGTATGAGCAGAAGATCGGCGATTATTTTGAAGGCCTTGTGGCAAAAGTATACACCAAGTACCAGCAGCGGCTCAGAAGCAACAACTCGCTGGATTTCGATGACCTCATTATGAAGACGATCCAGCTGTTCAAGGAAGTACCTGAGGTATTGGATTTCTACCAGAAAAAATTTAAATACATTCATGTGGATGAGTATCAGGATACGAACCGGGCGCAGTACATGCTCTGCCGGATGCTGGCCGACGGCCACCACCGGATCTGCGTAGTCGGCGACAGTGACCAGTCCATTTACCGCTGGCGCGGGGCGGATATTTCGAACATTCTGAATTTTGAAGAGGACTATCCGGAGGCGACAACCATTCTGCTGGAGCAGAACTACCGCTCGACCTCGAACATTCTGAATGCGGCTAACGGCGTTATTGCCCTGAATACAGGCCGTAAACCGAAGAAGCTGTGGACAGACTCAGACGAGGGTGCCAAGATCAAGGTGTTCCGCGGCGATTCCGAGCATGATGAGGGTTACTTCGTGACCGGAGAGATCAGCAAGAACGTCAAGCAGGGACAGGCGTACCAGAATCATGCCATTCTGTACCGTACCAATGCCCAGTCCCGTGTAATAGAAGAAATTTTGATTAAATCGGATATTCCGTACCAGATTGTCGGCGGGATCAAGTTCTACGACCGTAAAGAAATCAAAGACCTGCTCGCCTATCTGCGTCTCTTATCCAACCCGGATGATGATATCAGCCTGGCACGCATTATCAATGTGCCTAAGCGCGGACTCGGGGATACTACGATCGGCAAGCTGGCTGTAGCGGCGGCAGAACGCAATGTCTCGATTTTCCGGGTGCTGCAGACGGTGGATGATCTCGGCTTTGCCGGCCGGACGCGCAATGCGCTGGTAGAATTCTACGACATGATTGAAGCGCTGCACCGGATGGTGGAATTCCTGTCCGTAACCGAGCTTACCGAGAAGATATTGGAGCTGTCCCAGTACCGGCTGGAGCTGCAAAATGAGAATACGCTGGAGTCCCGTGCCCGGCTGGAGAACATTGACGAGTTCCTGTCCGTGACGATGGAGTTCGAGAAGAATAATGAAGACAAGTCGCTGGTCTCCTTCCTGACGGATCTGGCGCTGATTGCCGATATCGACAGCATGAACAACGATGAAGAGGACCGCAGCGATGCGGTTGTACTGATGACGATGCACAGCGCCAAGGGTCTGGAGTTCCCGACTGTATTCATCATCGGCATGGAGGAGGGCGTGTTCCCGCACAGCCGTGCCTTCCAGGACAATGATGAGCTGGAAGAGGAGCGCCGGCTGGCGTATGTAGGCATTACGCGCGCAGAGAAGCGGCTGTTCCTCAGCTGTGCAAGAATGCGCACGCTGTTCGGGCGGACGACGGCCAACCCGCCGTCCCGCTTCCTGGAGGAGATTCCGGAGGAGCTGAAGGAAGACACCGTCCGTGAATCGGACCGCTTCCGGCGCGGAGGCGCGGAGGTAGGCGGTGCCTATGGCGGCCGCGGCTTCGGCGGCGGCGGCCGGGGGAACTTCGGCGGCCGCGCCACAGGCGGCGCCGGCACTTCGCCGGCGGCTGGCGGGCAAAGCGCCAGCCTGGGCGGCAGTACCGCGTCCGCTGTCCCGGGGGCAGGACGCGTTACGGTAACGACCGGCAGCGGCGCGCAGCGCGCTACGGGAGGGGCTGCGGCGGCGGCCGGTGAATTCAAGGCCGGCGACAAGGTGGCCCACGGCAAATGGGGTACCGGCACCATTGTGTCCGTGAAGGGCACCGGCAACGATACGGAGCTGCAGATTGCTTTTCCGGCGCCGGTTGGCGTGAAGCGGCTGCTCGCCGGATTTGCGCCGATTACCAAAGTCGAGTAACGGCAGGCAGGGTTAGCACAAGCGATTATAGAAAATAAAGAGATATAGAAGTGTCATTCTCTTGCTAGATACAATCCATATAACGGAGGGATATGCCCGGATGGACGTTATGCATACCATGGAAGAGCTTGTTGCCGAGCTGAATAAATACAACTATCACTATTACACCCTGGATGCCCCGTTGGTCAGTGACAAGGAGTACGATGTGCTCTATGACAAGCTTGTTCAGCTTGAAGCAGAGAGCGGCCTTGTGCTTCCCGACTCTCCAACCCAGCGGGTTGGTGGGGAGCTGCTGAAGGGCTTCAGCCCGCACCGGCACCTTGCGCCCCTATGGAGCCTCGACAAAGCACAGAATATCGAGCAGCTGCGGAGTTGGAATGCCCGTGTGCTGAAGCTGGTGAATGACTATAACACCAGAAATCCGGCCAATCCGCTGCCTGAGCCCTGCTATGCGGTGGAGCTGAAGTTTGATGGACTGACCCTTAATCTTACTTATCAGGACGGCAGGCTTGTACAGGCTGCGACCCGGGGCAACGGGGTAACCGGTGAAGGCATTCTTGCCCAGGTCAAGACGATCAAGTCGGTACCGCTCACTATCCCCTTTAAGGAAGGGCTGATCGAAGTCCAGGGTGAGGGGATTATGAATCTGTCCGTACTGGCTGATTACAATACCCGCGCAGCCGAGCCGCTGAAGAATGCACGCAACGGGGCTGCAGGTGCACTGCGCAATTTGAATCCTAAGACGACTGCCGAACGCAGGCTGAACGCTTTCTTTTATAACGTGGGTTATGCCGAAGGCGTGCAGTTTGCCGATCATCAGCAGATGATGGATTTTCTGCGGACCAACCAGTTTAAGGTGAATCCTTATCTTACCTATTACGATAAATTTGATGACGTTACCGAGCAGCTGGCGGAGATTGAAGAGAAGCGTGCCGGTCTGGATTACCTTATTGACGGTGCAGTTATCAAGGTTACCGACTTTCGGATCCGCGAAGCGCTGGGCTATACGGATAAGTTCCCGCGCTGGGCAGTAGCCTACAAGTTCGAGGCGGAAGAAACGACGACCATTCTGGAATCGGTCAGCTGGAACGTGGGACGCACCGGTAAAGTGACTCCTTTGGCCCGTGTAGAGGCAGTAGAGCTTGCCGGTGTTACCGTGCAGAACTGCACACTTAATAACGTAGGGGACATCGAACGCAAAAATCTGAAGCATGCGCTGGGGACCCGTGTCTTCATCCGCCGCTCCAATGATGTCATTCCGGAAATTCTCGGCAAGGTAACGGAAGAGAGTGACGGCGAAGAGATTATTTTCCCGGAGAACTGTCCTGCCTGCGGCTTCCCTCTGGAAATGCGCGGTGCGCATCTGTTCTGCAACAACAAGCTGGACTGCAAACCGCAGATTGTCAGCCGGATCACTCATTTCGCTTCCCGGGATGCGATGGATATCGAGACCTTCAGCGAAAAGACCGCCGGCCAGCTGCATGAAGAGCTGAATGTGCGTGAGCCTGCGGACTTGTATGAGCTGACCTTTGAGCAGCTGGTCAAGCTGGACCGCTTCGGTGAGAAGAAGGCTGCCAATCTGCTTAAAGCACTGGAGGAGAGCAAGGGGCGGGATCTCGCCTCCTTCCTGTATGCGCTCGGCATTCCGAACACAGGCAAGGCAACCACCCGGATGCTGGCCGATCATTACCGCAGCCTTGAGGCTGTTATGAACGCAACCGCCGAAGAGCTGTCCGGTCTGCCGGATATCGGCGGAATTGTCGCGGAGAGCATCGTGAGCTTCTTCGCGGATCCTTTTGTAGTGGTCAGCATTAACCGCATGCTGGAGCTGGGGGTGCAGGCCAAAGCGCCGGAAGCGCCGCGCCAGGTCAGTACCGATTCCTTCTTCAGCGGTAAAACAGTTGTCCTGACCGGTTCCCTGCAGAAGCTGACCCGCGAGGAGGCGGCAGACCGGCTGGAGGCACTGGGTGCCAAGGTATCCGGCAGCGTCTCCAAGAAGACGGATCTGGTCATTGCCGGCGAAAAGGCAGGCAGCAAGCTGGCCAAAGCCCAGCAGCTCGGGATTCAGGTCATTGAGGACGAAGATGAACTGATCCGGCTGCTGGAGCTGTAAGCGGCTTTAATGCAACCGGAATAATTGCGGAACTATAGAGTCCTGGAACTCCACTGCTTGGCAGGGGGATACAGGGCTCTTTTTTATTTTTTATAAACCGTATCTTTCCCTGCAAGACCGCAATAAGAAATATATGAACAAATGATAATTTAATACAACTGATTACTTATTTTGACAATTGGTTAACGTTTCCAAGCTAAGCTATGGTAAGAATCACCATAAGGAGGAAGGGTATACAATGAACAAGCTGATGAAGGGCATCATTTTTGGAGGATTGGCTGCGGCTGTAGTTTCAGGGGCAACACTTGCCGGAGCAGCGCAGGGGACAACGAACGCAGGGGGAGCGGCAAACGCTAAGTCCAAAAATCTTATAGTGCTGATTGGCGACGGTATGGGCCCGGCCCAGATTTCGGCGGCAAGATATTTTCAGCAGTACACCAAGGGTGTCAGTCATCTGAATATCGATCCTTATTACGTAGGACAGGCTACTACATATGCAGACCGCGGTGAAGACGGCGGGAAGATTGTATCCGGTATCGTTACGGACTCCGCTTCAGCCGGTACTGCCTTTGCCACAGGACACAAAACCTACAACGCAGGCATCAGCGTATCCAATGAGGATGTATCCAAGCCCTTTGCCTCCATTATTGAAGCTGCCGAGAGTTCAGGCAAAGCAACAGGACTCGTCACCACGGCGCGTATCACCCACGCTACACCAGCCGTTTATGCCTCCCATGTCCGCAACCGCGATAATGAATCGGCAATTGCCTCGCAGTATCTGGATAGCGGTGTGGATGTGCTGATGGGCGGCGGAAAGCAGTTTTTTGTAACGAAGGAAGAGAAGGGCAAGCGTACGGACAAGAGCCTTATCCCTGACTTCAAAGCCAAAGGTTACACGGTGGTTGAGAACGCTTCTGCTTTGAACGCGCTCACCTCCAAAAATACCAAGGTGCTCGGACTGTTCGGCAACTCTCATGTTGCTTATGTCCCGGACCGGACGGCAGAAACACCGAGTCTTGCAGCTATGACCTCCAAGGCGCTGAATATTTTATCAACCGATAAGGATGGCTTTGTCATGATGATTGAAGGCGGACGTATTGACCATGCCGGTCATGCCAACGATCTGCCGACGCTCGTCCAGGAGGCGCTCGACTTTGACGCCGCATTCAAGACAGCGATTGATTTTGCCAAGAAAAACGGTAACACCTCCGTCGTAGTCACAGCGGACCATGAGACAGGCGGCCTGTCCCTTTCACGCGATAACATTTATGAAATCAATATTGATCTGTGGAATAAGCAGAAGCATTCCTCCGAAAGCCTGGCGGCGGCTCTTGAAGCGGCGCAGACACCGGAAGAAATCCGCAGTATTGTAACAACAAATACCTGGATTACGGATCTTACCGATGAAGAGGTTACCCAGATTATGAACGGGGACGGCTCCTCGTACAAACGCGAAGGTGCGTACAACGCGGTCATTTCCAAACGCCTGCTCGTCGGCTGGTCCGGTCACGGGCACTCGGCGGTAGATGTCGGAGTCTGGGCATACGGGCCGATTGCGGACAAGGTAAAGGGCCAGGTGGACAATACGCAGATTGCCACAGCAGGTGCCGGTATTCTGGGTCTGGACCTCAACAAGCGTTCAGCAGAGCTGCAGTCCAAATATCTGTATCCTAAGTTTAAAATCAGCCGCGACAACGAAGTGCTCTACCCGGCCGAAGCATTGGCCAAAGCGCTTGGAGGGACGTACAAAGGCGATGCTTCTGCCGCGAAGCTGGTACTGAAGAACAATACCATTGATGTCAGCCTGACAGGCAAAACTGCCAAGCTTAACGGCAAGACAGCGGCATATACAGTTGATGTGGATAATGGAGTACTGTACCTTCCGCTCACGGCATTCAATCAGCTGACAGGCACAACCCTGAAATGGGATGCTTTGTCCGAACGGCTTGTCCTGAGATAGGGGTGTGACCGGGTGCTTCAGATTCGGGAGGTAAAAAAACAGTTCAAGGTTGACGGAAGACCGGTGCCGATTCTGGATATCCCTGAGTGGAATGTGGAAAAAGGAGAGCGTGTAGCGATTACCGGACCCAGCGGGTCCGGTAAAAGCACGCTTTTGCACCTGGTCAGCGGAATCCTGCGGGTGGACAGCGGCAGCATTATAGTGGACGGCCAGCCGCTTCACGAGCTGGCGGAGGCCAAACGCGATGCTTTCCGTGCTTCCCGCATCGGCTATGTGCTGCAGGACTTTCATCTGATTCCGTCCTTGACGGCACGGCAGAATATCGAGATTGCGATGACCGCAAGGCTCACATCCAAGGAGCGCAGACGCGTTGTGGACGGCTGGCTGGAGCAGGTGGGATTGGCTGACCGCAGCCAGCACCGGCCTTCCCAGCTGTCGCGCGGGCAGCAGCAGCGGATAGCCATTGTCCGGGCGCTGGTGAATCAGCCTCCGCTTCTCCTGGCCGATGAGCCTACTGGGAGTCTGGACTGGGAGACTGCGGATGAAATATCCGCTCTTTTGCTTGAGCTCAGCATTGCGCACGGGCATACGCTGATCGTTGTCACTCATGACCTCAATATGGCGGGGCGTTTTCCGCATTGCCTGAATATTCAGGATGTGAACACCGTCCGCCGGGAAGCAATGCCGCTGCAGCGGCACAGCCTGGGGCTAAGGGAGGAAGCAACGGTATGAGCCTATTCAGACTGACGCTGCACAACGTGCTGCACCGGCGTTTCCTGTCTCTGCTCACTGTCTGCGCTGTTGCCGTAACCGTGGCATTTATTGTACTGCTCACCTTGTCCCGTGAAAGTGTGGAGCAGGGGGCCCGAAAGGGCTACGGCCCTTTTGACCTTGTCATCGGAGCGGCGGGCAGTGAAACTCAGCTGGTGCTCAATACCTTTTACCATATCGGTGCCCCTACCGGAAATATTCCGCTTGCCGCTTTGGAGCAGGCCAGACAGGATCAGTCTGTGGCTGAAGCGTATGCGATGACAACAGGAGACAACTATAAGGGGTTTCCGATAGTAGGGCTGGAGTCAGGGTACTTCTTCACAAGATACGGCGGTGGCAGATTGCAGGAAGGCTCCATGTATGCCCATACCGGTGAAACCATTGTTGGTTCATATGTTGCCAAGTCGCTGGGACTGAAGGTAGGAGACATCTTTTCGGGAGCGCACGGACTTGTACAGGAGGAAGGCCTTGAATCAGCGGAAGCTGAGCATGGTGAAGAACACGGAGAAGAGCATGGAGAAGGGCATGATGAAGATCACGCCCACGGCAGCTTCCGCTACACCGTAACCGGTATCCTTCCTGAGCTCCATACCCCGGATGACCGTGCCGTATTTACAACGGTAGACTACGCCTGGGCTGTGCACGGACTTGCACCTGAAGACAGGGAAATTACAGCAGTATTAGTAAAGCCGGCAAGTCTGCTTGGAGCCCACAATCTGAAGCAGGAGCTTGATGGTTCTAACGGAGTCCAGGCAGTGTACACAAGCAAGGCTGTATCAGATGTATTGAATGCAGTGGATCAAGGCTCCAGGCTGCTCAGTGTGCTGACGGCGATTTGTGTGCTGCTGGCCGGGATTTCGATCTTATTATCGCTGATTGCCGCAGCCGGTGAACGTACCAAAGATGTCGGACTATTACGTCTTCTGGGTAAATCAAGGGGTTATGTATGGCTGACCTTGACCTGTGAAGGCCTATTGGTCACGGCCACCGGGCTGATCGCCGGTCTGCTGCTCGGTCATCTTGGCGCTTACCTGCTGAAGGATGCATTGTTCGCACAGGCGGGCATCCAGATTCAGCCTTACCACTGGACACCGGAGCACTGGCTGATTGCATTAGGCGCTATTACCGTTGGTCTGCTGTCCTCGCTAGGCCCGGCGTTCCGGATGTACCGGATGCATCCGCTTGCGCTGTTCAAATCATAGGAGGTACACCCAATTGATACGATTACAGAAAAGGCTGTTTCCCGCGCTGGCAGCATTGCTGGGCATGCTGCTGCTTCAGGCATGCGGGCAGAATACGGCGGCTGAAGGTGAGGGGGAATCCTTTGCTGCGGTGGCGGAAGCTCCGGCTCAATCAGGCATGCCGGCAGAAACACAAGCGAGTCCGGTTGTGCAGGTGCAGGCCGCAACACCGGAAGCCTCAGCTGCGCCTCCGGCAGAACGGCTATCTGCTACAGCCCTGCCGGCCGTGAGCAGCTCCCCTGCTCCCGGTAAGTCCGGTGATGGTAACGGAGTCCGGCAGAAGGAATCGGCAGCACCGTCCGTAGAACCAGCCGGTGCTTTAGCAGACCGGCAGAGCGGCAAGCCAGCAGCGGCTGCAGCCGACAACGCCGCTCAGGGGACACCCGGGCCGGTGGTTCGTCCGTCTTCGGCTGCAGCAGTTACACCGAAGCCTGTCCGGCAACCCGGCGGCTCTATACCCGTTACACCAGCACCTGTGAAGCAGCCAAAGAGTACTGGGGCTGGCGGGAGTGGTAGCGGTGGCGTGGAGCAGCCAGGTCATTCTGCACCTGTTCCAGCAGCAAGCCCTTCTCAGGTAGCAGCAGCTATTCCGGCAGAAGGCGCTCATGCAGGGCTTGCCTCTATTGACTGGAACGGTTTTTTTGATGGCAGCGATCAGACGCGGCCCTCAGAGCACTTCTGGGACCTTAGCGGCAGCAAGGTCAAAATAAAGGGCTTTATGGGTGAGGTCCTTTCCTTTGAAAAGAACTGGTTTCTGCTCATTCCCGAGCCGGGAGCAGAATGTCCCTTCGATAATGGGGATGAAACCTACTGGAACAAAATCATGATTGTTTTTGTGCCTGGAGGCGACAAACTCCGTTATACTTCCGGACCCCTTGAGATAACGGGGCGTCTGGATGTGGGCATCAAGATTGACGAATCAGGCTACAAAACAATGTTCCGGCTGTACGACGCCTCGTTCAAGAGTCTTTGAGTCAAAGTAAATGTTACGGAAAACGCAAATAGCCCCTGTTCCCTTTACAGGGAGCGGGGGCTATTGGTGTCCGGTCTATAATCCTTGTGTCATACCCGGTTGGCACCCGGCAGCCAGGCGTCCTTATCGTATCCGCGCTGTTCCCAGTATCCGACGTGATCCTCGGCAATTAATTCAATCCGGTTGAGCCATTTAACCGATTTGTAGGCGTACTTCTGCGGAGTCACCAGACGCACCGGTCCCCCGAGCTGATTCGGAATCGGCAAGCCGTCATGCATTACTGCCACCATTACATCTTCCATACGGGCCTGCGGCAATGTCAGGGAATCGGTGTAGACGCCGTCGCCGGAATACAGCTTGACCATTACCGCTTCATTTTTTACTCCTGCCATATCCAGCAGCTTGGATAAAGGAAGACCCTCCCATGTGTTTTTATATACAGACCAGCCGGTCACACAGTGAAAATCACTGACCTGCACCTCGCGCTGCAGCTTAACGAACTCTTCCCAGCTCCATGTGAACGGTTTGTCGACCAGTCCATCAATTGTAAAGGACCAGTTCGAGTTATCGAATGCCGGAATATCGGTTACCGTGTATATCCGGAAGCTGCCCTCTGCACCGCCCCCGATTGGCGGAGAAGAATCGGCCAGCGGAACGGGATCGGGAATAAGGGTATTGGCATTATCGGCCGCATAATCTGCAGTGCCGGGCAGCTGGAGGGATTTGCCGATCCACCGGACAAAGGTTGGGCCAACGGTAACGGCCAGGCCTGCCCCGACCGCAAGCTTGATGAAGCCGCGCCGCGTGTATACAGGCTGGGGAGTACTGGCGGCTGCGGGATGTTTTGTATCCGCTATAGTACCGGAGCCGACAGGACCTCCTGTTTCTGCAACGACTGAACGTTTCCGGGGTTCCTTGAGCCATTTCACCCGGGTAATGGAGTGATAGATGATGACAGGCAGTCCGACCCAAGTGAGCAGGTCATGAATCCAAAGCGCCGCATTCGCCGCTCTTGGCCCGGCAAGTCTGAACTGCCAAAGCACAATCCCTGATGCAAGCCAGCCGATAAGGAGGATAAGTACGAAGATAACATTTGTTTTTTGTGCCTTTTTCCCGTCCAGCCTTTTCCAGTGCTTGGCGGCAAGCAGCAGATAATAGACAACCGGAATAAGCAGCGCCAGCCCAAGGACAATGTGTGCCCATTTCAGCCATACTCTGCCCTCCCCCAATACCTCGCGCCAAAAGCCGCCTACCAGCAGCAATCCGCTCATCGCCAGAAACAGTACAAGCCAGGCATTCCACCGGTGAATCGAAACAAGCTTCTTGCCGTATCCTTTCCGGATGTTAGCCAGCATCTTTCTCAATGGATATTCCTCCTTCAGCCTTCGAAGCCACCAGTTAGTTCAAGTTTGAATTAATTAATTGTACCGCAAAAAAACGCCGTTGAATAATCTGTCGTATATACTGTGCTGCACATTCGTAAATCCGGGAAAAGGGATTAAAAAGCCCAGCCTGCTCTTGTCCGGAGAAGGTTGGGCAATTTAGAAAAATTGGATTTTGAAGACGAAATGTTATTCAGCGGCCCATTGCTCCAGCTTTTTGTCACCGGGAAGCAGGAGTGCGACCAGTCCGAGCAGCGGCAGGAAGCCGCAGGCTACAAACACAGTGGTAATATCAGTGTGATCTATCAGTTTGCCGATGACCAAAGAGCCGATACCGCCAAGACCAAATGCCAGTCCGGTAATCAGACCTGAAACGGTACCGATATTTCCCGGGTACAGCATCTGTGCGTAGACAACGGTTACCGAAAAGCTGGACAGGAGTACAAATCCCGAGATAATCAGCAGCACAGCTGCCCAAAAAGCATTGGCGAACGGAAGAATAAGGGCAAGCGGCACTGTACCTACCATAGAGAGCAGAATGAGATTTCGCCGTCCGAAACGGTCAGCAAGCGGTCCGCCAAAAAAGGTGCCGACAGCTCCCGCAGCCAGATATAAAAAGATATATATTTGGGCGCTATCGAGCTCCATGCCGTAATGATCCATTAAATAGAAAGCATAGTATCCTCCGATCGAAGCCCCGTACCAGGAGCGCACGAATACAATAAAAACCAGAATAACGGTGGCCATAAATACGGCTTTCCGGCGTGCAGGGTCAATGGTGCCTTTTGAGGATTTCTTGCGGAACGTATACCCGGCATTTAGCATTCCGCGGTACCACCGGGCGACATAAGTCTGAATGACAATTCCGGCGGCGGCAAAAAGAGTGAACCCGAGCGCTCCGATCTGCCCGAAAGGAATGAACACCCCGTAGTTCAACAGAGGACCCAGAGCCTGCCCCGCGTTTCCGCCGACCTGAAAGATCGACTGCGAGAGACCTTTACGCTGTCCTGCCGCCATATGTGCCACTCGCATACCCTCAGGGTGGAAAGCTGCAGATCCCAGTCCAACAAATATAATAGAGATGATCACCAAAGGGTAGCTGTCAGCAAAGGCCAGAAGAAAAACCCCTGCAAATGTACAGCACATGCCGAGCGGCAGCAGAATGGGTCTGGGTTTACGGTCAGCAGCAAAACCGATCACCGGTTGGATCAGGGATGAGGTAATATTCAAGGCAAAGGCGAGCCAGCCGATCTGGGTGAAGGACAGCAGCAGATTATCCTTGAGCGTAGGGAATAGCGCCGGAATTACCGCCTGAATGGAATCGTTAAAAAGATGAACAAAGCTGATAGCCAGCAGAATCCTGTATATTGTGGCCTGCTGTTGATTACGCTGCTCCTTGGTTTCAAGAGCAGGTGCAGGAACGCCCTGCCTGACGTTAGTATTCATTGAAACTCCTTTCGATACGAATAATTAAGAGGGTTTCTGCAGAAGCAGTACAGGTTCTATTGTAGCCACTCTTAGGGCATCATGGAATCAATTTATGCAGAGCAGCTAATGTAAAGGAGCCGAAAAGTTGATTTGTGAAAAAAAGCTTGCATTCATTTGATCGGCATGATATATTATCTCTTGTGCTTATGAGACATCGACGCCGAGCAAACGGGCTTAGAAAAAATAAGTTGACAAGAAATAAAGAAATATGATATGATCTAATTCCGGTCGCGAAAACGAAAGTTGAATACCGGGAGCAAGTTCTTTGAAAACTGAACAAATGGAACGCGTTAATTTTTACAAGATTCATTAAATGAATCGTCAGTTTCAAAATGAGCGAATCGCTCTTTTCAATACTTTATTGGAGAGTTTGATCCTGGCTCAGGACGAACGCTGGCGGCGTGCCTAATACATGCAAGTCGAGCGGAGCTTATCCTTCGGGGTGAGCTTAGCGGCGGACGGGTGAGTAACACGTAGGCAACCTGCCCCTTAGCCTGGGATAACTACCGGAAACGGTAGCTAATACCGGATAATCCCTTTCCTCGCCTGAGGGAAGGATAAAAGGCGGAGCAATCTGTCGATAAGGGATGGGCCTGCGGCGCATTAGCTAGTTGGTGAGGTAACGGCTCACCAAGGCGACGATGCGTAGCCGACCTGAGAGGGTGAACGGCCACACTGGGACTGAGACACGGCCCAGACTCCTACGGGAGGCAGCAGTAGGGAATCTTCCGCAATGGGCGAAAGCCTGACGGAGCAACGCCGCGTGAGTGATGAAGGTTTTCGGATCGTAAAGCTCTGTTGCCAGGGAAGAACGTCCGGTAGAGTAACTGCTACCGGAGTGACGGTACCTGAGAAGAAAGCCCCGGCTAACTACGTGCCAGCAGCCGCGGTAATACGTAGGGGGCAAGCGTTGTCCGGAATTATTGGGCGTAAAGCGCGCGCAGGCGGCTATTTAAGTCTGGTGTTTAAACCTTGGGCTCAACCTGAGGTCGCACTGGAAACTGGGTGGCTTGAGTACAGAAGAGGAAAGTGGAATTCCACGTGTAGCGGTGAAATGCGTAGAGATGTGGAGGAACACCAGTGGCGAAGGCGACTTTCTGGGCTGTAACTGACGCTGAGGCGCGAAAGCGTGGGGAGCAAACAGGATTAGATACCCTGGTAGTCCACGCCGTAAACGATGAGTGCTAGGTGTTAGGGGTTTCGATACCCTTGGTGCCGAAGTTAACACAGTAAGCACTCCGCCTGGGGAGTACGGTCGCAAGACTGAAACTCAAAGGAATTGACGGGGACCCGCACAAGCAGTGGAGTATGTGGTTTAATTCGAAGCAACGCGAAGAACCTTACCAGGTCTTGACATCCCTCTGAATCCTCTAGAGATAGAGGCGGCCTTCGGGACAGAGGAGACAGGTGGTGCATGGTTGTCGTCAGCTCGTGTCGTGAGATGTTGGGTTAAGTCCCGCAACGAGCGCAACCCTTGACTTTAGTTGCCAGCAGGTAAGGCTGGGCACTCTAGAGTGACTGCCGGTGACAAACCGGAGGAAGGTGGGGATGACGTCAAATCATCATGCCCCTTATGACCTGGGCTACACACGTACTACAATGGCCAGTACAACGGGAAGCGAAGCCGCGAGGTGGAGCCAATCCCAGCAAAGCTGGTCTCAGTTCGGATTGCAGGCTGCAACTCGCCTGCATGAAGTCGGAATTGCTAGTAATCGCGGATCAGCATGCCGCGGTGAATACGTTCCCGGGTCTTGTACACACCGCCCGTCACACCACGAGAGTTTACAACACCCGAAGTCGGTGGGGTAACCCGCAAGGGAGCCAGCCGCCGAAGGTGGGGTAGATGATTGGGGTGAAGTCGTAACAAGGTAGCCGTATCGGAAGGTGCGGCTGGATCACCTCCTTTCTATGGAGAATCGTTTCCTGCAACGGAAACATTCAAATCGGAAGCTAAGCTTCCAAAATACTTAACGCGTACCCATTTGTTCGGTTTTGATGGAATTTGCGGGGCCATAGCTCAGCTGGGAGAGCGCCTGCCTTGCAAGCAGGAGGTCAGCGGTTCGATCCCGCTTGGCTCCACCAACAAACTTCATCTATTTGCTTTGTCTTGATCCTTGAAAACTGGATACCGAAACGAATTTGCGTTTTAGAACATTCCTTTAAGCTGAACTTGTGTAAACAAGTTTTGAATTAATGGCGATGCTAACGATGATCTTAACGAAAATAAAGGCTTTGAAGAAATTCAATGTCCGATATTTTCCGAAGGAAAAATCGAGGTTAAGCTAATAAGAGCACACGGAGGATGCCTAGGCGCCAGGAGCCGACGAAGGACGTGGCGAACAACGAAACTGCCTCGGGGAGCTGTAAGCAAGCTTTGATCCGGGGGTGTCCGAATGGGGAAACCCAGCTGTGGTAATTCGCAGTTACTCACATCTGAATACATAGGGTGTGTAGAGGCAGACCAGGGGAACTGAAACATCTAAGTACCCTGAGGAAGAGAAAACAATAGTGATTCCGTCAGTAGCGGCGAGCGAACGCGGAACAGCCTAAACCAGGGGGCTTGCCTCCTGGGGTTGTGGGACGTCTCACATGGAGTTACAAAGGAATATGGTAGGCGAAGAGGTCTGGAAAGGCCCGCGATAGAGGTAAAAGCCCTGTAGCCGAAATGATATTCTCTCCGAGACGGATCCCGAGTAGTGCGGGGCACGTGAAACCCCGTATGAATCCGGCAGGACCATCTGTCAAGGCTAAATACTACCTGGCGACCGATAGTGAAACAGTACCGTGAGGGAAAGGTGAAAAGCACCCCGGAAGGGGAGTGAAATAGAACCTGAAACCGTGTGCTTACAAAAAGTCAGAGCCCGATCTATGGGTGATGGCGTGCCTTTTGTAGAATGAACCGGCGAGTTACGTTTAACATGCAAGGTTAAGGTGAGAAGCCGGAGCCGCAGCGAAAGCGAGTCTGAATAGGGCGACTCAGTATGTGGACGTAGACCCGAAACCGTGTGATCTACCCCTGTCCAGGGTGAAGGTGCGGTAACACGCACTGGAGGCCCGAACCCACGTACGTTGAAAAGTGCGGGGATGAGGTGGGGGTAGCGGAGAAATTCCAATCGAACTCGGAGATAGCTGGTTCTCCCCGAAATAGCTTTAGGGCTAGCCTCGGTGAATGGAGTGATGGAGGTAGAGCACTGATTGGGTGCGGGGCCCGCAAGGGTTACCAAGCTCAGTCAAACTCCGAATGCCATTACCTTCTTGCCGGGAGTCAGACAGTGAGTGCTAAGATCCATTGTCAAAAGGGAAACAGCCCAGACCATCAGCTAAGGTCCCCAAGTGTGTGTTAAGTGGGAAAGGATGTGGAGTTGCACAGACAACCAGGATGTTGGCTTAGAAGCAGCCACCATTTAAAGAGTGCGTAATAGCTCACTGGTCGAGTGACTCTGCGCCGAAAATGTAACGGGGCTAAACACACCACCGAAGCTATGGCTTGATGCTTTGCATCAGGGGTAGGGGAGCGTTGTATGTGGGTTGAAGGTGTACCGTAAGGAGCGCTGGACAGCATACAAGTGAGAATGCCGGTATGAGTAACGAAAAGATCAGTGAGAATCTGATCCGCCGAAAGCCCAAGGTTTCCTGAGGAAGGCTCGTCCGCTCAGGGTAAGTCGGGACCTAAGGCGAGGCCGACAGGCGTAGTCGAAGGACAACAGTTTGAAATTACTGTACCACCGTAATCCGCTATGAGCGATGGGGTGACGCAGGAGGGTAGTGACGCGGACTGATGGATGTCCGTCTAAGCAGTGAGGCTGGTGTGTAGGCAAATCCGCACATCGTAAGGCTGGGCTGTGATGGGGAGCGAAAATTATAGTAGCGAAGGTCATGATCTCACACTGCCAAGAAAAGCCTCTAGTCAGGAGAAGGTGCCCGTACCGCAAACCGACACAGGTAGGCGAGAAGAGAATTCTAAGGCGCGCGGAAGAACTCTCGTTAAGGAACTCGGCAAAATGACCCCGTAACTTCGGGAGAAGGGGTGCCTCGGTAGGGTGAATAGCCCGAGGGGGCCGCAGTGAAAAGGCCCAAGCGACTGTTTAGCAAAAACACAGGTCTGTGCGAAGCCGCAAGGCGAAGTATACGGGCTGACGCCTGCCCGGTGCTGGAAGGTTAAGGGGAGTGGTTAGGAGCAATCCGAAGCTATGAACCGAAGCCCCAGTAAACGGCGGCCGTAACTATAACGGTCCTAAGGTAGCGAAATTCCTTGTCAGGTAAATTCTGACCCGCACGAATGGCGTAACGACTTGGGCGCTGTCTCAACGAGAGATCCGGTGAAATTTTAATACCTGTGAAGATGCAGGTTACCCGCGACAAGACGGAAAGACCCCATGGAGCTTTACTGCAGCTTGATATTGAATTTGGGTACGATCTGTACAGGATAGGTGGGAGCCGTAGAAGCAGGAGCGCAAGCTTCTGTGGAGGCGCCGTTGGGATACCACCCTGATCGTATCTAGGTTCTAACCTGGTACCCTAAGCGGGTACGGGGACCGTGTCAGGCGGGCAGTTTGACTGGGGCGGTCGCCTCCTAAAGAGTAACGGAGGCGTTCAAAGGTTCCCTCAGAATGGTTGGAAATCATTCGAAGAGTGCAAAGGCATAAGGGAGCTTGACTGCGAGACCTACAAGTCGAGCAGGGACGAAAGTCGGACTTAGTGATCCGGTGGTACCGCATGGAAGGGCCATCGCTCAACGGATAAAAGCTACCCTGGGGATAACAGGCTTATCTCCCCCAAGAGTCCACATCGACGGGGAGGTTTGGCACCTCGATGTCGGCTCATCGCATCCTGGGGCTGAAGTAGGTCCCAAGGGTTGGGCTGTTCGCCCATTAAAGCGGTACGCGAGCTGGGTTCAGAACGTCGTGAGACAGTTCGGTCCCTATCTGTCGTGGGCGCAGGAAATTTGAGAGGAGCTGTCCTTAGTACGAGAGGACCGGGATGGACGTACCGCTGGTGCACCAGTTGTTTCGCCAGAAGCATGGCTGGGTAGCTACGTACGGACGGGATAAGCGCTGAAAGCATCTAAGCGTGAAGCCCCCCTCAAGATGAGATTTCCCAATTAGTAAGACCCCTTGAAGACGACGAGGTAGATAGGTTGGAGGTGGAAGTGCAGCAATGCATGGAGCTGACCAATACTAATCGGTCGAGGGCTTATCCAAAAACTACCCCAAAAAGTGAAGAAGAGGCTGACGAAGCCGATTCCGAATACTTTCCGGGGGCCCCATAACAAGGGCAAACGCAGATTCGTTTCGGATTCAGTTTTCAGGTGATTAAGCCTGTAACGCAACGACATTTATTCGCACTTCGGGTGATGAACCAAATGTCTAGCGGCAGCGTCTGTTTCACAGACGCATGTTTGGTGGCGATAGCGGAAGGGTTCCACGCGTACCCATCCCGAACACGACCGTTAAGCCTTCCAGCGCCGATGGTACTTGGACCGAAGGGTCCTGGGAGAGTAGGACGCCGCCAAGCGCGTGAGTCCACTGTTGAGCAATCGACAGTGGACTTTTTGCGTCTGTGAATAATTGTGGAAAACTTGTGGATAATTCAGATTGCTGCTGAAAAAGTACACACATGTGGATAGCTTTTTCATTTAACGACTTATCCCCTGTTAAGGGCGAGGAAAGGCATGAATATGTAATTTAGTCAAGAAAATTTCCTAGTAATACACTGTTTTTGGGGATAATATGTGGAATTTGTTGATAACGGTTGCATAACCGTGGATAAGTGTTTTTGGCCGGGGGGCTTTGCCCGGCTTTTTTTGTTGCTGTTTTTACTTTGTGGATAACTCCTGCGATTTTTCTATTAGTCTCCAGAAAGTTTACAGAAAGTCTGCAGAAAATTAGCATACAGCAATCTGGCTTGTTATACTCTCTATAAGCATTAATAAATTTCTGTTTATGAGGTGAACTGACGTGGAAATAAGGCAGCTGAAGCCAGAAGAATTTGAATCAAACTTGACTCTTTCTGAATACGCGTTTCAGTACAAAGTGTCAGCAGAGGCCCGGATAACCCAAAAAGAGAAGTTTAAGCCGGAAAGAGTATGGGGTGTTTTT
The DNA here is from genome assembly GCF_058313675.1 of Paenibacillus sp. fava2. NCBI lineage: Bacteria > Bacillati > Bacillota > Bacilli > Caryophanales > Paenibacillaceae > Paenibacillus > Paenibacillus sp. fava2. The sequence continues at coordinate 6,642,213 of NZ_CM177755.1, read as the reverse complement.
GAGGAGGGGGAGTTGAAGGCAGGACTCACACTTCTGCCTTTGGAAGTACATATACAGGACAGAATTGTTTCTATGGGGGGAATTGCCGGAGTAGCCACATGGCCGGAGAACCGTAGACAGGGCTACGTCGCGACTCTATTAAAGCATATCCTGCAGGTAATGAATGAGAACGGCCAGTCACTTTCAATGCTGCATCCGTTTCTGATTCCCTTTTACCGCCGGTTCGGCTGGGAGGTTTATTGCGAATACAAAAAGTACACAATTCCTGTGGGTAAATTTCCGGTGAAGACAGAGATCGAAGGCAGTGTGCGGCGTGATGCTGCAGATTTGGAAACACTGGATCTGCTCTACAACCGCTTTGCGTCCCGTTATAACGGAACGCTGAAGAGAAGCATGGGATGGTGGAAGGAGAGTGTCTTGGATGAGGACATGCACCATTGCCTGTTTATCTCGGATGAAGGCGAACCAGAGGGTTACGTACTGTATAAGCTGGAGAAAAGGGAGCTCGTTATTGATGAATTTGTCTATCTGAATGAAAAGGCACGCCGTGGGCTCTGGACATTCCTTGCCAATCACGATTCCATGATCACCGGTGCTTCGCTGAAGCTGGTGCCGTCGGATGATATCCTGCCGTTTCTGCTGCCGGACCCGCGGATTCCACAGGAGAATTATCCTTATTTTATGGCGCGGATTGTTAATGCACAGGCCTTCATAGAATCGTTTATCTTCAATAAACAGCCGGAAGTCCGAAAATATACTTTGTACATTAAAGATGATCATGCTCCATGGAACGATGGAAGCTGGGCGCTGACTGTGAATACAGATGGAGCAGCTTCGCTGGTCCGCTCTGAGGCAGCAGACGGGCAGACAGACCTGAGCTGCAGCATTGGAACGCTGACTGTTCTGCTGATGGGATATAAGCGTCCGAAGGAGCTGGTCAGATACGGCAGCCTGACGGGCGATCCGGAAGCGCTGAAATGGCTGGAAGAGGCTGTACCGCATGCCGAGACCGCCTTGATTGACTTTTTCTGATGCCGCTGAAGCTCTGCCGCTGTTTTGCAGCAGGGAGAGCTTCTTTTTTTACATATGAAATCACCGGGCCGTAAGAATATCCCGAATACATTGGCGGCATTAAGTAAAAAATAAGAGTAACCCCTTGGAATTCAGTGAGAATATGTTATAATATGAAAAAAGTCAAAGAAAGTCAAAGTCAACGAAGGCTCACCAGAGCTATTCTGTTACCTCAGCTTTTTAGTTATTTATAGCAGTGGATCTGCAGGGTTCAATATATATTCCTTTAAGGACGTTGTCGCTGTTCATGCGGCAGCCAAGCCGGGATTCGTGCTTTCACTCTTGGGTTAAGTTCTTTAGAGGCTACTCCGGGCGGATTCGCAGCACAGACGTACACTATTGCATTAAGCACTGGAGGATGAGTGATGCGTAATATCTCTGATATTATCGAACAATATCTGAAGAATATTTTGCATGAAAGTCCCGAAGGTACGGTGGAAATCCAGCGCAATGACCTGGCGGACCAGTTCTCATGCGTGCCGTCACAGATTAATTATGTCATCAGTACACGTTTTACCTTGGAGAAGGGCTATGTGGTGGAGAGCAAGCGCGGCGGCGGCGGTTATATCCGGATTCAGCGTTTTGAGCTGCCCCAGAATGTGGCGCTGTACGCTCATCTCAAATCTACAATAGGAAATGATATTGATCAGAATTCTGCCGAAGGGCTGATCTATCAGCTCGAGGAAGCCCGTTTCCTAAGCAAACGTGAAGCGTGTCTTATGCGCGCCGCTGTTTCCCGGGAATGCCTGACGGTTAATCTGCCGTACCGGGATGAGATTCGTGCCAAGATTATGAAGGCGATGCTAATCTCTTTGTTGGGCAAATAATGGTCATCATAAGGGAGGGACTCCGCTATGCTGTGTCAGGAATGCGGCGTCAAACCGGCTACTCTGCACTTTACCAAGATTGTGAGTGGAGAGAAGACGGAGTTTCATATTTGTGAAAGCTGTGCCCGTGAAAAAGGGGAGATGATTCCCGGAACCGCAGGGGGCTTCTCGATCCACAGCCTGTTATCCGGTCTGCTCGATCTTGAAGGGGCGGGCAAGGAGAAGTCAGCAGCGACCAAAAATGTACAGGGTCTGCACTGCGAGAGCTGCGGCATGACCTATTCCCAGTTCAGCAAGCTTGGACGGTTTGGCTGCAGCTCCTGCTATAAATATTTTGACAGCACGCTGGACCCGCTGTTCAGAAGAGTTCACGGCAGCACCGCACATGTGGGCAAACTGCCCAAACGCGCCGGTGCACAGATCATGTGCAAGCGTCAGATCAATGAATTGAAGCATGAACTGCAGGAAAGCATCATCCAGGAAGAATTTGAAACGGCAGCCGAGCTGCGGGACAAAATCCGCAAACTTGAAAAAGAAATGGCACAAGAGTAAAGTCTTTCATATATAGGGGGGATACGACATGTCAAGTCTCCGGTTTACCGAACAAGCGCTTAGCAACTGGATGCGCTGCGGCGGCAGCCACTCTGAAATTGTGATCAGCAGCCGTATGCGTATCGCCCGCAATCTGGAGCATCTGCCGTTTCCGCTGCTGGCCTCGGCTGAGCAGGCAGAAGAAGCCCTGGAACAGCTTGCCCCTGTGTTTCAAGGAGAAGCCGCAGGGGGCCTTGGTACCTTTGAACTGCTGCGGCTGGATGAGATTAGCGAGCTGGACAAAAAAGTGCTGGTGGAGAAGCATCTGATCAGCCCAAATCTGGCCAATGATTCCCGCGGCGGTGCGGTTATCCTGAACGAGGATGAGTCGGTCAGCATTATGATCAACGAAGAGGATCATCTCCGGATCCAGTGCCTGTTTCCCGGATTGCAGGTCAAGGAGGCCTGGGAGCGGGCAACGGCCATTGATGATATTTTTGAAGCCTCCGTCAATTATGCCTTTGATGACAGGAGAGGCTATCTGACAAGTTGTCCTACCAATGTAGGCACCGGTCTTCGTGCTTCGGTGATGCTGCATCTGCCGGCACTCGTGATGACCCACCAGATCAACCGTATTTTATCGGCTGTTAACCAGGTGGGCCTTACGGTAAGAGGAATTTACGGTGAGGGCAGCGAAGCAGTAGGGAACCTTTTTCAAATTTCCAATCAGATTACACTGGGACAGACCGAAAGTGAAATTATCGAGAATCTCCATAGTGTAGTTACACAGATTATTGAGCATGAACGTAACGCCCGCGAGCGGCTGCTGAGTGATTCAGCACTGCGGATTACCGACCGGATTAAACGGTCCTACGGTATTCTGGCATATGCTGCTGTTATGGAGCTCAAGGAGTCGGCACAGCGGCTCTCCGATCTGCGGCTGGGTGTGGATCTGGGCATTCTTGAAGGTCCCTCGATCTCCGTACTGAATGAGCTGAATGTGAAGACACAGCCGGGGTTCCTGCAAAAAATGTTCGGTGACGAGCTGTCAGCGACTGAACGCGATATGTACCGGGCGAAGCTGCTCCGGGAAACACTGGGATTACAACATTAATTATAGATATTTATTATCCGTGGAGGTGCAGGAGATATGATGTTTGGAAGATTTACGGAACGCGCACAAAAAGTGCTGGCGCTGGCGCAAGAAGAAGCTGTACGGCTGGGACATAACAACATTGGTACAGAACATATTTTGCTCGGACTGATTCGTGAGGGAGACGGCATTGCCGCCAAGGCACTGATTGGACTGGGTCTGGGTCTGGAGAAAATCCAGGATGAAGTGGAGACGCTGATCGGCAGAGGACAGGAACAGCCTACCAACATCGCGTACACTCCACGTGCCAAAAAAGTTATCGAGCTGTCGATGGATGAAGCACGCAAGCTGGGTCATACTTACGTCGGCACAGAGCATATCCTGCTCGGCCTAATCCGCGAAGGCGAGGGTGTAGCTGCCCGTGTACTTAACAACCTGGGAATCAGCCTGAACAAGGCACGCCAGCAGGTACTGCAGCTGCTGGGCAGCAGTGAAGCTACTTCAAGCCACAGCGGCACGCCTGCCAATGTCAGCACGCCAACGCTGGACGGTCTGGCACGTGATCTGACTGCCTATGCGAAAGACGGCAACCTTGACCCGGTTATTGGCCGCAGCAAAGAAATCGAACGCGTAATTCAGGTACTGAGCCGCCGGACCAAAAATAATCCGGTGCTGATCGGTGAGCCGGGGGTTGGTAAAACAGCAATCGCTGAAGGCCTGGCCCAAAAAATCATCAACAACGAAATTCCGGAAACGCTGCGCGACAAGCGCGTTATGACCCTGGATATGGGTTCAGTGGTGGCCGGAACCAAATACCGCGGTGAGTTTGAAGACCGCCTCAAAAAAATTATGGACGAAATTCGTCAGGCTGGTAACATTGTACTCTTCATCGATGAGCTGCACACCCTGATCGGGGCAGGCGGTGCGGAAGGTGCGATTGATGCCTCCAACATCCTGAAGCCGGCCCTGGCCCGCGGAGAGTTGCAGTGCATTGGTGCAACTACCCTTGACGAATACCGCAAATATATTGAAAAAGACGCAGCCCTGGAGCGCCGCTTCCAGCCGATCACGGTGGATCAGCCTTCTCCGGAGGAAGCCGTACAGATCCTTTACGGACTGCGTGACCGTTATGAAGCCCATCACCGGGTGAAAATTACAGATGAAGCGATTGTCGAAGCAGTTAAGCTGTCTGACCGCTACATTCCTGACCGGTTCCTGCCGGACAAAGCGATTGACCTGATTGATGAAGCAGGTTCCAAGGTTAGGCTGAACTCCTACACCATCCCGCCGAATCTTAAGGAACTGGAAATGCGCCTTGACGATATCCGCAAGGAGAAGGATTCTGCAGTACAGAGCCAAGAGTTTGAAAAGGCTGCTGCGCTGCGCGATACCGAGCAGAAGATCCGCGAGGAGCTTGATACAACCAAGAACCAGTGGAAAGAGAAGCAGGGACGTACCGATTCCCAGGTTACTCCTGAGGATATCGCTCAGGTAGTGGCCAGCTGGACCGGAATTCCGGTAAGCAAGCTGAAGGAAGAGGAGACTGACCGTTTGCTCAATATGGAAGCCCTGCTCCATGAACGTGTAATCGGCCAGGATGAGGCTGTGAAGGCTGTCAGCCGGGCGCTGCGCCGGGCACGTGCGGGTCTCAAGGATCCTAAGCGCCCAATGGGCTCCTTCATCTTCCTTGGACCAACCGGGGTAGGTAAAACCGAGCTGGCCCGTGCACTTGCCGAAGCGATGTTCGGTGACGAGAACGCCGTAATCCGTATCGACATGTCGGAATACATGGAGAAACACTCCACGTCCCGTCTCGTAGGGGCGCCTCCAGGGTATGTAGGGTATGAAGAAGGCGGACAGCTGACCGAGAAGGTACGCCGCAAGCCATATTCTGTAGTATTGCTGGATGAGATCGAGAAGGCTCACCCTGAAGTGTTCAACATCCTGCTGCAGGTGCTGGAAGACGGCCGCCTGACCGATTCCAAAGGCCGCGTAGTCGATTTCCGCAACACGCTGATTATCCTTACCTCTAACGTAGGGGCACAGGCAATCAAGAGAAATTCAACCCTCGGCTTCACTGCTGTGCAGGATGCCGGAGCAGATTACAGCAACATGAAGGGCAAAGTAATGGAAGAGCTGAAGAAGAGCTTCCGCCCTGAGTTCCTGAACCGTATCGACGAAATCATTGTCTTCCACTCGCTGGAAGAGAAGCATATCGCCGAAATCGTTACACTCATGTCCGACGAGCTGCGCAAGCGGCTGCGTGAATACGATGTGGACTTCGAGCTTACAGACGGAGCCAAAGCATTCCTGGCCAAGGAAGGGTACGATCCGGCATTCGGTGCCCGTCCGCTGCGCCGGGCGATCCAGAAGCATATCGAAGACCGCCTGTCCGAAGAGCTGCTGAAGGGCAATATCAAGAAGGGGGATTCCCTCAAGATTGATCAGGTGGATGGCGAGCTTGTGGTAACCACTGTAGAAGCACCGGCCGCCGCACTTGAAAAAGAAGCTGAAGCAGACAATAAGTAAGAAAGACCGCTTGAAACAAAGCTGCCGCTCCTCCGTATAGAGGAGCGGGGCTTTTTTTTGTTAACCGGTTGTACGTATTGAGCAGAAATTGACTAAACAGGCCTAAAATCAGGCAGGTTATAGAGACAGTCAAAAACTAGAGCCTAAGTAACCTTTCGTTCGCGATGGAGAAATGGTAAACTTTGAATAAGGGCTAATTATATGCAATTTTAGCAACTTCGTACCGTAAGGAGACCACATGGCAAAAGCAAAAACAAAATTTTTCTGTACCGACTGCGGCTACGAATCGCCAAAATGGTTCGGCAAATGCCCGGGCTGCCAGGCATGGAACACCATGGTGGAAGAAACGGAAAGCGTAGTCAAAACACAAGGAATGAATGCACCTATTTTTCAGAGTAAAGAAAAGGCGCAGTCGATCATAAATATAGAAAGTGACAAAGAACCGCGCATCCTGACAGGCATCGGTGAGCTTAACCGTGTGCTTGGCGGAGGCATTGTCCCCGGCTCGCTGGTGCTTGTCGGAGGAGATCCCGGTATCGGTAAGTCTACCCTTCTGCTGCAGACCTCTCATGCCTTGACTACCCAGGGACTCCGTGTGCTCTACATTTCCGGGGAAGAATCGGTACGTCAGACTAAGCTCCGGGCCGACCGCCTCGGGGCGTTGTCAGGTGAGCTGTACGTGCTGTGTGAAACCAATATGGAGAGTATTGAAGAGGCGATTGAGCAGATTCAGCCGCAATTCCTCGTCATTGACTCCATTCAGACTGTATTTATGCCTGAGGTGACGAGTGCACCCGGCAGTGTGACACAGGTCAGGGAGTGTACGACACGTTTTATGCGCATTGCCAAAATCCGTGGAATTGCGACAGTACTGGTTGGTCATGTTACCAAAGAGGGGGCCATTGCCGGACCCCGGATGCTCGAGCATATGGTAGATTGTGTACTGTATTTCGAGGGGGAACGTCACCATACCTACCGTCTGCTGCGCGCAGTTAAGAACCGTTTCGGTTCTACCAACGAGATCGGCATTTTTGAAATGGGCGAGATCGGCCTCACAGAAGTAGAGAATCCCTCGGAGCTGTTCCTGTCGGAACGTCCGCTGGGTGTGGCCGGTTCTGCCGTCGTGGCCAGTATGGAAGGAACCAGACCGGTGCTTGTTGAGCTGCAGGCGCTGGTTGCCGCCACCCATTTTCCCTCGCCGCGGCGGATGTGCACAGGGATGGATCATCAGCGCATGGCGCTTATTATTGCAGTACTTGAGAAGCGGATGGGCATGTTTCTGCAGAACCAGGATGCCTACCTCAATGTGGCAGGAGGCGTGAAGCTGGATGAGCCGGCCATTGATCTGGCAGTTGCAGTCAGCATCGCCTCAAGCTTCCGAGATATTTCCACCAAACCCTATGATGTCTTCTTTGGCGAAGTCGGTCTTACCGGCGAGGTCAGAGGCGTCTCACGTGCCGAAACGCGGGTCAAAGAGGCGGCTAAGCTGGGCTTCCGGAGGGTAATTATGCCTGAAAAGAGCATGAAAGGCTGGAAGCATCCACAGGATATCCAGATTATCGGCGTCAGCACCGTAGCAGATGCATTAAAGGTCGCGTTAGATTAGGGGGCTAATAGGAAGATGAAAGAATATACTCAATTAGAGAACATGAATGACCTGCTGAGGATGGCAGCGCCGGGCACACCCTTCCGCGAAGGTCTGGAAAATGTGCTCCGGGCCAAGACGGGGGCACTTATCGTAGTCGGATACAGTCCTGAAGTGATGGAGGTTGTGGACGGCGGCTTCTCCATCAACTGTGATTTTTCACCCAACTATTTGTATGAGCTGGCAAAGATGGACGGCGCCATTATATTAAGTGAGGACCTTAAACGGATCCTTTATGCCAATACCCAGCTGATTCCCGATTCGTCCATCTCTTCGATTGAGACCGGAATCCGTCACCGGACGGCGGAGCGTGTTGCGAAGCAGACCGGCAAGCTGGTTGTTTCCATTTCGCAGCGGCGTAATATCATTACGCTGTACCAGGGCTCTATCCGTTATGCGCTCAAAGAAATCGGGGCCATTCTGGCCAAAGCCAATCAGGCGATTCAGACGCTGGAGAAGTATAAAGCAGTGCTTACCCAGGGGCTGACCAACCTCTCCGCTTCGGAATATGAGGGGATTGTTACTGTTCCGGAGGTCGTTGGAGTAATCCAGCGGGTGGAGATGGTACTGCGGATCAAGATGGAAATCAAGCGCTACATCAATGAGCTGGGCAACGAAGGCCGCCTGATCAGCATGCAGATGGAAGAACTGGTGGGAAATACAGAGGAAGAAGCCTGGCTCTTATACAGAGACTATGCAAGAGAAGAGCAGGAGGACAAAATCCGTGAAATCATCGCCGGGCTTAAACGCAGCAGTGATGATGAGCTGATGGATGACAATCATATCGCCCGCCTGCTGGGCTATTCTTCGACGGCAATCGCCTCGGAAGAAGCGGTCACACCGCGCGGCTACCGTCTGCTGAACAAGATTCCTCGGCTGCCGAATGTCATCATTCACAATCTGGTGGAGCGCTTTGAAATGCTGCCTAATCTGATGACAGCAAGCATAGCAGAGCTGGATGAAGTGGACGGGATTGGTGAGATGAGGGCGCGCAATATTCAAGATGGGCTTAAACGGCTGCAAAAGCAAGTTCTTATTGACAGGCAAATGTAAATAACATACAATCACGTAATATTGATGGCCTTAAGGTTTAAAGTAAGCAGACAGAGGTGAAGAAATGATACAAAAATCAATTCCAAGTCTTTTTACCATTGGTAACCTGATGCTTGGAATGTTTGGTATCATGATGGCGTTAGACGGCAAGCTCAGCATGGCCGCTATCATGGTGATTATTGCTATGCTTTTAGACGGACTGGACGGCCGGGTCGCGCGTGCACTTAAATGTGAAAGTGAGTTTGGCAAGGAGCTGGATTCTTTATCCGATGTAGTCTCCTTTGGGGTAGCCCCTGCATTAATTATGTATGTGACCAGCCTGCAGGATTTGAACTCTGCACTGGGCTGGACGGTAACGGCGATTTTCCCGGTATTCGGGGCGCTCCGTCTCGCACGCTTTAATGTCCGTCCGGGAATTCCCGGATATTTCGTCGGATTGCCGATTCCTGCAGCGGGTGGCGTACTGGCCACACTGGCTCTTTTCAATAAAGATGTTTCCGCTCCATTTATGATTGTTGCGTCGCTGCTCTTATCCTATCTCATGGTCAGCACTGTAAAATATCCTAACTTCAAGAAAGTCGGCCTGCCCAAAAAAGCAGTGCTTATCGCACCGGTAGTCATTGTAGTGGCTGTAGCCGTAGCTGTTGTTTTCCCGGAGCAGATTGCCAAAATGATCTTTGCGCTGCTGGCGCTGTACGCCCTGTACGGCTTCAAGCAGAACATCGACCGGCTGACGGCACGCCGACGGCACCGCCGCAGAAGACGTTCTGAAGACAAGGTATATCAATCAAAGAATGGTTAACCCAAAAAGGCTTTGCCCTCACTGATGACAGTGAACGGCAAAGCCTTTGCTGTTAATAGGGTTCAAGAGAGATTAAACAGTCCGAGTGTGGCGCACTTCTGCGATTCCTTGGCGACCACCTCGTCCATATTGATGTTAAGCAGATTGCAGAGGGCGGACATATAGAACAGCTCACGCCCCAGTTCGGAGGCGACCACCTCGCGGCAGTTCTCGCACAGCTCGCCTTCCAGATGAGTGCCTGCGAGCTCCTTGGCTTGTTCGAGTCCAAGCGCCGGTTCAAATACCTGCTTGGTGGCGTGCAGCTGGATGCAACCGCATTCGGTTATGGCTTTGACGACAGCACGGTTAACGGATGCGCTGCTCTGGCCGTTTTTGGACATGACATCCAGCAGACTACGGTGACGGAGCAGCAGTTCGGAGACTTGATCCTGAAAGGCCTGTAAACTTGGTGCGCTCATTTTCCATTCACCCCTGGGTTCTTAATTGAGTTCATTATATGCCAGTACCCCCCTGTTTTCAACGGGAATAGGAGTTCCTGACAACCTTTACATAACCGGTAACTTTTTTCTGGAGAAAATAAGCGTGCCTGCGATTACCAACCTGAGAATTGGAACATACTGGAGAGGTATAGATCATTTCAGGATGAATAAAAGGAGGTGCGTAGGGTTATGTGGAAAAAAATTGTTTTGACGCTTGCCGGGTTATTGGGAGCCTGGTCCGGCTATTCGCTATACCATACGGCAGAAAAGGGATTTCCGCAGGGGATGGACAGATTGACAGGCGATCTGCCTCTGGATGGGAGCATTTTGTTTACGGTGCTGGGAGCCATTATTTTTTTGATTGCGGGGACTTTATGCGCGGATTGGGGCGGCTCGAAGCTGCGGGAGGCGGTAACGTACTGTTCGCGTATACCGATGAAAGAAATGGCTGCAGGCGCCGCCGGGCTGACCGGAGGGCTTCTGCTATCCCTGCTGCTGTATCCGGCTATGGACTGGCTCGGCAAAGCTGGCGATCTGCTGCAGGTGGCGGCTACCCTGGCGCTCGGTTATATGGGGCTGCGGATCGGTCTGGAAAAGAAAGAAGAACTGGCGTCGCTCTGGGCAACTGGACGCTGGGGGCAGACAGAAGAGCCGGAAGGCCGGGGGCCTGAGGAACATAAAATTCTGGATACGAGCGTCATCATCGACGGACGGATCGCCGATATCTGTAAGACAGGCTTTATTGAAGGGACGATTGTTATACCGGAATTCGTGCTTGAGGAGCTGCAGCATATTGCCGATTCTTCGGACCTCTTGAAGCGTAACCGCGGACGGCGCGGCCTGGACATCCTCAACAAAATCCAGAAAGAGCTCGATGTGAAGGTCCTCATCTACGAAGGGGATTTCGAAGAGATCTCCGAGGTGGACAGCAAGCTGGTCAAGCTGGCAAAGGTGCTGCGCGGCAAGGTGGTCACGAATGATTTTAACCTGAATAAGGTTTGTGAGCTGCAGGGTGTGTCTGTGCTGAACATCAACGATCTGGCCAATGCGGTTAAACCGGTTGTGCTGCCCGGAGAGGAAATTATCGTACAGGTCATTAAGGACGGCAAGGAGCACGGCCAGGGGGTAGCTTATCTGGATGACGGCACGATGATTGTCGTTGAAGGCGGGCGCGAGTATATCGGCACTACGATGGAAGTGCTGGTTACGAGTGTGCTGCAGACCTCTGCGGGCAGAATGATTTTTGCCAAGCCGAAGCTGCTGGAAAAAGCGCAGTAAGCGCCTTGACGTAGGCTCTAATATGTCTTACGGGTTGGAAATGCCCGCCAAACACGTTATGATGGGGATATACGTGAAAGACAGGAGCCTAAAGACATGTCAAACAGTGTGGGCGCCGTAATTGTGGCGGCAGGCAAAGGGACAAGGATGGGGACCGCTGAGAGCAAGCAGTACCTGCTGCTGCAGGATAAACCGGTTATCGTTCATACGCTTGAGGTGTTCCAGCGGCATGAGCTGATCTCCGAGATTGTGCTGGTGACCGGTGAAGCGGATATCCTCCGCTGCCGGGAATGGGTGGAGGCTTACAGGCTGGATAAAGTGAAGGCTGTTATTGCCGGCGGAGCGGAGCGGCAGCATTCCGTGTACAAGGGACTGCAGGCGCTGGAGACAGACTGGGTCATGGTTCATGACGGCGTACGCCCGTTTGTAACGGCAACGGAGATCAGCGCCTGTTACAGCAAGGCTGCCCAGACCGGGGCGTCAGTGCTTGCTGTACCGGTTAAGGATACTATTAAGCAGGTTGATGGTGCAGGCCAAGTGGTGGCTACACCTGACCGGCGAAGTCTGTGGGCGATTCAGACCCCGCAGACTTTTCGTCTGTCTGAGCTGATGGCGTCCTATGAAGCGGCGGAGCGGGACGGATTTCTTGGTACCGATGATTCCAGCCTTGCGGAACGCAGCGGTATTACGGTCTCAGTGGTGGAGGGAAGCTACAGCAATATCAAGCTGACAACACCGGAGGATCTGGATTTTGCAGAGTTTACACAAAGAAACAGGGGAGAGGGTTAACAGATGATAGCTGTAGGACAAGGATTTGATGTACACCAGCTGGTAGAGGGAAGACCGTGTATTATTGGCGGTGTAACGATTCCTTATGAAAAGGGGCTGCTGGGCCACTCCGATGCGGATGTGCTGCTGCACGCAGTCAGCGATGCCATCCTGGGAGCTTTGGGGCTTGGCGATATCGGCCGGCATTTTCCCGATACTGATCCGGCGTTCAAGGATGCAGACAGCCTGAAGCTGCTGGAGCATGTATGGGCGCTTGCCCGTGAACGCGGCTATAAGCTTGGAAATATTGATTCTACTATAATCGCACAGAAGCCCAAAATGGCTCCTTATATCCCGCAAATGACAGAGATTATTGCCAAAGCGCTGGGTGCTGAGGTTTCCAAGGTTAACGTAAAGGCAACAACGACGGAACAGCTCGGCTTCACCGGACGCGGCGAAGGAATTGCGGCACAATCTATTGTCTGCCTGCTCCAAGATGTGATATCATCTTGAGATGGCTATGCAAGGCCTAATTTTACCCATTATGAAGCGGAGGGAATTACAGTGGCGGATCAAGTCCGGGTGCGTTATGCACCGAGCCCTACGGGACATTTACATATCGGAAATGCCAGAACGGCATTGTTTAACTATCTGTTTGCCCGGAATCAGGGCGGCAAATTCATTATCCGGATCGAAGATACAGACGTAAAGCGCAACGTTGCCGGCGGCGAAGAAAGCCAGCTGAAGTATTTGAAATGGCTGGGCATCAACTGGGATGAGAGCGTAGATGTAGGCGGGGAATACGGACCGTACCGTCAGACGGAACGTCTGGATCTGTACCGCGTATACTGGCAGGATCTGATTGACCGCGGTCTTGCTTATCGCTGCTACTGCACGGAAGAAGAGCTGGAAGCAGAGCGTGAGGAGCAGGCCGCACGCGGCGAAACTCCGCGATACTCCGGCAAGCACCGCAATCTGACTGAAGAGCAGCGCCTTGCCTTTGAGGCGGAGGGACGTATTGCGAGCATCCGTTTCCGGGTGCCGGAAGACCGTACCTATACCTTTGACGATATCGTTAAGGGCAGCATCTCCTTCAATACCAAGGAAATGGGCGACTTTGTCATCGTGAAGAAGGACGGAATTCCGACCTATAACTTTGCGGTTGCCGTCGACGATCATCTGATGGAAATTTCCCATGTACTGCGCGGAGAAGACCATATTTCGAACACGCCGCGCCAGCTGATGATTTACGAGGCACTGGGCTGGGAAGCTCCGCTGTTCGGCCATATGACGCTGATTGTCGGCGATGACCACAAGAAGCTGAGCAAGCGCAACGAGTCCATTATTCAATTTATCGAGCAGTATGACCAGCTGGGCTACCTGCCTGAGGCGCTGTTCAATTATATTTCTCTGCTAGGCTGGTCGCCCGAAGGGGAGGAGGAGATCTTCAGCCAGGAAGAGCTGATCTCGATCTTTACCGCTGACCGCCTGTCGAAGAGCCCGGCAGTGTTCGACAAGAACAAGCTGGCACATATCAACAACCACTATATCAAACATGCAGACCCTCAGCGGATTGCACGCCTTGCTATCCCGCATCTTCAGAAAGCAGGCCGGCTTCCGGCAGAGCTGAATGAAGAGCAGCAGACTTGGGCCGAAAGCCTTGTAGCGCTGTACCAGGAGCAGATGACGGCAGCATCAGACATTGTTGCGTTGTCCGAGCTGTTCTTCCGCAGCCATCTGGAGCTGGAGACGGAAGCAGCCCAGGTGCTTGCCGAGCCGCAGGTGCCGGAGGTATTGTCCGCATTCCTGGCTAAGGTGGAAGCTACTGAGGACTTCACTGCTGCGAACATGGCAGTGCTGATTAAAGAAGTGCAGAAAGAAACCGGCCATAAGGGTAAAGGGCTGTTTATGCCGATCCGTGTGGCCCTGACCGGCCAGACGCATGGCCGTGATCTTAATGTGACAATTGCCCTGCTTGGACGCAACCGGGTAATTGAACGTCTGAAATCACAAATTAAAGGGAACTAGGCTGCAGAAGGCCGCGTATAACCCTTGTCAGTCCAGGTTCTTTTCGCTAAGATAGAGACATATTGTAATAGCTGTGATCAGGAGAAGTATGCGTATAAAGACAATTGCCAGAGAGAATAACCGCTGAGGATCTGTTTCCTACGTGGCTGGGAGTTATTCACTTGTCTTCCGCAGAACATGCGCCTGTGAGCTGTGCGGCTGAGCGGTTCCACCAGAGGAGCGTTAGGCTGTGCCGGGAACGTTGCCGTTATTAACGCAAGAGGGACAGCATCAGCAGCAGGCCGGTAACGGCAATAAGCGCTGATACATGATCCAAGCAGAGTGGAACCGCGGTTTAACGCCTCTGCAGCTTTGAGCTGCAGAGGCGTTTTTTGTCGGAATATAAGGAGAATTCAGTGCCATGCAGTGGCGGGTTACAAAGCGGGTTGATACTACCTTCGCCAAGCGTACCTGTTAACAGGAGGCGGCGAAGCCAAGAAGAGGGGAAACGTGATGTTTAAGCATATAAAGTCGGATATCCGGGCTGTATTCGACAACGATCCTGCGGCGCGGAGCAAATTCGAGGTTGTGTTTACTTATGCCGGACTTCACGCAATATGGGCGCACAGAATCGCCCATTCCCTGTATACCCGCCGGTGGTTTACACTGGCACGGATTGTCTCGCAGTTCAGCCGGTTCATGACCGGTGTGGAGATCCACCCCGGTGCGCGGATTGGTAACCGGCTGTTCATTGACCACGGCATGGGGATCGTCATCGGTGAAACCTGTGAAATTGGCGATGACGTCATTATCTATCAGGGGGTAACCCTTGGCGGTACGGGGAAGGAAAAGGGCAAGCGTCATCCGACGGTCGGCAACAATGTAGTTATCGGTTCAGGGGCAAAAGTACTGGGATCCTTCCGGATCGGCGATAATTCCAATATAGGCTCCAATGCAGTCGTTCTGCGGGAAGTTCCGAACAACAGTACAGTCGTGGGCAACCCTGGACGTGTAGTCAAGCGCAACGGGGAACGGGTATCCGACCGCCTGGATCATACCAAAATGCCCGATCCGCTCATTGATTCCCTGCGGTTTCTGCAGAAGGAAATTGAGGAGCTGCGCGAGCAGATGGGTAATGAGGATAAACAGAAGGCCGAGCAGCGGAGGCTGGAAAGCCAGCAGTATATCGGAGATTATGAAATTTAAAGATTGCCGGAGTTTAAGTGAATCCCGGAACAACAGAAAGGATTGGGAACAGAAATGGCTTTGCAAATCTACAACACTATGACACGCAGTAAAGAAGAGTTTGTACCGCAGGAGCCGGGCAAAGTGAAGATGTACGTATGCGGACCTACAGTCTATGGCTATATGCATATCGGGAATGCCAGACCGGTTATCGTTTTTGATATGGTGCGCAACTATCTGGAATCACTCGGCAATGAAGTGCGTTATCTGACCAACTTCACTGATGTGGATGACAAAATGATCCGTAAAGCGGAAGAGATGAACATCACTGTGGCCGAGGTTGCGGATATGTTCATTGCGGCTTATCAGGAGGATCTGGCCGGACTCGGCGTGAAGCCGGCGACCATGAATCCGCGGGTTACGGAGAGCATGGATAAGATTATTGAGTTTATCAAGGAGCTTGAAGAGAAGGGCTACGCCTATGAGAACGGCGGGGATGTGTACTACCGTACCGGTAAATTTGCTGATTACGGCAAGCTGTCCCGCCAGAACCTGGAGGAGCTGCGCTTCGGTATCCGTGTCGAAGTAGATCCCCGTAAGGAAAACCAGGAGGACTTTGTGCTGTGGAAGGCGGCCAAACCGGGCGAGGTGCACTGGGCAAGTCCATGGGGAGAGGGACGGCCCGGCTGGCACATCGAATGCTCGGCGATGGTCCGCGAATATTTAGGCAAGACTATCGACATCCATGGCGGCGGAGAGGATCTGAAGTTCCCGCACCATGAATGCGAATGCGCACAGACCGAAGCGCTGACTGGTGAGCCCCTGTCGAATTATTGGATGCATAACGCGTTTCTGAACATCGGCGACGAGAAAATGTCGAAATCTCTGGGTAACGGCCTGCTTGTAAAGGATATCCGCGCCCGCTTTAAGGCAGGGACAATCCGGTATTTCATGCTCTCCAGCCATTACCGCAATCAGCTGAACTTTACGGAGGAAGCATTGCTGTCCGCCGAGAAGAGCGTGGAACGGATTGCTCTTGCTGAGAGCAATGTGAAGCACCGGCTTGAACTGGCTCCTGAAGGGGCTGAGGGTGAAGCAAGTGCTCCGGTTACCGAGCGGCTGGCTGCGATCACCGGCAGTTTTCATGCGAAAATGCAGGATGATTTCAATACGCCGGATGCCATCACCGCCGTGTTTGACTGGGTGAGCCTGGCGAATCAAACGCTGGCCAAGACGGATGCTGCGGCGGCAGATCTCGCAGCGCTGCTGAAGACTTACGCTGAAATGAATGCTGTATTAAACCTGACTCCTGAGCTTGAAGCTGAGGTGGCAAGTGAAGAGGTTGAACGTCTGATTGCTGAACGGGCGGAAGCGCGTAAGAACAAGAACTGGAGCCGGTCCGATGAGATCCGTGATGAGCTGAACAGCCTCGGCATTCTGCTGGAGGATACTCCGCAGGGAATGCGGTGGCGGCGCAAATGAGCAGCGGGTTTAATCTAGATCAGGCCTGGTTCCCGTACGAGCCTTCGCAGCCGGCCCGGCTACTCTCGCCAATCGTCCTGGCCTATGCCGGGGATGCCATCTATGAGGTTGCGGTAAGGCAGTATCTGATCTCGCTGCCGAATCTCCGGCCTAATCATCTGCACAGGACGGCCACCGGACTCGTCTCTGCCAAAGCGCAGAGCACTATTCTTGCCTATCTGGAGCCGCAGCTGACCGATGAGGAGAAGGATGTGGCCCGCCAGGGTCGCAACGCCAAATCAGGCACGATTCCCAAAAATGCCGATGTGCTCGAATACCGTCATGCCACGGCATTTGAGTGTCTGATCGGACATCTGTATTACACGGGACAGCAGGCGAGAATTCAGGAGCTGGTCCACAGCAGTATCCAGTATATGATGAACCGGTCCAAGTGAGGCCGTTAAAGATAAAGAACAGGAGGCGTGATCATGGAAGAACTAAAGACGGAAGAGGAAATACTGGCCGGCAAGCATTCAGTGCTTGAAGCGCTCCGCGCCGGCCGTACACTGAACAAAATCTGGGTCGCTGAAACGGCGCAGAAGCATTTAACGGCGCCTATTATTGCAGAAGCACGCAAGGCGGGCATCGTAATCCAGCATGTCGACAAGCGGAAGCTGGATCAGCTTGCACCCGGAGTGCAGCATCAGGGGGTAGTGGCCCAAGCAGCACCTTTTGCCTATACTGAGGTGTCTGATATTCTGGCAGCAGCCGAAGCTAAGGGAGAACCGCCGTTTCTGATTCTGCTCGATGAAATTGAAGACCCGCATAATCTGGGCTCCATCCTGCGTACGGCGGACTGCACCGGGGTGCATGGCGTAATTGTTCCGAAGCGCCGCTCGGCGCAGATTACAGCGACAGTCTCCAAAACATCAGCAGGCGCTGTAGAATACGTTCCTGTTGCCCGGGTTACCAATCTCGGACAGACCATTGACCGGCTGAAGGAGCTGGGCGTCTGGGTAGTGGGCACGGATGTCGCTACGGATCAGAATCTGTATGAATCAGATATTTTTACCGGACCGGTTGCAGTCGTTATCGGCAATGAGAATAAAGGCATGGGCCGGCTGATCCGCGAAAAATGTGATGTGCTGCTTAAGCTTCCAATGGCCGGCAAAATCAATTCCCTTAACGCATCCGTTGCTGCCGGCGTTATTATGTATGAGGTGCTGCGCCGCCGGCATCAGCAGGGATAGCTATGGCTGACTGGCGCGATGTGCTGCTGGTGGATGGATACAACATGATAGGCGGCTGGCCGGAACTCGCGGCACTCTCGCTGACCGGCATGCAGGAGGCGCGTGACCGGCTGCTGGATATGCTGGCCGATTATCAGGCATTCACCGGGCGGCGCGTTATCGCCGTGTTCGATGCTTACCGTGTCCCGGGACTCGGGCGTTCTTTTGTACAGGGGAAGGTACAGGTGGTCTTCACTAAGGAAAAAGAGACGGCGGACGAATGCATCGAGCGACTGGTGGGGGAATACACTCACCGGCGCCGGCAGATCTATGTGGCAACCAGCGATTTCGTGGAACAGCATGTCATTTTTGCCCAAGGGGCTCTGCGTGTCTCCGCCCGTGAGCTGAAGGTGGAAATTGAAGAGAACCAGAAGCTTGTCAAAAAGGCGATAGAACCGGAAAGCATCAGCTCCAAACGGCACTCACTGGAAGAAAAGCTCCCGCCGGATATGCGCAAACGACTTGAAGACTGGCGGCGGCAATGAATTAGCTGAAGCACTCTGAGTAGAAAAATGCCATTAAATGTTATTGAAGATTGTTTTTGGACAATATCCGGTTGACGTTGTAAGGTAACATAATATATACTGTTCCTATATTTTAGCTAAGTAACGATGTGTCTTGCGTTGCAGCCGGGGGGATTCTTGGTGAGTGTCGACCTCAAGGAAATAATGCTTTCCGAGTATGATTTCATAAGTGATGAAGAGATTGTCGAGATCTTCCGTAGTGGCGACAGCGGCGCATTGGAACACTTAATTAACAAGTACCGTAATTTCGTACGCGCCAAGGCCCGCTCCTATTTTTTAATCGGGGCTGACCGGGAGGATATCGTGCAGGAAGGCATGATTGGCCTGTATAAGGCAATCCGTGACTTCAAGGGCGACAAGCTTTCTTCATTCAAGGCGTTTGCCGAGCTTTGCATTACCCGTCAGATCATTACCGCGATTAAGACGGCTACCCGCCAGAAGCATATTCCGCTCAACTCCTACGTATCTTTGGACAAGCCCATCTATGATGAGGACTCCGACCGGACACTGATGGATGTGATCTGCGGCACCCAGGTGCTGGATCCGGAAGAGCTGATTATTAACCAGGAGGAATTCATCGGACTGGAAGATAAGATGGCGGAGATCCTGAGCGATCTGGAACGCAAGGTGCTGATGCTTTATCTGGACGGACGCTCCTATCAGGAAATTGCCGAGGATCTGAAGCGGCATGTGAAGTCTATTGATAATGCATTGCAGCGGGTCAAACGGAAATTGGAAAGATATCTGGAAGTGCGTGACAATTAATGATATAATGTTAATGAAAGGCTCGGACATCGAGTCTTTTTTTAGTGTTTTGCTGGCTTCTGTATCTGGATTAGACGAGAATTTGGACGCTTGCGGTTGGAACAGGTTTACACAAAGTCGGAATGCTCCATAATGATAGGGAATAACCGTGTTCAGCGGGAAAAAGGCAGAGCAAGGACTACATGCGGCACACGACTACAAACCCGGAATTACCCAGCGCGATAGGGCAATTCTTTCGTTGACACAGACGTTGACATTATGCTAAAGTGTTTTAGGTAGGCCTAAATTCGCGGGTTTTTTTTAGGATCAATATTTGCGTCTTCTAATTTAAATTAGAAGTACGTCTTCGGGAGGTGCACATCATGCGGGTAATTATCACTTTGGCTTGTACAAGTTGCAAACAAAGAAACTATGCGACAACCAAAAACAAGCGAAATCACCCCGACCGCTTGGAGATGAAGAAATTTTGCAAGTTCTGTAACGAGCAAACTCCTCATCGCGAAACCAGATAGTCTTTGGAGGTGTAGTCGGCGTGAAACGTAGTTTCAAGTCTCTGTTTTCCTTTTTCACTGAGAGCTGGAGTGAACTCAAAAAAGTTCGCTGGCCTAGCCGTAAAGAGCTGAAGAACTATACAATGATCGTTCTCGGTACAATTGTAGTTATCGCTGTTTACTTCTGGGTTCTGGACATCATTATTTCCGCTGTAATTGAAGCGATTATTTAGAGAGGTCCAAGGTGGCTTGGTATGGAAAAAAGATGGTATGTTGTTCATACCTATTCCGGGTATGAGAATAAGGTTAAGGCCAATTTGGAAAAACGCGTTGAGTCCATGGGCATGGAAGACAAAATATTCCGCGTTCTTGTTCCTATGGAAGAAGAGCTGGTAAACAAGGACGGTAAGAAAAAGACTGTCATGCGTAAAGTTTACCCTGGTTATGTTTTGGTTGAAATGGTTCAGACTGATGATTCATGGTATGTTGTCCGCAATACGCCGGGCGTTACCGGATTTGTCGGTTCGACAGGTTCCGGCTCCAAGCCTACCGCTTTGCTTCCGGAAGAAGTTGAACAAATTCTGAAGCATATGGGCATGGTTGAACCTAAAGCGAAGATTGATTTCGAAATTAAGGAATCCGTACGTATTATGGTTGGGCCTTTTGCGAATTTCGTGGGCTCCGTGGAAGAAATTTTGGCCGACAAGAGCAAGATCAAAGTGCATGTCAACATGTTTGGACGGGAAACCCCGCTGGAGTTGGATTTCACTCAAGTGGAAAAAATATAATAACAGTGTCAAGGGTTTCTTGTGGGAGAACGCGATGAGCGTTCGAATACCACTATTTTTGCAAGGAGGTGTCACTCATGGCTAAAAAAGTTATCAAAATGGTGAAACTGCAGATTCCTGCAGGGAAAGCGAATCCAGCGCCTCCAGTAGGTCCTGCGTTGGGTCAAGCAGGTGTCAACATCATGGCATTCTGTAAGGAATTCAACGCCCGTACTGCTGACCAGGCTGGTCTGATCATCCCGGTTGAAATTACAGTGTTTGAAGACCGTTCCTTTACTTTCATCACTAAAACTCCTCCGGCTGCCGTTCTGCTTCGCATCGCTGCTAAAGTAGAAAAAGGATCCGGTGAACCAAACAAGAAAAAAGTAGCGAAGCTCGGCCGCGCAGCGGTTCGTGAAATCGCCGAAACCAAAATGCCTGACCTTAACGCTGCATCTGTTGAAGCTGCAATGCGTATGGTTGAAGGTACTGCCCGTTCTATGGGTATCACAATCGAAGACTAATATGTATTCGATGAACCGGTCATTCATGACCGCAATATGTGGGAGGAATTTCCGCTAACACCACAAAGGAGGAACATTTTCATGGCTAAACATGGTAAGAAATACCTGGAATCTGCTAAGCTGATCAACAGCGAAGCGACTTACGAGCCTTCAGAAGCTGTAGAGCTTGTGAAAAAGGCGGCAACTGCCAAATTCGACGAAACCGTTGAAGCAGCAGTTCGTCTGGGTGTAGACCCGCGTAAACAAGACCAAGCAGTTCGTGGTGTTGTTGTCCTGCCACACGGCACTGGTAAAACACAACGCGTGCTTGTATTTGCAAAAGGTGAAAAAGCGAAGGAAGCGGAAGCTGCCGGCGCGGATTATGTTGGCGATCAGGATATGATCAACAAAATCCAACAGGGCTGGTTTGAGTTCGATGTCTGCGTAGCTACACCTGATATGATGAGTGAAGTCGGTAAACTGGGTCGTCTGCTCGGTGGTAAAGGCCTTATGCCTAACCCTAAAGCTGGTACTGTTACTTTCGACGTTACCAAGGCTGTGCAAGAAATCAAAGCCGGTAAAATCGAATACCGTCTCGATAAAGCAGGTCAAATTCACGCGCCTATCGGCAAAGTGTCCTTTGCTCCTGAACAACTGAACGAGAATCTTAAAGCTCTTATCGACGCTTTGAACCGGGCGAAACCGGCTGCTGCTAAAGGTGTATACCTTAAAGGCATCGCTATTTCTTCCACAATGGGACCAAGCGCACGTGTGAGCACAGCTGCTTACAGATAATTAGGGGTTGACTCTTGGAGTTATCTCTGATAATCTATAACAGTTGTACTTAAGGTGATCATTCTTAAACTTGAATATGCTTACCGTAGACAGTAGGTGCCTTAAGGCTTAATTTCCTACCGAGGTGTTGTGATAGAAATATAAAGTACCGGGCATCTGCCTTGAGACTTTCCTTTTATCAAGCCTTCGTGATTCTGCGGAGGCTTTTCTAATGCCTGCGTAGGAACGGCGGAGATTCTTTGGAAGAGAACGCCGTCACATAAATTTTCAGGAGGTGTATACAATTGGCAAATGCAAAAGTAATCCAAGCTAAACAGGATGCGGTTGATGTTGTTACCGGCAAACTGCAGAACAGTATCTCTACTGTTGTTGCGGACTACCGCGGTCTGAACGTTTCGCAAGTAACCGAACTGCGTAAGCAGCTTCGTGAAGCTGGCGTTGAGTTCCAGGTCCTGAAGAACACATTGCTTCGTCGTGCAACTGCAGCGGCTGAACTGACTGATCTGGATGCAGTACTGACTGGTCCTACAGCCATCGCCTTCAGTGAAACTGACGCAGTAATTGCTGCCAAAATTTTGAACGACTTCGCTAAGAAGAACGACGCTCTGAAACTTAAGGGTGGCGTAGTAGAAGGCAAAGTTGTAGATGAGGCGCAAATCAAGGCACTGGCAGAACTTCCTTCCCGCGAAGGTTTGCTCTCCATGCTGCTTAGCGTGCTTCAAGCTCCAATGCGCAACTTCGCGCTTGCAGTTAAAGCTGTCGCTGAAAAAGAAGAACAAAGCGCGTAAGCCTTTGTCTCGGGTCTCGTAACACAAACACAAACAAATTTAATTATAAAATGGAGGTTCAACCATGAGTAAAGAAGCAATCTTGGAAGCAATTAAAGGCATGAGCGTACTGGAACTGAACGACCTGGTTAAAGCAATCGAAGAAGAATTCGGCGTAACTGCTGCAGCTCCAGTTGCAGTAGGCGGCGGCGCAGCGGCAGCAGCTGTTGAAGAGCAAACTGAATTTGACGTAATCCTGACAAGCGCTGGCGCTTCCAAGATCAACGTTATCAAAATCGTTCGCGAAATCACTGGTCTGGGCTTGAAAGAAGCTAAAGACCTGGTAGACAACGCTCCTAAGCCAATCAAAGAAAAAGTAAGCAAAGAAGATGCTGATGCTACCAAAGCAAAATTGGAAGAAGCAGGCGCAGCTGTAGAAGTGAAGTAATTTCGCTTCCATAAAGCATTACCCCGGATAGAGGTAATTCTCTTCCGGTTCTTGCAACCCCCTTGAACTTGTTCAAGGGGGTTGCTTTATAAAGAAGTTGTTACTTTGATAAGAAGGGAGGGCAATGAATGTCGCAGCATTATTACTCCCAGCAGCCGGATGCGCGCCATGACAGACGGACGCTAAACACAGTACTAAGAGGGAAAAGCCTCAAATTTATAAGTGATGCCGGCGTTTTTTCCAAAGGGGATATCGATTACGGAAGCAGGGTGCTGATTGAATCAATCGAGATACCGCGTAATGCGGCAGTTCTTGATGTTGGGTGCGGATACGGGCCTATTGGAATCAGTGCTGCTCTGCTTGCTCCGGAAGGCCATGTTACGATGATCGACATCAACAGCCGTGCGGTAGAGCTTGCCCGCGAGAATGCCGGGAATAATGGTGTAAAGAACATTACGGTGAAAGAAAGTGATGTGCTGTCTGCAGTGCAGGGGCAGAAGTTCGATGTGGTCCTCACCAACCCGCCGATCCGGGCAGGTAAAGCCGTGGTGCATCAGATTTTTGAACAGGCATATGAGCATTTGAACGAGGGCGGAGCGCTGTGGATTGTCATTCAGAAGAAGCAGGGGGCGCCTTCGGCGGTGGCCAAGCTGGAAAGTCTGTTCCCGGTTGTAGAGGAAGTAACAAAGGATAAGGGATACCGCATTATTAAAGCGCAAAAAATAGTTGAATGATTATTGACATGTGCTTTTAATAGTGGTATTATTATAAAATGTCAGTATTAACCTAGGCTCCATGTCTTTAGTTTGCTGAAATGTCAAGTGATATTGTCGCCGGCAAGCGCAAGCCGTTTGGGAAGTTTGTGCGAATTCCGTTCTCTATGTTACTGTCGCGGCGAAGTCCGCCGGGATAATAGTTAATAGCGCATAAACTGTTGCTTGTTGACGTATAATATGTACGTTTTAGGCAAATCTACTGGATAAGGAGTATTTTGGCCATGGATAGATGCGCTCTTTTTTCGAAGATTTCGATAAGGGCTTTTCTTTATTTATGGTCGAATCCTTGTGTTATGGTTCCATTATACGGTTCCAAACAAGGGTTCGCAATCAATTTTTAAGTGAGTAGACATGAGGGGTGAGTAAAGTTGGCAGGACATCTTGTTCAGTATGGTCGACGCACTCGGCGGAGCTATGCGAGAATTAACGAGGTACTCGAGGTCCCGAACCTGATCGAGATCCAACAAAAATCTTACGATTGGTTTTTGGAGGAAGGATTGCGGGAAATGTTCCAGGACATCTCGCCGATCCAGGATTTCACGGGTAATTTGGTGCTTGAGTTCATTGATTACAGCCTGGGTGAACCGAAATATACGGTTGACGACGCTAAAGAGCGGGACGTAACATATGCGGCTCCTCTGCGGGTTAAGGTACGGCTCATTAATAAGGAGACCGGTGAGGTCAAAGAGCAGGAAGTGTTCATGGGAGATTTCCCGCTGATGACGGAGACCGGCACTTTTATTATCAATGGTGCGGAACGGGTTATTGTCAGCCAGTTGGTTCGCTCTCCTAGCGTCTATTTCAGCACAAAAGTGGATAAGAACGGCAAAAAAACCTACACCGCCACAGTAATTCCTAACCGCGGAGCCTGGCTGGAGCTTGAAACGGATGCCAAGGATATCATGTATGTCCGGATCGACCGTACACGTAAAATCCCGGTTACTGTGCTTCTGCGTGCTCTTGGTTTCGGCAGCGATGCCGAGATTCTGGAACTGCTTGGTAATGATGAATATATTCGCAATACGCTGGATAAAGACAACACGGACTCCACGGAAAAAGCGCTTATCGAAATTTATGAGCGTCTGCGTCCGGGCGAACCGCCGACACTTGACAATGCCAAGAGCCTTTTGGTCGCGCGTTTCTTTGATCCTAAGCGCTATGATCTGGCCAATGTCGGCCGCTACAAAATCAACAAAAAGCTGCACATCAAGAACCGTCTGTTCAATCAGCGTCTGGCCCAGCCGCTCGTTGATGAAACAACAGGGGAGATTCTGGCGGAATCCGGTCAAATGGTTGACCGCCGTCTGCTTGATGAGCTGATCCCTTATTTTGAAAAGAACATGGCTGCCAAAAACTACCGCGTAACCGGCGGTGTGTTGGACAGTGAAGATATCCCGCTGCAGACGATCGACGTCTTCTCGCCGATTGAAGAAGGCCGGGTTATCAAGCTGATTGCCAACGGAAACATCGACAAGTCGGTCAAGCATATTACCCAGGCTGATATTATCTCCTCAATCAGCTACTTTATTAATCTGCTGCACGGTATCGGCAATACTGACGATATCGACCACTTGGGTAACCGCCGTTTGCGTTCCGTTGGTGAGCTGCTGCAGAATCAGTTCCGTATTGGTCTTTCCCGTATGGAGCGCGTAGTGCGTGAGAGAATGTCGATCCAGGATGCCAATGCGATTACACCGCAGGCTCTGATCAACATCCGTCCCGTGATTGCGTCCATTAAAGAGTTCTTCGGAAGCTCGCAGTTGTCCCAGTTTATGGACCAGACGAACCCGCTTGCCGAGCTTACGCACAAGCGCCGTCTGTCAGCACTCGGACCCGGCGGTCTGACGCGTGAACGCGCAGGCTTTGAAGTCCGCGACGTTCATCACAGTCACTACGGCCGTATGTGTCCAATCGAAACACCGGAAGGTCCGAATATCGGTCTGATCAACTCCTTGTCGACCTTTGCCCGCATCAATGAGTATGGCTTTATTGAAGCACCGTACCGTTGGGTGGATCCTAAGACAGGTAAGGTTACCGAACAGATTGATTATCTGACTGCCGATGAAGAGGATAACTATGTAGTCGCTCAGGCGAACGTGCAGATCGAGGAAGACGGTACGTTCAAGGAAGAAATGGTTATCGTCCGTTACAACAAAGACTCCGACAACATTACTACAATGCCTAGTAATCGCGTTGACTACATGGACGTTTCGCCAAAACAGGTTGTATCGGTCGCTACGGCGCTCATTCCGTTCCTTGAGAACGATGACTCCAACCGCGCACTGATGGGATCGAACATGCAGCGTCAGGCCGTTCCGCTTCTGATTCCGAAGGCACCGCTTGTCGGCACAGGGATGGAGCATAAATCCGCTAAGGATTCGGGCGTATGTATTGTTTCCAAGTATGACGGTATCATTGAACGCTCCTCGGCTAATGAAATTTGGCTGCGCCGCGTAGAGGCTGTCGACGGCAAGGAAGTTAAAGGCGATATCGTTAAATATAAATTACACAAATTTATGCGTTCGAACCAAGGTACCTGCATTAATCAGCGTCCGCTTGCCAAAAGAGGGGACATTGTTAAGAAGGGTGACATCCTGGCAGATGGTCCTTCCACTGAAATGGGCGAATTGGCCTTGGGCCGCAACGTAGTTGTTGCGTTCATGACATGGGAAGGTTACAACTACGAGGATGCGATCCTGCTGAGTGAAAAGCTGGTTAAGGAAGATGTATACACTTCGATCCACATCGAGGAATATGAATCCGAAGCCCGTGACACGAAGCTGGGACCTGAAGAAATTACCCGCGATATTCCTAACGTGGGTGAAGAGGCTCTGCGCAATCTCGACGAGCGCGGTATTATCCGCATCGGTGCCGAAATCAACGCCGGCGACATTCTTGTTGGTAAAGTTACGCCTAAGGGTGTAACAGAACTGACTGCTGAAGAACGTCTGCTGCACGCGATCTTCGGTGAGAAGGCGCGTGAAGTGCGTGACACCTCGCTGCGCGTTCCTCACGGAAGTGACGGTATCATCGTTGACGTTAAGGTCTTCACCCGCGAGAACGGCGATGAGCTGCCTCCTGGTGTGAATCAGCTGGTCCGCGTCTACATCGCCCAGAAACGTAAGATTTCTGAGGGTGACAAGATGGCGGGACGTCACGGTAACAAGGGTGTCGTTGCACGTATCCTGCCTGAAGAGGATATGCCGTTCCTTCCGGACGGTACACCTGTACAGGTAGTACTGAACCCGCTGGGCGTACCTTCCCGTATGAACATCGGTCAGGTACTGGAGGTTCATATCGGTATGGCTGCACTGCAGCTCGGGATTCACATTGCTACGCCGGTATTCGACGGAGCACGTGAGAACGACGTATTCGACACAATGGAAGAAGCAGGCATGCAGCGCAACGGTAAGACAGTGCTTTATGACGGACGTACAGGCGAGCGCTTCGAGCGCGAAGTTACTGTCGGTGTCATGCACATGATCAAGCTGGCGCACATGGTTGATGATAAGATTCATGCCCGTTCCACCGGTCCTTACTCCCTCGTAACGCAGCAGCCGCTCGGCGGTAAGGCGCAGTTCGGCGGACAGCGCTTCGGGGAAATGGAAGTTTGGGCGCTTGAAGCCTACGGTGCCGCATATACACTGCAAGAGATTTTGACCGTGAAATCCGATGACGTGGTCGGCCGTGTGAAAACATACGAATCCATCGTCAAAGGCGAGAATGTACCGGAACCGGGTGTTCCTGAATCGTTCAAGGTACTCATCAAGGAGCTGCAGTCGCTTGGTATGGACGTAAAAATCCTCAGCGGCGATGAGCAGGAAATCGAGATGAAGGAACTGGATGATGAAGACGAGACGTCAGGCGACAAGCTGAGCCTCAATCTTGAGGGTGCAGAAGTCGGCATCGATTAAGCTGTAGCAGGATAATAATTTCATCTAAAAGGACCGCGCCCTCTTTTGATTTCACCGTCAAGGGAGGGCCTCCGGTACTAAATCAGGATATAGGTTAAGGAGGGTTGCTCCTTGTTGGACGTTAACAATTTTGAATTTATGAAAATCGGGCTTGCTTCTCCGGAAAAAATTCGTTCTTGGTCCCGCGGAGAAGTAAAAAAACCGGAAACCATTAACTACCGTACGCTTAAACCGGAAAAAGAAGGTTTGTTCTGCGAACGTATCTTTGGACCGCAAAAAGACTGGGAATGTCACTGTGGTAAATACAAACGCGTCCGTTATAAGGGCGTTGTCTGCGACCGCTGCGGCGTTGAAGTTACCCGCGCCAAAGTCCGCCGCGAACGTATGGGCCATATTGAGCTGGCAGCTCCGGTATCTCATATCTGGTATTTCAAAGGTATTCCAAGCCGTATGGGTCTGGCTCTGGATATGTCCCCGAGATCGCTTGAAGAGATCATCTATTTCGCATCCTATGTTGTAACAGATCCAGGCGAAACACCGCTGGAGAAGAAGCAGCTCCTGTCCGAAAAAGAATACCGCAGCTATCGTGAAAAGTACGGCTACGGATTCCAGGCAGGCATGGGTGCAGAAGCAGTCAAAAAACTGCTCCAGGATATCGACATCGAGAAGGAATTGGAATTCCTCAAGGAAGAGCTGCGCACGGCTCAAGGCCAGCGCCGTAACCGGGCGATCAAACGCCTTGAAGTTATTGAAGCCTTCCGTAACTCCGGCAACAAACCTGACTGGATGATCATGGATGTACTCCCGGTAATTCCGCCGGAGCTTCGTCCGATGGTTCAGCTGGATGGCGGCCGTTTTGCTACGTCTGACCTTAATGACCTGTACCGCCGTGTAATCAACCGTAATAACCGTCTTAAGAGACTGCTGGATCTGGGTGCTCCTGACATCATCGTGCAGAACGAAAAACGTATGCTTCAGGAAGCTGTCGATGCTCTAATCGACAACGGCCGCCGCGGCCGTCCTGTAACAGGCCCTGGTAACCGTCCGCTCAAATCCCTCAGCCATATGCTGAAGGGTAAACAGGGACGTTTCCGCCAGAACTTGCTCGGTAAACGTGTTGACTACTCCGGACGTTCTGTTATCGTTGTAGGACCATATCTGAAGATGTACCAATGCGGTCTTCCTAAGAAAATGGCTCTGGAACTTTTCAAGCCGTTTGTTATGAAAGAACTGGTTAACAAAGGCCTTGCCCACAACATCAAGAGTGCGAAGCGCAAAGTAGAGCGCGTTAGCCCTGAAGTATGGGATGTTCTTGAAGAAGTAATCAGAGAGCACCCGGTTCTGCTGAACCGTGCCCCTACGCTGCACAGACTGGGTATCCAGGCATTTGAACCGATCCTGGTTGAAGGCCATGCTATCCGGCTCCACCCGCTCGTATGTACGGCTTACAACGCCGACTTTGACGGTGACCAGATGGCGGTGCACGTTCCACTGTCTGCTGAAGCTCAAGCAGAAGCGCGTCTCCTGATGCTGGCATCCGGCAACATCCTTAACCCTAAGGACGGTAAGCCGGTTGTTACCCCTTCCCAGGATATGGTCCTCGGTACATTCTACCTGACCATGGACAACAAGGAAGAGAAGGGCACAGGTATGATCCTGCGTAATGTGAATGAGGCTGTATCAGCTTACCAGCGCGGAACTGCAGGACTGCATGCACGTGTAGCTATTCCGGTTAAAGCCCTGGGTAAAACCAGCTTTACGGATGAGCAGCAGGGTGCAATGCTGATCACAACGATCGGTAAAATTATCTTTAACGAAATCTATCCAAGCAGCTTCCCGTATATCAACGAAGCTACCAAAGCGAACCTGCTTCAGGGTACTCCTGAGAAATACTTTATCTACGAAAAAGGTGCCGATATCCGCGAACGCATTATGAATGCTGCGGACGCCAGTGCTGTAGGTAAGGAATACCTCGGTCTGATTATCGCCCGCTGCTTCGAGACTTACCATACAACCAAAACTTCTGTAATTCTTGATAAAATCAAACAGCTTGGCTTCACGTATTCTACACGTTCCGGTGTAACAGTTGCCGTATCCGACGTAGTAGTACCTGAAGAAAAGACTAAGATTCTGGAAGAATCGGATGCTAAGGTCAACGTGGTTGCCAACCAGTACCGCCGTGGTCTGATCACTAACGATGAACGCTATGACCGTGTTATTGAAATCTGGTCGAAGACGAAGGATGAGCTTACTAACATCCTGCTGAAATCGATGGACCGCTTTAACTCGATCATGCTCATGGTAGATTCCAAGGCGCGCGGTAACAAATCGCAGATTACCCAGCTGGGCGGTATGCGTGGTCTGATGGCGACACCTTCCGGACGTATCTTCGAATTGCCGATCAAAGCGAATTTCCGTGAAGGTCTGACCGTCCTCGAGTACTTTATCTCGACGCACGGAGCGCGTAAAGGTCTGGCCGATACGGCGCTGCGTACAGCGGACTCCGGTTACCTGACCCGCCGTCTCGTAGACGTTGCGCAGGACGTAATCGTCCGCGAAGAGGATTGCGGTACGGATAAGGGCTTCACTGTAAGCCGTATCCAGGATGGTAAAGAAGTTATTGAAGATCTGTATGACCGTATTGAAGGCCGTTATTCCTTCGAAACAGTCCGTCATCCGGAAACGAAGGAAATCATCGTTCACCGTAACGATCTGATTGACTCCGACAAGGCTGAAGAGATTGTTAACGCTGGTGTAACCAAGCTGCAAATCCGCTCTGTCCTGAGCTGCCGTGCCCGTCACGGGGTCTGCAAAAAATGCTACGGACGTAACCTGGCAACAGGTAAGTTCGTGGAAATCGGGGAAGCTGTCGGCATTATTGCCGCACAATCCATCGGTGAGCCGGGAACCCAGCTTACCATGCGTACGTTCCATACCGGGGGTGTTGCCGGTGATGACATCACGCAAGGTTTGCCGCGTATCCAGGAGTTGTTCGAAGCCCGTAACCCTAAAGGTCAGGCAACAATCAGTGAGATTGACGGGGTAATCAAGGAAATCCGTGAAACCAAGGACCGCCGCGAAATCGAGGTTCAAGGGGAAGCTGAATCCAAGACCTACTCCATCACTTACGGTTCACGTCTGCGTGTCAGCGAAGGCCAGGAGATTGAAGCTGGGGATGAGCTGACAGACGGTTCGATCGACCCTAAGGAAATGCTGCGCATCAAGGGTATCCGCGGGGTACAAAACTACATTCTGCAGGAAGTACAGCGCGTATACCGTAACCAGGGTGTAGAAATTAACGATAAGCACATCGAAGTAATGATCAAGCAGATGCTGCGCAAGATCCGTATTATCGATGCCGGAGATACCAATCTCCTGCCGGGCGCATTTGCGGATATTCAGGAATTTGAAGCAGCCAACAAGGAAGCTATTCTTTCCGGCAAGGAGCCTGCAGTTGCCAAGCCGGTACTGCTCGGTATTACCAAGGCTTCCCTGGAGACAGATTCCTTCCTGTCTGCAGCGTCCTTCCAGGAGACTACCCGCGTCCTCACAGATGCAGCAATTAAGGGTAAAGTCGACAAACTGCTCGGACTTAAAGAAAATGTTATCATTGGTAAGCTGATCCCTGCGGGAACCGGTATGAACCGGTACCGTAATGTGAAGCTGAGCGATCCGAATGAAGAGAGCGAGCAAGAGGCTCTAGAAACGGTTACGGCCGAGTAATATATTAATTATGGCAGACAGATTCCGCGCCGCGGGGGCAGTATCCCGCGGCGCGGCTGACTGCTGTGAGTATATAAAAAAAATATTTCTCAATTGCTTGACATCATCTTCTGATAATGCTAATATATCTAAGGTGCGTGAGTGGCCTTGTTATTCTTGTTCATTGGAGGTAATGTTTATTATGACTGATGATAGAGGATTACAAGATGCTCAGGTCAAGATCGGTACCAAGCAAACCGTCAAGGCGGTGGAATTGGGCCAGGCCGCAGAAGTCTATGTGGCAGAGGACGGAGATCAACGGCTTACTTCCAGAATTGTTATGCTTTGTAACAAACAAGGTGTGAAGATCACATATGTGGACACAATGCTGAATTTGGGCAAAGCCTGTGGTATAGAAGTTGGTGCTGCTATGGCAGCCGTCTTAAAGCAATAGCATTAGATCTGTTTTTGTACCGGGGGTACACTCCGGCAGCAAAAACTTTTCATTTGTCTTTTTATGAACCACCTGGGTCTGTGGACTTAAAGTTCATGAAACGATTATCATTTCAGGAAGGGGGTGGCACAACAAATGCCAACTATTAATCAACTGGTTCGTAAAGGCCGTCAAGCCAAAATCGACAAATCCAAATCTCCCGCTCTTCAAAAAGGTTTCAACGCCCTGAAGCGTGAGGCTACAAATTTGAGCGCCCCGCAAAAACGCGGTGTGTGCACTCGTGTAGGCACAATGACTCCGAAGAAACCGAACTCCGCGCTTCGTAAATACGCTCGTGTGCGTTTGACGAACAAGGTCGAGGTTACTGCTTACATCCCGGGTATCGGACACAACCTGCAAGAGCACAGCGTGGTACTGATCCGCGGTGGACGCGTAAAAGACCTTCCAGGGGTACGTTACCATATCGTTCGCGGCGCGCTGGATACAGCAGGCGTGAACAACCGGATGCAGGCTCGCTCCAAGTACGGTGCGAAACGTCCTAAAGTTAAGAAATAAGGTTAAACTACATTCCGTAATAACCATTTAAGAAAGGGGGATATCCATGCCACGCAAAGGTCCAGTTACTAAGAGAGACGTACTTCCGGATCCATTGTATAATAGCAAGTTGGTTACTCGTTTGATCAACCGCATTATGCTGGATGGTAAAAGAGGTGTCGCTCAAAGCATTCTGTATAACTCGTTCAAGCTTATTCAAGAACGTACAGGTAAAGAACCGATGGAAGTTTTCGAAGCTGCCATCAAGAATATCATGCCGGTCCTGGAAGTTAAGGCTCGTCGTGTCGGCGGTGCTAACTACCAGGTACCTATCGAGGTTAAGCCTGAGAGACGTACTGCTTTGGGATTACGTTGGCTCGTGAACTACTCACGCAACCGCGGTGAGAAGACTATGGAAGAGCGTTTGGCGGCTGAGATCATCGACGCTTCCAACAACACAGGCGCTTCCGTTAAGAAACGCGAAGACACACACAAAATGGCTGAAGCGAACAAAGCGTTTGCTCACTACCGCTGGTAGGATTAAGGCTGTTCAAATAATCGATATTCTGAAGGGAGACCCATTTCATGGCAAGAGAGTTCTCCTTAAAAGATACACGTAATATCGGGATCATGGCACATATTGATGCTGGTAAGACTACTACTACTGAGCGGATTCTTTTCTACACAGGCCGTACGCACAAAATCGGTGAAGTTCACGAGGGCGCTGCTACAATGGACTGGATGGAACAAGAACAAGAGCGCGGAATCACCATTACTTCCGCTGCTACTACTGCTGCTTGGAAGGGTCACCGCATCAATATCATTGATACCCCAGGACACGTTGACTTCACAGTTGAAGTTGAACGTTCCCTGCGTGTATTGGATGGAGCAGTAGGTGTTTTCAGTGCGAAAGAAGGCGTTGAGCCACAGTCTGAAACTGTATGGAGACAGGCTGACCGGTATGGCGTTCCTCGTATCGCATATGTAAACAAGATGGATATCATCGGTGCGGACTTCCTTAACGTTGTTCAAAGCATGCGTGATCGTCTGCAAGCCAATGCAGTTGCAATCCAATTGCCAATCGGCGCCGAAAATGATTTCGTTGGTATCATTGACCTGGTTGAGCAAAAAGCTCATATGTTTAAAGACGATCTGGGTCAAAACATCGAAATCACAGATATTCCGGCTGAGTATCTGGAACAAGTTGAAGAGCTGCGTCTTGAGCTGATCGAGAAAGTAGCAGAACTTGATGAAGATCTCACTATGAAGTATCTGGAAGGCGAAGAACTTACAATTGAAGAGATCAAAGCTGCACTGCGCAAAGGCGTAGTTGAAGTTAAGATCTTCCCTGTAATTGCTGGATCTTCCTACCGTAACAAAGGTGTTCAGCTTATGATGGATGCTGTCGTTGATTATCTGCCGTCCCCGGTAGATGTACCAGCGATCCAAGGTCACTTGGAAGACGGTACAGAAGCGGTTCGTCATTCTTCGGATGAAGAACCATTCTCTGCACTGGCATT
This sequence comes from Paenibacillus sp. fava2, assembly GCF_058313675.1. Taxonomy (NCBI): domain Bacteria; kingdom Bacillati; phylum Bacillota; class Bacilli; order Caryophanales; family Paenibacillaceae; genus Paenibacillus; species Paenibacillus sp. fava2. Next base: position 6,608,235 of record NZ_CM177755.1, on the reverse strand, counting down.
CAAGATCATGACTGACCCTTATGTTGGTAAACTCACGTTCTTCCGTGTATACTCCGGTATTCTGGAATCTGGTTCTTATGTAGTTAACGCTACTAAGGGCAAACGTGAGCGTATCGGCCGTATTCTGCAGATGCACGCTAACAGCCGTCAAGAAATCTCCATCGTTTACGCTGGTGATATCGCGGCAGCCGTTGGTCTGAAGGACACAAGTACTGGCGATACCCTTTGCGACGAGAAGCACCCGGTTATCCTGGAGTCAATGAACTTCCCTGATCCGGTTATCGAAATCGCAGTTGAACCAAAAACCAAAGCCGACCAAGATAAGATGGGCGTTGCTCTCGGTAAGCTGACTGAAGAGGATCCTACTCTTCGTGCGCATACTGATGAAGAAACTGGCCAAACCATCCTGGCAGGTATGGGTGAGCTTCACCTTGACATTATCATCGACCGTATGCGCCGCGAGTTCAAAGTAGAAACCAACGTGGGTAAACCACAGGTTGCTTACCGCGAAACATTCAAGGCTCCAGCACGTGTCGAAGGTAAATTCGTTCGCCAGTCCGGCGGTCGCGGTCAGTACGGTCACGTATGGGTTGAATTCGAACCTCTCGAGCCAGGTACTGGCAGCCAGTTCGAAAGTAAAGTTGTCGGTGGTTCTGTACCAAGAGAATACATCGCTCCTGCACTTGCCGGTATTGAAGAGCAGATGAAAAACGGCGTTCTTGCAGGCTTCCCGCTTGTAGACGTTAAGGCAACCATCGTTGATGGTTCTTACCATGATGTTGACTCCAACGAAATGGCGTTCAAAATCGCCGGCTCGATGGCACTCAAAGCAGCAAAAGACAAGTGTAAGCCTGTCCTGCTTGAGCCAATCATGAAAGTGGAAGTAACTGTTCCTGAGGAATATATGGGCGATGTTATGGGTATGCTGAACTCCCGTCGCGGTAGAATCGAAGGTATGGATTCCCGTGGTGGTGCGCAGATTATCCGTGCCAAGGTGCCTCTTTCCGAAATGTTCGGATACTCCACAACTCTCCGTTCCGGTACTCAAGGACGCGGCGTATTCTCGATGGAACTTTCGCACTACGAAGAAGTGCCTAAGACTATTGCAGAAGAAATCGTATCCAAGAACAAGGGCGCTGAGTAATTACGTTTTTAACTTGCCGTCCGCTGCTATCCCAGTCATCTAAGAATTGCTTGTAAACGGGCGGCTCAAATATAAGGAACCCCACATTAAAGGAGGAACTGTTCAAATGGCAAAGGCAAAGTTTGAACGTAACAAACCGCACGTTAACATCGGTACTATCGGTCACGTCGACCATGGTAAAACGACTCTGACTGCTGCAATCACAACTGTATTGTCCAAAAAATACGGCGGTGCTGCTGTAGCATTCGACCAAATCGATAAAGCTCCAGAAGAGCGCGAACGTGGTATCACTATCTCCACAGCTCACGTTGAATATGAAACTCCTAACCGTCACTACGCACACGTAGACTGCCCTGGACACGCCGACTATGTTAAAAACATGATCACTGGCGCAGCGCAGATGGACGGAGCGATCCTGGTTGTATCCGCAGCTGACGGCCCAATGCCACAGACTCGCGAGCACATCCTGCTCTCCCGTCAGGTAGGCGTTCCTTACATCGTTGTATTCCTGAACAAATGCGACATGGTTGAAGACGAAGAGTTGCTTGAACTGGTTGAAATGGAAGTTCGCGATCTGCTGAGCGAATACGACTTCCCAGGCGATGACACTCCAATCGTTCGTGGTTCCGCTCGTGAAGCACTGCAGAACCCAGACGGCGAATGGGCTGGTAAGATCGTTGAAATGTTCGAAACTATCGACACTTACATCCCACTGCCTGAGCGTCAAACTGACAAGCCTTTCTTGATGCCAGTCGAAGACGTATTCTCCATCACTGGCCGCGGTACTGTGGCAACTGGTCGCGTAGAACGCGGAACAGTTAAAGTTGGGGAAGAAGTTGAAATCGTGGGTATCCACGAAGAGAAGAAAAAATCCGTTGTTACCGGCGTTGAAATGTTCCGTAAATTGCTCGATTCCGCTCAAGCGGGCGACAACATCGGCGCACTGCTTCGCGGTGTAGACCGTAACAACATCGAGCGCGGTCAAGTATTGGCTAAGCCAAACTCTGTTAACCCGCACACTGAGTTCACTGCTCAGATCTACGTTCTGACTAAAGAAGAAGGCGGACGTCACAAACCATTCTTCACTGGTTACCGTCCACAGTTCTACTTCCGTACAACTGACGTAACAGGTATCATCAACCTGCCAGAAGGTACTGAAATGGTTATGCCTGGTGATAACATCACTGTAACCGTACAACTGATCTCCCCAATCGCGATTGAAGAAGGTACTAAATTCTCCATTCGTGAAGGTGGACGTACAGTTGGTGCAGGTTCCGTAGCATCCATCCAGAAATAATTCGGCTCTATCCATTAGGATAGAACGAGTATAAGAGCAGGGGTTCTTCTTCGGAAGAACTCCTGTTTTTTTTTGCATAATAAAAACTCTACCCTTGGAGGATATCCCCTGTGGATAGAGTTTGCAGGTGGCTGAAAATTAGATCTCCTTAGCGTAAGCAGGTCCCGGCAGCTTGGATATTACGACATGAAGACTGGCCGGAGCGTTGCCGCTGTTACGGTATGCAAAAACTTCATCATCAGCAATGTGGATAACATCACCTTCAGTAAATTCCGAATCAGCTTCATTCACAGTAATCGTTCCGTTTCCTTTGAGGGCATAAATATACACATCTGCTCCAGGATGCGTATGTGCCGGAAGCTGCTGGCCCGGCATGAAGTTAAGCACGAATACTACGCTGTCCCCCTTTTGGAACAGCACTTTTTTGGTGAAACGCTCCTCCAGATGTTGAATAGCATCGTTAATATGTTTCTTTTCCATGTTGATCTCCCGCTTTCCATTAGTTTTCCCCTGAGGGTTATAGCTTTACTTCATACTCGCAATACTCATGACCTGTAGCGTTACATTTGATTTCTCTGACACTGACCCTGCGTCCCAGCAGCTTGCTCAAGGCTCCCTCAAGAATGGCACCTTCCAGATCACAAATCATTTTCTCTTCTTCCAGTGTCGGCAAACCTTTACAGAAACAGTCCTCTACAGCAATATTCAACCTGTGTTCATCGGAGTAAACAATGTGCGGAATACCTATTTTTAGCTCTTCAAAAAGAGCTAGGAGGTCATCCACACTAGTAACGGGAAGACTTTCACCGATTTTTCTTCCTACAGTAAGAGTTGTACCTTTACCGCCCATAGGCAAACCCTGGTTCATGCCAATCAGTCTGATTGTGCGGAACAGCTCCAGCGGCACCATGTTGCCTAGTCTGGCTCTGTTCATCTTTTGCATATCCTCAAAAGTATACTGCTGCATAGATGTCCATCTCCTCTATAATCTCTGTCTATATTATGGAGGAAAGGAAGCCGGCAATCCTTGATTCAGATCAAGTTTTTCTGAAATATTGTGCGTGGGGTCACCGGAGAGTCAACCGATTCCTGCTATGTTGGCTTCAGGTGATTAGGAAGGAACGATATAAAATGAAATGTAATGAATGCCATCAGAATTCCTGTGTCCGCCAGGTACCGGTGTTTCTGGGTTTGCCGGATCATGAGCTGCACAAGGTGGAATCTATCATAGAATCCAGATTTTACACAAAAGGCAGCCTGGTATTCAGGGAAGGTGAGCAGTCGGACTCCCTGTTTGTTGTAAACAACGGATTAATTAAACTGACCCAAACCAGTAAAGAGGGAAAACAGCATATTCTCCGCTTTCTTTTTCCGGGGGATTACTTTGGACAGTTTGCCCTGCTTCATAACAAGCATCACTATGCCACAGCTGAGGTGGTGGAGAGCGGATCCATTTGCCGGATGCGGCGTGAGGATTTTATTCCGCTTTTAGCGAGTAACGCCGGGCTTGCCTTCAGCTTTCTGATGTCAGTTAGTGAGCAGTTGCAGCAGGCAGATGAGCTTGCGGGAGCACTGCATATTTTTGAAGCGGAGAAGAGACTGGCGAGGCTTCTGCTCCATCTATACTCCAGACAGTCACTGCTGAGCGGCGGGGAGAAGGAGTATAGCCTCCATCTGCCGGCTGCCAAAAAAGAGTTCGCAGCCATGATTGGGACAACGCCGGAAACACTCAGCCGCAAGCTGAACAAGCTGGAGCACATGAAGATCATCAGGATGAATAACAGGACAGTTACTATATTGGATATGCTGTCACTGTCCCAGATTGCAGAAATTACGATGTAGAACAAGAGTTCGTATGATGCCTTTCTATATCTAATGGCGGATAAAGAATGGATAATATCCTTCGATTCGACAATAAAAGACATAAAACTACGTAAAACATCGTTATATACAACATTTTTCTACAAAATATTACTTAAAATTCTTTACAATTCTCTCTCAGGTAGGTTAGAATATTGCTATATTTGCAATGCTAATATTTAGAAATTCAGGGAGAGTGGAAGTATGGGGAAGTGTCCTTTTTCTTTTATGCATGGCATCCAGTTACGTAAGACTAATGAGGTTTCTCCCGATACGCCCCCCATGGACAGCGAGCCTTTTGCACCCATTGCCACAGCAGCTTTTCACAGCCTTAGCGGACATGATGAGTTGAATGAACAAATGCGGATGATTGACCTCACAGAGGAGGATTTAAGTCTGCTGCGCCTGATGAAGCCTACTGTAGAACGTGAAATCGATTTTATTACCGATCAGTTCTACAATACCGTTCTCGGTGTTAACAAGCTGGAAGCCATCATTCTGGAGCATAGCAGTATCGAACGCCTCAAAAGAACGCTGAAGGAGCATATTATTGAAATTTTTGACGGTAACGTGGATGAACAATACATAGCCAAGCGGCTAACGATTGCTAAAATTCATAAAAGGGTAGGACTGGAGCCTAAGTGGTATTTATCCGCCTTCCAGAATCTTCAGAATGTTTTTATTACGGTAGTCTATGGTGAAACTCTTAAAGATAATGAACGCTTAAAGGTTGTACAGACCCTGACCAAGCTTCTGAATCTGGAGCAGCAGCTGGTGCTGGAAGCCTATGAGAAGGAGAATATCAGAGAGAAGGAAGAACAGTACCTGGTCGTCAAAAATGAACTGAAGCAGAAAATCGCTGAGTTCAGCGGTGAGCTGGTGGATCTGAGTATGGACACTAATGCGGCTGTAGAGCAGCTGGTGGCCAGCAGCAACGAGGTGAACAATACCTTCCGGCGCACAGCTTCCACCGCTGTAGAGTCACGGGAGATGGCTAAGGATGGACAGGATCAGCTCGGCAGCCTTAGCGGACAGATTAACCTGATTTTTGAGAGCACCAATGAGATGGAGCGCTCGGTTAATGAGCTCAGCAGCTCTTCCCAGCAGATTCAGCGGATTGTGGCCGCCGTACAGGATATTGCCGATCAGACCAAAATCCTGTCGCTCAATGCTACAATAGAAGCAGCACGTGCAGGAGAGCACGGTAAGGGCTTCAGTGTCGTTGCCAGTGAGGTCAGCCGGCTCGCTGAGGACACGAAGAGTACAGTTATAAGAATCGGTGACTTAACCCACAAATCGGTTGCGTTGACGAATCAGGTGGTCAATGAGATCCGCAAGGTGCAGGAGCTGACAAAGAGCGGCAAAGAGCAGTCAGTAGAGACGAGCAGGCTGTTCAGCGAAATCGTTGATTCCATGCAATCCAGTACACAGGAGATCGTAGTTGTGGAGGAAGAGATCAGGGTGCTCATTCAGACTATAGAAGGAATCGGTGCTACAACAGCACAAAGTGCGGCTTCAGCAGAATATTTTAGATCAGCAACGGATAATCTTTAATCCTGGAGTACTATTTATATAGAAGAAAACAGTTTATGAAAAAAACATGAGCTGTTTTTTTATTTTCGCTTGCAAAGTATGCGCCTATTATATATAATAATAAATGTTGTTCTGAGACGTTGCGATGATGTGAGAGGTTACTGACACACCCGGCCCCTTTGCCATGAGGTCGACGTCAGAAAATTTTCACGGAGTATGTCCGATAATAAATTGGGCGATAGAAGGAGGGACTAAAATGGCAAAGCAAAAAATTCGTATCCGCTTGAAAGCATACGACCACAGAATTCTTGATCAATCCGCAGAGAAAATCGTTGAAACAGCAAAACGTTCCGGTGCTGGTGTATCCGGGCCGATCCCGCTGCCAACTGAGAAGCAAATCATTACTATTCTCCGTGCGGTACACAAGTACAAGGATTCCCGTGAACAGTTTGAACAACGGACTCACAAGCGTCTGATCGACATTGTGAACCCGACACCACAGACTGTGGATGCCTTGATGCGCTTGGACCTGCCGTCCGGTGTAGATATCGAAATCAAATTGTAATTCTACCACTTTAGTAACTAGGAAAAGAAAAGAGGTGTCAACATGAAAGGTATCTTAGGAAAAAAACTCGGTATGACTCAAGTGTTTACTCCAGAAGGTAACGTGATCGCTGTATCGGTTATCGAAGCTGGGCCTTGTGTGGTACTGCAAAAGAAAGACCTGAATATCGACGGATATGAAGCAGTGCAGTTGGGCTTTGCAGATAAGAAGGAAAGCCGCTCCAACAAGCCTGAACAGGGTCACGCCAAAAAGGCAAATGCAACACCTAAGCGCTACGTTCGCGAAATTCGCGGTGTTGACCTCGGGGCACTCGAGGTTGGACAAGAGCTGAAGGCTGACGTCTTCGCTGAAGGCGAATTTGTTGACGTAACTGGTACTTCCAAAGGTAAAGGATTCCAAGGTGTTATCAAACGCTGGGGTCAAAGCCGCGGACCAATGGCTCACGGTTCCCGCTACCACAGAAGACCGGGCTCCATGGGTTCCATTCAAGCTAACCGCGTTCCTAAGGGCAAACGCCTGCCAGGACACATGGGTCACACGACCGTAACGGTTCAAAGACTTGAAATCATCAAAGTAGACGTTGAACGCAACGTATTGCTGGTTAAAGGCGCTATCCCAGGTCCTAAGAACAGCTTCGTGAAAGTTAAAGAATCCGTTAAGAAATAATTACTGAAGAAAGGAGGAACATGAAATGCCAAAAGTAACACTTTTTAATATCAGTGGTAACGAAGTTGGCGAAGTTGAACTGAGCGAAACAGTATTCGGTATCGAGCCGAACGTGCATGTCCTGCACGAAGCTGCGCTTATGCAGAGGGCTTCCCTTCGTCGTGGTACACACAAAGTAAAAGGACGTTCTGAAGTTCGTGGCGGCGGACGCAAGCCTTGGAAACAAAAAGGTACAGGTCGCGCTCGTCAAGGCTCCATCCGTTCTCCACAATGGAAAGGCGGCGGCGTTGTCTTCGGACCTACTCCACGCAGCTATTCCTGGAAACTGCCTAAGAAAGTTCGCCGTTTGGCCATCAAATCCGCGTTGTCCTCGAAAGTTATCGGGAACGACATTATCGTATTGGATAGCCTGACACTGAATGCTCCGAAGACGAAAGAATTCGCAGCGATTCTGAACAACCTGAAGGTAGACAGCAAAGCGTTGATCGTAGCTCCTAGCTATGATGATAACGTAGCGCTTTCCGCTCGTAACATCCCAGGGGTGAAATTCGTAGCGGCTGACGGCATCAATGTTCTTGACGTACTGACGTACGACAAACTGATCATCACCAAGGAAGCAGTTCTGAAGGTAGAGGAGGTGTTCGCGTAATGAAAGATCCTCGTGATATTATCAAACGTCCGGTGATTACGGAACGCACATCCGACTACATGAGCGAATTGAAATATGCTTTTGAAGTGGATATCCGTGCTAACAAGACCGAAATCAAAAAAGCCGTTGAGGCTATTTTCAAAGTAAAAGTCGTTAGTGTGAACACTATGCGCGTACCTGGTAAACTGAAACGTTACGGCAAATACTCCGGATACACTCCAGAGTGGAAAAAAGCCATCGTGAAGCTTAGCCCGGACAGCAAGCCGCTTGAATTCTTTGAAGCGGTAGAATAATACTCTTAAAGTAAGGAGGGAACTATAGTGCCAATCAAAAAGTACAAACCGACCTCTCCGGCAAGACGCGCAATGTCCGTGTCTACGTTTGAAGAAATCACAACAAACCAGCCTGAGAAATCGTTGCTTGCGCCGCTGAGCAAAAAAGCGGGACGTAACAACCAAGGTAAAATTACGGTTCGTCACCACGGCGGCGGACACAAACGTAAATACCGTATCATCGACTTCAAACGGACTAAAGACGGCATACCAGGTAGCGTTGCTACAATCGAGTATGACCCGAACCGTACTTCCAATATTGCTTTGATCCACTATGCCGATGGAGAGAAACGTTACATCCTCGCTCCTAAAGGACTTAAAGTTGGGGATAAAGTTGAGTCCGGCCCTGCAGCCGACATCAAAATTGGTAACGCACTTCCACTGGCTAACATTCCAGTTGGTACAGTTATCCACAACATCGAGTTGAAACCAGGTAAAGGCGGACAGCTGGTTCGCGCTGCTGGTACTGAAGCTCAATTGCTGGGTAAAGAAGAAAAATACGTATCCGTTCGTTTGACATCCGGTGAGGTTCGCAGAATTCTCAGCGTATGCCGTGCGACAATCGGTTCCGTAGGTAACGAAGATCACGAGCTGATCAAAATCGGTAAAGCTGGACGCAGTCGCTGGCTTGGCCAACGTCCTGAAGTTCGCGGGGTAGTAATGAACCCTAACGATCACCCACACGGTGGTGGTGAAGGCCGCGCTCCAATCGGACGTAAATCGCCTATGTCTCCTTGGGGTAAACCAACCCTCGGCTACAAAACGCGTAAGAAAAACAAGGCATCTGATAAATATATCGTTCGCCGCCGCACGAAATAAGACGCTTCTCTATAAGTCAGCTTAACGCGAAGCGTCGAATTCGCGGTTTGAAGAACCGGATGAAGGGAGGATTCATACATGGGTCGCAGTTTAAAAAAGGGGCCGTTCATTGATGGCTACCTGCTGAAAAAAGTTGAGGAACTGAACGCGGCAGACAAGAAAGTCGTAGTAAAAACCTGGTCCCGTCGCTCAACTATTTTCCCTCAGTTTATCGGACATACGTTTGGTGTATATGACGGCCGCAAACACGTGCCAGTATACGTAACGGAAGATATGGTAGGTCACAAATTGGGCGAGTTCGCGCCAACACGTACTTACAAAGGCCACGCGGGTGACGATAAGAAAACAAGAAGATAATTACAGGTCTTCGTTCGAGAGGAGGGAAAATAAATGGAAGCAAAAGCACATGCTAGATCGGTGCGGATTTCTGCTCGTAAAGCGAAACTGGTTGTTGACTTGATTCGCGGCAAGCAAGTGGGGGAAGCTATTGCAATTCTTCGCCACACTCCAAAGTCCGCTTCTCCAGTAGTAGAAAAGCTGCTTAACTCGGCTATTGCCAATGCTGAGCACAACTACTCCATGGACGTGAACAGTCTGTTCGTTAGCGAAGTATTCGTTAACCAGGGTCCTACAATGAAACGTTTCCGTCCGCGCGCCATGGGCCGTGCAAGCCGGATCAATAAACGTACCAGCCACATTACTTTGGTGGTATCTGAGAAATAAGGAGGGATAACACGTGGGTCAAAAGGTAAATCCAGTCGGACTCCGAATCGGTGTCATTCGCGATTGGGAATCTAAATGGTATGCAGGCAAAGATTTCGGTACTCTTTTAATGGAAGACGTCAAAATCCGGGAATACCTTAAAGGCAAGTTGAAGGATTCCTCTGTTTCCCGCATCGAGATCGAAAGAGCGGCAAGCCGGGTAAACGTTACAATTCACACTGCTAAGCCAGGTATGGTAATTGGTAAAGGCGGAGCTGAAGTAGAAGTACTTCGCAGCGCAGTTACAGCTATCGCCGGCGGCAAAAAGGTACACATTAACATCAACGAAATTAAGCACCCTGAATTGGATGCTATTCTCGTAGCTGAAAGCATTGCACAACAATTGGAACGTCGTGTATCGTTCCGTCGTGCTCTGAAACAAGCAATTCAAAGAACTATGCGTTCCGGCGCAAAAGGAATCAAAACTCAAGTTGGCGGACGTCTTGGCGGCGCTGAGATTGCCCGTTCAGAAGGTTATAGCGAAGGAACAGTTCCACTTCATACGCTTCGTGCCGATATCGACTACGGAACGGCTGAAGCACATACTACTTACGGCCGTATCGGTGTAAAAGTATGGATCTACCGTGGAGAAGTTCTTCCCCCAGCTAAGAAACAAGCTGCTCAGGAAGGAGGCAACTAATCATGTTGGTACCAAAGCGCGTTAAACACCGCAAGCAACAACGCGGTCACATGAAAGGTATGGCAAAAGGCGGCACTGAGCTCAACTTCGGCGAATTCGGTCTGCAAGCTCTTGAGCCATCTTGGATCACTAACCGTCAGATCGAAGCTGCCCGTATTGCGATGACACGTTACATCAAACGTGGTGGTCAGGTTTGGATTAAGATTTTCCCAGATAAGCCAATCACTCAGAAGCCTCTTGAGGTTCGTATGGGTAGTGGTAAAGGTAACGTTGAGAAATGGGTAGCCGTAGTTAAACCGGGCAAGATTATGTTCGAACTCGGAGGCGTGTCGGAAGAAATCGCTCGTGAAGCGATGCGTCTTGCCGCTCACAAGCTGCCTGTTAAGACTAAGTTTGTGAAACGTGAAGAAGTGGGTGGTGAAGCAAATGAAAGCTAATGAACTTCGCAACTTAACCACTGCTGAGATTGAACAGAAGATCGCTGGTTTCAAGGAAGAGCTCTTCAATCTCCGTTTCCAATTGGCTACTGGCCAGCTGGATAACCCGACTCGGATTCGTGATGTGCGCAAGGAAATAGCTCGTGCTAAAACCGTTATCCATCAAAGAGTACTTGGGATTAGTTAAGCGAGGGCGGATCTTCAAGGTCCGTAATCAGGAAGGAGGCTAACTATGAGCGAAGAACGTAACGCACGTAAAGTGCAGATCGGTAAAGTGGTCAGCGACAAAATGGATAAAACCATCGTAATTGCTGTTGAAACTTATAAAAAGCATGACCTGTACCACAAACGCATCAAGTCCACGAAGAAATTCAAGGCACATGATGAAGAAAACGTAGCAAAAATCGGTGACACCGTGAAAATCATGGAAACTCGTCCGCTCTCCAAAGACAAACGCTGGAGACTGGTTGAAGTGGTTGAAAAAGCGGTTATCATCTAAGATAATCAGACAGTTTTTCCGGAAGGAGGAAATTAATAATGATTCAACCATTTACACGTTTGCATGTGGCTGACAACTCTGGTGCGAAGGAACTGATGTGTATCCGCGTACTGGGTGGTACTGGACGCCGTACAGCAGCAATCGGTGATCTGATCGTTTGTTCCGTTAAACAAGCAACACCAGGCGGCGTTGTCAAAAAAGGTGATGTTGTTAGAGCGGTAGTAGTTCGTACAAAGCGTTCGGTACGCCGTAAAGACGGATCTTACATTTCATTCGACGAAAACGCAGCTGTTGTTGTTAAAGACGACAGAAGCCCACGCGGAACACGTATCTTCGGACCAGTTGCTCGCGAACTTCGCGATAAGGACTACATGAAGATCGTTTCCTTGGCACCGGAAGTAATCTAATAAGTTACCACAGAGTAACGTGAAATACTGATAAGGTTAGTCATAGGAGGTGTAATCAATGCCTAGAGTGAAAAAAGTTCTGGAATCCCATAACAATAAACTGCACGTTAAAAAAGATGATGTGGTGCTTGTGATCAGCGGGAAAGACAAAGGTAAAAAAGGCCGTGTCATCGCTGCTTATCCTCGCGAAAACCGCGTACTGGTAGAAGGCGTAAACATGGTGAAAAAACACCAGAAGCCTAACCAGCTGAACCCGCAAGGCGGAATCATCGAGCAGGAAGCTTCGATCCATGTGTCCAACGTAATGCACATCGATCCGAAGAGCGGTAAAGTAACACGTATCGGTTACAAAGTGCTCGATAACGGTAAGAAGGTTCGGGTAGCTAAGAGATCCGGAGAGATTATCGACTAATTAGTCCTAAAGAAAGGAGGTAAATCTTCATGGCAGCAAGAATGAAAGAACGTTATTTGAATGAAATTACACCTGCTCTGATGCAGAAGTTCAACTATACAACTGTTATGCAAGTGCCTAAGATCGAGAAGGTTGTCATCAACATGGGTGTGGGTGACGCTGTTCAGAACTCCAAAGTGCTTGATGCTGCAGTTAACGACATGCAATTGATCTCTGGTCAAAAGCCTGTTATCACTAAAGCAAAGAAATCCATCGCCGGTTTCAAACTGCGCGAAAACATGCCGATCGGGGTAAAAGTAACACTGCGCGGCGAGCGTATGTACTACTTCCTGGACAAATTGTTCAACGTAACGCTTCCACGCGTACGTGACTTCCGCGGTGTATCCACCAAAGCCTTTGACGGCCGTGGTAACTACACGCTTGGTCTTAAAGAACAACTGATCTTCCCGGAAATCGAGTATGATAAAGTTGATAAGGTCCGCGGTATGGACATCGTTATCGTAACTACTGCAAAGACGGATGAGGAATCCCGTGAGCTGCTGAACCAGCTGGGAATGCCTTTCTCTAAATAAGAATCAATATTTCTCCGAAACTGTTTAGGAGGTGTCAGGCTAAAGTGGCAAAAACTTCGATGAAAGTTAAACAACAACGCGAACCTAAGTTCAAAGTACGTGCATACACACGTTGCGAGCGTTGCGGTCGTCCACATTCGGTACTGCAGAAGTTCAAAATTTGCAGAATTTGTTTCCGTGAGTTAGCTTATAAAGGCCAGATCCCTGGCGTGAAAAAAGCAAGTTGGTAAGAGATCTATAACCGGGAAGGAGGTTTACACACATGACTATGTCTGATCCTATTGCAGATATGCTTACTCGTATTCGTAACGCTAACATTGTGCGTCACGAGACAGTAGAAATGCCTGCTTCTACTATGAAAAAACAAATCGCGGACATTCTGAAGCGTGAAGGCTTCATTCGTGATGCTGAATTCGTTGAAGATAGCAAACAAGGGATTATCCGTATCTTCTTGAAATACGGCCCTAACCAAGAGCGCGTTATCTCTGGTCTGAAAAGAATCAGTAAGCCAGGTCTTCGTGTTTACACGAAGAGCAACGAAGTACCACGTGTACTCGGTGGCCTTGGAATCGCGATTATCTCCACATCTAAGGGAGTTATGACCGACAAAGAAGCTCGTCAATCCAAATCCGGCGGAGAAGTTGTCTGCTACGTATGGTAATAAACGTCACAAGATAAGGAGGTGCAACACATGTCTCGTATTGGTCGCAAACCAATCGCAGTACCTAGCGGTGTAGATGTCACTCTGGACAACACCGTTATTACAGTAAAAGGTCCTAAAGGCACTTTGACTCGTGAACTTCATAAAGACATGAAGGTTACAGTTGAAAATAACGAAATCACCGTTGTTCGCCCGTCGGATAACAAATTGCATCGTTCACTTCACGGCACAACCCGCTCCGTTGTCAGCAACATGGTAAGCGGTGTGACTGAAGGTTTCTCGAAATCTCTGGAGCTGGTTGGGGTCGGATATCGTGCAAGCAAATCCGGAGATAAAATCGTTCTGAACGTTGGTTACTCCCACCCGGTTGAAATTACACCGGAAGCGGGCATCGAGTTCGAAGTTCCTGCGAACACGAAGATCATCGTTAAAGGTATCGACAAAGAACGCGTTGGCGCTTATGCTGCCAAGATCCGTTCCGTTCGTGAACCAGAACCGTATAAAGGTAAAGGTATTAAGTACGAAGGCGAGCGTATTATCCGTAAGGAAGGTAAAGCCGGTAAGAAGAAATAATCGGCTTACTCTTCTTCACAATAAGATACCCCGTGCATCGTAAAGTGAAGCTGCTCTGCAGCAAACTGAAGGGAGTGAAATGGAAGTCATGATTACAAAAGAGGACAAAAACAAGGCTCGTCTCAAAAGACACCTGCGTGTTCGTAAGAAGATTCAGGGAACTGTTGAGCGTCCACGTTTGAACGTGTTCCGTTCTGCGAAACACATCTATGCTCAATTGATCGATGACGTGGCTGGTGTTACTCTGGTATCTGCCTCCACTCTGGATAAAGAACTGAGCGCAACAATCGGCAATGGCGGCAGCGTTGAAGCTGCAAGCAAAGTAGGTCAACTGATCGCTGAGCGCGCTAAAGCAAAGGGATATGCAGTGGTTGTATTTGACCGCGGTGGATACCTGTACCATGGACGGATTCAGGCTTTGGCTGATGCAGCTCGCGAAGCTGGTCTTGAATTCTAGAATATTTCTAAAAGGAGGTTAACGACTTGCGTATAGATCCGAACAGTTTAGAGCTGACTGAAAGAGTTGTACACATCAACCGTGTAGCAAAAGTTGTAAAAGGCGGACGCCGTTTCAGCTTTAGTGCACTTGTTGTAGTGGGCGACGGCAACGGCTATGTCGGTGCGGGTATTGGTAAAGCCGGTGAAGTACCGGATGCCATCCGTAAAGGCATTGAAGACGCCAAGAAAAACCTGATTCACATTCCAATCGTAGGAACTTCGATTCCTCACCTCGTTACTGGACATTTCGGCGCAGGACGCGTGCTGCTGAAACCAGCTTCCGAAGGTACTGGCGTTATCGCCGGCGGTCCTGTTCGTGCGGTACTGGAATTGGCAGGCGTTGGCGATATCTTGACAAAATCTTTGGGTTCTTCGAATTCCATGAACATGGTCAATGCAACTTTGGAGGGTCTTTCCCGCCTCAAGCGCATTGAAGAAGTCGCGAAGCTTCGCGGCAAATCTGTCGAAGAATTACGCGGTTAAGGAGGGGAACGTCAATGGCTAAATTGCAAATTACCCTCGTTCGTAGTGTAATCGGTCGTCCACAGACACAACGTGTTACTGTTAAGACGCTCGGCCTGGGCAAAACCAACTCGACCGTGGTTCACAATGACACTCCTGCAATTCGCGGAATGATCAACAAAGTGAGCCATTTGCTGTCCGTAACAGAAATTGAAGGCTAAACGCCTCGCATAAATTAACAAAACATAAGGAGGTGCAAACGATGAAGTTACATGAACTTGCTCCAGCTCCTGGTTCCCGCAAAGAACGCAATCGCGTTGGTCGCGGACCAAGTAGCGGTAACGGTAAAACGTCCGGACGCGGTCATAAAGGTCAGAACTCCCGTTCCGGCGGTGGTGTTCGTCCTGGCTTCGAGGGTGGTCAAAACCCGCTCTATCGTCGTCTGCCTAAACGTGGTTTCATCAATCCTACCCGTAAAGAGTATGCGATTGTGAACCTGGAAGATCTGAATAGCTTTGCTGAAGGAACTGAAGTGACTCCACAGTTGCTGATTGAAACTGGTGTTGTCAAGAATTCCAAGAGCGGCATCAAGATCCTCGGTAATGGCGAACTGGCCGTTAAATTGACTGTACAAGCAAATAAGTTCTCTCAATCTGCGGTAGAGAAAATCGAGGCTGCCGGCGGTAAAACCGAGGTGATCTAATGTTCAAGACGCTTAAGAATATATGGCATGTTGAAGATTTGCGCAAAAAGATCCTGTTTACCCTGTTCGTTCTGATCATCTACCGCATCGGTTCGTTTGTACCGGTTCCCGGTGTGAACAAAGAAGTGCTGGAATCAACAAATCAAAGCGGCGAAGCTTTGATGGGTCTTTTGAACACCTTCTCGGGCGGAGCGCTCAAAAACTTCTCGATTTTTGCGATTAGTATTTACCCGTACATTACAGCATCCATCATAGTGCAATTGCTCTCGATGGATGTTATTCCTAAGTTTGCCGAGTGGGCTAAGCAAGGGGAGCACGGGAAAAAGCAACTGGCGCAAATCACCCGTTACGGTACAGTCGTACTCGGTCTGATTCAAGCGTTTGCGACCTCAATCGGGTTTAACCGGATCTACGGCACTGAGATGATTCCAAATGCAACCTTTGCGGATTACCTGCTGATCGCGATCATACTGACTGCAGGTACATCGTTCCTGATGTGGCTTGGTGAACAGATCACTGAAAAGGGAATAGGAAACGGGATTTCGATCCTGATTTTTGCGGGAATCGTCGCCGCCATCCCGGGATATATCACGACTACGGCGCAATCAAGCTTTATTCAGCCGGATCAGGTGTTCCTGAATATTCTTAAAGTCGTTATTATACTGATCGTGATTGTGGGTATTATTACAGGGGTTATCTTTGTTCAACAAGGTATCCGTAAAATCCCTGTACAATATGCCAAACGCGTGGTCGGTAACAAAATGTACGGTGGACAGAATACACACATTCCGCTTAAAATCAATGCGGCAGGTGTAATTCCGGTTATCTTTGCCGTTTCACTGCTTCAATTTCCAATTGTAATCTCGAGCTTTTGGTCAACGCATGAATGGGCTAAATGGATCACCAACAATCTTGCTCATGATAAGCCGCTAGGGATGGTACTGTATGTAATCATGATCATCGGATTTACGTTCTTCTACACGTTTGTCCAGATGAACCCGCAGCAGATGGCTGACAACATGAAGAAGAACGGTGGTTACATTCCTGGTATCCGTCCGGGTAAAGCAACTGAGAAGTATTTAACCAGAGTAATGTCGCGCCTGACCATGTCCGGTGCCCTTTTCCTGGCTGTTATTTCTGTCTTGCCTGTACTCTTCGGTTCCCTGTCCGGCTTGCCGCGGCAGGTGCAGATTGGCGGTACCGCGCTGTTGATCGTGGTCGGTGTAGCACTGGATACGATGAAGCAGATCGAGAGCCAATTGATCAAACGCCATTACAAAGGCTTCATCAACAAATAGGCGATAGGTTCCGTGAAGCTAAGGTCTACCTACTTCCCGGCACCTATTGTGCTGTTTCTTGCTTGGTGGCGAACTTTTGGAGGGAGAAGAGAGAAACGTGAACATTTTATTCATGGGCCCTCCTGGGGCAGGCAAGGGAACACAGGCAGCTGTAATCGTAAAAGAGCTTGGTATTCCGCATATTTCGACAGGTGACGCCTTCCGTTTAGCGATAAAGGAACAGACACCGGTCGGACTGAAAGCCAAATCCTATATCGATCAAGGTTTGCTTGTACCTGATGATGTGACCATTGGAATCGTTGAGGAACGGCTCCAGCAGTCCGATTGCGAAAAAGGTTTCTTATTGGATGGTTTTCCAAGAACCCTTTCGCAAGCGGAAGCGCTGGAAGATCTTTTGAGCCGTGCCGGCACTTCACTGGATCATGTAATCAACTTGAATGTGGACCGCGGACTGCTGATGGCGCGTCTTACCGGACGCCGGATCTGCAAGGTATGCGGTGCATCCTACCATTTAATTTTCAACCCGCCGAAGCAAGAAGGCATTTGCGACATTGATGGCGGTGAACTGTATCAACGTCCGGATGACAACGAAGAGAGCGTAGGCAAGCGTCTGGATGAGTATGATAACAAGACAGCGCCGCTGCTTGCATTCTATGAGAATAAAGGTCTTTTGCGGCAGGTAAACGGAGAGAACGAAATTGACGTCGTTACTTCCGAAATCGTATCTTTACTGCGGGGTTAATGTAATGATCATTTGTAAATCCGAGCAGGAACTTGCCTTTATGAGGGAAGCTGGTCGTATTGTTGCCGAGAGTCACCGGCTGATTGCCAAGGCCATTGAGCCGGGGATCACCACCGGAGAGCTCGACAGAATCGCCGATCAATATATTCGCAGTCAAGGTGCTGTGCCGTCTTTCAAAGGTTACAACGGTTTTCCTGCCAGCATTTGCGCTTCAGTCAACGAACAATTGGTGCATGGATTTCCGGGTAAACGCAAGCTGATCGAAGGCGACATTGTGACGCTGGATATTGGTGCCGAGTACCGCGGTTATCACGGTGATTCCGCCTGGACCTACGGGGTAGGCAGCATTTCCGATGAAGCTCAGCGTCTGCTGGACGTCACGGAAGGCTCCTTGTACGCAGGATTGGCGTTAGTCAAACCGGATGTGCGCTTGTTTACAATCTCCCATGCGATCCAGCAGTATATCGAGGACGCCGGTTTTTCCGTCGTGCGCGAGTATGTTGGCCATGGCATCGGGGCAGAACTGCATGAAGAACCGCAAATTCCGAACTATGGCATAGCGGACCGCGGACCACGTCTGAAGCCGGGTATGGTACTCGCGATTGAGCCGATGGTAAACGCCGGAGACAGATATGTCAGAACTCTGGAAGATAACTGGACGGTCGTTACGGTAGACGGCTCACTCTGTGCTCACTTCGAGCATACAGTAGCTGTTACACCGGACGGCATGGAAATTTTCACAAAACTGAATGCGTAGGTGATCTTCACGTGAATACAGGGAGCAGCCCGCAGGTTGGTCAGATCGTGAGAATTCTCAAAGGCAAAGATGCCGGAGAGGCTGCCGTTGTTATCGCAGTTGTTGATAGCAGATTTGTATACATTGCTGACGGAGACAAACGAAAGTTTGACGGGCCGAAGAAGAAGAATATTCATCATCTGGAGCTCATACCCTTCATAAGCAGTGAGGTTGTGGACAGTTTGGAAGAAACCGGCCGGGTAACCAACGGAAAGCTGCGGTTCGCAGTAATGAAGTATGGGAGTCCAGCTGGAATAAGTGCTGATGAGAAAGGAGACTAACTGTGGCTAAAGAAGATGTCATTGAAGTGGAAGGAACGGTCATTGAACCGTTACCGAATGCAACGTTTAAGGTTGAGCTTGAGAACGGTCATCAAATACTTGCCCATGTGTCCGGGAAATTGCGGATGCACTTTATCCGTATCCTAACCGGAGACAAAGTGGTCGTGCAGTTATCGCCTTATGATTTATCAAAAGGCCGTATAACTTACCGTAAATAGATGGGAACTACAACGAAAGTTTTGCTTCGCAAAACTTTGAGGAGGTAATGAACATGAAGGTAAGACCTTCTGTGAAGCCCATTTGCGAAAAATGCAAAGTCATCCGCCGCAAAGGGACTGTTATGGTAATTTGCGAAAATCCGAAACACAAACAAAAACAAGGTTAAGAAGGGGGTGTAGCGTAAAATGGCTCGTATAGCTGGTGTGGATTTGCCACGTGACAAACGCGTTGAGATCGCCTTGACTTATATTTTCGGAATCGGTAAAACGACTTCCCAGAAAATTCTTAATGAAACAGGCATTAACGTTAACACACGTGTCCGTGATTTGACGGAAGATGAAGTCAGCAAACTGCGTGAAACGATCGACAAATCGGTCAAGGTTGAAGGTGACCTGCGTCGTGAAATTTCCTTGAATATTAAGCGTCTTACTGAGATCGGCTGCTACCGTGGTGTTCGCCACCGTCGTGGATTGCCTGTTCGCGGTCAACGCACTAAAACCAATGCTCGTACCCGTAAAGGCCCGCGCCGTACGGTAGCAAACAAAAAGAAATAAGAAGGGGTGATAAGAGACAATGGCTAAACCGAAAAAAGTCGTACGTACAAAACGTCGCGACCGGAAAAATATCGAGTCTGGCGTGGCACACATCCGTTCCACGTTCAACAACACTATCGTTACGATCACGGATCCTCACGGAAATGCAATTTCCTGGGCTAGCTCCGGTGGTCAAGGATTCAGAGGTTCCCGTAAATCGACTCCATTTGCAGCGCAAATGGCAGCCGAAACTGCTGCTAAGGCAGCTATGGAACACGGCATGAAGTCCGTTGAAGTTATGGTTAAAGGACCGGGTGCGGGCCGCGAAGCTGCCATCCGTTCCCTTCAGGCCGCTGGTCTTGAAGTAAACCTCATTAAAGACGTAACTCCGGTTCCTCACAATGGATGCCGTCCGCCGAAACGTCGCCGCGTATAGTGAAATCAGAATTGTGATTGTGGTATAATTCTGACGCATCTGCTAATAATAGGTGTTTAGGCATACTACATGATGCACCTGATGGGGTGACAGTTTCATATAGGAGCGACGTTTGAAGGAGGGGTACACTCGTGATAGAAATCGAAAAGCCGAAAATTGAGACCGTAGAAGCCAATGATGAAGGAACCTATGGGAAATTCGTAGTTGAACCGCTGGAACGTGGATATGGCACGACTCTGGGGAACTCGCTTCGCCGGATTCTGCTATCCTCCCTGCCGGGAGCCGCTGTGACTTCGGTCCAAATTGACGGCGTTCTGCATGAGTTCTCGACCGTTCCTGGCGTAATGGAAGATGTGACGGAAATCATTCTGAACCTCAAAGCTCTTTCGCTGAAGATCCATTCAGACGAAGAGAAGGTGTTCGAGATTGATGCTGAGGGTGAAGGCATCGTTACCGCAGGTGATATCCGTGCGGACAGCGATGTTGAAATCCTCAATCCGGATCTTCATATTGCAACGCTGGGACCTGGCGCGAGACTTCACATGCGTATTTTTGCAGGCCGTGGTCGCGGCTATGTCCAAGCAGACCGGAACAAACGCGACGATCAGCCAATCGGTGTAATTCCGGTTGACTCCATCTACACGCCGATTTCCCGCGTAAACTATGTCATTGATAACACTCGTGTCGGACAAGTGACTAACTATGACAAGCTGACGCTGGAAGTTTGGACAGATGGCAGTATCAGACCGGAAGAGGCTGTAAGCCTCGGAGCCAAAATTTTGAACGAGCACCTCGTCTTATTCGTAGGTCTTACGGATGAAGCGAAAGACGCCGAAATTATGGTGGAAAAAGAAGAAGACAAAAAAGAAAAAGTGCTTGAGATGACAATCGAAGAGCTTGATCTTTCTGTCCGTTCCTACAACTGCCTCAAACGTGCCGGTATCAATACCGTACAAGAGCTGACTACGAAAACTGAAGAAGATATGATGAAGGTCCGTAACCTGGGCCGCAAATCTTTGGAAGAAGTTCAAGAGAAGCTTGAAGAGCTTGGTTTGGGTCTTCGCACAGAAGAATAGTTCACAGATTGCTTGAGTACTTGAGTGAAGGAGGGAAAACAAATGGCATACCAAAAATTGGGCCGTGATTCCAGTGCGCGTAAAGCGTTGTTCCGTGACATGGTAACGGATCTGTTCCTATACGAGCGCATCCAGACAACGGAAGCCAAAGCGAAGGAAGTTCGTTCCATCGCTGAGAAACTGATCACTAAAGCTAAGAAGGGCGATCTTCATGCTCGCCGTCAAGTAGCTGCTTTTGTTCGTCGTGAGACTGTAGACGGTGAGCAAGATGCAATCCAAAAATTGTTCTCTGATATTGCTCCTCGTTACACAGAGCGTCCAGGCGGATACACTCGTATCCTGAAACTGGGACCTCGCCGTGGCGATGCTGCGCCTATGGTTTATCTTGAACTGGTAGACCGCGCGTAGTAATACAAGTCATGATTTCCGATTTGTACTCTTTAAGTTCATGATCTCCGGAGATTGAGCAGTAAGTATTATTGTTATTGTGCTGCAGGGGCGATAAGGCCCTGCTGTACCAATAACCGCGGGAATCACCTTGTAAAGAGTAGAAGGAGCTCCCGCCGGGGCTCTTTTTTTTCAATATAAGGATTTATATGTTTTACGCTATAAATCATCCTTATATTTCTCGCAGAAACGGCTACCGCCCTGCTTAGGACGGCTATGCCGTTTCTACTTGTGAATATGAATTACGGTTAAGTGAGCTTAGGAGCTTGAAAGGAAGAATGAAATGCGCAATCTATTGATGAAGGTCAATTATGACGGTACCCATTATGATGGCTTTCAGACCCAGCCTCAGGGCAATACGATTCAGGACCGGCTGGAGCAGGCGATTCTCCATCTGACTGGCGAGGCGTTGAAGATTACAGCCTCAGGCCGGACGGATGCAGGGGTTCACGCTTACGGTCAGCCGTTCAACTTCATGACTTCCTCCCAGATACCGCTGGAGCGCTGGTGTCTGGCGCTTAACGCCAGATTACCGCAGGATATCGTTGTTACTGAGGCGAAGGAGGTACCGCTTTCGTTCCACTCACGCAGAGGAGCCAAGCGTAAGACCTACCGGTACACGATAAACGGCAACAGGTTTCCCGACCCTTTTCAGCGGCGCTGGCAGCACCACCACCCCTTGAAGCTGGATATAACGGCTATGCAGCAGGGACTGGCGCATCTGGTGGGCACCCATGACTACACTTCATTTGCCTCCCGCAAGTCAACCAAGACTTCGCATATACGGACTATTTATGAAGCCTACATGGAGATTGACCGCAGTATGTGCCGTCCAGGCTCGGATGACCAGGGTGTTATTCATACGTATATTACCGGCAGCGGTTTTCTGCAGCACATGGTCCGTATCATTATGGGAACGCTGATTCAGGTGGGCGAGCGCAAGTACCAGGCGGACAAAGTTGCAGATATTCTGGCAGCATGCAACCGTGCTGCAGCGGGGCCTACAGCGGTTGCTAAAGGCCTTGCACTTTGGAGTGTGGAATATGATGAGGACAATAATTGAACGATCCGGAATCCGCTGTTTTTTAAAAAGATAAGAAAGTATACGTTTTACGCTATCCTTTATCCTTATCTTTCTCGCAGCAACGGATACCGCCCTGTTTAGGACGGTGTTGCCGTTACTTTTTGTAGAAAATATATGAGGTTCGGATTAAAAATGACTTGCACTTGTCGTGGTTATGCTGTAATATAAAAGTTGTGTTTTCTTGATGGCTATCCCACAGCCCCGCTCAAGAAAATGCCAACAAAACAAGCTTTACCTAACTAACTTAATCGTAATTCCAATGAGAAATTAGATATACGAAACAGAAGATTTTCGTACGAGAACAAGGAGGAAACATTCATGCGTACCACCTATATGGCGAAGCCGAACGAAGTTGAACGCACTTGGCACATCATTGATGCCGAAGGCAAGACACTTGGTCGTCTGGCTAGCGAAGCCGCTGCTCTGATCCGTGGCAAACACAAACCGCAATTCACTCCACACGTTGATACTGGTGATTTCGTAATTGTTATCAACGCTGAGAAGATTCACCTGACAGGCAAGAAACTGCAGAATAAGAAATACTACCGTCACTCGATGCACCCAGGTGGTTTGAAAGTTACAACTGCTGATCAGCTGCTGAAAACAAAACCTGAGCGTGTAATTGAATCTGCTGTTCACGGTATGATTCCTAAGACTCGTCAAGGCGATCACATGAAGCTGAGACTTAAAGTTTATGCAGGCGCCGAGCATCCACATGCAGCACAAAAACCTGAAGTTTACGAACTTCGCGGATAAGAATAGAGGAGGACAGTTTCATGGCACAAGTACAATACTATGGGACAGGTCGTCGTAAACATTCGGTAGCACGTGTTCGCCTTGTACCGGGTGAAGGACGCATTGTCATTAACAAACGTGAGATGGATGAATACTTCGGTGTTGAAACACTGAAGATGATCGTAAGACAACCTTTGAACCTGACTGAAACACTGGGCAGCTACGATGTAATCGTTCTTGCACACGGTGGCGGAACATCCGGCCAGGCTGGAGCAATCCGTCACGGGATCGCCCGTGCACTTCTGAAGGTTGATCCGGAATACCGCGGCGCTCTTAAAAAAGCCGGCTTCCTGACTCGTGACCCACGTATGAAGGAACGTAAGAAATACGGCCTCAAAGCTGCTCGTCGTGCTCCACAGTTCTCGAAACGTTAATATTACCTTGTCAATCAAGGACATCAAGCCTCTGGCCCTTTTGGGTCAGGGGCTTTTTATATTCTTCGGGCACGTGTCCTCTTAATTAAATCTTCGTGTTACTCTCTGATCGGTTTCAATAATCTGCTCAACATCCCGCATATGCATTACAAAAGTATGTTTAGACAATCCGTACCTAAAGACCAGCCTGTGAATTTGTAAAGTTAATTGTCCGTCAAAACAAACAATATCGCCGCTGATAGTGGGTTCTACTGCAATATCCTTTAAAGCCTCCCACTCAAGCTCCTGGAACCGGACATCTCTGGGTATAGGCAGTTCATACTGCGTGCTTAATGTTGTATAGTCTAACCTTATAATAAGTTGATCAGGGCCATCAAAAGTGCTGTGAGGATCATAGTAGGCGAATATTTTAGTTGCATCAGGAAACTCCGGCTGCTGGTTTACTCTGAGAGCAGGGTTGCTGAAATTAGTGAATCCATCTGTCAATTCACCTTCGTATTCGCGGCGCAGAATTTGATCAAACCTTATTTTTGCCAGCTCTCTTGGAACGCCAAAAGTATCGGATATTTGCCGGATAGTCTGATTGTAATCACCGGGCAGCTGCTGTGACTGAATCATAAAGTAAGGCATCGAAGCATAGAGTACAAAATGTTCAGCGTCCCATTCCTGGGCTTTAATGAAAAGAACCGGCATAACCAGCTGATTGCCGGCATGTCTGAGAATATGACAAAGCTCATGCAGAAAGTCTAGCCGTTGTTTCATAGGTGAGAGCCGGCTGTCTATAAGAATGCAGCGTACACCTGAATCTGACTCATAGGCCCTGCTGCTAATTGGAGAGTACTGAACATAGACGTCAAGGGCTTCAGCAAGCCTCTGGAGGGAAATATGCTCTGGCGCACATATGTGATGTTCTATGTACAAAGTTTCTATAAACTGCTCGAGAATCGTATTTTTGTAATGTTTAAACATTAGCTTCCTCCTGAAAGGGAATGTATGTTCGTATTTATGGGTGCGTGAAACCAGCTCGATGGCTGATACCACGATAATCCTTACTAATATTGTGTCATTGACCAGTTTCTGTTTTTTTCTTCTCGGCGTCTTTAATGAAGTGCCAAAAGGTAAGCATCTCCCGTTTCCGTTCTTCTGGAGCATCGAGATAATCTTTGAAAAATAAGCTGTGTTCCGGATTGTTAATAAAGGCTTCAAACTCAGCGAGTTCCTGTTTAAAGGCGCTAGCCTCGTCAGGTCTAAAGGCCAGACGGTCCATTTCCTCAGTAGTTATCCCTAAAGCACGGCATACTTTAATCACATTATCCACTGAAGCTCCGCCAACACCCCGCATCAGCATCGATCTGAGTGTAGTATAGGGAATTCCTGCCTTTTCAGCAAATGCCTTTGTGTTCAGGCCGGTTTCCTCAATCAGTTTTTTTAAAACTTCAGCCCTCCGCACATGTAGCCCTCCTTTTAACCAAAGCAAATATACGTTAATTCGCATCCTCTTTTCATTATAGAGAGGATAAATAAGAATGTAAATGTTCAATATCGTATTTTAAAAGAGATTTGTAATTGACAAAATACGCAATTGAACATAATATGGGTATAAAATACGCAATTGAGTATTTTCCGTTATATAAATAAATATTAGAGGGAGCTGTGATGCTCATGGTAGACAAGCTGTGCCCAATTGACCTCCAGGAATTGCTGCAGGAGTACCGTCAATCTCTGAAATACGCAGAAAAGGCATATCAAAATGCTGATATTGAAGATAAGAAAATAATCGCTGGGATGATTAGCGACTGTAAATATGTCATCGAATGGCTGCATACAGGCAGGCGTCCCGGAAATAGGCGCGGTATTGAGCGCAGAGCCGGATACGAGCGGGAGATTCCCGTAGAACCTGCGCGTATGCAAAGATTTAGCACTTATACCTCAGGCTTCCCGGGAGACGGATTATCTGAAGATCAGCAGGCACTGCTTACCTTCGCTCTGGAGCCCTTAAGCAGAAGAGAACGGGAATGCTTTGTGCTGGTCCACGGTGAGGGTTTCTCGCACGCTACTGCAGCAGAAATGCTCGGTATCACCGCTGGCAGTGTAAGTGAGTACATGCAACGTGCCCAGAGAAAAATCACTCCACTCGTAGCAGAGGTTTGGTGTGTGCTTTAAAAATACGTTGAAGGCTTTGTCTAGTGAATGCCCCTTATGTTTAGAAAGACCAAATAACCTACGCATAACCGCGAAACAGGAGAGGGGGTGATTCTCATTAGATACTCCGCAGTAAATCTGTCTTGGAAGGAGGAGCGCAGTGACCATTTATCTACTCATTAAAGCAATTCAAACCTTCCTGGAAAAAGAGTTGGCTGATGATTCGGCAACAGTTCCTAGAGTGTATTTGGGTGCTCTCCCCAAGGAGCCGGAAGAGCCGGCTTATCCGTTCATTATTATCCGCCCTGAAGAGGGTGAGGGTGATAAGGACAATATTAAGACTTTGCTTAAACTGATTATTGGTACCCAAACGGAAGGCGAATCAGGACTGACTGATTTGCTGAACCTCATGGAGCGGGTACGAATCCTGCTGATGAGGGAAAAGATTATTGCCAGGCAATTCGCAATCGATGACAGCTGGAAATGGAAACTGACTGAAGAACAGCCTTTGGCCAAGTGGGCCGGAGAGGTTACAACCAAATGGGTATTGCCCCAAATTAGACGGGAGGTACAATTGTGAGCCGATTGAAAAAAACAACTAACATGATAGAGGAGCAGGTGGAGCCAGAAATGATGAATGATTTAAATCAAATCGTCCAGGACGATGGTATCAAAGTGAACGAGCGTGCAGCTGGAACAGCAAGTATTTACTTGGGACCTAATTTACCGGGAGGGCGTTTGCTGCAGTCCACTGTTTTTCGCGCCGGAGTTCCCGCATACTTGAAGCCTTTATTCACTGATAAGCCGGATGTAGCAGAACTTACTGTACCGGTAGAGGGAATGGCGGAAGTGCTGGAACGCATCGTTCAGGCTGGAACTGCAGAGCATGCAGCATATCAAAGGCTTTTAGAAAAGGGGAACTAATTCATGGCTTATAAACACGGAATCAACATTATTGAACAACCGACATCTGTACTGGCACCGGCAGAGGCGGCAAGCGGCATCCCTTTTGCGGTTGGTACAGCGCCGATCCATCTGGCATCTGCGGCAGTACCGGTCAACACCCCTGTTTTGGCCTATACCTATGCAGAAGCTGTAGCCTTGCTTGGTTACAGTGAGGATTGGACGAAATATTCGCTCTGCGAGCTGATTCACTCCCATTTTGTCCTGTACCAAAAGGCACCGTTAATTCTGGTTAATGTCCTTGATCCTGCTGTCCATAAGGCCGTGGTTACACCGGCGGCGGTCACTGTCAATAACCGGGTTGCGAAGCTGACTGCTGAAGGCGTGCTGCTGCCCTCGCTTAAAGTCAAATCATCTGACGGGGTTTCAACTTATGTGGCAGGTAAGGATTATACAGCGGCATTTGATGATGAAGGTCTTGTTATCGTTACAACAAAAGCGGACGGAGCCATCGCGGCTAATGTCACCCAGCTCTCTATTGGATATGACAAGCTTAGTCCTGAGGCTGTAGATGCAGATGATATTATCGGCGGTTTGACTCCTGGGGGAGATTACACCGGGTTTGAACTGATTAATCAGGTTTATCCGCGGTTTGGTGTCCTTCCGGATCTTCTGCTTGCACCAGGCTGGTCTCAACTCCCTTCAGTCGCTGCGGTAATGCGGGCCAAAGCCGGAAATATTAATGGTAATTTTAAGGCAATGGCACTTACTGATATTGATCCTGGCCAAGCCTACAGCGCTGCAGGTGTTTGGAAGTCGGATAACAACTATAATGGATCATTGCAAATTGCTTCTTATCCGATGCTTACCCTGGGCGATAAGCAGTATCATTTTTCTACGCAGCTGGCCGGGCTGATTGCCGCAACAGATGCCAATAACGGCGGTGTTCCTTATGTATCGCCATCCAATAAAACGCTTCAGGCTGACGGGACTGTACTCTCAGATGGTACGAGCCTGTATCTGGGTATTGATCAGGTGAGCTATATGAACAGTCTCGGCATCATGACGGCCGTAAATCTGGGGACAAGCGGCTGGAAGACATGGGGGAACAACACTGGCGCATTTCCTGGAGTAACGGATCCCAAGGACAGCTTCATTCCGGTCCGCCGTATGTTTAACTGGATCGGGAACAGCCTGATCCTGACTTACATGCAGAAGGTGGATGATCCGATGAACAAGCGGCTGATTGCTGCGGTTACGGACTCCGTAAATATTTGGCTGAACGGCCTTACTGCTTCCGGTGCGCTATTGGGTGGACGTGTTGAATTTAATGCTTCCGAAAATCAGGCCGCAGACCTTATGGCTGGCAAGGTTACGTTCCATTTATACATCACACCGCCGGGGCCGGCACAGGAAATCTCATTCCAGCTTGAATACGACACAACATATTTGGCTGCAGTAGTAGCCTAAGGAGGAACAAACATGCCTAAAAGATCAGAACGGGTAATTGATTATTCGGTATTCCTGAACGGTACAAAATATCTGGGTACTGCTACCGCTACACTGCCGGAGATTACGTATCTGGTGGAAACCATTAAAGGCGGGGGAATAGCGGGGGAGATGGAGGCTCCGTCCCCGGGACAGACAGGTGCAATGAGTCTGGCTCTAACCTGGCGGACTATGGAAGAGGCTGCCGCTGAACTGCTGGCTCCGGTTAGTCATTCATTAGATCTGCGTGCATCCATTCAAACCTTTGATACCTCGTCTGGTGAATATAAGGAGTCTGCCCTTAAAGTTACAGTCCGTGCGAGACCGTTGGGACTGACTCTTGGGAATCTGGAGCCGGCGGCAACCATGGAAACAACAAATAATTTCTCGGTGAGTTATCTGAAGGTTGACCTCAATCAGGTTACAGTGCTGGAAATCGACAAGTACAACTATATCCATAAGGTACATGGTAAGGATTATCTGCAAGTAACAAGATCTAACTTATCAATGAATTAAGGGGGAGCACTGAACAATGGACATTGAACAAAAAAACGTAAATGAGGAGGCCACGGCGGAAGTTTATACTTTCGCCCGGCCGGTTACTTTTGAGGGGAACACCGTGGATTCCTTGGAAATTGATTTTGATAAGCTGACCGGTGCAGATATTCTCGTCTGTGACCGCCAGTATCAGGCTGAAACGGCCCGGAATGGGGGCAGTGAGCTGGTCAAAGAGACTAATAAAGCTTATCAGGCCTATATTGTGGCAAAAGCCGCAGGTGTGCATGTGGGATTAATCCGTGCACTCTCAGCTAAGGATTTCACTAAGCTGACCTTGAGGGCGCAAAGTTTTTTGCTGCTGTAGGCTGTGGGGGCGGCGGAGGTATCAAAGACCTCGCCGCTCTTTTGGCTATGTTCACCTATACTCCCATTCCTTATTTTCTCTCGCTGACGCTGGGAGAAATAAGTGATTGGGCAGAACGGGTAGCCCGGCTGAAGGGAAGGGGGAAATAAAACGTGGCAGGATCAAGCAGTACAGGAGGCAGCACCAGCATTGTCTTCCAATTAAATGCGATTGTAACACCCGCCTTCCGCCGGTCAGTTGGACAAGCCGAAGACAGTGTACAAGAGATCGCCAGAATTATTGATGAACTTTCGCGTCTTCCGGGATTTGAAAATCTGCGCCGGGATGCGGATGCTGCCGATGATTCCGTAGACGACCTGAGCGAGAGCACCAGTGGGCTCGATCGCTTATTGGAGGGCATCCAGAACAAGACAGAATTATTTTCAGGAGTTAAAGAGGGTATTGAGCCGCTTGCAAAAATAATGGGCGCAATGAATGAATCAGCCGATGCGATGGCTCAGCTTCAGGCAGCTACCGGAATGACGACTGATCAGATGGAAGAGATGGAGAAGATCTCTAACGACCTGTACCGGCAAAATTATGGCACAGGTTTTGAGGATCTGGGTGATTCCCTGGCACTTGTGAAGCAGGTGCTGCAGCAAAACGGAGATGAGATGGAGAAGACGGCGAAGACCGCCATCACCTTCAGGGATGTTTTTAAGGGAGAGCTTCCTGACTCTTTAAAAGCAGTCAATGCCATGATGCAGCAGTTTGGTATTACTTCTGAGCAGGCTTACAATCTGATGGCCCAAGGAGCACAACAAGGGCTCAACAGCTCAGGTGAATTGCTGGATACCGCCAGCGAGTACAGTGTCTATTTTGACAAAATGGGCTATTCTGCCGGTGAGATGTTCGGCGTATTCAGCGCCGGTATAGAGCATGGGGCTACATCTCTTGGCGGTGTGGCTGATGCTGTGAAGGAGTTCAGCGCTGCGGTAACCGGTGACTCAGATTCGGCAAAGGAAGCTATTTACAAACTGTTCGCACCGGAGCAGCTGGAGAAGTTCAGTGCAGCTCTTGTAAAAGGCGGTACGAAATCGGCCGAATATGCCAATCTGCTGAAGGCAGCGGGAAAGAAGGCCGCCGATGCCCTTACAAAAGATTTAGCTGCAGGCGGAGACGCTGCAGAACAAGCTATGAAGGAGCTTCAAAAAACGCTTGGCGGCGGTAAGGCTATCTTTAAAGGTCTTGCAGATGGATCACTTACCGGTAAACAAGCGATGGAGCAAGTGATTCAAAAGCTTAAGGAAGTTAAAGATCCGATTGAACAGGCACAGATCGCCGGAGAGCTGTTCGGTAGCGGTTTTGCGGATATGGGCAGTGAGGCTATTCTTGCACTTGGAACCACGCGAAGCCAGTTTGACATGACCAAGCAAACCATGGAAGAAGTTGCAGCGGTAAAATACAGCACACTGACCCAGCAGTTCCAGGCCGTCGGCAGGGAAATGATGACCGGACTGATCGTTCCGCTTGGTGAAAATTTGATGCCGCTGCTGCAGGGCCTGGTTCACTGGATGAGCAGCAATAAAGAGCTGATGATGGTGCTAAGTCTTGCAGCTCCTGCTGCCGCTGTCACAACCAATACGCTGAAAATTATCCAGGGTTTTAAAAGTATAGGCAGTGCAGCCGGCGGTGCCAGCGGAGCTGCAGGCGGTTTTGCCGGTGCACTGGGCCTGCTCACGAATCCGGTGGGAATTGCGGTAGGGGCGCTGGGCTTAATCACAGCAGGTGTATTAACCTATAAGAAGCATCAGGAAGAGGCACGGCTGGAATTGCTGAATATGGGTGATGCTCTTGACGAAGCGGGTGAGAAATATGAAGCTGCACAAGACAAAGCACAGCTCACCAATGACCTCGTTTGGCAATATAACGAATTAAACAAGAAAATAAAAGAGAGCTCCTCCAACTCCGCAGGACTAGCCGGAAATTCAGAAAAGCTGGCCGCACAGCAAGAGCGCCTGCGGGATGTGGTTGAGAAGCTGCAGGAACTGCATCCTGAGACCATTAGACAATACGATGTTGAGAATGGAAAGGTCCAAGAAAAGCTGGATTTAATTAAGCAAGAGTCAGATGCCGAACGGGATTTGGCGAAAATCGCCCTTGAGAACGAAATATACAAGAGCGAAGATAAGCTCCCCAAGCTGGAAAAAGAATTGTCTGATCTTCAGGCCAGCTCTAATGATCTGATAAAAGAAAAGGATATTCTGGACCCGGTGATTTCAGACTTAATGGAGTTTAAGGCTGAATATGAGCGGTTAAAGCAGCTCCCTGCCTCAGAAGCAAAGGATTTACAACTTGAGAGCTTACGTGAGAAGGTCAACCAAACTACTGACAAGGCTGGCTATAATACAGGGGCTTACAATTTCAACAATGTTAGTCAGCTGCCTTCACTTGATAAAGCTATAACAAAAATTAAAAACCGGAGAAACGATGCCTCAGAGGAACTCCAAAGCACCTTGGAAGAGCGTTCAGCCGCTGAAGCCAGCTATAAATCTTTTTACGATAATAAAAAGAGTCTGATTGAATTGGATCTCGGGGGCACATTGCAATCACAGGCAGAGAGATATAAGACAATGTCTGACGCCCAGAAATTGCAATTCGAACAAGCGATGGCGGATATCTCCGAGTTAAATGCGGCTATGTCGATGATGCCAAGTGAGAAAAAAATAGATGTTGAACTGATTTGGAGGCAAACCGGGCTAGTCCCTGACCCGTCTACTCCAGCCGGTAGAGAACTAAACCATCTTATGTTGCGAGATCCCGGATACGAAGGTTACGCCGAAGGCGGAATCGCCACACGCCCTTCTATCTTTGGCGAGGCCGGTCCGGAAATAGCGATTCCGCTTAATACCAAACCGCGCTCACGCTCGCTTCTGGAGAAGGCCAACGATCTGATGGGGTATTCGACCAGCTCCAATAACGTAAATGAAGGGAACATCCGGGTGACCTGGGCTCCTCAAGTTACTATTCAAGGCGGAACCCCTTATATCGCAGCTGAGGTGGCCAAAGCATTGCAGGATCAGCAGCCGGCCTTTGAGCAGCGGTTTCAGCGGATGATTCAGCAGCAAAGGCGGGTGAGCTTCCAGTGATCTATAAGTCAGTACAAGGCGACACCTGGGATAGTATTGCTTATAAGCTGTATGGCGATGAGTATTTGATGACGCTGCTGATCAACGCTAATCCGGAGCTTGCGCAGACCGTGGTCTTTTCCGGAAATATCATGATCACCGTTCCTGATAAGCCTGCAGATGTCTCAGATACACTTCCGCCGTGGAAAAGGGAGGGATAAGCTTGGAGCTGCCGCAAAATGCCCGTAGAGCGATGCTGGTGCTTCAATACAACGGGAAGGATATCACAAAGGATATTGCGGAATCGCTGACTGATTTTCAATACAATGATGCCGCTTCAGGTCAGCTTGACGATATCTCAATCTCCCTGGAGGATGCAGCCCGCAACTGGCAGGGGCCCTGGGCCCCAAGTGAAGGGGATGTAATACAAGCCGCGATCCGGACTATGAATTGGGAAGGCCCCAATGAGATTAAAAAGCTGCCGCTGGGGACATTTGAAGTGGACAGCATCGAGTTTAACGGGCCGCCGGATACGGTGGCGATTAAAGCCGTATCCCTGCCGGTCACCTCCGAGATCCGTATGCAGCGAAGCTCGCGGAACTGGGAGAAGACTAATTTAAAGACAATTGCTGCGCAAATTGCCAAACGTGCCAAGCTGGAGCTGATCTATGAAGCACAGGATAATCCGTCTTACGATCATTTGGAGCAGACGCAGCAATCGGATCTTGGATTTTTATTAGAGACAGCAACCCGGGAAGGAATTGCTATCAAGGTATCGGGCGGCAACCTGGTGCTGTTTGATGAATTTGTGTTTGAGAAAAGAGCGCCTGTTGCTACTATCACCAGAGGCACGGATAATGTAACGGGATTTGGATTTTCAGTAAATACAGCTTACTCCGCATACAGGGCATGTACCGTTACTTATACACCGCCAAAGGCCAAAAAGCCGGTACAGGCAACATACACCCCCGAAGGTGCCCCTAAGACCGGACCTGTGCTAAAGATAAACGAACAGGCAGACGATGAGGCTGCCGCTTTGCGGCTGGCCCGCAAAAGGCTGCGGGAGTCCAATAAGGAGGGCGGCAGAGGAACAGTATCCCTGATGGGCGATATCAGGATGGCTGCCGGTTTAACAATCAATATTAAGGGCTGGAAGCGGTTTGACGGCAAATATATTATCGAATCTGCCAGACATGCGATTGGCACCGGCGGCTATACAACCGAGCTTCAAATCAGAAAGGTATTGGGGTGGTAGACATGATTGTAATCGGACAAGTCTCCACAGCAGATCCGGCCTCCTGCAGCGTCAGGGTGATCTTCCCGGAACGGGACAATCTGGTATCTGCTCCGCTTCCGGTCATTATGCCGGGCGGATGGGGGCACAGAAATACTGTTCCTCAGCCTGGGGAGACGGTTCTTTGTGTGTTTTTGGATAGAAGCTGCTCCGCCGGATTTTGTCTGGGAACCTATTATGGAGCGGAGGAGACAGCACCCGGCAATATGAATCAGCATGGCGTATGGCTTGAGGACGGCAGCTTTGTCTTTTATGACCGGAGTGCACGCCAGCTAACCGTTAAAGCTGCTGGCGGTGTAAAAATTGAAGGGAATTTAACTGTTACCGGCAGCATCACCCGTTCAGGAGGTGTGCTATGAGCGAAGCTGAACCGACGAATTCAACGATTGGATCATTTGGGCCGGTAATATTTATTGTCAGCCAGGAAAAGGTGATGACCTTTCAGGATCTGACGCGGAGCAGCGCAGGCCGGTGGGCGCAGCATGATATTCTGGGAAAAAAACCTAAGAAAGAGTGGATTGGGCCAGGGGTTGATACAATATCCTTTACTATGCGTTTTATTTTAAGCAAGGAGCTCAATCCCCGTACCGAACTTGACCGTCTTACAGAGCTGGAGCGTACGGGCAGAGCACTCCCGCTGGTTATCGGGAACAAGGGCCTGGGTACCGGACTATGGGTAATCACGAGCTTGTCTCAAGCCTGGGAGCAGATTGATAACAGAGGGGTTGTCTATGCTGCAACAGTTGACATTACATTGGAGGAGTATGTGAAATGATATATGTTCTGGACATGACGCAGCCTTCCATTATCCATTTTGCGCCGGCAACAATTGTTGATGAGGTGGCGCAGAACATCCGTATGATTCTGACAATCCCCCGTAGCAGCACGCCGTTAGCCCGCAGTATCGGGCTTGATCTCGGCAGCCTGGATACGCCGTATCCATATACAAAAAACCGTATGATCAGTGAAATCATGTCAGCGGTGGCTGTTCAGGAGCCACGGGCACGAATCACAGAGGTTACCTTTAAAGAAGGGCTTCCTGAAGCTTTAGGCGGACGCCTGCAGGCGGTAGTAAAGTACAGTTTAAAGGAGGAGGTGGTATGACTTGGCACAAACCGTAGAATTGCCCGATATTCAATTTACTGCTGAAGAGGCTGCTGAAATCCAGCAAAATATAGTTTCTGTGTACGAGGGCCTGACCGGCCGAACACTGCAGCCCGCCGATCCGGTGCGGCTCTTTTTGTCTTCGCTGGCCGCTATTATTGTCCAGCAGAGGGTGCTTATAAACCAGACAGCCAAAAGTAACTTGCTCCGCTATGCTTCCGGCGTACAGCTGGATCATATGGGGCAATTTCAGGGGGCTGAACGTTTAGCGGCTTCCGCCGCGATTGCTACAATACAATTTACATTGTCGATTCCCTTGTCTTCTCCTACTGCGGTTCCGGAGGGAACCAGGATCGGAGTACAGGGGGGCGACGGCTCTGTTTTTTTTGCAACAGAGGAATATTTGGAGATACCTGCAGGGGAGACTGCCGGTACGGTACCGGCAGTCTGCTCGTCACCAGGTACAACCGGGAACGGATTTTTGCCTGGACAGCTTAATGTTCTGATGGACCAGCTTCCTTTTATACAGTCCGTGGCCAATCTGACAGTAAGCACTGGCGGAGCGGAAAAAGAGGCGGACGAGGCATTCAGGGAACGGATCCGGAATGCTCCGGATTCCTACAGTACAGCCGGACCGCAGGGCGCATATGAATTTTGGGCCAAATCCACTTCTGCGGCTATTTTGGACGTACATGCCTTTTCCCCGGGGGATGGAAAGGTGACCGTTGTCCCTCTGCTTGCCGGCGGGCAAATCCCGGGCCAGATTGTACTTAACGCCATTGCTGAGACACTGGAAGACCGGGGGATCAGGCCATTAACGGACCAGGTGACGGTAACGGCTCCAACTTCGGTGCCTTATAACACTAACCTAACCTATTACATCAGCCGCAGCCGTGCCTCTGAGGTACCGGTTATACAAGCAGCGGTAACCTCAGCAGTAGCAGCTTATCAGCTCTGGCAAAAGTCCAAGCTTGGCCGGGATATCAATCCTTCTGAATTAATCGCCCGTGTGATGGCTGCCGGCGCATTACGGGTTGTGCCTGTATCACCTGTATATGCAGCCTTAACGGCAACACAGGTTGCCCAAGAGGGTACGACTACGATCACTTATGGGGGGCTTACAGATGATTGATATTCATAAAGCAAGCTTGCTTGATCTGCTTCCTCCCCCGCTGCGGAACGATCCGGCAATGTCTGCAGCAGCTATAGCACTGGACACTCAGCTGCAGGAAACGACGGATATGATAAAAGCTTTGGATATATTCGGACGTTGGACAGAGTGGACGGAAACTGAGACCGATGAATTGGCTGTTCAATACCGGCCGCCCTATTATAACCCTGCCTTGCCGCTGGAACAGAAAAGACTGCTGGTTAAAACGTCAATTCCATTTCACCGGCATAAAGGGACTCCGGGTGCTGTGGAAGATCTTATCGCTATCTTGTTTGGTGAGGGTGCTGTAGAAGAATGGTGGGAATATGGAGGGGATCCTTACCACTTCCGTGTCGTTACTAATAATGCGGATGTTACGGCCGTGCGGGCGCAGGAGTTTATAGA
Source organism: Paenibacillus sp. fava2 (assembly GCF_058313675.1). Taxonomy (NCBI): domain Bacteria; kingdom Bacillati; phylum Bacillota; class Bacilli; order Caryophanales; family Paenibacillaceae; genus Paenibacillus; species Paenibacillus sp. fava2. Next base: position 6,572,208 of record NZ_CM177755.1, on the reverse strand, counting down.
TGCAGTAGACGCAGTAAAACGTATCTCTGCTGTACTGGACAGCGTTACTATTTCTCAATCGGAAGGACTGCCGCTGTATATCGGCGGTTTTTTGCATTTCGGAGAACAAATTACAATTTAAGGAGGGACTATCGTGGCAGTATTTGGCGGCATGACATTAACCAACAAAGGCCTGGCACTCCAAGGGAAGGCTCAGGCGGGCACGCAGCTTAATTATACGAGGATTGCTGTCGGTGACGGGTCACTGAGCGGACAGGCCATACCGGCGCTTAATGGATTAATCTCAACTAAGAAAACCCTGCCTATTAAGCGACTGCGGATGCAATCACCAAACAAGGTAATCGTGGGAACGGTCTTGTCTAATGCAGAGATCACTACAGGATTTTATTTTCGTGAGGTAGGGATTTTTGCACAGGACCCGGATGCCGGCGAGATTCTATATGCATATGCCAATTCAGGGGTGACGGCAGATTATATTGCCCCTGGCGGCGGGACAGATATTATCGAAAAGGTGTTTGATTGCATTGTAACCGTTGGTACGGCAGCCAATATAACGGCAACCATGGATCATTCACTTGTCTTTGCCCGGGAATCAGAGGTTAACGCTAAATTTGACCTGTCAGCGGGACATAAGCACACAGGCGCAGCCGGTGATGCTCCTAAGATTACTTCGGCCGGCTTGGCGGACTCTTCCGTAGGGACAGCACAGCTGGGGGCAAAGGCAGTTACGCAGGCGAAAATCGGGGATAAGGCTGTCGGGAGTGCGCAGCTTGCTGATGGCGCAGCTACGGATGCGGTGATCGGAAGCCGGACGGCAACTGAAAATGTGACGCCGAGCCTTACAGGGCAGGTTGGAGCACTTTTCTCCAGTATATTCACCTTAATTAAAGGAATCACCGGAAAGTCTAGTTCCTTAACAGCGCCAGCTATCACTTTAGAAGCGACAAAAACACATGTCGATGATGCTGTTAGGCACGTTACAGCTTCCGAGCGTAGTATGTGGAATGCGAAAGCCTCCATTGATGGTACTTCTATATTCACGGGACAGATCAAGAGCACCCTTGCTGCCGGGACTGCACCATTTGCAGTGGCTTCTTCCACCAAAGTGGTTGGTCTTAATGCTGACTTACTGGATGGTATGGATACCAGTACATCAACAGTGGGGAATACCATCGTTGCCCGGGACGGAAACGGAGATATTGCCGGGCGGCAGCTGACATCTACAATTGCGGCAGGATCTAGTCCGCTCAACATCGTAAGCACGACAGTTGTGCCAAATCTGAATGCAGATATGGTTGATGGATTTCAATTCGACCAGGATGTTAGAACAACAGCAATCCCGCAATTCTCAGGGATTGCTGTAGGCTATAATTCATTTTCAAAACAAATCGGATCCTTTTCTTTTGCGGCAACTACTGTAAATCAAAAGGTGGATTTATACTTTACCGGCTCCTTAAGAGGGTATATGGATGTATCCGTTACTGGAGCATGGAGCGGGGCAGCTAATAATGGACTGTTAAGAAAGAGGTTCAGCCTGCACCTGAGAAGCGGCCAGACATCACCTGATAATCAAGTTACTCATTACACTGAAGTGTTTGGTCCGATAGCCAGCAGAATGGCTATTTCCGATGTTACCTGGGATGCAGCAAACAGCCGCTGGAAGATTCAAATTTCTTATCCTGCTCCGACTGCTTATGCTGAGACATTCGTAGTAAAAGTAGATGGGCTTACGGTAGATGCCGCCCCATCCCTTATGAGCTCGTTCGGAATTTCAGCTATGTACGTTAGTGATAGCTCAGCTCTTCCAGTACCAGTGGTTAGTTTTCCATACGGCACTTTATTCAATGGTCAAATTACGTCCACCGTCCCTACGGGAACAGCACCATTAAGTATAGCTTCTGCTACTGTTGTGCCAAATCTGAATGCTGACATGGTTGATGGCTACCAGAGCTCTCTAACGACATCGGCTAACACTGTGGTGGTCCGGGATGGAACGAGTAATGTTAATGCCAATCGATTTGTTTCAACTGTAGCTACAGGGACTTCACCTCTAGTTGTTTCAAGCTCTACGGTAGTAGGCAACTTAAATGCCGATTTGATTGATGGCTATCAGGCAAGCAATGCAAGCGGAGCAGTTCCGGTGAGTAATGGTACATTGAATACAAATTTGAACGCAGATATGCTGGATGGATATCATGCAGACGAACTTCAAAATTTACGTTCTTGGTCGACACAGGTAGTTAATGGGAACAGCTGGTATCGCATTGCAGCACTCGATTCTTCAGTAACCATAGGCCATGCCTTTATATTAAATATTTCCGGGACAAGAAACTCTATAGTTTACAACACAACTTTTTTAATTAATACCTCCCACTCGGGGGGAATAAAAGGAAGTATCGTGCAGTTAGGAAGTAATAGTTATTCTTCATTCAACCTGCGCCTTGTATTAAATTCGCAAGGAAACGGTTGGGTTGAGATGAATGATTATTTGGTATCACCTGACACAGCAGGATATGTACAGACCATATATGTGAATGTTACACGATTACGTAATACCACTATTAACCCAGTTACTTCGGCCGTGATCGGTAATACAATTCCTGCAGATTATACCAGTTACGCACAAATTCAATCCTTGCCCGGAGGAAACTTGGTTGCTGAGGGGATTAGACTCACAACCCCGGCAGGAAGTTCGCCAATGAATGTTACAAGTACAACGCTGGTTACTAACCTTAATGCTGACCTGCACGATGGAATGCATGCTGATTCATCAGCGACGGCGGGGACCGTTGCCAGCCGTGATTCAACAGGAAATACGGCTTTTAATCTGCTTTATGCAAACCGCCTGATTTCTAACGCTGTGCAGGGAACTGCGCCGTTAAGTGTAACATCCACCACCAAGGTAGCTAATTTAAATGCAGATCTACTTGACGATATGAATACTTCAACATTAGACACAGCCAACACAGTAGTAGCCAGGGACACTAACGCTAATATTGTATCCAAGCAATTCTCCTCCACAATATCTCAGGGGGGAAAGCCGTTTTACGTTACATCTACCACTATGTGTGATAATTTGAATGCCGATATGGTTGATGGGCTTCATGCCTCTGTATCGGCGCTTTCAAACAATATCGCAGCACGAGACAGCAATAAAAAAATAGCCGAAGTATCAGCTAATAGAGCTTCAGTTGTTAACATGCAGATAACTTCTACCACCCCCACCACCATAGCCGCTATTACCGCGCCTGTTACAGCTCTGTACACTGTCAAGTTACTCTTAAGAGTAGCCAATGCGGCTACTAATGTAGGGATAGTAGTTAACTACACTGATGCAGGAGGCACTAAGTCGGAAATGATTATACCCTATACTACATCAACTCCGGTAGGATCTTTGGCATTTATACCATTCATGCTGCAGGCGAATGCCGGTTCAAACATAAATGTTGTGGTTAGCTCAACGACTGCGAATAATGCCTATGTATCTGCTGTAATTACAGAGGAGGGTTAGAAAATGCCTATTTATACGCCTGGGAATGCTACAGCGGCCGATGTATTAGCTGGCAAAAAATTTAGTGCAGGTACGCTCTCCAACGCAGATGGTACCATTGCCAGCCGGGGGTTAAACGGACAAGAGGCCGGAGTAAGTGCTTCTTATAGTGGGGGTAACCTGGTAACTTCAATCTTGTCCGGGGCATATCTTACCGCTGGTGCATCTGGAAGACCAGAAATCACATTAACATCAGCCAAATTACAAGGCGCTGACTCAAATTTCATCCCATCAAATATTGTTTCCGGGAAGTCGATACTGGGACTGAGCGGCACAGCACCGTCCTTTTCTTTTAGTAATACCTACAGAGGTTCTGTTTATTTTGATTCTGTGGACCAATATGCATTGATAGAAAGCATAGCAAAGCCGTCAGCAGGATTCTCTGCAACGTTAAACGGAGGGAATCTGGTTGGTGTAGGTACAATGTTTAGGGTTATAAGAACCGATACTATGGCGGCCCTATATACGTATACACTTACCACATCATCTGCACCTTTGTTTGGCTTTTCTTATAATGGGAGCACTTTTTCCTTGTGTATTAATGGACTTAACTATACCTCTACGATAAGTTCGAGTAATGCAAACGTTCAATGGTACATCGTTGTTGCTGCAAATCCATCTGTCACTTCATCTGGCTGCGGCTCCATAAATGGCTATTGCCTCCGAGCAAACTAATTACAGAAGGGGGATCACTATGTCAGACAGCGGAGCAGGCAGTGATGTGATGCCTATAGAAAGACTGCAGGAGGTCGAAGAACAATTGCAAGGCCTTTCGGCAGAATTCACGCGGCTAGCAGCCGAAAATGTCACTGCAAATACGAAATTGAAGCTGTTAGAAGAGAACGATCACCGGCATGAAGAAAGCATCAAACAAATCAAGGAATCCACTATTGAAATGAAGGTGCAGTTCAACGCGATCATGGGCAAATTTGACCAACTGGAGAGCCGGATTTTTATGCTGCTTCAGCAATCGGGAAAAGACACTCAGGCAGAGCGGAAGTTTTGGATGGATCTATTAAAGTACGTGCTGGGCGGAACGATTTTTGTGATAATCGGATACATTTTCATAGGAGGAGGATAGGATGATTAGTAAAGGGATTGATTGTGCCACACCTCTTACCGCAGAAGCGGTAAGAGCATTGGCGGCATCAGGGCAAACATTTGCGGCACGTTACCTGGTACCGGAACGTCTGGCCTGGAAGCGATTGACGCGGATTGAGGCAGAGAGGATAACAGATGCAGGGATGCAGATTGTATCTGTTTTTGAAACCACCTCCAATCGTCCGGCAGGAGGAGCCGCAGCGGGAATTATAGATGGTAAGGAAGCATATCAGGAGGCGCTGAAGATTGCCCAGCCGGGCGGCAGCGCTATTTATTTTGCAGTGGATTATGATGCGCACGGTGGAGATTACGACAAAATCGAATCATATCTTAAAGCTGCAGCCAGAGAGATTCCGGGGTATTCTGTCGGTGTGTACGGTTCTTATTCTGTTATTGAAGCTATGGCTAAGTGCGGAGCAGCACAACACTTTTGGCAGACCTATGCCTGGAGTAGTGGAAAAAAGTCGCTTAAAGCAAACCTGTATCAATACAAAAACAATACTCAGGTAGCGGGCGCAGGAATCTCATTGGATCTTAATGAATCCTACGGGAATGAAGGATGGTGGAACACAGCAGGTCCCGTTCCGAACCCGTCTGAAGAAGAAGGAGAAATGACTGAACGTGATATTAATATAGTTAGTACATGGGCAGCAGATGCATGGAAGGAAATGCGGGAAAATGGATATTTCGACGGGACGCGGCCAGGTTCTGAAATTACACGTGAAGAGGCAGCATTAGCTGTCAGCAGGCTGCGTCGTAATCTGCTAAGGCTTATTGCAGAGAATGACATGGATATAAAATTGCTTGAGCAAAGGCTGCGAATTATAGAGAAGGAGGTTGGATAATGGACAATCAAAACTTAAATGACGTCTTGGCATTTGCTTCAGTACTAGCTGTGTTTATTCTGGCTATCGTACAGTCAATAAAATCTAGTATTAAAGTGGCTAAAAATCTAATTCCTTTAGTGGGGCTGGTTATCGGTCTGATGATTGGCCTTGCTGCTTATCCGTTTACTGAGCTTGGCTTGACGCTGCGGCTATGGGCAGGGGGACTCGGGGGATTATCCGCTACTGGATTGTTTGAGTTGGCATTTTCAAACCGCTCAGGTATGACTAAAGAATAATTTTGTTCCTAAGATTTTTAACCAGTTCAATTCTGTCTTAAAAAAATCACGTTCTTCTAAGGTTTTTGCAGTTCTAATCGTATTCCAAACACTTTAACCCAAAATGGATAAAAGTATTGACTTCAGCGTTGTATCGCTTATACTATTCCATATAAGAATAGTTGGAATTGACGGGATGAGCGTTTTATATATTAGGATGGAGGAATACAAGATGAATCTGCTTGAGAAAGAAGATTTAATTAAGGTTAAGGCTGAGGAACTGGAGAATGCTTCACCCGAGGAAATTATCCGCTGGGCAGTAGAGACTTTTCCCAACATCACTTTTGCCTGCAGCTTCGGCGCTGAAGATGTAGTGCTTGTCGATATGCTGCAGAAGGTAAGCCCGTCGACAGATGTGTTTTATCTGGATACAGATTTTCACTTCAAAGAAACGTATGAGACCAGAGATGTTATGGCTGATAAATACGGAATGGAATTCGTCCGCGTATCGCCGCAAATTTCCGTTGAGGAGCAGGCTCAGCAGTACGGTGAAAACCTCTGGACTGTTGATCCGAACCAATGCTGCGCAATCCGCAAGGTAGAGCCGCTGACCCGGATCCTGTCGCAATATGAAGCATGGATTACCGGTATCCGCCGTGACCAGGCACCAACCCGTGCCAATTCCAAGAAGGTGGAATACGACTACAAATTCGGTCTCGTTAAATTTAATCCGATCGCTGACTGGACCTCCGAGGATGTATGGAATTATATCCGCGCCAACAACGTGGTGTACAATCCGCTGCACGACCGTAACTTCCCGAGTATCGGCTGTGAACAATGCACCCGTGCTGTAATGCCTGGTGAAGACCCGCGTGCCGGAAGATGGTCGGGCAACGAGAAGACAGAATGCGGACTTCATAAATAAGTTATCACTCATATAAATGTTAACACACAGGAGGAGAGTACCCAGATGACGTCTATACTTCCACACGGAGGAACACTGATTCAGCGTATTGTGGAGGGAGCGCAGAGAGAAGAGCTGCTGCAGCAAGCCTCAGAGAACAAGTCGATTGCAATTAATACATGGACAATATCCGATCTCGATCTGATTGGTGTAGGCGCGTTTTCCCCGCTTGCCGGCTTCCTGAATGAAGCGGATTATCATTCCGTAGTGAACAATATGCGTCTTTCTGACGGCACAGTGTGGAGTATTCCGATTACGCTTGCCGTACAGGATGAGGTAGCCTCCGGCCTTGCGGTGGGGGATACTGTTTCTCTTATCGGTGAGGATGACGGCGTTATTTACGGTCTGCTTGATGTGGAGAGCATTTATAGTGTAGACCAGCAGATTGAAGCGCAGAATGTATTCAAAACAACGGACCCGGCCCACCCGGGTGTCAGCAAGCTGCTGGCTCGTCCGTCTACCTATGTAGGAGGACCCATCAGAGTGCTTAACCGCCCGCAGCCGGAGAAGTTCGGAGAGTTCTATTTTGACCCTGCCCAGACCCGGAAAATCTTCGCTGAGAAGGGCTGGAGAACCGTTGTAGGCTTCCAGACGCGTAATCCTGTCCATCGTGCCCATGAGTATATCCAGAAGTGCGCAATGGAGGTTGTAGACGCCCTGTTCCTCAATCCGCTGGTCGGTGAGACCAAATCGGATGATGTACCGGCTAATGTACGGATGAAGAGCTATCTGGCGCTGCTGGAGAATTACTATCCCGCTGACCGGACTTTCCTGGGTGTATTCCCGGCGGCTATGCGTTATGCAGGACCGAGAGAAGCGATTTTCCATGCCATGGTCCGCAAAAATTACGGCTGCACTCACTTTATTGTCGGCCGTGACCATGCCGGGGTAGGCGACTACTATGGCACTTATGAAGCGCAGGAGATTTTCTCGAACTTCACTGCCGAGGATCTGGGAATTACACCGCTCTTCTTCGAGCACAGCTTTTTCTGCGTGAAATGCGGAAATATGGCTTCCAGCAAAACCTGTCCGCATCCGGCTGATCAGCATCTGACATTATCGGGTACCAAAGTGCGCGGACTGCTCCGTGAAGGGAAGTGCCCTCCTCCGGAATTTACACGGCCTGAGGTGGCGGAGATTCTGATCGAAGGAATGTCCGAGCAGGTTAACGCCTAAAATCATACAGCCAGTACTATTTGGCCCTCTTGTCCCATATAGATGAGTAGAATCTATCGGGACGAGGGGGTCTTTGTTATGTCTGGCCGAAAGGAAGGGAAGGTCTCGGTCTGGATTGCCTGGAGCAGCATCAAAAAAAGTGTGTTGGGAATCGTTCTGCTGGCTGTAATGATCGGGATTATAGCCTACGATATGCCTACTGCCAGGACGCTGAACTACTGGAGCCTGCCGCTGTCCGGTAAAATAATTGCGATTGATGCCGGTCATGGCGGCCCTGACGGAGGAGCAGTCAGCAAGGACGGACTGATTGAGAAGGATATCAATTTGTCTGTCTCCCTGTATTTACGGGATTATTTGCAGCAGGCAGGGGCAATTGTAGTGATGACGCGCGAGGGTGACTATGACCTTGCCGGTGAAGGAACACAGGGCTATTCCAAGCGCAAAACAGAGGACCTGAAACAGCGGGTCAGAACCATTGAGGAGAAAGGGGCAGACCTTTTCATAAGCGTACATATGAACAGTGTGCCTTCCAACCGGTGGAGCGGAGCCCAGACCTTTTATTATCCGGCCAATGACGGCAACAAAGCGCTTGCCGGCTTTATCCAGGATGAGCTGCGGACAACGCTTGAGAATACAACCCGTGTTGCCAAAACAGTGAATACGGTTTATCTGCTGAAAATGCTGAAAATGCCGGCCGCGCTGGTTGAAGTAGGATTTCTTTCGCATCCCGAGGAGTCTGTCCTGCTTGGAGATGATGTTTATCAGCGGAAGGTGGCCACCAGCATCTACCGGGGAATCTTGCGTTATGCATCGGAGCAGCCCTGAACGGGGTACTACTAATCTGCTGAAGGGTAATGCTATAATAAATACAATTAACCGGAGCCTTACCCGTCCGGAACGAAACAGAGGTGCTCTCCATGCAGACCAGGGAACAAATTCAGGAACTTTTGCAGCCGCTGATTGACCCGGAATCCGGAAAAAGCCTAATTGATCTGCAGCTGATCCGCGACATTATGGTAAAAGAGGATCGAATCTCGTTATCCATTGTATGTCTTGAGGAAGATGATACAAGCCGGATGGAGCTGGAGCAGAAGGTGCGTGATCTGCTGACCGAAGGGGGACTGGAGAATATCCATATCCGCCTGCGTAATGCAACCGACTATGAGCGCTCTATCCTTCGTACCGGGAGCTCTGCGGACAAGCAGGAGCCAGAACAAGGTACAGCCCTGAAAGGGCACGCAGCGGGCCTTGAGGACCATGAGCTGCTGGATGAGAACTCCGGCGTCAAGTTCATTGCTGTAGCCAGCGGCAAGGGCGGTGTCGGCAAGTCGACAGTGACGGTGAATCTCGCAGTAGCGCTTGCGCGCAAAGGTAAAAAGGTGGGCCTTATCGATGCCGACATATACGGATTCAGCATTCCGGATATGATGGGGATCGAGGAAGGGCCGGTCGTCGAAGAAGGAACGATTATTCCGGTTGAACGTTTCGGGGTTAAAGTCATGTCTATGGGCTTTTTCATCCGTGAAAATAGCCCGGTCATCTGGCGGGGGCCGATGCTCGGCAAGATGCTCCGCCAGTTCTTCAGTGATGTTGGCTGGGGGGAGCTCGACTATATGCTGCTGGACCTTCCTCCGGGTACAGGTGATGTGGCGCTGGATGTGCACCAGATGCTTCCTCACAGCAAGGAGATCATCGTAACCACCCCTCATGCCACTGCAGCCTTTGTAGCGGCCAGAGCAGGCTCTATGGCATTGCAGACAGAGCATGAAATCCTCGGTGTCATTGAAAACATGGCCTATTATGAATGCTCCTCATGCGGGAAGAGAGATTATATCTTCGGACGCGGAGGCGGAGCAAGACTGGCAGAGACACTGCATACAGAGCTGCTTGCGCAGGTGCCGCTTGGCGCTCCGGACAACCACATCTCCGAACCTGACTTTTCCCCTTCCGTTTACAAAGCTGACACCCAGGTGGCCCAGCTGTTTGCCGAGGTTGCGGACAAGCTGATTGCGAAGTACGAATAGCTCGTTCCAGGTAAAAAGAGTACGCAACACTGCAAGAGGCTTATCCATGTGAAATGGATAAGCCTCTTTGTGGTTAAGAGCCGGAGTCGTCTCCGCCCTCCTGCTTCGAGCTGTCCCCGCCGGAACCGCCTCCCTTTTCCTCGCCTTTTTTCTGAACCTTAGGCTGGAGCTCGTCCTGTACAACCGTTTTGAGCAGTCCCAGAACTTCCATACGGAACAGCGGATTCTGCATCGCTTCCTGCATAATGGTCATGGACTGTTTACGGTAATCGGAGGTCTTGGTAAGATCCAGGAACATTTTCATCATTTCAGGCGACTTCATAATTTCCTCGATTGACTTCTGATAAGTCGGGTCCTTAATCAGCTGCAGGTGCAGCTCCTTGCTTTGGGTGTTAATGGCTTTTGCGAACTCGCCGGCAAAAGTCGGGTCGGTCATAATCTTTTCGATTTCTTTCTGGTACTCCGGTGCCGTGATGGTATCTTTGACTGCGATCCGGATCTGTTCCGTGGTCTGCAGCGGCATCATTTTCATACTTAGCCCGCTGACGCTGCTCCCTTCCGAACCGCTGCCTGAGGTCAGAGCCTCCTCGACTGCCTTTTTGCCCTCATCGCTTTTTAATATATCGACGACCATTGTCTTCATTTCCTTATATCCCATCTGGCTGGAAGAACTGCTCTGTTCTCCTCCGCAGGCTGTTAAGGTTAGAACCAGGCTGAATGCCAGGCCTCCAGACAAAAAACTCCTCCATCTCATTGGCGCTGCCCTCCTTTATAGGAATCCTGAGGGTAGTATGCCGCACCAGTGCACAGGATATGTCGCGGTTATGATGGTTTTTTGACGGCAAGCTTGGTAAAATAAATCTGACACAGGGGAGGTGGAGTGGCTGAGTATAAGGAAATGGTATCACTTGTTCTGGACCACACTTCTGATAGGCGCTGCCTCGGCCGGGCTGGCGGGACTTGTGCTGCAGGCTGTGAATGGCGGCATAGCCTTCAAGAGCACAGCAGACCTGCTGCTGTACCTGCTTATTTTGCTTGGTTCCGGAATGCTTGTTAGCGTTTACGCCCAGCTTGGATTTTTCGCATACCTGATTCTTAACTATATGGGCAACGGTGTATTTTCCCGTAAAGTGTGGCAGTACATACAGCTGGTATTGGCTGTGCTGGCGCTGCTCGAACTGGTGTTCCTGCGGGCATTTGTGGGACCTGAAAGAACAGGCGGGTCTGACCTCATCCTGGGAATAGGCATTCTGCTTACAGCCGTTATTGTGTCCTATTTCAAGGTGCAGAGCACGAAGGCGGCGGCTGCAATTCCGACCTTTTTCTTTATGACAGCCATCACCATTGTGGAGACGATAGGCGTACTTCAGATCGGTGTAGACAGTGCAACTGTGTTTATTGTTGTTCCGCTTATTGCCTGCAATGCGTTCCAGATTTTAAGACTGCACCGAATCCTTAAACCGCAATCATCTTAAAACATACCTTACGCAGAAACCCCGGTGCTCCTAATCTAATTAAGAGACCGGGGGTTTCTTATTTCCAGCGCGATTAAAAAGAAAACGGGAAGGTTAATCTTAAAGAACAGCTTACATAAAAAAGCTAATGACCGCACCGCCGGCCGCAACTGAAATCAGTAAGCAGGGAGGGGCATATATGAACATCAAGCGCTATATGATAAAAGACACAAGTGAAAATATTCTGAGCAAGCTCGATCCGTCAGAACGCGGTGACTTTCATTCGAAAGAGGAAGCTGCAGCCAAAATGGAGAAGCTCAAGGAACGCCTTGCCGAGCTTCAGGATATTCTTTTCGCCCAAAAGAAGCATTCGCTGCTGGTCATCCTTCAAGGGATGGACTCAAGCGGAAAAGACGGAACTGTAAAGCATATCTTTTCCGGTATTAATCCTCAGGGCTTTATCGTTACCAGCTTCAAAAAGCCGTCATTGGAGGAGGAAGCCCACGACTTCCTGTGGAGAGTGCATATGAAGACTCCGCCCAAAGGCTATATCGCTGCCTTCAACCGGTCCCATTATGAAGATGTACTGGTGCCCCGGGTGCACGGCAGCCTGAAAAAAGACGATATGAAACGCCGCTTCCGCTATATCCGCCAGTTTGAAGAAATGCTGGTGGAGGAGGGCACAACGGTGATCAAGCTCTTTTTGCATATTTCCAAGGAGAAGCAGCTTGAAAAAATCCAGGAGCGGCTGCATGATCCGACCAAGCACTGGAAGTTCGACGCCAGTGATCTGCAGGAGCGGGAGTACTGGGATGATTACCAAAAGGCCTACGAGGATGTTTTCCGTGAGACCGGCACAGAGGAGGCGCCCTGGTACTGGATTCCGGCCAACCACCGGTGGTACCGCAATTATCTGGCACTATCCATTGTAGTCAAGACTCTGGAGGGTCTCGACCTGAGCTATCCGAAGCTGAATACTCCGACACCTGATATATCAGAGCTCATATCTCCGCGCCACTAACGGACGGCAACCAGACGGATTGCGGCACTGCCGGCTATAATAAAGTTACATCCCTGCTGCGTCCTCCAACCCCTTGTTCAGAGAGGCGGAATCACGGACCTCCGTACCTTCGGCACTGCTTTGGCTGATCAGCTCGGATACAGTGACGAACTCATACCCTTGAGCACGGAGATTATCAATGATTTGCGGAAGTGCTTCATGTGTCTGCTTGCAGGAATCACTGGCATGGAGGAGGACGATATCCCCCGGATGAGCCTTGCTGGTAACCCGTTTAACGATATTGTCTACACCGATGTTTTTCCAGTCCAGCGAATCGGTATCCCATTGGATAACCTTGTAGCCCAGATCGCTGGCCACCTGAAGCACTCTTTTGTCAAAATCACCATTCGGCATACGGATCAGGTTGGGTGATTTGCCGGTTAATTCAGTAAGCACAGTATGAGCTGTAGAAATTTGGGTGCGGATCTCCTCATTGCTGAGGGTACTGTAGTTAACGTGCTTATGACCATGGCTGCCGATTTCAAAGCCTGCATCCTTAATGCTGGTTACAATCTCAGGATGTGTTTTACTCCAGGGTGAGGAGAGGAAGAAAGTAGCCTTATCCACCTTTTTGTCCTCCAGCACCTTCAGAATCGGTTCAGGCCGCTTTTCACCCCAGCTAATGTCAAAGGTTAAAGCGATCAGCTTCTTTTGCGTTGGCACACTGTAAATGGCAGAAGGGGCTTGTGCATCTGAAAAAACAGTAATGTTACCCCTTTCCACATATACGACACCAGCGGCCAGAAGCGCAGCGGCAAAGATATAAATGAACCGTTTTATCTTTTTGCCGCTGAATACATAAAAAGAATTCATACTAGCAGCGCTCCTCTCCCATTGCGAAATGGCTTGTTTGTTCTAAATGTATGCTCGTACCTAACGCTTATGACCTCGGACGGACCAGAAATCTCATTAACTGCTTGTACTAAACATTTTAGGAGGTCATTATGTTTGCGTTTTCAAGATTTGTCAAAGACCTGGGTACAATCCGCAAGGCGCTTTTACTGGCGCTGATTCTTTTCCTGTTGGGCGGAGTGCTCGGCTGGATTGGCACCGGCAGTCTGCAGAAGCTGCTTGCCCAGCAGCTCGAAGGATTGAGCAGCATCAGCGGGAAGCTCATGGATTCAGATAATCCGGAATGGAGCTTCTTCACGTTTATATTTCTGAACAACAGCATTAAAAGTGTGGCGGTAATTTTCCTTGGTGCACTGTTTGGTTTTATTCCGGCGTTCTTCTTATTGATAAACGGTGCTGTTATCGGCTATCTGATCCACCTGTCAGTCATTCAGGGAGCAGATTTGTTTCAGCTCATTGTAAAAGGGCTGCTTCCGCACGGCATTATCGAAATACCGGCTATTATTATCGCGTGTGCATTAGGGCTCCAATTTGGCGGAAAGGTTATCCTGAGTATGTCTGGAAAGGTTCGGGGCAGCAGCTGGGCTGAGTTTATGCGCCAGACAGTTACGGCATCCGTATGGATAGTAATCCTGCTGCTGCTTGCAGCGATTATCGAAAGTACAATTACATTGGCACTTTTATCATAAAATTCTGATGAATTGAGCATAACATTAAAGCCGATTTGATTTGGGGATTCCTGACATCACATGAATGCCTGTGCTCAGCAGAACCATAAAGAGAATTTTAGCAATTATGGTTATAGTTCCTATGCTCCGGTTAATCTAGTGTAAGCGGGTATACTCGCAGATTTCCCATCAAATGGACTGACTTCTAACACACAAACAGCAGCTTAAAAGATTTGTTCTCAAAATAATACGAAGGAGGCCAAGCATATGTTGGGGATGTTGTTCAACGAAAAAGAATGCAAGGAGCTCGACTATGTTCTGCGCAAAGAACTTGACGAGATGCTGCTTGATTTAAGTGATCAGCGCTTGGACCAAAATATCAGGCATGCCATAGCTAACCGATACAAAACGGTGTTTCGCATGTATGCGCGGTTTGCTCCGCAGAAGGAGCTCTCGAAATATGCATGGGGCGGGCGTTCGTCCCAGTTCAAGCATTGATAAAATAAGCTGCTGCCTATAAACATGTGTGCTTGGCCATTAATTTAATAAAGAGGGTTGACTAAACAGGAGCGTACGTGATACATTATATCTCGCGCTCCTTTTGATATTTCAAGAGAAGACGCACGGTAAGAAAAAACGAAAAAAACTTTTTCAAAAAAAACACTTGCCAAAATGATAAACACTGTGATATATTATAAAAGTCGCCGCTGACAAGCGCGACAATGAAGAAAAGAAACGAATTGATCTTTGAAAACTGAACAACGAGTGAGTATCGGAATTCACTTCGGTGATTCCAAAATGAGAATGTAACATTCTCGTCAGATGTTTCAAAATGAGCGAATCGCTCTTTTCAATACTTTATTGGAGAGTTTGATCCTGGCTCAGGACGAACGCTGGCGGCGTGCCTAATACATGCAAGTCGAGCGGAGCTTATCCTTCGGGGTAAGCTTAGCGGCGGACGGGTGAGTAACACGTAGGCAACCTGCCCCTTAGCCTGGGATAACTACCGGAAACGGTAGCTAATACCGGATAATCCCTTTCCTCGCCTGAGGGAAGGATAAAAGGCGGAGCGATCTGTCGATAAGGGATGGGCCTGCGGCGCATTAGCTAGTTGGTGAGGTAACGGCTCACCAAGGCGACGATGCGTAGCCGACCTGAGAGGGTGAACGGCCACACTGGGACTGAGACACGGCCCAGACTCCTACGGGAGGCAGCAGTAGGGAATCTTCCGCAATGGGCGAAAGCCTGACGGAGCAACGCCGCGTGAGTGATGAAGGTTTTCGGATCGTAAAGCTCTGTTGCCAGGGAAGAACGTCCGGTAGAGTAACTGCTACCGGAGTGACGGTACCTGAGAAGAAAGCCCCGGCTAACTACGTGCCAGCAGCCGCGGTAATACGTAGGGGGCAAGCGTTGTCCGGAATTATTGGGCGTAAAGCGCGCGCAGGCGGCTATTTAAGTCTGGTGTTTAAACCTTGGGCTCAACCTGAGGTCGCACTGGAAACTGGGTGGCTTGAGTACAGAAGAGGAAAGTGGAATTCCACGTGTAGCGGTGAAATGCGTAGAGATGTGGAGGAACACCAGTGGCGAAGGCGACTTTCTGGGCTGTAACTGACGCTGAGGCGCGAAAGCGTGGGGAGCAAACAGGATTAGATACCCTGGTAGTCCACGCCGTAAACGATGAGTGCTAGGTGTTAGGGGTTTCGATACCCTTGGTGCCGAAGTTAACACAGTAAGCACTCCGCCTGGGGAGTACGGTCGCAAGACTGAAACTCAAAGGAATTGACGGGGACCCGCACAAGCAGTGGAGTATGTGGTTTAATTCGAAGCAACGCGAAGAACCTTACCAGGTCTTGACATCCCTCTGAATCCTCTAGAGATAGGGGCGGCCTTCGGGACAGAGGAGACAGGTGGTGCATGGTTGTCGTCAGCTCGTGTCGTGAGATGTTGGGTTAAGTCCCGCAACGAGCGCAACCCTTGACTTTAGTTGCCAGCAGGTTAAGCTGGGCACTCTAGAGTGACTGCCGGTGACAAACCGGAGGAAGGTGGGGATGACGTCAAATCATCATGCCCCTTATGACCTGGGCTACACACGTACTACAATGGCCAGTACAACGGGAAGCGAAGCCGCGAGGTGGAGCCAATCCCAGCAAAGCTGGTCTCAGTTCGGATTGCAGGCTGCAACTCGCCTGCATGAAGTCGGAATTGCTAGTAATCGCGGATCAGCATGCCGCGGTGAATACGTTCCCGGGTCTTGTACACACCGCCCGTCACACCACGAGAGTTTACAACACCCGAAGTCGGTGGGGTAACCCGCAAGGGAGCCAGCCGCCGAAGGTGGGGTAGATGATTGGGGTGAAGTCGTAACAAGGTAGCCGTATCGGAAGGTGCGGCTGGATCACCTCCTTTCTATGGAGAATCGTCATCTGCAATGATGACATTCAAATCTTAAATCTAACCGGTCGGTTAGTTACTCACTCGTGTTCAGTTTTGAAAGGTCAATCCTTTCATCCCGTTTGGTGGCGATAGCGGAGGGGTTCCACACGTACCCATCCCGAACACGACCGTTAAGTCCTCCAGCGCCGATGGTACTTGGACCGAAGGGTCCTGGGAGAGTAGGACGCTGCCAAGCGGACAACCATTCTATGGTTGAAACCATGTTATGTTATATGGGCTTTTAGCTCAGTTGGTTAGAGCGCACCTCTGATAAGGGTGAGGTCGGTGGTTCGAGTCCACCAAGGCCCACCATATAACATCTACAACATTATACTTTATGGGGCCATAGCTCAGCTGGGAGAGCGCCTGCCTTGCAAGCAGGAGGTCAGCGGTTCGATCCCGCTTGGCTCCACCATAATGATTTACTTGAATACTTGTAACATCTTGATCCTTGAAAACTGGATACCGAAACGAATTTGCGTTTTAGAACATTCCTTTAAGCTGAACTTGTGTAAGCAAGTTTTGAATTAATAGTGATGCTGGCGATTTTCCTAACGGAAAACGCATGGTTAAGCTAATAAGAGCACACGGAGGATGCCTAGGCGCCAGGAGCCGACGAAGGACGTGGCGAACAACGAAACTGCCTCGGGGAGCTGTAAGCAAGCTTTGATCCGGGGGTGTCCGAATGGGGAAACCCAGCTGTGGTAATTCGCAGTTACTCGTATCTGAATACATAGGATACGCAGAGGCAGACCAGGGGAACTGAAACATCTAAGTACCCTGAGGAAGAGAAAACAATAGTGATTCCGTCAGTAGCGGCGAGC
>NZ_CM177755.1:6360000-6552500 GCF_058313675.1 Paenibacillus sp. fava2 | reverse complement strand
CTACGTACGGACGGGATAAGCGCTGAAAGCATCTAAGCGTGAAGCCCCCCTCAAGATGAGATTTCCCAATTAGTAAGACCCCTTGAAGACGACGAGGTAGATAGGTTGGAGGTGGAAGTGCAGCAATGCATGGAGCTGACCAATACTAATCGGTCGAGGGCTTATCCAATAAATAAATCGCAGATTCGTTTCGGATTCAGTTTTCAGGTGATCAAGCCTGTAACGTTTGGTGGCGATAGCGGAAGGGTTCCACGCGTACCCATCCCGAACACGACCGTTAAGCCTTCCAGCGCCGATGGTACTTGGACCGAAGGGTCCTGGGAGAGTAGGACGCCGCCAAGCGGATAATATTCCCTGATAGCTCAGTTGGTAGAGCACTCGACTGTTAATCGAGTTGTCACAGGTTCGAGTCCTGTTCGGGGAGCCATGCTCTCATAGCTCAGCAGGTAGAGTGCTTCCATGGTAAGGAAGAGGTCACCGGTTCGAATCCGGTTGAGAGCTCCACAAATTTTTTAAGGCCCGTTGGTCAAGGGGTTAAGACACCTCCCTTTCACGGAGGTAACAGGGGTTCGAATCCCCTACGGGTCACCATTTATTTAATGCTTTTGGTTTATACATACGGAGGCTTAGCTCAGCTGGGAGAGCATCTGCCTTACAAGCAGAGGGTCGGGGGTTCGATCCCCTCAGCCTCCACCATAATCGTTATCCTATTGAATGGTTATGGTAGATATGTTACATTATAGGGGATTCGCCAAGTGGTAAGGCAACGGACTCTGACTCCGTCATCATAGGTTCGAATCCTATATCCCCTGCCAATTGCGAGCCATTAGCTCAGTTGGTAGAGCACCTGACTTTTAATCAGGGTGTCGAAGGTTCGAGTCCTTCATGGCTCACTTTGATTAAAAAGTACTCTGCGCGTGTGGCGGAATGGCAGACGCACCAGACTTAGGATCTGGCGTCGTAAGACGTGGGGGTTCAAGTCCCTTCACGCGCACCACTTAATATGCGGACGTGGCTCAGCGGTAGAGCATCGCCTTGCCAAGGCGAGGGTCGCGGGTTCGATTCCCGTCGTCCGCTCCATAATTTTGCGCCCTTAGCTCAGCTGGATAGAGCGTTTGACTACGAATCAAAAGGTCAGGAGTTCGAATCTCTTAGGGCGCGCCATTTTTTCGGGATGTAGCTCAGCTTGGTAGAGCACCTGGTTTGGGACCAGGGGGTCGCATGTTCAAATCGTGTCATCCCGATTTTCATCTTTGCGGGTGTAGTTCAATGGTAGAACTTTAGCCTTCCAAGCTAATAGCGTGGGTTCGATTCCCATCACCCGCTCCATAATTTTATATTGCTTCGGGATGTAGCTCAGCTTGGTAGAGCACCTGGTTTGGGACCAGGGGGTCGCATGTTCAAATCGTGTCATCCCGATATTTCAGCTTAGTCTGACAGAAACTTCTACTTCGGTAGGAGTTTTTTGTTTTATTTTTACTGAGATTATATTAAATAAATTATTTTAGTAAGGATTATACCTATGAGGCCTTCTATAGGCTCTTCTAAGCTACGTCTGCGTGTTAGACGCCAAAGTAGGCGGGTTAACGCTTTAACCCGAAAGAGGCGGTCCTAGAAGCTCTTAACCCCGATATAGCCGTAGTAAACTGTTAAATTTATTTTATCACCCGCATTCAATATCCCCAATTTCCATTCTTCCGCAATCCGTGTATAATGCAATCAATACCTACATGCCGTGTAAACCTTGCACATAAATACTCCAAAGGGCAGCCATTATAATGAAATAAAATACATAAATATTTTATGACTGTATAATGAATGAATTTGGTGTATAATCGTAATTACTGCAGCGCTTTACAGCGCAATAAGTTGGAGATTTCCGATAGGTATTACTGTAGGATATGAGGAAAGCTTCAAATAGACAATGTTAGGACATTGATCCGGAAGAGGATGGGGGGAGCAGCATGACCGAACTTACGACAGCTGTCAGCAAAAGCAATTCCAACAATCTGCTGCGGCGTGACGTACGGTTCCTGGGGAACATCTTGGGCGAAGTCTTGGTTCACCAAGGCGGTAACGAACTGCTGGAGGTCGTGGAGAAGATTCGCGAAACCAGTAAATCGCTGCGCTCATTATTTTTGCCTGAACTGCACAATGAATTTAAAGAGCTGATTGGCTCACTGGATCCTGAGAATCGGCACCAGGTAATACGGGCGTTTGCCATTTATTTTCAATTGGTAAACATCGCTGAGCAGAATCACCGAATTCGCCGTAAGCGGGACTATGAGCGTTCTGCAGGGGACACGGTACAGCCGGGATCAATCGAAAGTGCGATTCAGGAGCTCCGTGAACGTGATTTCTCCCAAGAGGATGTTCATGACATTATGAACAACCTGTCCTTGGAGCTGGTCATGACCGCTCACCCTACGGAAGCAATGCGGCGGGCCATTCTAGATATTCACAAGCGGATATCTGATGATGTAATGGGTCTCGATAATCCGACACTGACATTCCGTGAACGCGAACAGCTCCGCGAGAAGCTGCTGAATGAAGTTATTACTCTGTGGCAGACAGATGAATTGCGTGACCGCAAACCGACAGTACTTGATGAAGTTCGGAACGGGATGTATTACTTCCACGAGACGATTTTCCAGGTGCTGCCGGATGTATATCAGGAACTTGAGCGATGTTTAAGCAAATACTATCCCGGACAGAACTGGCATGTGCCGACATACCTGCGTTTTGGATCATGGATCGGCGGAGACCGTGACGGCAATCCGTCCGTAACGGCGGCGGTGACGCTACAGACGCTTCGTCTGCAGCGCAAGCTGGCTATCCGGGAATATCAGCGCATTATGCGTGAACTTATGCAGTATCTGAGCTTTAGTACAAGCATCGTCAGCGTTACAGAAGAACTGCTGGATTCGATTGAAGAAGACCGCAAGATCATTAAACTGAACCGGGTTGATGCCTGGCGCAATGACAATGAGCCTTACCGGATTAAGCTCAGCTATATGATCTCGAAGACACAGAACGTGCTGGACGATGAGAAAAAAGGAACGCCGGAGCGCTACGCGACCCCGCAGCAGTTCATAGATGACCTGAATGTGATTGACCGCAGTCTGCGGCATCACTATGCCGATTATGTGGCGGATACTTACATTAAGAAGCTCATCCGCCAGGTGGAGCTGTTTGGCTTCCACACTGCGGCACTCGACGTCCGCCAGCATAGCCAGGAGCACGAAAATGCAATGGCCGAAATTCTGGCTAAGATGAACATCACCCAGGATTACGCCAAAATGCCCGAAGACGAGAAGGTAAAGCTGCTTGAGTCTCTGCTCAACGATCCGCGGCCGCTAACTTCCCCGTACCAGTCTTACAGTGAAAGTACGGAGGAATGTCTTGCGGTATACCGCACGATCTATCTGGCGCAGGAGGAATACGGCAAGCAGTGTATCACCAGTTATCTGATCAGTATGGCGGAAGCGGCAAGCGACATTCTGGAAGTTATGGTATTCTCCAAAGAAGTGGGCCTGTTCCGCAAGGATAACGATGGAACTGTAGTCTGCACATTGCAGGCTGTGCCGCTCTTTGAGACCATTGATGACCTGCACAACGCGCCGCAGATTATGAAGCGGCTGCTCGGCATGCCGATCTATCGTGAAGCGGTGCGGGCAATGAACGACCTGCAGGAGATTATGCTGGGTTATTCCGACAGCAACAAAGACGGCGGTGTGGTTACTGCGAACTGGGAGCTGCGTGTTGCGCTGAAGCAGATCACGGCTACAGCGGATGAATTCGGCATCAAGCTGAAGTTCTTCCACGGGCGCGGAGGGGCGCTTGGACGCGGCGGCATGCCGCTGAACCGCAGTATTCTTGCCCAGCCGGCTTCCACAATCGGCGGCGGAATCAAGATTACGGAGCAGGGTGAAGTAATCTCTTCCCGTTATTCAATGCAGGGGATTGCTTACCGGAGTCTGGAGCAGGCTACATCAGCACTGGTGACGGCAGCCATTCACGCCAGAACGCCGCAGGCTGATCTGTACGAAGCCAAGTGGGATGAAATTGTAGCCCGTATCTCGGAAGTTTCCCTGACCAAATATCAGGACCTGATTTTCCGTGATCCGGACTTCCTGACCTTCTTCAAAGAATCAACACCTCTGCCTGAGGTGGGCGAGCTGAACATCGGTTCACGTCCATCCAAACGCAAGAACAGCGACCGCTTTGAGGATCTGCGTGCGATCCCGTGGGTATTTGCCTGGACGCAGAGCCGCTACCTGCTGCCGGCCTGGTATGCTGCCGGAACGGGGCTGCAGAGCTTCTATGAGGGCAAAGAAGAGAATCTGAAGATTATGCAGACTATGTATGCTAACTTCTCCTTCTTTACCACGCTGATTGATACGCTGCAGATGGCAATTGCCAAGGCAGACCTGGTTATTGCCGAGGAGTACGCCTCCATGGGCAAAAATGATGAAGCCCGCAAGCGGATCTTTGGCCAGATTGAAGCTGAATTCAAGCTGACCTCGGAGCTGATCCTCAAGATCACCGGCCAACATGACATTCTGGACAATGTTCCGGTTATTCAGGAATCAATCCGGCTGCGCAACCCGTATGTTGATCCGCTCAGCTACCTTCAGGTACAGCTGCTGTCCGAGCTAAGAGCACTGCGGGATGCCGAGGGTGACGACGCAGAGCTGCTGCGTGAAGTATTGCTTACTATTAACGGTATTGCTGCAGGGCTGCGGAATACGGGCTGATGCCCGGAGTTCGCTAGGCTTATAGCAGCATAACCTGTGCTCAGCCTTGAACTAACTGGAATATGAAAACTAAACGGAGATTTGCTGCACCTGATGCAGCAGATCTCCGTTTTTTGTCTTTATTCTGGCCTACTGCCTTATGGCGCGTGCCAGATAGAAGGGGAAGCAGGTCCACTAAATACAGCTTGTCTTACAGTTCAGCTCTGAGATGCATGGGATTAAGGGGGGAGCGTATAGCCGCTTCGGCCATTTTCCTCTTGTAACTGCAACCGGCAGAATCCTGGCAGCCGCTTAACCTCACGGCCAAGCGGCTGCCTGCCCTTGCCCCGCCCATTGTTACCTGAGGAATTCAGGCGGGGAACAGTGCATAAGCTACAGGTGATGGAGAAGGTGCGGAGAAGAATTTTGGAACTGGAGGAGCGTTAGCGTCCGCCTTTATTGTCAGATTTCTACTGTGGATAAAACCTATAATAAAGAAATCTGACAATAACAGCGGCCGGAAGTCCAAACATTCTTTGGAGTGCCGCCGTAATCACCGCAATTTGCTGCAAGCTGGTCCTGACCGCTTTCCATAAGGTAACAATACAATCCTTGATTTTTGACCAAACTTGATTTACGATTTATATGCTTGTACCGTGGACATTCAGATGAGATGAAAGACCAGGGGCGGCAAGTCTGGGGGAGTTAACAGGTGGAGAATTTGGAAGGCAGATTGACAAAGCTCGCCTTGAAGGGCGACCAAAGAGCATTTGCCGAGCTTGTGGAACTATATAAAGACAAAATATATCATTTGGCTTACCGGATGCTGAACAACCGTCATGAGGCGGAGGATATTGTTCAGGAGACTTTTTTGCGTGTATACCGGAATTTGGACCGTTATGATGACAAACAGAAGTTCTCAACCTGGATTTACAGGATTGGTACGAACCTCTGTATCGACAGGCTGCGCAAGCGCAAGCCTACCTATTCGCTGGATGCGGAGATGAACGATCAGGAAGGCATTGACGGCTATTCAATGATTCCGAGTGACAATGTCACCCCGGAGACGGAACTGCTGCTCTCAGAGACGCAGAGGGTGATCTACGAGGCCATTGACAGTCTGCCCGTGAAATACCGGTCTGTAATGATACTGCGTTATCTGCAGGATCTGTCGCTTCAGGAGATCAGTGATGTGCTGGATATGCCGGTAACGACGATCAAGACCCGGGTACACCGCGGACGTGAATTTTTACGTAAAAAATTAGGCCCGAAAATGTAAAAATAGATGTTTTTTTATGAAACGTCTGACTGGCAGTGCCGTATGTAAGTTAAGCAAGTCTTATGTACTGTCCCTTTGCCTTGAAATAATTAAATAGCACTCATGAAAGGATTGGCTCCTATGGAATGCAAACTGGCCGTCTCTTTGATGCATGATTACCTGGATGACGACTTGCCCGAGCTGCAGCAGAGGGAATTGAAGGAGCATCTTCTATCCTGTCCGGATTGCCGTGCAAAGTTCAAAGAATTGGAACAAACTGATATGCTGATGTTCTCCCTGATGCACCAGAATGCGGTGGCCTCAGACGATTTGGTAAGCCGTATAATGGATTCGCTGCCGAAGCCGAAGAAGGAAAGAGCTTTCATTACCTGGATCAAAAGACATCCGGCCCTTACGGCGGCGTCCGTATTTCTGCTGGTGATGCTGATGAGCTCGGTTACTTTCTGGAATCAGGACCAGCAGCTTGTCGTCAGAGGCAGTGACCTCGACCAGGTTGTGATCCAGGGCGATACTGTCATTGTACCGTCCGGCAAGACAATATCCGGCAACCTCACGGTGGAGAACGGCAAAACTCAGGTGTACGGGGAAGTCAACGGCAACGTAACAGTGATCGACGGTACTCTTTACAAAGCATCTACAGCCCATATCTCCGGGCAAGTCAAAAGCATAGACCAAGCGGTAAGCTGGCTCTGGTATAAAGTGACGAACATGTTCTCTGAAGTTGCCTACCGTTAACCCGCATGGCCTTTATGCAGAAATAGTATTTGCGCCTCTTTTTCCGGAAAGATGGCGCTTTTTTGTTGCCTGGAAAGAGTGTGAAACTTGCAACCTGGGCGTGAACGTTATAACCTAGATATGAAACAGATCTTACAGACAATTTACATAAACCCAGCTAATATGAAATGACGGGGGTTTTGGGCAATGAGCTATTTTACCGACTTAACATGGAAAGAATCCATTAAAGATATAATTGATGTTCTGATCGTCAGCTACATTATCTACAAGGTTCTCAATATGGTGCGCGGCACACGGGCAGTCCAGCTGCTTAAGGGGATTCTTGTGCTGGTTATTATCTGGGCGCTGAGTACGGTTCTGGATCTTTACACGCTGAAATGGCTGATGAACCAGATCTATACGTTCGGGGTATTTGCGATCTTTATTATTTTTCAGCCTGAGCTGCGCAGGGGGCTGGAGCAGCTTGGACGGGGCAAGTTTTTTGGCCGGGCATCGGAGAATGATGAGGAGATCAGCCGGCTGGTCGGTGAAGTGATTAAAGCCGTGAACTACCTGTCCAAGCGTAAGATCGGGGCACTTATCGTTTTTGAGCGGGCGACCGGGCTGAATGAATACACGGAATCGGGCATTCCAATGCGTTCCGTGGTAAGCTCGGAGCTGCTGATTAATATTTTTATTCCCAATACTCCGCTGCATGACGGTGCACTGATTATGCAGGACGGACAGATTGCCGCGGCTGCCTGTTATCTTCCTCTCTCAGAGAATCCGTTCATCAGCAAAGAGCTGGGGACACGCCACCGTGCGGCGATCGGGATCAGTGAGGTTGCGGACTCGGTATCTGTTGTGGTCTCTGAGGAGACGGGACAAATATCGCTGGCCATTAACGGGCAGATTGTGCGTGACATTAAGGAAGAGTCGCTGATCTCGAAGCTTCATCAGGAGCTGAGCGCATCTTCGACGCTGAAGGAGAAGAGCTCTGCTTTCTGGAAACGGAGAGGGGGCAAAAACAATGGATAAGTGGATGAAGAATAACAACTTCAACAAGATTCTTGCACTTGTCTTCGGTATTATCCTGTGGACGATTGTACATGTGGATACCGAGCCTACGAACCAGACTACAGTTAACACACAGACGAAGATTATTGAAAATGTTAAAATAGAGCAGACCGGCCTTGATGAAGAAAAGTATGTATACAGCTTCGATGCCGAGAGTGTGCGGCTTGAAGTATCGGGCAAAAATTCCGATCTCAACTTCAAGTTTTCCGACGATTATAAGGTAACGCTCGATTTAAGCGATGTAGAACCGGGGGATACAACGCTTCCGTTAAATTATACCCTACCCAAGGGCGTGAAGTTTGAATCAATGGAACCGTCTGAAGTGAATGTGCATGTTGAACTGCGCAACACGAGGACGTTCCCGGTTACCCTGATTACAAGCGGTGCTCCGGCAGAAGGGTATAAGCTCGGCACGGCTGTTATTAACCCTGCTGATGTTGAAGTTACCCTGCCGGCCAGCGAGCTGAGTAAAGTAACCACTGTTCAGGGGACGATTGAGCTGGACGGGGAGAATGAGACTTTTACGGAAAAAAGAATGCGGCTGGCCGCCTACGACAGCAGCGGAAATGAGATTAGCGGTGCTGTTATTGAGCCCGCTACAGTTGCTGTTGAGCTGCCGATTACGCTACCGTACAAAACGCTACCGCTGGATGTGAGCTTCACAGGGCAGCTGCCGGGTTCACTGGTGCTGTCCAGAGTAACTCCTGAAATGGATACAGTTACGGTATACGGCAGCGAGGAAGCGCTGGCAGGGTTATCCTCCTACGATGCTGTTCTTGATCTGAGCACGGTTCAGTCTGCAGGAACACAGCAGGTGAAGCTGGAGCTTGCTCCGCCTGAAGGAATAGCAAAGGTTGAACCTGCGGAGATGAATGTCACTGTTTCTGCAGCTGAAATTGCTGAACGGACGATGGATAATATCCCGATCAAGCTTGAAGGTGTGGCCAGCGGGCTAACAGCCGTGGTTACAGACCCGGCCGCCAAAGCGATTTCTCTGACGCTGGCGGGCGCTCCTACACTGCTGGATCAGCTTGATCAGGATAATATCAGTGTTGTTGCCGATGTCGGCGGTCTGTCAGCAGGGGTGCATCAAGTCTCACTTCAGATCTCGATGCCTAGGTTCATTTCAATGGTCAATTCCTCACAGCCGAATGTAGTCACCATTGATTTGCAGCCGCCTGCAACACCTGAGGTAACTGTAAGTCCTGATACCGGTATTGCGCCGACCCCTGAGCCGAGCTCGGAAGCTGTTTCCGGCGGGGAAACGAGTGTGGAGCCGACCCATAGCCCAGAGCCATCCGGCACTACCACTCCGGAGCCTGCGGAGGATGTGCCGGAGAGCAGCAGTACTCCTTCGGGAAGCGGGAATACGACGAATACCGGGGGCAATGGCGGTACGTAACTTTTTGTGCGGGAAAGCGTCTATGTGTAGAGCCCTTTAGTTACAAGAATCAGAATTCATTCATACAATAATTCATTAAGCTATGTAAGATGGACTTAGAAATGGGGCTTTACACGTCACTTCTTGAGTTCACATTGTACATGTAGCGTATTAAAAGGAGAAAAGAGATGGGTAAGTATTTTGGTACAGATGGTGTGCGCGGAGTCGCTAACCAGGAATTAACAGCAGAAATGGCCTATAGCATTGGCCGCTGCGGCGGATATGTACTGGCTGGAAACGTAGAAAAACCAAAAGTGGTTATCGGCATGGATACACGGATCTCCGGACCGCTGCTGGAATCGGCACTTGTAGCCGGGCTGTTGTCCATCGGGGCAGAAGTAATCCGTATTGGAGTCGTTAGCACTCCAGCTGTAGCATATATAACCAGATTGCTCAAAGCGGATGCCGGTGTAATGATCTCCGCCTCCCACAATCCGGTTGAAGACAACGGAATTAAGTTTTTCGGCGGAGACGGCTTTAAGCTGACCGACGAGACTGAACTGCGCATTGAAGAGCTGATGGATGCCGAGAAGGATGAGCTTCCGCGTCCGGTAGGTGCAGGTCTTGGCAAGCTAACCGTAGACAACGATGCTAAGTATCTTTATCTGGAATACCTGAAGACAACGATTTCCAACCGTTTTGACGGCATTAAGGTTGTACTGGACTGCGCGCATGGTGCAGCTTATGAGCTGGCTCCGCGTCTGTTCAGAGAGCTGGGTGCCGAAGTAATCGCAATCGGAGCCGAGCCGGACGGCCTTAACATCAACGACGGATATGGCTCAACACATCCGGAGAAGCTGCGGGAAGAAGTGCTTCGTCACGGTGCTGATCTGGGACTTGCTTTTGACGGTGATGCAGACCGCCTGATTGCCATTGACGAAACAGGTGAAGAGGTGGACGGCGATTTCATTCTCTGCATTTGCGGAGATGCAATGAACCGCTCCGGCAAGCTCAAGGATGCAACCGTTGTTTCGACTGTCATGAGTAACATCGGCTTCTACAAGGCAACCGAAAAATTAGCGCTGAATACAGCCAAAACGGCTGTAGGCGACCGTTATGTGATGGAAGAAATGCGCCGCGGCGGCTATAATCTGGGCGGGGAACAGTCCGGCCATGTTATTTTCCTGGATTACAACACAACGGGTGACGGCATCCTGACTGCAATCCAGCTCGTCGATACCATGAAGGCTGATGGTAAGAAGCTGAGTGTACTGAAGGCGATGATGACCAAATATCCTCAGGTGCTTGTTAATGTGCGGGTGCAGGATAAGACGAATTATCCGAACAATCCGGCGATTGAGGCAGCGATTAAAGAGGTGGAAGGCAAGCTTGGTGATAACGGCCGAGTGCTTGTCCGTCCTTCGGGGACAGAACCGCTGATCCGTGTAATGGCTGAAGGCCCGGATAAGGCAGAGCTGGATCTTTTTGTAGGCCAGATTGTTGAAGTTGTAGAGCGCGAACTGGTTTAATATAGTGTATTACAGATGGCTGACAGAGCCGGAGAATGGAGATTTATGCTTCAAATGCCGGCTTTGTGGCTGATTTGAAATTTTTTTCAACAAATTCCAACCGTTTCAATCATTATTTCATTGCCAAAAGTGATGTAAGGTGCATATAATGATGAAGTGTCATTCGAGAAGGAAAGCGGGGATAGTGAGGTAACAGCAATAACAAGCGCCAGAGCTTGATCTTGCGCGGGGGAGAAGGGACAGCTTGAGTTTAGGCTGGAACGGATCACGGCAGATGTAAGCTGACGAGGTGGAGGTGTTCGAAATGTTCGGCGGGGACCTCCCGGTGATGCACCAGAGCCGTAAATGGAAGCGGAAAATGTCAGGGCGACCTTTCACACAACGCTTTTATGGGTGTACGAGGAATTAAACCATTCATGGGTATGCGCTTATGGAAGATACGAAAGTCCTGCTGCGGCAGAGAAGAAGACTGTGCATGTCATGAATATCCTTTTCACAGGTGACAGACAATACAACAGAATAAGGCTTTTTCTCTACACATGCCGCACGGCACGTTTCTTTCCTTATGCCGCCCACATAACAATCATTGGACGGAGGAATTTATAATGTGTGGTATTGTAGGATATATTGGTAATCAGAATTCTCAGGGGATCCTGGTAGAGGGACTTAAGAAGCTGGAGTACCGTGGTTATGATTCAGCAGGTATTGCTGTTTTCACGAAGGAAGGCTTGCAGGTAGTTAAGGCAAAAGGCCGTATGGCTAACCTGGAGTCCAGACTTGAAACTACTCCGCTGACCGGTAGTGCCGGCATTGGACACACCCGCTGGGCGACTCACGGTAAACCATCCGACGAGAACTCCCACCCGCACACAGATAACAGCCAGAAATTCTCGGTTGTGCACAACGGGATCGTCGAAAACTACCTGGAACTCAAAGAAGAGCTGATTGCCGGCGGATGCCACTTCACTTCCGAGACGGATACAGAGGTTATTTCCCACCTGATCGCCCGTGAATATGAAGGAGATATCGTTAAGGCTGTTCAAAAGGCAATCACCCACATGCGCGGTGCGTTTGCCCTGGGCGTTCTGACTGAACATGAGCCGGATAAACTGGTAGCTGTTCGTCAGGCGAGCCCGCTGATTATCGGTCTTGGCGAAGGAGAAAACTTTATCGGGTCAGACATTCCGGCATTGCTGGAATACACCCGTAACGTATATATTTTGAACGACGGCGAAATGGCTGTACTGACAAGAGATGCTGTCGAACTGATGACGATTGAAGGCAACTTTATTTCTCGGGAAATGATTACTGTCGATTGGGATGCTGTTACCGCAGAAAAAGGCGGATACGAGCACTTCATGCTGAAAGAAATCCACGAGCAGCCTAAGGCTTACCGTGACACTATGCGCGGACGCATTAATGCTGAAGGCACTAAAGTAATTCTGCCAGAGCTCAACCTGACTCCTGAGCAGATTAAGAACATCCGTAACATCCAGATCGTTGCCTGCGGTACTGCATACAACGCCGGTCTGGTTGGACGTAACCTGATCGAGTCCCTGGTTCGTATTCCGGTTGAGAACGATATTGCTTCCGAATACCGTTACCGTGCACCTATCGTTACACCAGAAACACTGGTTATCGTAGTCAGCCAATCCGGTGAAACGGCTGATACCCTGGCTGCCCTGCGTGAAGGTCAGGCTAACGGTGCGCACGTTCTGGCTATCACTAACGTTGTAGGCAGCTCGATTGCCCGCGAAGCTAACGATGTACTGGTTACTCTTGCTGGTCCGGAAATCGCGGTAGCATCGACCAAGGCTTACACTTCGCAGATCATTGCGTTCACACTGCTCGGCCTGTATATGGCTGAAGTACGCGGAACTCAAACGGATGCACAGGTTGCTGAAATCCTGGCAGCTATGAACACTCTCCCTGAGCAGGTAGAAGAAATCCTGGCTCAGAAGGATGCCATCAAAACTTATGCAGAGCAGATCTCCAGCCACAAGCACCTGTTCTTCATCGGCCGCGGCGTAGACTATGCTGTAGCTCAAGAAGGCTCGCTGAAGCTGAAAGAAATCTCTTACATTCACTCTGAAGCCTATGCTGCAGGTGAGCTGAAGCACGGTACACTGGCACTGATCGAAGATGGCGTTCCGGTAATTGCCCTGGCAACACAGGAATCCGTACTCGAAAAGACTGTCAGCAACATCAAAGAAGTAAAAGCCCGCGGCGCAGACGTGCTGGCGATTACTCATCAGGAGCACGTAACAGACCTGCTGAAATCCGTTGACCAGGCCTTCGTTATTCCGAAGACCCTGCCGCTGCTGACTTCCGCACTGTCTGTAGTCGTAACTCAATTGCTGGCTTACTATGCTTCGCTGGCCCTGGGTCATGATGTTGATAAGCCACGGAATTTGGCGAAGAGTGTAACTGTGGAGTAGGAAGTTTAGAAATTCAATATCGGTGTTTCCGAAAAATAAAGTTGGAAACTAGAAAATAAAGTTGGCAACTAACAATTAAAGTTGGAAACCAATAAATAAAGTTGGAAACTGAACTGAAACAGCCTGCCGGTTTAACTGGCAGGCTGTTTTTTGTGCTGAAAGAAAATAGAGTGTTATAATTGTAAAATGCTTATTTCAGTCCCTATGGAAGAACGTAATTTTATACCATGATCTATGGTACTGCCTGTGGCACCTATAATACAAAGACAAGAAGCTGCAATCACGCAGCTTCTTGTCTTTGTTAATATTATTAAAAACATTTTATATCCGTTCTTATGTCGTAAATTAAGTTACTTCACTAATCGATTAGCCATAATAACAGCCTGCTCAATCGTCGTATTCTGTTTTGGAGCAAATGTAGTTTCACTCAGACCCTTCACAATATTCGCGGCAGACATTGCGCTCACAGCATCCTTAGCCCAACTAGAAATTTGAGCATGGTCGGAGAAATTCTTAGCACTGCCTTTTTGTAAGGATTTCCCTGCCTTATCTACAGTACGTTTTAACATTGTTGCTACTTCTTCACGTGTAATATTAGCTTGTGGAGAGAAAGTCGTTTTTGAAGTACCCTTAACAATACCTAATTCATATGCTTTCAGTATTTCAGGATTGTTAGTATCCTCGAAAGTATTCTTACTTGATGAAGGTGCTGACTTTTGAACTAATTTCTCATATAGTTTAACAGCTATTTCACTGAACTTCTCACGTGTTATTGCCTTGTTATAACTTAAATCTTCAACTGGAAGTGTAAGTCCAGATGTTCTAGCTGAACGTAAATCAACGAGTGCCCAGTCGGAGGCGTCCTTGAATATTTTGCCTTCATGTACCTTATCTGCTGGTTTAGGTGATAACCCGTTTCCATTCATTATTTTCTTGGGCAAGAGTGATCCATTTTCACTTTCTTCGATTGTGAAAACATCACCATTCGTTCTTACTACATATACTTGGAAAATAGTTGAGACATCATCCATTAGTTTTCTGTAGCCAGATCCATTGTTGCCCCAAAGACTATCATCAGATTTAATATAATAACCACCATCACGCCACAAAAGACTTTGGCTATCGTTAAGATCATAATATAAGGGGTTGTAAAGAGCCTTCACATCTCGATCAATAAAATTATGCTCATAATCATAAAGAGTTCCATCATTTAATAAATATAAGTTTATTGTGAAATATTTGATATCATTACTTACTTTTCTATTATCACGATAAAGTGTACCATTTTCTAATAACATAATATTACTTGAAGGTACATAATTTACTAAATTTTTATTTGCTAATGTATTGGAGTCGGTCTGCCCCGGAAATCCAAGGTAGGTATTGCCCGATTTATCAATGAAGAATCCTTTTTCTCCAGTTTCATTTCCTGATGAACCTCTATGTATACCGTTTCCATATAATGTCTCAACATAGTAGTAAGATGGATCGATGTAATCAATATTGTCAGCGATCTTGATTAATGTATTAGGATTTGCTTGATAGGTAAATGGGAATAACATTTCTATGGATGTCGTTATTAGAATATCCTTTTTATAACTGGTGTCAGTATCTGATATTACATTTAAGTTTTCTATACTTAAGTTTTTGTTTACATATGGAATATCACTAGGAGAACCCATTATATACAACTCACCATCATTAGTAAGGATAGTCGTTAAGTTCGCAGTATAAATCGAATCACGATCTTGAGCAAGGCTATATTGACTTTTGTAATTATTTCTAATCTCCATGATTTCCCGCGATTTATAGAAGGGAACGCTGATTTGTGATATTGACTTTACATTGCTCATAACTTTAGAAAAGCTGTTTTCGCTAAAATTGTTATCTTTAGACAAGAATAAATCTCCGTTTTCATAAAGTAAAAAATTCGCAGGGGTATAAGTTTTCAAACCGTCGACCCAGTATGCTGTCCCCGAATATGGTATATTTCTTTCAGTACGTGGTTCGCTCCATAACCAACTCGATTCTATTGGTTGAAGTTCACTTTGTAAAGTTGCACTCCAATAATGCGTTTGCATATCTTTTAGTGGAACTTGAAGAGTTTCAGCTGATGATCGGACTGGGAAAAGTATGAAAATACACAATGACAGCAAAGGTAAAACATTGATTAGTTTTTTGCTCATAATATACCTCTTTTCTGTTTGGTCAATTAGACTTAATTATAATGGGAAAACCTAATTAAAGATATAGTTTATGACAGTGAGTGATGTACCAAGAACCGTAATCACAAATAGTGGTGAAGCGGAGAGTAGAGTTAATTGTGTGTTCAAATAGTGTAATGATATGGGACAATAGAACTTAATTGCAGATTGAAATAAGACCGGAAGCTAATTATGCTGCATCCGGTCTTATAATTATTAGCCCTGCAAACTTATGTAATAGTCTTTTAGCTTTCTAAAAGATGTTCCTGAAGGGATTATTTTATACTCTTAGATTTCGCTCTTCAAAAACTTGTTTGGCAACAAAGACGGAATTAAGAACTCTTTGGTAACCGCTATAGGCAACACAGTTCAGAATGATTCCAATGACTTAATTCAATAGGTAGCTTATGCTTTAATATTATGTCCACATGCTCCACAAAAATAGTATTTAGCGGTGTCATGATCCATGGTGTTTCCTCATTTTGAAAGCTGACGAATCCTCAATTCATATACGTTGGTAAATCATCGGCTCCTGACTAATACTTTATTTTCAAAGAACTTAACCAGCGACAAAGCAGAATACATTGCTGATAATTATGGTCAGCCCTATGAACTGTATGTACATGGTTCGCATGAAGCAGCGTACGAAATGTTGATCAAATTGAACGGGAAACAGAACTAAAGCAGAAAGATTGATGAAAAATGTTTATATAGCGGAAATATGGGCATTATATACAAAGAACGAATCCATAACTTTAATACGCTTGAGTGTAATCCTGTTCTGACCAATGTTGAGCATTAAATATATGAAGGTCGAGTACATAGCAATATCCCACAAGGGACAGCTATGCACTCGACCTTTTTTTGTTATTTCGATGGAGCATTAGACGAGGAGGAAGGCATGTCAAGGTATCGCAAGATTACAGAAGCAACTATATCAAAGTTGCTTAAAGAAGGTCGCGGAAAAGGACATGGTAAAGATTATAAACCATGGTTAACGGTAAGAGATGTACCGTCAAAGGGTCTTTCAACGCGGGAAAAAGGATGGACAACGGGGAGGGTGCATCATTTCCTATCCAATTTAGAGCTAGAGTATTTCTATACACTCGATTGGAATCCACATGTCTCTGACATTAGAGAGCAATATCCATTGCCGATTAAAGAAACACTTGATATCGCTAACCGTTTAGGAATAAAGCACCCATTTGTTAATCAATACAACGAAAATGCAGTAATGACAACGGACTTCCTAATTGATTCACTCCTCAACGGTTCACCAATTTTACTGGCTCGGTCTATAAAAACGGAGTCTGATCTTCTGTCCAAACGTACATTGGAAAAGATTATGATCGAACAGCTTTATTGGCAGGAGCAGGGAATAGAATTCAAGGTAGTAACAGAGAAGCAGATTCAAAAGAACTTGGCTTGGAATGTAGGATTTATTCATTCAGCAAGAACATGGAGAGAGCCGCTGGTATCAATGAAAGTGCTTTGGATGATTGAGAAGCGTTTATTTAATATGCTTCAGAAACCACATTATTCATTTGCTCGTGTAGCACTGGATAGCGATCAAGCGTTAGGGTTGGAGGGCGGTATCTCTCTATGGGTAATTAAGCATTTAATCGCAAACCGTATTTGGGAAGTGGATATGAGTAAGAAGATAGATCCTGGGCACCCAATAAAGGTTAGACGAAGGGATGGATTCAAGTGCTAAGTGTAAATGCTGTACTGGAATGGTTGGACGACCAATTACAAATAAAAATGCTTGAACGGATACTATGGCAAGATCCTGATAATGACAGACTTATTGTAATCGATTTGAATAAGAAAGGCGCCTTACCAATGGAAAGAGCAATATCGCAAGTGAATAAGGCAATTTCGGATGGTCTAGCCATTAAACGTACAATTGACCCTTACGCAAAATTAATATTGGAATCACAACTCAGCGAAAATAACAGGAAAATACGTGATCGTTGGTGGGGAATTATCCAATCATTAGTTAATGATGTTCCAGATATCTATAATCCTCGGCTAAGGGGAGCGATGGTTGCTGATACGTTAAGCAAGACAGGAGTAAGTAAAAAATATATATACCAATCGCTCTCACGTTACTGGCAAGGCGGAAGTAAAAATGCGTTATTACCGCACTACTATAATTGTGGGAATCTGGGACAAGAAAAACCGGTAACCGAGAGTGGATTGAAACGAGGTCGGAAGAGCAGATTGGGAAAACTAGATCCGGATATGCAAGGTGTTAATATCAGCGAGGAAATGAAGCAACTATTTCGAGTAGGTGTTCGGCTTTACTACAACACGAAAGAAAAATACCCTCTGAGGCATTGCTTCAAGATGATCAAAGAAAAACATATGAATTTAGGATATGCAGTGAAGAATGGGGTTAATGTACCTATTCTTCCACCTAGTCATGAGTTGCCTACGTTTGGCGCTTTCAAATATTGGTTCGAAAAAGAACTGAGTTTAAAAGAGACTGTCCAAGCCAGAGTTGGGCAACGGAAATATCATTTGCAGCATCGCGCTATATTAGGAACTTCAAGTCACATGTCGTTTGGACCTGGTTCCGTATATCAAATTGATGCTACGATTGCGGATGTTTATTTAGTAAATAGTATGGACCGTACTCAAATCATTGGAAGACCCATCATTTATCATGTAAAGGATGCATTTAGCCGGAGAATGGTTGGTCTATATGTGGGGCTGGAAGGACCGAGTTGGAACGGAGCCAAGATGGCATTAGCTAATGCTTTTACAGATAAGGTGTCATATTGTGCCGAGTTTGGAATCCAAATTACTGAGGATGAGTGGGACTGCCCTTATTTACCGGAAGCATTGCTTGCAGATAGAGGGGAGCTAATCGGTTTTAACTCTGACAATCTAATCGAGTTCTTAGATATTCGCTTATCTAATACGCCGCCTTATCGATGTGATTGGAAGGGAATTGTCGAACAAAGTTTTCGTATTGCAAATTTGAAATCGATTCATTGGTTACCAGGAGCAGTTAAAGAACGTACGCTTGAAAGAGGCGATAGGGACTACCGGCTTGATGCAACTTTGGATATATATCAGTTCACACAAATTATGATACACACTACATTAAATTATAATAAATCGCACTGGATGCAGTGGTGCAACCGCGATGAGTTCATGATTCATGATCATGTGAATCCGATCCCTGATCAGCTGTGGAACTGGGGAATTCAGAACCGAAGCGGGCATTTAAGAGAACAGCCATCAAACATTATTAAATTAGCTTTGATGGAACGAAATCATGCGACGGTAACCCCTTTTGGGATTCGATACAAAAATCGTCATTACTCTTGTCAGAAGGCTATAGACGAACAGTGGTTTGAAAGAGCCAGAAACAAAGGCTCATGGAAAGTCGAATTCGCATACGACAGTCGAAATGTTGTTGATACAATCAATCTGCTTTCGAGGGACGGTAAGTCATATGAGATCTGCACGTTGCTTGAGCGGGATCGAAAATACTTGGGTAAGCGAATAGAAGAAGTTCTTGATATTGAAGAACAGGAGAAGCTTAATCAGGACCTGTATCAAACAACTACTGGTCAAAGTGATGCTGAGCTCAGAGCACTAAGGGAAAGCATTGTAAATGATGCGAAACAACAAACGGAAGCAGCCAATGCACGTGTCTCTGCAAGTAATGCACAAAGGACCAAAGGGATTCGCGCTAATCGCGAAGTGAGCAAAGAGAGCGAACGGAGAAAAGAAGCCTGGAATCTTGCTGACATGAAACCATACGAAGAGCCATCAACTGCCTCCAAAGTGCAGGAGGGCAATAAGCAGAGTAAACAAAGCACCTACCTCAACATGTTGAAGAAGCAAAATCAAGGGGGGAACTAATGAACATACAAGAACAAAGCGCGGTATATAAACGAAGTACCGACCCAATGTATCAGTACAATCCTTATATCGAAGCATTACCAGAGCCTAGAAACATCGAGGACGTAGCAAACCTGATTCGTAGGCATCCGGTATATTCCGAGCAGGAAAGAGAGATGAATGCATTGGAGCGAACAGAAGCTGTTCAGCGCATCTCGAATTTCATGGAGCCGATGCCCATTCATCTTGAATTGGAGCAGAGGTTTTCGAGAATGATTCGTAATGGTTATTTTGCGCGAAATCCGTTGCAAGCACAGTGGCTGAAGCAATTTCGTTCTGCATTCCCGGAAGCAGATCCTCGAAATTTTGAATCGGCACAACCGATGGTCCGTTCAACGGCTGCTGGATTCGCAATTATCGGGACAAGCGGTATGGGGAAATCAACGGCAGTAGAGTATATTTTATCGCTGTATCCGCAAGTGATAAGCCATACAGAGTATCAGGGACAAATGTTCTTGCAGAAACAAGTCGTATGGCTAAAGCTGGAGTGCCCGCATGACGGATCAATTAAAGGACTGTGCAAGGAATTTTTCTTAGCGATCGATAAATTGCTGGGAACTGAATTTTTTAAGAAGTTCTATAAAAGTCGTTCAACAACAGATGATTTATTACCGCATATGGCTTTATTAGCTGCACGATTGGGTTTGGGCGCGCTAGTGATTGACGAAATTCAACGACTGAGTGAAGCAAGGAGTGGTGGAGCAGCTCTGATGCTTAATTTCTTCGTTCAGCTAATTAACACGATTGGTGTCCCGGTTGTGCTAGTTGGTACGTTCAAAGCGATGAAATTATTAAGCAGTGAATTCTCACAGGCTCGGCGCAGTGCGGGACAAGGTGACTTTATATGGACGAATTATCAGAAGGGCGAACTATGGGATTACTTTATTGATAGCTTATGGAAATATCAATGGACACAAGAGCGAGTGTCCTTAACCCAATCCATTAGGGATACGCTATATGATCAGTCACAAGGTATCCCCGATATTGTGATTAAGCTCTACCAGATTGTTCAATGGCATGTAATCGGTCAGGAAGAACGGTTTACAGTTGAAACAATAAAACAAGTTGCTAAAGAATCTTTGCGTTTGGTACAGCCCATATTGGATGCTCTGCGGGCTAATGATACGGAAAAATTAAGTGCAATTCCTGATATCTATGCACCTATTCATGACATCTCAGAATTCATGAATCAAGCAATGGAACGTATTGAACTTGAAGGCGCATTGAACACCATTCGAAATCAACAGCAAGCCTCAAGTAAAAATGAAGACTCTCCATTAATTGAAGTTGCGAATTGGTTGCGGGAAGCAGGTTTTGATACTCAGCATTCTATTGAATGTGCTGAGATGGCAATTAATCGAAGTGTCGATGAGACAGATATCGCGGCTATTAAAAAGTCAGCATTCGCCTTTGCATTAAATATCGTAACGCCAAATGCATCTGATTCACCACAAGAAGTTACTAAAAAGCCACGTACTAAAAATAAACGACTGTCAGTTGATGCAGCTAAGTTCCCAGGTGACTTGAGAGGGGGGCTGGCTAGAGCAGCAAGTGACGGATTGAACCCGATTGAAGAGCTTGGCAAAACGGGGCTGTTTGAAACGGATTTTGACTTCGATTATGAGGAGGAACATAATTGACACTAGCGTTTTTTCCCGCACCGTATGATGATGAGCTGCTCTATAGTGTGGCAGCTCGTTATCATGAGTGGAGTACACATGAAGCAGATAAGCATACAGTACGAGACTTATTAGGGAGACAGTCACTGTCTGCTGTATTTGATTTGCCTGGTAATTTACGAGAAATCTCCAGAAATATAAACAGTGAGCATCTCCCTGTGAACAGATTGGTTAGTCATCACTCCATGTTTCCTGTATACAGACCGTTTCTGACTCCGGAACGAATTGCTCAATTGGAGCAGGCGATGGAATCCGGTTCAGGTGGAATATTGCATACCCTAACGGGTGCCATGGCAAGTAGTGTCCCCATGATAAAAACACAACGTTATTGCTCAGCCTGCGTAATAGAGGATACCAGAAGCTACGGAGAAGCTTATTGGCACCGTTCGCATCAGTTGCATGGAGTAGATTGTTGCCATATTCATTGTATCGCTCTGCGAGAAGCAGGCATCATACGCAGCAATAAACATATATTCTTCGACATTAGTAGGGATTTCGAAGGAAATCCCAACAATGAATTGAAAGTCTGGCGTCATTCGATGACGATTGCCTCTGAGATAAATTGGTTATTAACCAAAGAACCAGTACCGTTTTCATCAGGAGAGATAAGAAAGCACTATCTAATGTTACTTCAAAAGAAGGGTTATGCTTTTTATAATGAGCGAATCAAGATGGGTGATCTGAAGAAAGATTTCCAAGCATATTACGACAAAGACTATTTGCAGTATCTAGGATGCTCCCTTATAGGGGAGAGTCATTGGCTGGCAAGACTTTTAAGAAAAGAACGAACAAGTATGCATCCTATAAAGCACATCTTGCTTACTCATTTTCTTGGCGTTAACTTAGCCGATCTGTTCACCCGTTCCAAAGAAACACCGCCGTTTGGATCTGGTCCTTGGATGTGCTTAAATAGTGCGGCAAATCATTATCGACAACGTGTCGTGACCTCATGTTCGATAACTCGTGACTACGATACGCGAGGAGTCCCTGTAGGAACCTTCAGCTGTGACTGCGGTTTCGTATACTCGCGTCGAGGACCGGATACCCTAGAGAGTGATTGTTATAAAATTGGGAGAATTAAGAGCTTTGGACGTATATGGGAAGAACGGTTAATTGGTTTAATCGACAAAGAAAAACGTTCTTACAGGGCGGCAGCTCATATTATGAAAGTCGATCCGGTTACAGCTAAACGTCAATATCTACGTATACTGGATGGGAGTACAAATGAAAAAAAGACGAAGTACCAATCAACTGTGGTTGAGCGTGAGGATCGTAGAAGGCGCTGGGAAAGCTATGGCATCTCACATCCAGAGATGAATCGAAAAGAAATACGAAAGGCGTTACCAGCAGATTTCTCATGGTTATACAGGAACGATAAAGACTGGCTCTCCGTACACTCGCCGATATTATCGCTTCGCAGAAAGTGGGATGATAACCGAGTGGATTGGAAAGAAAGAGACAAGGAAATAGCACATCAAGCCATGAGTGTCGTTCACGCCGAACTAAGTAGCGTACACAAGCCGAAACGTCTCAGTCTTAGTTATATTGGGAAACAAATTCAACAGTTAGCGCTGCTGCAGCAGCATCTTGATAAACTACCGAAGACAGCCGAGGTAATTCGACAACACGCAGAATCCATTGATGATTTCCAAGTGAGACGGGTACAGTATGCTGTAAATCAAATGCATGAAGCACGCGAAGTCGTGCTCAGGTGGAAGATCATTCGTGCAGCAGGGCTAAAGCCAGGCTACTCTGATGTGGTAAACGAAGCAATTGAGCATTGTCTAGCTGAGAGTATATCTTTATGAAGAACCGCCGAGAATATTCGGCGGTTCTTTGAATTAATTAACGATTACAGTCAAGTTTAATTGGAGAAGAGAACTGGCTAATTCAGATAACAAGAAGACATCGGAAGAGTCTTCATCTAGTGCGTCATCTTATATTATTGCAGTTTCTCAATTCTAATTTAAAGGATATTTTCTTTCAGAAAGAATCGTACAAAGTATTTGGCGTTGGTCCATGGATGTGTATGAATTCAGCGGCGGAACATTATTAAACAAAGATTATAAAAAAGTAACGTTGACAGCGTGTGATAAAACAAAGGAGCCACTCGGAACATTTGCATGTTTATGTGGCTTTATTTATACACGTAGAGCTGGAGATAATTCAGATATAATATCAAGACTGAAGCAATTCGGCAAGATCTGGAAAGAAGAATGTATACGATTAGCCAAGGCAGGGATGGGATTACTTGAGATGGGAAGGCAGCTACATGCAAATGCAGTTAAGAAGTGCTTACTTGAAAGCGGGGAAGGGACTGAGGAAAAAGTGAAGTTTATCCAAGACTGAGATTCGAAAAATGAATCCTGCTTTATATGCACGTTTGTATCGGGCTGATCGTTTTTGGCTTGAAAAAGAGTCGTCAAAGCCAAAAGATAAAACCAAAACAACCGCCAGAGTCAATTGGCATGAAAGGGAACGGGAAATTATTGAGATTGCTCAAGAATCTGTTGTATATATAAAATCTCCAAGAAAAACCAAAACAAATTTGTGAAAGTACAATTGGGTATGCGATAAGGCGAAAAGCAATATTGGAACAGCTTCTTGATAAATTGCCATTTATAAAAGCATATTTGGAGCAGTATGCGGAGAAACAAATGGGCGATTCAAGAATTGGAGCAGAAAGGTAAGGAAGTTGGAAAGTGGGAGGTATTACATAAGGCATGAATTCGAACAGAGTCTATTGAATCATACATTCCAATAATTTACGAGTCGAAGGGTTTAGCTTGACTAAGTTATTGCCATGCGATAATATTAGTTTGAATATTGGTCCATAATTAACTTTATTTGTTTGGTTATTTAAAACATATGGAAATTTAAGGTGGTATTTGATGAGTGTCAAACAATCAAAAAAACGATATGCGGTTAGAGTGGATCATGACTTTCTTGAAGTTTGTTTTTTAAATGAGAATCTCACTAAAAAGTCATATCGAGTTCTACTTTACTTATTAACAAAGGCGGATACAAAACAGTTTGTTGAAGTTAGTCAAAAGGAGATTGCTAATACTTTGGCTATGGACAAAGCTTCAATTTCGTTAGCAATTAAGAATCTAAGTAACGAAGGAATTATTAATAGTTTTCCGTATAGCTCACAGTTTATGTTTGTCGATATGGGTGATGAGGAAGATGAGTTTATGTAACAATAAATCACAAATTTACAGGCGGAGGAAACTTAATGGGTAAAGTGAAAGATAACAAAAAGAAGCTTAAAAAAATTATGATTCAACTAAAGAAGCTTGATTCGGATTTTGTTGATCGGAAAATTGCCTTTCAAAGTGACCTGAAAATAATATTGGCAAAGAAGGACAAAAAGAAAAAGTTATTTGGATTGAGCCGTTTAAATGATGAACTCAATGGATATTATATTCGAATTTATCAAACTCTCATTTCATTGAGGGGCTTACATACTGAGTACACTAAGATAAAAGATTTGAGGGATTTAGGCAAGTTGTTTGATGATCATGAAGGTGTATCTCAATTAAATGATTTACTGGATACTTTAAAAGATTCTCGTAATAAATCTGCTCATCCCGACCCATACTTTATAAATGAAACATTACAGAATTGTGAAGCGGATATTCATAATGCAATAAAAGCATCCAGTGTTAAATTAAAGTTATTGAATATCGTAGATTCTTTTTCGCTCAGCCAAGAAGAAAAAGAGCAAGAAAAATTTATTGAACGAAGATTCACTAAAATGGAACTCAAACAAGATAACCAAAGTAAAAGTGAGGAAGAAATTGTCTGATTATAGAAAATGGAAAGAGGGTAATTATGAAGGTATATACGTTTCAACACTATAAGGTCCTAGAAATATTAGCAAATGACGGGATATATTATCCTGACTTCGGGGTTAAGTCGAAGAGCACGTACGGTTTCATGAGAAGAGTCTATCCAATAATAAAGAATCTGTATGAAAATAGAAATAATGTACAATGTAATGGCTTAGTGT
Source organism: Paenibacillus sp. fava2 (assembly GCF_058313675.1). NCBI lineage: Bacteria > Bacillati > Bacillota > Bacilli > Caryophanales > Paenibacillaceae > Paenibacillus > Paenibacillus sp. fava2. The sequence continues at coordinate 6,527,533 of NZ_CM177755.1, read as the reverse complement.
TTACATTTAGCTTACTTGGAGGACTAGCAGTCAAAAACTTTGAGATGGTTTACGATTTTTTTTGTGATAATCCGTTAGTCTCTTGTGGATATCATTTTTGGAATCCAGACTACCTTGTAATTGAGATGGATATTCCTGATAGCATCAACACAGTAAGTATTGGCGTGAATGATTTTGTGAAATTAGCAATGTATACAGCCAATGATGTAAATGGAATGTCTGAGTGGGAATTTTACAATGGAATTTCTTTTGAGGAAGAAATAAGAACTATCGCTAATAAGTTGGAAAATAATCAGCTACATGACCGAACGCACGTTCAATCACACATTAATTATATTTCTGTCGATGATATTATGAATATATATCCATCATTTAACTATGAGGATGGGAAGTTGTATGATTTTGAAACGTTTAATCAACATAACCCATTAATAGATCAAATCATGATTATTAAGGGGATTAAATAGAAAATAAAAAGACATTTAGTGATTCTCTTGAATCCTTAAACCAAAATCTCTACTATGTGGACCACAATTTAAGATTGCACTCTCCACTTAAAGTTTGCACACGAGCCGAGGAAATTCAGGTATGCACTCCTGATTATCCTCGGCTTCTGCTCACTTATTTATCTCACGCTATAGCCCTTCTCAAATATCCCTCGGTTCATTTTCTGCACCAATTCCAGCGCTTCCCCGATGATTTCCCCTGCTCTCACGTTAAACTTATTTTCTATTTTTGCTCCGTTTTGCTTCGGATTTCTTCTTTTTTCGTGTGTTTTTTCAGGTTTTAATTCAACTTTTGGTGGTTTAGTGTGATGAAGGATGGGTTAGAATGTGACGAGAAGTCTTGTGGGAGTATGGGAGCAAACTTATTTGCATGGGGACAGGTTTACGGTGACATTAAAGGTGTAACCCAATAAGTAAAGATGGAAATTGATCTGAAACAGCCTGCCGATATAACTGACAGGCTGTTTTCTGTTATGAATTCTTTCCCCAATGCAAAAATTGGAATGCTAACCGAGTGGTTTGGAAAGAACAAGACAGAGGATTGGCGAATTAATACAGTTGGGGTAATTCGACAACACGGAGAATCCATTGATGATTTCCAAGTGAGATGGGTGAAGTATACTGTAAATCAAATGTATGAAGCACGCGAAGTCGTGCTCAGGTGGAAGATCGTTCGCGCAGCAGGGCTAAAGCTAGGCTACTCTGATGTGGTAAATGAAGCAATTGAGCATTGACTAGCTGAGAGTATGTCCTTATGAATAACCGCCGGAAATTCTCGGCGGTTCTTTAAATTAAGCAATGATAGCTGTGGAACCGCATGATTCCACATATTACAAGTTATTTTGCAGGAATTTTAATATTTAATGTAGAAAAATATATAGGACGAAAGACATAAGGGAGATGCAGAAATGAATTTTTCAGACAAAGTCAGTTTAATTTGGAACATTGCGGAGCTTTTGCGCGGTGATTATAAACAATCCGACTATGGCAAAGTGATTTTGCCGTTTACTGTACTTCGGCGCCTTGATTGCGCATTAGAGGACAGCAAAGAGAAGGTGCTCAAAAGCTACAAAACGATGGTGGAGCCACTTACAGCGATCCAAAAACGAGTGCTGGAGCGTGCGTCCGGTGCAACTTTTTATAATACCAGTCCATTCACGATGCGTTCCATGCGCGATTTTCCAAATATGCTTGCCGATAACCTTAAGCAGTACATACAAGGATTCTCCGAAAATGCTCGCGAAATTATCCGATATTTTGACTTTGAAGCACAAATTAATAAACTTCAGGATGCCAATATACTGTTTAATGTGCTAGAAGAAATGCTTAAAATCGACCTACACCCGAGCCGCGTAAGCAATATTGAGATGGGCTACATATTTGAAGAATTGATCCGCCGCTTCTCCGAGCAATCCAATGAAACTGCAGGGGAGCACTTTACACCTCGCGAAGTTATTCAGCTCATGGTGAATGTGTTATTTGAAGCGGACACCAAAGCACTGACTGGTGAAAAGGTCGTACGTAAGATCTACGATCCAGCTTGCGGTACAGGCGGAATGCTTGCGGTTGCATACGAGTATCTGCGTAACCTCAATCCGACAATGAACGTTGAAGTGTTTGGGCAAGAACTTAACGGAGAATCATACGCTATCTGTAAATCAGATATGCTGCTTAAAGGGCTAAATGTATCCAATATCAAATACGGTAACAGTTTTACACAAGACGGGCTGGAGAACGAAGAGTTTCATTACTTCCTCTCTAATCCTCCTTTTGGCGTGGATTGGAAGAAGACGCAAAAAGATATCGAAGATGAACATAAGAAAAAAGGTTACAACGGTCGCTTTGGTGCAGGATTACCTCGTGTAAGCGATGGATCGCTGCTTTTCTTGCAGCACATGATTTCAAAAATGAAACCAGGTGAGGGACGTATTGCCATCGTTCTAAACGGTAGCCCTCTTTTTACGGGTGGCGCAGGGTCTGGTGAAAGTGAAATACGCCGCTGGATTATTGAAAACGACTTACTGGAAGCCATTATTGCACTGCCAAACGATTTATTCTACAACACAGGTATTGCAACCTATATTTGGGTACTGAGCAATCATAAGCCTGATAATCGTCAAGGCAAGGTGCAGCTTATCAATGCCGTTGATTTTTATCAGAAGATGCGTAAAAGTTTGGGTAGTAAACGCAATGAACTTGGAGAAGAGCATATTGATGACATCTTAAAAGCTTATAGCTATTTCGATGAAGGCGAACACAGTAAGATTTTTGACAACGAGGATTTCGGATATCGTCGGATTACTATTGAACGCCCACTCAGACTGAATTTCTGTACCACATCCAGTAGAGTAGTCAAATTAAAGGATCAAACCGCTTTTGCAAAACTTTCTACTTCAGAACAAAAAGCAATCAAAGATGTTCTACAAGGTATTGTGTCTGATCGTGTATATATGAGCCGTGATGAATTTGAAAAAGTGCTAAAGAAGCTCTTCAAACAGGCTGGTATTGTAATGAAAGCTCCGGTGTACAAGGCGGTGTTAACCGCTTTAGCTGAGCGTGATGAAAATGCGGAGATTTGCTGTGACGCTAAAGGTAATATAGAAGCTGATACAGAGCTGCGTGACTTTGAGAATGTGCCTTTGAAGCAAAATATTTACGACTATTTTGTTACTGAGGTGCGTCCACATGTTGAAGATGCGTGGATTAACGAAGATGTATGCGATGATAAAGATAGAAGAGTCGGAAAAGTGGGTTATGAGATACCGTTTACACGTCACTTTTATAAAAATCAACAACTTCGCTCATCTAAAGAAATTAATGCTGAAATACAGTTGCTCGAAAGCGAAATCCTTGAGTTGCTCAAGGAGGTAATATTGTGAATAATCAAAAAGTTCATATCCCTGTTCACTGGAGTAAAGGGAAAATTAATTTTTACACATCAATTAAAACCGGCGGAACACCAAGTAAAGACAACTTGTCTTACTGGGAAAACGGGAGCATCAATTGGTTGTCTTCAGGTGAAGTGAATAAAAAAGTAATATACGAAGTTGATAACAAAATAACAATAGACGGATATGAAAATTCAAACGCAACAATACTGCCTGTGAATTCTGTTTTAATGGCTCTGAATGGACAGGGAAAGACAAAAGGGACGGTTGCAATATTAAAAGTTGAATCCACCTGTAATCAATCACTTGCGGCTTTCATTTGTGATGAAAACAAATTAAATCCTTTATTTTTATATTTTCAACTGGAATCTAGATATAAAGAAATCAGAGGGCTTGTTGGGGATGGTTTAAGAGAGGGACTATCGATTTCATTACTTAAAACGCTAAATATTTATGTCCCCCCAATGGAAGAACAAAAACATATAGTTAAATATCTTGATGAAAATACAAAGAGAATAAATACATTAATCGAAAAAAAACAAAAACTCATCAAACTTCTGCAAGAAAAACGTCAAGCGATCATCGATGAAGCGGTCACGAAAGGACTCGATTCAGCCGTTCCGATGAAAGATTCAGGGATTGAGTGGCTTGGCAATGTGCCAGCACATTGGGAAATGAAAAAAATAAAACATTATGGAAAAGTTATTGGCGGACATGCATTTAAAAGTTCTGATTTTACTTCAGAAGGCGTTAAAGTATTGAAAATAAGTAATGTACAACATATGTATTTTGACTGGTCAGATGAATCATTTTTACCTGAAGATTTTTATAATAAGCACAAAGAATTTGTAATATTCGATGGATCTGTTGTTTTCGCATTAACAAGACCAATTATAAGTTCAGGTATTAAAGCTGCTATTTTTGATTCTTCTGGAGAAAGAGTCCTTTTAAATCAAAGGGTAGGGATGTTCAAACCAAATACTAATATTAGCTCTAGATACCTCCACTATCTCATCAGTAGCCATTCTTTTACACAAGGTTTTGCTCTAAAAATAAAGACAACAAATCAGCCTAATATTTCTACAGAGGATATAGCTGATATAAACTTCAGTTTTTCAAGCCTTGAAGAACAGAATAAAATCGTTATCTATTTAGATGAAAAAGTAAAGGGTGTTGATGAGACGCTAGGCAAGGTGCAAAACCAAATCGAAAAGCTCAAAGAATACCGCCAATCCCTTATCAGCGAAGCCGTCACCGGAAAAATAGATGTTCGAAATTACGCAGAGGAGGTCGTAAAGTGACCCTCGATTATCGTGAAATCGTATTTGAATCCGCCGTTGAGCAGGCACTCCTTCAACAGGGTTATCAAAAAGGTAATGCTGCCGAGTTTGACGCCAACATTGGTTTGTTCCGATCCCGTCTCATTTCATTTATACAAGAAACGCAGCCCAAACACTGGGCTGCGCTTCAAACCATATACGGACCCTCCGTTGAAAACAGTGTCATTCAATCGATCATACGCGCTATTGGGACGCATCCGAAAGGTCTTATCGGTTTTCTTCGTGACAGTGCACAAGGCAAGTATAAAGATCGTGGCATTGAACTTCGAATGTTTTTCATGAAACCGGATAACGACTTTAATCCTAATGCAGTGGCAAATTTTCATAAGAATCGTCTCTCAGTCACGCGTCAAGTCCATTACAGCATCAAGAATAACAACTCACTGGATGTTGTCATTGATCTGAATGGCTTTCCGCTCATGACAATGGAACTTAAGAATCCCCTGACCGGACAAACATTCGAAAATGCCATTCACCAATATAAGCATGACCGCGATCCGTTAGAACCCATTTTCAAATTTAATGAACGCTCTCTCGTTCACTTTGCACTGGACACCGACGAAATACATATGACAACGGAACTGAAAAAAGAGAAAACATATTTTCTTCCTTTTAACAAGGGAGATGGCTTCGGCAAAGGGAATCCGATTCATCAATCAGGCTATAAAACAACCTACTTGTGGGAAGAAATTTTATCCAAAGATAGTTTTTTCGATATTCTACAGCGTTTTATTGAACTTAAAATTGAAGAAAACAAGAAAGATAAAAAGAAAAAGAAGAAACAACTTATTTTTCCGCGCTATCATCAACTTGATGCGGTTCGTAAAATATCAGAACATGTCTATGAAAAAGGAAGTGGGCAGCGTTATCTTATCCAGCACTCTGCTGGTAGCGGCAAAAGTAATACCATCGCCTGGACGGCGCACCGTCTCGCCTCACTTGCTGATGAATCAGGAAAGGCAATCTTTAATACCGTTGTTGTTATCACAGATCGAATCGTACTTGATTCGCAAATTCAAGATACCATCCGTCAGTTTGACTCAACACCTGGGTTTGTAGCCTATATTGATAAAGGCTCGCAGCAACTGGCTGATGCACTTAGTCGAGGTGCCAAAGTTATCGTCACGACCCTTCAGAAGTTTCCGTTTGTCATGGGGAAACTTAACGGGATGCCTAAAAGTTCAAAATATGCCATCATCATGGACGAAGCGCATAGCTCTCAAACAGGAATGACCTCGACCAAGATGAAGGACATGCTAACGTATCGCTCTCTTGAGGAAGCGGAAAGTGTTGACGAACGTGGTGAAGAACTTCTCGATGTCGATGATCAAATAGCTGAAGTGCTTGCAGCATATGAGCGCCGCCAAAACTTAAGTCTATTCGCTTTTACAGCGACTCCAAAAAAGAAGACTATGCAAACATTCGGCAGTAAAGATGAAGATGGTGATTACCGTGCGTTCCATCTTTATTCCATGCGTCAAGCCATTGAAGAGGGCTTCATCCATGATGTATTAAAGCACTATACAACATACGATACCTATTTTAAGATTACCAAAACCGTTGTCGAAGACCCTGAAGTTGATTCAAAAAAGACAAAACGAGCGATCGCCAGGTTTGTCTCTCTCCATCCCACGAACCTTTCACAAAAGGCAGAAATCATCATCGAGCACTTCCGCACGTTTACAAAAGATAAAATCGGAGGGCAAGCCAAAGCGATGGTCGTTACATCCTCGCGCCTTCATGCCAAACGTTATATGAATGCCTTTCAGGATTATCTGAAACAAAAAGCATATACCGATCTCCGTGTGCTAGTTGCCTTCTCTGGTAATGTTGAGGATCAGGAGATGGAAGAAGTCGTTACGGAAGCTGGGATGAATGGTTTTTCAGATACACAAACGGCTGAAGTGTTCGAAGAGGACGAATACAAGATCATGATTGTTGCTGATAAATATCAAACAGGGTTTGACCAGCCATTATTACATACCATGTACGTCGATAAAAAGTTAACCGGTATCAAAGCTGTACAGACGCTATCTCGCCTTAATCGAACACATCCGGAGAAGACGGATACCTTTGTACTTGATTTCTTTAATGATCGCGACACCATTCAGAAGGCATTCCAGCCCTATTATGAGCATACTACAATAGATGAGGAAGTTGACCCCAACCTGTTGTACGAATATCGGCGACAGCTGGATGAAACGCGTATTTATGAAGAAAACGAAATTCAGGCGCTTTGTGATGTGTTTTTCCAGCCTAAAGCCAAACAGTCAACAACGGATCAAGCCAAGATCTACAAAATCCTGCAGATGCCTGAGAAGCGCTTTAGAGCGTTAAATGAGGAACAGCAAGACGATATTAGTGCAATGATGAAAAAGTTCGTGTCCCTATATCTCTTTCTTTCGCAAATGGTGGAGTATGAAGAGGATATGAAACGCTATTTTACTTTTATTCGTTTATTCTATAAAAAGATTAGCGACCCGATAGGTGGTACTGGTTGGGAGATTGATAACGATTTTGTAGATCTTGAATACTATCGCATCAAAAAAATTGATGAAGGTCAAATCATTTTGGAAACAGGCGCTGAGTACCCACTCACTGGAGGGAATGGCGTTGGCGGCAAAAAGCCAGAGGACTACAAATATTTATCTGAAATCGTTAAGCAAATTAACGAATTATTCGGTACAGATCTTGACGGGGAGATCATAAGCGGACAGCTCTACGAAGTTGCCGAAAAATTCGTGAGCACACCTGGTATGAAAGAACAGGTCGTTAACAATTCATACGAAGACTTCAAGTATCCCTTTGAGAATCAGTTCATCGATGGCATCGTTGATTCGTTCGAAGAACAGCGTGAGCAGCTTGAAAATGAAAATGACCAACTTAATAAACTGGTGCAATTTGTATCCACGAGCGATGAAGGATGCAAAATGATTAGCGAAGCTGTTGGGAAGATCGTCTATAATCTGCTGAAAAAATAATCATGTGGTTGCAGTTTAACGATTATGCTTTTTCAATCAAACAAAATGAGGTGATTTGAAATGTATAATATTAAAGGGAAACAAGCCATTAAATTGGAGTCGATGACCTTTTCTGAGCTTGGAATGCAGGAAAGTAATATTGAAGAGCTTTTAAGGGTTAACGTTGATATGTTATGTGACGAGAATGAATCGATGTTGATTGTTGGACGACAAGTTAAAAATGAGAAGCTGGGCAGAAGTGATCTAACAGGAATTGATAACCACGGGAATATTGTATTAATTGAAATAAAGCGAGATCGAAAGGATATTGAAAATCGAAAAGAAGCTTTTGAATTTCAAGCTATTAGATACGCTGCAAGTTATGCCACGATCCAAAGTGTAGACGATTTGGTTAAAAAGGTTTATGCGCCTTACATTGAAAAATATCGTACTGAGTTCGAATTAGGGGAATTGACTTCGTATGAGTTAGGCATTCGAAGTCTTAATGAATTCCTAGTTGCAAATGAAGCAGAAAATAAATTTAATATCAAGCAAAAAATTATCCTAGCTGCTTCAGATTACGACGAACAAACATTGTCCGCTGTAGCTTGGTTAAATAATAATGGCGTTAATATTATTTGTTACAAGCTAACGCCGTATAAGATTGATGATGAGATTTACATCGATTCAGAAAAAATACTTCCAGTTACTGAGTATGAAGATTATTATGTTAATCTTTTAGATACGTCCTTACCGGCATCATCTAAACAAGACAAAAAAATCACTCGACAAACATTACCTAAAATCAAAGATATGATTGAGTGGGGCGTTTTAAAGCATGGTGATGTACTCGTCACTAAAGAACATAACAAAGAGGCGGTTTTGCTTCAAAACGGAAAGGTGGAAGTTGTCGATCAAGAGGTTTCATTACAGACTTGGCTTAAAGATGTATATGGATGGGCAAGTGTGGATACATACAACTTTACAATACATAAGGAAAGTGGAAAACTTTTGTTTCAGATTCGCGAGGAGTACATGCAACAACAGTTAGAAAATCAAGATAGGGATAATTAACTTGAGTTTATAAAGGTCTGTCCATTCATATGGCAGACCTTTAGTTTACCTTTGTACGTAATCATTACTTTTAAAAATTCTCAAATGAACTGATTAAAAAGACACTTTCATGGAAATAATATTAAGTGATCTTGTTAACCTAATTTGAGGAGAAACCCATAATCAATGAAGAAGACCTCGACAACAAAGAAAGTTGATAAAGAAGGTATCCTGAACGAAATTGATACATTAATAAACAAGTGGCAGGAACAAGGGAAAGAGCCTGGCATTTTGAAAAAATTCATGGAATGTTGTGCACAGCTGTCAGCTAACTCAATTGTAGTTGCTGATTCAAAAATTCTATTTTTTCGCAATTGGATTCTCGACTCCGGTGGCAGTTTTGAAATGGTGCATAGATACTTAATTAAAATTTCCGTTAGTGGGAACCAAATCGAGATAAGAATAAATTACTTTGATTTCGAGTATTTTGTGTTTGTTAATGGTAATCTTGAAAAGATATTTAAGAACATACCTGATGTTAGAACTTGGTTTAAAACAAAGTTTGACATGTTATGACTGTAATGGTAAGTTATGGTTTATTGAGACCGAAAGCTGATATATCCATGAGCTTCAGTTTCCAACTTTATTTTTCGACTGCTCGAAGCTTAGTTTCCAACTTATTTATAAGACGTACCTAAGGCTTCGATATAAAAAGCCAATCGTATCAACATATAGCAGTTTCCAACTTTATTTTCTTCGAACAATCGGTTTTGTGAAATTCACCGAATCAAATAATACACCTCGAGGGCAGCCTGAAAGTACCATTCAGACTGCCCTCTTTTTTATTGAAAGGTGAACAACATTACTTCGATAAGGGGGGCGCAAATGAATAGTATTAGCTCTCATAATTGTAATCTGAATATCTGGGGGCATTTACCTGATGAGGTATGGGAAAAGGTCTCTGAGTTATACATAAGTATGCCTGGTTGGATAGGATATAAAGATGGGATTCCATATTGGTTCGGGCATGAAGATAATGATGTTTATATTGAGGCTTCGGTTGAGCCGAGCGGATTAGCTTTTTATGCGCAGATGAAAACAAGCGATTGGGAGGCTTGGATAACTACATTTAAAACGGAAGCAACAAAAGTATTAGGGTTTGATGTCGGGGAACCCGAAGATGGATTTATCTAATGAAGAGAGGGAGAAGAAGATGAAGCCAATCATTGATCATATCCAAATTACTGTAAAAGATATTCAGGTCGCAGAAGCATTTTACGATAAATTTCTGCCTTTACTGGGTTACGATATCCGGAACAAAGCGAGTATAGCAATTTCGGAGCACGACTTCATCGTTGTCGAATATCTGCATCCTTCACTGGCGTTTGCAATCACGTCGCCCAGAGCTGCTTTTCAAAATGAAGAAATACACCGCCGCAAGCCCGGATCATTACATCATCTCGCGTTTAAAGCAGAAACGAGAAAAGAAGTGGACGATATATATTTGAGCTTAGTGGAGATTGGAGCAACCATAGTAGACCAGCCCAGGTTGTATCCTGAATATGGACCTGATTACTATGCGGTGTTTTTTAAGGATTTTGAAGGTATCAAATATGAGGTCGTTTGCAGACAAATGATCTGATTAGGGGAATTGGAGATGAACTGGCGGTCTAATCGCTTGATGAGCAATGTACATAATCATCTTTTCATCCCAATCCCCTCTTAATCAGGAGTAATAGACTTTCTCTACTTTATATAATGTCTCCTCAATAACCGGACAGAGGCCGTTATCCACTTTGTAGTATTTTATCCGGAAATATAAGCTTTTCAAAAAGTTCTTGATGTTGTTTTTCTGCCTGAAGGCAGGGAGGAATTCGGGACTCTTCTCCACCTCACCGAACCTTTGAATCCATTGCTCTACATAACTCTGACTGAGTATTCCTCTATTTAGAACACTGATTACAGGTCTTACCATTCGCTCGTCTTCCCCGTCGGAGTAAATCCGTTCTGTTAGGGTCATTTTGTCGTAAACCAAATCTAAGCTGGTTAGAAGGTCGGCCTCATTCAGTTCGGGGCATTGAACCAGCTCATTTAAAGCATCGGCCGCATGGGCTGTGGCGTGAGCCCAGCCTTTTTGTTCGTCATAGCCGCGGTAGTCCCGTTCTTCCCGGAGACTGTAAAAGACGTACTCCTTGATCTGCTGAATTTGCTCTTTTGAGAGAAAGGGGAATTCAGTGTGCCTCGTGACGAGGAGCGGGATGACTAGCATAGAGAAAGACCGGGTGAAGACAGAGTCTGTATCCGATTCCCCAAGCTTATAAAGCAAATGCTCATTATCCATAATAACAGGCAGAAGCTGTTCCAGTTCATATGTAGTTAAAACGTTACCGGGAATCCATTGTGATAAAGTTTCGTAAATGAGGTCGTCACGCAGCTCCGCATCCACAGAACCGATGTTATCTATCATTTCCTGCACTAGCTGGAATGGCTCCGGAGGTGCCTGGTAGCCGCTTTTTTTTATTAACATCAGCTTTTCTTTCAAATTCATATTATAGCTCCTATTAAAAGTTTTTCTTCTACTATAAAATACAGGAATAGGCAGATACAATGCACAATATTGTGCCGGAAAGCGATAGTTTGGTAGTATTATAGCGAATGTAATATTTTACTGGGAGTGGGTTGGATGGAGATCGCCCTCGAGCTAATGGAAAGCATGTTAGTTAAGTTTAGGTCGGAGAAAAAATGGACACTTCAAGCGATTGGACAGCTGTCTGAGGAGGATATTACCTTTTGCCCGTCATCAGAAAGTAACAGCATTGCTAATCTGGTTGCTCATATAAGTGGTGCAGTCCACTCGCGCATTGAAACTATTCTATACAATATTCCAGATACAAGGGATAGGGATAAGGAATTTACAAAGGGGCTGGAAATGTCCAAAGAGCAGGCGATGAATATGGTGAATACTGCTTTTGACATCCTTATTCAGTATCTGGAGCATCTCAAATCAGCTCCTGAGTTACTAATGTCCCAACCTTTTCTCAATCTGCCCCCGCTTACATACAGTCAAGTGAATAACGAAACGACGGCTTTGAATCTGATGATGGCGATGTTTAGAGAGGTTCATTTTCATACAGGACAGATCATTTATGCTGCAAAAATTAGAAAAGGCCAGCTGGTGTGGGATTACAGTTAAGAAGCGCTGAGAGCAGGTGCAGGGACATGAAACTTAGAGGGACACTTACGGAGCAGTCATTCCGAAAAGAATTACAGGCTTCCCAAAAAAGTCTGTTTAATGATGTATCCATGCTGAGATTTCTTAAAACGCTCAAAGAAACGGTTCCCGGGATGAAGACAGCGTATACTTTGTATTGGATACCGGAGCAGGGCGAAGATATAATTACTTTTCTCGTGGATATGGACTGTGTTGTTACGATAGAATTGGACCGCTACGACCATACGATGCAGTTGTGTGAAATCATCAAACGTCCTGTCCTCTGCAGCGGTTATCCGGGAAAAGCGGAGCTCTGGTTAGTGAAATGTTGCTCCGGGTAATATTGGAAATGATACATAACTGCCGAATATAGGAGGAAGCAAAATGAGCGAGGAAGAAGTCGAAGCAACCGGCTGGGACGCCATTAGTGAACAGATGGACAGATTGTATGGAGAACAGGAGCCGAAGCATTACGGTACCCTTATTCCTTATGGTCTGGGAGGAAAGGACCCGCTGCGGGGAATCAGCGCTTATAAGGCGGAGAAGCCTTATCCGCATTGGCATTTTGTAACGTACGGGTTCTCGGAGCTATATGAAAAAGAATCCAATGACCCTGATTATAGCGGCTACGGTTTTGAGCTGACTTTTCGGCTGGTGCGTACTCCGGATGAGGAGGAGCCTCCGGCCTGGGCACTAAATCTTCTGCAAAATATGGCGAGATATGTATTTTCAAGCGGCAATATTTTTGCGTCTGGTCATTATCTGGATGCGAATGGTCCAATCTGTCTGGAGGCAGACACCAAGCTGACGGCGCTTGCCTTTACGGATGATCCCGAGCTTCCGGCGATAGATACGCCCAATGGACGGGTTGAGTTCCTGCAGATGGTGGGGATTACAGCGGATGAGCTGGAGGCAATGACTACCTGGAATACGAATGCTTTTCTGCATGCAGCAGAGGAAGAGCTCTCCTACTATATTACCGATCTTTTGCGTGATTCGCTGCTGAACGTTCCGGGCATAAGGAATGCGCTTCGGGAGGGGATTGAGCGTGACGGGTCGAGCACCGGCTTTTTCTATGTGGATCAGCTGGAATGGGAGCCGGGTAAAAGCCGCTTGTTCGGCAAAGCACCAGCCGTTCTGACGATGGGTGCCAAGCAGGCCGAAATGGTGGCAAGACTCCTTAGCGCCCGTTTGTCGAAAGGCAAGGAGCTGGCTTTAGTCAGCCAAAAGTTGCGGGTCATACTGCAGCCTGCGGCGGAGACGGCCTTTGAGGAAAGTGAACAGACTGTTAGGGCTAGCCTAATTGAGGCGACTGTACGGGAGCTGTCAGCTACACTCAAGCCTTTGGAGGGTGAATATAAGCTGTCCTCGGCCAAAGGGCTGATCGTACGGGTGAACAAGACCTATATTAAGGATCAGGATGGCCAGGTAGTGGATACCATTGGTTGAGGTAAGGCTTAAAAGAACGGATTGCGCTGACTGCGGTCAGGTGCACTGCTGCCAGAAGGTGTTTTAGTGTACTTTGTACACCTAAACACCTATTTTTGATGCAATGTGGGCGACAAAGAGGATCACAACTTGGCCATTTATTAATTGTATTGGACAGGTTCTAATAGTTAAAAATATTGCCAAAAGATTGAAAATTATGTATTGTCGAAAAGAGAATGTAAAGAATTCATAATATTCGGAGCATTACTGCTTTGCAAACTTAAAAATTGTATTGGGAAGAGTGAACATGAGCTGCGATCATGAATGGTTGTATTTCTGTATTTACCCAGGGTCTCATCATTTTAGTTACTTAGATGATATTGTGAGGGAAATTGTAGAGCCCTCAATAAATCTGTTTCCTGCAGGCTGTGTAGAGAAATGGTTTTTTCTGCGATATTGGGATGCTGGAGGGCTGCATATTAGAGTACGATACCTTTTGCAAAAAGATACAAGCTTTTATTTAAGAAGGTGGATGGAGGATAACGGCAAAGCTATACTAAATGATCTAATCAAGAATAAGCCGACTCCTCTGCAGAGCTACACTACTCCGCCATTGTACCTGTGTGAAAAGAAAACCGTAATTGAACAGCATAAATACATACCTGAGTTTGATAAGTATGGCGGCGATCTTGGAGTCATGCTTGCTGAAAGCGTATTCTATGAATCCAGCAAATTAGTTATGGAACTACTACATAACTATAGATGAATCTGTTGCGAGACATGTAAGTGTTATACAGGATCAGTGGGGGGGAATTATTTCACAAATTTTTTGCACACGTTAACAATTGATTATATACAGGCTTTACAGGATGCAGTTAATCAATTAAGACTGTTGAACGCCTCTCTGCAAACTACGGGTGTGCTGCTTCATTACATTCATACCACCAACAATAGACTTGGAGTAAGTATGCACGAGGAAAGTTTTATCGCCAAGCTGATATTAAAAATACTAGGCTCAAGGAGTCAAAATGATGAAGCAAAAGGATCAATTTAATTATTCTAGCTGGAAGACGTTTGTGAACCTGACTGGCATGAGTAAAAAGTATTCGGCTTCTTTTATATTACTTGGAGTAATCGCACTACTCAGCCCTATGTATCTGGTATTATTCGCTGAAGTACAAAGAAGAATGATTAATGCAGCCTCGATGGGGGATTTACAGCTGTTGCAGGAGGCATTTGTCATGGCCATTGCGCTGCCATTCCTTGCTGGTTCAAGACTTCTTTTATCCTCTTATGTTGGAGCCTTGCTAAATAACAAATCAGTGACTAAACTCCAACACAATCTGTTAAGCAAGCTGTATACGTCAAAGCTGGGGGAACTGGAGAAATACCATTCCGGTGATTTGATATCCAGAATCCAGGATTCTGCTGTGAAAGCCCAAACAGGATTTAACGATAAAATCATTCAGCTTTTGACAAACGTATTGCAAATAGGCTTGTTGGCCATATATCTCAACAGTCTTAACCTTTCATTGACCATCGGTGTAATTCTGATTGCCTTAATCCTGCCGTCATTGCTTAATCCCCTGTCCAAGTATATTCGAAAGCTGTATGACCAGCGTCAAAAAAAACAGGCGGAACGGGATGCATTTCTGCAGGAAACGATTCAAGGGGCTGAGACAATACGAAGCTATGGACTGGCCCAAAAGTTTAATAACGAATTTTTTAGTAAGAACGAGAGCCTTTTGAAGCAGACCCGGAAAATCACTATGTTCGAGTCAATGATTAACCGTTCTAATTTGCTTGTGACGATGGTCGGGATCATATTTATTCTGGGCTACGGAGGTTACCTGGTTTCAAGGCAAACGATCACCGTCGGTGATGTTGTAGCTTTTTTAGTTTCTTTTGAAACGATCGTGACTCTGGTGGTAGGCTTGGCCAGAATTTGGCCTGAATTTCAGCAGGTTTTTTCTGCAGCGAATCGGGCATTTGAACTGCTGGATCTAAACAGTGAGCAGGACCCGCACAAGGAAATAGATGATCAAAAACTTGAAGCGCTGATTGAAACAGGTACTTTCCCTGAGGTGTCAATCGAAAACGTTCATTTCAGCTATACGGATGGCAGCAGCGAAATTCTCCGGGGATTGTCTATGAAAGCTGATGCGGGTAAATTGACGGCTGTCGTCGGTCCCAGCGGATGCGGAAAAAGTACACTATTGAAGCTGGTAATGCGATTCTATGAAACGGCCGGAGGGGCGATTTGCTGTAACGATGTTAACAGCACCGATGTATCTGCGGAAAAGTGGAGATCAATAATCTCCTACGTTTCGCAGGACCCATATCTTTTTACAGGAAGCTTCTATGACAACATTAAGTTTGGGCGGGAAACGGCATCGCTTGAGGATGTAAAGGAAGCTGCAAAGGCGATTAATATTCATGATTTAATTGCCGGTACCAGTAATGGTTATGACACCATCATTGAAGAACGCGGCTCCAACTTATCCGGCGGTGAACGGCAGAGAATAGCAATAGCAAGAGCCTTAGTAAATCAGCCGCGGATATTATTAATGGATGAGCCTACCTCCGCCCTTGATAGTGTCAACGAAAAACATGTGCAAAATGCAATGAATGTATTAATGAAGGATAGGACGACGTTAGTTGTGGCCCACCGGCTTTCAACGATTAAAGAAGCTGATAAGATCTTTTATTTAGAGGACGGAAACGTGGCCGAAGAAGGTACACATGAGGAATTGATGAAACTTTGCGGGAAATATGCCCGATCCTTTCAAACATTGATTAGTCAGAGGGATGAGACAGAAAGGGGCTCTTTCGTTGAAAATACCATTACAATATAAAAAAACGATTGGGGGAGAGGGTAGTAACGCCACCTCTTCGGCAATATCCCTTCGAATCCTGAAATATCTCTCACCGTTCCGCCTGCCTTTTATCTATATTATCGTTCTAATGTTATTGGATGTAGGCTACAATGTGGCAGTTGCTTGGGTGCAAGAAATATTCATAGATACAATCAATCAGAATAACACCGCTCAATTGTATTGGATCATTCAAATCTCCCTTGCTATTACTTTAGCTGTGTTTGCTCTGCTGTTTTTACAATACTTTATGAGAAGCTATTATCAGGCCGCCATTCAAAACAATTTGGCAAATGAAGTCTACAACAAATTGAATAGTTTATCACTGAAGCATATTCAGAAATATCATACCGGGGATCTGGTTTCCAGAATAACAAATGATGTTGTTCAAACCGCTACCGTTGTCGGGAATGTAACCTATGATCTTGTATCCAATATCTTGCTTTGTATTATCTCGTTTGTTTATTTGGCTCAAATCAATGTGCTCTTAGCTATTGTGGCTATACTGACAGGTCCTTTTGTCTTTTTGATCGGTCGTTTATTTGACAAAAATATTAAAAGGGTGTCTAGAGACATTCAGGGCAAACTGGCAGAAATTCAAGGCATCCTTCAGGAGTTCACCCAGGGTATAACAACATTGAAAAGCTACAATATGGGAACTGAAAAACTAGCGTATTTTCTTCACCATAAAGAAATGCAGAACAAGCTGGAACTGCGCAGGACAATGTACAAAGCTTTTATGGGATTTACTATCGCCATAACGAATACAATTATTCTTCTGATTACTACTTTTTTCATATCACTGGCTGTTATCCGCGGGGAATTAACGGCGGGAGCAGTGCTCGCGTTTATCTTCTTAATGTTCCGGGTACAAGGTCCTTTTCGAACCATTTCAAATTCTTGGGGGCTTATCTTACAAGGAATCTCGGCGGCGGAAAGAATATTTGGATTACTTGATATTGCAGAAGGTAAAGCGCAGATCGATGAGCAGCATATTAGGGAAGGGAAGTCCCGTGATACCCGGAAGGTAATTCAGCTGAAGAATGTCAGCTTTTCTTATCAATCTAACGACACGACGGACAACGTGCCAAATGTTGATAATGTCAGTCTGGATATTAATGAAGGCGAGATCGTGGCTATTGTCGGACCGAGCGGATCAGGTAAGAGTACGTTAGCGCGTATATGCACCGGCTTATACCAGCCAGATTCCGGTGAAGTTACAGTGTTCGGAGATGCAACTTCGGGTTCTTCCCAAATTAATCTGGCTATCACTTATTTACCGCAGGTGCCCTATCTATTTTCTGGAACTATCCGGGACAGTATCCTCATGGGAAATTCGGCAACAGAGGAACAAATCATAAAGGCCGCCAAAGAAGCTAACATTCATGAGACAATCATGCAGCTTGAGCATCAATACGATACCAGGGTGGGGGAGAATGCCTATTCACTCTCAGGCGGGCAGAAGCAGCGGATCGCCATTGCTAGGGCTTTTTTGAAAAATAGCCCTTTAGTAATAATGGATGAGGCTACGTCAGCATTAGACATTGAGAATGAGAGACTCATCCACAATTCTATCACTACCTTACTGGAAGGCAAAACAGCAATAATAATTGCCCACAGGCTTACAACAATCAAGAATGCAAGCCGCATTATTGTTATGGATAAGGGCCAGATTGCAGAGCAGGGTTCGCACGAGGAATTGATGGCCCGGCAAGGTTTATATTATCAACTAAGCACGATTACGAAATAAGCGAGAAATTAAACATAGTCTGATGGGAGAATCATATGAACAGAAATGTTATTTGTTGTACGGAGTCATTACGACTATTATTCTAGGCTGCATATAAGCCTGATTAGAGCCCGCCATAGCTCAATCAGGCTTATTTCTCGTATTATCCCCGTCTGCTCACCGCCGCAACCCCTCCCTAAACTGACTAGGCGACTCCCCCGTCCACAGCTTGAACTGCTTGGAGAAGTACAAAGGATCGGTGAACCCGCAGGAGTTACCCACCTGCTCCACGCTTAAATTCGTGCTTAACAGCTCCTTGGCCCGTTCGAGGCGGACCTGATTGATGTACTGCTTGGGGGAGAGGCTGGTCAGCTGCTTGAACACTTTGGTGAAATGGGTGCGGTGATAGCCCAGGGAGGCGGCAAGCTTTTCGATCGAAACCGGAAGCATGTATTGGGTCTGAAACCAGCGGATCGCCTGCTCCACTGCACGCTCGGAATCCGTTAAGGCTTCGGCCGGGGAGTAGCGCAGTTTATGGGCATTAAGGCGGGCGAATTCGGCCAGCAGGATGCGGAACCAGCCGTCTGTAGCTAAAGTAGTTACTGTTTCACCGGACTGCTGCCCGAGGACCCGTTCAATGGTTTCAAACAGGCCGGCCAGATGTTCGGAATCAGCGCCGCTGACGATGGGATCGGTGATGGTTATGCCGGTTTTTTGCAGCATCTCCAAGGCACCCGGGCCTTGAATGGCAATCCAGCGGTAGCTCCAGGGCTCGGCGTTATCAGCTTCATAGCTGAATAATACACCGGGAAAAATAACGAAGGTATCCCCTTTGCTAAGGCGATAGCTTTTGCCCTGCCACACAAAGGTGCCGTATCCGCTGTCTACTGTATGAATCAGGATGTAATGATGAACGGCTGGGCCGATTTTGTGTCGCGGCTCGGGCTTGGCAGCACCGGCAAAGGTGATATTCAGATCAGCATTTAATAAGTAGGGGTTAATTTGTATCCTGTACTCATAATGTTCCGGGTTTTCCATTAGAGCTCTCCTGGTTGTTGAAATGAATGAAAATGAATGATACTACAATTCTCCATGCAGAGGTGGCAATGTTCCATGCCTATTTTGCTGCTGTGATTTTATAGTAAGGGATATAAACATCATTATCAACTTAAAGGGTATGAACAAAGGAGAGCATAAACGATGAGCAAAATTGTATTTTTAGGAGCCGGCAGTACTGTTTTCGCTAAAAATGTTCTTGGAGACTGCCTGCTCACGCCGGCCCTGCAGGATTTTGAGATTGCCTTGTTTGATATTAACCCTGAGCGGCTGCGCGATTCCGAAATTATGCTTAACAACATCCGCAAGACCTCTGGAAGCAGATGCAACATAAAGGCATATACAGACCGTAAAGAAGCACTGCGCGGAGCCAAGTATGCGATCAATGCGATCCAGGTCGGCGGGTACGATCCGTGCACCATTACCGACTTTGAAATTCCCAAGAAATACGGCCTCCGCCAGACCATTGCAGACACAATCGGGATCGGCGGGATTTTCCGGAATCTGCGGACCATTCCTGTGCTGGACGAGTTCGCAGCGGATATCCGCGAGGTCTGCCCGGATGTGCTGTTCCTGAATTACACGAACCCGATGGCCGTACTGACCAACTATATGAGCCGACATGCCGGAGTGCAGACGGTCGGGTTATGCCACAGTGTGCAGGTGTGTGTGCCAGAGCTTTTCAAATCGCTGGGAATGGATGATCAGGGGGTTAAATCACGGATTGCCGGGATTAATCACATGGCCTGGCTGCTGGAGGTGTCCCGTGACGGGGTCGATCTGTATCCGGAAATTAAAAGAAGAGCCCTGGAGAAGCAGCAGGCCGGCAAACATTCCGATATGGTCCGGTTTGAGCTGATGAATAAATTTGGCTACTATGTTACAGAATCTTCTGAGCACAGTGCGGAGTACCATCCTTATTTTATCAAAAGAAATTATCCCGAGCTGATTGACCAGTTGAACATTCCGCTGGATGAATATCCGCGCCGCTGCCGCGAGCAGATCAGTAACTGGACGAAGATGAGAGATGAGCTGGTAGGGGATATTAATCTGGAGCATCAGCGGTCGCACGAATACGCATCCTATATCCTTGAAGCCATTGAGACAGATGTCCCTTACACGATCGGCGGGAATGTGCTGAATACCGGATTAATTACGAATCTTCCGGCTGAGGCCTGCGTCGAGGTTCCGTGTCTTGTTAACAGAAACGGGATTAGCCCGACCTATGTCGGAGATCTTCCGCCGCAGCTCGCTGCACTGAACAGAACGAATATCAATACCCAGCTGTTGACGATCGAAGCCGCCAGAACCGGCAAAAAAGAGCATATCTATCATGCGGCGATGCTTGATCCGCACACGGCTGCCGAGCTGTCCTTGGATGATATTGTGGCATTGTGCGATGATCTGATCGAAGCCCACGGCAGCTGGCTGCCTAAATTTAGTTAAGGAGATTAAGACATGAGTGTGAAAGACAAGCTTCACGATGTAAGTTTATACCTGCCCGGAGACGAGGAGATTATGAAGGAACAGACGCTCTGTCTCGAACAGCTCTATGACTTCAACCGGACCCGGCCAAGTGAATATGATAAGAGAATGGCGATGCTGAGGGAAATGTTTGCAGAGATCGGCGAGAACTGCTACATTGAACCGCCGTTTCATGCGAACTGGGGCGGGAAGCATGTCCATTTCGGCAAAAATATATATGCGAACTTCAATCTGACAATGGTGGATGACACGCATATCTATGTCGGAGATTACACGATGTTCGGCCCGAACGTGACTGTAGCCACAGCCGGACACCCTATTCTCCCTGAGCTGCGGGAACAGGCGTATCAGTATAACGCGCCTGTTACAATCGGCAAAAACTGCTGGATCGGCGCCGGTGCGATTATTCTTTCGGGGATTACGATTGGCGATAATACAGTAATTGGTGCAGGCAGCATCGTTACTAAGGACATTCCTGCTAATGTCGTGGCCATCGGCAATCCGTGCAAGGTGCTCCGTGAGATTAATGAGCAGGATGAGCAGTTGTATTTTAAAGGGCGGCGGATTGTGAGGGAGGATTTGGTGTAGGAGATTGTCAATTTTGTTAAGCCTAAGCGGCCCCGTTCCTGTAATTATACAGACCGGGGCCGTTACATGTATATGCAGTCATAATTTTCGGGCATAACTCGTAAATGTATTCAAGGGATCTTAGTTTAAGTAATGCAAGAGGTGAAGTTTAATACAGAAAGGGATAATTTGGATGGTATAATCAATTACATATATAATGAATATGATACAGGATGCAGGAGTGAGGGCATGGATGAAGGATTCACAATTGAAGGCTTAGACGGGCTACATGTCATTACTAACGGTGCAAATGGTCAACAGTTTGAGGATCTTCAAAGCTATATGTTACTCCTCGAACATGAGGATGACGTTATAGAATCTGTGTTGGAATTGCGTGCCGAATGGGTGCTTAGTTCCAGTAGCCCACTCTCTCTTGCAATGGATAAACAGATCGCGGAAACATTAAGTTTACCACTAGGGAGCTATGAAACTCATATTGTGGCGGATTTGTCGGATGTTCAAAAGCAGGCAGTGAATGCAATTTTTGATGTCACGCAGCGTATTTTAAACCTTAGGGGCATATCACATTTAGTTGTATATAGGGGACTTTGTTGGAATGAGCGCCCGGATTGGATGGACGAACATTTAGAAGCGGGATATAGATTAAAACTCGAAGATACACGAACGTTATCAAGCTGGTCTTTTGATCGAAACATTGCTAATAATTTTGCAGCTAATAAACATTATGGTGTTGTGATAAAAGCCGAGATGTCAATTAAACGTGTGTTTGCTATAATAACTATATTGAATGAAGCAGAAACTGTCTGTATTACGCATAATCAAGATGATGTTTATGAGATAGTCTCTATATACAGGAGGGGAACAGAATGACAAATTCAGGTGAGAATCGAACGATTACCATTCGCGATACTCCAGAAATGGCTAACTGGATGCATCCCCAAACAGAAGAGCGAAGAGATTTAATCAGAAAACGTACACAGGAAGCGAAGGCACGCTTCTCACAAATAAATCGAAATCCTATTTTGAGAAAAGCTATTGCGCAGGCGGTCCGGGAAGGAATTAATCCGAATGTGGAAATTGTCGTGGGCCCCAGCCATATTGTTACCATACGAAATGGAGTTCAAATTCCATCTAATAAAGTAGTAGTGCATCCAAAAGTGTTAAAAAAATCCCGGAGGGTGCCTCTTACTGCGCAACATAAAACCAATTGAGCGTGCCCGTTAATGACGTGTAGTAACCATGTGCATCTTATAGAGTACATGATTACTGCACGTCTTTTTGTTACCTACAGAGAGGTATTTACGAAAAGATGATTCGCTTTATCCCTCAATTGACAGTCCTCCACCACATACCTATAATTTAAATCATTAATGAAAGCTGTTTCACATTCCGATAGTCAACCTGTTCAGGTAAGATGGAACCCCTTTATTTAAGCGGGTTTCATTTTGTTTTTTATCAGCTTGTCGTACTTTTGTTCCAAAAAGGAGAAGCCATGGATACAACATTATGCAAAATAGTAGTGGTGGATGATGAGATGCTGGTGCGGCAGGGGATTATTCATCTGCTGGACTGGGAAGGGGAAGGCTTTCAGATCGTCGGGGAGGCGTCCAACGGCCGTGAAGCGTTTGAGCTGATCGAGTCGCAGCGGCCGCATATCATCCTGACGGATATTGTCATGCCGGTAATGGATGGGGAGGAGCTGATCCGGATCGTCAAGGGCATGTATCCCGAGATTGAAGTGATTGTGCTCAGCAGCTTCAGTGAGTTCGAATATGTGCGCTCCACATTCCAGAGCGGGGTGGCCGACTATATCCTGAAGCCAAGGCTGGAAGCTTCATCACTGCTGGCCGTGCTGAAGAAGACGGCGCAGCGGATTCCGGTGCTCCAGCAGGTAGACTGGAGAAATGACAAGCGGCAGTCGGCCGACTATATTCTGGATAAGCTCGTCTCCGGCTATCCGGTGGAGTATGAGGCTGAGGCACTGCAGGAGATTTTCCCGTTTCCGGGTTATGCGCTCATGGTAGCGGATATAGGCGATGATGCGGCGGCCATCAGCCGCAAGGAGGAATGGCTGGAGAACAGTATCCGTTCGCTGCTGCAGGCTGGCGGTAATCCGCAGTCTTTCCGGCTGCTGTCTACGCAGGACGGGCATGTCCGGCTGCTGTTTAACCTGCCTGAAGACGGCAGGGAGACGCTGATCAGGATGGCTGAGCAGGTATTTACCACCGGAATCCGGGCCAATATGTTTCTGAGTCTGGCCGTTAGCCGGACCTTTGCGGAGCTGCAGGAGCTGCACACGGTCTACTCACAGGAGCTGATGAAGCTGCTGGACCACCGGTTTTTCCTGCCTGAACGCTGTCTGCTGGTGGATCATGGCGGGGAGGTGCAGCCGGGGCCTGTCTTTGACCAGGAGGCTTTTGCTGCAGAGCTGAACCGGCAGGAGTTCGACCAGGCTTTTACCCGGTTAAGCGCTTATGTATCTTCGATGTCCGGCCGCCGGGACACGGGAGTGTCCGAGTTCAAGTCCTTCCTGTGCCACAGCATTTTCCAAATTATCGGCATGCTGCTGCAGTTCCATTATGAGGCCCGCGCCCTGGATGACAGCAAATATGAATACTTCCGCTCGATCCATGAGGCCCGGCATGCCTCTGAGACGGAGGCCAGGCTGCTGCAGTTTTTGCAGGACGCGACCGAATGCGTTACGAAGAACCGCGGCGGAACACCGGCGATGCAGAAGATACTCCTGTATATCGACGAGCATTATCCGCGCCAGCTTACGCTGACGGAAGTCGCCAGGGAGTTTCATTTTAACCCGTCCTACTTGTCGAATTATTTTACCCTGCACAATAAGGAGGGGTTCAACGAATATTTAAACCGGGTGCGGATCGGCAAAGCCTGCCTGCTGCTGAAAGAGAACCCCGGCCTGTCGATTTCCGAGATCAGCAGCCTGGTCGGTTATTCAGACCACAGCTACTTTACCAGAGTGTTCCGCAAGCTGATGAACGTATCGCCAAGCCAATACCGAAAAGGATAACGCGGAAGCTAAGAAGGAGCCTCAAATGGGATTAATCGAAAAATGGATCGGAAAGCTCAGAGACCAGAGCCTGTTCAGCAAAATATTCGTTGTTATGGTTATCAGTATTGTGCTCGTTACTGTACTGATTACTACAGTGACTGCACAAATGTCGCAGACGCTGTTCGTACAGACCTTCAGCATTACCAATTCAAAAATCATCAACCAGATTAAAAGCGCACTGGATAACTCGCACTATACTACCGTTAATACAGCGATAAATGTCGGGCAGAGCGGGGTAATCCGCAGCTTCATGACCGAAAAGGACGGGAGCTCGCTGGCCAATTTCCGGCGGTATTACAGCATGCGGGACCAGATGGACCGTATTCAGTCCGGCATCGGGGCCGCCAACATCGGCCTGTCCATTCTGGGAGGGAACGGCAGGAGCTATACCAGCGATGTCACGTACTGGTCTGGCTCCTCCGCGCAGCTCAGGGACAATCCGATTACAGCGGCTGCGCAGGAGCAGGGCGGGAAGCTGTTCTATAGCTTTATGGACGCAAGCCCGCTGAATTCAGCGGGCCGTTATCTGGTTGCAGCGAAGGCACTGACTGCACCCGGACTTACAGAACCATACGGTACACTGTACATGTTCACGCGTGAAAGTGACTTCCGCAAGAACTACGCCAGCTTTACGAGCAAAGGCAATGATGTCATGTTTCTGGATACAGCCGGGCGGATTGTGTCAAGCAACCGGACGGAGCAGATCGGCAGCTATTCGTCCGACCTCCTGAGCAGCGCGAAGCAGATTGCCGAGGCGGGGCTTGCCAGCCAGGAGCTGACCATTGACGGAAGGGAAGTCATCGTGCTGGCCGATTATCTGCCGTCCTATAACTTTTATATTGTAAATCTGATTGATAAAAAGGAGACCATCGGCACGCTGTTTGATAAAAAGATGCTTTTTCTGATCGGCGGAGCGATTGCCGCGGTTGCGGTGCTCCTGATTTATTTTCTGACCAAACGCCTGACGCTGTCCCTGCGCACGCTGGTCAAAAAAATGTCCAATGTGACCAAAAAGAATTTCCATAACTATATGTCTGTTACCGGCAGCTATGAAACGAGGCAGCTGAGCACGGCATTCAATTATATGCTTAAAGAGCTTAATGACTATGTCGCCCAGCTGGTGGAAACGCAGAAGGAGCAGCGGAATGCCGAGCTGGCCGCACTGCAGCAGCAGATCAATCCGCATTTTCTGTATAACACGCTGGCCTCGGTCAATATTCTGGTGCAGCGGGGCAGCAAGGAGCAGGCGACGGAGACGATCCATGCCCTCATCTCGCTGCTGCAGAATACGATCAGCAATGTGAAAGAGACCATTACCGTAGAAGATGAGCTGATTAACCTGAAGCATTATGTCTTCATCAATCAGGTGCGCAACGGCAGCCGGGTCAAGGTAGAGACGTTTGTGTCTCCGGACTGTATGGGGGCCAAGGTACCCAAGCTGATTCTGCAGCCTTTTATTGAGAATGCCTTTTTCCACGCTTTCAATATCAAGACCTCGGGCTATATCTATGTCACCATCATGAAGGACAGGGATACACTTCACTGCGAGGTGGTTGATACAGGAGACGGTATGGATCTGGACAATAAGGAGACAATCCCGGCTTCAACAAGCAGCCGCCAGCTGTTCAGCGGCATCGGCATCCGTAATGTCCATGACCGCCTGCTGCTGCTGTACGGTGAGCCGTACGGCGTAACCATCACCAGTACCCCTGGCCAGGGGACAAAAGTCTCTATCAGAATTCCTTGCTGAAAACACGCATTGAACCGCTGCCTTTGCAGCATACTATGACAGCTACGCCGCGAGCCGGCGCCGCATCCCGGCGCCGGCTTCTTGCATCTGGGCGGCCTGTTTTACCTAAAAAAAGTGCGAAAGGAGAAAAATAATCCTAATCCATAGACCGTGGAAGCGGATACAGAAGACAATATTATCACTATTTTAACTAAAATCATTTCTAACGAAATGAGTATCCAGAATGATATTCTGTTTAAAGAAAGCACTTTCAAATACATGTTAGGGGGATATACATCATGAAGAAAAAAGCTACCGCGCTTCTGCTCGCCGGATTTACACTTCTGACCGCTTGCTCAAGCAACGCTAATACTAATAACGAGGCCAATACCGGAGCTGAAGGAAATGCAGCCGGCGGAAACCAGAAAATCACCGTCTGGGCATGGGACAAAAACTTTAATATTGCTGCAATGAACCTGGCTAAGGACGCTTATGTGGCCAAAAATCCGGATGCACAAATTGAAGTTGTTGAGTATGCACAGGATGACATTATCCAGAAGCTGAACACAGGTCTTAACTCAGGCTCCGCTTCCGGTCTGCCGAACATCGTACTGATTGAAGATTACCGTGCACAAAGCTTCTTGCAAACGTATCCAGATGCTTTTCAGGAACTGGGCGATGCGATCAACACAGCTGATTTCGCTGAATATAAGCTCGGGCCAACCAGCTTTGACGGCAAGCAATACGGCGTACCGTTCGACTCCGGTGTTGTAGGCCTCTATGTCCGCACCGATTATCTGCAGGAAGCAGGCTATACTACTGACGATCTGCAGGATATCGACTGGCAGCAGTACATTGAAATCGGTAAAGCGATTAAAGAAAAGACTGGCAAAGATATGCTGACTCAGGACCCTAACGATCTGGGGCTGATCCGCATGATGATCCAGTCCGCCGGCTCCTGGTACCTGAAAGAAGACGGAACAACACCTGACCTTAAAGACAACGCAGTACTGAAGGAAGCATTCGAAAGCTACAAAGAGCTGATGAATGCCAATATCGTAAAAATCAACTCTGACTGGAGCTCCTTCCTGGCAGGCTTCAACAGCGGTGATGTTGCTTCCGTTCCTACAGGCAACTGGATTACACCTTCTGTAAAAGCAACAGCTGACCAGTCCGGTAAATGGGCGGTTGTACCGTTCCCTAAACTTAAGAATGCCGCAAACTCTGTACACGCATCTAACCTCGGGGGCAGCTCCTGGTATGTGCTGAACAATGACGGTAAAGAAGCAGCAGTTAAATTCCTGGGCGCAACACTCGGCTCCGACGTTGATCTGTACCAGAAGCTTGTAACAGACGTAGGCGTTGTAGGGACTTACAAACCGGCTGCTGAAGGCGAAGCTTACGGTGCGGCTGATGAATTCTTCGGCGGACAAAAGGTTATCGCTGACTTTGCAAAATGGACTGCTGAAATCCCTAACGTAAACTACGGTCTGCACACTTACGCTATTGAGGACATCCTCAAGGTTGAAATGCAGAACTTCCTGAACGGTACAGCTATTGATAAAGCGCTTGGAGATGCACAGTCCCAGGCAGAATCCCAAATCCAGTAACATTTCTGCAAGAACTGATTGCCCGCTGTCCTCCCTACCTGCCGTCTAGAGCCAGGACGGAGGACAGCGGCTTCTCCTTTTAAAGATTTACGCCTGTATAGAGAAAGGAATGAGAGCTGTGAACCATACCATGCGCAATCGCGCGAAGCTTACCGGCTGGCTGTTTATCGCCGTAGCCGTCCTCATGATCTGTCTGTTTTATTTCTATCCGATGATTCAAGCGTTGCTGCTCTCGTTCAAGACGGGCGCAGGGGCTAACCTTCATTTTGACGGATTAACCAATTACAAGCGTCTGCTCAGCGACAAAACCTTTTTTACAGCAGTGAAGAACACCTTCCTGTTCCTGATTGTCCAGGTGCCGATTATGATCGTATTTGCAATGATGATCTCGGTACTGCTGAATGACAGCAAACTGCGCTTCAAAGGCTTTTTCCGTACAGCGATTTTCCTGCCTTGCGTAACTTCACTTGTAGCTTACTCCGTTGTGTTCAAATATCTGTTTGGCAATGACGGTCTGATTAACCTGGCGTTAATGAACATGCACATCCTGTCTGAACCGATCCAGTGGATCTCCGATCCCTTCTGGGCGAAAGTTACGATTATCATTGCCATTACCTGGCGCTGGACAGGATACAATATGATTTTCTTCCTCTCCTCGCTGCAAAACATCGACAGTTCCATTTATGAAGCTGCAAAAATTGACGGTGCTTCGGGCCCGAGACAATTTTTCTCGATTACCGTTCCGCTGCTCAAGCCGATCATTCTGTTTACGTCGATCACCTCGACTATCGGTACCCTGCAGCTGTTCGATGAAATTATGAATATAACCAAGGGAGGTCCCGGCAACGCGACGCTCTCCATTTCCCAATATATTTATAATCTTTCGTTCAAGTACACACCTGACTTCGGATACGCCGCGACTGTGTCGTACTCCATCGTAGTCATGATTATTATTCTGTCCTTCCTTCAAATTAAACTGGCAGGTGATGATAAATAATGAGAAGCTTACGCCGTGCCCCCATTTATATTTTTCTGTCGATTGTAGCGTTCGTTTCGATTTTCCCGTTCCTGTGGATGATTATCAGCGCCACTAACCTTTCGGTTGACGTCACACAGGGCAGAATGCTGCCCGGAACAGCTCTGTTCGACAACATCAGAAAGCTTACAGAGTCAATCAACCTGGTGCCTGCGCTCTGGAATACGCTCAAAATCGCTCTGACGACAACGGTTCTGGCCCTGCTGGTTGCTTCCCTGGCCGGATACGGATTTGAGATTTACCGCAGCAAAGCGAAGGACATGGTCTTCAATCTGTTATTATTATCCATGATGATCCCGTTTGCCGCGCTGATGGTTCCGCTGTATCAAATGTTCTCCAAGCTGTCGGCTGCTGCTCCGCTCATCGGAGTTAACACAGTGGCTGCAGTAGTTCTTCCGACCTTTACGACGGCGTTCCTGATCTTCTTCTTCCGCCAGAGCTCCAAGATGTTCCCGCGGGAGCTCCTTGAAGCCGGACGGATTGACGGATTATCGGAGCTCGGCCTGTTCTTCAAAATCTATATGCCGACGATGAAGACGACCTATTCCGCCGCCGCAATCATCACGTTCATGTCCAGCTGGAACAACTACCTCTGGCCGCTGATCGTGCTGCAGACTCCGGAAAAACGGACGATTCCGCTGCTGATCTCGAACCTGGGCTCCAGCTACTCCCCGGATTTCGGCGTTATTATGGCTGCAGTCGTTATCTCTACGCTTCCGACAGCACTTGTCTTCTTCCTGATGCAGAAGCAGTTCGTTGCCGGTATGGTGGGATCCGTGAAATAATGATTGAAAGTTTACTTTCTATCTAAGGAGGAAATGAAATTGGCAGTTACCCCAAGCCTGAGCTGGCTGGAAGATCCGGGCACCTTTAAGGTGAACCGGGTGGAGGCTCATTCGGACCACCGTTATTATACAAACATGGCTGAAGCAGAGGCCGGAGCACCGATGGATATGCGCTTCAGCCTGAACGGAAGCTGGAAATTCAGTTATGCGCCGAATCCGGCAAGCCGTGTGGAAGGTTTTTATAAGGAAGAATATAGTTGCATTGGCTGGGACAACATCCAGGTTCCCGGACATATTCAGCTGCAGGGCTACGGCCGGCCGCAATATGTGAATACAATGTACCCTTGGGATGGGCTGATTGATCTCCGTCCGCCGCACATCTCTCCGGACCATAATCCGGTGGGCAGCTATGTTAAGGAATTCCGCCTGCCGGAAAATATGGAGAACGGGCCGCTGTTCATCTCCTTCCAGGGTGTGGAGTCGGCCTTCTACGTCTGGCTGAACGGAGAGTTTGTCGGCTATGCCGAGGACAGCTTCACTCCTTCGGAGTTTGACCTGACTCCGTTCATGCGGCCGGGTAAAAATAAATTGGCCGTTGAGGTCTACCAGCGCAGCACCGGCGGCTGGCTGGAGGATCAGGATTTCTGGCGTTTCTCCGGGATTTTCCGTGAGGTGTACTTATATACGGTTCCTAAAGTTCATATCCGTGATCTCGAAGTACGGGCTGAGCTGGACGATACTTATACACAAGGCAGCCTGAACGTAACGATGCGGCTACTGGAATCGCCGCAGGAAGCAGTCGGTGCCAAGCTGGAGCTAAAGGACCGGGACGGAGAGGTCCGGCTTAGCAGCGAAGTTGTGTTTGACGGGCAAGAGCTGACCCTGTCGGGAGAAGTTGCCGATGTGCTGACCTGGAGTGCGGAGAACCCGTATCTCTATACCGTTTGTCTCACCTTGACGGGTGCAGACGGAGCCATTGTGGAAGCTGTTGTACAGAAGGCAGGCTTCCGCCGGTTTGAGATGAAGAACAAGCTTATGTGCATTAACGGCAAGCGGATCGTCTTTAAGGGCGTTAACCGTCATGAATTTAACTGCCGTACCGGCCGCAACATTACCCGCGAGGATATGCTGTGGGATATCCAGACGCTGAAGAGAAGCAACATCAACGCCGTACGTACCTCGCATTACCCGAACCAGACGTTATGGTATGAGCTGTGCGATGAATACGGGGTTTATGTGATCGACGAGATGAATCTGGAAACGCACGGCTCCTGGCAGAAGATGGGCGCGGTTGAGCCCTCCTGGAATATTCCTCATAATGACCCTCAGTGGCATGACATCGTGCTGGACCGTGCGATCAATATGGTAGAACGGGACAAGAACCATCCGTCCATTCTGATCTGGTCCTGCGGTAACGAATCATATGCAGGGCAGGTCATTCTGGATGTGGCGAACTGGTTCCGCAGCCGGGATAACAGCCGGCTCGTTCACTATGAAGGTGTGTTCTATGACCGCAATTATAATGATACAAGCGATATGGAGAGCCGGATGTACGCGAAGCCGGCCGACATTGAGGAATATTTGAACAGTAATCCGGACAAGCCGTATCTCAGCTGCGAATACATGCATGCGATGGGCAATTCTGTCGGCGGCATGCACAAATATACGGAGCTTGAGAATAAGTACCCGATGTACCAGGGCGGTTTTATCTGGGATTACATCGACCAGTCCATTCTGAAGAAGGACCGTTATGGCAACGAATTCTTCGCTTACGGCGGTGACTTCGGTGACCGTCCGACAGATTACAGCTTCTGCGGGAACGGCATTGTCTTCGCTGACCGGAAGTGGACACCGAAGATGCAGGAGGTTAAATTCCTGTATCAGAACTACAAGCTTGCGCCAGACCAGACAGGCATTCGCGTGACTAATGAAAGCCTGTTCGCAGGAACCGATCATCTGGTACTGGAATACAGCCTGTATTGTGACGGCGAATTGCTCGGCAAGTGGACAACCGGTGTTGACGCTGCTCCGCAAAGCGAAGTATGGGTACCGATCGAGCTTCCGCATACAGAAGGGACTCCGGGGGAGTACAGCATTCAGGCCTCCCTGGTACTGAAGGAAGCTGAGCTTTGGGCCGAAGCGGGTTATGAAATTGCCTTTGGCGAGCATATTTTTAACGTGGAAGCCGGGCAGGCTGAACTGCCGGCAGGCGCACTGAATGTAGTAGAAGGGGATGTGCAGATCGGCGTCATTGGCGAAGGCTTTACCGTAATCTTCTCCAAGCAGGTCGGATCGCTCGTGTCACTGAACTACCACGGACATGAGATGATTGAGGCTCCGCCAGCTCCGCTGTTCTGGCGTGCGACTACCGATAACGATAAAGGAACCCAGCTCGGTTACCATGGCGGAGCCTGGTACGCTGCCAGTCTGGCCCGCAATTGTGTAGAGGTAAGCCTTGAAAAGCAAGAGGGTGCAGTAACGGTAAGCTTTGATTACCGGTTCAGCATTCATGAAAAGCTTGAGTTTAAAACGGCTTATACCGTCTATGGTGACGGAACAGTAAGAGTTCGTACACGTTATAGCGGCGCTGCCGGACTTCCGGATGTGCCGATCGTAGCGTTGTCCTTCAAGATGTCGGCTGACTATGAACAGTCAGAATGGTATGCGATGGGACCTGAGGAGAACTACATCGACCGTGCATTCGGCGCCAGACTTGGCGTGTTCAGCCGGAAGGTGCAGGACCTGCCGTCCCGCTACCTTGTACCGCAGGAATCGGGCAACCGTACCGGCGTCCGCCGCGTGAGCATTACCGATAACGCAGGCATCGGGCTGCAAATTTCAGCTCCGGCAAGCGCACCTGTAGAGTGCACTTTGTCGCCTTACACGGCATTCGAGCTGGAGCATGCCGCTCATCCGTTTGAGCTTCCGCAGGTTCACTACACTGTAGTAACTGTTTCCGGCAGACAAATGGGCGTCGGCGGTGACGACAGCTGGGGCGCACCGGTTCATCCGGAATACAGAATTCCTGCAGACCAGACGCTGGAATATGAATTCTTCCTGTCCGGTGCGGGATTGGGAGAGCGATAATTTAATATTGCAAAAGTGAAACCGGCCCCGGTCTGATCGTATTCAGACCGGGGCCTTTTTTTGTTTGGGGGCACTTGGGTGCAAGTGAATATCGGCATTTAGTTGGAATTTCGGCACTTAATTTCATGATTTTCTGATTTGTAGACTCATTAGTTGGAAAAACCACACTTAAATTTAACGGTAGCTTCTAATAACAGCCAATACTGCAGATTTAAGTGACGTTTTTACAACTAGTAGAGTGATTCCGGCGTGTTAGCCAAGAAATAAATGACAAATTTCCACTTAGCTTATTCAGGACTACCTGAATAGGAAAGATTCATTTACAGCAATACAAGCCCATGGTAAATTATTGGAGGAACAGATGTGCTTGAACAATACTAATGGGCGGATATCCGGCCAGACAGGCTATGGGAGAGGCTTGCTGAGGCCGGTGTTATAATCCGAGAAGGGGAATTTGGATGAAAAGGGTACTAAAAACAATCGGCACAAGTCTGGCTGCGGGGGCGATCCTGCTGTCGGGGGCAGCTGGAGGGGTGTCCGGTCCCGAGACGGTATCGGCTGCCGCGGCAAAAGCAACTGCTGCTAAAGCGCCTACTGCTGATCAGGTAATCAGCAAAGTAACAGCAGCAGCGAAGACACTAAAGAATTTTCACATTGATGTGACCAAGAAACAGGATGTGCAGAGCGGCGGCGTGAAGATCAGCAATACCAACACGCTGAATCTGGATATCAACCGTCTGCCGGCTTTTGCTGCAGCAGGAAGTGTAAAGGTCAGTCTGCTGGAGACTTCTTACGAGCTGTATGCTAATGACAAGGAGTTCTACTATCTGGTGGACGGCAGTGAGCTTATCGCTGATTCCGAAGAGGCATACGAGGATAGTGAAGAGGGAAGCAGCACTGATGCAGTGACGGACGGCGACGGAGAGCCGATTGATCCGGATGCGCAATATTGGATTGACCTGGAGAAGGAGGAATGGGATACCTTTTACTCCAAGGGCCAATATGATCCCGCAGCCATGCTTGACTCCATCAAAGCCTACAAAAAGGCGATGAAAGTAAGCACGGCAGGTGCACAGACCGTTATGCAGTTTACACTGACCGATCCGGCAGCAGCCAAGGCGGTCATTACCTTATATGATCAGGAGAATCTCTGGGATGGTGAGACCCTGCTGCCCAAGAGTGTAACCTGGAAGGTATTCGTCAACTCCAAGACATGGCAGACGGAGAAGCTGACTGTTGATCTGAGTTATGTACTGGCTGCCGACGGGGCGAAGGATACATATAGCACCAAGATTGAAGCCAAATACTCCAAGAACAATAAGACGGCAACGATTGTAAAGCCGGCTGAGCTGGAATAGTCTTATCATATGGAACAGCCCCGGTGAGCCATGCGCTCACCGGGGCTGTTGCTGTCTAAACAGTAAACCTCACTTTGCAATAACCGTCTCCTGCACAGGTACATCAGCCGGAAAGACACCCGCACTTTTCTTCACAGGTTTGCTCCAGTACTGCTCGTTTCCAGGCAGGTCATCGAACCATTCTGCCTCCTCCGGGCAGTCGAGGATCATGAATTTTCCGTACTCCTGATCCCGGGACTGATGGTATTTGAGATAGGCTTTGCCGTCCTCAATAGCCAAAATTTCAATTTTGCCGGAGGAGTGGCTCATGGAGAGCCGGACTCTTTTGCCGAGACCGGAGGTTCTGGCTTTGGCCTCCTCGACGATCCGGTACACCTGCTCAAGCGGCAGGACGAACTCACGGTTACCGGCGATCGGCCGGTTAATAAAGAAATAGTAGGGCGTGATTCCGGCCCAGGAGAGGCGGTCCAGCAATTCGCCCAGCACAGCGGGGTCATCGTTAATGCCCTTAAGCACCGGAGTCTGGTTGACGATAATCGCACCGGCATCATGCAGGGCTCTGACAGCACGCTTAGCTTCAGGTGTAATCTCCCGCGGATGATTGATATGCGCCATGATGTAGATCCGTTTCTCTACAGTAGAGTGGGTGCGGATCAGCTCCAGCAGCTCGGGGTCCTGGGAGATACGCATGGGATTGAATACCGGCAGCTTGGAGCCGAGACGGATGATTTTGACATGCGGGATGGCCCGCAGGCTCTCAATAATGAAGCGCAGCTTGGTCGTCGAGAGAATCAGACTGTCGCCTCCGGTCAGCAGAACGTTGTTGATCTCCGGATGAGCGGCGATGTATTCGATCCCGGCGGAGACGTCGGAGGAGGCCTCCTTGACATCGTTGCGGAACAGCCGTTTGCGGAAGCAGTAGCGGCAGTAAGCCCCGCAGACTTCGGAAACAATCAGCAGAGCGGTAGTCCGGTACTTGTGCTGACAGCCCGGCACCACATAGTTGGCTTCCTCGTCGGAGGCATCCCACTGCCCATACTCCATAAGCTCACCCTCACCTGGAACGACCAGCCTGCGGATCGGATCATCCGGGTCCTCCCAGTCTATTAATGACAAATAATAATCATTGGCCCGGAACACAAATTTGTCCGTAACCTCCCTCAGCCGGGATTTCTCTGCTTCGGGCAGCATTTCCATTTTGTTAATGTCGGTTATGTATCGTACCTTTTGCACATGAATCTCTCCTTTGATCTCGTATTGGCGAGGACAAGAGGGAGCCTTGATGTCAAAAAGCCAAACTGGCAGCCAGCAGGGTCTCTAAAAAACACAAAAAGAGACCCTTAGCACAAGGGTCTCATGTTATCAGAAACATAAAAAAGCAGACCCATCCACTACTGACGAGGTTAGCTGACGGACTCGGGTAAGATGGTACCCTACATTGTATAGCTCAATGATTCGCCCCAATTGACTGGTTCCCCCGCTTTCCAGCTGGAAATACTGGAAATTAAGCGTAGATCAAGTATAACCTGCAAAGTTTGCAGAAGTCAAAGCTATTGGCGTCAGCTGCAAGGTTATCTTTTTACAGTTTAGTTTTAATCAAACGTTATTTGGTATACCGGCTGATTATGTTGTACGATATCGGCATATCTTTTTACAACAAGGAGGGCCTTGATGAAGCTGGGCTATTTAATCATTGATATGCAGGAAATTCATGTGAGGGATCATGTGGATCAGAAAACGCTGGACCGCGGCTGTGAATATATTAATTATGTTGCGGACATGCTCCGGGAGAAGGGCCAGCCGGTCATTCATATTCAGGACATTGAAGGAATAGAGGAAGCTACCAGGGAGCGCTACAATATCATTCCCGAGATTCAGGTGGCGGACAGTGATCTGAAGGTAACCAAGGAGTACTCGAACGCATTCTGGAAAACAGAGCTGGAGCAGCTTCTGAACGAACACGGCGTGGAGCTGCTGATTATCTCGGGCTTCTCGGTAGAGCACTGCGTGCAGTTCACTTACAACGGGGCGAGTGAGCGGGGCTTCCGTCCGGTTTTGCTGCAAAATGGTGTTTTGAGCGCACACAGCGACGTAATCACTGCGGCATACAGAGACCGTAATCTGATTTCCTATCCGGTAATTCCTTATTTGATCAGCCAATAATAGTAAGGATGAATACACTCGCCTGTCTGCGGTTTTTTTACTGCGGAACAGACGGGTGTTTTTTATTCCGGAGCAGCTGCTATATAGCAACTTTTTCCAAATACTCTCGTCCAATACTACAGAAGCTATTCCATTATAGGGGAGAGTTACATAATGAGAAATTGGAAGCTGGCAGCCGGTATTTTGGCCGCAGCCATCGCTTTAAGTCCGGGAGCGGCATCTGCGGCTACGGATAGCGTGATTCAGCTGAATTACAATGAGACTTCATTGGGGAGCAGCCAGGTAGTTACGGCAGGTACTACGCTTGTTCCGCTGCAGCAGCTGGCACAGACGATGGGTTACGCCCTCACCTGGAACCAGAGCACGAAGTCGGCTAAGCTGATCCGCCCCGGCCGTGAAGTAACTATGACTGCCGGCACTGTCAGTACAGCTGTAAATGGCACCGCATCAACGCTGGCTAAAGCGCCCCGTA
Organism: Paenibacillus sp. fava2; assembly: GCF_058313675.1. Lineage (NCBI taxonomy): Bacteria > Bacillati > Bacillota > Bacilli > Caryophanales > Paenibacillaceae > Paenibacillus > Paenibacillus sp. fava2. Next base: position 6,491,100 of record NZ_CM177755.1, on the reverse strand, counting down.
TTCTCAAAGGGAAAGTCTATGTACCGCTGGTATCTGCAGTCAGTCTGCTGGGCGGCAAAACGGTGTATGACAAAGGCACAAGCAGCTTGAACATTGTGGATGAGCTGCGTTACTCCGTTGCTTCGGCTCAAGGCAGAACCTACTGGGTGTCACAAAAGAACGGCGATGTATTCTATAATGCCTCGGCTTCCGGCAAGCCTGTGCTGATCGGGGAGCTGCCGTTTGCTGATCTGGCCTACACCCACAGCCTTGAGGTTAAGAATGTGGGGAAGGGTACGGAGCTTTTGCTGCTCACGGATAACCATTATGCCATGTTCAATGATTTCAGCAACAGCTACCAGGTACTGATCAAAGACGGCAAAGTCGTAAAGCAGATGGACTATCACTACACGATCAAGTCATATATAAAAGCACCATTGCTGAAGACTAGCCAGCTCTACATGACCGATGGCCTGAGCATACAGTATATTAATGCAGACGGCAGCCTGGGGAAGCTTTTTGATCTGGAAGCCATCACAGGCACAGAAGGAAATTACACCATCGAATATGCGGCGGAAGATATTATTCTGGCGCGCTTAATGACGAGCACCCAGCTGTTTGCCATTCACACGGCAAGTGGAGCAGGCATAAATCTTAGTGAGCAGCTGATCAGTGCCGGGGACCGTAAGGAATGGGACCGGGCGGACGGATCGGATGAGTTTTATCTGACAAAAATGCTGGTGCTGAAGAAGCGGGAGGGCAACGTAATGACCTTCACCTATGCCACACTGCCTGACGGTAAAGTGAAGACTGTGACGTACAAGGTGGATTCGCAATGATTCCAAGGAGAAGATTACCCGGCGGTTAATGCCTACAACAAAAAGATGCCCAGGCAGGCCGGGGGAAGGCCTGCCTGGGCATCTTTTTATATGGACAAAGAATTAGTTCTTCGCCAGCTCCTGCCGTACAATCGGCGCAACCTTGGTGCCGAGCAGCTCGATCGCGCGCATAACCTCACGGTGCGGCATGGTGCCGACATTGACGTGGAGGAAGAAACGGGTCACGCCAAGATTTTTGTGCAGCAGAATAATCTTCTCTGCCACGTATTCGGAGTCGCCGACATACAGAGCCCCGCGCAGGCTGCGGGCATCGTCATAGGTGGCCCGGTTGTAGCTCTGGCCCCAGCCGCGTTCACGGCCGATGACATTCATCTGCGCCTGGGTGGAAGGGTAGAACAAGGCCGCTGCCTGTTCAGTGGTTTCCCCGACAAAGCCGTGAGAATGGGTCGCAATCTGCAGCTTGTCAGGATTGTGTCCGGCCCGCGCTGCGGCTTCCTTGTACAGCTTCACCAGCGGGGCGAAGCGTTCCGGCATCCCGCCGATAATGGCAAATGCAACCGGAAGGCCGAGCATCCCGGCCCGGATGGCCGACTCGGGATTACCGCCTGTAGCGATCCATACCGGCAGGGGGTCCTGTACCGCACGCGGATACACAGGCAGGTTGTCAATCGCCGGACGGTGGCCGCCGCGCCAGGTTACCTTTTCGGAGGCGCGTATTTTCAGCAGCAGCTCCAGATTTTCTTCGAATAATTCGTTATAATCGTCCAGGCTATAGCCGAACAGCGGGAAGGATTCAATGAAAGAGCCCCGGCCTGCCATGATCTCTGCCCGTCCGTTCGAAATGCCGTCAAGTGTGGCGAATTGCTGATAGACCCGTACCGGATCATCCGAAGATAGTACGGATACGGCGCTGGTAAGCCGGATATTCTTGGTCATTGCCGCTGCAGCCGCCAGGACAACCGCAGGCGCGCTCCCGGCATAGTCGGCACGGTGATGCTCTCCGATTCCGTACACATCCAGTCCGACCTGATCGGCAAGGACGATTTCCTCTACAGCCTCACGCAGTCTTTCAGCATGGCTGATTACCTCACCGGTCACCGGATCGGGTGTCGTTTCCAAAAATGTGCTGATTCCTATTTCCATCTAAATCCGCCTCCCTCTTCTCATACAGATATATTACTATACTTTTTAATGTTTCTCAACTTTAGTAAGTGAAAATTAAGGATTTATTCGGCGATGCCATGCCGGGCCGTGTCATGCGCCAATTTGGATAACTTGGACCGTTCAGCCGTTACTGCCCTTCCCGTTGGGACATAGCTTATTGTATTACGGACGAAAGCGGTGATCAGGAGTGGGAGAAGAATTAGGGAATACGGCGAGCGGTTTTGCCGCTCTTGCCGAAGGATTGAACACGACTGCCAGCGGGGCGGCAGCTCATGCGAAGGGCTTTGCTACCCTTGCCAGCGGAGACAGCTCACATGCAGAGGGCAGCAATACGGTTGCAAGTGCCAGCGCGTCCCATGCAGAAGGACATCTTACACAGGCAACGAATGATACGGCCCATGCCGAGGGCACTTCCACAACAGCCGGAGGCGTGGCTTCACATGCAGAAGGATACCTGACCCATGCCCTTGGAGCCGGCTCGCATTCCGAGGGCTCCATGACACTGGCAGCCGGGGCGGAGGCTCATGCGGAAGGCAATGCTACGCAGGCCTGGGGAGACTATTCGCATACGGAAGGCCTCAGCACATCGACTCAGGCCGGTGCAGCGAGTGCCCATGCCGAAGGGGAGGGGAACTCGGCTGCCGGAAGGGCGTCCCATGCCGAAGGCGGAGGCACTGATCCGCTGGGCAATCCTGCACCCAACTTTGCCGGCGGGGCCGGCTCCCATGCCGAGGGGGTCGGAACCACTTCGCTGGGCTTTGCCTCGCATGCGGAGGGCGGAACTTTAGATATAACGGCTGCGGCAGGGCCAGTGGCGCTGGGCGATTTCTCGCATGCCGAAGGGCAGAGCACAACCGCCAGCGGGACAGCCAGTCATGCGGAGGGCCTGCAGGCAACAGCCAGCGGTCCGTCTGCCCATGCAGAAGGCGTTAGTACACTGGCCAGCGGCCTGTACGCCCATGCCGAGGGTGCGAGTACTACGGCCGACGGGCAGGCCTCGCATGCGGAAGGCTTTATGACGCAGGCCTTCGGGGCGAATTCACATGCCGAAGGCGAGAACACGACCGTTATGCCGGGTCACCCGGGCTCGCATATTATGGGCCAGAACGGGTCAACCCGGTTTGCCTACTCCTGGCATCTGGCGGGCGGGCTGGCAGTTGGGCCGAGTCTTAATTCGGCGGTAATCGAAGGGGCTACAGGGAATCTTTATCTGGACGGTACTGTTATTTCCCCGGCTGCAGCTGATTATGCGGAGATGTTCGAGACGTCTGACGGCCAGGGGCTGGAGCCCGGGTATTTTGTCACCTTCGACGGAGGAAGCGAGAAGATCCGCAAAGCGAATGCGGAGGATGACTACATTCTGGGGGTAGTAAGCGGAAGACCTGCCATCCTGGCGGATGCCAGCGATTTGCGCTGGCACAAGCTGTTCGTGACGGATGAGTGGGACCGGATCCAGTATCAGGAGGTTGAGGTACCGGAGGTCAGGGATACAGAGGGCAATGTGGTCCGCGCTGCCTCGTCCAAAACCGAACCGGTCCTGAATCCGGACTGGAACGCCGCAGAGGAGTATATTCCGCGGATTGAGCGCGACGAATGGGTAGCGGTAGGGGTCATCGGCAAGCTGCTTGTCCGCGATGACGGCACCTGCCGTCCCGGAGGCTACTGCATGCCGAATGATGAAGGCATTGCGACATCAGCCGCCGCTGGATACCGGGTCATGAACCGGACCCGGGATGATCAGGTGCGAATTTTTGTGAGGTAAGCCGGAGCCGTGAGCATGACGGGTGAGCGGAGCCCCAGACAATTACACGGTTTTGTTATCAAAGGTGCACTCTGTACAGCGACACACAGCGTTACCTTCAGCGCCCGCTCAACACCAAAGCCGGGCAGCTCCCCGATCCTGTATCGGGAGCTGCCCGGCCTGTTGGCATGCGGCTAGGATTTATCCTTCTTTACGGCAAGCTGTACGATCATAATGACAAGGGCAAGCAGGGCGATAAGCTGATCTGTACTCATGGTCCGATCCTCCAATCCGTACTGCAGGATGGCTCTCGGACCGGCATCTCCCCTCCCCGGAAGCTGCTTTTGTTTCCCTAATGAAGCATATGAGCTGCTGAATACCAGTAGTACTTCATTAACTAAATAATTAATGCCGCAAGGTAACGGAAGTCCGTAAATCTTTGCGCACCGCCGCGAAACTTTTTCCAATTGGCACGGGTCTATAGGATATAACGGCTGAGGAGGAAAACGGATGAACAGATTAAGCAAATTGGGCTTCTCACTGCTGGCCGCCAGTCTGCTGGTCATAAACGCAGGAACCGGATGGGCGGCAGCTGCAAAGGCCGGTACCACGGTAAGTGCCAGTGTAAATACGATCAGAGTTGCCGGAACCCCGCTGGACTTTGAGACCGTCAAACCGAATAACGATGCGGCGTTTCATGACGGACTCTTGTTCGGCCTGCAGGCTGAAGGTACAGAAGTGTACTATAATACCTCGGGAAAACTGGCATTCACACTGCCGGATTCTATCGTACCAGAGGCTGAATTCGCAGAGCAGCGCGCCGTAGTACAGGATACCGCTACCGGGCTGTACGGATATATCAATACGAAAGGAGAGATAGCGGTTCCTTGCAGGTACGCATCCGCCGGGAATTTCTCCGGAGGAGTAGCCCATGTGGAACTGCCGGGCGGTACGGGAGAAGCGCTGATTGACCGGCATGGCAGAATAACAGCCGCCCTTACGGAGAAATACAGCTCGGATTTTTATTTTACGGATGGACTTTCACCGGCTTATGCTCCCGGAGGCAGCGGTTTGATCGGCTATTTTAACACAGCAGGCAAGCTGGCTATTCCGTATCAATATCTTTCCGGCTCCAGAGGCTTTTCGGAAGGGCTGGCACTGGTTCAGAATCAAGCAGGGTTATACGGTTATATCTCAGTCTCCGGACAGACGGTTATCCCGTTCAGATATAAGTCCGCCGGTATTTTCTCAGAGGGTCTGGCTGCGGTGCAGAATGCAAAAGGGAAATGGGGATTTATCAACAAGAAAGGCAAGCTCGTCATTGATTATAAATATGCGAATACGGGAAACTTCAGCGAAGGACTGGCAAATGTCTATAACAGCACCGGTAAAGCCGGCTTCATCAATACCGCAGGTAAGCTGGTTATCGGTTATCAGAAATATAACCATGCGTTTCCGTTTCACGAAGGCGTTGCGCTCGTGGGAATTAGTGACCAGACCGGCAGGAAGGCTGACCAGTACGGGTACATCAATACAAGCGGAAAGCTGCTGACCAAGCTTATCTATACACGGGAATCCTCCCCCTTTAACGGCGGATATGCGGTAGGCGTTACAGATATAGGCACCGGCTATATCCTGCGTAAATTCCCCACTTGATTATTCCTTATCCGCAGGATAGCATAGAGGGAAATGTCTATGTTTCATGGGATTAATTTCAGTTGGGGAGTGTTGGGGGCATGATCGTCCTGAGCAGGCGGGAGGCTGGATTGTGGTTGTTCTAGCCAGTCTGATTTTTGTGGTTACACTGTTTTTTGTCATTTGGCAGCCGCGCGGCTTGTCCATTGGCTGGTCGGCCTGCGGGGGCGCGCTGCTGGCGCTGATCGCAGGAGTAGTAAGTTTTACGGATGTGCGGGATGTAACACTGATTGTGTGGAATGCTACGCTGGCGTTTGTGGCCATCATTCTGATTTCACTTATTCTGGACAGAATCGGCTTTTTTGAGTGGGCGGCACTGCATATGGCGGCGGCAGCCCGCGGCAACGGTACACTGATGTTCATTTACGTCATTTTGCTGGGGGCAGTGGTTTCGGCCTTTTTTGCCAATGACGGGGCTGCGCTGATTCTGACGCCGATTGTGCTTGCAATGGTAAGGGCGCTGAATTTTGATGAGAAAAAAGTATTTCCGTTCATTATCGCCAGCGGATTTATCGCCGATACGACCTCGCTGCCGCTGATTGTCAGCAATCTGGTGAACATCGTGTCTGCCGATTTCTTCGGCATCACCTTTATGCAGTACGCCGGGCGGATGCTGCTGCCTACCCTGTTCTCGCTGGGGGCCAGCATCGGGGTGCTATATTTGTATTTCCGCAAAAGCATACCGGGGCGCTACGACGCCCTCCAGGTCAGAACGCCGCGTGAAGCGATCAAGGACCACCGGATGTTCCGGCTGTCCTGGGCGGTGCTGGCGATGCTGCTGGCCGGGTATTTTGTGAGCGAGTTCCTGAGTATTCCGGTTTCGCTGGTTGCCGGTGTGATTGCACTTCTCTTCCTGTGGATGTCCAGCCGGAGCCCGAATATCAAGACCATGGAAGTCGTCAAAGGCGCTCCGTGGGCGATTGTCTTTTTCTCAATCGGGATGTATGTCGTAGTCTACGGCTTGCGCAATGTTGGGCTTACAGATGTGCTGGCTGATTTGATCAGCAGGCTGGCCGGGCACGGGCTGTTTACGGCAACGATAGGCATGGGCTTCCTTGCCGCCGTTATTTCATCCATTATGAATAACCTGCCGACTGTGCTGATCGGTGCGCTGGCTGTGGATACAGCAAATGCCTCAGGGCTGATCAAGGAAGCACTTGTATATGCCAATGTCATCGGCTCCGATCTGGGACCGAAGATTACACCGATCGGTTCTCTGGCTACGCTGCTATGGCTGCATGTCCTGTCCTCCAAGGGAGTAAAAATTTCCTGGGGCACCTATTTCAAGACAGGGATTGTCCTTACTATACCGACCTTATTCCTTACTTTATTAGGGCTGTATTTGAAACTGAAGCTGTTCTAGCTGCAGCTGTACACTCCAAAAGCATATCCGATTCAAACAAACGGTCCGGACAGGCTATGTCCGGGCCGCGTTTTTTTTGATATGAAATTCAACCTTTCTCTGTTTCATGGCCGCACCCCGGATACTTTACAACAGGCCATTTGACCTTGCGCAGGGCATCCATCAGCCCCGCTCCGATGTGCAGGTTGCTGCTGACCAGTTCATGCGGGATTAACGCCATCCACTGGTTCAGGGAGATATCGGCGAACCGGTCACTTTTGAACATTTCCAGAAACCATAGCGTCTCGGTGCCGGTATTCTGAATGTAATGGCCCATGGCGAACGGCACATAGCCGACATCCCCGGCCCTGTAATTGAAGGTGCGTGCTGCGCCGTTACCGCCGAACACGGTCATCCGGCCCTGTCCGCTCAGATAGTACTGCCACTCGTCATTGTTCGGATGCCAGTGCAGCTCGCGCATTGCGCCGGGCTCGATCTCGACCAGCGCCGCAGCGATGTTCCGTGAGATGGGGAAATTGGAGGAGTCGACAATCCGCACGCTGCCTCCCGGTGTTGTGAGCGGAGGCTGGGCCAGCAGCCTGTGCTTGAAGCTCAGCGGAATTTCACCGTAAGGGGACTGTATCTTCTGCTGATCAAGCGCCCCGGGTACCTGGTCCTGGTAAATGTACACCTGTTCTTTTGGTATACAGTCAAAGGCAGACTCAGGTACCCCGAAGTTAGCCGCCAGCACTTCCTTTGGCGTATGGGCGAACCAGTCCGAAATGGACAAGGTGTTCAGGTCAGAGAAGCTGCCGTCGTCGAAGACCAGCAGAAATTCACAGCCCTGCCCGAGCCCCTGGATGGAATGGGGGATGCCGGGGGGAAAATACCACAGGTCGCCCGGACCGACATCGGCGATGAAATTGCGCCCGTTCTGGTCAACGGCGGTAATCCGGGCACTCCCCAGCAGCATATAGGACCATTCCGCCTGCTGATGCCAGTGCAGCTCCCGGACGCCGCCCGGTGTCAGGCTCATATTGACTCCGGCTAGTGTTGTAGCGGCGGGAAGCTCCCGGACCGTAACCTCACGCGACCAGCCGCCGTAGTTAAGCTGCATATGGGCATCCGAAAAAGAAAATTTCAGATTTGGAATAAGCCCGTTGTCGGTGACAGGCGGGACGAACATATCAGGGTTCTCCCGGTCACGCAGCACATCGCGCGGACCGAGATCCACATTGCCGGCACCGTCGTTTCTGATGGGCTGGGGGACGGGAGATGTGCTTTTCAAGGGGGATTGTTCGGAATTCATAACGGCTCCTCTCCGGATTACAGGCATGATGTTTACTCTATATGTTCCATAGCTGCCGATTATGATTGTGATTGGTGTCCGGCAGGATGTATGATTGGGAGTAAGCAGCGGAATATGTTATATTTCGTTCATATTCAACCAAAGTGCAGCAGCAGGCAGGCTGCAACAATAGCAGAGAGCAGGTTCAAAAACGAGATGACAACAGGTGAACAACAGAGATACCGCTTCAGCGAGGCCCCGATCTGGGAGCTGCAGCGGACGTATTATGAGCAGCTTGGCATGCAGGCCTGGAACAATGATCAGGTGCCGCAATATATCACAAGCAACCCGATGATCGGAACGGCGTATGCGGAGATGATCTTGGGATTTTTACAGGACCGGGCTGCCAAGGGTTATACGGCTGAACCGGTGATTATCCTGGAGATGGGGGCAGGGGCCGGCCGGCTGGCCTTCCATACCTTGCATAAGCTGAGCGAGCTGATTGAGTATGCGGGAATACCGCTTCCGCCGTTCAAATATGTGATGAGCGATCTTCCGCTCCTGAATATTACCGGCTGGCAGCAGCATCCGCGGCTGATTCCTTTTGTGGAGCAGGGGATTCTGGACTTTGCCCGCTTTGATGCGGTGGAGGACACGGAATTGAAGCTGGTACACAGCGGAGCGGTCATCCGGCCGGGTGATCTTGCACAGCCGCTGCTCGTTATCGCGAATTACTTCTTTGACAGCATTCAGCAGGAGCTGCTGTATGTGGACGAGGGCAAAATCTTCGACTGCGAGGTATCCCTGAAGTATCCGGAGCAGGCGGACACCATGACTACTTCCGAAGTGCTCAGAGATATTGTGCCGGAATATCATTATGTCCGTGCTGCTGCCTATGAAGAACCGGACTATCCGTTCCGGGAAGTGGTTTCGTTTTATCAGCACCATCTGGAGGATTCGCATATTCTGTTCCCTGCGGCAGCGCTGTCCTGTATGGAACGGCTGGACAGGCTGTCCCGGACAGGCTTTATCCTGCTGACGGCAGATAAGGGAGACCACCGGCTGGAGAACTGGGAGTTCCTTGAGCCGCCGAAGCTGATGCATCACGGCAGCATCTCGCTGACGGCTAATTATCATGCTATGCAGTATTACTTTGAGCAGAAGGGTGCACAGACACTGACGACTCCGCATCATTACAAAAATCTGAACGTAGTCTGTATGCTGATGCTGAAGGACCCGGATGCCCATGTGCAGACAAGGCTGGCTTACCGCCGGAGCGTTGAACGGTTCGGACCGGATGATTTTTTCAGCATGAAGCTGTGGATTGACAATAATTATGATTCCATGGGCATGCAGCAGATGCTGGCCTTCTGGCGGCTGGGCGGCTATGATGCCGAGCTGTTCATCCAGAGCGCGGAGCGGATCTCCGCCCTGCTGCCGGATGCCAACGACGAGGAGCTGCTCGACCTGCAGCTGGGGATTCAGAAGATGTGGGACGGGTATTATCCGATGCCGCAAAAATACGATCTGGCCCTGGATACCGGACTGCTGCTGTTCGAAATGGACCAGTACGGGGAATCCCGCCGGTATCTGGAGCTTTCGCTGGCCGAGGGTGATGAGGAGCCGGTTGTAACCGTGCTGTACTGTCTGGCGATCTGCTGCTACGAGCTGGAGGATGATGCAGGTGCGCTGGAATATACCCGGAAGGCGCTTGTTATCGAGCCGGATCATGAAGAAGCGCTGGATCTGCTGAATGCGCTAAGCCAGGGCTGACAGCCGCTTTACACCGATGGCTTGATTTGTTATCCTAGATCCAACAATGAAACGCGATGATGAGAAGAGTAGATACATGCAGTCCTTCACAGAGAGCCCCGAACGGTGAAAAGGGGCAGGGAAAGCCGTATTGAACCAAGCCTCTGAGCGGCGTATTGGAACCGGCAGCCGGGGATAATGCGACAGGAGCTCCTGTTACAGAGCTAGAGTATAAGCCTTGCTCCCGCAGCTCTGCGGACAATGCCGTACTTGATGAGATTAATATGGCGACATATTAATGAACCTGGGGTGGTACCGCGAGAATCTCGTCCCCAAGACTAATCAGTCTTGGAGGTGAGGTTCTTTTTTGTTGACCAGAGAGGTTTAATAAGCGGAGATTTTACCCATTCACAGGAGGTTATTCGTATGAAAGAGCTATCTGCAGAAACCGGCACAACTTTTGACGATACGGCTGCTGCCGGTGAACATTTTATGGAAAGGCTGATCAGGGAAGACGTGGAGAACGGAGTGTTCAGCAGGGAAATTTGCACCCGGTTTCCGCCGGAGCCCAACGGTTATCTTCATATCGGCAGCGCGTTTGCCATCCATACCAACTATGATCTGGCCCGTAAATTCGGCGGCACATTCAATTTGCGGTTTGACGATACCAATCCGTTAAAAGAGGACGTGGAATACGTGAACGCAATCATTGAGGATCTGGAGTGGCTGGGCGCAAGCCCGGAGGGGCATATCTATTACGGCTCCGACTACTCGGAGCAGATCTATGAAAGTGCAGTAACCCTGATCCGAAAGGGAAAAGCCTATGTCTGCGGGCTTTCACCGGAAGAAGTGACTGCCTACAGGGGCACATTGACACAGCCCGGAACAAACAGCCCGTACCGTGACCGTCCGGTGGAGGAGAATCTGGCTTTGTTCGCCGGAATGCGGCAGGGCAATTACCCCGCAGGCTCCATGGTGCTCCGGGCCAAAATCGATATGGGCTCGCCCAACATCAACCTCCGGGACCCTATCCTTTATAGAATTATTCACGCACCGCATTACCGGACCGGAGAAGAATGGTGTGTGTACCCGATGTATGATTTTGCCCATCCGATCCAGGATGCGATTGAAGGAGTAACCCATTCCCTGTGCTCGCTGGAGTTCAAGGACCACCGGCCGCTGTATGAATGGGTGCTGAATGAGCTGGAGATCCCCGAGCCGCCGCGGCAAAGGGAGTTCGGCAGAGTTAACCTGACCGGAGTCGTTACGAGCAAAAGATACCTCCGCCAGCTGGTGGCGGGCGGCCATGTGGAAGGCTGGGATGATCCGCGGCTGCCGACCCTGCGCGGGCTGCGCAGGCGGGGGTTTACCCCGGAGAGCATCAAGCGGTTTGTAACCGAGATAGGGATGGTCCGAAGCCAGTCGATGGTGGACTTTTCGCTGCTGGAGCATGTGCTGAGACAGGATCTGAAGGCCAGCGTTCCTGCGGTAATGGCTGTGCTGGAACCGCTCAAGGTAGTGATTACCAACTATACCGGACCCGGAGCGGAGCTGCTGAGTCTGGATAACAACAGTGAGAATCCGGAGCTGGGGACCAGAGAGGTCCCTTTCAGCAGCGTGCTCTACATTGAACGTGAGGACTTCATGGAGCATCCTGTGCCGGGCTTCCGGCGGCTGATTCCGGGCGGTGAAGTACGTCTGAAGGGTGCGTATATCATCAAGTGCAATGAAGTAATCAAGGACCCGGCCACCGGGGAGATCTGTGAGCTGCGCTGCACCTATGATCCGGAGACCAAGAGCGGCAGCGCGATGAGCGGGCGGAAGGTCAAAGGGACGATCCACTGGGTATCCGCCAGCCAGGCGGTACCCGCCGAGGTGAATTTGTATGAGCAACTGCTGAAGGACAATGAAGGGCTTAAGGACGAAAGCGAAGCCTGGGAGAATGTCCTCAACCCCGATTCCGTCCGGAATTTGAAGCACTGTCTGGTCGAGCCCTATGTGCTCAAAGCACTGGCGCTGGGGAGATTCCAGTTCATCCGCCACGGCTATTTCACCTCAGACAACAAGCTGTGCAGTCCTGAGCAGCTGGTGTTTAACCGGATCGTGCCGCTGAAGGACGGGTGGAAGGGGAAGAAGTAGGGCGGGATTAGTATAAGTGAAGTTTGTTTGATGGATATGGAGCTGGAGTTGGAGTTGAGGTCGGCGCCGGGCGGTTAAGAAATGTTAAGTGTCTGCTTTACGGGAATTTAATTGCGGCGGTGTCTCCTTGAAGGAGGCAGTGGTTGTAACGAAGTGGAAATTCGCCACTTAAATCCCCTTCAAACTCCATTTGCAGAGAACTAGTTGGAAAAACGCCACTTAAACACTCCGTATTCATCACATGAGCGCCATTTGAGCCAAATTAAATGACGAAAATCCACTTAGTACCAATAAATCGCGGGAAAATCAGAAATTAGATAGCGAAAATCCACTTAGTTATCGTTGGTAAGCTGGAGCAGGAGCTCAGCGGGCTGAAGGCGCAGGTGGAACAGCTACGTGAAGAGCGGCAGAGTCCATTAACATAAGCAGACGCCAGAGAGCGGCGGGGTAAAGAGGGATGTAAGGGGTGAGGCGGGAGACGGGGAAACCCCTGGACCCCGTCTTTTTTTCATATAGGCCAGCCCTCCTGCTATTTACGGCAAAAGAACCGCCACTGATTACCGGACCCCGATTCGCGTTAAATGTATCTATGTATGCAACCGGAAAGCGAACCATGAAAATTACATTTACATTTTTCAGAATGAGGAATATAATGATTATAAAATTAAAGTTGCACAAGGGAAACTTTAGTGTGTGAAGACAAATTTTCGGCACAGAGACAACATTTCGTGTATATAGACAACTTGGGGTGTAAGGAGGATTTGACATGATCGAACAGACAGCTGTGGAGAGACGCAACATTATAAAGGCTAAACAAACTAAGGTTTCGGCACAGGCCGTATTAAATGGAGATGTAAAAGGGCTGAAGCGGCTGCTTCCGTTCCTCGGCCCGGCCTTCATTGCTTCAGTAGCATACCTTGACCCGGGCAATTTTGCCACCAATATTACGGCCGGCTCGAAATATGGTTACCTGCTGCTGTGGGTGATTGCCGCATCCAACCTGATGGCTGTGCTGATCCAGGCGTTATCCGCCAAGCTTGGTATTGCAACGGGCAAAAATCTGCCCGAGGTAGCCCGGGAGCAGTTTCCGAAGGGGGCAGCCATCTTTTTATGGATTCAAAGTGAGCTTGTCATCATTGCTACAGATTTGGCGGAGTTTATAGGAGCAGCGCTCGGACTGTATCTGCTGTTCGGAATTCCGATGCTGCCGGCTGCACTGATTACGGCTGCAGGATCATTCGCTATACTTGAGCTGCAGCGGCGCGGTTACCGCAGTCTGGAGGCCGGGATAGCCTCAATGGTGATGGTTGTAGTTCTGGCCTTTGCCTTTCAGGTCATTATGGCGAAGCCGGATGCCGGGGCCGTGGTGGCGGGAATCTTCACTCCGGCATTCCAGGGAGTGGACAGCGTGCTGCTGGCCGCAGGTATTCTCGGCGCAACTGTTATGCCGCACGCGATTTATCTCCATTCGTCGCTGACCCAGAGCCGGGTGGTGGGGGTAGACGAGAAGCAGAAGAAGCAGATTTTTAAATGGGAAATGATCGATATTGTCATTGCGATGGTGATCGCCGGTGCAGTGAATATGGCCATGGTTATTGTAGCTGCAGCCTTGTTCTTCAAAAACGGGCTGGTAGTCGAAGACCTGGATGTCGCCTTCGCACAATTCAGCAGCCTGGCCGGACCGGTTACGGCGATTGCCTTTGGTCTGGGTCTGCTGATCGCAGGCTTATCCAGCTCCTCTGTCGGCACCATGGCCGGAGATGTGGTTATGCAGGGCTTCATCAACAAGCGAATCAACCTGTACCTGCGGCGGGCGATTACGATCATTCCGCCGCTGGCGATCATCGCCTTCGGCATCAACGCCACCAGCGCGCTGGTTATGAGCCAGGTCGTGCTGTCGTTCGGGATTGCCTTTGCACTCATTCCGCTGGTCATCTTCACCAGCAACCGCAAGATAATGCACGGGCTGGTTAACCGCAGAATTACGACTATACTTGGCTGGATGATCTCGGCGCTGGTAGTCGCACTGAACCTGTTCCTGATCGTGGAGATGTTCGTCTAATTGATAGCTACCCCAAAAAAGCACCTTCAATCCCGCTTAGGCGGTTTTGAAGGTGCTTTTGCATCATCCGAAAATCTATTGCTTCACAATATCCTGCACCGCTTTATCCAGCTTCTCCAGCAGCTGGCCGCGGTCGATCTGCCCGCCGAGGTATTCCTGCATCGCAGCGCCGAAGCCCTGGGTTACGCCGTCAGGGAACATATCCCAGTTCCAGCCGAGTGCGGTAGCCGATTTCTCCTGGACGGCAACGGCAACCTGGCCGATGTCGGCAGCGTCAGCAGCGATGTTCGTTTCGGCCGGAATGAATTTGAATTCCTTGGTCAGATATTTCTGGCCGGTCTCCGAGGTAACAAGCCAGTTCAGGAAGGCTTTTGCTTCCTCCGGATGTGCGGATTTGCTGTTCACGATATAGTTGTTCGGTACGCCGACGAGGATCGTGCCTTCTTCATCATTGATCGGCAGCGGGAGGAGGCCCAGGTTCAGTGCCGGATCGATTTTATCGATGTCGCCCTGTGTCCAGTTGCCCTGCAGCATCATGGCTGCTTTGCCGGAGGCGAATTCGGCAACCTGTGTAGCATAGTCGGTCGTCATTTTGTTGTCCTGGGCGTTGTCGAAGATCACATCAACAAGATCCAGCCACTGCTCGAATACGGCATTGCCTTTGATTGTTTGCGTGCCTGCTTTGACATCCTCAATGAACGGCTTCGGATCAGGCTGGTGGGCCAGACCCACGTTAACGAGGTGAATCCCCATTGACCACCACTCATTGGTAGCTTCAAAAGGAGTGATTCCGGCAGCTTTGAGCTTGGCGGCAGCGTCCTTAAGCTGGGTCAGCGTTTTAGGCTCTTCGGTAATGCCGGCCTGTTCAAACAGATCCTTGTTATAAATAAGTCCGTAGCCCTCAACGTTCATCGGCATTCCGTACAGCTTACCGTCGACGGTGGCAGGAGCTTTGGCGGTTGGAATCAGATTGGCCGCCCAGGGCTGGTCGGACAAGTCGGTGGCGCGGTCCATGTAAGGGACCAGGGCGGTATAGCCGCCGTTGTTAAAGATTTCCGGTTCAGAGCCGGAAGCGATTTCAGCCTTCAGCAGAGCGCCGTAGTCTTCACCGCCGCCGTGCGTTTCCACTTCAACCTTCACGCCGGTTTCCTTCTCGTATTCTTCGGCCAGTGCATTCAGCTGCTCGGCAATTTCAACCTTGAACTGGAACATTTTGATTGTCACATCTTTGGCGGGAGCCGCCGTTGCTTCAGCCGCAGCTGTCTCTTTTGGCGTATTGACGGCAGCCCCGCCGTTGTCCGCATTATTGCTGCTGTTGTTGCCGCACCCCGCTACAATCAGAGTGCAAACGGTTGCCATAATCAACGCAAGCTTTCTTTTCATAGAATAACCTCCCTGGTCTGTGGTTCCTGCAACTAGATCGTATAGCATCCGGATGTTCACTTACACTTAATATTTTGCTCGAAAAAGTGGATATTGTTGCAGCCTGTGATTATGCACCCGGTTATCCCTTAACAGAGCCGGCGGTTACACCTTCCACAATATAACGCTGCAGCGACAGGAAGAACAGCAGAATCGGCATAATCGCCATTACCAGCCCCGCCAGCGCCAGATCCCACTTCTTCGTATACTGCCCGAAAAATTTTGTCACGGCCACCGGAAGGGTAGTCAGATCCTTATTGCCCCCGATTACCAGAACCGGCAGCAGATAGTCATTCCAGATCCATAACGTATTGAGAATAATGACGGTAACAATGATCGGCAGCAGGAGCGGGAACACAATCCGGAAAAAGACGCCGTAAGGATTCGAGCCGTCAACCCGGGCAGCCTCCTCAAGCTCATAAGGCACGCTTTTGATAAAACCGTGGAACAGGAAGACCGACAGCGGCATGCCGAAGCCGAGGTAACAGGCCACAATACCGTACAGCTCGCCGCGCAGCTCCAGTATACTGGTCACCCGGACCAGCTGCAGCATCAGGGACTGAAAGGGAATAATCATCGCCGATACCAGCAGCAGGAACACAAAGCTGTTGAACCGCGACGGTTTTCTGACAATCTGGTACGCCGCCATGGAGCTGAACATTACGATAAAGATGACGCTCAGCACCGTAATGGATAAAGAATTCCAGAACGCCTGCGGAAAATCAATCGCATCCCACACCTTGGCATAATTATCCCAGTGGTAAACGGCAGGGAAGGAAGCGGCATCGAGCAGGATTTCCTTGAGGCTTTTGACGGAATTGCTCAGCACCAGATAGAACGGCGACAGGAAGACGAGGGCCAGAAGAATAGCCGCGATCTCCAGAATAAAATTTTTTGGGCGGTATCTGCTGGTATCCATTAAGCCGACACCTCTTTCCGTTTGGTCACCCATACCTGGGTAACGGTAATCAGCGACACAGCTACGAAGAACAGCAATGCCTTGGCAGTGCCGAGCCCGTAACGGTTGTTAATCAGCGCTTCCGCATAAATGTTATAGGCCAGCGACTGCGTAGAGGTTCCCGGTCCGCCTTTGGTCAGCGAGAGATTGAGGTCGAACATTTTAAAGGCATTGGAGGTGGTCAGGAACAGGCAGATAGTAATGGCCGGCATGATCAAAGGAACATAGACGCTTCTGAACAGCTGCGGGGCGCGGGCGCCGTCAATCCGGGCTGCTTCAATCAGGTCCTTCGGAATCCCGGCAAGTGCAGCGATATAAATGACCATCATATAGCCGGCGGTCTGCCAGACAAATACGATGACGAGTCCCCAGAAGCCGGTGCCCGGTGTGCCCAGCCAAGGGAGCTGAAAGAACGAAATGCCGGTGATCTCCCCGATCGTGGCGAAGCCTTTGGTGAAAATAAACTGCCAGATGTAGCCCAGCAGAATACCGCCGATCACGTTTGGCATGAAAAAGATCGTCCGCAGCATCTTCTTGGTCTTCAGCGTGGTCATCAGCAGAAAAGCCAGCAGCAGCGCCAGCGCATTGGCTGCCACTACGGATACAACCGTGAAGCGCAGGGTGAAGAGCAGGGATTCCCAGAACTTGTCGTCATTCAAAAAAATCCGTTTCCAGTTGGCCGCGCCGGTCCAGACCGCTTTGTCCAGATCGAGCCCGTTCCAGTCCGTGGAAGAGTAGTAAAAGCCGAGGAAGAAGGGGGTGACCACAATGGTCAGGAAGAAGAGCAGGCACGGTCCAAGGAACACGATTTGCTGGCCCCAGCCTCTTTGAAGCCGCAGAGCTTTTCTCATATGGAATCTCCTTTGTGTAGTTTTTCTAACGGTTCACGACTCCATTATAGAAAGCCTCCGCCGGCTTCAACACTCAATTTGATGCTTAGAAAAGTGGATTATATTGCAGCACGCCCCTTTAGGGCCGGAAAAAATTCATAGTAGCGCTGCGCACGAAACTCGGTGTATGCTGTCGTTGCGAAGATTGAATACACTCAAATGATAGCGTTCACAAAAGAAAACGGATGTCCGAACACTTATCGGGAGGCCCTTCATGTTCAAAGATAAGAAAGTATATATTTCACGCAATCCTTTATTCTTATCTTTCTCGCAGAAACGGATACCGTCCTGTTTAGGACGGCGTAGCCGTTTCTACTTGAAAAACAGTATCCGCACCCGGCTGATGGCGCTTGTGCTGCTGGCCTCCGTGATTCCGTCGGGAATCTCGGTTACGTTCTCCTATCTCTATACCAAGCAGTCGGTGACGGAGCAGTCCGTAAAACAGAATACAAAGCTGCTGACCCTCGGAGAGGGCAATCTCAGCAGCTATTTCAGCGGGATGAACCAGCGGGCGATGTCGCTGTACAGCGGAATCAATGTGCCGAGCTCCTTTTATACTACGCTGCTTACGGCCAAAGCTCCGGAGGATCTGCCGGAAGGTACGGCTGCGCCGGATACGCGGGCGGTTATATCAACCCAGCTGTACAATCTGTTCCTCTCCGATCAGAATACATTCCAGATTCACCTGTATGTCCGGGCATCCCGGCAGTCCAATCTGCTCCTTGGCGGGCTGTTCCGCCGTGAGTCCGGCAGGTATGTGCCTTCGGCTGTTCCGGGCGGAACCTACCGGCCGTTTCTGGAGGTAACCCATATGGATCACCAGTACGGGATGAAATCCGGCTTTCCGAATTTAAAATCAGGGACGGTGCCGGTTTTTACGGCTCATTTTCCGCTATACCGTGCGCCCAGCGCCGATGTGCTGGCTGACCTGTCGGTCGACTTCCGGCTGGACGAATTGGAGGGGATCGCGAGGTCCATGTATAATTCCGGTACGGAACGCCTTTATGTGCTGAATGAGCAGGGGCAGGCACTGTATTCATCTGATCCGGAATGGATCGGGGAGCGGGTGACCGCGGGCTGGAGCCGGCTTCCGCAGGACAGTGAAAGCGGCCATTTCAGCTGGAAAAAGGACGGGTTTGCAGGGATTGTAATGTACCGGCATATCGATGCCCCCTTGTTCAAGGGGAGCATTATCAAGCTGGTGCCATACGGGGACTTGTACGCCGATGCAAGGGTCATTACCAGATTCACTACCGGAATAGGCGTATTGTTTCTGATTCTGGGAGGTATCGTTGCAGTTGTGATTTCCATCGGCTTCACAAGACCGATCAAGAAGCTGATTGCCTTCACCCAGAAGGTGCAGATCGGCCAGCTGGATGCGCATGTGGAAGCCGAGAGCGAGGATGAATTTGGTCTGTTGACCCGCAAAATTACCGGCATGACCCGCACCATCAATGATCTGATCGTCAAGGAATATAAGCTGGAGCTGGCCAACAAAACCAATCAGCTGAAGGCGCTGCAAGCCCAGGTCAACCCCCACTTCCTGTACAATGCCCTGCAGTCGATAGCCAGCCTGTCCCTGCGCTACAATGCGCCGAAGGTGTATGATCTTATCTACTCGCTCGGCAGCATGATGCGGTATTCGATGAACACGGAGCGGACGCAGGTGCCGCTGCGCGACGAGCTGGAGCATGTGCAGAACTATGTCATTCTGCAGACTGAACGCTTTGGCGAAGAGAATCTGCGGCTGGATATCGATACCGATGAAGCTGTTTTAGAGGTTATCGTGCCGAAGATGATCCTGCAGCCGATCGTCGAAAATATTTTCAAGCACGGCTTCGCGGATGGAATCCGCGAAGCGGTGATTACCATTTCCTGCACGCTTGATAACCAGGGCAGGCTGATGCTTGCCGTTAAGGATAACGGCAAGGGGATTGCGGAGGCGAGGCTGGAGGAAATCGCCGCAGGGCTGGCGCACAGCGGCGGTATTGAGCATGAGACGATCGGCCTGTCCAACGTGCTGGCCCGGCTGCGGCTGCAGATGAGCGGCGGGGCTGAGCTGCAGTTGCACAGCGAAGAGGGCCAGGGGGTGACGGTTACCCTGCTGATTCCCCTGGAGAGCTGAACCATGACATACACAAAGGAGCGGGAGACGATGAAGGTACTTATCGTAGATGATGAGAAGCATGTGCGGGAGGCGATCCGCTATTTTGTGCCTTGGGAGAAGCATCAGATTGACGGCATCTTTGAGGCAACGAACGGGCAGGAAGCGATGCAGATTATGCAGGAGCAGCAGCCGGCAGTTGTGTTCACCGATATGCGGATGCCGCTGATGGATGGTGCAGAGCTGCTGGAATGGCTGCACGGGCATTATCCGGAGACCAAGACGATTGTGATCAGCGGCTATCAGGATTTCAACTATGTGAAGCCGGCAATTGTCTACGGCGGGACGGATTACCTGCTTAAGCCCCTTAACAGCAGGCAGCTGATCGACGCGGCAGAGCATGCCTTCAAGCTGTGGCGGGAGGAGGAGGCAGAGCGGCAGCAGACCCGCAGCCGGAATATACAGCTGAATGTGCTTCGGCCGCTCTACTGGGACAAAATGCTCTCGGACCTGGTGGCCGGCCACGCATCCTTTAAGGAACTGAAGCCAGCGCTGCACGAAGAGCTGGGTATGCCGGAGCATGCGGCGGGCTGCCGGGCTGCCGTTATCTCGCTGCAGCACAGTGACTGCCGGCTGCTTCAGCGGTTCCACGGCGATGTCGGGCTGACCTCCTTCGTGCTGGCCAATGTCTGTAACGAGGTTATCACTGCCGAGCGGTGCGGGTTCGCTTTCCGCAGCTGGCAGGCGGGTGCAGATATTGTGATGCTGTTCTGGGCCGGCGTGGCGGAAGCAGAAGCGGGGCTGCAGCGCATCAATGCGTCGGTCAGACAAGCTTACGGCGTACAAATCGATATCGGGCTTAGCCGGGTTTGCGCTTTTCCGGAAGGCCTGCAGTCTGCTTTCCGCCAGGCGCGGGAAGGGCTGAATGAACGCAATCTGCTGCAGCGCGAAGGACGGATTCACCTGTACAGGGAACAGCAGGGGGATAGTGGATCTGAAAAAGACTACGTCCTGGATACCTTGTCCGATAAGCTCGGAATAGCTGTATTATCCGGTGATATGGAGCGGATGGAGCGGGTTATTGCCGAGTGGGGAGACCGGCTGGGCGGGCTGCCTGTGCTGACAGAGAGCAGCCTCATGCGCCATCAGGAAGCGCTGTGTGCTGTCCTGCAGCGCTGGCGGCCGGAAGCGGAAATCCGCTTTGAATCCTGCTATGACGAAGAAGGACTCTTCTCGGTCCGGAATTGGCAGAATCAGTTTAAGGCCGTGCTGCAGCGGCTGTCCCAGGGAAGCAGCCAGGCCCCGGACAGCCGGCTTGTGCAGGATATCAGGGATTATCTGGAGCAGAACTATGCCCGTGATATGACGCTGCAGCATATTGCCGAGCGCTTCTTCATCAGCCGTGAGAATGTATCGCGCAAGTTCAAGCAGATCAGCGGCGAGAACCTGTCGGATTATTTAACGAATCTGAGAATCAGTAAGGCCAAGACGCTGCTGCATAATACGGGCCTGCGGCTGTCGCAGATCTCCGAGCTGGTCGGCTATGAGGATGAGAAGTATTTCAGCCGTGTTTTCAAAAAAGCCACCGGCCTGACGCCGCGCGAATACCGCAAGCAGTAAGCTGCTTGCGGTCAGATTGTCGAGAAACCCAGGTCTTTTAAAGATCCTGGGTTTCTTTTGTATTTCAATAACGACCTGCGAATGGGAGGACTAGGGGGTTAACCCCGTTTTTCCCGGCGATCCAGGTGGATCGCTATCTTCTTCATGTTCTGCACAGCTGCCGTCATCAACGCTTGTTCTCTGACATTCGGGAGTCCGCGCAACCGGCAATAGCGAAACCCGTGGAGCTCTTTAGCATCCGCGAAGCTTCGCTCAATGGTTTCTTTTCGTTTGCGGTACAACTGCTTGCCTGACTTGCTGAGCCGGTTGTTCCGGACCCAATCCTTGCTGTCCTCCCAGACATGTCGGGTTACCACTTTTCGGTGGTTTTTGGACTGCGTACACTGGTTTAAAAATGGACACCTTTTACATTGCTCCGGATCTGACGCATACTGCTGGTAGCCTTTGCGGTCCGTTGTGCGGTATTTCAGTTCTTGTCCGGCCGGACAGACGTACATTTCTTGTTCAGCGTTAAACGAAAATTTCCATTTTGGAAACAGTCCTTGCTTGGAATGAAACCTCCGGTGAGCAATAACGGCAAAGATCTTTCGGCTTTGTAACCCGCGGCAAATTGGCGTTGTTAAATACCCTGAATCTAGCGCAATAGCTTCCACTTCAAAACCAAAACGTTTCTGCTGGCGGTCCAAACGTGACAAATACGGCACGGAATCATGGACATTTCCGGGCGTGACATGGACATCCGTAATGAGATTGTATTTCATATCTACCGTCCGGTCGTCCAGATAAAAAAATCCTTCCGGTTTTCCGTCACGGATCATGTATCCACTATCGGGGTCGGTCTTGCTCACTTTAATTTCTTTTTCTTCGTTCACTTCCTCTCTAGGTTTCAGGGCTTTTTTCCATGGCTCTTCCGGTCTGCCTCTACGGCAGCGTTGAGCTCGTCCACATAATCCTTGGCGTTTTGCAGTACCTGTTGTTTAGTGTATTGGTGTTTATTGGCATTCGCCTTAACGTGAGTAGAGTCCGAGACAAGGACACGGCCGCCCACCATCCGATGCGAAATCGCCTGTAGAACAATCTCATCGAAGATATCCTGAAAAATGTTCGTATCTTTAAAGCGGGTTCGCCGATTCCAGCTTATGGTGGAGTGGTCTGGAACCTTGTCGGTTAGCCCGAGCCCAAGAAACCAGCGGTAAGCTAAATTGGTTTGGACCTCTCGTTCTAACTGGCGTTCGGAACGAATGCCGTAGAAGTACCCCAGGAAAATCATCTTAAATAGCACGACTGGATCAATCGCAGGGCGTCCGTTATCCGAGCAGTACAGGGGTCTAACTTTCTCATCGATAAACGAAAAATCAATATATTTATCTACCTTGCGAAGCAAGTGGTCTTGAGGGACTAAATCTTCGATGGAAACAAATTCGTAAGCTTGTTGCTTTTCTCGATTGGAACGCAGCATGCTGACACACCATCCGTTCTATAAATAGTTACCTATATTATACAACATTAACGCGGTGTCGTATGAAATCAAAATCACATGAAGAAGGCTGTCAAGACTTTCTCGACAGCCTGACCGCAAGCAGTAAGCTGCTTGCGGTATTGTTTTGCTATGGATTATCTGAAATAATCGGCCAGCCCTTCGGCAATGGCCTTGGCGGCCTTTTTCTGATAGCTGGAGGTGCGGACAATCGCTTCGTCGTAAGGATTGCTGAGGAATCCCAGCTCCACGAGAGCTGCCGGGATCGTGTTCTCCCGCAGAATATGATAATTGCCATAGGACAATCCGTTGCTCTTGAGCCCGATTCCCTGCCCCAGCCGGTTCTCGATCGCCCGGGCCAGCCGCAGGTCATCCGATTCCGAATAGAAGAAGGTCAGCGTTCCCGATACATTCTTCGGCGAAGAATTGTAATGAATGCTGACAAAAGCATCTGCACCCGCCGAATGACCGATCTGCACCCTCCGGGCTAGTGTAGGCTTCTGGCTTGCTGTTGTCCGTGTCATTCGGACCTCTGCGCCCTTGGCTGTGAGGTAATCCCGCACGTAAAAGGCTGTCTGCAGCGTCAAATCCTTCTCCATTGTGTTATAAGTAGTACCCAGCATGCCAGGATCGCTGCCGCCGTGTCCGGCATCAATAACGATCAGCTTGCCGCCGATCCTGCTTGCTCCCTTGGAGCTTGCGCTTGTGGCCGATGCCGTGGTCACTCCGCTTGAGGAGCCCCCGGCGGAAAGGTACTGGTCCGATACCCAGCCGACTTCACCTGCGGATGTGCGGATGCGTGCCCAGCCGTCCTGGCGGGCCAATAGGGTGACCTTATCTTTGGCCTTCAGCGAGCCTACTACGGCGTAGCCGGTCCCCGGGCCTCCCCTGATCCGCAGGGAATCAGCGGTCACTGTTGCCGTACCGCTGCCGGAGGAGGATTTGGCCTGTGAGACGGAGGAAGAGGCTGCTGGTGAAGCTGAACTGCCCTCCGTCTTCTTGAGATAGTACCCGGCTACCCAGCCGGTGAGCGAACCGGAGCGCACCTTCATCCAGCCGTGCTGCTCATCGGTTACCGTAACGGTTGCACCGTTTTTCAAAGAACCGACAGCAGAAGCCCCTGCGGCCGGCTCGCTCCGCACAGTAAGGGAACTGGCGTATACCTTGGCAGTATAAGACGCCAGAGCGTCCGCCTGGCTGCCTGTAAGCAGGGCACCGGTTACGATGCCGGCCAGCAGTATTGCTTTATGTATGCTTTTGATCATATGAAGCCTCGTTTCCCCGGGTAATTAAAAACCTATTACCCGTTTCATCGGCAGAGGAACAGAATTTGCTTAAAAACTTAAGAAAATGAGGCTCTGTTCCTAGATGGAAAGCGGATGTATAATTATTACAGATCGGGGAAAATAACAAAGGAGCGCATCCGTGACCAGACCAAAACTATTCATTGGATCATCGAGAGAATCCATCCGTTATGCAAGGGCGATACATGAGCAGCTGAAGCGTGAGGCCCAGGTTACCCCCTGGTATGCCAATGCCTTCCGAGCGAACGAATATACGATGGAATCGCTGGAGCGGCATCTGGACGAAAGTGATTTTGCCGTATTTGTCTTCTCGCCGGATGATGTGGCCCTGATCCGCGGTAAATATTATTATGTGACCCGGGATAATACACAGTTTGAAATGGGGCTGTTCTGGGCCCGGCTGCGCCGCAGCCGTGTATTCTGTCTGCTGCCGGACCGGATCCAGCCGCGCAGTGATCTGATTCCCGGCACTAATGTGGAGGAATATCATCTGCTGTCGGATCTGGCGGGACTTACGCCGCTGGAATATGAATGGCAGCATGACAATCCGGTAGCGGCAGTCGATGTCAGCTGCGGGAAGATCATCGACTTGATTCAAGAACAGGGAAGCTACCGTGATCCGCAGAAGGAACTTGCGCAGCTGACGCTTGAACTCAGGCGGAAAGAAAGTATCCTTCATTTCTTTTGGCAATATAATAGTAATGTGGCCGGACCTGAGGCAGCTGAGAAATATCAGGCGCTCAGCGAGGCTGTCCGCAACTCCTTCGTGCCGCCGGAGCAGTGCCGGGTGATTGGCGCCGCCTTGTGGCGGGCCAGCGGGGAGGAAGGGCTGAAGCAGGTCGGCGGCAATGTAGGCCGCGGGCATGTCTATCCGTTTGCGCCGGATGAAGAGAATCAGGATAAACGGCCCGGAGTGATGGATGCCTTTTTGCGCCGGGAATGGACCTTTTTTCAGCGGACGGAAGTTGCAGAGGTCTATATCCTATGCTATCCTTTAGGTGAAAAGCATGTCCTTTCTGTCCATTTTTCGGGCAACGACGGGCTGTCGGCCGAGGATTTGAAGGCAGCCGTCAGGTATAACCGCGATTTGTTCCGTACCGTCAATCATTTAGTGGGAGGGGACTAGAGCATGAAGAACATGAAGGGTGTAGTCAGTCTTTCTGGCGCTGTCCGCCGGTCCGCAGGCGGGAGCTCAGGCACAAGCCGCAGCAGAGGCAGGAAGAACGGCGGCCGTACCGCCAGACCGTCTGCAGCGTCCGATCACGTGTACCTCGCACCGTCCGTAAACGGCGGGGATGAGGAGTACAAGAAGCTGGTCAGCGGCAAGGTCGATAACAAGAAGCCATCATTCGCTTAAATTCAGTCAGTTAAACCCCAGTTGGCCAGTTCAGGCTCCCGGTGATCCGGGGCCTTTTTTTGATTTGTGGAGGACCAGCCAGTCCCGCCTGGCCCGGCAGGCCGAAAAAGCCAAAATCAAAGGCATTTATGCCTTTGAATCGGCTCAGCCAGCCGAAAAAGCCAAAATCAAAGGCATTTATGCCTTTGAATCGGCCCGTCAGGCCGGAAAAGCCAAAATCAAAGGCACTTTTGCCTTTGAATCGGCCCGGCAGGCCGAAAAAGCCAAAATCAAAGGCATTTATGCCTTTGAATCGGCCCGGCAGGCCGAAAAAGCCAAAATCAAAGGCATTTATGCCTTTGAATCGGCCCGGCAGGCCGAAAAAGCCAAAATCAAAGGCATTTATGCCTTTGAATCGGCCCGGCACGCCTTTGATCGGCCTAACTAAGCCGCCGCATTGCTTCATCGGCGGCAAGATCCGGTGTTCCACCGGAGCTCTCCTTATTCCGCGTGCCTGAGTGCTTCCGCCGCGCCGCCCGGATCAGTCCCGAGCCGGTCAGTGTAATGACCGCCAGCAGCCCGAACACAGGCCAGGCCGCCTGGAAACCGAACAGCCCCAGCAGACCTCCCCCGACAAGCGGGCCGCTGATTGTCCCCAGCTTCACAATCTCCGTACAGCCGAAGTACAGGCCTTTATTTTCCGCAGAGGACAGCTCATCCACCAGGGCATCAAACCGTGCGCCGATCAGCAGCTCACCCAGACTGAATACGACAATGAATAAGAGCAGCGGAAGGTAAGCAGCAGGAAAAAGAAAGAACAGAAAGCTGAGTCCGATCAGCAGATTGCTGAGCAGCACCACGTTGAACGGATTCCAGCCGGATATCAGGCGCAGCACAGCAAACTGGGCAGCGAGGATCACAATAGCGTTCGCCGACAGCAGGATGGAGTATAAGCGGGTACCGTCCGCAAGCATAGCGGTGTTCGACAGAAACTGGGAGACCGTTCCGTTCAGCTGCGAATAGCCGAAGTAGGAAAAGCTCATGCCTGCGACCAGCAGCAGGTATACATAATCTTTGCGGATCACGGAGAGGGCCTGCAGGCTGCGGACGCTTTTGACCGGAACGTAAACAGGGGAATTAGCGGCAGAAGAAGCATTGCGGAAAAATAATTTGGTGGAAGCCCCATACAGAATATACATGCTGCCGAGGATAACGTAGGGGAACAGGGTCATTTTCATATTGAACAGCAGGCTGAGCAGAGGTCCGGCAAAACAGCCCGCGTTAATCGCCGTGTACCGCAGATTGAATACAAGCAGACGGTGCTCCGGGAGGGATTCAGAGGACAGCATCTTTTTGCTGGCTGGTTCAAAGAGCGAGTAACACAGGCCGTTCAGGGCGTTCAGCACCAGGAAGCTCCAGAAGCCGCCGGCAAAATAAAAAAGAATAAACACTGTTCCCCAGACGAGGGGCGTGTACAGGAGGATTTTGTGGAGCGGAAGTTTATCGGCGAGCGCCCCGCCCAGCCAGCTGAAGGCTACACCCGCCAGCGGATTAACCGCGAGGATCAGGCTGGTGAGCAGGAGCGGAATGTGCTTTTGACTCATCAGAAAAATCGACAGATAAGGGACGCTCATGAACAGGGCTGTTCTCGTAAAAAGAGTCCCCGCCAGTATGTTCCACACCCTGCTGTTCAGCTGCCGTGCTGCACGTAAATTCATCGTTACTTTCCCCCTGGAATGTGTATTTTCTTTGCGCCGAGTGTAGCATATAATGGAAAATATTCTTGGAAAATGTGCCGGATACTCACACAGAGGTGGAGGGGATTAACGATGCTTCTCGGTAAAACGATCGCGCAGATCCGCAGGTCAAAAGGAATTAACCAGGCCGTACTGGCCGGCGGCATCATGAGCCGCTCCAACCTTTCCCGCTTTGAAGGGGGACGTTATTACCCTGGATACGATAAGCTGATTCTGCTGCTGGACAAGCTGGAGATGTCGCTGGAGGAGCTGCTGTTTCTGCATCAGGACAATGCTCCGCAGGTGAAGCGGACGCTGCATCTGAGCCTGACCGAGGCAGGCAACCGCTACGATTTTGACCGGCTTAGGGCAGTCAGCCGGGAGTGCCGGTTCATGTACGAATCAACACAGACGGAGGCCTATTACCACCTGTATCTGCTCGGACAAGGTGTGCTGATCCAGCATCAGCAGGCGGACGAAATCAGGACACTGCCTGAAATTGCAGCTTACATCAAACCGTATCTGCTTGGTGTGGACAGATGGTACCTGTACGAGTTCAAGCTGCTGAACAATTTTCTGTTCACGCTCAGCAGCGGAGATGCGGTTTTTTTCGGCCTCAGGGGAGCGAAGGAGTTTGAACGATATCAGTCTTTTCCTGAGAGCAGGACAGTCCAGCAGCATTTGCTGCAGAATCTCTCCATTCTGTGCCTGAAGGAGCGCAATTATGAGCAGAGCCTGCTGTTTCTTGAGCAAGCACTGCCGTTGGCCGACAAAACCCATCTGCTGTACGATAAAATCATTACTTTGATCTATTACGAGCTTGCCTTGCTATGCCTGAAGCGGAAGGACAGCAAAGCTCAAATGAAATTCTATCTGAATATCCTCAGAGAGCTTGAATTCGAAGACAGTTACGAGGCTATGCTCAAGGTGTGCCGTGGACATCTGGGGAAGGGCTGGTAGTGACCGGTGAGCAGTAATGTGCTATTACGCAAAAAGAAAAGCTGCACCGTCCACATGGAGTGGACAGTGCAGCTTTTTGGTCTGTTATTGCGGGGGCCGGAGCGGGAATCAATGCTCGGAAGGCGATGCTGCTGCGCTGCTTTTTTTGGCGATTTCCCGGCGCACAACCGGAGCAACCTCAGTAGCAAGCAATTCTATGGCTGTAGCCACCTTGCTGTATGGAAGTCCGCCGATGTCGAGCTGGGTCATAAAACGGTTATGGCCGAACAGCTCATGCTGGTAGAGAATCTTCTCGATAATCTGCTGCGGGCTGCCGACAGCCAGTGTATTGACCGGGGAGACGAAGCGCCCGAAATCGCTGCGCGTCACCCGGTATTCCTGGCCCGGCTGCGGGCTGATGGCGTTGCGGTAGCTGTAATAGTAAGGGTAGTATTCATCGACCGCCTGCTGTGAGGTCTTGGCAATGTAGCCGTGGCTGGTGATGGCGATCTTCAGGTCTTCGGCAGCATGTCCGGCTTCGGCCCCGCTGCGGCGGTAGGTCGCGGCAAGGTTCTGGAACGGCTCCGGGCTGCCGCTGAGAATGGCAATGGCCATGCCAATGCCCAGCCGTCCGGCTTGCTCGGCGCTTTCGGGAGAGCCGCCGATGCCGACCCAGAGCGGAAGCTTCGGCTGCAGGGGACGCGGGGCAATCTCCGCATTCTTCAGCGGTGAGCGGAAGGAGCCGTTCCAGCTCACGATCTCATGCTTGTTCAGCTCCAGCAGCAGCTCCAGATTTTCGGCGAACAGCTTCTTGTAGTCCTCCAGATCATATCCGAACAGCGGGAAGGACTCGAGAAAAGCCCCGCGTCCGTTAATAATTTCCGCCCGTCCGCCGGACAGCAGATCCAGTGTCGCGAAGTCCTCGAAGATCCGCACCGGGTCAGCGGTGCTGAGCACAGTGGTCGCACTGGTCAGCTTGATCCGTTTGGTCACCTGGGCAATCGCAGCAAGCACAACCGGCATAGAAGAGATGACAAAGTCCAGCCGGTGATGCTCCCCGACACCAAAGACGTCGAGGCCGGCTTCATCCGCAAGCTTGGCTGCCTCAATGACCTCCTGCAGCCGCTGCTGCGGGCTGATCCGCTGCCCGGTATGGCAGTCTGTCACCAGGTCGCCCAGTGTATAGATGCCGAACTCAAATGCCGGAGCAGTTTCCGGCTTCACATGATTAATAGTAGTCATAAATAGAGACTCCTTATCCCTCGAAATAGTTAGCGTGCTTGTCCGTTGTACATAGGATAGGAATTATTATAGCACAACAACTTACAAAATGTAAGTTTATGAGTAAATGTTTCTTTGTGTAAGCGTATTAGCGGCAGCATCCTGCCGGGAACAGTCCTATTAGCGTTAGATATAGTGTGTTGATTTTTACAATATTCATACAGAAAAGAGGGTGTATATGGAATATAATAGAAATGATTTGTATTCTTTTTACAGGAGGCATTTATAGTATGGGGAAAAAAAAGTTCAAAACCGGGATGCTCGCCGCTCTGATTGGAATCAGTCTGCTGGCTGCCGGAGATATGGCTGAGCCTGCAGCAGCTGACCAGCAGCATTCCTATATCTACAATAATTTCACAGGGAGTCTGGCTGAGCCGCCTGCTGCAGTAACGGTCTGGTCCAGCGCAATGGATGTGCAGGCTGATGACACGGCCGCCGGCCGCGGATCTGCGGTGACCGGAGAAGGCAAGGTTTATTTCATCCAGCAGGGCCAGCTGCTTGCACTAAATGTGCAGACCGGCAAAAGGAGCTGGAAATACGGTGCGAAGCTCAGTGCCCCGCTGCTGTATGCGGACGGAGTCATCTATGCAAGCTCACAGACCGGCACAATCCATGCGGTCACTGCGTCCACAGGCAAGAGCCGCTGGAGTTCCTCTGTACCGAGTAAAAACCCGCAGCAGCTGCTGATTGACCAGGGTCAGCTTTTTGCTGTGAATAATGATATTCAGGCCTATGATCTGCAAACCGGCAAGCTGCAGTGGAAGGATAATTACAGTGAGCCGCTGTGGCAGCCTGTTCAGGTGCGGGAGGGCCTTGTGCTCGCTGTGGACACGGTATCCGGCGCCTATTCGTATGACTTGCTGCATGCCTTTGACCGGAAGACCGGCAAGCAGCTGTGGGAGGCGGGGAATTATGCCATGCCTGTGGCCGCCGGAAACGGAACACTGGTTGCACAGCGGACATCCAATCTGCTGCAAATGGTCGCGCTGCCTACGTTAGATACGTTGGATGCAAAGACCGGGAAGGTGCTGGGCACAGCTGAGTATAACCCTCAAAATATCAGTCCGGATGAAGCGCTCAACAGCAGCGGGCAAGCCTGGATCAGCGGTAACCAGCTGTATATTAGTCAAGGCAATGCCGTGTACTCTTATCCGGCAGCTGCAGATCAGGCCAAGGCAGTTAAAACTACCTATTCAGCTGCGGGCGGCGGAAAAGACCTGAGGTATGCTGCAGGCCCTTATGACGGAAGAATACTTTTCAGCGATGGGGAGACGGTGTACGGGGTTAAAACAGCCAACCGTCAAGGCGTCTCTTATTACGGCGGCGCATCGATTGCCCGCTTCGATCTGCTTGGTCACGGCATGTACATTGCCAAGGCAGACGGCCAGCTGGTAGCAGTCAATCTGATTACTGGAACCCAGGTGCTGCAGCTTAAAACCTCAGGCAGAGCCTTTGGCCCTACCTTGCTGGAAAACGGGATGATCCTTGTCCAGAGCAAGGGAAAGATCACGGCGTTTAAAGAGCCGGCAGTACTCAAGATGAATAAATAGGCTTTCCCTGTTACCAAAATATTGTGTCTTTTTGTTGACAGACCTGCAGATAGGTGATATTTTAAATGCACAAATTCAAATTGTTTTACTGTGAATTACATCGGCCGACTGTACAGACAGAGGTGCCCGTGCTATCCAGCGCGAGGTCCCTCTGTTTTTTTGTATATCAGTTTGTATACCAGCAGAACCAGAAGGAGGAGCAGAGATGGGAGAGGTAATGCTGTCCATCGCGCAGCTGAACAAAAGCTTTGATACCGCCGGAGGCCAGGTTAAGGCGCTGCATGAGGTAAATCTCGACGTGCAGCAAGGGGAGTTCATCACCGTGATCGGCCCGAGCGGCTGCGGCAAAAGCACACTGCTGCGCATTGTCGCCGGACTGGACACCGGCTATACCGGCAGTGTAACGCTGGAAGGGAAGGCAATCGGCGGTCCGGGAATCGACAAAGGGTTTATTTTTCAGGAGCACCGGCTGTTCCCGTGGCTTACCGTTGAGAAGAACATCGCTTCGGATCTGCCGCTCAGCCGCCCGGATGTCCGGCAGAAGGTGGATGAGCTGATTGAGCTGGTGAAGCTGACCGGCTTTGAAAAAGCGTACCCCCGTGAGCTGTCGGGAGGAATGGCCCAGCGGGTGGCAATTGCCCGGGCACTGCTGCGCAACCCGAAGATTCTGCTGCTCGATGAACCGTTTGGTGCGCTGGATGCTTTTACCCGGGCCCATATGCAGACGGTGCTGCTGGATATCTGGAGGAAGAACAGGACAACGATGATTTTTGTAACGCATGATATTGATGAAGCGGTGTATTTGGGAGGCAGAGTAGTGATTCTGGAGCCGCGGCCGGGCAAAATCCGCAAAATTGTGCCGGTTGATCTGCCATATCCGCGCAAAAAGACAACTACGTCCTTTCAGGAGCTGCGCCTCAGGGTGCTGAATTATTTTGAGAAGGTGGATGAGCTGGAATTGACGGACGGGGCAGGGATCTAGACCCAGGTTTAAAATAAGAATATAAGGCAGTATTGCCGTCTTATATCCGACTTAAACAATGCGAATTATATATAATCTGAGGAGGCGTTTATATGAGTAACCAGGCTGTGGCCGCAGGCTCAGCCGGTAAACCCGGAAAAGCGGTTATTGCCGGACTCGGCCTGCTGCTGCCGGGAAGCCTGCTGATTGTGTGGCAGCTGCTGGGCGATTACGGGATTTTGTCAGAAATGCTGTTTCCGACACCTTATACCATCGCCCAGTCGTTCCTTTCACTGGCCGTAAGCGGCGATCTGTGGAGCCATTTCCGGGTCAGCGCAGTAAGGGCCTTCTCCGGATTTCTGCTCGGCGGGGGGCTGGGGCTGCTGCTGGGCATTCTGGTCGGACTGTTCCGCAGATCGGAGCGGCTGCTGGACCCGTCGCTGCAGATGATCCGGATGATTCCGAGCCTGGCAGTGGTACCGCTGTTTATCCTCTGGTTCGGAATCGGCGAGGAATCGAAAGTGCTGCTGATCGCGAAAGGCGCGTTCTTCCCGGTGTATATTAATACCTTTATGGGCATCCGCGGCACAGACAACAAGCTGTTCGAAGTATCCAGGGTACTCGGCTTCAGCCGGGTGCAGCAGGTTCTCCGGCTGGTGCTGCCGGCGGCGGTACCGAACATTATGCTCGGTGTACGCCTGTCGCTGGGATTGTCCTGGCTTGGACTGGTCGTAGCCGAGCTGATCGCCTCCACCTCGGGCATCGGCTACATGATGTCGGACGCCCGCCAGTTTGCCGATACGCCGGTTGTATTTGTCGGAATTATTGTGTTTGCCGCTGCAGGGCTGCTTAGCGATACAGCTGTCCGTCTGATTGAACGGCGGCTGCTGAGATGGAAGGACAGCTATCAAGGATAGGAGGAAGGTACAGCATGAGCAACGGGGTAGAAATGGTTGTAAAGTCAGCAAAAACGGTAAGGGAGGCGCATGATTACACAGGAACCGCACCTGTTTCTGCTTCTAACAAGCAGAAAAGGTCATATTCTGTTCGGACTAAGACGCTTTTGTCCGACTGGGCAGCCGGGGCTGCCATACCGGCGGCGGTCATTGTGCTATGGCAGCTCGGCGGGAGTGCGGGCTGGATCTCGCCGGAGTTTTTGCCGACACCCTGGTCGATTCTGTCGGCTTTTGCCGGACTTGCGGCCAGCGGCGAGCTGCTTCATCACCTCGGGGTGAGCATCGGCAGGGCCGGGCTCGGCTATGTGATCGGCGGAGTCCTTGGCCTGCTGCTTGGTGTATTGACCGGCTTGTTCCGCAAAGCGGAGTATCTGCTTGACCCTAGTGTTCAGGTGCTGCGGCTGGTTCCGCATCTGGCGATTGCCCCGCTGATTATTCTCTGGTTCGGCTTCGGCGAGGTATCGAAGGTAGCCATTATTCTGAGCGGGGCCTTTTTCCCGCTGTACATCAATACCTTTATGGGGATTCGGAGTGTGGACAACAAGCTGTTTGAGGTAGCCAGGGTGCTTGGATTCGGTCCGCTGCAGAAGCTGCACCGGCTGATTCTGCCGGCTGCGCTGCCCGGCATTCTGCTGGGCCTGCGGCTCTCAATGGCGGTAGCGTGGATCGGCCTGGTTGTTGCCGAACTGATCGGCTCTTCCTCCGGGGTAGGGTTCCTGATTAATGAGGCAAAGCAGAACTCCAATACTGAGGTCATTTTTGTGGGCATCATTATTTTCGCCATTGTCGGCAAGCTGATTGATTCCTTATTCCGCGTCATCGAACGCAAGCTCCTGCACTGGCGGGACAGCTATCAGGGCTAAATTAACCAAGGGGGCTGAAGGTAAATGAATCTTTCGATAGGACATACAGGAACTCTGAATTTGCAGGCGGATGTACTGGTAATCGGCGGTGGTCCGGCAGGTACATGGGCTGCACTTACGGCAGCAGCGAAAGGGGCCAAGGTTATTCTGGCCGATAA
The DNA here is from genome assembly GCF_058313675.1 of Paenibacillus sp. fava2. Lineage (NCBI taxonomy): Bacteria > Bacillati > Bacillota > Bacilli > Caryophanales > Paenibacillaceae > Paenibacillus > Paenibacillus sp. fava2. The sequence continues at coordinate 6,457,544 of NZ_CM177755.1, read as the reverse complement.
GGGCTACTGCGGCTCCAGCGGAGCTACTGCTCCGTCAGGCACCGGAGTATGGTATGTGATGCCGGATGACAAGCTGCGCGAGGAAGCCAAGGCCAGCCGTTACTCGATGGGCGGCAAGCTGGCCGAGCACCGCTGGATGGACCGGGTGCTGGACCGCACCTATGAGAATATGAACCGGCTGGGCGTTTCCGGCTACCCGTTCCCGCTGGATGAGCACGGCAACCAGTATCGCAGGAGCCTGCAGGGGCCGGAGTATATGCGGCTGATGCGCAAGCTGGTCAAGAAAGCGGGAGTGAGGATCCTGGATCACAGTCCGGCGCTTGAGCTGCTGGCCGATGAGCATGGCGTTGCCGGGGCAACCGGTGTGCAGACCCAGAGCGGAGAGGGCTGGAGCGTACAGGCGGGCGCCGTGGTTATCGCGACCGGCGGCTGCGCCTTCCTGAGCAAGGCGCTGGGCTGCAACGTGCTGACGGGTGACGGCTATCTGTTCGCCGCCGAGGCCGGGGCCAGCCTGTCAGGCATGGAATTCTCCAATGCCTATGCGATCTGCCCGACCTTTTCCTCCGTCACCAAAACAGCCTATTACAGCTATGCAAGCTTCTATTATGAAGACGGCAGTGTGGTAGAGGGGGCAGGCTCCAAGAAAGGGCGTTCGGTCATTGCCCGTAATCTGCTGGCCGGCCGCCAGGTGTATGCGAAGCTGGACGGTGCTTCAGAGGATCTGCAGCCGCTGCTGCGGGTTGCCCAGACGAACTTTTTCCTGCCGTTTGACCGCCGGGGCATTAATCCGTTCAAGGATGCTTTCCCGGTTACACTGCGGCTGGAAGGTACGGTGCGCGGAACCGGCGGCATCCGCATAACGGATGAAGACTGCAGCACCGGCGTTCCGGGACTGTATGCTGCAGGCGATGCGGCAACCCGCGAGCTGATCTGCGGCGGCTTCACCGGCGGCGGCAGCCACAATGCCGCCTGGGCCATGTCCTCCGGCTCCTTTGCCGGAGAAGGCGCAGCCGCTTATGCCGCCGGACTTGGGCAGCATGCGGCTGACCGCAGGCCGCGCGGGCTGTCCTCCTCACCGCTGGTTGACCAGCAGGTGAAGCCGGGAACGGCGGCGCGCGCAGCGGAGTTTGTCTCGGCTGTGCAGGACGAAGTCAAGCCGTACGACATCAACCTGTTCCGTACGGAGCAGGGGCTGACCTCCTCGCTTGGCCGCCTGGACGGACTGTGGAAGGAGCAGCGCAGCCGGGAAATCCAGCGCACGCCGGAAGGTGTAAAGGCCCGCGAAGCGGAAGCCATGACGGCGACTGCCCGCTGGATGTACAGCTCGGCACTGGCCCGTACGGAAACGAGAGGCATGCATAAGCGCGAGGATTACAAGGAAACAGACAACAGCCAGCATCACCGGCTGATCAGCGGCGGACTGGATCAGGTATGGGTTAAGACAGAAGAAGTTGCGAAGGAGAGTGTCCTACTGTGATTGAAGTCATCAGCGCTGCCAGGTGTGTAGAGTGCAACCAGTGTGTATCCGTCTGCCCGACGAATGTGTTCGACCGGGCACCTGACGGAATTCCCGTCATCGCCCGGCAGAGCGATTGCCAGACCTGCTTCATGTGCGAGCTGTATTGCCCTGTCGATGCCCTGTACGTTGCTCCGGATTCCGAAGCTGTAACCGGTGTGACCGAGGCGGAGCTTGAAGAGCAGGGGCTGCTCGGCGGGTACAGGGAGAAGGTAGGCTGGGGCAGAGGCAGACAGCCGGTGGCAAGCCACGATTTTATGTATAAATTAGCGGCCAGAGCCGGGTTCTAGTAATAGCAATCATTTGATATCAGACCGAGGGGAGAACAACATTAATGAAATCGTACAGAGAGATTCAAAGCGGACGGAAAAAGGGTGCCCGTGGGCTGCTGCTTGCAAGCCTGGTCATGATCATGCTGGTGCTGCAGGCGTGCGGCAATAATGCCGGCTCCGGCGACAGCGCATCTTCAGCAGCAGGCGGCGATAATACTGCGGAGGCGGCAGGCAGCGAAACAACAACGGCTACTGCACCGGCTGTGCTGAATTTCGGCTATATCGGCTCCAACAAGCTGAACGTGCCGGGCGGCGCGGAGGGCTGGGGCTTTTACAAAGGGATCATTCAGGAAGAATTGAAAAAATACGGCATCACTGAAGTGAAGCTGACCGGCTTCCCGAACGGACCGGACCAGACGGAGTCGCTGATCAGCGGCCGGCTTGATTTCGGCAGCCTCGGGGATACACCGGCGATTATCGCCTATGCTTCCGGAGCTAAAACCCGGCTCATCTCGCAATCCTCGGCCCACACCGTAGGTTATCTGATTGGTAAAAAGGACGGCCCGAAGACCGTTAAGGATCTTCAGGGCAAGACCATTGCCATCCAGAAAGGCTCATTTATGCACCGTTACGTGGTAGGGCTCCTGCAGCAGGAAGGGGTAACCGACTATAAGCTGGTACACATGCTGATTCCGGATGCTACCGCTGCGCTTGCCAGAGGGGATGTGGATGCGACCACTAACCTTGGGGTTCCGGCATTGAAGCTGATTGACGAAGGCTATACCCATCTGGATGATGCCTCGAAGCATCCCGACCTGCTGGGCTCCAGCGCAACTGTAGTATCTGAGGAATACCTGGAGAAATTCCCGGATTTCCCTAAGGTATGGAACGAGGCGCGTGAAAAAGCGCTGGCTGATCTCAAGCAGCATGAAGACGAATACTACCAGTTCCTGGCCGAAATCGGCGATACCACGCCGGAGCTGGCCAAACAGGTGAATCCGATCAGCGATATCAAGGATACAGCCTTCACGGAAGAAGGCACCAAGCTGCTGGAGGGCACGAAAAACTTCCTGGTCGAAGAAAAGCTGGCCAAAAAGGATTTCAACATCAGCGACTGGCAGCTGCAATAACGTCTAAGCCGGAGGGATGAGCTTATGGGAAACGGGACTGTAGCGGTGGAGAGCTTCAGATTGCCGCTGGAGAACAGATTGTATCTGGAGGGGGAGGTAAGGGTTCCTTCGGATGTCGTCCGGGACGGGGATGATCTTAGCGGCGAAAGTGAAGGCAAGGCTGAGGGTAATGGCTTAGGCGAGAGTTACAGCAGGGATAGAAATGAAGGTAATGTTGTGGGGAAAAGCAAGGTCAAATTGCCGGTGGTCATCCTCAGCCACGGCTTCAGGGGGCATAAGGACTGGGCCTTCTGGCCGGATGTGGCCACAAGGCTGGCCGAAAGCGGATTTTACACGGTCAGCTTTAACTTCTCGCGGATCGCTGCTCGCCGGTTGGCGGGGGCAGGGGCGGCTGGGATCGCTGAAGCAGCAGGGAGTGCTGAGGCTTCAGCAACGGTTAGGACTGGCGGGGTTGCAGGGACTGCTGGAAGCGGCGGAACTACCGGAACTACCGGAATTGCAAGTACTGGCCGGCCTGCTGAAGTTTCCTGGAGTGCTGAGAGTGCCGGGCCTGCTATCATTGCAGATACTGCTGAGCGGCTGGCGGCAGAGTCTGCTACACTGACCCGCGAACTGCAGGATCTGGAGCTGGTGCTGAGCGTTCTGCAGAGCGGAGGACTGCCTCTGGCAGAGCTGGCGGATGCAGGCCGGATCGGCATTCTCGGCCACAGCCGTGCAGGCGGCGGCAATATTATTTTCGCCGCCGAGCATCCAGAGGTGGCCACCCTGGTTGTCTGGAACGGCGGCTCGCCGCCGGCCCGGATACCTCAGGACGGCGCCCCGGAGCTGACGCTGCAGGAGCAGATTCTGGAGCGGGATCAGGAGCTGAACCGTGAACGGTTCAATATTGAGCAGGCGCTGGGACGGGTAACCGCCTCAGCTCTGGTCGTCCAGGGCGATCAGGACCGGGCTTCCCTGCTGAAGCAGAATGCCCTTTTCCGGGAGCAGGCGCCGCAGCACCATTATGCTGTTGTGAGAGGTGCTGACCATACCTTTAACACGACCGACCCGTATGAGGGACCTACCCCGGAACTAAATGAAGCGTTGGCTTTGACGCTGGAGTTTCTGCATGGAAAGCTCGGCTAAGGCAGAGCCGGTGTGAACTTAGTTGGATTTTCGCCGCTTAATTCTGCTGTTATCCGGAAATGTGGATCATTAGGTAGAAAAAAGGCATCTAAATCGGGCCGAATGGACCTTTTGAAGCACATTTTGCAAAATGAAGCGGCGTTTTTCCATCTAAGCTGCCCCACCGGGCTACCTGGGAGAATTAGTTGGCGAAAATCCACTAAGCCGGATGAGCGAACGTTAAAGTTCTTAGAGCAAGCTAATCAGCGAACTACCGAGCATCAAGCCATCAAGGGGATCTATTGAGTCTATTTTTGGGGATGAAATTACTTAGTAAGGCTGCGAATGCCACACACAGCGGGAGCTATCACGTATTTAAGGAGGAAGACTATGCCGCAGCAGCAGACAACAACAGATGTGCTTGTGCTGGGCGGAGGCCCGGCCGGGGCATGGGCAGCATGGCATGCGGCTTCGCAAGGCGCACAGGTCATTCTTGCCGACAAAGGCTACCTTGGAACAAGCGGCGCGACAGCACCGGGCGGGACTACCCTGCTGGTGATTCCGCCGGTGGCTGAGCTGCGGGATGCAGCGGTTCAGGCCAGGCTGCGGGCAGGCGGCTACCTGTCAGAGAACAGCTGGATACACCGGGTGCTGGATCAGGTGGAGCAGAATTTGCGGCAGATTGAGGAGTGGGGTTACCCTTTTCCGAAGGATCAGAACGGTAATCCGCTCCGGACCCATCTGCATGGCCCGGAGTACATGAAGATTATGCGCCGGGTTGTGCGAAGGGCGGGTGTAAGCATTCTGGATCAGTCTCCTGCGCTGGAGCTGCTGCATGACAAGCATGGCGTCGGCGGAGCCCGCGGCATTAACCGCCTGACTGGGGAGACCTGGGAGGTGCGGGCCAATGCGGTGGTTGTGGCTACAGGCGGCTGCGCTTTTCTGAGCAAGGGCCTGGGCTGCAACGTGCTTACCGGCGAAGGCCTGCTGATGTCGGCCGAGACAGGGGCTGAACTATCGGGTATGGAATTCACCAGGCAGTATGCCCCGAGCTTTGCGGACGGCACGGTGACGCGCGGGCGGATGCTGGCCTGGGCAACGCTGTATGATGCGGCGGGTAATCCGCTGCACCGCGGGGACCGCACCTTCGGCAGCATTCCGGAGCTGATGCTGAAAGGGCCGGTCTATGCTTCACTGGACCTGGCCGACACGGAGGCGAAGCAGCAGTTTCTGCGGAACGCCCATCCGATCTTTTTCATGCCGCTGGAGCGGGCGGGCATTAATCCGTTTAAGGATAAATTCCCGCTCACGCTCCGCTATGAAGGCACGATGCGCGGCACGGGCGGCCTGCGCCTGACCGGCGCCGACTGCAGCACCACGGTGCCGGGCCTGTATGCCGCGGGAGATGCCGCCTCCCGCGAGAAGGTCACCGGCGCCATCTCCGGCGGCGGCGCCTACAACGCTTCCTGGGCCATCTGCAGCGGCAGCTGGGCTGGCCAGGGAGCCGCCCGGCACGCGCTGTCGCAGACGCGCCGGGCGGACAGCCGGCAGCTGCGCGCCGCCGGCCGTATGGGGCTTGCCGGCGGAGCCGAGGCAAGCGGGACGCTGGACCCGAAGCCGCTGATCGCGGCGGTCCAGCAGGAGATCCTGCCGCTGCGGATCAATTACTTCCGCAGCGAGCCTGGGGTAGCCGCCGCGCTGCAGCGGCTGGATAGCCTGATGCCCTATATCACCGGCCGCCCGCCGGCCACGGTACAGGGCATCGTGCAGTCCCGCGAAGCGGCGGCCATGCTGCAGGCCGGCCGCTGGATCTATACCGCTGCACTGGCCCGGAAAGAGACCCGGGGGCTGCAGCGGCTGGAAGAATATCCGGCGCTGGACCCGCGCCAGACCCACCGGCTGATCCTCTCGGGCATCGCTCAGATCAGAACAAGTACAGAGCAGGTACCGCATGCCCGTGAGCTGCAGGCACCGAGAGAGGAGCGGGCGATATGATTGAACTGGTCAGCAAGGACCGCTGCATCGGCTGCAAGCTGTGTGTAAAGGTTTGCCCGACGAATGTTTTTGACATGCAGGGCAAGCTTGCTGTCATCGCCCGCCAGGAGGACTGTCAGACCTGCTTCATGTGTGAAGCCTATTGTCCTGTGGACGCGCTTTACGTAGCGCCCCAAGGCGAGGTGTCCGTTCAGGTTGACGAACAGGAGCTGATTGCCTCCGGGCTGCTCGGCAGCTGGCGGGCGGAGATCGGCTGGAATCCGGGGTCAGAGGATACGATGGCAGAGCGGGATACGACGCCTTTCTTTGAGGTGTTCACTGAGGCTTACAGGGGCCAATAAGGGACTGGAGGAGATGCTTTTTCCGTATTGTCATTGGTTGTAGTACCGCGTAGCCGTTCACTACAAATAGGGTGTTCCGTAAGCCAGTTCCTTCTGCGGCTTGGGAACACCCTATTCATGTCGTCTCAATAGTCTACAATTAAACCCTACAGCAATTCCTCTACAGCCGGCTCGATATCCAGCGGATCAACCGGAGACTCAAACCGCTTTACTACATTGCCTTCGCGGTCAATCAGGAATTTGGTGAAGTTCCACTTTATTTCATCATCCGTAAGGGAAGAAGGGTCCCGTTCCTCCAGCATTTTCTGCAGCAGCCTGCTGCCGGAGTGATCCGGATCGAAGCCGTCAAAGCCTGCCTCAGTGGTCAGATAGCTGAATAACGGATGCTTGTCTAGTCCTTTGACATCAATTTTTTCAAAGAGGGGAAAGCTAACCCCGTAGTTAATCTGGCAGAAGACATCCACCTCTTCATTGGAGCCGGGCTCTTCACCGAACTGGTTGCTTGGAAACCCGAGAATCTGGAAGCCGCGGTCCTGGAACTTCTCATAGAGCTTCTGCAGGTCAGAGTATTGCGGGGTGAACCCGCATTTGCTGGCGGTATTGACAATCAGCAGGACTTTTCCCTTGTATTGCTCAAGGCTAATTTCTTTCCCGCGGATGTTGCGGGCAGTGTATGTATAAATACTCATTGGCAGCTTCAGCCTCCCGGAATTGCATATTAATGATTTTTATAAATTTAATTGTATACAATTAAATCAAGTGTGTCAAACCGTTTGTTGAATTTTTTATGTACGAAGCAGGCTGTTAAGCTTATACTAAGGTGAACGGACCGTTTCTTCAGCAGGCGGAGCGTCTCCCCGGTTATTTAAAAGAATATATTGCTGGAGGAAATTTGATGAGCACTACAGAACTTACTAGCCAACTTTCCAGTTTTACAGGAAGATTACTCAGAGAACGTTTCGGAAAAGGCCCCGAATCAATACATGCTTCCATCGGGCCGCAGTGCATCGCGCTGCATATCCGGAATTTTATCGGGCCTGTAGAGCGGTTTCTGCTGAACAAAGAAGAAGAGCAGGCTTTCCGTTACACACGGGAGCTTTTAATGAAATCCCTGCTTCCCGAGCTCTCGGCTTACCTGAAGGAAACGATGGCTATTGAGGTCAGTGAGATTTTTTATGATTGGGGTATACATAACGCTTCCGGGATGATTGTTGCGCTCCTCAAAAACGACGGAGTGGCCTGTGATCATTATGCCGGACGTGAAGAGGTACATGCCCAGATTAATGAAGTAAGCCGAAAGGTGCAGAAGGAACCCGAGTTTACCGATTCCTGGTGGCTGGGAACCCGTATTCTGATCATCAAGCGCGAGGGCATTCTGATTCCTCTGGAGAAGGAACTGATTGGCCTTGGCTATGAGAATACACTCAAAACGACCAAGCGAAAGATGGAAAAACGCTATCTGGAAGACACCACCACGATTGCGCCTATGCTGGGCAAGGAGCTGTCCGATATTTATGTGGATTGGGATTTTGATAAAGACACAAGTGTGATCGCATATACGTTTCACTAAACAATATATGGGCGGAAATGAGTCGGACATGAGAATGAGCCGAACATGAGCCGAAGAAGGGGGATAGGTCCCTTTCTTCGGCTTTTTCTCTTTTTATGAATGGTGGACAGTAATTTTTTGGGGGGATTCAGCAAATGGAGGAGTATCAGCAGAGCGTGCTGTACGTGGAAGATAATGAGCTGAATATGGCGTTAATGCATCATATCTTCAAAAAACATCTGCCCTCCGTATTGCTGCTGAAAGCCGAAACGGCCGAGCATGGACTGGAAATTGCAGCCCGTCAGCTGCCGGATCTGATTATTATGGATATCGGCTTACCCGGTATGAACGGCTATGAGGCCATGGAAAGGTTAAGGTCTAATGAACGTACAGGCCGGATACCCGTTATGGCCATCAGTGCTTTTGCGCTGCATTCGGATATTGAGCAGGCCAGATCGCTTGGCTTTGCTGCTTATCTTACAAAACCGTTCCAGGTTAAAGTCTTTACGCGTACCGTAAAAGAGCTGTTAACCGGAGGCCCCTATACTCCATAGGGCAGAAATTGATAGGTAATATCCATGGTAGAGAGCTGGGGAGAGCTCCGTCTGATGGTCGGTTTGTCAGCAAAAAGAAGTGAAGTGCTGTGCAGTCCCTTTTTTGCGGGAAAATCTGGTGTTTTTTTCCTGATAACAGCATTTGACTTTCGCCCGTAGATGCAAGATATTAATATTACAGATTTTAATAACTCGAATTGTTTTTATTACTCCACAAACGGGCGGTGGATCAGATGGTCAGACATCATCCAGAAGCGTTTTCCCACTTGGGGCAGGCGTATCAGGAGGGTACTGTCGGGGCAGCCTTTCTTTCTGTTGAGCAAAAATGGACAAGCATCAGTCCGGAAGTAACCTCACTGTTGGGGTACACAGAAAAACAGCTGCTGGGGCATGATATCAGGGAGTGTTTATTCAAGGATTCTGTGGAGATATATAGCGGGAAAATGAGGGCTCTCCAGTCAAGCGGGGTTCCCTTTTTTGAAAGTGGAGTCGAGATGATCGACGCGCATGGACGGGTAATCCCGCTGCTTCTGCATATTATGCTCATCAGCGATCCGTCCAGCGGTGCTGCGCTATATTATATTGTTCATCTGACAGAGCGAAAAGAGGATACAACTGTACCGGGCGGCTATGCTTCCGGGGATGAGCTGTACCGGCTGGTTGCAGTTAATATGAGGGACATCGTCTACTACGCCACACCGGATCAGATCTGCCGGTATTGCTCGCCGTCGGTCCGTGAGGTGCTTGGTTATGAGCCTGAACAGTTGACCGGCCGCGATATAAGCAGTCTCATTCACCCGGATGATCTTGCCCCGCTCAGCAGCCTTGGAGGTCTGCAATCGGAGGAGATAGAGAGGATACAGCTGCGTATTCTTCATGGTGAAGGGCGCTACGTATGGATGGAATTTACGCTGCGCGCCCTGAAGGATCAGAACCGCCCGGGCTTGCTCGCCGTAGGCCGGGACATTACAGAGCGTAAAAACGTAGAACAGAAGCTTCAGGAATCGATCGAGCGCTATACCTCACTCAAAAAATATAATCATGATGCAATCATTTCACTGGATCTTTGCGGTAACATCATCAACGGCAACGAGCAGGCCTGCCAGCTGACAGGCTACTCCATCCCTGAGCTGGCCGGAATGAGCGCAGCCAGAATTATAGGGGAGCAGCAGCTTGATGAAGTACTCAACTACAGCGGAGTCAGTAGCAGCAGGGAGCAGGATATCGAGGTTGTCTGGCACAAGGACGGCCACTGCGTCGAAGTACTGACTTCCATTGCCCCCATTATTATCAATAAGGCCAAGGTAGGATTCTATATTATTGTTAAGGATATTACCGAACAGAAGAAGCTGCTGATTGCCAAGGAGACGGCGGAGAGCACGAACCGGGCCAAGAGTGAATTCCTGGCGATGATGAGCCATGAAATCCGTACGCCGATGAACGGTGTGATCGGGATGACAGATCTGCTGCTTGATATCAGTGAGCAGGGCTCTGTACAGCGGGAATATCTGGAGATCATCCGGCAGAGCGGCGACACTCTTCTGAGTATCATTAACGATATTCTGGATTTCTCCAAGAATGAGGCAGGCAAAACAGAGCTGCATGAGCAGCCCTTTGTGCTCAAAGACTGCATAGATTCTGTGTTTGAGCTGTTGCACCGCAAAGCAGAGGTCAAAGGGCTGGCCATGACGGTCCACATTGATCCTGATGTACCCGGAACCGCCATCGGGGATAGTGACCGGCTCAAGCAGGTGCTGCTTAATCTGGTCGGCAATGCGGTGAAGTTTACTTACACCGGAGGTGTCACGGTTAAAGTCTCCCTGCTTGATCAGCAGGCAGGTCAGACCAGGCTGCATTTCAGCGTAGCCGATACCGGGATAGGGATTCCCGAGGATTTCCGGGACCGGCTGTTTGAGCCGTTTGTCCAGCTGGATCACTTTATGGGCCGGCGGCATGAAGGTACAGGTCTGGGGCTGGCGATTGCTAAGCAGCTGGTCGAACTGATGGGCGGGTCCATCCGCTTGAATACCAGCGTGCGGCAGGGGGCAGAATTCGAGTTTACGGTCAGGCTTCGTCTGCAAAACGCCCTGTCTGAAGAACAGGAGGGTGCATCGCTTGCTGCCTCTGGTCAGGTCAGCCGGGTTCTGCGGATACTGGTCGCTGAGGATAATGAGATTAATCAGATTGTGCTTCGCAAAATTCTGGAGAAACGCGGCTATGCTGTAGATGTTGTGACTGATGGTCTGGGGGTTGTACAGCTGGCAGGAACCACAGACTACGACCTGATCTTTATGGATGTGCAGATGCCGGGAATGAACGGGCTGGAAGCCACCCGGGTCATCAGGCAGTCACTCTCTCCGGAGCGACAGCCCGTAATCATTGCAGTTACGGCCAATGCGCTTAAAGGTGACCGCGAGCTCTGTCTGGAGGCTGGGATGGACGAATATATCAGCAAACCGCTGCGCAGTGAAGCCGTTACTAACCTGGTCAGCAAATTTTTCAGTGATTCAGGCGGTCTAGTTTAGACACTTTTACGGGGCTTACAGCTCTGAAAGGCTTCTGTCCATTAGATGATGTTAATTTATTGCACTAAAGCTGCAAAACGGTGCAATAAACCATTGCATCCTGTACACATTTTGATTAAGATAGCAGAAACCGGCGCGGTATGCGCTGGATATGAAGCTAAAGACTATGACGAAGAGAGTAAGTGTTATATACGGATCTTAACAGGGAAGGTGTGCCGGAGACTGAGAGCACCCTCAGGAGACGTTCAATACTGAAGTTCACTTCCGAGTCGGCCCCTGAAGTATCTGCTGCAGCATTTATGCGTAGGTGGGTCCGTGCCCCGCGTTAACGGGTGTAAGACAGAGTTGGTCCAGGTCTGAAGAATGGCAATGCCGTTTCTTCCGCCATACATTGGACCTGTCTCTAAATAAGGGTGGTACCACGGCTCCTCGTCCCTTGCGGCGGGGGGCCTTTTTGCGTTCATAAATTCAAATATTCAAGAGGGAGTGGAAGGTAAATGACTAACGTGGAACTGGATGAATTGAGAGCGCGCCTGGACGAGATTAACGGACAGCTGCTGGAGCTGATCTCGGAGCGTGCGCAGGTAGTACAGGAAATTGGCGTTGTAAAAGAAAAGCAGGGTGTGCCGAAATTCGATCCGGAACGTGAAAAAGCGATGCTGGAGAAGCTTGTAGCGAGCAATAAAGGACCTTTCACCGCGGGAACGATCCGCAGCCTCTTCAAACAGATTTTCGCTGCTTCTCTGGATCTGCAGTCTGCTGAGCACAAGAAGAGCCTGCTGGTCAGCCGGAAAAGTCATAAGGAAGACACGGTTATTGTCCTTCCGGGGGATATTGCCATCGGCGGCCTGTCCTCGGTTATGGTTGCCGGGCCTTGCTCGGTAGAGAGTGAACAGCAGACCCGCACCGTTGCTGCGGCACTGCAAAAGGCCGGAATCAAGGTAATGCGCGGCGGCGCCTTCAAGCCCCGGACTTCACCTTATGATTTCCAGGGGCTTGGCATGGACGGACTGCGTATCCTCCGCGAAGCAGCCGATGAATACGGCCTGCTGACGATCAGTGAAATCGTTGATCCGGCGCATCTGGAGCCTGCGCTGGACTATGTGGATATTATCCAGATCGGTGCACGCAATATGCAGAACTTCGAGCTGCTGAAGGCGGCCGGGGAGCTGAACAAGCCGGTCCTGCTGAAACGGGGGCTTGCGGCGACCATGGAAGAATTCCTGCATGCAGCTGAATATATTATGTCACGCGGTAATACGCAGGTTATGCTGATTGAACGCGGAATCCGCACCTATGAGAAATGGACGCGCAATACACTCGATATATCGGCAGTACCGATTCTCAAGCAGGAGAGCCATTTGCCGGTTCTGGTCGATGTTACTCACTCCACAGGACGCAAGGATATCCTTATTCCTTGTGCCAAGGCTGCGCTTGCCGCCGGTGCCGACGGTATTATGGTAGAGGTTCATCCTGATCCGGCCACAGCGCTCTCCGATGCGGCGCAGCAGCTGAACATCGAGGAATTCAACACCTTCTTCAGCGAGGTTAAGGCTTCCGGGCTGTTTCGCCAAAATTAAAAATGAGCGGATTTGCGAGGAAATAGCAGGAATTGTGAGAATTTGACGAAAACAACCGCTTACAGGTGCATATGTAACTTTTGTGAGGATTAAGGGATATCAGGTACAATGGGGAACATTGGCGTTGCACCGGACCGGGACATCTGAGGGATGTGCCCATAACCTTATCAGACACAGGAGGAAACAGCATTTTGAAGCAAAATCAATTGAATAACGGCTGGTTATCCAACACCAGAAGTGATGTATTGTCCGGCATGACCGTGGCCATAGCGCTGATTCCGGAAGCAATCGCGTTCTCGATCCTGGCCGGAGTCAGCCCGATGGTCGGTTTGTACGCCTCCTTCTGCATTGCGGTAATCACTGCACTCGCCGGCGGCCGGCCCGGCATGATATCGGCAGCGACCGGAGCTATGGCTCTGCTCGTCGGCAGCCTTGTGCTGAATCACGGCATCGAGTACCTGTTCGCGGCGACGATTCTCTGCGGAATCTTTCAGGTTCTGATGGGCATGCTGAAGCTGGGCAGGTTCATTACCTTCCTGCCGCAGCCGGTCATGACCGGCTTTGTCAACGCGCTGGCGATCCTGATCTTTATGGCCCAGCTTGTACATTTTGAGGGGCAGGGCTGGGTGATGTATGCTCTGGTAGCACTGACACTGGTTATTATCTACACGGTGCCGCGTTTCACGAAGGCGGTGCCTTCAGCGCTTGTGGCTATCATTATTGTATCGGTGCTCAGTATTGTGCTTGACCTTGATGTGAAACGGGTAGGGGATATGGGGGAGATCACCTCGGCCCTTCCGCTTTTCCATCTCCCGCAGCTGCCGCTTACGCTGGACATGCTGCTGACGATCCTGCCGTATTCCTTGTCGCTCGCCGTAGTCGGGCTGCTTGAATCGCTGATGACGGCAACGCTGATCGATGATATTACCGGCACTCCAAGCGATAAGAACCGCGAGGCCAAAGGCCAGGGGCTGGCGAATATCGTCACCGGCTTCTTCGGCGGTATGGCAGGCTGTGCAATGATCGGCCAGTCTATGGTCAATATGAAATCGGGCGGACGGACCCGCCTGTCCACCTTTGTATCCGGGGTTTTCCTGCTGATTCTGATTCTTGTGCTCGGGGATGTGGTCAAGCAGATTCCGATGGGTGCACTGGTAGGAGTCATGATTATGGTGTGCGTCAGCACCTTTGAATGGAGCTCTTTAACCTCGCTGGCCCGCGTTCCGCGTGCGGACGCCCTGGTGATGATCGTTACGGTAGTGACAGTAGTGGCTACAGATAATTTGTCGATCGGCGTACTGTTCGGTGTTCTGCTAAGCGCACTTTCCTTTGCCTGGAAAATGGCTTCAATCAGCCTGAACGCCCATACGGCCGGATATACCGTTACTTATACAGTCACGGGACAGCTGTTCTTTGGAACGACCAGTCATTTTGTTCAAGAGTTCAATTATGAGGCCGATCCGGAGCAGATTGTCATCGACTTTAGCCACTCCCATGTATGGGATCAGTCAGCCGCCGGAGCGATTGCCAAAACCATCAGCAGATATGAGGCTTTGGGCAAAAAAGTAACCATTACCGGCTTAAACGAACAAAGCACACAGCTCATTGACCGCATCGGGCTTGGCTTGTCCGGAGGACATGCTTAACCGGGGGAAATAATATCAGGACAGACAGCTTTCTCTGCGGAGAGAGCTGTTTTTTTGTTTATGCCAGCTTGGGATTCAGGTTCCGTTGCTCCCCGCGCCAGCGTGGGTGGAGCCGAATGGAACAAATGAAGGGCAAAAATGCCCCTGATTTCGGCCTGCGGAGCCAAATGGGCCAAATGAAGGACAAAAATGCCTCTGATTTCGCCTCACGGAGCCGAATGGGCCAAATGAAGGGCAAAAATGCCTTTGAAATCGGCCTGCGGAGCCGAATGGGCGAAATGAAGGGCAAAAATGCCTTTGATTTTGGCCTGCGGAGCCGAATGGGCCAAATGAAGGGCAAAAATGCCTCTGATTTCGCCTCATGGAGCCGAATGGAACAAATGAAGGGCAAAAATGCCTTTGATTTCGCCTCACGGAGCCGAATGGGCGAAATGAAGGGCAAAAATGCCTTTGAAATCGGCCTGCGGAGCCGAATGGGCCAAATGAAGAGCAAAAATGCCCCTGATTTCGGCCTGCGGAGCCAAATGGGCCAAATGAAGGGCAAAAATGCCTCTGATTTCGCCTCATGGAGCCGAATGGGCGAAATGTGTGAAATGAACAGGTGTTTAAAAGTATTTCTTGGTGTTAGATATGTTTGTATTAATGGCTGCAGCCGGAAATGCAACAACATTGTAGTCGCAAGGCATCTATATCGTTACCTTTGCCGGCGGTGGGATACTTATACTTTTAAGTAATAATTCTACTAAGCCAGAGGTGTCAACCGATGAACATCATTCCAAAAGCGGCAGCGCTGCTGGCCGCACTGTCCCTTCTCACCACAGGATGCGGATTTTCCGGCAGTAATGATAGAGAACAGTCTCCTGTTAAAGGGCCTGTTAACACGGCCTCGTTACCCGCCACTGATCCCCCGGCGTCCATTCCCAGTGGGCTATCATCCACTCCCGCTGCTGAGCCATCCATACCTGCAGCTGCGGAGCAGGCAACAGTAACCACGCCCGCTCTGTCCACGGACCATACGCAGCTGAAAGCTATCATCACCCTGGACTGGCAGGAGGCAAAGCTGCCGCCGCAGGCCGAAGCCTCGACAGGCATGCCTGCAGACGCGCAGAGGGTGTCAGTGCAGCGGATGAGTGATTTTGGCGGAACCGAAATCATTTTTTATACCCTTCCGGGAGATGAGGACTATGTGTATGCTGACCTCAGGACATCTGCAGCCCATTACAGCCTCGGTCCGGCCGGTACCTATAATTACCGTAAAGCGGAGGATCTGAATGCAGCAGCGGTTAGTGCCTTTATCGGTATAGCTATAAAAATCACCGGAGGGCTGGGTGCCAACTCAACGCTCAGCAGTTACTACACGATAGATAAAGCCGGAATACCGGCGGGAATCCTGCAGGTGGACACCGGGCATACCCGAGAAGCTGATGTTGACCGGGATGGAAGTATTGAAGTGGTGTCTGCTCACGGTACGCCCATGGCTGCATATGTGTACCGCTGGCATGACGGACATGCCGAGGAGGCTTATCTAAATGATGCCCTGCAGGCGGATTCCGTGGTGCTGAGGGACGATCTGATCTATGAAGCCGCTGATTTGGGTGAATCCGCAGCAGAGGAATACCGGCTTACTTCCGAAGGCCTGATCCTGCAGACTCCATAGGCAGCAGGTGGTATGCTGCCAGAGGTCTTATTTTTCTGGGCGGATCGGGGCTGAAGCGCCGCATATCGTGGGCCAGGAGAAGGCACCGGGCATCTATATCTATAGAAAAGAGAGCCCTGCCCGCAAGTTGATCTCCGGGCAAGGCTCTATAAACAGCTGCATCGGCAGGCTTGTCCGATTTGCTGAATCAGTATTGATATAACATTGTAGGAATCTGCCAGCCGGCCCCTACAGACCAGAAGATAATGTGATCCCCGCGCTGAATCCGTCCTTCCTCCACCCCGCGCTGAAATGCGATGAACGGGCTGCTGGTAGCTGTATAACCGAACTCGCCGCCAATATAGATAAACCTTTCAGTCTCAGCTTCCAGGCCGAGGCCTTTTTGGATCAGCTCGATATTCTTCAGCGAAAACTGCGAAAGGCAAAACGCGGAAATATCTCCGGCGGCAAGACCGTTCCTGTCGAGCAGTTCCTTAATGTCATTAACCGCTGCTTCAACACATACGGAACCGTCAAAAGGATTCCAGCGGAGCTTGATATCATCCTGCGTTATGCCCTCCCGGTAAATGCCGGACAGTCCGCAGGCCGGAAAGGTAATGCTCTCCCAGATTGCAGAATCGGTATAATATATTGAGTCCTTGAAGCCCGAAGCTTCCGGGGTCCGCTCCAGAATGATAGCCGCGGCGGCATCCCCGAAATTGGGATATGTAATCTCATCGTCTGTCCTGCAGTTAATGGAGCTGTAGTCGCTGCCGACAATCAGCGCGTAGCGGATGCTGCGGTTAGCCTGCATATAGCGGCTGGCCTGCTCGACAGCGGTTACCATCCCTGCACAGTTGGCATTGGAATCGAATGTAATAGCGCGGTGCTTACCGCCGAGCCGGTGATGCAGCAGCAAGGCATTGGTCGGGTAAGTGTATTCCGGTGTCTGTGAGGCGAATACGATCATATCGAGATCCTCACCCTGCAGCCCGGCATCAGCCAGTGCCTTTTGTGCTGCTTCATAGCCCATCGTTAAAGCATTCTCATGTTCGTCCTTAATAATATACCTGTGCTCACGGCCCATCATTTCCAGAAACCTCTTGATATCCTTGCCTAGAGCGGCGAAGTGCTCCAAGTAATAATCATTGTCTACCACATGCTGCGGATGATAATAAGCGGCATTGCAAATTCTGATATTGTCTCCGGTATGATCCATGAGCTTCACCTACACTTCGATAATTTCGTAATTTTCAAGTTTGGTGCTGCGGGCGACCCGGCTGAGCTGCATTTTGAGGATCGGGCTCTTGGTGATGGTAAAGATCACCTTTTTGAAGCCGGACTGCTGATACAAAAGATAGCACTGCTCCAGCATAGGCAGCACATCAGCAGTGGAGACATTCAGCTTGGTGCAATCCAGCATAATGTCGTACCGGGAAGGATCGAACTGGCTCACAATCTGATTGTATTCCTGGATAAAACGTCCGGCATCCTCCTCCGACATTGTTCCTTCCACTTGTACATTTAGAATAGCTTCTGCGGAATTTGTTGCAAAATTAAAGCTTCCCATCTGTCCAAACATCTCCTTATCACTAGATAAATGTTAAAAAAAGGTATTCATAATTACTCATTTATTATAACGATTGCAACTGTTTTGATAAGGGATATTTTTCATATTTAACCTTTTTATTTTTTTAATATTAATAAATAGGATGTAAATTTTATGCCGTTAAGCTGCCGGGAAGGCTGCCGGTTGCCCTTTTGCTTTCCAAAGCAGGCCACTATTGGTATGATTACAAGGTGTGAGAACATCTACAACCATGGAGGAATTAACAATGAGTGAGAACACAATATCCCGGATCATAGATCATACGCTGCTCAAAGCGGATGCCCGCAAAGAAGATATCATCAAGCTGGCGGAAGAAGCCAAAACCTACAAATTTGCGTCCGTCTGCGTCAACCCGGCGTGGGTGGCGGTAGCCCATGAAGTGCTGAAGGATACTCCTGAAGTAAAAGTATGCACCGTAATCGGCTTCCCGCTGGGAGCTTCAACTCCGGAGACCAAAGCTTTTGAAACAACCAATGCCATTGCAAACGGTGCTGGCGAAGTAGATATGGTCATCAACATCGGTGCTTTGAAGGACGGGGACGACGAGCTGGTGCAGCGTGATATCGCAGCTGTTGTTGAGGCGGCACGCGGCAAAGCGCTGACCAAAGTCATTATCGAGACTTGCCTCCTGAGCGAAGAAGAAAAGGTTCGCGCCTGCAAGCTTGCTGTAGAAGCAGGTGCAGATTTCGTGAAAACTTCGACAGGCTTCTCAACAGGCGGAGCAACGAAGGAAGACATCGCTCTCATGCGTGCAACGGTAGGTCCTGACATCGGCGTAAAAGCTTCCGGCGGCGTACGCAGCAGCGAAGACGCGCTGATCATGATCGGAGCTGGCGCAACCCGGATCGGAACAAGCGGCGGGGTAGCCATTGCCAAGGGTGAACAGAGCCAGAGCAGCTACTAACAGGCTGGTTTATAGCAGCAGGACAAGCAGGGGAACATCAAGAATTGCTGTTCCTCTGCTTTTTTGCATATATGGGATTGTAAAAGATGGAGTGACAGGAGGAAGGCTGGTGGAGGGGAAATTTGCTTTTCCTGAGCTGGAGACGGAGCGGTTATACATAAGGGTGTTAAAAGAAAGCGACAGTGCGGCGGTGTTCCGGCATTTTGCGGATGAAGAGGTTACGCGGTACATGGACATTCCCCCATGCAAGGATATGGCGGAGGCATCAGAGATTATCCGGTTTCACACCGAGGATTCCGGCTGCCGCTGGGGACTCTTTGATAAGGCAAGCGGGCAGCTGGCAGGAACCTGCGGTTTTCACTGCTGGGTAACCGGCATGCAGGCCAGGGCAGAAATCGGCTACGATCTGTCTGCAGCCTGGTGGGGCCGGGGGCTGATGACAGAAGCTATAACACAGGTGCTCCGGGTGGGCTTTGAACAAATGGAGCTGGAGCTGATTGAGGCAACTGCCGATCCGGCAAATGAGCGCTCTGCCCGGCTGCTGGAGCGGCTGGGGTTTCAGCGCAAGGAGGAGCTTGTGGACGGCCTGGTGTATTATTTTTTGCCGAAGCCTAAGGTAAGAAAATAATCAGGGGATCCGCAGGTGGAGTGCCTGGGGGAAATAGGGCAGAATGGCGTGAGTGAGCTGTGGACAGGCGGC
Source organism: Paenibacillus sp. fava2 (assembly GCF_058313675.1). Lineage (NCBI taxonomy): Bacteria > Bacillati > Bacillota > Bacilli > Caryophanales > Paenibacillaceae > Paenibacillus > Paenibacillus sp. fava2. The sequence continues at coordinate 6,438,483 of NZ_CM177755.1, read as the reverse complement.
TGATGAGCTGCAGGTTACGGAAGTTAGATCGGAGGCGGCCGGTGAACTGACAGCAGCAGGGAGCTAAGCCGGGAGGTACAGCCATACGTTTATGTTTACTACACACATAGTTGTATGTTGTACACTTAATACGGTTAATTTCTAACGATTGTTAGCTATAACTGCAGTTTATGCAGCTAATTGAGCCCGGTTGGGTTGATGTGGGGTTGTTAAGGCTGATTTAGTTGTATCAAATACAGTAAGGCGTGAGTATGAAGAAACATAGCATAATTAGTGGTACGAACTGCAGTTATGGTGATTGTCAGTAGATGGAATGATCCAACAACAAAATGTAAGCGTGTACTTTCGTGCTGATTTAAGCTAATCTGGAGGGAAGAGTACGGTTAGAACGGATGTTTTTATAAATATAATAAAACATACCGGATTAATGAGAATTTTTACTTCCCAAATAACATCATTTGTGAGAGAATAGTTACAATTCTTAATTGTTAATGTTTGCCACCAATGATAACAGGGGAGGAAATACCAATGTCAGAAGACCGCAAGCTGTCGTTCGAAACTTTGGCTGTTCATGCCGGCCAGGAGATTGATCCCACTACACTATCGCGTGCAGTACCGCTTTATCAGACCACTTCCTATGGTTTCCGGGATGCCGAGCATGCTGCCAACCTGTTTGCACTGAAGGAGTTCGGCAATATTTATACGCGTCTGATGAATCCGACTACTGATGTGTTCGAGCAGCGGATTGCAGCACTTGAAGGCGGCGCAGGCGCGCTCGCGACGGCTTCCGGACAGGCGGCTATTTCCTTCTCGATTTTGAATATTGCCGGTGCGGGCGATGAGATTGTATCCTCAGCGAGCCTGTATGGCGGAACGTATAATCTGTTCTCAACCACTCTGCCTAAGCTTGGAATTAAGGTCAAGTTCGTGGACTCCGATAACCCGGAAAATTTCCGCGCTGCCATTACGGATAAGACTAAGGCACTTTATGCCGAGACAATCGGTAATCCGCAGGGGAATGTGCTGGACATTGAAGCTGTTGCAGCAATTGCCCATGAGCATGGCATTCCGCTGATTGTTGACAATACATTCCCAAGCCCGTACCTGCTGCGTCCGATTGAGCACGGGGCAGATATCGTAGTCCATTCGGCCACCAAATTTATCGGCGGACACGGCACTTCAATCGGCGGCATTATCGTTGACGGCGGTAAATTTGACTGGAAGGCAAGCGGCAAATTCCCGGGCCTGACCGAACCGGACCCAAGCTATCACGGGGTCGTGTACACGGAAGCGGTAGGACCGATTGCTTATATCATCAAAGCGCGCGTCCAGCTGCTGCGTGATCTGGGAGCGGCGATTTCACCGTTTAACTCATGGCTGCTTCTGCAGGGGCTTGAAACGCTGCATCTGAGACTGGAACGCCACAGCCAGAATGCACTCCAAGTGGCGCAGTTCCTGGAAAACCATAAAGATGTAGAGTGGGTCAGCTATGCCGGTCTTCCGAGCCATCCTTCCTACGCGCTTGCGCAGAAATATTTGCCTAAGGGCCAGGGGGCCATCCTCACCTTTGGTATTAAAGGCGGCACTGCCGCTGGCGTGAAGCTGATTGAGAATGTGAAGCTGTTCTCCCACCTGGCTAATGTCGGCGATTCCAAATCGCTGATCATTCATCCTGCAAGCACTACCCACCAGCAGTTGTCCGCTGAAGAACAGACAGCCGCAGGCGTTAAACCGGAGCTTCTGCGCCTGTCGATCGGTACGGAAGCAATCGATGACATCCTGCATGATCTGGAGCAGGCTATCGCTGCAAGCCAGCAGTAAGACAAAATCAATTTGCGCTATTAGGCAGGGTCTCTACCGTACTCGCCTTTGTTCAGCCTAGATTAAGGCTGAATGAGGGAAGGCGGCAGAGACCTTTTTTGTTGTCTACGGCTGTACAAAGCTTGGTGTTGCCAGAAAACTCAGATCACTCTAATGCCCGCTGATTATCTTTATTGCACCGGGAACCTGTTGCGGTATGCCTGTAAGTTGAGACCGCTTGCATATTTCCGGTGCTGCTCCAGTATTTATAAGATGTAGAAATGTTAAATGCCGGAAACAGCACGGATCTGCAGGACACATCCGGCAGCAATCCAAAGCCAAAAAAGGTGGGTGCGGTGATGAAGGGTGAACGACAGCAGGATCACAATCGCGATAATGGGGAGCGCCCGTTCAAGTATAGTGCTGCTGACCGGGCGCTAGGAGTGGAGATGAGCCAGGCTGCATCTGTAGCTTCCGCGGCCGCGGAGTTTATCACCGCAGAACAGGAGGGCAGGGGGGCGGAACCGTCCGGCCGTGCCTATCTGAGGCGGACCGGAGAGCGCCCTGCCTTCCTGGTATTGCGTGAGGGGCAGGGAGAGCGGCCTCTGCTGCGGGATGAATCCGGTGCCTTCCCGGCTGGCCCATGCCTGATCCGGAGTGAGGAATGGCTTCAAACGCCGGAGCTGGCCGGATTATATGAATGCTGGCTGTATAGCGAGGATGCGCTGCAGGCCGAGCGTACCCTGCAGCGCATTTATTACCGGCTGCGGGCTGCGTCCGCTGCCCTGCTGGAATCGGCGGACAGCATCTGGGCCGCCGTTACATTACTGCACACGCTGGAGCTGGCAGTCCGGCCCGGCAAGCTGAAGGAGCTGCAGGACGTGCAGCTCGAAGCCCTTTTCGCCGCCGTGGCGGCGAACCAGCGGCTGGGCAGCGACAGCCGCATCGATCTGCTGGCGCCGTACCCCACCAGCAGTGCCGAATTCGCGGTGCAGCGCGAATTCATCGAGGACGTGGCCGAGCAGACCCTCGGCCACGCTTACGCGGCGGCGTGCAGCATCGGGGCGCGTATCGCCCCCGGTATGCCGCCCGCCGCCGCGGGGGAAATCGCGCGCATCGCCGATTTCCTGGTGCTGGACGGCGCGGCGGAGCCTGCCGCGCCGGAGGAGCCCGCCGCCGCGGACTTCGTCCTGGCGGCGGAAGCCGCGCTTGCCGCCGTGCGTCGCGTGAAGCCGGCGGCTGTGGTGCTCGCCGCCGGGGCGCCGGCGGCGGGTGCGCTTGCCGATCTGTACCGGATCGGCATGAGCGGGATCTTCTGCAGCGCCGGCCAGCGGACGGAGGCGCTGCTGCGGGCGGCCTGCCTGACCTGGATGGCCCGGCAGGACAACACTGACACAGCCGCCGAAGGATGGCTGTAGGCTCGCATATCTGAGTTTGCCTGCCCCGTCTGCATACAGCCAGCGGGGCTCCTGAACTCAGCCAGTACAGCGCCCGTATACAGCTAACACAGCTCTCGAAATCTGCCAGTATCACGCCGTTATGGCAGCTCAAAAGTTTCGCTGTGTTTTACCCTGCGCATTATATTAAATACAGGCACAACATAAGAATCGTCTGCATTTATTCAACAAGCGCATCCAATAAATTAGCCGGCTTCCAGTTCCGGAAGGGAAGGGGCTTCATCTTTTCCTGCAGGACTGCACTGTACAGCTGTTCATCTCATCCGGTTTAGTCCCGGCAACGGGGAATAAGTGCACTTCAACAATTCAAACACTTATCTTGGCGGTATCCTGCTAAATAGCGGGATGCCGCCTTTTTTAATTGCGAAGAATACAATAAATGAGCCGAAACCGCCGGGAAGCCGGAACAGGAGTGGAAGGAATGTGGCTAGTGTATTTACTACTCGGCAACCAATCTACAGGGGCTCGCTAATCTAACTAAATGGAAAAACACCATCTATTTCCGGACTATATATGAAAAAGATGCGATTAGGTGGAAAAACGCCGCTTAATTCTACGGTTTTTACTCCAAATGGAGCTTACGGTCAAAAATAAGTGTTGTTTTTCCACCTAATGATCTGAAATGCCAAGAAACAATAGAATTAGTTGGCGAAAATCCACTTAAATGCAGGGGGAGACCTTAGCCGCTTAATTCTCAATAAAAAGTGCAATTAATCCCCTCTATAAGTTCCGCTACGTTCTCTGCTCTTTACTTACCTCCAGCTAATCACCAACCAGCCGGGAAATATCCGGTTATGAGAGAGCTTATATAAGGTTACATAGAGCCCTTGGTTATTAAAATCCGTAAATCTGACACATTCATTCAGGCGTTCAGGCCAATCGCAGGGTTTACTTCCGCGCATAAAGTGGTATAGTATAGGTATAAGTTGCACTGAGGAAATATATTTGCAGTAGTACAAAAATGATTATCATTCTCATTTACCATGCTGTCCCGGCTGAGCCGGGGCAGCATGTGTCATTTTAGGGGCTGTAATAATGGCTCTCATTCTCAGTAAGGCTGAACAGGCACTTAACCAGTTAGCAGCCGGCCACCTGCCGGCCACACCCCGGGGTTCATCCCCAAATACATTCAGGAAGGTGATTAACTATGCAAGCAACATCCAAACAACTCCCTAAATCGACAGCCCGTCAGGGCACCGGGCAGCAGCCCCGGGCGCCTAAGCCGCGGCGGTTTGATCCGGTGGCTATGCTCAGTAATCCGGAAATGCAGGCTGCGCTAGGCAGCGGCCTGCTGATGCTTATAGCCTGGGCAGCCAGCGGCTGGTCAGAAGTATTATCCGTAATACTCTATGTAATTTCATATACAGTAGGCGGCTGGATCAAAGCCAAGGAAGGTGTAGAGACGCTCGTCAAAGAGCGTGACCTCGACGTCAATCTGCTGATGATTGCCGCTGCGCTGGGGGCGGCAGCGATTGGCTACTGGAATGAAGGCGCGATGCTGATCTTTATTTTTGCCATGAGCGGAGCACTGGAGAGCTATACAATGGAACGCAGCAAAAAGGATATTTCCGCGCTGATGGAGCTTAAGCCGGCAACGGCGATCCGTATTGAGCAGGGAGCAATGAATGAGGTGCCGATTGACCAGCTGGCGGTAGGCGATCTGCTGCTGGTCCGTCCGGGTGAGCTGATTCCGGCGGACGGCAAGGTGTGCCGGGGGGAGTCGTCCGTTAATCAGGCCTCCATCACCGGTGAATCACTGCCGGTCGAGAAGGCTGCAGGCAGCGATGTATTTGCGGGAACAGTCAACGGGGAAGGCCCGCTGTATATCGAGGTTACGACTGCTGCCGAGGATACGCTTTTTGCCAAGATCATCCGGATGGTCGAGGAAGCAGAGACGGAAGTGCCGGATTCGCAGCGCTTCATTAAACGCCTGGAGTCTGTTTATGCCCGGGTTATTGTTATCGCTACTGCCGCGCTGATTATCCTGCCGCCGTTTGTGCTGGACTGGAGCTGGAGCAACACCTTCTATAAAGCTATGGTGTTCCTGGTGGTCGCCTCTCCATGCGCCCTCGTTTCATCGATCATGCCTGCCATGCTGTCGGCCATCTCCAAAAGCGCACGCAAAGGCATTTTGTTCAAAGGCGGCGTCCATCTGGAGAATATGGCAAAGGTGAAGGTGGTCGCTTTTGACAAGACGGGGACGCTGACTGAAGGGGTGCCGCAGGTCACCGATCTGATTGCCGGAGAAGGCTACAGCCGTGAAGAGCTGCTGGCCGTCAGTGCTTCCATTGAAAAGCTGTCCAGTCATCCGCTCGCAGAAGCCGTTGTGCGGCTGGCCGAGGAGGAGCAGGTGGAGCTGTACAGCACAGAAGAGAACAAATCCGTAACGGGCTGGGGAATTGAAGGGCGCATTGACGGCAGGCTGTGGAGAATCGGCAGATCGGATATTCTCGATGAGCAGGCACCAGCGGAGGCTGCCGGTCATGCACAGTGGACAGCGGTCCGGGAGCAGCTGGAGAGTGAAGGCAAAACCGTTTCGCTGATCCTGGAGGAGGAGCGGATCGCCGGGATGATTGCTCTGCAGGATACGGTGCGTCCGCAGGCGGCAGCCGCTGTGCAGAAATTGCAGAGGCTGGGAGTCAAAGTGGCGATGCTTACAGGAGACCGGAAGGCCGCGGCAGGTGTGATGGCCGGTAAGACGGGAGTGGATCTGGTATTTGCCGATCTTTTGCCGGAGGATAAGGTTACCCGGATCAAGGAGCTGCGCGGGCAATACGGGCAGGTCGTGATGGTCGGCGACGGCGTTAATGATGCTCCTGCACTCGCAACGGCTACAGTAGGCATCGGGATGGGAATGAAAGGCAGCGGCGCTGCACTGGAAATTGCCGATGTTGTATTGATGAATGACAATATCGAAGAGATTGCTTCGACCATTGAGCTGGCCCGACGGACACAGCGGATTGTGAAGCAGAATATGATTTTTGCGGTGACAGTGATTGCTACGCTGATGCTGAGTAACTTTTTGCAGGGGATTGCCCTTCCGTTCGGCGTAGTCGGCCATGAAGGCAGTACCATCCTGGTCATACTGAACGGGCTGAGGCTGTTAAGATAATAAGGCTGCAAACAGTGGATATACTCCGGAGGATGGGCCAAATCCGAACATAATAATCATTAGTTCAATCTATATAATCAGGGTAACAATCCTGCTTCCGAAAAATTAATTGTTTAAAATTGAATTGTTCACAAAAAAGGTTCATTCGCACGAGTCTGGCATATTGACATATTCCCTTGAGATGATCATAATAAATACTACATTATAATTATTTTAATTAAGCAATTGCAGATCCGGCGCTCAGCCGTCCATCTCAAGGAGGATATCATTATGTACAAATCCATTATTGTTGGTACCGGACCGGCCGGACTGACTGCTGCTATTTATCTGGCCCGTGCCAACCTGAACCCGCTGGTTATTGAAGGCCCGCAGCCGGGTGGACAGCTTACCACTACAACTGAAATTGAGAATTTTCCGGGATTCCCTGAAGGGATTATGGGACCGGAACTTATGGATAATATGCGTCAGCAGGCTGAGCGCTTCGGTGCGAAGTTTATTACCGGCTGGGTGAACAGCGTGGAGCTGGGTGACCGCCCGTTTAAGCTGCATGTGGAAGGTATGGGTGAGCTGGTAACAGATACCCTGATCATCTCCACCGGTGCAACAGCCAAGTACCTTGGCATTCCGGGTGAGCAGGACAATATCGGCCGTGGCGTCAGCACATGCGCTACCTGTGACGGGTTCTTTTTCCGCGGTAAAGAGATTGTCGTTGTCGGCGGCGGAGATTCCGCACTTGAGGAAGCGGGCTTCCTGACCCGTTTTGCATCCAAGGTTACCCTGGTGCACCGCCGTGAAGAGCTGCGCGGCTCCAAGATCATGCAGGAACGTGTACGCGATAATTCCAAAGTAACCTGGGGCCTCAACCGCACTCCGCTGGAGGTAGTAGCCGGCGATAAAGGCGTAACCGGACTTAAGGTGCTGAACAATATAACCGGTCAAGAGGAACTGATTGAAGCAAGCGGCGTATTCGTAGCCATCGGGCATCATCCGAACACTGCTTTCCTGGGCGGACAGATCACAACCGATGCTAACGGCTATATCGTAACTAATCCGGGTACTTCCGAGACGAACATTCCAGGCGTCTTTGCTTGCGGCGACGTGCAGGATACCCGATACAGACAGGCGATTACTGCAGCAGGCAGCGGATGTATGGCAGCAATGGATGCCGAGAAATATATCGAAAGCCTGGAGCACAGCGCTGTTATTCTGTAATACCAAACTTTTAGGAGGAACATCCGATGGAAAATGTAATTGTGTACACATCCACCAATTGCCCGCACTGCCGTCAGGTCAAAAGCTTCCTGAGTGAAAAAGGCGTACCTTACGAGGAGCGCAACATCGAGCAGAACGATGATTTTGCCCAGCAGGTATGGGATATGGGAATGAGAGCAGTGCCTGTAACGGTTATCGGCGATTTCAAAATCGTAGGCATGAACAAAACCCAATTCGCAAAAGCTCTTGCAGCTATTTAAGTACCCGTTGTCCATATAGAATATTGATCGGCCGCTTCCTTACCGGGGGGCGGTCTTTGCTTTCGTATTTTAACTGCAGAAGGGGCTGTGCGTCTTGTTGATATGCTTAAGGGATTACTGGAATCAGGATGCAGTGAAGGAGCTGCTTGCCTTGTGTATGGCTGATGGAGTAGGGGCTGCGGAACAGGAGATGAACCGGTATTTTACCGTTGATTCCAGGGAGCTGTTCGGCTGTTTTATAAATGGTGAGCTGAGCGGAATCACAGGGCTGCAGCGGCATAGTGAGCATACGGTAGAAATCAGGCATATTGCCGTGAAGCCGGAGTGGCAGGGCAAAGGAGTCGGGCGCGGGATGATTGCCGAGGTCAGCCGGACGGCCGGAATCGGGACGATTACGGCGGAGACGGATCATGAGGCTGCCGGATTCTACAGAAGCGCGGGCTTTGCCGTTACCAGCCTGGGTGAAAAATACCCCGGAGTCGAACGCTTTGCCTGCGTATTGTCCGTAAATGCGCTGGCGCAGAGCAGAATGTGATCCCTTATATTTTGTCAAAAGAAAAAAGAAAAGAAACGGCCATGCCGTCCCTTCCGGGGCAGTATGGCCGTTTCTTTTTGGACCCGCATGAAGATTCATCCGGCAATATACGTTAAGTAAACATGTGGGTGATAGACATGACAACCTGAAAGACGCCGTAGACAGCGGCACCGCTGATAATCAGCATGATGCCTGATTTCTTCTTCGATTGAAACAGGCGCAGTACACCGAGGCTGACCAAAGGAGCGATAATGAGTAAAAGCAGCAGCACAGTGATGAACATCTGCGCCGAAATGTCAGATGTATCAACATACGTCATAAACTCACTCTCCGTTCAGGGGAAACCAGTGTGACATATATCACACTTATATGAGTTTAATTATAAAACATTCCTGCTGTTTTTGCTGCACCTAAGCTGCCCTAATTGCGGCAATTTTACGTCAATTTATTTATAGGGTTACCCGGATATTGCCGAGAAAATGCATGACGGCCGAGAATCCGGCACCGATTACGGTTCCGCGGCTTCCCAGGCGGGAGAAGGTAATCTCCAGCTGCTGCTTGTGGTAGGGGAGCGTGCGCTCGGCTACCACCCGGCGCAGCGGCCCGCCCAGCCAGGGCTCAGCCTCCGATAACGCTCCGCCAATAACAATCAGCTCCGGATTGAAGCTGTTGATCAGATTGGTTACGCCGATCCCCAGATATTCCCCGATCGAGGCGAAGTGCTGCAGAACATCCGGCTGCCCGGATATGGCGTGACGGACAAGCTCGCCCGTTGTGCGTGCAGGCAGGGAGAGGTCCGGATTGTCATACGTTTTCTCCGAGGCATACAGCTCCCAGCATCCGCGGCTGCCGCAGCTGCAGGGCTTGCCCTGTGCTTCAATCGTCATGTGGCCGGTCTCTCCGGCATAGCCGCGCGCGCCCTTGTACAGCTCTCCGCCGATAATAATCCCCGAGCCGATCCCTGATCCGGCACTGATGTACAGCAGATGCCGCACATCGCGTGCCGCACCGAAATTCAGCTCGCCCTGAGCACCGGCATTCGCTTCATTGTCGATCGTAACAGGCACCCCGAAGCTGCTCTCCAGTATGCCCCGCAGATCGATCATCTCCCAGCCGAGGTTGGGTGCGAACAGCACAATGCCGTCATCCACCATGCCCGGAACACCTACGCCGATCCCTACAATGCCATAGGGGGAAGGTGGAGCCTGGGCGATTAGTGCGCTGATAATGCTCTTCATCTGCTCCAGCACATAAGGGAAATCATGTGCAGCCAGGGGGTGGTCCACTTCCTGCAGAACGCCTCCATCCAGATCGCACAGCACGGCGGTCAGCTGCTTGACCCGCAGCTCAATGCCGATGACGCTGCCTGCCGTGGCATTAAAATGCAGGATCAGCGGCTTGCGTCCGCCGCTGGACTCCCCGGGCCCGGCCTCGGTAACCAGCTCCTGGGTACACAGCTCGGCAACCAGATTGGAGACGGTGGCTTTGTTGAGGCCGGTCATCTCGGACACCCGGGCCCGCGAGACGGGGGCGTGCATGCGGATTGTATGTAGAATAAGCGATTTATTGATCTTTTTGACCAGTGCCTGGTCGGCAGTAACCTTCACGCAGTACACTTCCTTTTTTGACAACGTTCTCATTAACATATGACCTTTAGTCTAGTGCGATGTCTGTTAAAAAGCAACAGGCTTTGCAGCGGCAGCGCTGAAAAAAAGCTGCAGACAAGTACAGCAGGCTTACGCATACGTGCAGCCCCAGGCGGGTACTTTATGGTCAGGCTCCGCAGTGAAAAAAAAGTTTTCAAAACTTTGTTTAACCAATATACAAAGTCGGAGAGATGTGTTAAGATGATGCTGTAAACGCTTGCGGGCGAAGCATAATAGAGGAGGATTTTACTAATGGCTTATTTCGAAACAGTGGGCAAGATCTCTTATGAGGGCAGCCGTTCCACTAACCCTTACGCATTCAAATTCTACAATCCGAAAGAAATCGTAGCCGGCAAAACGATGGAAGAGCACCTGAAATTTGCAATGGCATACTGGCATACATTAACAGCAGGCGGTTCCGATCCGTTCGGCGCTGAAACTGCAGTCCGTTCCTGGGATAAGCTGAGCACACTGGACAAGGCTAAGGCACGTGCAGAGGCCGCTTTTGAATTCATGGAAAAGATGGACCTGCAATACTACTGCTTCCACGATGTAGACATCGCTCCGGAAGGCGCATCCCTGCGTGAGTTCTACAGCAACATCGACACCATCGTGGACATCCTTGAACAGGGCATGAAGGCTTCCGGCAAAAAACTGCTGTGGAACACAGCCAACATGTTCACCAACCCGCGCTTTATGCACGGTGCAGGCTCCACCTGCAATGCTGATGTGTTCGCACACGCAGCTGCACAAGTGAAGAAAGGTCTGGAAGTTGGTAAACGTCTGGGCGCTGACAACTATGTATTCTGGGGCGGCCGTGAAGGCTACGAAACCCTGCTGAACACAGATATGTCTCTTGAGCAGGACAACATTGCCCGCCTGTTCAGCATGGCAGTAGACTACGCGAAGGAAATCGGCTTCGACGGCCAGTTCCTGATCGAGCCTAAACCGAAAGAGCCTACCAAGCACCAATATGATTTTGACGCGGCAACCTGCATTGCATTCCTGCAGAAATACAATCTTGAAAAACACTTCAAGCTGAACCTTGAAGCCAACCATGCCACACTGGCAGGACACACCTTCGAGCACGAACTGCGTGTAGCACGCATCAACGGCATGCTGGGATCGCTGGATGCGAACCAGGGCGATCCGTTGCTGGGCTGGGATACAGATGAATTCCCTGCAAGCATCTATGACGCTACCCTGACTCTTTATGAAGTACTGAAGAACGACGGACTCGGCAAAGGCGGTATCAACTTCGACTCCAAGGTACGCCGTCCTTCCTTCGAGCCTGAGGATCTGTTCCTGGCGCACATCTCCGGTATGGACGTTTATGCCAAAGGTCTGAAAGTGGCTGCCAAGCTGATCGAAGACCGCGTATTCGATGACTTCATCGCTAAACGCTACAGCAGCTTCACTGAAGGCGTAGGCGCTGACATCGTATCCGGCAAAGCTACTCTGGCTTCCCTTGCCGATTATGCGCTGAACAACGAAAATCCGCGTCCGAACCAGTCCGGACGTCAAGAGCTGCTCAGAGCAACTCTGAACCAGTACATTCTTACTGTAGAGTAACCAGAATTGCCGGGAACCAGCGGCTCTGCCGCCGGTTCCTCTATAACTTACGCAACGGGGGTTGCTGAAGAAAGCATTCTTCGGCAGCCCCTTTTCTTGTTCAAATGAATTAGATATGCTATTTATATCCAAAGAGAATGCTTACGAAGCCAGTTATATTGCGAAGATTAAACAGTGAAGATTATGCTACATATAACTAAGAAGATGCTTACGAAGCCAGTTTTGCCAGGAGTAATTACTAAGAAGCATAGACAAGCAAAACCAGGCTTATGCTTACGAAGTCAGTTATATTGCGAAGATTAAACAGAGAAGATTATGCTTCATATAACTAAGAAGATGCTTACGAAGCCAGTTTTGCCAGGAGTAATTACTAAGAAGCATAGACAAGCAAAACTTTTAGGAGGCCAACTATGAAATATGTAATCGGTGTCGATCTGGGAACGAGCGCGGTTAAGACGGTACTCGTTGATCCGCAGGGAAAGGTAGCCTTTGAGCATTCGGAAGCTTATCCGCTTAGCAGACCGCAGCCGAACTGGAGCGAGCAGAATCCGGAGGACTGGGTGCAGGGAACGCTGGTCAGCCTGCGCAGGCTGATCGAAACGTCGGGTGTTGATCCGTCACAGGTAGACGGGCTCAGCTTCTCCGGCCAGATGCACGGGCTGGTGCTGGTGGACAGCGAGGGCAAGGTGCTGCGTCCGGCTATTCTCTGGAATGATACGCGGACTACGGCTCAGTGCCGCAAGATCGAGAAGACGCTCGGAACGAAGCTGATCGACATCGCCAGAAACAAGGCGCTGGAAGGCTTCACGCTGCCGAAGATTCTCTGGGTTCAGGAGAACGAGCCTGAGGTGCTGGAGCAGGCTCATCAGTTCCTGCTGCCTAAGGATTATGTGCGCTTCCGGCTGACTGGCGATTATGCGATGGACTACTCCGATGCAGCCGGAACCCTGCTGCTGGACGTGGGTGCGAAGCAGTGGAGCCCGGAGATTGCCGAAGCCTTCTCCCTGCCGGTGTCCCTGTGCCCGAGACTGGTGGAATCGTTCGAGCAGACCGGCACGCTGCTGCCTGAGATTGCCGGGGCTTCCGGACTGCTGACATCGACGAAGGTATTCGCCGGCGGTGCCGACAATGCCTGCGGCGCGCTGGGTGCGGGAATCCTCGGCGAAGGCCGGACCATGTGCAGTATCGGCACCTCCGGTGTTGTGCTGTCCTATGAAACAAACAAGGATCTTAACCTCGAAGGCAAGGTTCATTTCTTCAACCACAGTGAGAAGGATGCCTTCTATATCATGGGCGTAACGCTGGCGGCAGGTCACAGTCTTACCTGGTTCAAAGAAACCTTTGCTGCGGAGAAGAGCTTTGATGAACTCTTGTCCGGCGTTCCTTCCGTTCCTGCAGGAAGCGGCGGTCTGCTGTTTACCCCGTACATTAGCGGTGAACGTACGCCGCATCCGGATGCCAACATCCGCGGCAGCTTCATCGGCATGGATTCCGGCCATACACTGGCTCACTTTACTCGTTCCGTGCTGGAAGGCATCACGTTCTCGCTGCGCGAGTCGATTGAGATCGTGCGTGAATCGGGTAAAGAGATTACAGAAATCATCGCCATCGGCGGCGGTGCCAAGAATGAAGCGTGGCTGCAGATGCAGGCCGATATTTTCAATGCTTCCATCATCAAGCTGGAAAGCGAGCAGGGTCCAGCGATGGGCGCAGCTATGCTGGCAGCGTACGGCAGCGGCTGGTTCGCATCGCTGGGTGAATGCGCCGAAGCGTTCATCCGGCCGGCAGAAGTATTCAAACCGAATGTGAAAGAGGTAGCAGTCTATGACGGACTGTTTGCTCTTTACCGGGAAGTATACGGACAGACCCGCAGTCTTAACGACAAGCTGGCGGCATACCGCCAATAACAGCTGAAGCTTAGCTTCGTTAAGCGGACGGACAGCTGATAATCACTTGAGGTTTCCGGAGAGGACAATTTGTCCAAATAGAAGAGTTTATATATTCTACGCTATCAATAATCCTTGTATTTCTCGCAGAAACGGTTACCGCCTTCTCTGAAGGACGGCATAGCCGTTTCTCTTGTTTCCGGATTTGTGTTATAGGGGGGCTGAGAGCTGATGATAAAAGTGCTGATTGTGGATGATGAGCCGAAGCTGAGGGAAGGACTGCGCAGCCTGATTCCATGGGAGGATGAGGGCTATACCGTTGTAGCAACGGCGGCGAACGGATTCGAAGCGCTTGAGAAGTATAATACTTTTGCACCCAAGCTGGTTGTAGCCGATATCCGGATGCCTGGAATGGACGGCCTGGAGCTGATTACAGAGCTGCGCAGGCAGAATGCGAAATGCCATGTGCTGATTCTCAGCGGCTATGCCGACTTTGAGTATGCCAAGCGGGCGATCTCCAACCGCATTGACGGGTACCTCCTGAAGCCGGTCGATGAAGACGAGCTGATCTCCTATCTGCGGGAGATGCGTGTGACAATAGGCCAGGAGGAGATGCTGAGCGTCCTGCAGAATGTGGTGGAGGAGAACAGTCATGAGGTCTGGCTGCGCGGGCTGCTCCAGCCCGGACCCGGGGACATCAGTCCTCTGGAAGCAGCCGCCAAGCTTAAGCTGCAGGGCAGCAGTGAGGTTGTACTGCTCAAGCTGCTGAAGCCTGCCAAGGGAGAAGACGGCAAAGAGGAACGGGTCCGCAGTGAATTGGAGCGGCATTGGCAGCCGGAGGAGGCCGAGTTCTTCAGCCTGCCTCCCTATGTCGGCCTGCTGCTGAAGGCGCCGCTGAAGGATACAGCTGCCCGAACAGCGCTGTGGCAGGAATTAAACCGGGTTATCTCCAGGGAAGGGCTGGACTTCTATGCCGCATCCGGAGGCGCTGCTGCAGACCCGGAGGGGATTGCGGCTTCGTTCACAGCAGCCAAAAGACTGCTGGAGCAGGCTTTTTTCGGGCGCAGAGAGCTTCTGTCCGGCGGATTCATGGAGCAGTGGGCGGAAGCTGCACAGGAGCCTGCCGAAGAGCAGGGAGAGCCCGGGGATTCCGAGCGTGATGAAGAGATGGAGCTGCTGCTGGCGGTCGAAACAGGAAGCACGGAAATCCTGTCGCCGCTGGTGAAGCAGATTATCAGCAAGCTGGTTGAGGCCCGGCATGACGAAGCTTACATCAAAGACAATCTGATCCGGATGATCAGCAGCACCATCGCCAGGCTGGAGGCGGCTAACCCCGAGGTGCGCACTCTGATCAGCGGGAATGTCTCGCCGGCGAGCGAGGTGTACAACAGCTTTTATCTGATTGATATTCACCAGATGGTTGCAGATTATCTGAAACACCTGGCGGGGCAGCTGAACAGCGGCGGGCGGGGCGATGAAATCAAGCGGATTACGGATCTGATCCAGCGCCGCTATAACGAGAACCTAAAGCTTGGGATGCTGGCGCAGATTTTTAATTATAACAGCGCGTATCTGGGCAAAATGTTCAAGAATCAGATCGGTGAGCATTTCAATACGTATCTCGACAAGGTGAGAATTGAGAAGGCGAAGCAGTTCCTTGCCCAGGGCATGAAGGTGTATGAAGTGGCTGAGCGGGTCGGTTATATGAATGCTGATTATTTTAACGCGAAATTCCGCAAATATGTCGGTGTTTCACCAAGCGCCTTCCGCAAAGAGCAGTAAGCTGCGCCTACGGGCTTGCCGAACGTGAAGCACAGGTTTATGATAGACGGGCTGTTCCCCATCCGCAGCGGATGAGCGGGGCAGCCTGTTTGACATATCCGGGGGAGGATGAAGATGAAACAGCTTGTGAGCCTGATTAATAATATGAAGCTAAAGTATAAGCTGATGATGTTTTACGTGGTTGTGGTTATGATTCCGGTGCTGATTATCGGGATTATCCTGATCAGCTATTTCCGCAACGCGGCGCTTGAGAGAGCCATTGACCAGGCAAGCAATAACGTGGAGAAAATCAAAAGCCAGATGTCCAGCAAGCTCCGCGTGCCCACGGATATCTCCAATCTGCTGTTTTTTGATGATACGCTTGAAGTGCTGGTAAATACGAAGTACCCGAATATTCTGGAGCTGACCAAAGCCTACATGGACTATACCGATTTTCAGGAATATATGCTGCAGTACCGGGAGATCGCCAATATCCGCTTTTTCATCGATAATCCGACGCTTGTGAACAACCTCGCGATTACTCCGCTGACCTCCGAGACGGAAGAAAGACCCTGGTTCAAAAAGGTGATGGAGACCAAGGGGATTTACTGGCTCTATATTGATGATAAAGAGGAATTTCTCAGCATGACCAAGGGGAGCATTAACAAGCTGAGCCTGATCCGGCAGGTGTCTTACCCTGAATACAACAGCACCGGTGTCATCATGGTTCAGGTTAATCAGAATGAGCTGAATAACATGCTGTCCCAGGAGCCGTTCGAGACGATCATTACAGACGAGCAGGGATATATTGTAGCGGCCAAAAACCCTCAGCTGGTCGGCACGACGCTTGCCTCTTTTGATATCGGCGTCAATCTGGAGAGCCAGACGGACAAGGTTATCCAGACTCAGGTCAAAGGCGAAGACTCCTATGTGATCCTGGATGAGATGAGTCCCGAGCTCAGCATCAGCAAGCTGAAAATCATATCCGTCTTTGAAACCCAGAGCATTCTCAGCGGTGCGAATAAGGTCAGTGTGCTCGGTCTGCTGATTATCAGCGGGGTTCTGCTCGTTGCTCTTGTGATGGTGTATATTATCTCCCTGCTTACGACGAACCGCCTGCTGCGGCTCAGCCGTCAATTGAACCAGGTGGCCCTTGGTAATCTGAACATTGTATCTCATATCGACGGTACGGATGAAATCGGCCAGCTCTCGCGCCAGTTCAATTACATGGTATCCAGCATCAACCAGCTGATCAGCCAGGTGATTGAATCCAACGAGAAGAACAGCAGGCTGGAGATTGCCCAGCGCGAGATCAAGCTGAAGATGATGGCCAGCCAGATCCATCCGCATTTTCTGTTTAATGCCCTGGAGTCGATCCGCATGAACGCCCATCTCAAGGGTGAGAAGGAAATTGCCAACATAGTCAGGCTGCTCGGCAAGCTGATGCGCAAAAATCTGGAGGTCGGACGGGAACGGGCTCCGCTCAAGGAAGAAATTGAGATGATCCGCTCTTACCTGGAGATCCAGAAATTCCGTTATGAAGACCGGCTGATGTATGAGATTAACTTTGACGCCAAGGCCGCAGAGGTGCTGATTCCGCCGCTGATTATCCAGCCGCTGGTCGAGAATTCCGTCGTTCACGGGCTGGAGAATAAAGAGGGGACTGTGCATGTGTATATCAGTGTGACGATGCAGGAGAATGAAATTCATGTCAATGTCAGCGATGACGGGGTCGGGATGTCCAGCCAGCGCCTGGCTGAAATTCTGGAAGTGATTACTAAGCCGGAGGAAGAGCAGCGGAGCCGGATCGGCATGCGCAATGTGCATCAGAGACTGGTGCTGTATTTCGGGGAGCAGCATGGGCTTATGATTGCCAGCGAAGAAGGACGGGGGACAGAAATATCTTTTTCCATCCCCAATGACAGCGATTACAAACAGTAGTTCCCCGGCTGCTGTTCAATGTCTAATTTGTATATGATTTTAGATAAAATATGTCGGGTATTCGCTTACATTTTGGTACGGTATGATATGAATATAAAAACGAAGGGGGAATAATGATCGTGAAAGCGCTCACTGAAAACGGTGTTACAGCAAATGAAAGCGTAACCCCCCACCCACCTGCGAAGCGGAAAAATAGTGGATTTTGGAGTAGTGTACTGCAGCAAAAGTACTTGTATCTAATGTCTATTCCATTCGTAATCTGGGTTTTTATTTTCAGCTACCTGCCCTTATGGGGATGGATAATGGCATTTCAGAATTATAAGCCTGCCAAATCCTTTGGCGAACAGAAGTGGGTCGGACTGGATAACTTTAAAGAGCTGTTCCAGGATGAACGCTTCTACCTCGTATTAAGAAATACACTGGCAATGAGTATTCTCGGTTTGATCGTTGGCTTCGTAGTTCCCATCCTGTTTGCCGTCCTGCTCAATGAGCTGCGGGGAAGCATCTTCAAGAGAACGGTGCAGACGGTATCCTACCTGCCTCACTTTGTATCCTGGGTCGTTGTCGGCGGGATTGTCTACAAGACACTCTCCATCGATGGAGGGATCGTGAACGATCTGCTGATGTGGCTGAATGTCATCGATGAGCCGATTCAGTTCATGGCTAAAGGGCACTATTTCTGGGGC
The DNA here is from genome assembly GCF_058313675.1 of Paenibacillus sp. fava2. Lineage (NCBI taxonomy): Bacteria > Bacillati > Bacillota > Bacilli > Caryophanales > Paenibacillaceae > Paenibacillus > Paenibacillus sp. fava2. The sequence goes on along the minus strand of NZ_CM177755.1, from coordinate 6,420,615 downwards.
GTTGTAACGGGAGCCGACATCTGGAAAGAAACCGGCTGGAATGCGATCATCTATCTGGCTGCGATTACAGGTATTGATAAAGAGCTGTATGAAGCGGCAAAAGTGGATGGCGCCGGAAGAGTCAAGCAAATGTTCAATATTACGTTACCGGGTATCCGCTCAACCGTTATGGTGCTGCTCATTATGAACATCGGCCATCTGGTCGGTATCGGCTTTGAGAAACAGTTCCAGCTGGGGAACAACCTGGTTACCGATTATTCGGAAGTGCTGGATTTGTATGCGCTTAAATACGGTATTCAAATTATGCGGTTCTCCTATGGTACTGCGATAAGCATGTTCACCTCCGTAGTCAGTGTAATCCTGCTGTTTACAGCTAACGGTCTTATGAAGAAATTCACTAAAGAAAGCATTATGTAAGGAGGGGTTCATAAATGGCTAGCAAGGCTTTTCAAATGACAAAGTCTGAACGTGCATTCGATATATTCCTGTATGTTTTTCTTACCCTTGTAATGATCGTAACGTTATATCCCTTCCTCAACGTGCTGGCGATTTCTTTCAATGAATCTACAGATACCGTCCGCGGCGGCATTTACATCTGGCCGAGAGCCTTCACGCTTGAAAACTATGAACGGATCTTCAGCTATACCGGCCTGATTCAAGGCTTCAAGATTTCGCTTTTGCGTACCCTTTCAGGTACATTGCTCGGTTTGATCAGTGCTTCCATGCTGGCCTTTACGCTCAGCCGTCCGGAATTCAGAGCCAGAAAATTTATCTCTACATTCCTGGCCCTGACGATGTATTTCTCCGGCGGTATGGTGCCGATGTATATTCTGATGAAGGACTTGAACCTGATCGGAACGTTCTGGATTTATATCCTGCCTGGTGCGGTTTCCGCATTTAACGTGTTCATCATCCGTTCCTTTATGGACGGGCTGCCGTTTGCCCTGCAGGAATCTGCGAAGCTGGACGGCGCGAATGACTTCAAAATTTTTTACAAGATCATCCTGCCGCTCTGTAAACCGGTGCTGGCTACCATCGCGCTGTTCCTGGCGGTGGGACAATGGAATGAATGGTTCACAACGTATCTGTACAACGGCAACAAGCCTGAGCTGACAACACTTCAGTATGAGCTGATGAAGGTACTCGCAACCACTAACCAGGGCAGCGGCATGGTAAATGCCAATGATATGGCCCGGCAGATGGCGCAAATCTCACCTGAGTCGATCAAGATGGCAATCACAATTGTCGTAACTGTACCGATCCTCGTTGTTTATCCGTTCCTGCAAAAGTATTTTGTCGGCGGTATGACACTTGGCGCTGTTAAAGCCTAAATTCCGGTTATGATAGCCGGGGAGTGTGAATGCTGAGCGGATACATCTGCCGGATTACACTCCCCAAGCTTTACCGCTTGCAGGATTTATTATTATATTGATTTTGCAAGCGCTAACAACGGTATACTCAGGTTAAGCCTGATATGCATACAGGAACATACAAAATATTTGAGGGGGATATTAAATGAAAAGCAAAGGCATTAAAACTGCTTTTACACTCATGCTTATGAGCTCTATGCTGATCGCAGGCTGTGGCGGCAACAACGCTGCCAACAATACTGCAAACAATACGCCAGAGAATACCGGTAACAACACAGCAACGAACCAGCCGGCAGACGATGCAATGGATACTAGCCCTTTTAAAATTTCATTCTTCGGCGGGGATGCAAGTCCGAACTGGAACAATATGCAGGATGATGTAGGTAAAGTCATTACTGAAAAGACCGGTGTAACTATTGATGCTGAATTTGATGTCGGCAGCGGCGGCGGTGACCAGAAGATTCCTATGATGGCTGCCAGCGGCGAGGTACCCGATCTGATCTTTGCAAAAGGTAACCTGAGCCTCCTGGTGGATGCCGGGCTGGTTATTGATCTGACCGACCTGATTGATAAATATGCTCCTAACCTCAAAAAAGTATACGGCGAGAACATGAACCGTCTGAAATACAGCCTGGATGACCAGAGCATCTATCAGATCCCTACCAATATGGGTGTCGGCCAGTCCGCCTTTGACGCGACCGGCGGCTTTGAAATCCAGCACCGCGTACTTAAAGAGCTGGGCTATCCTGAAGTGAAAACACTGGCGGATTATGAGAAAGTATTGAAGGATTACGTCGCGCTGCATCCGGAAACTGACGGTCAGCCTACCATTCCGCTCACACTGAATGCGGATGACTGGAAGATCATGATCACTGTAACGAACCCTGCCTTTATTACTACAGGCGCACCGGATGACGGGGAGTACTATGTTGATCCAGAAACTTACGAAGCACAGCTTCACTACAAACGCCCTGTTGAAAAAGAATATTTCCGCTGGCTGAATGGCATGTACAACCAGGGCCTGCTGGATAAAGATACTTTCGTCCAGAAAGATGACCAGTATAAAGCTAAAGTGGCAAGCGGCCGTGTACTCGGTCTGATCTCCCAGGAATGGGAATATTCTGACGGCGAAAACGCTCTGAAGGCAGCCGGTAAGGATGAGTACACCTATGCTCACTTCCCTGTAACCCTGAGCGAAGAGTATAAGGATCACTCCTTCATGCAGACAGGTATTGACGGCTATGGTCTGGCAATTACAACTGCAGCTAAAGACCCTGTACGCATCATCAAATGGCTCGACTGGATGTCCTCCGACGAAGGACAGATCCTGAGAAGCTGGGGTGTTGAAGGCAAGCATTACACTGTAAATGCAGATGGCAAACGTGAGGTTCCGGCTGAAATTCAGGACAGAAAAGCCAATGATGCTGCTAACTTTGCAAAAGAAACAGGTGTTGGCCAGTATCTGATCTTCGGCGCACGTTATGGTGACGGCGTGAAAGATTCCACTGACAACTACTACACTACAAGCTTCCCTGAAGAAATTGTCGCTTCTTACTCCGCTGCCGAGAAGGAATCACTCGCAGGCTATGGCGCTACAACCTGGAAGGATCTGTTCCCTAAGGCAGAGGAATTCCCTGTAAAAGAAACCGGAGCCCTGTACAACCTGCCTGTTCCAACTGACGGCCAGTATCAGGTAATCTACAAGAAAACTCAAGATATTGTCCGCAAGCGCATTCCGGAAGCGATCCTGTCCAAGCCGGGTGATTTCGACAAGGTATACGATGCATTCCTTGCTGAGCTGGACAAAGCAGGCGCTCAGGATATGGAAAAAGAATTCACTGAACTCGTGAAAAAGAGAGTATCCCTGTGGACTGGTAAAGAATTTTAATCCAGAATATTCTTTCTGAATTACAAACTTAATGCAACAGCAAGGACCCGGTGTTTGTCCGGGTCTTTTGCTGTATACTGCCCCTATACGGAAAGAGGGAGAGGATGAGGGACGTGAACCAGGGACAAGCGTGGAAGTTGAGATACAAGCAGCCGGCAGCCATCTGGGAAGAGGCATTGCCGCTTGGGAACGGTCATATGGGTGCGATGGTCTTCGGCGGTACGGCTGAGGAGCGGTTCCAGCTGAATGAGGATACGTTATGGTCGGGATTCCCGCGGGATACGAGCAATTATGAGGCACTCCGCTACCTGAAGCAGGCGCGCGGGCTGATCGCGGAAGGAAGCTATGCGGAAGCAGAGAAGCTCATTAACAGCCGGATGCTCGGCGTGAACTGCCAGGCTTATATGCCGCTTGGCGATCTGATCCTGAAACAGCCGGGTACGGAGAACTGCACGGAATACAGCCGGGAGCTGGATCTGGATAGCGGAATTGCTGCAGTATCCTTCCGGACAGCTGTTGGCCTGTTCACCCGTGAGGCATGGATCAGTGCGCCTGATGGTGTGATGGTTATTCAGGCTTCGAGTGAAGCGCGCGGAGGATTGAACCTGGAGCTGAGCCTTTCGAGTCCGCTCCGTCATACGGTGAAGCAGACGGGAGCAGCAACGCTTATTCTGGAAGGCCGCTGTCCGACGCATATTGCCGACAATTATCACCGGGATCATCCGTACGCCATCCAATATGAGGACGGGCTGGGCATCGCCTTCGAGCTGCATCTGCAGGTCATTGCCACAGGCGGCCGGATTGAAGCGGCAGACGGGCGTGTGCTTGTCTCCGGTGCGGATCAGGTGCAGCTTGTGCTTGCTGCCGCAACGGATTATGAGCAGGTGAAGAGCAGGGCGGCACATTTGAGCGGCAGCCGTGCGGCTGCCGGCTGGCTGCCGGCAGAAGGAGCGCAGGCTCAGAGCATTGCTGCACAGATGAAGGGCAGCAGCGGTGCAGGATCCGCTGAGCTGCTTAACCCGGGGGAGAGCTGCGAACGGCGGCTGGCGGCTGCGTGCGGTACGGCGTACGAGGTGCTCAAGCAGCGGCATACCGCCGATCATCAGGCGCTGTTCCGCCGGATGGAGCTTAATCTTGGCTGGAGTGAGGCGGCTGAGCTGCCGACGGATGAGCGGCTGGCTGCGTACAAGAACGGCGGGGAAGACCCGGCGCTGGAGGCGCTGCTCTTCCAGTACGGGCGTTATCTGCTGATCGGCAGCTCACGCCCCGGTTCACAGGCCGCCAATCTGCAGGGGATCTGGAACGAGCATGTTACCCCGCCGTGGAACAGCAACTACACCACGAATATCAATACGCAGATGAATTACTGGCTGGCTGAGGCAGGCAATCTGAGCGAGCTTCACGGGCCGCTGCTTGACCTGATCGGCGAACTGAGCGAGACCGGGGCCAGAACGGCCGCAATTCATTATGGAGCGCGCGGCTGGACGGCCCACCACAATGTGGACCTGTGGCGGAGCTCTGTACCGTCCGGCGGCGATGCCAGCTGGGCGTTCTGGCCGATGGGCGGCGTGTGGCTGAGCCGCCATCTCTGGGAGCATTACGCGTACAACCCTGATCCTGCCTTCTTGCAGGAGACGGCCTATCCGCTAATGAAGGGGGCGGCGCTCTTCGCGCTGGACTGGCTGGTCGAAGGGCCGGATGGCCTGCTCGTGACCAGTCCGTCTACCTCGCCGGAGAACCGTTTTGTTACCGCTGACGGGGAACCGTGCAGCGTATCCATGGGTTCGGCAATGGATATGAGTCTGATCCGGGAGCTGTTCGGGCACTGCCTGGAAGCGGCGCGGATTATGGACACGGATGCGGCATTCCGGCAGCAGCTGGAGCAGACGCTGCCGCGGCTGGCTCCACTTGTTATAGGCGCGGAGGGACGCGTGCAGGAGTGGTTTGAAGATTTCGCCGAAGCAGAGCCGGGGCACCGCCATGTCTCCCATCTGTACGGGCTGTACCCGGGAGAGCTGATTAATGAGCGTGATACCCCGGAGCTGGTTGAAGCAAGCCGGCGGACCCTTGAGAAGCGGATTGCCTCGGGCGGCGGAAATACCGGCTGGAGCTGCGCGTGGCTGATTAACCTGTACGCCCGGCTGCAGGACGGGGAGGCGGCTCACAGCTTTGTGCGGACCCTGCTGTCTCGCTCGGCTTACCCTAATCTGTTCGACGCCCATCCGCCGTTCCAGATTGACGGGAACTTTGGTGCGGCTGCAGGCATTGCCGAGATGCTGCTGCAGAGCCATCTTGGCGAGCTCCGCCTGCTGCCTGCCCTGCCGGAGGCCTGGAAGAGCGGCCGGGTGAAGGGAATCAGGGCCCGTGGCGGCTATGAGCTGGAGCTGGAATGGAGGGACCAGGTGCTGGTATCGGCACGCATCTCCGCTACCCGGGACGGGGAATGCCGGATCGTATATACGCGCGGGCTGAAAATTCAGCTGCCTGACGGCGGCATGGCCAGCGCGGATGAGCCGCTTCAGGTTAAAGCCGGTGAGAGTTACCTTGTGACTGCCGGCGATATTTAACGGGAGTTACCTCTGAAAATAGCTTGTGCGAAAAAAACTGCTTCCTACGCAGCATGATGCTGTACGGGAGCAGTTTTTTTGCCGGAAAGGACAAAGCCGACGGCAAGAGTGGTGGAGCGGCATCCGCGAATAAAATGAATCTGCACCGGTGATTACTCAACATATTCAGCAAGATTCTCCAGACTGGACCGCAAACCCTCATCGTGGTCCTCCTTGCGTATTCCTTCCGGTACGTTCTCACAAACGATACTGACTAAAGTGCCTTCCTGCGCAGCGGCTAAACTCCAGGTCATAATCATTTCTCCGGCAAAAGCCGGATCGTCAGATTGGAACTCGGCCAATTGTACCAGTCGCTCGTCCGGAATACATTCAAGGAACCTGCCCTGGACAACATCGGTATCCTCCGAGCTTTTACCGTGTGCCGCAGAGTCCGGTTCGAGATAGGTTAAGGACATCCGGTAAGCTCCGCCGGCCCGGGCATCGAACTCCAAGATATGGCCCTTCATCCCCTTGGGCGGCAGCCACTCAACCAGAGCTTCCGGGTCTATAAGTGCCTTGTAAATAGGGTGCGGTAAGGCCTTGATGACTCTCGAGGCCGAGTCGGTTCTCTTATTGCCGGGTGTATGTGTCACAGTGTTAAACCTCCTTGTTTCCATTTTTTTATATTTATTATAACAGTGCCAAATTCATCCTGCAGCAGGGCACTATTCCATCGTAGAACCTTATTTCACTGACATTCCAGGCCGATAATAATAGTATATATTTTTAATTTGAGATAATATGGAAATGATGCTGCAGGGTATAGCTTAGCAGGCCAAAGAAATTGAGATCACTGAGATTCCAGTCGTACGATAGATATTTCCGGCATCTACTATATAGAAGAAGTACAAACTATACTCTATAGTTAAGATACAGCGAATTGAAGGTTGCAGGAGGCAAGGGGGAAAACATGCGAAAGAAACAGATGTCGCTGATGAAGGCGTTACTCGGGGGGATGCTGCTGTCTGCGGCTTTGCCGCCGGCGGCTTACTACGGCTGGGGACAGGTCCATGCGGCTGCTGCATCCGCTTCGCTTCAATCAGTAAGCGAGATGACACAGAGGCTGACCGGGGCAATGGGCAACCGCCGGGAGACGATCACCTTTAAGTATACGGGGAAGACAAACAAGCTGAAGGCACAGGTGCAGAGTGCAATTGACCAGGCGATGGCCAGTGATATTTATTTGTATTACATCGTTGACAGCTATGCCTTTTCATATAAACAAAACGGCCAGTCTGCTAATGTGACAGTGCAGGTGAAATACCGGGAGACGCTGCAGCAGACCGCCTATGTAAACAAGCAGGTAAAAGCGGTTCTTCAGAAGATTATCACGCCGGGCATGAACAACCATCAGAAGATCAAGGCCATTCATGACTGGGTGGTGCTGAACCTGAAATATGACAACACCTACACTAAATACACCGCTTATGAAGGGCTGACGACCGGCAGCGCCGTATGCCAGGGCTATTCCCTGCTCACCTATAAGCTGCTGCTCGGCGCAGGAATTCCGAATAAAATTGTCGAGGGTACTGCCAAACCGGCGGGAGGTGCAAGACAATCCCATGCCTGGAATCTGGTTCAGCTGAACGGGCTCTGGTACCATCTGGATACTACATGGGATGATCCGGAGCCGAACATCGAGGGGGAGGTCAGCACGGCCTATTACATGAGAACGGACTCGCAGATGCGCCGTGACCACTCCTGGACCAAATCTTATCCGGCTGCATCAGTCAGCTATGCCCAGACATTGTCTGGCCTGGTCAGCCGCGGCGGAACAGGTGTATCCGTGTATGAGAAGCTGCAGGAGCAGCTGGATTACAGGCTGTATGAGGAAAAAGAGGTTGTGAGTTCTGCTGCAGAGCTGAAGGAGCTGGCGAAATCCGCCATCGCTTCCGGGAAGCAGTCGCTGCTGTTTCGTTACCGGGGAAGCGAGAAGCTGCTTAAAAATGATCTGCAGACATTGTACACGCTTGGGCTGGACCAGCTTGCGTACACCAGCTCTGCTTTTGAGAATACCGGTGATCTCAAGGTCTATGTTACCTGGAAATAACAGCGGATGGGCACCTCCCGTGCGGTTGCTGTCCTGATGCGAAAACAAATTCCCGTACCGTTTATACCCGGTACGGGAATACAAGTGCAGTTGATTTTCCGCAACTGCACGCAGAGGATTGCCCTTTACTTCTTCAGATTCCAGCTGTCGGCACCATACTTCTCCTCAGCAAGCCGGCTGGCCAGTTCAATTTCGAAGTCAGTCAATGTCCCGGGGATAAGCTCCGTACCCAAATTTTCTGCGAAACCTTGATGAAAGGCTTCCTCCAAATCACGAATGGTCACCGGAGGGTCCCCTTTCCGCCGCAGGCACGAATTAATGTCAACCGCTTTGCGCTCGAAAATCTTCTTCATCCGCTGTTTGTCCTCAGGATCAGGAAAGTTCAAAACATTGAACAGAAGATCCGAGTCCAGTTCGAGAAGAATGGAGCCGTGCTGCAGAATGACTCCTTTGGAACGCATTTGAGCGCTTCCCGCGATTTTTCTGCCTTCGACTACAAGCTCGTACTTGGATGGCGCATCGAAGCAAGCTGCCGACATTGGCTTGTTTCCACGCCGGGAATCCTCTACTTGCCAATCTGCCAAGGTTTGTGTCTTGGAAGATTCCAAGCCCGTCATATGTGCATCCAGACCCAGCTTCCGGAAACCGAGCAGCAACCCCATGCTTAGCACACGGTATGCTTCCACTACACTTGCCGGAATACCGGGATAATTCTCCGATACGATGATGCTGTAGGTGAGCTCTTGATCATGAAGCACAGCCCGGCCGCCGGTCGACCGCCGCACAAACCCTAGGCCGTACTCTCGAAGCGCGGTGAAGTCCACTTCCTTGGCCGCATGCTGGAAGCAGCCGATGGACAATGTCGCTGGATTCCATCCATAGAATCGCACCGTTGGGGGCACAAGACCCCGCTCGTGAGCGGTGAGCATCGCTTCGTCGATCGCCATGTTTTCCGCAGGCGTCCGGTTTCCCGTATGTACAAACCTCCACATCGTCATCATATCCCCGCTTCCAGCTTGCCGGTACCGATTTTCGCATCATAATAAAGTGAAGTACCGCCGAGTTTAACTTTGGCTATATCCGTCTTATGCTTGTCTAACCGCATCGCCGATACCCCCTTCGTCGAACTTAAATAACGCCAGCTATCTCTATGACCGGAACCCCTGCTCAGTTCTCAAGCACAGCGGATTCCGTACCCGCAGCAGCCGATTTCGCGCTCTCTGTTTGCTCCCGGGCATGATAGGAGCTGCGGACAAGCGGACCCGCCTCGACATGTGCAAAGCCCAGCGCCAGTCCCTCCCGCTTCAGCTCAGCGAATTCTGACGGTTCATAATAGCGGTCAACCCCGATATGCTTGAATGTAGGCTGCAAGTACTGACCGATCGTCAGAATGTCACAGCCTGCAGCTCTCAAATCCTTCATCGCTTCGATGATCTCTTCCTTCGTCTCACCCAGCCCGACCATCATGCCGGATTTCGTCGTCTGCTCCGGACGCAGCTCTTTCGCAAGGCGCAGCACAGAAAGAGACCGCTGGTATTTCGCCTTCGCCCGCACTTTGTCCGACAGCCGGCTTACGGTTTCCAGATTATGGTTCAAAACATCCGGTTTCGCCGCCAGAACGAGGGCAAGCCGATTCGCTTCCCCGCCTAAATCCGGGATCAGTACCTCGATGTCCGTCAGTGGATTGCTCTCACGCACCGCTGTAATCGTCGCAGCGAACATCGAGGCTCCGTGATCGTTCAGATCATCCCGGGCAACGGATGTAATGACGACATGCTTAAGCCCCATCTCCTTGACCGACTGTGCCACATGCCGCGGCTCCTCGAGATCAAGTTCCGTCGGTAAACCCGAGGTAACGGCGCAGAACCGGCAGGCGCGTGTACAAATATTCCCCAGAATCATGAAAGTCGCTGTCCGCTGACTCCAGCATTCATAAATGTTCGGACATTTTGCCTCTTCACAGACCGTGTGAAGCTTGCGGCCGCGCATCATCGAGTTAATCTCTTTATAACCGTCCCCCGTATTCAGCGATATTTTAAGCCAATCGGGTTTGCGTTCTCTTGCCTTCTGCATTGTCAGCCTCCCATATTCAAATGTAATGAATAATTTCTGCTTGCCATGCTGTGAAATCGGACATAGTACTGATGGAAGCCTATGCTTATTTTTACCATAGTCTACTGCCTGGCACATGAGCAACGCAAGAACTATTCGTAAAAATTTTATGGAAAATATACTGAACGATAAACAAAAAAGGATGCTCCGCGCCACTGAGGCAACGGGGGCATCCTTTTAATGTAGTAAATAGTTCAGCTGCTGAACGAGGACTTAATCCGCATGGGTACTTAGATCGCAGTCCTGGAGCGGAACAAGGCGGCTAGGTCTGAACCAGCGGTAGCCGGCCCAGATCAGCAGGAACAGCGGCAGGCTGACGTAGGAGACCAGCACGCCGTACCAGTCGATGCTTCCGCCGGTGAAGGCGCCCATATTCTGGCCCAGTACCGCGATCATGCAGAGTGCGAAGGCAAAGAGCGGGCCGAACGGGAACCATTTGGCCCGGTACGGCAGCTCATCCAGCGAATGGCCCTGCTTCACGAAAGCACGGCGGAACCGGTAGTGGCAGACGGCAATGCCGAGCCAGTTGATGAAGCCGCACATCCCGGAGGCGTTGAGCAGCCAGTTGTAGACAGCGCCGTCGCCGAAGAAGGAGGCGAGGAAGGCTAGCATGCCGACCGCTGTAGTCACCAAGAGGGCGCCGACAGGCACGCCGCGGCGGTTCAGCTTGCCGAGCGCACGCGGTGCCATCCCGTCCTTGGCCATCGCGTACAGGACGCGGGTGGAGGCGTACATGCCGGAGTTCCCGGCCGACAGGACGGAGCTCAGAATGACGGCATTCATTACAGAGGCGGCGATAGCCAGTCCGGCTTTGTTGAAGACAATGGTGAACGGGCTGACGCCGATGTCATCGATGCCGCCGCGCAGCAGGTCAGGGTTCGTATAAGGAATCACCATGCCGATAACGAGAATGGCAAAGATGTAGAAGATCATAATCCGCCAGAATACCTGGCGGATTGCGATCGGCACGTTACGGCGCGGATTCTCGCTCTCGCCTGCGGCAACACCGACCAGCTCGGTTCCCTGGAAGGAGAAGCCGGCGGCCATAAAGACACCGACGAAGGCGAAGAAGCCGCCGTGGAACGAGCTGCCGCCCAGCTGGAAGTTGCTGAAGCCGATGCGCTCACCACCCATAATACCGAAGATCATGAGCACGCCGACAATCAGGAAGACGATAACGGTAATGATCTTGATAATCGCGAACCAGTATTCCGATTCCCCGTACCCGCGGGAGGAGAGGAAGTTAAGGCCGAACATCACCAGCAGGAACACCAGGCTCCAGAGGGCCGAGGAGCTCTCAGGGAACCAATACTTGATAATGACCGTTGCGGCTGCGAGCTCGGCTGCGATGGTCACCGCCCAGTTGTACCAGAAATTCCAGCCGATGGCGAAGCCGAAGGCCGGGCTGACGAACCGGGTGCCGTAAGTGCTGAAGGAACCGGAGTCAGGCAGGTAGGTGGCCAGCTCACCGAGGCTGGTCATCAGGAAGTACACCATGAGCCCTACCGCAGCATAGGCGAGGAGGGCTCCGCCCGGACCGGAGGAGGCAATGGCGCCGCCGCTGGCCAGGAACAGCCCGGTTCCGATCGATCCGCCGAGGGCGATCATCGTCAGATGCCTGGCTTTGAAGGTTTTGCGCAGTGCCGGCTGCTGGTTGTCTTGTGTTGCTTGCATAAAATGGACACTCCTTCTGAAAGTTCGTGTTTCTGTTCATGAAGGGGAGTGGTATACGAAGCCGCCCTCATCATGAGGGCGGCAAATCCTGTAGGCGCAAAAAAACCGCAGACGGATCTGCGGTTTCCTGAAAATACGGCTCCGCATCATACTCCCTGTTAAGATAGCGCAACACAGTGCAGGATCCTGCAGGCAATAGCGGCATGCAGTACACAGTGACAGTTCCGTGCCTGTTCGGCAACGGCCCCAGTCTGCGCGGCATTAGGAGCGGCGGCGCAGACTTCGGCGGATATTCCTTTCGGCGGCTTCATTGACGGCTCTTAACGTCTCAACGCGCGTACTGATAATATTCGCGACCTCTACCTCATCTTAGGTATGATGAGGCTATCTTTATACAATATGAACACAACAGGAATTAGTATAATGCAATTCATGAGGGTCATGCAATAACAAAATACGGCAGATGCATGTCAGGTACGGCGGCGCTCCGACATTTGCTGCCAGACGGTACCTGCCGCTTCCTCGCCGGAAGCAATCCGCTCCAGCGCCATGCGGGCCTGCAGGCCGACCTCGAATTCCGGGTCGTCGGCCGCAGCTGCCAGGGCATCCTGCGCTTCGGCGGTGCCGACCTCATACAGGAAGCGCGCCGCCCGCCAGCGGACGAGCTTGCTGGCATCCGTGAGCGCCGCCGTCATCACCGGCGTCGCAGCCGGATCGCCGATGTCGGACAGCGTGTCCCCGGCCGTGCGCCGCACGGCCGGAGCACTGTCTGCCATCGCCTCATAGAGCAGCTCCATCGCCTCAGGCGTGCGGATGTCGCCCAGGTACACGACCGCAAGCCTGCGCAGCTGCAGCTTGGGGTCGTGCAGCGCCTTGCGCAGCTCCGGCAGGAGCTCTGCACTCGGCGCCAGGTCCTCCAGCGCGGCGTAGCGCACGCGCCAGTCATCGTCCTGCAGGTCTCGCAGCAGCTCGGCCTGCCCCTTCTTCTGCCGCTGCTCGACGAACTCGCCGGCAGCCCCGTGCGCGATGGCCTGCTGCACGAGGGAGTCGAGGCGTTCCTGCGGATACGCCGCCTCCAGCTCCTGCTCGACCTCGCGGGCAATTTCCGGCGGCTCGCCGTAGCGGACGCCGTAATCGGTGAGCTTGCGCTCCTTGATCAGCACAGCGCTGGCCACATCGGTCACCGCCTGCGTGAAGCGGCTGGAGAGGGCGATGCGCTCCTCATTCGCGCCGGTCTTCACGCGGATCTGGATCGGGATGCCGCGGAACATCTGGACGAACACCTGCGACTCCCCGAAATGGGCGCCGGCGTTCTCATCCTCCAGATTGATCTCTGCGCTGAGGCCGTCTGCGCCGAACCGGCGCTGCACCTCACGGAGAATCGCCGCCCAGTCGGCGCTGCCTTTGCGCTCCAGGGCAGCGAAGTCAGCGGCGTGGTAAATGCTGGTCACGCCGGGAATGGTCAGCATATCGCGCGCCCAGGCAGGGGCGCTGCGCTCGCTCTCGGGTGAATAAGTCCGGCGGATGCCGGGTTCCAGGCTCTCGTCCAGATGAAGCTTCATCGTATTTGGACTTGGAGTTGGTTCAATAAAAGTGATCTTCATACGTTTAGCTCCCCTTTGACCGGTACATACACCGTAGTCTTTACCCGCATTTTACATCATAATACGTCCGGAATACAAAATGCGGGCCAATGGAGACAGCTTAATCTTGCCCTGAAATGGGTAAAATTTGTACTGAATCCTGTTAAGGAGAGATGCCGTTATGGCTAAAATAAGATATCGCAATATTGATAATGTCGGTGTTGACAAAACGCTCAAAGAGCTGCGCCAATGGCGGGAGGAACGCCGGACCAAGCAGAAGGATTATTCCTATAAGGTGCCGAACCACCCGCCGGAGCTGACTTACCTTACCGGGAACCGGCTGGATACGACGATCACCTGGATCGGGCATTCCACCTTTTTCATGCAATATGAGGGGCTTAACATCATTACCGATCCGATCTGGGCCCGCCGCCTAGGCTTTGAGAAACGGATCGGCCAGCCGGGGATTCCGCTGAATGAGGTACCGCCCGTGGATCTGATCCTGATTTCGCATTCCCATTATGATCATCTGCATTTTCCCTCGGTCCGCAAGCTGTATAAGGCGGCCACGAAGATTGTCGTTCCGGCCGGCCTGAAGCGGAAAATGCTCCGCAAGGGCTTTCCGAACTGCTATGAGATGCAGTGGTGGGAGGAGCTTACGCTGGGGCCGGTCAAGCTCACCTTTGTGCCAACCCAACACTGGACCCGGCGCACGCCTTTCGATACCAACAGCTCCCACTGGGGCGGGTATGTACTTCAGCCCGCCGAGCCCGGCAAGCATCCGGAAGGGAAGCAGGACGCGCAGAAGCGCAAGCTTCCGCCTAACCTTTATTTTGCCGGAGACAGCGGCTTCTTCCCGGGCTTCAAGGAGATCGGCAGCCGCTTCAAGCTGCATATCGCCCTGATGCCGATCGGGGCCTATGAGCCGGAGTGGTTTATGAGCTCGCAGCATGTGAATCCGGAGGAGGCGGTGCAGGCTTTTCTGGATGTGGGTGCAGAGCTGATGATTCCGATGCATTTCGGCACCTTCCGGCTGGCCGACGATACGGCGCGCGAGGCACTGGACCGGATGGAGCTGGCCCGCAAGGCCCAGGGAATCAATCCGGAGCGGATACGCACATTGGGATACGGCGAGACGCTGATTGTGCACCCTGAGGAGCGCTATTCGGGGCAATAAGCTGTCCGCTTAGGGATTTAGTGCCAAAACCGCAGGAACAACATGATCTTACGGGCTATTTGCCCTGAATTTATGCTATAATGAGCCGAAACCCAAAGTGAAAAGGATGGTAATGCTTAATGATTAGCACAAGCGGCGTAACACTCCGCTACGGAAAACGCGCACTTTTTGAAGACGTAAACATAAAATTCACACCAGGAAACTGCTACGGCCTGATCGGGGCGAACGGTGCCGGTAAATCTACTTTTCTAAAAATCCTGTCCGGCGAGATTGAAGCCAATATCGGGGATGTACACATTACTCCGGGCGAACGCCTGGCAATCCTGAAGCAGAACCATTTTGAGTACGATGAATACCCGGTTCTGGAGACAGTCATCATGGGTCATACCCGCCTCTATGAGATTATGAAGGAAAAGGATGCACTCTATGCCAAGAGCGACTTCACCGAAGCCGACGGCCTGCGTGCAGGTGAGCTTGAAGGTGAATTTGCCGAGCTGAACGGCTGGGACGCCGAGCCGGATGCAGCAGCTATGCTGATCGGTCTGGGCATTATGCGTGAAATGCACGACAAAAAGATGGCCGAACTCAGCGGCAATGAGAAGGTCCGGGTACTCTTGGCCCAGGCTCTGTTCGGCCGTCCGAACAACCTGCTGCTGGATGAGCCTACCAACCACTTGGATCTTGAATCCATCGGCTGGCTGGAGAACTTCCTCATGGATTATGAAGGTACTGTTATCGTGGTATCCCATGACCGTCACTTCCTGAACAAGGTCTGCACGCATATTGCGGATATCGATTTCGGCAAAATTCAGATGTACGTTGGCAACTATGACTTCTGGTATGAGTCCAGCCAGCTGGCCCAGACCCTGCAGCGTGATGCCAACAAGAAGAAGGAAGACAAGATCAAGGAGCTGCAGGCGTTCATTCAGCGCTTCTCGGCCAATGCTTCCAAATCCAAGCAGGCGACTTCCCGTAAGAAGCAGCTCGAGAAGATTACACTGGATGACATCCGTCCTTCCAACCGTAAATATCCGTTCCTCAACTTTAAGCCGGAGCGTGAAGCCGGTAAGCAGCTGCTTACCGTCACAGGTCTGAGCAAGACTGTTGAAGGCGAGAAGATGCTGGATGAATTCAGTATTGTAGTGAACAAAGGCGACAAGATTGCTTTTGTAGGTCCGCATTCCCAGCCGAAATCATTGCTGTTTGATATCCTGATGGGCGAGAAGGAAGCCGACAGCGGTGAGTTCTCATGGGGTGTAACCACAACCCAGGCTTATTTCCCGAAAGACAACTCCAGCTATTTCGACGGTGTCAATCTGAACCTTGTGGAATGGCTGCGCCAGTACTCCAAGGATCAGGACGAAACCTTCCTGCGCGGGTTCCTGGGCCGGATGCTGTTTGCCGGTGAGGAAGCGCTGAAGAAGGCGAGCGTGCTATCCGGGGGTGAGAAGGTCCGCTGTATGCTGGCCAAAATGATGCTGAACGGCGCGAACGTGCTCGTATTCGATGAGCCTACGAACCACTTGGATCTGGAATCGATCACTGCACTGAATAACGGACTGATTGATTTTGACGGCACGATTCTCTTTACTTCCCATGACCATCAGTTCATCCAGACCATTGCCAACCGGATTATTGAGATTACACCGACGGGCGTTATTGACCGCTCCATGAGCTATGATGAATACCTGGAGAACCCGGAAATTAAGGAACTGCGCCAGCGCATGTATCCTGTTGAAGCATAATAGAATAAATATAATGAACGGTTCATGTTCATAACACAACGGCTGCGTCATCCCTTGAGGATGACGCAGCCGTTTATGTTACCTTATTAAGTTATACCCCAAGGACCTAAAGTCCTAGGAACCGCCGGTGCGGCGGCGCTGATTGTTAGGCTTTTTGTTGTTCTGGCTTTTCAGCGGCTTGGCTGAGCCGGCCTGAAACGACGACCCCGGTTTGTTGCTGTTCTGCTGTTTCTTCTGCTCCAGCTTCTGGCGGATGGCATCGGCCAGATTAATCTTCGGCTTTTCGGTATTTTCGCTCATTATGTTACCCCCTTATGAAGCAAGTCCTATTCCTCATTTTAATTGTTTTTAAATGCCGCCACAAGGGCAAGAATAATTCAAGAAATCAATTGCCGGAGCGGGTCCGGGACAAAAAATGAAACAATAGGGAGTGTCAGCCGGTGGCCGATATTTATGAGGATATACGTAAAGGAGAACGTGGGGCGATGGTCAGTATTGCCGCCTATCTGGTTCTGTCCGCTTTTAAGCTGGTCAGCGGCTATTTATTCGGCTCCAGCGCCCTGCTGGCAGACGGTTTCAACAACCTGACGGATATAGTAGCTTCTGCTGCAGTGCTGATCGGGCTGCGGATTTCCCGTAAGCCGCCCGACTCCGATCATCCGTACGGGCATTTCCGGGCCGAGACTGTTGCCGCCCTGCTGGCATCTTTTATTATGGCGATGGTAGGCATACAGGTTATCGTTGAAGCTGTGCGTTCGCTGTTTGAAGGAGCCCGGGAGGTTCCCGATCTATGGTCGGCAGGTGTGGCTGTGGTGTGTTCAGCGGCGATGATGGGGGTATATATTTATAACAAGAGATTAGCCATGCGGATTAATAACAGCGCCCTGATGGCCGCGGCCAAAGATAATTTCTCGGATGCCATGGTCAGTATCGGGGCGGCGGCAGGGATTATCGGCGCGCAGTTCGGCCTGCCGTGGATTGATTCTGCTGCCGCAGTGGCTGTGGGCCTGCTTATCTTAAAGACAGCCTGGGATATTTTCCGCGATGCCACGTACCGGCTGACTGACGGTTTTGAAGAGGCCAGACTGCTGGATCTGCGCAGTACCATTGCCCGGACTCCGGGAGTGGAAGGGATTAAAGATATCAAAGCCCGCGTCCATGGAAATCATGTGCTGGTCGATGTAGTCGTAGAGGTTGACGCCGCCATCAGCGTGACAGAAGGCCACCTGATCAGCGATTCGATCGAGGAGCGCATGAGCAGCAGACATAACACTATGAATGTGCAGGTTCATGTTGAGCCTAAAAAGGACTCCCGGACTCCTAATTAGCTGTAATTTCCACCAAATCCAAGGAGAAATCAAGACTATAGACCCGGTGCTTACCATAACTTGGCAAGTGTTTTTGTGAAAATAGAAGCATGTTCCAATTCCCGCCTGCCCCTATAATGAGGGCAGAAAGCAACAATCGTAGCGCGCGCCGTTGTTGAATTCTCATCATGCATAAGCGGGGGAACGCTATGATCAGATCACATAAACAGCTAACAGCGTCGTTATTGGTCTCGGCATCAATTGCATTATCGTGGGGAGTGTTCAGCCCTCAGCAGGCATTCGCCGCACAGGCGGCTTCATCTGTTACAGCTTCTGCTTCGCTGACAGGCGTTATTCAATCTTCGGTTCGTCTGCGCACCAGCCCTTCTACAAGCGGCAGTGTGATTAAATATTTGAGCAAAGGCGATCAGGTAGTTATTCTTGAAGAAACCAACAGCTACTGGTACAAAGTCAGAACCGCCTCAGGCGAGGTAGGATACACAAGCTCGGGCGACCAGTACATCAGTGTTGCTTCCGCTCCTGCGGTAACACCTGCAGTACAGACGGCCATTATTCAGGCCACTGTCCGGCTCCGTGAAACCCCTTCGACCAGCGGGGAAGTGCTCGGCTATCTGTATGAAGGCGATCCGGTAGTTATCCTGGAGAAGACCAACAGCTACTGGTACAGAGTACAGACTGTAAGCGGCACTGTCGGCTATACCAGCTCAGCCGATCAGTATATTAAACTGGACGGGGCAGCGCCGGCACCAGCACCAACGTCAACGCCAGCACCAACGCCAGCACCAACGCCAACACCGGCTCCTCCGGCACAGTCAGCTGTCATTGATAGTGTCATTGAGGTAGGCATGAAGTATCTGGGGACCCCATATGAATTCGGCTCCAGCAGAAGCAATACAAGTACCTTTGACTGCTCGGATTTTATCCGGCAGATGTTCAAGGATGCCCTTAATTTAACTTTGCCTGCCGATTCCCGGCAGCAGGGCACCTGGGTGCGGGAGAACAGCACAGCGGTTACCGATATTTCCAGCCTCAAACGGGGCGATCTGATGTTCTTTATGGATTATAAGGGAAGCTCGGCTTCAGCTTATGCCGGAAAGGACAGATTTGGGGAACGGATAACTCATGTAGCTATGTATTTGGGAGACGGAAAAATTCTGCATACGTATTCCGTATCTTCCGGCGGTGTGAGAGTGGACAATCTAAGCGCTTCATGGACGAACCGCTTCCTTTACGGAGGCTCGGTAATCCGCTAATTATAAATAAAGAAATGTATGAGGAAGCGGCAGCAGTACAGTGTTTGTGACGGGTGAACTAGGGCAGTTACGGTGGGCTATCTCTTTGGAGGAAATTCTTCTGAAGAGGTAGCCCTTTTTTTGTGTTATCTTAAAAAAGCAAGACAGCAGCCGTAAGACTTGGAAGTCTCAGGCTGCTGTCTATGCCCGGGTAGGGGCATAAGCCGGATCCCGGCTGTATTATGGAGTAATTACATAGGCTGAAGCAGGAACCTTGATCCATGCTTTGCCGAGCCAGGTGTAAACCTCTCTCCATTCATTGCCCCAGGCATCGGTCGTCACAGCACCGGTTGTATCAATAGTCTGTGCGCTGAGCCAGCCGGCCGGAGTCACGCTGGAAGTGGAGAAATGGAAAGGAGTTGCTTTTGTCAAAATAATCATTGGAGTCGCCGGTTTAATATCTGCCGGAGTAATTACAGTTTCGAATTGTTCACTGTAAGTGCTTGCAGTAACTGTAGTGGACGGATCTGCAGTGCCGGTAACTTCTGCCGCTGAAGCCGATGCTGCCATGGTTGCCATGAGACCTGCTGCTACTGCGAAACTGGCTAATTTTTTCATCTGTGATTCCTCCTAGTGTGGTTTTGGGTTAGCGGTTTTTTCCAAGTTTGTACTGTGCTAATATGCATGTAAACAAAAAGGGGAGGCAGTGAACCAGCCGCCAAAAAAAACTTTAAATTTACATAAAGGAGGGGGAAGGCCTATACTTTCTGCTGTCTGAATAGGATATAGGAACAGCCGAGATAATCCGTACATAAAAGAACCCGGAGCTCCTCGCTTGGAGACTCCGGGCCTGCAGCATTACTATATTTGCAAGTTCATGGCTGAACATTCCGTTTGAATAGGATTACATTGACCTTCCGCGCTGTCCGGTAAAGAGGGAGACAATGAACAGAATCAGGAAGATGAAGAATAAGACTTTGGCTATGCCGACTGCAGCTCCTACAATATTAAAGAATCCGAATACACCGGCGATGAGTGCAATTACCAGCAGAATTACCGACCATTTCAACATGTGAAGTCATCCTTTCTGTCAGGTGGTGTAGTCAATGTTTAAACGGGTTCCCCCGCGCTGAAACATCACGGTCCCTTCTGGTCTTTAAGATTCTTGACAGGTTGTTTCGGGCTAATAACGTCAGGGTAACTATGCAGTAATAAGGCAGTGCAAGCCGACACTTATGACTTGGAAGGGGTTTTGAGAATGATCATTGAACTTAGCGTAGCATTAGTTGCTGTCGCCTTCGCCGTACTCGTTTTCTTTTTAATTAAAACGCTGAAGTCAGCAAAGGAATCCCTCGACAAAGTCAGCCAGACTCTGCAGGAAGTGCAGAAGACTGTAGATGAGCTTACCTATGAGATTAAGACAACCGTCCGGCATGCCAATGACATTACCGCAGATGTGCAGGGCAAGATTCAGAAGATTGATCCGATTGTGGACTCCGTTAAAAATCTTGGTGATGTTATGAATGAACTGACCCTGACCGTTAAGCAGGTGTCCGTTACCGTGATAGAGAAATACCGCAAATCCCGTGAGCTGAAGCAGAAGGCGGGAGCTGTCTCTATAGACGAAAAACCCCTGACGCCGGCAGAAGAGCGCACGGTGAAGTCCTATGACGCCGCATACGACAAAAAAGCTCCGGGTAAAATAGCAATGGCGCTGAAAGGTGTAGATACTGCAGCTGCGATCTGGCAAAAATTCCGGCACTAAACCCAAGGAAACAAAGTCCCATTACACAGCACCGGCGCACATTATGAAAGGCGGGACGTCTTATGAACGTCATCATTCTTTTGTTTAGTCTGCTTTCCTCTTATGTCACTCCCTCTGAGCAGAGGGAGCAGGCGCCAGCCAGCTTTTTCGCAGTGCAGCCCCAGGCCGTCCTTGCATTTGAACACAGTCTGGGAATGAACACTTATATCAGCAGCTTCGAATCATTGGCTGGTGCAGCCTTGTATGCGCCGGAGGAAGAGCTGCTGCTTAGCAAGGGTACGCCGTTGAATATTACGTCTGACCCGTGGCAGGAATGTCTGGAGTACCAGTATGCCGATATGTCAGCCGGTATATGCGGCGGCATCGTTACCTATATTCATGTCTCCCCGGCCCAGGCCGGATTACACGGACTGAAGCTGAATGAGGTAACACTGGACCCGGCGGATAACAATGTGCGTGAGCTGCTGGGAAAACCGGATTTTATCGCTGATGACGGCGACGTGTATATAAGAGGAAATGAGGCGCTCAAGATTTACCGCAATCCGGTGACCGGTGAATGGGAAGGAATTGATTTATTTGATGCCAGTGCTTCATGAGGTGTTTCATAGGCTTCAGATGAGGTTAATAGAAGTACAGTTGTCTTTTCGGGGACAAATTTAACCTTACAATCTAAGCTTAAGGAGCGTGATCTCATGGGTTCAATCGGTGCACAGTCGTATGCCAAGCTTTTGGAGAACGGTATTCAGGCGATAGAAGAAGTGAACCGTCTGCGGGGCAGCGGGTACTCCAGGGATAACATTTATGTTATCAGTCATGATCAGGACCGTGAGAACCGCATAGCTGATGCGGCGAACACAAATGAGGTCGGCTTAGGCGAAGAAGGATTGTTTGGCGCTATTGCCAATCTTTTCCGTTCGCGCGGGGATGCTCTGCGTTCCAAAATTACGTCCCTTGGCTTCAGCCCTGCTGAAGCGGGCTTCTATGAGAAAGAACTGGATGCGGGTAAAGTTCTGGTCATTGCCAAGAAATATCCGCAATAAACTGCTTCTTCCGGCGTGCCGGAACTATAGCACAATAGCGTAACCTCCATTTCCACTATTGATAGTGGAAATGGAGGTTACTTTGTTGAATACGGAAACAATCTCATCCTTATCTGCCAAATTATTGTATTGTGGAAAGAGACTGTTTAATTATCGTATGATAAAAGGATGGAATACAAGGGATGATTACGGAGCTAACATTATTCATGCGAGGTGAAGATGCTTGAAAATATTAATTGTTGACGACAATCCGACCAACGTAATTATAATCCGTGAAATCCTGAAAAAGGAGGATTACCGGAATTTTATAACCGCATCATCTGCAAAAGAAATGCTGAAGATTCTGGGGATCGGCTCCGGAAATGATACCCAGAGGCCGCGCCCGTCGGATGTGGATCTTATTCTGCTTGATATGATGATGCCGGAGATGGACGGAATTGAGGCCTGCCGTGTAGTTCAGCAATATGAACATCTGCGTGATATTCCAATTATCATGGTCACTGCCGTGGGAGATTCGAAGAAGCTGGCCGAAGCCCTCGATGCAGGGGCGGGTGATTATGTTACGAAACCGATAAACAAAGTCGAACTGATGGCCCGCATCCGTCTGGCGCTGCGTCTGAAGCGGGAGAAGGACTGGCATAAGGAGCGGGATCAGCGCATACAGGACGAGCTGAAGCTGGCCGCCTTGGTTCAGAATGCCGTGCTTAGCCTGCCAATCAAGGAAGAGGACTTTGAAGTGCATGCCATTTATCAGCCCTCCTTTGAGCTGGCCGGCGACCTGTATGCCTGGTTTCCGCTGGGAGACGGCAGATATGCCGTGATTTTGCTTGATATGATGGGCCACGGAATCTCCTCGTCGCTGTTCTGTATGTTCCTGGCTTCCGTGCTGAAGGATACGGTGACTACCTATGTGGAACCGGAAAAGGTAATCCAGGAGCTGAACCGCCGTTTCAATCAGCTGTATATTGAGAAGCAGCTGGTCCAGTATTATTTTACGGCCATCTATCTGGTTATTGATAGCCGGATGAAGCGGATCGACTACGTGAACGCCGGGCATCCGCCGGGACTCTTCTTTGAAGGAGGGGCCAAGGAGCCGGTTCTTCTCGAAAGCAACTGCCACCCGGTAGGCTTGTTCGACCGGATTGACATTCAGCCGCAGAGCCTCAGCTTTGAAGAAGAGGGGCATCTGGTGCTGTATACGGACGGGCTGCTCGAAATGGCCGAGGGTGATCAGGAGGATCAGCTGAAATTTATGACCGGACATTTGAACGGAGGACATGAATGGCGTGAGGAAGCGATGCGCGAAGCATTTTTTATAGACGAATCCGATCTGGAGCGCGATGACGATAAATGCCTGGTATGGATTACGCTGGGGAAAGGAACTGAACAGTAATGAAAATTAAAGCCAAGCTGCTGATCGGCTTCAGTGCGATGCTGGCCATAATGCTGGCGTTAACAATGATTGGCTATGATCGGCTTAATTATATGAGCAGCCAGCTGGACAGCTTTCAGGAGAGATATGACAAGGGGCGCGCTTCCTCCGGGCTGCGCGGCGAAGTCAATGATATGGCCCGCATCCTGACTACGGCGATGCTGAATGCGGATGTAGAGACCATAGAGCTCCAGAAGACGGAGCTTGAGAATAAGATGGTCAAAGCGGAGGGGCATCTAAAAACCATTGAAGCCTCCCTTATCACTGCTGATGAAATGGAGATGCTGAGCCGGATAGAGAGTGCATATACCGCCTATCTGAATTATCAGAATAAAGCTGTCGGGATGCTCGAAGCCGGTTATTTCCAGAATGCTAATGCATATCGGAACTCGGAGGGGCAGGATATACAGAATGAAGTGCTTAACAGCCTGAATTCACTTTCAGACTATAATGCCACCCGGATGACGCAAGAGAATGCTTCAGCCCAGGCTGCTTATGAGCGATCCATTCAGATGGTATCCTTGATTATGGCTGTCGGGCTCCTGCTCGGGGTGGGTGTTATTCTGTGGGTGATTCCGAGCATCTCGCGCGGCCTTAACGTTGTCTCCATGATGATTACCAGCTTTGGCAGCGGTAAGATGCGGGCGATCCGCAGGATAAAGGTTAAATCAAAGGATGAGATTGGCGATGTAGCCCGGGTCTTCCAGCAGATGGCTGAGGACATCGAGCAGAAGCAGCAGCTTGAAAAGGCATATACCCAGGCGCAGAGCGATCAGGCCTGGCTGAGCGGCAATATCGCCCGTGTGACGGAGCTGCTGCGCGGTGTCAGTTCACTGGACCAGGTATCACAGACCTTCGTCAGCGAGTTCACTCCCGTGCTTGGTGCACAATACGGGGCTCTTTATCTGAAAGATCTTCATAACCCTAACCGGCTTCTGGCAAGCGCCTTTTATGCCGGTGATGCCGAGGATGGCCTCAAGGAGTATTTTGACCTCGGCCAAGGCCTTGTCGGGCAGTGTGCAATAGATAAGAAGCCTATCAGACTTGAGAGGGCGCCTGATGATTATATTACTGTGTCCTCCGGATTCGGGGATGCGCATCCGGACCATATCTATATTTATCCTGTAATGTTTGAAGATGAGGTGCTCGGTGTACTTGAGTTTGCTTCCTTTACACCATCTACTGTATTGCAGAATGAGCTGCTTCACCAGCTGGCTAATAATCTCGGCATTATTCTTAATAATATTAACCGCAGAATGACGGTTGAAGAGCTGCTGCGGGAGTCCCAGGCATTGACAGAGGAATTGCAATGCCAGTCGGAGGAGCTGCAGACCCAGCAGGAGGAGCTTCGCCGTTCCAATGAGAACCTGGAGGAGCAGACGGATGCGCTCAAACGCTCCGAGGAACTGCTGCAGCGGCAGCAGGGCGAGCTTGAGCATTTCAATACGGAGCTGGTTGCCAAAACCCGCGCTCTTGAGGAGCAGGTCCAGGAGGTCGAGGAGAAAAAGGACGAAATCGAGCATGCCCGCCTCCAGCTGGAGAAGCAGGCTATGCAGCTTGCCGTTACCGGCAAATACAAATCGGAGTTCCTGGCCAATATGTCGCATGAGCTCCGGACTCCGCTGAACAGCTTACTTATCCTCTCCCAGCTGCTTACAGAGAATAAAGAGGGCAATCTTACGGAGAAGCAGGTAGAATTCGCCCAAACGATTTATATGTCCGGTGCCGATCTGCTGAAGATGATTGATGAAATACTCGATCTGTCCAAGGTGGATGCCGGAAAGATGGAGCTGAGCTATGAGGATATTCCGCTTACTGAGCTCAAGACATTCGTAAAACAGAACTTTGCGCCGCAGGCGACCAAGAAGGGTCTGGCGCTGCGCTTGTCCTTTGAAGAGCCGCTGCCGGACAGTCTGTATACAGACAGCCACCGGCTCAAGCAGATTCTGCGCAATCTGCTGTCAAATGCCTTCAAGTTCACAAGCGAAGGCTTTGTGGAATTCGCGGTAAGCCGTGCCGTTCCAGGCACTCTGCCTGCGTTCCTGCCGGAGGAGTTCGAATATGTGGCCATTGCAGTCAAGGACAGCGGCATCGGGATTCCGTCAGACAAGACGGAAATTGTATTCGAGGCGTTCCAGCAGGTGGACGGCACGACCAGCCGGAAATACGGCGGGACAGGCCTGGGGCTGTCGATCAGCCGTGAGCTGGCCCGTCTGATGGGCGGAGCCATCGGGCTGGAATCACGGGAAGGACAAGGCAGCGTATTTACCCTCTATCTGCCTGTAAAAGGCCATTACAGCCTGCTTCCGGGAGCCGTGGAAGCGGCGGCGGCCCACGAAGCAGCCACCCTGGCTGAATATGTGGATGAGCTGCTTCCGGCCGGACCAAGTGAGGCGGTCCCTGCACCGCTCAACCCGGTTGTTGTAGAAGATGACCGTGAGGGGCTTAAGGCGGAAGATAAAGTCATTCTGATTGTTGAGGATGACGAGAGCTTCGCCAAGATTCTGCTCGGCATGGCCCGCGGCCGCGGCTTCAAAGGCCTGGTTGCCCTGCAGGGTGACACCGGCCTGCAGATGGCCAAGTCCTATCTGCCGGACGCTGTTATTCTCGACATCCAGCTGCCTGTTATTGACGGGTGGTCTATCCTGAGAGAGCTTAAGAGTGCCTCGCAGACACGCCACATTCCGGTGCATGTCATATCTGTCAATGATGAGGTGAAGCAGGGGCTGATGATGGGGGCAATGGCCTATTTAAGAAAGCCTTCCTCCAGACAGGCGCTGGAGAGAGCCTTCTCGCAGATTGAGAATTATACATCAAGCACTCTGAAGCATCTCCTGATCGTTGAGGATGATGAAATCCAGCGGCGTTCCATCATGGAGCTGATTGGCCATGACGATGTAGCCATTACAGCAGTGTCAACCGGACAGGAAGCACTCAGCGAGCTGCGCAAGCAGCGGTATGACTGTATGGTGCTTGACCTTATGCTGGGTGATATGACCGGCTTTGAGCTGCTGGATCAGATCCGTGATGATGAGGAGCTTAATGATCTGCCAATCATTATCTATACGGGCAAGGATCTGGACAGCAAGGAAGAGACCCGGCTGCGTAAATATGCCGAATCCATTATCATCAAGGATGTCCGCTCGCCGGAGCGGCTGCTTGACGAAACAACTCTGTTTCTGCACCGTGTGGAGGCCAATCTGCCGGAGGATAAGCGTAAAATTCTGCAGAAGCTGCACAATAAGGAGGAGCTCTTTGACGGCAAGAAGATACTGCTCGTAGATGACGACATCCGTAACGTCTTTGCCCTCTCCAGTGTCCTGGAAGGATATCATATGGAAGTGAAATTTGCCGAAAATGGCCGGGAGGCACTGGATATGCTTGTCGAGCATAATGATTTCGATCTGGTGCTGATGGATATGATGATGCCGGAAATGGACGGGTATGAGGCAATGCGGCGGATCCGCGAGATGCCGCAATATCAGAAGCTGCCGATTATTGCGCTCACCGCCAAAGCAATGAAAGAGGACCGGGCCAAGTGTATTGAAGCCGGAGCCTCTGATTATATGAAGAAGCCGATCAGCACAGATCAGCTTCTCTCCCTAATGCGTGTATGGCTGTATTCGTAAGCCGGAAATTGGGGTAATAGCATTACAGCACGAATAAATTAACAGTCCGGAAATACGGAAGTATGCAAGGGAGCAGAGATAACGATGACAGCCATGGAACGGGGATATGATGAGCAGGCCGATAATGCGGGAAGCAGACAGGAGCTGGAGCAGATCGAAATTGAGCTGCTGCTCAGCGGAGTACACCGCTTATACGGTTATGATTTCAGAAACTATGCGCTGCCTTCCCTGAAGCGGCGCATCTGGCATCATGTCCATGCCGAGAATGTACCTACCATATCTGCGCTGCAGGAGAAGGTCCTGCATGACCGTGCCTGCTTTGAACGTTTTGTATACAGCCTTTCTATCCCTGTGACGGAAATGTTCCGTGATCCGGGCCTCTTCTTAACCTTCCGCCAAAAGGTCATCCCGCTGCTGCGGACTTACCCGTACATCAGAATCTGGCATGCCGGGTGCTCAACAGGTGAAGAAGTGTATTCAATGGCGATCCTGCTGCATGAGGAGGGACTGTATGATAAGGCGCGTATCTATGCAACGGATATGAACGCCCGTTCTCTGCAGCAGGCCAAAGAAGGGGTATATGAAATTGGCAGAATGAAGCAGTACACCAAGAATTACATGGAGGCGGGCGGTACACGCGCGTTTTCCGAATACTATACTGCGAAATATAACTCAGTGATCCTGCAGCCGTTTTTGCGCAAAAACATCATTTTTGCCGAGCATAATCTGGCAACTGACACTTCCTTTAACGAGTTTAATGTCATTTTTTGCCGCAATGTGATGATCTATTTCAACGATGAGCTTCGTGATCACGTGCATGGTTTATTTTATGAGAGCCTCAGCCGTTTCGGTGTGCTGGTGCTCGGATCCAAGGAATCTATTCATTTCACCAGGTTTAGCGATGGCTACGAGCCCCTGGATAGAGTGGAAAAAATATACCGTAAGAATCAATAGCGGGATAGGAGGGGCCTATGGGGGTTCAAGAACCGGTTCATATACTGCTTGTTGACGACCGTCCTGAGAATCTGCTGGCGCTGGAAGCAGTGCTTGAAAGCCAGCATTATAAGCTTGTCAAAGCAAATTCCGGAGAAGAAGCGCTGCGGAGTTTATTAAGATATGAGTTCGCTGTTATTGTTCTGGACGTTCAGATGCCGGGCATGGATGGTATTGAAACCGCCAAATTAATCAAGGCCAGGGAAAAGACCAAGGACATCCCAATTATCTTTATTTCGGCAAACAGCAAAGAGGCCGAGCATCTGTTTGCCGGATATTCCGCCGGTGCCATTGATTATATGGTCAAACCCTTCATCCCGCAGATTCTCAAGTCCAAAATTGAAGGCTTCGTTCACATGCATCTGGCGAACAAAAAACACCAGATGCAGTCCATGCTTCTGCAGCAGAAAACGCAGGAGCTGGAGAAAATTAACGGTGAGCTGGTCAAGGCCAAGGAAGCGGCGGAAATTGCGGCTAATGCCAAAACAGAATTCCTGGCGATGATGAGTCACGAAATCCGTACGCCGATGAACGGTGTTGTAGGCATGATTGACCTGCTGATGGAGACAGACCTGGCTCCTGAACAGAAGGAATATACAGAAATTATCCGCAAGAGTGCCGATACACTTATCACAGTAATCAATGATATTCTGGACTTTACCAAGATGGAGTCAGGAAAAATGGAGATGGAAGAGCAGCTGTTCGAGCTCCAGGGAACGATCCAGGAGGTATTCAGCCTGTTCTCTGCCGAGGCGGGCAAGAAGAATCTGGAGCTGGCTTATTTTATCGACCAGAACCTGCCTAAGCTCATTTACGGGGATATGGCCCGGCTGCGTCAGGTGCTGATTAATCTGGTGGCCAATGCGGTGAAATTCACCAATCAGGGCGGTGTATATCTGGTTGCCTCCAGAACCGCTGATGCTGAGGGCAAGCTGATGGTGGAGTTCACTGTCAAGGATACCGGCATCGGCATCTCCCCGGATAAATGCGACCGGCTGTTCCAGCCGTTCTCCCAGCTTGATTCTTCCATGACCCGGAAGTATGGAGGCACAGGCCTGGGTCTTGCGATCTGCAAATCCCTTGTAGAGATGATGGGCGGAGAGATCCGCGTAGAATCCATGGAGGAGAAGGGAGCAACCTTTGTCTTCACCATTCAGGCTGCCATGCCTGAGGATGAGCTGGCCAGAGGCTGCGAAATTGAGGAGCCGGACGGTGTGGTTAGCCAGGCACGGATGCACCATAAGGCGCTTGTAGTAGATGATCACCCGATCAATCAGCGTCTGATGGTCAGCATGCTTGAGAAGCTGGGCTATAGTGCCGATGTTGCCGAGGATGGAAGCCAGGCGGTCGAGCTCGCTGCCAAAAACGGTTATGAATTTATTTTTATGGATCTGCAGATGCCGGTGATGGACGGTCTTACAGCAACTTCTACAATCCGCTCCGGCAGCAGCCGCTCTTCAGAAAAAGCTGTTATCATTGCCATGACGGCGAATGTCATGGAGGGCATCCAGACCCGCTGTAAGGCTGCAGGCATGGACGGATACGTAAGCAAGCCGCTCAAGCTGAGCAGCATCAAACAAATCATCAGCCGCTATGAGCCTCATGAGAGCCCGAGAATTGAACGCAATGCCTCCCTCTCTTAATGGACATCCAGGAATTACCTCATGCAGATTGTCCGTTTTTTGTTTCAACACTATGCCTTTAGGGTTATTGGTAAAGAAAACATTTAATCAGGAGAGATTGTCTATGAATACACATAAAAGCGAAAAGTTCCATGCAAAAACCGAAACTGAAGGCAATGTATGTACGGTTTATCTGATTGGAGAACTCGATTTGTCAGTGGCTCCTGATTTCCGTCTGGTGATGGAGCCGCTTGTGGGAGATACGGGACTGGACCTTGTCATTAATTTGAAGGATCTGAAATACATCGACAGCACAGGCATCGGTATTTTGCTCTCGATTCTCAAGGCAAGACACGGAATGGATGTTAAATTTACGGTTGAGGAAGTTCCGCCGCAGATTCAGAAGCTGTTTGATATGACTGGTATTTCCAAGTTTTTTGCCCCCCAAGAGAACTCCCACTAGGAAAGGATCGAAATAAGGATGAGTGATGACGTGCAAAAAGTAGTTCTTCAGTTACCCGCCAGCGCAGAATATGTCGATATTGTGAGACTGAATTTATATGGAATAGCCTCGAAAATGGGCTTCACTTATGAAGATATTGAAGATATGAAGGTAGCCGTTTCGGAAGCCTGTAATAACTCCGTTTTGTATGCTTACGGACAGGAAGACGGGCTTGTGGATGTCATTTTTGAAGTAGGAGCAAGCACCTTATCCATCACGGTCAAAGATGAGGGGGAGAGCTTTGACGGAATGGATAGTCCTGAACCGCGCATGACGCTGCATGACAAAGAGCTGAATGACGTTGAGGTAGGAGGACTTGGATTTTATCTGATGCAGGCACTCATGGATGATGTTAGCGTAGTGAGTGAAGCAGGAAGAGGGACTGTCGTTACCCTGACCAAACGGCTTAATTTTAGCGAGGAGAAAGTATGAACGACAAAGTGACTCCCCCAGAGTCCATGAATGATGCGGTAAGTCTGATCTGGGAATACCAGCAGACCAAAGACAACGAAATTGCCACCCTTCTGATCCGTAAATATGAACCCATGGTCAAGATGGCTGCCGGCAAAATTGCCCGGAACCGTCCTGACTTATACGAAGATCTGTATCAGGTAGGACAGATGGCGCTCATTAGGCTGCTTCAGCAATATGACATCAGTCTGGGAATTCCCTTTGAGCCGTATGCGATGAAAAGCATGATTGGCCATATGAAGAATTTCCTGCGGGATAAGTCCTGGTACATACAGGTTCCTAGACGGATCAAAGAGAAGGGGGCTCTCGTCCAGCAGGCCATTGATGAGCTAACCATCAGGCTTGAGCGTTCACCGGCTGTAGAGGAAATTGCCCAATATCTTGATCTTACTGTAGAAGAAACAGTGGAAGTGCTGGCCGGAAGGGAATGTTACCACTACGTGTCGCTTGATTCGCCGCTCTCGCAGGAGGAGACCGGAGCTACGCTCGGCGAGCTGATCAGCTCTGATGCCAACGATTATGAAACTGTCGAAAAGCGTATGGATCTCCAGCAGGCGCTCGGCCAGCTCAAGGAACAGGAGCAGCAGGTATTGCTGCTGGCTTTCCAGGACGGCCAATCCCAGCGGGCCATTGCCCAGAAGCTGGGCGTCTCGCAGATGAGTGTCTCGCGGATTCAAAAGCGGGCCACAGAGAAGCTGAAACAAATCATGGCGAATTCTTCGTATTGACCCCGCCGGTATTCATTATAATCAAAAACAGGACATGCCTGTTCTCCGGAACAAGGAATGTCCTGTTTTTTTGTTTTAATCCTGTCATCTATACGCTTACCCCGCCTGCTGCCCGTGTTATACACAGGCGGCAGGCGGAGTAAGCGGAGTTGGACATCAGCTGTTTGCATCAATATAGGTTTTGATCTCGCCGAGATATTCACCAATAACCGGAACATCAAGGAACAGGCTGAGAATGTAGCCGAGCAGACCTAGAATAACGAAGGTACCCAGTGAAAGTCCGAGCCCGCGGGATATGCCAGCCATCAGGTTGGTAATAATCCGTTTTTTGGGGTCTGTATAGTTTTCAAGGATATCCTTGAATTCCGATTTCTCCAGTGAATCCGCAATTTTGTCTAATCTGGCATTAAGGCGCTTGACTTCATGCCGCAGTTCAAAGGGGTGTTCGTCAACCTCGTACGTTTTGGTCTTGCTGCCCGCATCTCCCATAAGGTCTCCCCGCTTTCTTTAGCCATATTAGGCTTTAATTCAGTGCAGCTTCTGTCTTGTTAGAAGAAGCTGCACTCAGCATAGCAACAGCCAGCTGCAGTGAGCTGGCTGTTCTCCATTTTAGAATGAGCCGCAGGTCACAGCGTGTTAGTAAGAAGACTTGTAAGAGGATTTAACCTCTTCCTTGGCATCCTTAGCTTCAGCGGCGACCTCATTGGTTGCGTCCTTGGCCTTATCGGCAACCTCTTTGGAAGAAGCGGCAGCCTCATCAGTAACGTCTTCGGACGCCTTTTTGACATCGGAAGCTACATCGCTGGATGCTTCGGCGACAGTATCACCGATTTTTTTGCCGGTCTCCTGCAGGGTAGCGGCGATCTGCTGCTTGCTGTCGCTCACTGTGGTGAAGATGTCAGAGGCTTTGGCGGATACCGTGCTGGCCAGGTCTGTTGCCTTCTCTCCGACAGTAGTGGCAATACTTTTGGTCTTGTCTGTTACGACACCAGCAACTTCCTTCGTCTTGTCTGTGGCCAGTGTAAGCTTGTCGGACAGGTCACTGCGCATTTCACGGCCTGGCTTAGGTGCAAACAGCAGTGCAGCCGCCGCGCCCAGCAATCCTCCGATAAAAATACCTTTGAAAAATGTGTTTCCGCTCTCTACCGGATGTTCTGTTTCTGCTCTGTTCATCTTCAATCACTCCTTATAGATTATGGTATTCCAAAATCGGACAGCCTCTGGCCCGTCGCAGCAGGACTGCTATGGCCGCTGCCGTCAGTTGGAGTTCAGGAAAGCCTGAAGGTTCTTACTTCGTATATAAACGTGGGGATATGGGCTGAAACAGCAGGAAGGTTCAGGAAAGAATAGCCAATATTATAGCTCCGTCCGGGAATATACCAGGTTTAAGCTGGCAGAACGGTACTATGGGGCTGAATTTGAAAGGTCTGAGAAAGAAGCGGCAGGGGGAAGTACAGGGGCGGCGGAGAGAGGGACATCATAAAGAATTTGTCTGGAATAATATAGTAAATTAAGCTGATTGACAAGGACAGGTACAGGGTAAGAAATACATAATTAAGGCGCCTATTCATCCATATGAGCGGGGGCAAAACACCCCGTTTTTAAAGATTAAAAAGATTCTTAACATCTTTGGAGGTGCATAGATTATGATCAAAATTGTTACGTCTGCCGAGCGCCATACTTCGAATAGAGAATGGATCCACAGTGAATTCAGCTTTTCCTTTGCCGATTATGATGATCCCAGCAACGCGCACTTTGGTGTACTGCTCGCACACAACGACAATGAGCTGAAACCGGGACAGGGCATGGGGGAGCATCCGCATCATGACCTGGAGATTATTACTTATGTAATCTCAGGAGTGCTGAAGCACCAGGATGATCTCGGAAATCAGGCGGAGCTGCAGGCAGGAAGCGTGCAGGTGATGAGCGCAGGCACAGGAATTAACCATTCGGAGACTAATCCGTCGCCTGAAGACCATGTCCGCTTCCTGCAGATGTGGCTGCTGCCGGACCGTCCGGGGGTTACGCCGGCCTGGGATGCGAAGTTTTTCCCGCGCGAGCTGAAGATGAATACCCTGCTCCAGGTGGCCTCAGGGACAGATGCGGAAGGGGTACTGAAGCTGGGTGAGGATGCTTCGATTTATCTGTCGGTGCTCGAAACGAACAGGGAAGTGCAGCATTCCCAGCAGGAGGGCAGGCGCACACATCTTTATCTGATTGCCGGCAATCTGGAGGTAAGCTGCAGCGAAGGGACTTTTCAACTGCAGCCCGGTGATGCCGCGCGTATACGCAAAAGCTGTGATCTGACGCTGAAAGGAACAAGCAGCGAAGGGGATGCGGAGTTCATCCTGATTGACCTTCCATAATGCAGAAATGCGGAATGAAAATCCTGAACACTGAACGCTGCACAGATACAAGAACAGGAGCTCTCAGCCTTGTTGTCATCCGGAGAGGACGGCATCAGGCAGAGAGCTCCTGTTTCGTTTCAGGCCTGTTATTTATTCCGCAGGCGGCCAAGCTCGGAGACCAGGGCTTCTACCTGGGAGATGCTGAGCCGGTCACTGCCCATGGCTACCTCGTAAATATCAAGAATATCCTCATAGTGGTCTACCGAGAAAGCGGATGCCTGCATGGCTGCCGCGCTGGCCATTTTGAGCTTGCTCTTGATGCCCTCGATCATATATTCCACATTTTCCTGGCTGGGCTTTGATAAATCCATGGAGTGCAAACAGTCCTTTCTTAGTGAAATACCCTTGGTTTACCGGCCCGGTATACTAACTGCGCCGGTCGTTCCTTCTGATGTATTTTATCATGAGAGGGTAAAGAAACACCATTTTTTTGTCCAATTCCCCGGAAACATGTTAAATTAAAAGGAATAATCGGAGACATTCAGACTATAAGGAGGAGAGGACAGTGGCAATCAGGGAGCAGGAGAGCAGAAACCGGATCAAAATGGACGCCGGCCGGTTGGGCATTTTCTTCCGGGAGATTGCTGATCAGCATCCGCCTGAGCGCATCACCTTTTTGTGCATCGGGACAGACCGCTCTACAGGCGATTGCCTCGGCCCTCTGACCGGCAGCGGACTGCTGAAATACGGTTTTCCGCATGTGACCGGTACTTTACCGTCGCCCTGTGATGCGGATAATTTGGTCGCGCGGATTGCCGCGATTCCGGAGGGGCAGCTGGTCATAGCCATTGATGCCTGCCTGGGGCCGCCGGCTGCCTTAGGGTATTATTTCGCAGCCAGCGAACCGTTGCGCCCGGCCCAGTCGGTAGGCCTGTGCCTGCCTGAGGTGGGAAATTACAGTCTGGCCGCCATCGTCGGGGTGAACGGACCTTTTCCTTACCGGACACTGCAGACGACACCGCTATATCGGGTAATGCAGATGGCCGACCAAATTGCACTGGCTGCAGCAAAAGGTTTCAGGCTTGTTCCTTAAGGCGTTTCAAGATGAACCGTTCTGCTTAATAATGTAGAATAAGCCTTGCTATTACATAGAAAGAAGGAAGCTGTCATGGAAAATATCCGTTGTGAGGGAAGCAATATTTGTTACAGTGATCAAGGACAGGGCGAGGTTATTGTGCTGCTTCACGGCTTCTGCGGAAGCTCTGCGTATTTTGAGCAGGTCATTCCTTTTCTAAGCGGCAGCTACCGGGTAATTGCTCCGGATCTGCGCGGCCATGGCGCATCGGATGCTCCGCTCGGTGCATACAGCATCGATCGGATGGCTGATGATGTGCTGTCCCTGCTGAATCACCTGGAGATACCGGAAGTGTATCTGCTGGGCCATTCCATGGGCGGTTATGTCACATTATCCTTTGCCCAGCGTCATGCTTCCCGGCTGAAGGGATTCGGGCTGATTCACTCCACCGGTTATCCGGATGGCGAGGAGGCCCGTGAGAAGCGTCTGAAGAGCGTCAGCACGATCCAGAATGAAGGGATTACCGCATTTGTCGATGCCCTGGTGCCCGGATTATTCGCTCCGGGTGCAGCTTCCCAGCTGCTTGAACGGGCTAAGGAGATCGGTTACAAGACTCCGCCGCAGGGAGCAGCGGGTGCCCTGCTTGCGATGCGGGAACGTCCGGACCGCCGGGATGTCCTTTCGGCATCTGCCTTGCCGGTGCTGCTTGTAGCGGGGACGGAAGATGGTCTGGTACCGCCTGAACGGATTTTTACAACAGACAAGGCGAACGTAACCAAGGCGACCATTCCCGGTGCAGGACATATGAGTATGTATGAAGCGCCGGAGCGTCTGGCGGAGATTATTAAGGATTTTGTACAGATACCGGCAGCCGGGAAATAAGGGGCCGGTGAAATGATAGACCGGCAGCCCAAAGAGGCAGCCTCTGCTGACAAGCGGAGTGCTGCCTCTTTGGGCTGCGCATTACTGGAACCTGCGGATGGCAGGGAGACAGAGCACCGAGGCGGCACACAGGATGCCGAGACCGGAAAAGATAGTGATGGTAGGAAGGCCGCCGATCTGATCGGCCAGCCAGCCGACCAGAATGTAACCTACCGGCAGCAGGGCGAAGGAGCCGAGCAGATCCAGACTGGCCACACGTCCGAAAGCCTCCTGGGGAACAAGCTCCTGCAGGCTGATTTCCCATATCAGGCCAAAGATCATCAGCCCGAATCCTTCCACGGTGAACAGGGCAACTGCTGCAGCAGCATTCGGGATAAACGGCATCAGGAACAGGGCGAGGCAGCTCAGGATAACTCCACCGTAAGCCATGATGCCGCGGCGGGTCCAGTGCTGGCGCAGGCTGTACACCAGTCCGGCAACTATGGCTCCGGCACCGGAGCAGGTAACAGCAAGCCCGTATATATAAGGCGGCCATCCGTGGTATACCTTGAACAGCCAGGGAATCAGAATACTGGTCACTCCGGCAAAACAGATATTGAAGAACGAGAAGGTGATAATCGTGATCCAGAGCCACGGGTGACTGCGCAGCACGGCGATCCCTTCTTTGAAATCATCCTTCCAGTTCGGGGAGGCATGAGGTGCTCCCGCTTTAGATACCTCCTGAACTCCGTCAGAGTCCGCCAAAGACTTGCTCCGCAGGCCGGTCGTCAGTGCTCTGCGCAGGTAAACCAGGCAGAACAGGGAGAGGATGTAGGTAAAAGCATCGAGCCCGAACCCAATGCCAGCCGACAGATGAGTAATGAGCAGACCGCCGAGCGCAGGACCGATCAGGCGGACCGCCTGGGTGCTCATCTGTGTCAACGAATTGGCGGCAATCCGGATATCCGGTGTAAATACCGTCGCCTGGGTTGCAGAATAAGCAGGGCGGAACAAACCGTCAAGCATGCCATAGAGGCCCATAAACAGATAGAGCAGCGGAATGCTTAATGCACCGGTAAGCGAGAGCACTGCTATGGCGACCATAATGGCAAACCGGGCGATATCAGCCGATATCATAATTTTAACTCTGTCGTACCGGTCCACTATATGGCCTGATACAGGGAGCATAATCACATTTGGCAGCATATAAATGGCCATCACGAAGCCCATTGTCTTGGTCGAACCGGTCATGGAGTAGACGAGGACAGGCAGGATTACCATAGTTACCGAGCTGCCAAGAAAGGAAATAAGATTTCCGAGCCAGAGATAAGGGAACGTCTGCGATGCTGTAAACAACGAGGCGAATTTACGCAAAGGATTACGGCTTGCTGATTCTGTTGCTGCAGCCGGGTTCATTCAGAATCTCCTCCCGGTTCTGGCTCATAGTCTGAATGGGGCAGGCGCCCGATGACAAATTCTACGCCGTATTCATCCCCTTGGGTGAACCTTGACTCCCATGAGATGATCAGCTGGGTCAGTTCCTGCTGAAAATCACTGAGTTCAGCGGGGGATAAGGTCAGCCGGGTGATAAAATGCTCAATCCTGTCTTCTTGACGGAACTGGAAGCCGCTGAGATGTCCGGAGTGAAAAAAGGTTCCTTTAGACCGGTAAAATTTTTGGATAATTCCCCCGGCTGCTTCTGTGCGGACAATCTCGAGCAGTCCGCCTTCGAACAGCTTGACGATATGGTAATGAATATTCCCTGGTGTTTTCTGCAGCTTTTCGGCAACCTGCTTGGAGGTCAATGGTTCATCCGCCAATGCGTGCATAATTTTAATCCGCAGCGCACTTTCCAGCAGCTTATTCTGTTCTTCTGTCAGGGTTAGCCGGGAGGCTGTATTCGGTTCATTCATTTCTGTATGCACCCTCTTTAGTATTGGAATATAATCTGCATAACAGTATGATCTGGAATCCAGATCAATTAGCTGGACTTATTATATGAGATTCCTTGTGCCTCTGTCAATGATTTCCGGACAGCAGGTTCCGCTTCCGCTGTGCTGTTCAGTGGCGTACGGGGATAGAATGGTTTAAGATGATTTTTAAGGATGATTACCTGTACACTGCGGCTAATAATAACAGGGCGGATAGCCCGGGAGGAGTGTTGCCGGATGTTTCGGAGAGACTATATCGTACGGATGATTGAAGATATGACGGCCATGGTGGCCAAGGTGCTTACACTCAAGCAGGAAAAGAAGACAACGGAAGCTTTATGGGAAGTGGATGAGCTGCTTAACCGGCATTTCCGGCTGAATTCCCGTCTGCTGAATTCCTTATCTGCTGAAGATATTGTTGAAATGTTCCGGCTCGGCGGCATCATTGAGTCCGACAAGCTGCAGGGCGTGGCACGGCTGCTTAAGGAAGAAGGAGGCATCTACGCGGCTGCAGGCGATAAGGAGGCAGCCCTGTTCCGGTACATGCGCTCCCTGCATTTATTTCTGCGTGCGGATCTGCATGGCGCCGACCGGGAGCTGCTGAGTATGAACAGGGAGATGGAGGAGCTGCTGCAGGAAATCGAAGGTTACCAGCTACCCGTCAAAACTGAACGCCTGCTGCTCTCCTATCTGGAGTCGGCCGGCAGCTATGCCAAGGCGGAAGACAGCCTGTACCGGCTGTGGGAGCAGGGGGTGGATGTCGCTGCGGAAGGACACGGACTCTATGGGCGGCTGTTGCAGGAGTCTCCTGAAGCACTCGGGCTTGGCGGCCTGCCGCTGGAGGAAGCGCAGCAGGGGCTGGCCGAGTGGGAGAGAATTACTGCTGCAGCGAAGCAGGAGCAGCGCTAATATCCAAATTTACTGAATAGCACAGATGCCCCGGGAAGTGTCAAGACAGGCGTCTGTGCTGTCTTTTTTTAATGCTTCTAACGGGTTGCAGTGGTTTTGTTTACTGATAGAAGACTATTAGAAGACTGTACATGAGCTTGTTATAATATCCGGGTGCAGGACATGCTATAATATAACGGCTACTTAAGACGAACCCGTTCTTTATTTTAATATGTGAAAGTGAGATGTACCCTGTGGAATCTTTAAATACATTAATCGTACAACTGATTAACAACCGCACCTTAATAACGGCAACATTAAGCCAGCTGCGCAGTAAAGGTGAGGTATCTTACACCAAAGTACAGATCAAGCCCGTCGAGCTTAAAGGCAAGCTGCACTATCAGTTTGCCTACTATACCGGACCTAAGGTCGAGCACCGGAATATCTCCGCTGAAGAAGCAGGGGCTGAAATAATGGCACTGCTGCGGGCAACCTTCCGCCAGGCGCTGCTGTGCACAATTGAGGCGGACTATCAGGTGCTGATCAGCAAGAAGTATAAAGTATCCATCCTGACGAAGTCTGCCAGCAAGCAGGAAGCGCCTGATCTGGCCCATAACCGCAAGAAGCGCTATGTGCTGGATGAGGGAGAGCCGGTGCCATTCCTGGTAGAGCTGGGGATTATGAACAGCGAAGGCAAGGTTTTGGCCAAAAAATACGATAAGTTCCGCCAGATCAACCGCTTTCTGGAGATGGTTGAGGATGTGCTGGGTGACCTGCCGGCCGGCCGGCCGCTGACCATTGTCGATTTTGGCTGCGGCAAATCCTATCTGACGTTCGCGCTGTATCATTATCTGGCCGTCCGTGAACGCCGTGAGCTGAATGTCGTCGGACTTGACCTCAAGGCGGATGTCATTGCCCACTGCAGCCAATTGGCAGCCAAGCTTGGCTACAGCCAGCTCAAGTTCCTTGTAGGCGACATTGCTGATTATAATGAACTGGATCAGGTGGACATGGTAGTCACTCTGCATGCCTGTGATACAGCTACGGATGCTGCACTTGAAAAGGCAGTCCGCTGGGGCGCATCGGTTATTCTCTCAGTCCCCTGCTGCCAGCATGAGCTGTTCAGCCAGATTGAGAGCGAGGTGCTTAATCCGCTGCTGTCGCACGGCATTCTGAAGGAGCGTTTCTCGGCGCTTGCCACCGATGCCATCCGGGCCAAGCTGCTGGATCTGATGGGTTACCGCAGCCAGCTGCTGGAGTTCATCGACATGGAGCATACCCCGAAGAATATTCTTATTCGTGCCGTCAAAGCCGGAGGCGGGGACAACGCCG
Organism: Paenibacillus sp. fava2; assembly: GCF_058313675.1. Lineage (NCBI taxonomy): Bacteria > Bacillati > Bacillota > Bacilli > Caryophanales > Paenibacillaceae > Paenibacillus > Paenibacillus sp. fava2. Next base: position 6,381,233 of record NZ_CM177755.1, on the reverse strand, counting down.
CCAAATGGCGTGAATACAGCGCCTTCCGTGATTTTCTGGGGGCGAAGCCGTATCTTGAGCGTGTCTGCGCAGACCTGCTCCCAGCGGAGTTAACGGCGCAGGACTGATAGCCGCCGGGGCTGCAGATGATGGAAGTCTTGCCGTACAGATAGTAGCTATAATGCTTCAATGAACAGGACAGCGTTCTCCTCCGGGAGAAGCGCTGTCCTGTTTGCTTTGGGATTCCGGCATATAAATTTTCCAATTTGCGGGAAAACTGACGGATAACAAGGTACATGGAGGTAACGATGGAAATCAACAGAATCTGGCCCCGGCTGCGGCGGTTTACGAGCCGTGGGAGTGCAGGCATGCTGCTTTTGGCTGCAGCAGCAGCATGCCTGCTGCGCGGGCTTTTTTTTGCCCGGGAACTGTACGGTCTTCTGGCTGTATGGTTCGGCCTGTGTGCTGCTTTTGCCGTCTTTGCGGGCATCGGTGTAAGAGCTGCCGGAGGCAGGGATGAGACAGCGGAGGGTGGGAATACCGGGGGTTCCCATCAGGCGGGGAATTGGATGATTATTATTCTGTTGGGCTCTCCCATGCTCATTCTTGTTTTATATGCGCTTCAGCTGCTGCGTGGGCCGCTGTCGGTGCAGGGAACGCTTAATGAGCTGTTGCGCTGGGGGCTGTACGGAAGCTTTGCTTATTTCGCAGCTGTTTGTGCAGGCAGCCGCCGGGGTGCGGGATTTCTTGCAGCACTCTGGCATACGCTTGGCATGGTCCTCTGTCTGAGCGGCCTGCTGGCAGCCTGCGGATTGCCGCTCCGTTACGCGATTGCCTATACGGACTCCCCGGCAGTCAGTGCTACCGGAGCAAGGTTGGGCGGGCTGCTCCAGTATCCGAATGCCTTCGGTGCTGTGATGGCCGTGTTCCTGCTGGAGCGGGCCATGGCGGCCGCGGAGGCGGCTGCGCGTGACAGCCATCGCGCGCAAAGTACCGCGAGGCAGCTGCTGTGCATGCTGCCTCTGTTCCCGTACGCCGCCGCGCTGCTGCTCAGCGAGTCGCGCGGCGCGCTGCTGGCTGCGGCCTGCGCCGCCGCCGCAGCCCTGCTCTGGAAGCGGCGGCTGGCCGCGCCGCTTCTGGTCTGCGCCGCCGCGCCCGCGGCTGCTGCGGCGCTGCTCTGCCGCCAGCTGGCCCGCACCGGGCTGGCGGCAGAGCCTTTGCCCGGCCTGCTGCTGCTGGCCGGGTGCTGGGCCGGCGCGCTGCTGGCCGGCCTGTGGCTGTGCCGCCGCTGCCGGGGCGCGGCGGGCGGGCAGTTCGCCGCCATGCTGCTGGCGGCGGGGCTGTGGACGGCGGCGGGGAGCGCCGTCCTGGCACTGCTGCGCGGGCGGATCAGCGGGCCGTCTCCGACGGCCGCCGCCCGCGGGCTGTTCTACCGCGACGCGTGGCGCCTCGCGGGGGAAGCCCCCTGGCTGGGGCAGGGGGGCGAGACCTGGCGCAGCGCGTACCTCGCTGTCCAGTCCCGCCCCTATGTGGGCAGCCAGGTCCATAGCGGATACCTCGATATTCTGCTGAATCTCGGTATCGCCGGAAGTGCCGCTGTGCTGCTCATGCTGCTGGCAGCAGGAATACTAGCGGGCAGGAATGCCCCCGGGCTGCTGCCCCCGCTGCTTGTAATCCTCCTGCACGGCGCAGTGGATTTCAGCTGGAGCTACGGGCTCTTCTGGCTGCTGCTGTTCTTGCTGACAGCAAGAACGCTTGCCGAATCGCCCCGGCACCGGTTTACCAGCCCCCGAAGGGGCACCGAAATGAATCGCCGTGCTTCGGCACAGCAGGCAGGAGTACGTGTATTGCTGATAGCAGTGGTCTGTTTCTGTCTGATACTGAGCGGACTTTCCTTCAAGCTGTGGAAGGCGGAAGGCTTATTCAGGCAGGCTGTCCGTTCTGCAGAACCAGCAGTACAGAATAAGCTGCTCCAGGAAGCGCTGCATCACAATCCTTACGATCCCCGTATAGCTGTAAGTTTTGCGGGACTGCTTCCGCAGGAAGAGAAGGAGGAGCTGCTGCTCCGCAGTCTTGAGTACTCCCCGGGAGGTGCCGGTCTGCACTGGATGCTGGCAGAAGCCTGCCTGAAAGGCAATGAGCCGGGGACAGCGTTGTACTGGGTGAGAAGAAGCATTGATTTGGACAGGTTTAACGCCTTCAAGTGGAGGAGGGCAGCAGAAGGCATGCTGCAGATGGGCCGCCGTTCTTTGGCAAAAGGGGATCTGCAGCGTGCCGCAGCCAGTGCGGTTGCCGGACAGGAGCTGGTGAGGGGATACCGGCTGCTTGCATTTCAGGAGCACAATAAAGGCCCGGAGCATAATGACCGCAGCTTTGAATTCTCTGGGGGAATTGAAGAGGTGGGCGCAGAGCTGAATCGGCTGATTGCAGCAGCTTACAATGTGCAGCCAGTGCAGACTACTGCTAATTCCCAATAAACCTCAATGCCTTCCCTACCTATTAGGCCTGCACGTATCGTTGGGACTCTATTTTGGTTAGACAGCTTGAGAGAATCGCTCTAACTAAGTGGATTTTTGCTACTTAAAATCGCTTTTTAACTTGTAATCCAGTTATTAGTTGGAAAAACGTCACTTAAAAACGCCTGAATTCCCGAACTGGAGGTAGCGTCAAGAAGTTTGTGTAAGAGAGTAGAAAGTAACTTCTCGGGTGTCCGTTAGTGAGTGCAAGTGTTCTTTGGGGCGGGGGAACCCCGCCCCAAAGAACAAGGGGAATTGGACTACTTCTCTTGCCCTTCCCGCACCGGGTATCGCACTTCAAACATCTCGTTCAGTTTCTTCTTTACCTCCAGATCACCGAAGCCGCGAATGACCCGTTCGGCAAAACGTTCATTGTAGTCTATTACATCCAGGTAGACAATTTTCTCTGCCGCATCCATATTGGTGAGACTGTTCATCGGCTTCAGGCGTTTTCGGATTTCCTTGTTCATTCGTTCAATTGGATTGGACGTGTAGATGGCTTCTTTTATGAGCGCGGGATACTTATAAAAGGTCAACAGCGTGGGCAACTGTTCTTCCCAAGACCGCATTTCTTTCGGGTAGAGCTTGCCCCATTTGGCCTTCACCGTGTCAAACGCAGCCCGGGCCAGATCGTGGTCTGCAGCCGTGTAGATCGTCTTCAGATCTTCAATGACTTCCGTTTTGTGCTGAACCCGAATTTTCGGAAAGGTCGAACGCACTTTGTGGACGATACAATGCTGCACATCCGCCTTCGGATAGGTTTCACGGAACGCTGCACCCAGTCCCGGCAGTCCATCAAACACACCCAGCAAGACTTCCTGGACACCACGGTCGTAGAGGTCTTTGAGCACCTCGCGCCAGCCGTTTGCGCTCTCTTGGCCGCCTACGTAAAAGCCAAGGATCTGGCGGTGACCGTCTTCGTCGATCCCCATGGCGAAATAAACGACTTCTCCGCTCACGGTGCTGCGCTTGAGCTTCACATATAAGCCGTCCAGGTAGATGACGGAGTAGCGTTTGTTTAACGGGCGTTTCTGCCACTGATGAATGTCGTCAAGTACCGTAGCTGTAATGTTGCTAACGGTCGTGGGAGAGTAGTGGCTGCCGAACATACTTTCAATGAACCGGGCCACATCTCGCGTTCCCATGCCACTTTTGTACATCTGGATGACAGCTTCCTCAAGCCATCCATCCCGTCTTTGGTAGGGCTCAAATAATTGCGTTTGGAACAGACCCTGACGGTCGCGGGGGACCTCTAACTCCTCCACATTGCCGTACTTGGTGTGCAGGTTTCGTGTGTAGTATCCGTTGCGACTGTTGTGGTTCCCGGCTTCCTCACTGGTCATGAATTGCTGGATTTCCGCCTTCATAATGGACTCCAGATTGTCTTTTACAAATTGGGTGACAAGATTTTCAAATAGATTATTTAACATGTTTTCGGGTAGAATAGTCATCGAGTAGGGTCCCTTCTTGGTGGTGTCGTAATCCCGAGAATACCCTACTTTTTTGTTGCCTGACTAGGCTCCAAATCCTGGTACACAACTTACTTTACGCCATCGAACTGGAGGCAAATGACCTGAAATAAATAGCAAAAATCTGCTTAAATCTTATAAACACTTAGAAATAGTAGAATTAAGTGCCGATTTTCCAACTAAATTGGTTAATACCGTAGTTTAATCGGCAGTATGGCCGCCGAATACTGCCTTTACTGAAATCAGTCGTAAACTATGCCTTCATCCGCTGCGAAATGAGCCACGAATAAACATAGGGAACAAGGACAGCAATCAGCAGGGAGGTGATAATCAGGCTGATGGACGCAGTCTTGGGCAGAAAAGCAGCGAGCATCAGCAACAACCCGCCGGCTACCCACATGTATCCCGAGAAGCGGTGAGTTTTCCGCCAGACCTCGGGGCTTGCAAGCGTCCAAGGTGTTTTGATACCGGTGAAATAGTTGTCTTTAATCTGCGGCATGTAGTTGCCCAGCGCGATGAATAGTACTCCCACAGCAGCAATTGCAAGCTTGCCCGCAGCAAAATCCGGATTGAGGCCTTTGGCTACAGAAAGCACCAGCATGGCATCCATCAGAACGGCGATGGCCAGACGGATCATTTTGTAAGCTCCGGTAAATTTGCTGTAGTTATCCTTCTTGGGGTCAATCCGGCGGATGAACTGCATAGCTAGCGGAAGCACGAGGCCAAGGACGGCGCCTTGGATGATAATCGAGCTTTTCGGCCAATATCTGTTCACTTCCCCGGTAATGCTGAACTGGGCGGGCAGCTGCTCCGGCAGCTTGCTGTAATTGACCAGTGCGTATCCGAGCGTCAGCACACCCAGTATAACAATCAGCGTGTCCTGCCATTTCCACTTAAAATCCCTCATCACAATTCCTCCTTGTCAGATTGGAGCTTCCGGCGCGGGAGATCCCCGGCTGCAGGCGGCTCAGCTTCACTGTTTTTCCCGGCTCCCGTCAGTTCCAGGAACCATCCCAGGACCTCCTCAAGCACAGTCGTATCGAGTGAATATACGATAAACTGCCCCTTGCGCTCATCCTGTACCAGTCCGGCATGCTTCAGGGCGCTCAGGTGATGCGAGATACTCGGTTTGGTCATCTGAAAATAATCTGCAATCTCACCGGCAGTCCGGTCCTTCTCACGCAGCAGCCGGATGATCTGTCTCCGGGTTGGATCGGCCAGCGCCTTAAAAGATTCATTCATGTTCTGTCCGACCTTTCGATATTTAAATAATTGTCTAAATATATAATTGCGCATATTCCTGTAATTGTCAATGGCCGATCCCTAGTTACGGGCTGCAACTAGAAGTTGTAAGTCTGCATATGCTAGAATAAGCTAGGAGAAGGCTGGTACATAGCAGAGAAATGCCGGGATTTCCGGATGTTTACATTCTGTATCCAAAAGGGAGGAGGGCTGCAGTTGCATTATATATCTGAAATGATCTCACATCTGTTTGAATGGATTCAGAGTCTTGGCTACTTCGGGATTATGATCGGACTGATGATTGAGGTCATTCCGAGTGAAATCGTACTCGCGTTCGGCGGCTATCTGGTTTCACAGGGTGACATTAATTTCTTCGGGGCCATTATATTTGGAACAGTCGGAGGGGTTATAGCCCAGATCTTTGTCTACTGGATCGGCCGTTATGGCGGAAGACCGGTGCTGGAGAAATACGGAAAATACATTTTTATTAACAAAAAGCACATCGACCATTCAGAGGAATGGTTCAAAAAGTACGGTACAGGGGTTATTTTTACCGCGAGATTCATTCCGGTTGTCCGTCATGCGATCTCAGTGCCTGCCGGCATCTCACGTATGCCGCTGGGTAAATTTACACTGCTGACCACACTGGCAGTAATTCCTTGGAGTGCCCTGTTTGTCTATCTGGGATACACTCTGGGCGATAAATGGGAGACGATTGACGAGGTTGCCGGCAAATATACCCATGAGCTTATCCTGGTCGCTATCGCTATTATCGTTATATACTTCCTGTTTAAATGGTATAAATCCAAAAAGAAAGGTAGTGCAGCATGAAGCAGAATGTAGCCCATAAATTCGGACAAGGCCTGACCCCGCGCCAGTTCGTGGAGAGCATGACCAAAAATCAGCAGGCCTTTGAATCCTGGTATGAGAAGTTTGCCTGGGAGAATGCGGATGACTGTGAATTTTTTGAAAGCCTGAACCACCGCGATGATCTGCGTGTGCTGATTCTGGCTGCCGACTGGTGCGGCGATGTTGTACGCAATGTGCCGGTTGTCTTCCGGATTCTGGAGACCGCAGGCATCAAGACCGAAGTGCTGATTCTGGAAGAAAACCAGGATCTGATGGATGACTTCCTGACGATGGGCGGAAGATCGGTGCCTGTGGTTATTTTTGCCGACACCGGCGGTTACGTGCTGGGACATTGGGGGCCGCGTCCGGAGCATGTGCAGTCGCTGATGCGGGCTTTCAAACAGGAGAATCCGGACCGGGATGCTGCCGATTATGACAGCAAAATTGCTGAAGTACGCAAGGCAATGGGGCAAGCCTACGGGGAAGGTACAGAATCGCACGCAGTCATCGCCAAAGAACTGCGCAGCCTGATTTCCGGTTTCTGATCCTATGCTGAATATACGTTCCTATAATCTGGGTCCGCTCCAGACCAATGCCTATCTTCTGACCGGAGCTGACCCGCAGCGTGGAGTGATTATCGACCCCGGCATGAATCCTGCTGCCCTTGTACGCGCCATAGAGAATATGGAGATTAAAGCCATCCTGCTGACACATGCCCATTTTGACCATATCGGCGGTGTGGATGAAATCCGCAAAGCCAAAAAATGTCCGGTATATGTTCATGCCCTGGAAAGCGAGTGGCTGGTCAGTCCCAAGCTGAACGGTTCACTGATGTGGCCGGAGGCTTCACCTCCGATCAGTACAGAGCCGGCGGAATATGATCTGGCCGAGGGCCAGATTCTGAAGCTGCTAGGGCTTACCTTCAAGGTTTTTCATACCCCGGGGCATTCTCCGGGCAGCGTCAGCTTCCTCTGCGGGAATGATCTTTTTTCCGGAGATGTCCTGTTTAAGCTTGGTGTGGGACGCACGGATCTGCCGGGAGGCCGGGAGCGTGATCTGGTTGATTCGCTGCGCGGCAAGCTGTACCGTCTGGACGAAGAAGTAAAGGTATACCCCGGACACGGCCCGCGGACGACCATCGGCTTCGAGCGCCGGAACAATCCTTACGTACCGATGCAGTGACGTTATTCCTTCATAAGCGACAAAAAGCGAGAAAATAGAGATGGACAGAAGGATACAAAGTTGCTACAATAACGTTAATTAAATGTAACATTTACCTCGCGAAGCACGCAGACTGCGGAATTAATCCCGGTTTGCGTTCTTTTTTTGTCTGTGTATACGGGTTTTATTTGTATGGGAGGAAGTTAATTGAAGAACGATATCATTGATCTATATGATTGCTCGAACTTAAGCGAGGCCGATTTGAAGGCTGAAAGCATAGAGGGAAAGGCGTTGTACCATCTACAGGCGAAGAAGACTGAGGTGCTCAGAGAGACACCGAGCCATTTATGTTTTTGGCGGTTTCCTGACGGCCGGGGGCGCTATCAGTCCTGGCGGCGCAGATTGTGGGAGCTGCAAAATAACCGTGACCGTGAATGAACGATCCGGCAATCCTGTACGTATTACAGACGGCCATAAATGAAGGAGGAGCGAAAGAAGCTGATGAGCGAAGGGACGCTGGAGTTAATCAGGCAGGCGCAGCAGGGTGATCTTTCGGCGCTGGCCGGGCTTCTGCGGGATCACTACAACTTCCTGTTCAAATATTTGATCAAAGCTACCATGAACCCTTCCCTGGCGGAGGAGCTGGCACAGGACACCGTCGTGCGCGCTATGGAGAAGATCGGCAGCTATAACGGCACATCCGCATTCTCCTCATGGCTGATCACGATTGCAACCCGGCTATATATTGACCGCAAACGGCGCTGGAAGAGGGAAGCAGATTGGCTGCGCCGGGAACGGGGGACAGCGGCCATCCGCTGGCGGTTCGAGAGCCGCAATATGGAGTGGAGCGAAGTGCTTGATGCACTGTCGCGGCTGCCGCTGCCCCAGCGTATTGCCGTATTGCTGAAGCATTATTACGGCTACAGCTATGAAGAAATCGGCAGCATTATGGAAGTTCCGCCGGGAACCGTTAAATCGCGTGTGTCTGCAGGGTTGCAGCAGCTGAGAAAGGAGCTGAAAGAGGATGAATAATGATACAGGGAACAAGAAGCTGTTAAACAAGCTGTCTGCTGAGCTGGACCGGCTGGATGCGCAGTATGATGACATCCCGGCACCGTCCTTGCCGGCAATGCAGCAGTTTTTGGCTGCAGAAGCTATCCGCAGACGCCGCCAGAGCCGCCGGGAGCTGCTGCTGTTTTGGCTGGCCGCACTATTCCTCCTTAGCATTGTTCTGGCCGTTCTGGGATTTGCGCCTGCAGTTTACTGGGTTCTTCAAGCGGTAATTCCGCTTGCTGCACTTGGCGGTCTGGCGGCGGTTAGGATCAGGCGGCGACTGGAGGAAAGAGATCAATGAAGGAGCTGCATGATGTACCATATTGGCTGTGGGCTGTCATTGCAGCCATACTGCTGGTTCAGGGAACCTGGATGTTCCGAGATGCCCGCAGGCGTGATAAAGGCAGGGCTGCCTGGTTCTGGGGATTATGGGGGATGACCGGATCTCCAACTCCGCTGGTCGTTTACCTGCTGTTCATTGTGCTGCCGCAGCGGCGCAAGCAGGGACGCTAACGCTGAACCTGTGCTATATAATGCTGTTTTTCAGAAAATTTATGTGAACTTTCATTTAACACTCCTGCAGCTGCTGGACAGCTCTAGCTTTTTCTAGTAGACTGTTGAAACAAGTAGAACCATGATAGATTTTGGAGCAGGAGGTAAGGCGATGCTGCGGTTGGGAGAGAAAATTGTCATTGTTGCTGACGCGTTTGAACAGAGTCTTCCTATCGGAGACTACGGCTACCTGATTGCTTATGACCGCAATCCGGACAATGCGTTCGATTATGTCATCCGTGTCCCTCAGGCTAACAGGAATTTTTATGTGACTGCGGAGGATATTGAGGCAGAAGAGCAGCTGCTGGAGGCGGAAGCCGAAAGAGCGACCCATGAAGCGCTCATCGACTACGCTTTGTCAACACATAACGAGAAGCTGTTTCATCATCTGATGAACGGCGATGATGCGGAAGTCCCGGAGGCGGAAGCAGCACCTAAAGAGAGCATGTCCCAGGCGGAATTCATCAAACAGGTGAATCTCCGGGCCTGGATTTAAGGAAGGCCGGCGCAAGCCGGTCTTTTTGTTATGCAGATAAGGCCGGAAGGACAAGTACATTGAATTGTCCAGGCTTCTACAATATAATTAAAAACGTTATCCGGGCGCTTTAGCCCTTTAAACAGGAGGGATATTCGGTATGAGCATTACTGTCAAAGATGTGCAGCATGTGGCCAAGCTGGCCAGACTGCAATTAAGCCCGGAAGAAGAGGCTGTTTTTACTGAACAAATGAATGCTATCTTACAATATGCTGAGAAATTGAATGAGCTGGATACAGAAAATGTTAAGCCTACTACACATGTGCTGCAGGTCAGCAATGTGATGCGTGATGATGTGGTGAAGGAGAGCCTGTCCCAGGAAGAAGCTCTGCTTAATGCGCCTGAGGATGAAGAAGGTCACTTCAAGGTTCCGGCTGTACTGGAATAACTATACCGAAAGGAGGAAGAATGTTGAGCCTGTTTCAATATCGATTGCCTGAATTACATAACATGCTGCACAGCAAGGATATTTCCGTCAGCGAACTGACGGAACAATCGCTGGCTGCAATCGCTGAGCGTGACAGCAAGGTGCATGCATTTTTAACACTGAATGAAGAGGGGGCCCGCCAGTCGGCGCGGATGCTGGACGACAAGCTGGCCTCCGGAGCGACCCGCGGCCTGCTGTTCGGCCTTCCTGCAGGAGTTAAGGATAATATTGTAACCAAGGGGCTTCGCACTACCTGTGCCAGTAAGTTCCTGGACAATTTCCAGCCGATTTATGATGCAACCGTTGTCTCCAAGCTGCGTCAGGCCGATGCAGTAACCATCGGCAAATTGAACATGGACGAGTTCGCCATGGGCGGCTCCAATGAGAATTCTGCTTACGGCGCCGTGCGCAATCCGTGGAATCTCGAGCATGTTCCCGGGGGTTCGAGCGGCGGTTCGGCAGCGGCTGTAGCTGCCGGAGAAGTATTATTCGCCCTGGGTTCCGATACAGGCGGCTCCATCCGCCAGCCGGCATCCTATTGCGGAGTAGTCGGCCTGAAGCCAACCTATGGCCTGGTGTCCCGCTACGGCCTGGTAGCTTTCGCTTCCTCGCTGGATCAGATTGGCCCGGTTACCCGTAATGTTGAGGATTCCGCTTATGTCCTGCAGGCCATTGCAGGCTATGATGCCCAGGATTCGACCTCGGCCAAGGTGGATATTCCCGATTATCTCAGCGCTTTGACCGGCGACATCTCCGGTCTGCGCATTGCCGTGCCGAAGGAATATATCGGCGAAGGCGTGGATGCATCCGTACGTGAGCAGGTCATGTCAGCCCTCAAAGTGCTTGAAGGTCTTGGCGCTGTATGGGAAGAGGTCTCCCTGCCGCATACCGAATATGCGGTGGCAGCTTATTATCTGCTTGCTTCATCAGAGGCTTCCTCCAACCTGGCCCGTTTTGACGGTGTCCGTTATGGTGTCCGTGTCGATGACGGCGGCGGCCTGCTGGATCTGTATCTTAACTCCCGCAGCCGCGGCTTCGGCCCTGAGGTGAAGCGCCGGATTATGCTCGGCACCTATGCCTTGAGCTCCGGTTATTACGATGCTTATTATTTGAAGGCGCAGAAGGTGCGCACCCTGATTAAGCAGGACTTCGATGAAGTCTTCAAGAAATACGATGTAGTCATCGGCCCTACAGCGCCGACGACAGCATTTAAGCTGGGCTCGCAGACGGAAGACCCGCTGACGATGTATTTGAACGATATACTGACCATTCCGGTCAATCTTGCCGGCATACCTGCGGTCAGCATTCCTTGCGGCTTTGCCGAAGGCCTGCCGGTCGGACTGCAGATTATCGGGAAGGAATTTGACGAGAGCACCGTGCTGCGCGTAGCGCATGCCTTTGAACAGAATACAGATTACCACAAAGCGCGGCCACAGCTGTAAGTCCCGCCGGATAAGACTGTGTACGAGTACAGGCTCACAAAACTTTTAAGGGATGAGATCATTTATGTCTAAATACGAAACGGTCATCGGGCTGGAAGTTCATGTGGAGCTTCATACCAAGTCCAAAATTTTCTGCGGCTGCTCGACGGAATTCGGAGCTCCGCCCAACACCCATACCTGTCCGGTCTGCCTCGGGCATCCCGGCGTGCTGCCGGTCTTGAACCGCCAGGCGGTAGAATATGCAATGAAAGCGGCGATGGCGCTGAACTGCACGATCGGTGATGTCAGCAAGTTCGACCGCAAGAACTACTTTTACCCCGATTCGCCAAAAGCCTACCAGATCTCGCAATTCGATCAGCCAATCGGCCTGAACGGCTGGATCGACATCGAGGTGAACGGAGAAACGAAGCGCATCGGCATCACCCGTCTTCATCTGGAGGAAGATGCAGGCAAGCTGACTCACGTTGACGGCGGCTTTGCCTCACTGGTTGACTTCAACCGTGTAGGTACACCGCTGATCGAGATTGTCTCCGAGCCCGATCTGCGCTCGCCTGAAGAGGCTCGGGCTTATCTCGAGAAGATCCGCGCGATTATGCAGTACTGCGATGTCTCCGATGTTAAGATGGAGGAAGGCTCGATGCGCTGTGATGCCAACATCAGCCTGCGCCCTGTGGGGCAGGAGGAATTCGGTATCCGCGCCGAGCTGAAGAACATGAACTCCTTCCGCGGCGTACTGCGCGGTCTGGAATATGAACAATTCCGCCAAGGCGAAATCCTGGATGACGGCGGAGTGGTAGTGCAGGAAACCCGCCGCTGGGATGAGGCCCAGGGTAAAACCCTGTCCATGCGCGGCAAAGAGGAAGCTCACGATTACCGTTATTTCCCGGATCCGGATCTGATCGTCCTGCATATCGACGATGCCTGGAAGGAATCCATCCGTTCGACTATTCCGGAACTGCCGGATGCCCGGCAGGCCCGCTACAGTGAAGAGTTTGGACTGCCTGCTTACGATGCCGGCGTGCTGACTTCCTCCAAACCGCTGGCTGATTTCTTTGAAGGCAGCCTGGCCTATACGAAGGATGCCAAAGCCGTTGCCAACTGGATGATGGGTGATTTGCTCGGGTATCTGAACAGCAACAGCCTTGAACTGTCCCAGGTCAAGATTACTCCGCAGGGACTGGGCGAAATGATCGGTCTGATCGCTGGCGGGACTATCAGCAGCAAGATTGCCAAAACCGTATTCAAGGAAATGCTGGAAAGCGGCAAGCTGCCTGCAGTGATTGTAGAAGAAAAAGGACTTGTGCAGATCAGTGACGAAGGTGCGATCAAGCAAATTGTCGAAGCAGTCGTAGCGGCTAACCCGCAGTCGGTAGAGGACTACAAGGCCGGCAAGCAGAAGGCAATCGGCTTCCTCGTAGGGCAAGTCATGAAAGAAAGTAAAGGCAAAGCCAATCCGGGTCTTGTAAACACACTTCTGGCTGAAGTGTTGAACGGCTAGAACCGGTTTTGGGTAATTTATTATAGGATCTTCAGCTCAGGGCTTGTCGGCAAACGGCAGGCCCTGTGCGGCATATAAGGGGAATGTGCGGATGAATACAATAACCAGGCTGGATCTGCAGGATGATTACACCCTAAGCGAGCTCTGGAGTCTTCAGCATAAAGCCTACCGGCTGGAGGCCGAGATGATTGGTTTTCATGAAATCCCTCCGCTGATGGAGACGAGAGAGATGCTGGCGGCGGTTAAAGAGGCGTTCTACGGCTGCTTTGATGAGAGCGGAGATCTGCTGGGTGCGGTTGCTGTTCTCGAAGAAACACCGGGCAAGCTGACGGTTACCCGGATGATGGTGAATCCGGAGCATTTCCGCCAAGGCATAGCGGGAAGTTTGCTGGAATTTATTTTTGGGCTTTATTCCGGGATAGAGCAGTTTATAGTATCTACAGGGAAGCTGAATCACCCTGCCGTTACACTGTATACGAAGCATGGATTCATTCCTGCGAGTGTAGAGGAAGTGGCTCCGGGAGTGGAACTGATTGAGTTTTACCGGGGTGGGCGGCTTTGAGCAGGAAGAACTATACCTTTCGAGAAAGGAAGAGTCCCGATATGAGTTCCGAACAACAGCAGGATGAATCTGTTATGCTGCCCAAGCCGCCTGTAATACCGCCACGCCAGAAAAAACGCCCCCGGAAGCGTAAATTTATAGCAGGGCTGCTCGCAGCTGTTATTCCGGGTGCCGGACATCTTTATTTGGGGCTTCTCCGCAAGGGGATTTCTTTCCTGTTCATTATTTTGCTGGATATCGCGGCGATGCTTTATTTCTCTTCTATCGGCATGCAGATCAACGTTCCGCTGCTTATTTTACTGGCACTGCTGATTCCGGTCGTTTATTTCTACAATGTGTTTGATGTTCTGCAGTCTGCAGACCGTATACTGCGGCTGCCGGAGGAATCCGAGCCTGAATTGCCGATAACAGCGGCAAAGACAGCCAGATCCTGGATCAGCGAGCCGGGGATCTCCTTTGGACTGATGCTGCTTATCGGCGGGGCGCTTATGTTCCTTTTCCGGCAAAAGCCTCCCTGGCTGCAGCAATTCCTTGAGACCTATGCCGGAGTTGCGGTTGCGGGAGTGCTGATTCTCTGTGCGCTGTGGCTGGGAGTACGCGAAATTGCTAAAAGCATCCTGATCCGAAGAAGCGATGAACGCCGCCCCCGCCGGGTAGGCCGGTATACAGCGGCAGTGGTTCTGGCAGGTGTGGGTATTTTTCTGCTGCTGGACTGGCTTAACGGTACCGAGACTATGATGCTGCTGCTCAAGTGGTGGCCGCTGATTCCCGTGCTGTGGGGCGTGGAGTATTTGCTGATTACCTTGTTTACACGCCGTAGGGGCGTAACGGTGAAAGCTCCAAGGCCCCGTATGGATTTGCGCGGGCTGCTGTCAGCATTGATACTGGGTGCCAGCGTATTTATCGTGGCTGAACAGGAGCATTATCTGCACCTGTGGAACAAGGTCAGTATGAACCTGACTGTGGCCGCAGTGGATTACGGGGAAGCCGCAGGCAGCCGGTATGAGAAGGCGCCGCTGGTTGTACCGGTTGAGCTTAACACCTCCAAGATTACAGTTGACGGCATTAACGGGGATATCCTGATCCACCGCGCCGCTGTAGAGGATATTGAGATTACAGCCACTGTGTGGGTTGATGAACTGGAAGGTGCGCAGGCTGAGGCGGTCTCCGAGCAATCTTTTGTACAAGTTGAGGAAGGGCCGACGATCAAAATTACTCCCCAATATCAGACTTACGGCGATTCCGGCAAACGCCAGCCGCGTATAGATCTGGATATCTCGCTTCCGGAAGACCGGCGGTTCAATCTGGATGTCCGGACGATGAACGGCGGCATAACGTTACAGAACGTAGAGGCCATCGAGGATATTGCTCTGGAGACGGGGAACGGTGAGCTGATTCTGCACCGCATTTTCGGGAACATAAAAGGGAAAACACTGAACGGCGCGGTCCGCGCACGTACCGTTCAAGGAAGCGTTGAGCTTTCAACAGGAGGCGGAAGTATGGATGCCTGGGATATTACCGGTCCGCTGAAGCTCTCCACAGTTGTCGGCAATATTTCCGCCACAGGCAGCGGAGATGAAGTGAATCTGTCGAGCAAAAACGGTAATCTCGAAGTTGACGGTGCAAGGGCGAAGCTGCATGCGGAATCATTGAACGGCACAATTAATATTCGCTCAGAGGTGCTTGGCGGTGACTGGGAGGTTTACAGCGCAGTTGGAGACATCGATCTTTATCTGCCTGCTGATGCCAATTATACATTGAATGGATCGAGCGGTTACGGGAATATCAGCACGGACATTGCCGGACTGGCCATTGACAAAAAAACTGTCATTGGTGAAGTGGGCACCGGCGAATTCAAGCTGAATGTGGAAGGGAACAGCAGTTTAAATGTGAAGGAATATTGAAAAAAGTAATTTTTATTATATAATAATGAATATAATGTACTTGGCACGTTGACAACATTCAAAGCAGGGTTTTACAATTACAGTATAGTTTTGGATTCTTATTATTGTTTTAATTTAAAGGCGGTGGAATTGATGGGTAGTGGCGTACAGCATGCATTGGAACAATTGAAGACTACCGGTGTCCGTATTACACCCCAGCGTCATGCAATTTTGACGTATCTGATGGAAGCGTTGAATCATCCTACGGCAGACGATATTTATCGTGCGCTGGAGCCGCAGTTTCCAAGCATGAGCGTGGCGACAGTATACAACAATCTGAAGATGTTTATGGAAGCCGGAATGGTGCGTGAATTGACCTACGGTGATAATTCGAGCCGCTTTGATGCCAATGTATCCGATCATTATCATGTCATCTGCCAGGAATGCGGTAAAATTGAGGATTTCAGCTATCCCTCGCTTCATGAAGTTGAGCACGCGGCCGAACTGGCAACAGGCTTTAAGGTTCACGGATTGCGGATGGAGATGTATGGAGTCTGCCAATGCTGCAGTGAGAAGAAGCATTAAACGTAGAGTTGCTTATAGTCAGGAAACGATCTTATAACGTGTGGTATCCGTTAACGGCTGCCACGCGTTTTTTTGTTTAACTGGAACATTGAGGCCATATAATGCCGGTTCTTCCAGCAGATTCGCGAAACCAAAGTGTCAAATATAGCGTATACTTAAAATTGGTTACTGCACTTAAATCTATTGATAGTTTTGGAGGATATATTTTGAAGAGCAGACAGAGACAAGGACGCACTAAAAAGCGTGGAAGCCGTCTTCGCCGTTTTATTGGACTTGTTATAATTGCCGCAGCCGCTTATTGGGTCGCTTTTTATGTACTGCCTAACCGCGAGCATACCGATCCTGATTGGAAAGGACTGCAGCAGCCTATTTTTGTTAAAGGGCAGCTAACCGGCTACTCCGCCAGCGGCACAGGCGACGGCCTGCTTTTACCGCTTCCGTTATTGCAGGAGTATGTTGACCCGGCCATCCGTTATGAAGAAGCTACCAAATCAGTTATCCTGTCTACAGATAATGATTTGCTATATATGCAGGAGGATTCAACTTCAGCAAGCCTCAATAACGAGCCTGTTCAGCTCAGGCTTGCTCCCGAGGAACAGGACGGGGTAACCTATCTTCCGGCAGACTCCCTTGAGGAGCTGTATGGTCTGGAGGTAGAGGAGGACAGCAGTACAGGTGCTGTTCTGCTAATGACTGCCGGAGAGAGTGTGCCAATCGGCACTGTCAAAGGGAAAGCGGATGACCGCACCAAGGCGCTGCGGAGTGAAGCAACCATTCATGCGCCTATCGTAGCGGACATGCCTCCAGGGACTGTTGTGCGGATCTGGAATACTGATGATGAAGATGAAGACTGGCTGTATGTGCAGATGAGCAGCGGTTATACAGGTTATATAAAAGCTGAAGACATTACCGCCGACGGTGAAAAGACCGTTGAGCAACAGGAGTACGAGCCTACGCGTGCAGAACGCAGCTGGAAAGGAAAGGCTGTGAATCTGTTCTGGGAAGCCGTATATGAGCGTAAGCCTAACCCGGCAAATTTCGGTGAGCTCCCGGGGATTAATGTGGTCAGTCCGACCTGGTTCAGCATTATAGATGTTAACGGAAATGTCCGGAGCAAAGCGGACAAGGCCTATGTAGAGTGGGCCCACAAGCAGGATATGGAGGTTTGGGCTCTTCTTAGCAACAGCTTTGATGCCGACCTCACTACTGAGGCGCTATCAAGCTATGAGAGACGGATGACGACGATTGTGCAGATGCTTGAGTATGCTGATTTATATGATCTCGATGGTATTAATATTGACTTTGAAAATGTGTATACCAAGGACGGAGGCAATGTTACCCAGTTTATGCGGGAGCTGAAGCCGATGGCCCAGGCCAAGAATCTGATTGTTTCGATTGATGTTACCCCCAAGTCCAATAGTGAAATGTGGTCCTTATTCCTGGACCGGAAGGCTCTTGGCACAGCAGCGGACTTTTTGATTGTGATGGCTTATGACGAGCATTGGGCGTCCAGTCCCAAAGCGGGCTCCGTCGCATCCTTGCCATGGGTCGAGAATTCCATCAGCCGGATTATAGAGGAAGATGATGTACCGGCCGAGAAGCTGATTCTCGGGGTGCCTTTATACACACGGATCTGGACCGAGACAAAGGAGAATGGGGAGACAAAAGTCAGCTCCAAGGCTGTCGGAATGAAAACAGTCCAGGAGCTGTTGGCAGAAAAGAAGCTGACGCCTTCCTTCGATAACAAGACGGGACAACATTATGTTGAGTACAACGAAGATGGCAACCTTCATAAAATCTGGATCGAAGACAAGGTTTCCCTGAAAGCAAGAGTAGGGCTCGCGAAGTCGTTCGGGCTTGGCGGGGTTGCTTCCTGGACGCGAAGCTTCGGAACGCTTGAGGCTTGGGAAGCATTGCAGGAAATAAGCAAGTAGATGATTTGTAATGTATAAAAAATAAGGTACTCCCGTCAGGGAATACCTTATTTTTGTATTTCAAATGATCTTTCAGTGATTTTTCAGTAGAAGAGAAGATAATAAAAAGATGGCTATGCATAAGGCTTGTTAAGGATGGCTGGACTGTTGACTCTCAAGCTGCTCAGCTGTAATGGTTGCCTGGGCGGGATCGCGGGTGAGCAGGGTATGACAGAACATGCAGCGGTCAGTTTTGCCGAGCATTTTGGTCAGTTTGTGGCATTCGGGACATTCCAGCTGAACAGCGCTCGTAGACAGCATGCCGGCCCAGAAGTAGATGGCCAGACTGGCCATCATCGAGATCAGGCCGATAACAAGGCCGATTGCCGCTGCTATCTTGCCGGCTGAACCCCAGAACACGATTCCTGCTGTTCCTGCAATCATCAGGCCCATTCCGAGCATTGTGAGCAGAAGTCCCCAGGTGCGAAAAGCGTTGATTTTAGCCGATTTCATCTTCATGAGTATTTGCTCCTAACTAAAATATAGTTGGGACATCCAGAAGGAACTGACATGAATATGTAGAATATTAATATGTATGAGAATTATAACTGACGTGACGCGAAATCGCCAAATTTGATGGAGGGAAGCATGGAACTATCCAATTTGACCCTATTGAGTGGAGAAACGTTTGATGAAAGTGTCCTTGGTGCTGTAGTACTGAGGCAAAAAGGGAACGCCCCGTTTCAGAGCGCGCTGCTCCACGATTTTGATATGGTGGTGCTGATGCTGCACGCAGAGCAGGAGAAGGAGCGGGTATTGACCCACACCATTGCAGGTGACAGACGGACACAGACAGTTCATGTCGGTATGCCTGCACTTGAAAGAGCGGTACTGGCCGGTGACAACAATGAATTATTAACGAGTCTTATGGCCGGTGAGGTGATTTGGGATCCCGAGGGAATCCTAGGAGAGATGCGGCGTGACATTCTCCGGTTTCAGGGGCCGCTCAAGGAACGGGTATTGTTTATGGAATTTGCCCGCTTTCTGCATATGTATGTAAAGTCCAAACGTTATATAGAAGCCCGGTGTACAATGGATGCATATAATTGTGTGCTTATGGCCTTGTATCATTGGGCCCGAATTGAAGTAAGTGAAGCAGGGTGCTTCCCGAATCCGGCGGTATGGGAGCAAGTGAAGAGTCTGAACACTCCGGTTCATAAGCTTTATGAAGAACTAACAGTAAGCACGGAAACACTAGAGCAAAGAATCGAGCTTATTCTGCTTGCCTGTGAATTTGCCCTGATGTCCAAGATGTCAGACTGTTGCAGTCTGCTGCTGGACATACTCGGGAGCCGCAAAGAATCCTGGAGTATCAAGGAATTGTTACAGCATTCCGGTCTAAGTCCGCTTGGGGCAGAACTGCCGCTGGTGCTTCGCAAGCTGGTGTCACGTTCACAGATAAGAGAAATTACAGCTTGGGCTGATGATGCTTCCGAAGGGCATGCAGTCCGCTATACACTATAAATACAGCTGAATAGGTTAAGCTAAGGAGAGGAAGTGTACTCTCTTTTTTTGTTTGTTTTTAATTATAAAATGGTCCGGATCAGCCAAAAAACAAACCGAAATATTAAGGGTTGACTCGAGTGTTGAATCTGTGATAAATTATAACTCGTCCCTCCGACACACCAAGATGCTGAAAGGCAGATGGTGATCAACTGAAAAAAGAAATTAAAAAAAGATGTTGACAAAAACGAGGGCAACATGATATATTATAAAGGTCGCTGCTGACGAGAACATCGACGGTAACGACGAGCTTGATCTTTGAAAACTGAACAACGAGTGAGTATCGGAAATCACTTCGGTGATTCCAAAACTGATGATTTTCGCAGCGTCTTGTACGCTTTAGAAATTCATCTTGAGAATGTAAATTCTCGTCAGATGTTTCAAAATGAGCGAATCGCTCTTTTCAATACTTTATTGGAGAGTTTGATCCTGGCTCAGGACGAACGCTGGCGGCGTGCCTAATACATGCAAGTCGAGCGGAGTTTATCCTTCGGGGTAAGCTTAGCGGCGGACGGGTGAGTAACACGTAGGCAACCTGCCCCTTAGCCTGGGATAACTACCGGAAACGGTAGCTAATACCGGATAATCCCTTTCCTCGCCTGAGGGAAGGATAAAAGGCGGAGCAATCTGTCGATAAGGGATGGGCCTGCGGCGCATTAGCTAGTTGGTGAGGTAACGGCTCACCAAGGCGACGATGCGTAGCCGACCTGAGAGGGTGAACGGCCACACTGGGACTGAGACACGGCCCAGACTCCTACGGGAGGCAGCAGTAGGGAATCTTCCGCAATGGGCGAAAGCCTGACGGAGCAACGCCGCGTGAGTGATGAAGGTTTTCGGATCGTAAAGCTCTGTTGCCAGGGAAGAACGTCCGGTAGAGTAACTGCTACCGGAGTGACGGTACCTGAGAAGAAAGCCCCGGCTAACTACGTGCCAGCAGCCGCGGTAATACGTAGGGGGCGAGCGTTGTCCGGAATTATTGGGCGTAAAGCGCGCGCAGGCGGCTATTTAAGTCTGGTGTTTAAACCTTGGGCTCAACCTGAGGTCGCACTGGAAACTGGGTGGCTTGAGTACAGAAGAGGAAAGTGGAATTCCACGTGTAGCGGTGAAATGCGTAGAGATGTGGAGGAACACCAGTGGCGAAGGCGACTTTCTGGGCTGTAACTGACGCTGAGGCGCGAAAGCGTGGGGAGCAAACAGGATTAGATACCCTGGTAGTCCACGCCGTAAACGATGAGTGCTAGGTGTTAGGGGTTTCGATACCCTTGGTGCCGAAGTTAACACAGTAAGCACTCCGCCTGGGGAGTACGGTCGCAAGACTGAAACTCAAAGGAATTGACGGGGACCCGCACAAGCAGTGGAGTATGTGGTTTAATTCGAAGCAACGCGAAGAACCTTACCAGGTCTTGACATCCCTCTGAATCCTCTAGAGATAGAGGCGGCCTTCGGGACAGAGGAGACAGGTGGTGCATGGTTGTCGTCAGCTCGTGTCGTGAGATGTTGGGTTAAGTCCCGCAACGAGCGCAACCCTTGACTTTAGTTGCCAGCAGGTAAGGCTGGGCACTCTAGAGTGACTGCCGGTGACAAACCGGAGGAAGGTGGGGATGACGTCAAATCATCATGCCCCTTATGACCTGGGCTACACACGTACTACAATGGCCAGTACAACGGGAAGCGAAGCCGCGAGGTGGAGCCAATCCCAGCAAAGCTGGTCTCAGTTCGGATTGCAGGCTGCAACTCGCCTGCATGAAGTCGGAATTGCTAGTAATCGCGGATCAGCATGCCGCGGTGAATACGTTCCCGGGTCTTGTACACACCGCCCGTCACACCACGAGAGTTTACAACACCCGAAGTCGGTGGGGTAACCCGCAAGGGAGCCAGCCGCCGAAGGTGGGGTAGATGATTGGGGTGAAGTCGTAACAAGGTAGCCGTATCGGAAGGTGCGGCTGGATCACCTCCTTTCTATGGAGAATCGTCATCTGCAATGATGACATTCAAATCGGAAGC
>NZ_CM177755.1:6242500-6355000 GCF_058313675.1 Paenibacillus sp. fava2 | reverse complement strand
CCCTATTTTTGTTGTCCATAAGCATTTCCTGCAAAATCTTCATTTTGAAAAACTGCTTAAATTTATCGGAGGTTAATAATTTGTCTTCCGGATTGGTAAGCATGTTAAACAGCGTTTTGTTTTGATAAATATAATCCGTAAGTTTATTTATAAAATGCATAATATCATGATGCTCCTTGATGGGAAAGGAATCATCATAAAACTGATTTAACTGATCAAACATCTCTGCTTCAATTTCATTATATAAATCGTAGATGTCCTGATAATGCAAATAAAAAGTACCTCTGCCGATATCAGCAAGCTCCGAGATTTCCGAAACGGTTATTTTAGAAATAACCTTAGTATTTAACAAGGTCAAAAATGCTTGTTTAATCGATGCTTTTGTTCGAATAGATCGTCTATCTCCCACAATTAACCCCGTTTCTGTACAATTAGCTTCCACCTGTTCATTAATAAACAAATCAAAAGAATTGACTATATTTTATTATGTGACTGCTTATTACAATAAGAAAAACAATAAAGGTAAAGGAGGTTCGTATGAAGTCATTTCGTTTGGCTAAAAAAGAGGAGTTGCGTGAAGTCGCTACCTTGTTTACTGAATCCTTTTTAGAGTATCCGTTGTTTTCGCTTATCTTACCAAAGGGCAGGGACTACAAGGATCACTTGTTTAGACTTAATTATACTAATACAAAATCGTATTATCAGCAAAATGCATGCTTTGTAGGAATCATGAATGGGAAAATTGTTTCTGCTGTTTTGTTGAAGAAAAGCGGGGCAAAGGGGCCTGGCTTTGTTCAGTATTTGTTTAATGGAGGGCTAACACTGGCGGGTCAGATTGGCATTAAGCGAATTTTTCATATACTGAAGACTCTGGATAAAATGAAGGAGGCTTGTAATCGTTACTGGAAGGAGAGCTGGTACATTGATTCCTTTGCCGTTGCGAAGGGCCATCAGGGAAAAAATCTGGGGAGTACATTGTTTAATGCGTTTCTGTTCCCTTTTATCAGTGAGCATGGGGGCGGCCGGATTACACTCGTTACCCACACCGAACTGAACAAAAAGTTTTATTGCAAGAACGGTTTTAAGGTTTTTAACGAATTTGGCATAGGACCAGGGGATAATTCATTAACCAATTATAGTTTCGAGCTGGTTGTAGAGCCAGGTTGAAGATCCATGAAGTACTTTGTTTTATCTGATCTGTTTATAGGTGTTCCAGCTTACAGTAAGATGTCCAATGGCAAAGACTACGGCAGCTGCAGCAAAGAGAAGAGAATTCATCCATAATGCCAGCAGACTGAAATACAGAACCGGGAATATGGCCAAAGGTAAATGAAGCGGGCCCAGCGGTTTATATAACATGCTGAATGCTCTGCCGGAACAGTAGTAGCGTACCCAGCACATATAATAAAAGATTAAGCAGATTAACATTAACCAGCTTAAAGAGGTTACGGGCTGAACAGCAATTCTGTGTCCAAACAGGATGGGCAAAGTAAAGCAGCTAATCTGACCGGCCCGTTCCAATATAGTAAAGATTACAGGCGGAGCAGTGACTGATGACGGGACATAACGCGGAGCAAAAAAGATAAACAGCAGATTCGGAAGCAAAATTAAAAGCGGCAGTATAAATCCTATATAATGTAGTCCCATTATCAGGCTCCGTTCTCCTATTGAATAATGAGTTAAAAATAGCGTATTGGACCGCAGGCTGTCAAAGCATTCTGTCACTGCCGTTAAAATGGAGCAAAGCAAAGAGTACTCCACCTGCCCCGGGGCTGGTAAGAGTACTCTTATTTTTATTTATAGGGGTGCTAAAGGGGCTTGTCCGCTGCTTAAGGCAGCTTGTTGCCGGCGGCACGGTAAATTTCGTACCATTCCTGACGGGTCAGGGTAATGTCTGAGGCCTTGGCAATGTCGAGCAGGCGCTGTGTATTGGTTGTTCCGACAATCGGCTGCATGCTGGCGGGATGTCTTAACAGCCAGGCGATGGCGATTGCGGTGTCAGCGACTCCTTTTTCAGCTGCCAAACGGTCGATTACTTCATTCAGCTCAGGGAATTTGTCATTCCCCAGGAATACGCCTTCAAAGAAGCCGTACTGGAATGGGGACCAAGGCTGAATTGTCATGTCGTGCAGACGGCTGTACTCCAGAATGCCGCCATCATGCACTACAGAAGCGGAGTTGGTCATATTCACATTGAAGCCGGCATCAATCATTCCGGACACCATGATGCTAAGCTGCAGCTGATTGAAGAGCAGGGGCTGCTTAACATTCTTTTTGAGCAGCTCGATTTGCAGCGGGTTCAGGTTGCTGACACCAAAGTGCTTGACCATGCCTTTTTGCTCCAGGTAATCAAAGGCTTCAGCGACCTCCTCAGGCTCCATCAGGGTATCCGGACGGTGCAGCAGCAGTACATCTACATAATCGGTCTTCAGCCGCTTCAGGCTGTTCTCAACCGACTGTACAATATGCTCCTTGGAAAAGTCGAAGAACCCGTGACGGATTCCGCATTTGGTCTGGATCATCAGCTGTTCACGCATACCGGGGCTGGCCGCCACGACATCTCCAAACACCTCTTCAGCTTTACCGCCGGCATAGATATCCGCATGGTCAAAAAAGTCGATTCCAGCTTCAATTGCACTGTGAATATGGACATCCGCTTCCTGCGGTGAAAGCTCGGTAATCCGCATGCACCCGAGCGAAATTTGTGCTACCTCAAGCTGGCTGCTGCCTGCTTTGATTTTTTTTACCACTGTACATTCACTCCTCATTTGTAAGGTTCCTCATTCAGTGTAGACCTTAGAGTTAAGTGTAAGTCAAACAGATTTTTGGAGCGCTTTTAATCGCAGAGAAATGGTGTTACCTTAGAGATGGGCCGTAGCCTTACGGCAGAAGGGAGCTGCAATCTTGGGATACAGCATAAAGACAATAGCACAAAAAAGCGGACTGAGCCAATATACACTGCGTTATTACGAAAGAGAGGGTGTACTGCCTGAAGTATCCCGGGACGAGCACGGAAACCGTTGTTTCCATGATGAGGATCTGGAGCTGATTTCGCTGATCTGCTGTCTGAAGGACACCGGGATGCCGATTGCCGATATTAAACAGTTCATCTCGCTCTCTAAGGAAGGGCATAGCTCACTACCCGAGCAGCGCAGACTGCTGCAGGAGCACAAAGTGCATATTGATGAGAAGATCAAATTTTTTCAGACCTTTGCGGAGAAGGTGGAGCATAAGATTGCTTATTTTGCTTCGCTGGAGGAGCAGGCAAAGGCAGAAAACAATTAATTCCAGAACGTGATGAATGTCGCTGATATGCTTGGAAATATACCGGGAAAAGCTTGATTTGTTAGGTAATATAACATATAAATTGGCTTTTTAATGACGAACGACTCAGATATCTTGACGATAATCCATCTGGTGATATGATTAGGGTAATTAAGAAAGGGAATTCAAGTTAATTACGTTACTAAACATAACATTTGCTTGAATAACCTTCCTGGATGTACTAACAGAATAAGCTCTTGTATAAGCTCATTAATCGGTTTGAGCGTTTCGACCAGGCGACCGTAAATTGCCCCAGGCTACAAGAGGTGCAGGAAAAAGGATTTACTGTTCTGTGTTAGGCAATTATGCCCGGCGCATGTATGGTGTCTGCCCTGTACCTTTTGTGACCTGGGGTTTATTTGTTGTGCGCAGATTTTAAAGAGCCGTGATGTTAGTACAGTCTAACGGATTACCCTATAAACTTGAAGAAGAGGTGCGTATTCATGAGTTATGATCTGATCATTAAAAATGCCAACATTCCGCAAGGCGACAGACAGGTGCTGACAGACATTCTGGTGAACAATGGTGTAATCGTGGGTTTTGCCAAGGATATTGAGGCGGATGCGGCCGAGGTCATAGATGCCGGGGGCAAGCTGGTGCTGCCGGGCGTTATTGATTCGCATACGCATTTTAATGATCCGGGGTTTACGCACCGTGAGGATTTCGTGACCGGAACGGCCAGTGCCGCAGCCGGCGGGGTTACGATGATTGTAGATATGCCTTGCTGCAGCGTTCCGTCAGTACGTTCAGCGGATAACCTGTTTAACAAGCTGAACGCGCTAGAAGGCAAAGGGATTGTCGATTACGCGATGTGGGGCGGTATTACGGGTGAAGACGTGCGCAACAACGTGCTGCCGGAGATTATCAGTGAGCAGGTAGCTAATGGGGTAGTTGCCTTTAAAGTATATATGACGCCATCGGTACCGAGCTATCCGCGTGTGACCGATCCGGAGATGCTGGAGGCTTTTGCCGCTGTATCGCCTACGGGGCTGCCGATCGGCATTCATGCCGAGAACTTTGCCATCTGCGATTATTTCACTAATAAGCTGAAGGGTGAAGGACGTCTGGACTACCCGGCCTGGGCAGAAGCGCGTATGGCGCTCGCGGAAAAAGCGGCGATCCAGCTCGGTATCAGCTTCGCTGAAGAGACGGGCGCCCGGCTGCATATTGTGCACATGAGCACAGGAGCAGGCAACGAGCTGATCCGTGAAGCCAAGCTCAAGGGAACTAAGGTGACTGCGGAATCCTGTCCGCATTACCTGACGCTGAATGCGGTAGACGCAATGACCGAGTTCGGTACGTTCGCGAAGATTGCACCGCCGCTGCGTACGGCAAAGGATAATGAAGTGCTGTGGCAGGGGCTGGCGGATGGAACGATCGATTTCATGGCTACTGACCATGCCCCGTATGAAATTGCCACTGAGAAGGATGCGCCGGGGATGGATGTCTGGACTTCTTTTCCGGGAATTCCGGGGGTAGAAACACTGGTGCCGATAATGATCAGCGAAGGCTATAACAAAGGCAGACTGAGCCTGTCCCGGCTGGTAGAGCTGCTGTGCACAAATCCGGCAGTCCACTACGGCCTGTATCCGAAAAAAGGTGCGCTAGAGATCGGTACGGACGCTGACTTCACCATTGTAGATCTGGAGAAAGAATGGACGCTGGATAAAGACCAGATGCACTGCAAGCCGAAATATACACCGTTCCACGGGATGAAGCTTAAAGGCAAGGTTGATAAAACCATCGTCCGCGGCACGCTTGTATACGACGAGGCACTGGGTGTTGTCGGCAAGCCGGGTCACGGGGAATATGTGAAACGCCAGATGATCAGCGAGCTTCCGCGCCTGCTGAAATACTAATCCGAAAGGAAAGTGATTAATATGGGAAAACATGCAATAGTGATCATAGATATGTTAAATGATTTTATTCATCCGGACGGAGCGCTGACTTGCCCGAATGGAGCGGGGATCGTACCTGCGCTGCAGGACCTGATAGCCTTCAGCCACGAAAATGAGATCCAGGTGATCTTCGTGCAGGAAGCGCACCGCAAAAACGATGCTGATTTCCGCGTCCGCCCGGTTCACGCCATCAAAGGCAGCTGGGGATCCGATTTCATCGCCGAGCTTACACCGGATGAGTCGAAGGGCGACTATGTGGTGCAAAAGAGACGCCATAGCGCGTTCAGCTACACGGATATGGATCTGTTCCTGCGGGAAGAGGGGATCGACACGGTAGCTGTCACCGGCGTATGGACCAATGTCTGTGTCCGCTCGACGGCGTCGGATGCGATGTATCACACGTACAAGGTAGTGTGCATCAGCGATTGCTGCGCCTCTAAGGATGAGGAGATGCATCAGTCGGGGCTGCGCGACATCGGGATCTTTGGCGAAGTGGTAACGCTGGAGCAGTATAAAGAGAAGTATGCGGTGGTAAAAGGCTAAACATAGAACAGTGGTGAAGCTGATCTGTTAAAAACAGCCCCTGTATCTCCCGGAGTGGATTCCGGAGATGCAGGGGCTGTATTGCGGTTCAAGAGAACCGCTGCCGGTACTGGCGCGGCGAAATGCCCTCTAGCTTCATGAAGCTGGAGCTGAAGTAAGGCGCCTGATTGAAGCCGACCTCCTCGGCGATCCGGGCAATGGGAAAGCTGGTCTGCATCAGCAGCAGCTTGCTCTGCTCGATCCGGTAGCGGAGCAGGTATTCCATCGGCGAGCAGCCATACTCCCGGTTCATGCAGCGGGCGATGTATACCGGATGGAAGTTGAGGCAGTCGCCCAGCATGCCGGTGGTGATCTCCTCGCGGTAGTGGGCGCGGAGGAAGGAGGCCGCCTGCTCCGCACAGGCGGTCGATTGAGACGCGGACCGCTCACGGTGCACGGAGGCGGAGAGCTGTTGCAGCACCTCCTGGAACAGCATCTGCTGCTTGAAGCGGACGGCATCCAGGTGGGCGTTAACCTTAAGGAGCTCAAGCTGGGCGAGCAGCTCCTCCATCCTGGCCGGCTGCAGCAGCGTCATATACTGCGACAGCCGGAGGCTAAAGGTACGGGCATTATACAAGCTGTAATGGGCCGACTCCTCCGTGGTATCCCGTTCACGGGGGGCTTCAGCATGACAGCTTACAGAGCACCACGGACCCGGGGTCTGAAAGTGGAGCCAGTAGTAGGAGCCGTCCTCACGGCAATCTGCGGTCCCGTAATGATGGCAGTCCGGACGGAGAATCAGTGCTTCTCCTGCCCGGACTTCATAGGTTCTGTCCTCTTCGCCAAGATAGAGGCAGCCCTCCCGGACGACCAGCAGGTCGAACACTTTGATGTTATGGCGGTTCACATGACGGAAGCCCTGCGAAAAATTTGTGAATCCGCTGATAATGTAATGCGGCAGCGGCGGGCTGGAGAATTGAAGCAGACTCATGGCATCCTCCTGCGGATCAGGTTTAGAAATTGAAAGTTTAGGTTGGGAATTTGGTACATTTCCCAGAGTATATCACCTATAATTTACTCCTAGCAAGGTAATCTGCAGGCAGGTTACAAGGATACTATCTAAGAGTGCAGCAGGATGAGGGGGAGTTCATTTAGTGAAACCCAACGTGAAATTGAAGACAGGGAATGTCGGGCTCTGGGTGCTGGCCTGGCCGATATTTATTGAGATTTTTCTGCAGACGCTGCTGGGAACCGTGGATACCATTATGGTCAGCCGCATTTCGGATGATGCGGTGGCGGTCGTCGGGATATCGAACCAGCTGTTCGGGGCGCTGACGACATTGTTCACCACCTTTGCCGGCGGGGCGGGCATTCTGATTGCCCAGCGGCTCGGATCAGGACGGCAGGAGGATGCGCGAGCCATAGCAATAATGGGGGTTACAGCAAGTACGGTGCTGGGACTTATCGTCAGCATCATTATGTTTCTGTTCGCCGATCCGATTGGCGGTGCGCTGAACATTTCTGGAGCACTGATCCCGCTTGCTCATGTTTATCTGACCTATGTCGGCGGCGGATTATTTCTGGTCGGACTGACCGCTTCCCTGGGCTCGGCTATCCGTAATACGGGTAATACCCGGGGGCCGATGTATACAGGGGTTGCAGTCAATGTGATCCACATTATTCTGAATTATATTTTTATCTTTGGCATGTTCGGACTGCCGCAGCTGGGACTTGGCGGAATCGCCATTTCCAATGTAATCAGCAGAGGGCTTGGCGCGATAGTCTTGCTGGTGATGTTCTGCGGCGCCTTTGAACGCAGAATCAGGCTGCGGGACTTCGCTACCTTCAAGCGGAAGCTGTTCGGGGAGATTGTGAAGATCAGCTGGCCGCTGGGGCTGAATTCTTCTGCCTGGGTAGTCTCGCAGCTGGCGATTTACTCCTTTCTGGCTATGCTGGGGGCAAAGGAGCTGGCGGCACGCACTTATCTGAACACGCTGGAATCCTTCTGCTTCACCCTGGGCTATGCGGTAGCCATGGCAGGCCAGATCCGGATTGCCACTCTGTTCGGCGCACGCCAGCTGTCCGAGGTCTACCGCAGCGCCTTTCGGACGCTTTATATCGGACTGGCGATTGTCAGTGCGAATGTGGTGCTGCTGTTCGCTTTTGGCAAAACGCTGCTTGGAATGTTTACGGTGGACGGGGAGATCATCTCCATCGGCGTGGCACTGCTGGCGCTGAACCTGCTGCTGCAGCCGTGCAAAATGCTTAATATGGCCATGGGCAACGCACTTAACGCCATCGGCGATACCCGCTATACGATGACAATCTCGCTGATCTGCATGACAGTAATCGGAATCGGCGGCTCTTACCTGCTCGGAATCAGCTGGGGCTGGGGGCTGGTCGGCATTTACTGCTGCATGATCGCCGATGAAGCGGCGAGAGGGCTCTTGGTGCTGCGGCGCTGGCGCGGGCGGAAGGTGCTGTATGCGGCAGAGTCGCAGGATGGAGGCCGGCAGGCTGTCCAGTGCAAGGCGGCAGAGGCTTCTTTTTAAATAAGTAAATCTAATATTTACCCCGGTGCTTTCTTCTGCGGAAGCGAGGCCGGGGCTTTTTGGCGTGCGTATATAGGCCATTATCCTGTGATCCTGCACAAAAGTTGTAAAAGTTCACCCGCGGAACCGCAACATAATGCAGGAATACCTTGAACGGCTACTGTCCGGGCGGACGGGGCTTTTCTATACTTGGGGCATATACAGGCATAGGAGAGTGAGGGCTTTGAGACAGAGCAAACGCAAGACCGGAACACCGCTGGCCATAGAGCTCCCTTTACAGGGAGGCACTCCGGCGGCTTCACCGCTGGGGGCTGGTACCATAAAGAAGAAAAAGAAGGGCTTTCTGCACGAGCTGATCCATAACCGGGTGTTATTCCTGATGCTGCTCCCGACATTGCTGTTTTTCCTAGTAAATTCGTATTTTCCGATGGTAGGCGTCTATTATGCGTTCACCCAGTTTGACTTCAATTCCGGGCTGTTCGATGCACCGTTCGTCGGGTTCAAGAACTTCGAGTTCTTATGGAAATCCGGCACGCTGGTGAAGCTCACCCTGAATACAATCGGCTACAATCTGGCTTTTATCCTGCTGGGCAACGTTCTGGCGATTGTCTGTGCAATCCTGCTCAGTGAGCTGCGCGTCAAATGGTTCAAAAAGCTGACCCAGTCAATCATGTTTCTGCCGTACTTTGTATCCTTCGTTATCCTGAGTGTTATCGTCTACAACGTATTCAATTATGATAGCGGTTTCCTAAATACGCTGCTGGCCAGGTTCGGAGCGGGTCCGGTCGATGTGTACAATAAGCCGCTGGTGTGGATTTTCCTGATCATTCTTTTTTACCTGTGGAAAAATCTCGGCTACAGCATGGTTATCTACCTCGCCGCCATTACCGGAATCAGCGATGAATACTACGAGGCAGCCAAAATCGACGGTGCGCATATTTTCCAGCGGATCTGGTATATCACGGTGCCGATGCTGAAGTCGACCTTCGTGGTGCTGCTGCTGTTCTCGCTCGGCAGTATTATGAAGGGGCAGTTTGACCTCTTTTACCAGCTGATCGGCAATAACGGGGTGCTCTACAATACAACGGATATTCTGGACACATATGTGTTCCGTTCACTCAAGGTGACGTTTGACATCGGGATGGCGACGGCGGCGGGGCTCTACCAATCCCTGTTCGGCTTCATTCTGATCATGACCGTAAACTACATTATCCGCAAAATAAACGATGACTACGCGCTGTTCTAGGAGGGGTGAAGACATATGCATATCAAAGACGATCATTATACAAGGCTTCTGCAAGGGCTGGCGTACGCGGTCATTATTATCTGCTCCCTGGCCTGCCTGATTCCGTTCCTGCTGATTATATCCGCCTCCCTGACGGCCAATGAGTCGATCATTAAGGATGGCTATCATCTGATACCGGCACAGTTTTCGGTCGAGGGCTACAAAACGGTATTCACCTTCCCGGACGAGGTGCTGCGGGCTTACGGGGTTACGCTGTTTACGACGGTGACGGGCACGCTGCTGGGGCTGTTTTTTATGACAATGGCCGGGTATGTGCTGGCCCGCAAGGATTTTAAATACCGTAATACGTTCTCCTTCTATATCTACTTCACGACGCTGTTCGGCGGCGGGCTGGTGCCCTGGTACATCATGATTACCAAGTACCTGCATCTGACGGATTCGTACGGGGCGCTGATTTTTCCGGGGCTGATGACCCCATTCCTGATTATTCTGATGAAAAACTTCATCCGTTCGGCGGTTCCCGAGGAGCTGTTCGAATCGGCCAAAATCGACGGGGCCGGCGATTTCCGGATCTACTGGCGCATTGTGATTCAGCTGTCGATGCCCGGTATCGCTACAGTTGGTTTGTTTCTCGCTCTGGCGTACTGGAACGACTGGTTCTCCTCCTCACTGTTCATCAATGATCCGCATAAATATCAGCTGCAGTTCCATCTGTACAATGTCATCAACTCTGCGGCGTTTATCGCCAACATGGGCGCGGGCACCGGGGTCAGCCTGGGCAGTGACCTGCCGACGGAATCCACCAAGATGGCCATGGCCATTGTGGTCACCGGACCGATTCTGTTCCTGTACCCGTTTATCCAGCGGTATTTCGTAAAAGGCTTGACGATCGGGGCGGTAAAAGGTTAGAACCGAATAGTGGAGCATGCTCTCACGGGTGTGCCTGTTGTCCGGCTGACATATAGGGAAGTTTGTAAATCAGGAGAACAAAACTTTTAGGAGGGTTCATGATGACAAAGAAAGCAGGCCGAAGATCTCTGGTTACGCTTACAACGGCGGCGCTGGCTTTATCGCTCCTTGCAGGCTGCGGAGGCAACAACAATGGCGGTAACAGTGCAAACGGGGCAAACAGCGGAGAGGGCGGCAATGCGGCTACTCCTGCGGCAACAGAAAGCACCAGTACAGCGGCCCCGGCAGAGACCGGAATCGATACGTCGAAGAAAGTGGAGCTTCAGTTCTATATGCTTGGTGACGCGCCAAAGGATCTGCCGATCATCCAGGACGAGATCAATAAAATGGCGCAGGAAGAGCTGAACGCCACCGTTAAATTCAACTACACCAGCTGGACGGACTGGGATCAGAAATATAAGCTGCTGCTGTCCTCCGGGCAGGCGATTGATCTGATTTTTACGGCGGACTGGACCCAATACCAATCGTATGCAAAACGCGGCGCCTTCCTGGCGATAGACGACCTGCTGCCTAAGGCTGCTCCTGAGCTGCAAAAGTTCGTTCCGGAATCGATGTGGGAGGATGTAAAGGTAGACGGCAAAATCTACACGGTACCTGCCACTTACAAGGAGTATGTAACTAACGGCTTTGTGTACCGCGAGGATCTGCGCAAGAAATATGATCTGCCGGTGCCAAAGGATCTGGCCAGCTATGAGGCTTACATGGACGGCATTGTCGCGAATGAGCCGGATCTGATGCCTATGTCCCTCAACAGCGATATCGGCAATAATCTCCACTACATTTATACCGAGCTTAACAAAATGGTTGGAGCGCTCCCTTACGGCATGGGCGTGAAGTATGAATCCCCGACTACGGTATATTCCTACTGGGGCTCGGATGAACAAAAAGAAGAGCTGAAAACAATGAAGCGCTGGGCGGACAAAGGCTTCATTCCTAAAAACGTGCTGAACATCAAGGATACGATGCAGGACCCGATTACATCCGGCAAAGCGGCCAGCATGTTCGGGGATAACCCGACCCGCTATAATGACATGAAGATGAAGATCAGCACGACCCATCCCGAGTGGGAGCTGGCGTATTCCCCGTTCGGTCTGACTACCGGTTATGCTACGCCTGTGCATCCGATTCATAACGGTTTTGCGATTCCGAAGAGCAGCAAGAATCCGGAACGCGCGCTGGCCTTCTATGAGAAGCTGGTGCTCGACAAGCGCTACAACCTGCTGACCCAGTACGGTATTGAGGGCAAGAACTACACCGTTGAAAACGGCTATTACAAGCTGGTCGGCACGAGCACCAGCAACGGCTTCTCCCGCGAAGGGATGAACGGCTGGGCCTGGCGGAATCCGGAGTATATGCTGTTTGACCAGGGCTTTGACGGGGTGAAGGCGATCTTCGATGAGTTGGACAAAATCCAGAAGCCGGACCTGTTCCTCGGCTTTGCTGAAGACTACTCCTCTTACCAGGCAGAAAAAGCGGCACTTGAGCAGGTTGAGAAGCAGTACCTCTTCCCGCTGCAGGCCGGACTTGTAGAGGACATCGACAAGGGGCTGGATACCTTCCTGCAGAAGGCCAAACAAGCCGGCCTGGAAAAGATCCAGGCGGAGTGGACGAAGCAGTGGAATGCGTACGTGGCGGAAAAAGGAATTAAATAACGGAGGATGCCCCGAAGGCCTATGGCTTTTGGGGCTTTTTTGTTGCCGGGTGCGTGCGGGATTATTGCTTAAGCGGTCGCTCCGGAGAGAGGCTTAAGCGGTCGCTCCGAAAATAGAATGTTGTTCCACCCGCTGTTGTGTCCAGATTTTCTGATTATACCTTGGCGGTAAAAATCCGGACACAAAGGCGGCCGCTGCCGCTGTTCCACAATCATTCTATTTTCTCCGCTGCTTTAAGCGTGGAATGACCAGCACAACCCGAACTAGCGCAGCCCGTCAGCCAACAGCCTCCGGGGCAGGAGGAGGGGGTAGCAGGAAAAGCCAGCCTCCGGTTACTTGGAGGCTGGATTAGGAAAAGTTGGTTTGGCTGTGGATGGGGAGCTTGGTTGGAGGTGGTATGAGATGCGTCAGAAATTGAGCAGAGGATAATGTTTGTAAGAGAAGGCGGGCAGCTCAAAGACAAACAGCTAATCTACGATTGCTTTTGAGGACTGGCCCAGATCAGGTGCACCATGCCCTGCCAGTGGCTCTCCACCTTGTTGATGGTGAGGCCCGACTCACGGACCAGGCTAAGAATGTCACGGGTATGGTGGCAGCCGTAGATCCGGTAGAGCAGGGGGTTAAGTGACCTGAGGGCCAGGGCTAGGGCCCGATTGGAGCTGATCCCGTGCTCCATGAGCAGGATTTGCCCGCCCGGTCTACACCAGCGGCTGAGTTGTTCCAGTACCGGTAACGGGCGGTCATAGCTGCAGAAGGATAATGTGGACACGATGGTATCATAAGAATTATCCGGGAAGCTTAGCTCTTCTATGTCTGAGCAGATAAAGGTGCTGTTAATCCGGTAGTGGGCTGCCGCCTGCCTGGCCTTCTCCAGCATCGCCCCGCTGAAGTCTGCAGCGGTAAGCTGTATGCCCGGAGGATAAAACGGGAAATTCGCGCCTGCTCCTACAGCCAGTTCAAGGACTTCGCCGCGGGCATGGCCTATGAGCTGCCGGCGCCAGCGCGTTTGCTGCGCATCTTCTCTCTGGTTGCCGTACCGGGCAGCCTGCTTGTCGAAGATCCGGATCAGCTTCTGCTTTTCCACCTGCCAGTCACCCCGTTCCAATGGTCTATCCATTTATTGTGCTGCAGGTAAACTTAAACGGCAATAACGTTCGTTACACTAAAAGGGGCGTGCGTCCAAGAGCTGCCTTTAGGCGTTCTTGGCACGCCGGTAATCACTCGGGGTCGTGCCGAAGCTGCGCTTGAACATCCTGTGCAGATAGGAGCTGCTGGTGAAGCCGCAGCGCTCTGCGATGACGGTTACCGGCAGGTCTGTATTTTCCAGCAGGCTGCATACCTCACGCATCCGTACTTCCAGGATTACATCAACTATGCTGTTCAGGGTCTGCTGCTTGTAGAGACGGCTGATATAGATCGGCGACATGTCCAGCTCATCAGCGATCTGGTTGAGGCTGAGATTCGGCTCCCGGTAGTTATCCTCAATTTTTTGATTAATCAGGCGGATCAGATCATGCTGCTTGGCATTCTTTTTCTCGGACAGCTGCTCCCGCATCTCACTGAACAAGGCAAAGAAGGCAGCCTCCAGCTCGTTTACGGTCTCTATGGAATCCAAGGCAGGCAGAGCAGGCGTACCGTCACCTTGTAAGCGATTACGTTTCTGTACAGTGCTGATGATTTCTTTTATCGTCACACTGAGTCTTGATACGGCAAGCTGCACGGTATGGTAGGGATAGCCCTGCGTTTCACGGATAATGGAGCTGAAATGCTCCATAGCTTCCTCTACTTTGCCGCACATCAGCGCATCGGCGAGGCGTTTTTCTTTATCCGTCGGATAATGGTACGTATGAGCCTGAAGCGCACTTATGGACTGCGCACTGATTATACACCCGTGTCCATAAAACAGGCGGTGATTTGAGGCGTCTCTCACCTGCTTATAGAGCTGGTGCAGCTGCTGGGCATTCCGGTCAATATGGCTGTAGGTGAGCGTGAGGCTGATTTTCAGATAATCGGAACAGGCCTGCTGAAGCTGGCGCAGGAGCGTCTCTATCAGCCCGGTATCGGTGTATTCGCTCGGATCAATGATGTTCAGAAGCACCAGGATGCCGTCATCGTTCATATCAACTGTTTCGACCCGGTAGGTCTGGCCGCAGATTTCCGAGGCAATGTTCATAATTGCAAATTTGTAAGCCAGCAGGTAAGAGGAGCGTTCATCCCTTAATTCCCTGTAATTATCTATCCGCAGCAGGATCAGCCGGTAATCGTCATTAAAAGTGAAATGGATGCCAAGCTGTCTCAGCTTCTCCATTTGCTGAATGGACTGCAGCGGCTTCAGGCCGAGAACGAGATCGCGCATTGTATTTTGCCTGATCGTGAACATGCTGTCCCTTTTCTCGGATTCCAGAATATTCATCTCCTTAACAATCCGGCTGATCGGCAGATACAGCGTTCTGGAGGTGATCCAGGATAAACCGACTCCCCCGATGAGGATCAGGGCGGCAATAAGCAGGGTGGCATTACGAATACTGTCCGTCTGCCTGGTGATGACGTCATACGGCGTGATCCGGACATACTGCCAGCTTAATGCGTCAGGTGCAGTGTAGGAGATGAGTGAATTAACACCCGCAAAGGTTCCGATAAAATAGCCCTCAGCGTCTCCCTTGATCTGCTGCTTCACCCACAATGCTTCTTCAGGACCGAGCTCCTGCTGCTCCAGGCTGTTTCCGGACAGAAAGGATCCGTTATCAGACAGAATAAAGGTAGCGCTTTCAGAATTTGCCGGAGTATTGATCTCCTTGTTGATCCAGGGTGCAGAGATGTTAACAATAACCGCTGAATTAATGGAACGGTCCCAGCCGATGGCGTCATAGCACAGAAAAGTATAGGCACGGACCTGGTCATTCTCCTTGGCGCCGTTTGAATAGACGCGGGGAATCGGGGTGAATGGCTTATATTCCTCATAATGGTTCAAAATATCGAGAATGCCCTTATCCACCAGCTCACGCTCGGTAAACACACCGTTCTGGCCGTGGGAGGAGGCAAGGTATAGCTTGGCGCTTTTCGGATTGTAGACATAGATGGACTCAATGTAAGGCATAGAGCTTAAGTAATTCCCGAGCTCGGACATGGCGGCGGTGACGTCGTAGATGTCGGGCTTGTCGTATAGAACG
Source organism: Paenibacillus sp. fava2 (assembly GCF_058313675.1). Taxonomy (NCBI): domain Bacteria; kingdom Bacillati; phylum Bacillota; class Bacilli; order Caryophanales; family Paenibacillaceae; genus Paenibacillus; species Paenibacillus sp. fava2. Next base: position 6,339,667 of record NZ_CM177755.1, on the reverse strand, counting down.
ATTTTGGAGATGGTGCTGTTGCGGTAAATTTGAAAAGAAAGGGACTGTGCAGCCTCGTTCATGTTCACCACCTCTTTGCTGGTCTGGGTGAGATTACTGAGGTCAGAGCGGAAGGCCTGGGTTTTCTCGACGCCGATGTAGTAGTTGTAATAAATGATGGTGGAGGCAAGGAAGGTTAAGGATACGCAAAGCGTCATGCTGACCAATATCCGGCTGTACAGCGCTCTCCGGCTGCTGAGCTTGTTCAGTCTCATTGTCATCCCCCTGAATTCAATCTGTGTACCGGCAGCGAGGCTGCATCTGTATTGTTCACAGTACTAAGTATAAGCTTCACAGGGTGAACAGAACAGTGCAGCAAGCTGACAACCGTGCACAAACCGGAATTCCGGGGGTGTGAACAAAAGTGATATTCCTGTACAAAAGCGATTATACAAGCTGAACTTAAGTATGAAGCCTGGAGGAATCTTAAGCTGACTCTGTTTAACCGGTAATCTGCATCAAAAGCGGCGTGACCTTGAACCCGTTGACCGGAGCCAGGTCTTGCGAGCAGGAGGAGAGGGCGACGATCACATCTGTCAGAGCGAGTAGGGCGACATAATCACCGGGCCTCGAGAGCGGCTCTTCAATGACATAGTCGAGATTGTCGTCGAGCTTATTGTTCATGAACCAGTTGATCGGATCGGGCAGCTCGCGGTTCCCCAGGCCATATTTCTGCAATGCCTGCTGCAGGTTATCATGGCAGTTCGGATGCTCCTCCAGCCCGAAATCCACTTTATAACGGTAATAATCACACGCCGGGAAAAAGAAATCATGCCGCCCCACCGTATCCTGGGTCAGCTGCATCAGCGGCTGCCGGCGGTTACTGTACAGGCCGTCGCCGATCTTCAGGCGGATGCTGCTGAGCGAAGCCCGCATATGAACAGGGGAGACATGCTCATCCGGATCAGCGGCATTAAAGCAGACAAAATCACCGACCTGCTTGCCCTCCGCGTCGATAATATAGAGCGTCTGGCCTTTGCGGACGAGTGCGCTTCTGCCCTCGTAGGCCGGGACAGGGATTTCTTCGATTAATGTTCTGTTGCTCATCTGCTTCACCTGCTTCATCATTTATTCAATGAATACTGCTACAGCCCTTATGGGGGAGCCGGTGCCTTTGCGGATTTTGAGCGGGAGCCCGAAGTAGAGGAAGCGCTTCTGCGCGATTAGGTCGAGGTTGCACAGGTTCTCGGTGTTGGTCAGCTTGTATTTACGGCAGATCAGATGTCCGGCAAAGGTAGTGTCCAGCGGATTATCGATCGAAGGGGCATCAATGCCGATGTTGACAACGCCCTGCTGTGCCAGCCACTCAGCCGCAGTATAATCCAGCCCGGCGTGGCGGGTGAGCCATTCGTCCGTACCATACGCGCGGTTATAGTGGCCGGTGTAGAGCAGTACGATATCCCCTTTGTCGAGGTGGAGATAACCTTTGCTTAGCGCCTGCTCCAGATCGCTCCGGGTAATATAGGCATCCGGTGAAATATGCGAGAGATCGAGGCAGACAGCCGGGCCGTAAAAATACTCCAGCGGCATTTCGTCAATCGTTGCCCCCTGCGGGTCATATTCATAGACGGCGTCGCTATGGGTCGGTCCATGCTCGTTGATAATCAGGTTATTCGTAGCAAAAGCAAAGCCGAGCTTCTGGATGCTCTCCTCATGGCTCATATTCGGAAAGATCATGGTCTTCTGATGCGGCGGAAACACCGGCATCCCCTGATAGATTTCCTGGGACAGATCAATTACCTGGATTCCCATGGAAGATGCCTCCTTTTGTTTGTTATGGCAAAAGCAATGAGCCTGACCGGCCGGTGCCGGCGGGTAAAACGCTGCTTGAGCAGAGATGGGAAACAGCGGAAAGCACAGGTACCGGTCAGGCCAGCGGCGGCAGAACAGTAAAGGCATCCGCATCGATCAGGCCGATGTCAGTGATCTTCCATGCCGGGCTGGTGACGAGTGAGAGGAAGGAGAGGTGCATGAACGGGACATGCAGCGTACAGCCCAGCTCCTCGCGGGCCAGCCGGTGCAGCTCGGTGATTCGCGCGCTCATCTCTTTGCCGGTCAGCTCATCGGTCATCAGGCCGCCGATCCGCAGCGGCAGGTCACCGACCACCTTGCCGCCCTCAATCATCGCAATTCCACCGTCCATGGCAATAACCCGGTTGACGGCTGTCACCATATCGGCGTAATTGGTGCCGGTGACAATGATGTTGTGGGTGTCATGGGCCACGCTTTCGGCGATGGCCCCGGCCTTCAGCTTCATACCGCGGACAAAGGTTTTGCCGATTTTGCCGCTGCGGCCGTGCCTTTCAACGACAAGCAGGGGCAGGAGGTCATTTTCGACCGACGGCTGGACGACACCGTCTGTGACTTGGGCGGTGTAAATGCCGGCTCCGGTCAGATTCTGGTCCGGAATCACCTCAATAGCGCGGACCTGTACGCTGCCGTGCGCACCGCCGGAGGAGAGCTGCAGGTCCGTAAGCTTGACCGGCTTCCGCTTGACCGATTTTTTGACGGATTCAGGGTAGATATAGGACGGAATGTCACGGGTCAGCTCACCGTTCTCGGCCAGCTTGACTCCGCTGATATAGACCTGGGCAATGGTCATCTGCGCCAGGTCGCTGATGACGGCGATATCGGCTTTTTTGCCGGGAGCAAGCAGTCCGATATCCTGAAAGCCGAAATGAGTGGCCGGATTAATCGTTACCATCTGGATGGCTTCAACCGGATCAATGCCTACGGCGATCGTCCGGCGGACAATGTCGTTCATATGCCCGTACTTTAGCAGGTCCTCAGGGACCATATCGTCGGAGACGAGGATTGCACGCCGGGAGTCCATTCCTTCCTCGGTTATGGCGCGGATGCATTCGGCCATGTTGCGCTGCGAGGAGCCTTCGCGCATGAACACGCTGACCCCGTAGCGCAGCTTCTCCATCATTTCTTCTTTGGTGGTTGTCTCGTGGCAGGAGACATGGCCGCCGCCGCAGATGATGTGGGCCGCCAGCTCGGGACCTGACAGGCCGGGGGCGTTGCCCTCAATGGTTTTGCCGATAGACTTGGCGTAAGAGACAGAAGCCAGCAGATCATCTATCAGATAAGGTGCATTGTTATACACCGGATGGACATTGCTGAAGCCCTGCAGCTCACCGATGCCCTGCACGTAATCGTCATTCAGCAGGTCCTGCATATCCTTGGAGGTAATATCTGCGCCTGCTGTTTCCAGACCCGGCACATCGGGAGTGAGGCAGGGGACGGTGAACAGAACACGGTTAGGCAGCGTACGCGCCTCATCAATCATCGCCTTCATGCCGGGCACACCCAGGACGTTGCCGATCTCATGCGGGTCAGCCACCAGGGTGGTTGTCCCTGTAGGAATGGACAGCTTCGAGAATTCCGTAACCGTCAGCATTGCGCTCTCAAAGTGCATGTGGGAATCGATGAAGCCAGGGCTGATATACTTGCCGCTCACATCCTCGACGACAGTTGCCGGGCCGATCAGCTTATCGGCTGTGCCGACTAGCAGGATCCGGTCGCCTTTGATGGCAACATCGCCGGGATAGATTTCACGGGTAATCACGTTAATAATATAGCCGCCCTTCAGCACCAGGTCGGCATAAGCGCTGCCGGAGAGCAGCACATCAATCATCCGCCGGCGCTGGACAGCATCTTTTATTTCAGTTGTTAGCATCGGCTACACACCTCCTGGCTTGGCGCAATCTATACTGTCTACGATTCCGACAATCGCGGCATCAACCGGGGCATTCGGATGCTGTGCTGCTCTTGAGGCCACGCTGCCTACCGCATAAATGATCGTTTCGCCGATCCCCGCGCCCACTGTATCAACTGCAATAACCGGCTGACCAGAAGTTGTCCGGTCGGGTAGCACTGGCTGAACGATCAGCAGCTTGGCGCCGATGAGATTGTCATCTTTTCTCGTTGCAACGACATGCCCCGTAATGATTCCCAGCTTCATGTGATTGTCACCTCGTATGCTTGATGGTTGAATCTAAAGGATAATCTCAATGCCATATTGCCTGGCGAGATCAGCGGCCAGCGGAGTGATTACTGCCGGGGCTGCGGCATGGATGGACGTCCGGCCGAGCTTTACTGCGTTATGAATGTCCTCAGCGGTCAGTACCTGCTTGTGCAGCCGTGACTGTGCAGAGGTTATCCAATGGTCCACCTGATCCGGTTCAAGCAGTGTGATACCGAAGCCTTCAATAGCTTCCAGCTTGTGCTTCATTGCCTCCTTTAGCCCGGGAGGGGCATGCAGCAGGCCTTGTTCCCCCCAGCGGTAATGGCCCGGTTCGGCCCCCAGGGTCAGTGCCCCGGCAGGCCTGCCGGCACAGATAAAGCGGATCAACAGCTCCACGTAAGGATCACCGGCATCCAGCACGGATAAGCGGGATAGCAGGGGCAGTGAGAGAACCGGTATGAACAGAAGATCAGCAGCGTCCGGTGCAAGTGAGTGGAGCGCTGCGGAGGTGGTGATATCGTCGATCCCTGTTTTTGCCGCCAGCTGCTGAGCTGTGTACTTCTTGAGGAGCTGCTCATCTGCGGCAAGCTTCAGCCTCAATCCGGAACGGTTCAGCTGGCGGATGGCGGTATAGCCTTCCTCCATGCCGATGAAGTGGCCGGCCAGCAGAACGAGAACCCGGGGGAAGTTCTTATTCAGCTCCTCTTCTCTGGACCGGTAGGCCAGGCTGAGCAGGGTATTGGCCGCAACCGTACTATGCCGGCTGTCCACGGCCTTGATTATTCAATGCCCTTGGACAGAAGGGCACGTTCAACTTCACTGTGCGGACGCGGAATAACATGCACCGACACCAGCTCTCCGACACGTTTGGCTGCGGCTGCTCCTGCATCAGTGGCTGCCTTTACTGCACCGACATCTCCCCGGACCATGACGGTTACGAGACCGAAGCCAATTTTTTCGTAGCCGCAAATCTCTACGTTAGCTGCCTTTACCATTGCATCCGCAGCCTCAATTGCGCCTACCAGACCTTTTGTTTCGATCAAGCCGAGTGATTCTCCCATGTGAATAACCTCCGTTAATTTAGATTTAGGGTTAATGCGTTCTGAATCTGCTGAATTGGTTAGTCCGGTGAGTCCGGTGAGTCTGAAGATATATCTGCATCCTGTGAGTCTGGTGCTGTATCTGTTCCGGCTGCCTGGTCCGGTTTATCGGAGCCTGCAGCGGACGGCTGCGGAAGTGTAGCAGTGGCCGGGGCAGCAGTGGCCGGAGCAGCGGCTGCAGAAGTATCCATAACAGTTGCAGTGGAAGTGGAGACGGAAGTGCCATCAGCAGCCGGGATAGCGGTACCCTCCGGCAGCAGATAGTTGCCCAGTATTTTGCCGGTCACATCACTGTGCGCCTTGGCAATGACATGGGCGGATACGACGGTTCCTATCCGCTGTGCCTCCAATTTGCCGGCTTCAACGGATGAGGTTACGGCAGCAACATCGCCGCTGAAATGCAGGGTAACGCCCAGCGAGCCGCCGACTCCGATGACCCTCTCAACAGCTACGAGCTGCACATTTGCTGCCTTGAGTGCGGCATCTGCCGCCGAGACGGCGGTGGTGAACCCCAGCGTCTCGATTAAACCAAGTGCTTGCATACAGGGTGCCTCCTTGTTCTTTGATCTGCTGTGCGGCACCGGCTAAGCTCACCGGTGCGGAGCGGACAAGCCGGCAAGCCCCGGTGCAGCAGCAGCCATCTGTCCGGCGGTACCGGTGAGAATGCAGTAGCCGCGCTCCATGCTCAGGCGCAGGCCTGAGCCGGGGTTACGCTGCAGCCACTGCTCGGCGATGCCGATGCTGTTCCAGCGGGACGAACCGGCCACTACGGCAACGGCTTCCTGCGGTCCGCCGCTGAAGTAGCGGCGAAGCAGCCGGCCGGGCTCGCGGCTGATCCAGACCCGGATGGCTGAGCCTGAGCCATCTTGCATCCGGGTGCTGAGCTGCTTAAGCTTATCAGCGATCACAAGGTGGTCCGCGCCGAACAGCTTGAGCTCAAAGCCGCCGCCGTCTGTGCTCCAGCTGATATCGGCCTCCAGGCCAGAGTCCTGCGGGAGCAGCTCTTCGGCGGCAAACAGCTGGCCGGGGTGGCAGTTCGGTGCGCTGATGACCCCGGCTGCACTGTAATTCCGGCCCGGGCTGCCAAGCAGGGGGCGGAGTTCATCGCGGATGCGGGGGAACAGCCAGACCTCCATATCTGCGGCAGGGAGTCGGAGCGGCTCCAGCGGGTCCTGCGCTTCCGGCGGAAGGGAGGAGCGTGAAGGCGGGCTGCCTTGTGAGCTGTTATCCTGCTGCTCCGGCCAGGATAAGGTTCGCTGGAGCAGCGGAGACAGGTAGCGCTCCGCGAATTGTTGTCCCGGTTCGGGCGATTCACTAACCGATGTATGCACCGGAGGGGCGGGCTTTCCTGCTTGAGCTGCTGCAGCGGGGATAGACCCTGAGGCCGGCAGTGCCCTCTCAGCTCCAGCGGCTTTAGCCATGGTGGCGCCGCCAGAAGTCTGCTGCTGCACACTCCCGATAGCGGCAGCTGCTTCGGCACCCATTGAGGCCAGCCGCTTGGCCGCCTGCTCCTTCTGGTAATTGGTCCGTTTAAGCGGGAGCGTCAGCCCCGGCTTGGGGCAATTCCCGGGAGTAGAGCAGGTATGCCGGCAGTTTTCTTTGCTGGCGGCCGTGCAGGCTACAGCAGAAGCAGTAGCCGGGCCTAACGGAACCGGATTCGCAACTCGGTTCCGCTGCAGCACCTCGGACACAACATCTTTCATAAAGCTTGACAAAGGTAATCACCTCCCTGATGACTTGAATGCCGCTTAGAAGTTAAAGGAGCATTCTGGCGAGATCGGCATGCGGGCGCGGGATAACATTGGATGATACGAGCTGCCCGCCAGTCTTCGGATAAGCGGCAAGGCCGGCATCAACAGCAGCAGTTACCGCTGCGACATCACCTTCGACGATAACGGTAATCAGGCCGGAGCCGACCCGCTTGAACCCGGCCATCCGCACATTGGTGGCTTTGCACATGGCATCCAGCGCTTCCAGCGCCGGGGTCAGACCGCGTGTTTCGATTAAACCGATTGCTTGCATGATCCACCTCCTATACGTATTGGAGCGTAACTAACCTGATCTGTGAGCCTGTTAATCAGACTTTTGGATGAGAAGGGGACGGCGGATTTGAGCAGATAATCTAAGATTCTCCTGGAATGGGAAGATCGCAGATTTTAGCTGGATTCCGCCACTTCATTCTGCAAAATCCCGCTGTTTCTAATCACTAGTTGGAAAATCAACACTTATTTTAGAACGTAACCTCCATCGTGGACAAAATCGGCAGAAATAAGTGACGTTTATCCAATTAGAATCCTTTTTTCGGGCAGTTAGCCAAAAATAGATAACAATTTTCCACTTAGCTTAATCGGCCGCACAAGGTAGAACCAGCGCTATAAAGCAGCTACTCAAAAGCTACTCAAACTCTGTATAATTGCATTCCATACAACCAAAAAGGCTGTTTTTTCGCCCTGCATAGCCTGGTCGCTGCACATCCCCGCTCTGTATAGTCTCATCCCAGCCCATAACCAGTCGCTGCACATCCCGCTGCTACAAATAATCCGCCAGCCGGATCTCATCCTGGCCCGGGATGTGTGTTCTCCGGTAGTGCTCCTTATGGGCGAGCGGGCAGGTGGCGTCGATGCCCATTTTGGCCGATACGCCGCGCAGATTGTGTGAGGGCTCCAGCGGCGAGCCTTTGGCTCCCGGCACGATGAACAGGTCGAGATCGGCCTGCACCCGGGTAGCGATGGCCCACTCCACATCAAGCGGGTCCAGCAGATTGACATCCTCATCGACCACCACAACATGCTTGAGATCCTTATCCCCGGCAAAAGCGGCCAGCAGCGCTGTCATGCCGTCGCCCTCCTGAACCTTGCGGATCTGGATGACGGCATGATAGCGCCCGACACCTCCCATTGTGATGTGGACGGCCTGCACTCCCGGGACGACCTGGCGGACGGAGCCGAGCAGGGCGACCTCGCGGGCGATGGCCATCGGTAGCTTCTCCTCATAGCTGGCCGGCAGGATCGTCTGCCAGATAGGCTGGCTGCGGTGGGTGACGGCCGAGATTTCGACCACCGGCTGCTCGGTCCGCGGGCCGTAGTAGCCGCCCAGCTCGCCGAACGGACCCTCCGGCTGACGTACCCCGGGCAATATCCGGCCCTCGAACACAACCTCGGCCTCCGCCAGCACCTCCAGATCGACCGTCCGGCACCGGACGACTTCAAGCGGCTGCCCGAGCAGGGTAGAGGCCACCTCCAGCTTGTCGGTGTGGAACAGATGGGTGCTGATCTGCGAAGCCAGCACCACTGCCGGGACCACCCCGAACATAAAGGCACACTCCAGCGGCTCGCCGCGCGCTTCGAAATCCCTATACTGCTGGAACAGCTCCGGCGATGAGATCAGGATGCCGGTCCGGTTCCCGTCCAGCAGCTGCATCCGCCGGATAGAGGTGTACCGCTTGCGGCCGTCCTCACCCTTGACCACCATGACGCCGGAGACATAATAAGCGCCGCTGTCCTCCGCATGATACGTACAGACCGGGAACAGCTCCTTCAGGCTGATGCGGCTGGTGATCACCTGCTCCTGCACCGGAGCCTGCTGCACCAGCCGGGTTGGCGTAGGCTGAACGATCGCAGCTATCAGCCTGGACAGCAGCTCCTCCGGGGCCATATCCATGCTGTCAGCAAGCAGCTCCTTGGAGCCGCCAAGGCCGGCAGCCATCGGTCCGCTGTAGCCTTTAACCTTCTCGAACAGCAGTGCCTGTTTACCGCAGACGGCCTTCACCACAGCGCCAAGCTCGAAGCGCGGGTCAACCTCGCGGCGGATCCGCAGCAGCTCTCCGCCAGGCTCCCAGCGGTGAAGCAGTTGCCTGATATTGACGGCTGCCATTAGCTCTCCCCCCATCTTTTCATCAGCTGATGCTCAATGCCGAATGCATCCAGCACCCTGGCATTCATAAAATTGACCAGCTCCCAGATTTCGGTCGGGTGATTATAGAAGCCGGGAGAGGCGGGCACAATGTCTGCACCCGCCCGGGCCAGCCGCAGCATATTCTCCAGATGGATCAGATGCAGCGGTGTCTCGCGCGGGACGATGACCAGACGGCGCCGTTCCTTCAATACGACGCTGGCAGCCCGGTTCAGCAGGGTGTCACCCATGCCGTTCGCGATCGCGCCAAGCGTATTCATCGAGCAGGGGATAATGACCATGCCGTCAGTTTTGAATGACCCGCTGGCTACGGGAGCGAACAGGTCTGTGTTGGATAACACCGTTCCATATTGCTCCAGCTCCTGCAGCTTGATGCCGCATTCGTACCCGAGCACATTCTCTCCGGCACCGGTGGCGATGATATAGGTTTCCACACCAAGCTGGTGCAGACTGCGGATCAGGGAGTAACCGTAGATGGAGCCGCTGGCCCCTGTGATAGCTACTACAATTCTCATAAGCGGAATCTCCTTTGACCAAGGACTGGATATGGGGGCTTGCTTGTGTAAATAACAAAAAGAAGCCGCTGAAATAGAGAGGGGTCTCTAATCAACGGCTTCCTGCAATCTGTGAACAGATATAGGGCTAACCTTAGTTAACATGCGGCGCATCAGGATAAATCGAAATGCAGCCTGACATTCTGTTATTTAATTTACTTTCAAAAGATAACGGCAGCCGTAAATCCGCAAGATAAATCCTGCATCATTGTTCAGCCCCGGTATCACAGATAACAACGGTGCAGGCCCAGGCTGTCTGGGGATCGTAATCCCTGAGTACGCCGGCAACCGGCAGCTCCAGCTCTTCGGCCAGCTTCTTCTGGATGCGCCGCTTGAATTCCTGATGCAGCGCAGCATCCACAGACTGTTTAAGTTCCGGATAATGCTCCTCCAGAGCGCGAAGGGCGGCAACCCGTTGATGCTTCACCAGAAACATGATCATCGTATCGTTGGCAGCCTCCAGACGGAGCTGATTTACCCCGACGCCGTACAGCTCCTTATGGACCTCATTATAACAGCGGGACAGCTTCTTCTTGTATTCGTTGGAGGAGAGCAGCAGCGGGATATTCAAGAAGATCACTTCCCTGTAATGATATCTAACGCGAAATCACGCTATTTAATAGACAAGCTTCACTTTTTCAATAAGTTAAACTCCATTATAGAGAAAACTCCTCCAAAGTAAGTGACTTATGTTACATTACATAACTTTACTGCGGACGCGGAAGGTCCGGGGCGAGAGGCCGACCTCTCTTTTGAACATATTGCAGAACTGCGCGTCATTCACGAATCCGGCCGTGGCAGATACCTCGGAAATATGCATTTGGGTATGCAGCAGGAGAGATTTGGCATAATTAATGCGTTTCAGTAAAAGATAACGGTGGGGCGACTCGCCAAAGCGCTCTTTAAATAAATGCCGGAACCGGTCGTAGCTGTACCCTGACATTTCCGCCAGCGATTGGACCGACAGCTTGTGCCGGTAGTGCTCATCCATATAGTTGAGGACATACTGCATCTGGTCCTGTGCCGGGGACTGGAAGCCGGAGCCGCCCAGCAGCCGCTGCAAGTGTACTGTAATTTCGCTCATCTGCAGATTTAAAAGCTCGGAGAAGCCGTCTCGCTTGCGCTTGAACTCCTCATTCATCCGCACCAGCGTCTGCAGCACCGTATGTTCCTTGTCATCCTCAAATACGCCTGATAATGTGCTGATCGCCGGATTCTCGCAGTGAAAGCCGACGAACAGTACCTCGGAGCGGGGCTGGTGGTTCTCGTCATGTTTGAAATTGGGCGGGATCAGCGCAAAGGAGTGCGGACGGAAGTGATAGCTGCGCTGCCCTATGCTGCATGTGCCAAGCCCGTGAATGTAATAAACCAGCTCGAAGCATTCATGCTGATGGCGCGGGATATGGGTGTCCGCTTCATGCTCTGCATTTACAATATATAGGACTCGATCCATGTTGATCCTCCAACTCTTTTTCATTTAGCCGAATCGTGTAAAAAAATGACCGAAAGTATATAAAAGTTTGCTGCCGTATTTGCTATGATCGTATCAATTAAACGAAAGATTCGCAACTTGACTGGCCATCTTGTTCGGGAATTGACCGTTTAATTGACGAAAAATCACAGTTTTTATCATCGAATGTAAGCTATTCATTAATTTTCAGTCGTTTTATGGATTTGCATAAAATCTATTGCTGCATGACAACAGAACAAAACGTGTAATTGGGGAAGTCAGCCGTTTTAAAGTGGTCCATCAATATCAAACAGGGGTGTGAACAGACAAAATGAAAAAGAATGTTCTTGCATTATTGCTGCTCATGGTAATGGTACTCGTCACTGCTTGCGGAAACAACACAGCTAACAATGGAAATGCGGCGGATGCCGGAAACGATGCAGCAAATAGCGGAAACGCCGGTTCAGGCGACAAGCTCAAGGTTGTGCTGCTGATTCCGGGAACGCTTGGCGATAAATCCTTCTTCGACGCTGCCAACAGCGGCCTGCAGAGAGTGCAGACAGAGCTGGGCGCGGAAACCAAAGTAATCGAGATGGGCACCGACAAGACGAAATGGGAGCCTACTTTTAACGATATTGCCGCTGAGGACTGGGATGTTGTTATTTCAGGCGGATCAGAAATTACGGAAATGTTCAATATGACAGCCGAAGCGAATCCGGACAAAAAATTCATCAACTACGATACGGACATCGAGGAAGCACCTGCCAACATGTACAACATGTCTTACTCCACTAATGAAGTCTCTTTCCTGGCCGGCGCTGTTGCGGCACTGGCTACACAGTCGGATATGCCGAATGCGAATCCGGATAACGTGATCGGTTTTGTCGGCGGTATGGATATTCCGGGCATCAACGCATTCCTGGTCGGCTATATCCAGGGTGCCCAATATGTTGATCCCGATGTAAAAGTGGCTGTTTCCTATGCGGGCGACTTCGTTAACCCGGCTAAGGGTAAGGAGCTGTCGCTGATCCAGTATAACTCGGGTGTAGACGTGATCTTTAACGTAGCCGGCGGTACAGGCCTTGGTATCTTCGATGCTGCAAAAGAAAAAACAAAGTATGCAATTGGTGTCGATTCCGACCAGGCTATGCTGCTTAAAGATACAGACAGCGAGAAAGCCAACCTGATTGTCACCTCGGCGATCAAAAAAATCGACAGCGCCATTCTGGGCGCCGTAACCAAGCTTCAGGATGGCACTCTTGAAATGGGTAAACGCGATGTCCTCGGCTTCGTGGAAGACGGCGTAGGCATTGCCGAAAATGACATCTACACCAGCGTATTCCCGGCGGATCTGCAGGCCAAGGTTGAAGAAGTGAAGCAGAAGCTGATCAACAAGGAAATCACTGTAGACAACGCAATGGGCATGGAAACTTCAGAGGTTGAAGCGATCCGTAATGCTGTTAAGCCTTAATTAAATTAAACACTAACCGGTACGCCGTATCTCCTGCAGTTGGGATTCCTTCAGCCAAGAAGAATTCCAGCTGCCTATTTTTGCAGAAAACATAGTCTAGTTGAAAGGCGTTGATAACCCGTGGAACACGCGCTGCTGGAAATGCGGGGAATAACCAAGGTATATCCCAATGGCGTCGTTGCCAACCATGATGTCCACTTTAGCCTGCGCGAAGGAGAGATTCATGCCATAGCGGGAGAGAACGGGGCAGGCAAGTCGACCCTGATGAAGATCATGTTCGGGATGGAGGAGCCGAGTGAAGGCGACATCAGCATCCGCGGGGAAAAGGTAAAGCTGCAGTCCCCGCAGGATGCGATCGACCGGGGCATCGGCATGGTCCATCAGCATTTCATGCTGGTGCCTTCCTTTACGGTAGCCGAGAATATGGTGCTTGGCATGGAGCCGCGCAAAGGGGTGGGCTTCAACTACAATGAAGCGGTCCGCCTGACGGAAGAGACGGCGCGCAAATACAATCTGGCTGTAAATCCCAAGGCAAAGGTCGAGGATCTTACTGTCGGGATGAAGCAGAAGGTGGAAATCCTGAAGGCACTCGTACGCGGCGCCAAAATCCTGATCCTGGACGAGCCGACCGCCGTGCTGACTCCGCAGGAGACAGAGGAGCTGTTCGTGGAACTCCAGCATTTGAAGGAGCAGGGACATACGATTGTGTTCATCTCCCACAAGCTGAAGGAAGTCAAAGCCATCTGTGACCGGATTACCATTATGCGCGGAGGCCGGAGCGAGGGGGTCTTCCAGACCCGGGACGTAACCGAGCAGGAGATTTCACGGCTGATGGTCGGCCGGGATGTCGTGCTGAAATACGATAAGGACAATGTGCCATTCGGCAAGCCGGTGTTATCAGTAGACAAACTGTCCGTCCATGACAGCCTGGGCAAGGCTTTACTGGAAGAGGTCAGCTTTGCGGTCCGCGAAGGCCAGATCGTCGGGATTGCCGGGGTTGAAGGCAACGGCCAGAATCAGCTGGTCGAGGCGCTCACCGGCGGGCTGCACGCGGTATCGAGCAGCGGGTCGGTAAAGGTTAATGCTACAGATATTCTGGCAGCTGATATTCTCCGCATCCGCAGCCTGGGCGTCTCTTATATCCCGGAAGACAGGATGCGCCAGGGGGCTGCGGGAGATGCCAGCATTTCCGACAATCTGATCTCCACCCGTTACCGCTCCAAGGACATGAATAAGGGGCCGCTGCTGAACGGTAAGCGGATTGCCGCACTGGCCGCCTCGCTGGTAGAGGAATTCAAAGTAAGATGCTCAGGACCGCAGCAGCCGATTGGCATGCTCTCCGGGGGCAACATGCAGAAGGTCGTTGTGGCCCGGGAATGCTCCACCAGCCCGCAGCTGCTGATTGCCGAGCAGCCGACCCGGGGCGTGGATATCGGTGCAGCCCAGTTCATCCACCAGAAGCTGCTGGAGCTGCGCTCCGCAGGCAGCGGTATTGTACTCCTGTCGGCGGATCTGAACGAAATTCTGGAGCTGAGCGACAGCCTCCTTGTCATGTATGAAGGAGAGATTGTGGCCTACTTTGAGAATCCTTCCAAGGTAAGCGAAGAAGAACTCGGCTTATATATGCTGGGCATTAACCGGCAGGACAAGCAGCAGATCGGGAGGGCCGTAAACCATGTTTAAAGTCAAATATTTTGAGGTGATCCGGACGACAGCGGTCATACTGATTGCGCTGGCCATCGCCTTTATCATTATTTCACTGGTCAGCGACCAGCCGCTCAAGACGATCGGTATTTTTCTGTGGGAGCCTATTTCCACCAAGGGGCATATCGGCAACGTGATTGAAATGGCGATTCCGCTGATGTTCACCGGTCTTGCCGTGTCCCTGCTGTTCCGGGCCAATATGTTCAATCTCGGGGCAGAAGGTATCTTCTATTTCTCTGGCGTAGTAGCTTCAGTACTGGCCATTCATCTGAGCCTGAACAGCTGGTTTCATCCAATCGTTGCGATTGCGGCGGGCTCCATTGTCGGAGCGCTGCTGTCGGCGATTCCCGGTATTCTCAAAGCCAAGTGGAACGCAAACGAACTGGTAACTTCCCTGATGTTCAACAACATTTTGTTCGGAATCGGACTCTATCTGCTTAACTATCATCTGCGTGATGCGAAGGCTTTTGCCAATGTATCCTACAAGTTCCAAGAGACAGCCCAGCTGAGCAAAATATTCACCGGCACACGCATCCACACCGGACTGATTATTGTACTTGTGATGATCGTTCTGGCCCACCTGTTCCTGTACCGGACCAAATGGGGCTACGAGCTGCGGATGACCGGGGTGAACCGTGATTTTGCCCGTTACTCCGGGATGAAGACAGCAAAAGTAATCATTCTGGTCCATCTGATTGCCGGCTTTATCGCCGGAATGGGCGGGTCAGTCGAAGTATTGGGAATGTACAACCGGTTCCAGTGGGCTTCCCTGCCGGGGTACGGTCTCGACGGTGCGCTGGTAGCGATGCTGGCCAAAAATAATCCGATATCCGTCATCGGCTCAGCCCTGTTCCTGGCGTATATCCGCATCGGCGCCGATATGATGGCCCGTCTGTCGGATGTACCCTCCGAGATGATCTCGATCATCCAGGCGGTTATTATCCTGCTGATCTCCGCGGAGCAATTCCTGAAATTCTGGAAAAACCGGATGCTGCTGAAGGAGGCGAAAGCGAACGCATGAACAGTCTGCTGAATGTTATTTTTACGACGGACTTTGCCTTTTCGCTGCTGCGTGTAACGACGCCGATTCTGTTCGCCGCGCTGGGGGCGCTGATCTCCAACCGGGCCGGCATTATTAATATCGGGATGGAAGGGATCATGCTGGTGTCGGCCCTGGCCGGCGTCATTGTCAGCGCCTATACCCAGAGTGCCTGGGTTGGACTGCTTGGCGCAGTATTATCGGGAACGCTGATCGCCGGGATACTGGCCTTTTTCACCCTTAAATTCAAGACGCATATTATTCTTGGCGGGGTAGCCATTAATATGTTCGCCTCAGGCGGTACCGTATTTATCCTGTATCTGCTGAGCGGGGACAAGGGCTCCTCAACATCGCTTGCGAGCAAGGTGCTGCCAAGTGTTCAGATTCCGCTGATCAAAGATATTCCCGTGCTTGGACCGATTCTGTCCGGTCACCACATTCTGACTTACGTCTCCATTCTGGCCGTACTGGCCGTGTATTATCTGCTCAACCGGACACCGCTTGGACTGCGTATCCGTTCAGTCGGGGAGAACCCGCATGCCGCCCAGTCGGTCGGGGTCAGTGTAGTCAAAATCCAATATACCGCGCTGCTGCTTAGCGGATTTTTTGCCAGCCTGGGCGGGGCTTACATGTCCATGGGTTATCTGTCGCTGTTCACGCGTGATATGATCGCCGGCCGGGGCTGGATTGCGATTGCCGCAGAATCCATGGGCCGCAGTACGACAATCGGAACGGCGCTGACCTCCCTGCTGTTCGGGGCGGCGGATGCATTGTCCAATGCGCTCCAGGTGCTGAAAATTCCGGCCGAGCTGATTGCTACGCTGCCTTATGTGGCGACTGTGATCGGTCTGGTCATCTATGCGGTCTCAGAGACCCGGAAGAAGAACAAGAAGGTTAAGAGTCCTGTGGCAAAGTAGCGGGGAGCTGCTTCAGACAAGGACAGGCTGCTGAGAAAGACATAAGGGGGAGAACAACAATGCCAAGACCCATAATTATTGACTGCGATCCGGGGCACGATGACGCGATAGCGATTCTGCTGGCGCTGGCCCATCCGGAGGAGCTAGAAATCCGGGGGATTACAACGGTAGGCGGGAACCAGATTCTTGATAAAATTACGGATAACGCCCTAAAGGTGCTGAGCTTCGTTAATGCAGATATTCCTGTAGCCAAGGGGGCAAAGGGACCGCTGTTCGGCAAGCTGGTGACCGGAGAGGAAGCACACGGGGAATCGGGAATGGATGGTCCTGTGCTGCCGGCCAGCAAGTTTAAGCCGGTGGAGCAAGGCGCGGTTGAGTTCATGCTTGAGATCATCCGTGCTTCGGAGGAGCCGGTCACACTGGTACCGATGGCACCGTTGACCAATATTGCGCTGTTAATTACTGCCTACCCTGAAGTAAAGGACAAGATTAAGGAAATCTCGCTGATGGGCGGGGGCCTGGCTTACGGGAATGTGACCAGCACGGCTGAGTTCAACATCTTTGTAGACCCGGAAGCTGCACGGATCGTCTATGAATCGGGTATCCCGATTGTAATGAGCGGTTTGGATGTGACGGATAAGGCGGCGATTTTTGAGGAGGAAATCCTTGAATTGAAGCAGAAAGGCCCTGTATCTGTTATGGTCGGGGAGCTGCTGGACTTCTATTCGATCTATGGCAAAAAAATGGGCTATGTCGGCAACGCGCTGCATGATCCATGCGCCGTAGCCTGGCTGTTGCACCCGGAGCTGTTCCAGTCGGAGCATCTTTATGTGACGGTAGAAACCGAGGGTAAGCTGACCCGCGGGATGACCGTTGCAGACCGCAGGAAGAAGCCGGACCGCCAGCCGAATGTACAGGTGCTGACCGGCGTTGACCGTGAAGCATTCATGAAGCTGCTGTTCGATTCGCTGGAACGGCTGGACCGGGAGCTGCTGGCTGCGGCCGGAGGAAACAGCTGATGGCCGGCTGGGAGAACCTGCTGGAGACAGTAAAGTTCGAGCTGCAGCAGCGGAATGAGGAAGGCTGCCGGACGGACGGAATCGCTGAGAAGCTGGCTGCTGCGGGAACAGATGAAGGCAGGCTGATGGAAATCTACCGCAAGCTGATGGAGCTTCAAGTAGCGGAGGATTTCCCGTATCAGGAGCCTTCCGGGCTTGAGGAAATCCGCGCCTTGCGGCCGGAGGGTCCGCGCATCCTTGCTCCTTCATGGACACCAGAGCAGTGGAGAGACAAGTTCCACGGGGCCTGGCTAGGCAGAAGCGTCGGCTGCGCGCTCGGCAAGCCGCTGGAGCACTGGGATTATCTCTACGGGAAGGATGGCCGTCCGGGCTGGGAAAATATCGAGCTCTGGTTCCAGGGTGCGGATGCCTGGCCGATCAAGGGCTATACGCCGGATAACTCCCGAGCGGAAGCGGAGTATGGCCTCGGTCTTAGCGCCTGGTCCTTCACCAGTACCCGGGAGAAGATCAGCTACATGGAGAGCGATGATGATCTCCGTTACACGGTCCTCGGGCTGCTGCTGCTGGAGCAGAAGGGGCTTTCTTGGGATGCCTGGGATATCGGCAAGCTGTGGCACGGGAATTTGACCTATGCTCAGGTGTGTACCGCCGAGACACAGACCTATATGAACTTTGCCGCCGAAACCTCCCACATGCACAAGGAGAAGCCGGCTGACTGGCAGCAGCGTCTGGAGCGGGTGCGGATGCATCTCAATCCGTACCGCGAATGGATCGGTGCGGCCATCCGGGCTGACGGGCTGGCTTACGGTGCAGCCGGCCAGCCGGAGCTGGCCGCCGAGCTGGGCTGGCGCGACGCATCATTCTCCCATGTGAAGAACGGGATCTATGGCGAAATGTTCAATGCAGCCATGATTTCGGCCGCCTTCGTCGAGCAGGACAACGAGCGGATTCTGGAGATTGGACTCAGCGAAGTTCCGGCTAAGAGCCGGCTTGCCGAAGCGGTGCTCCAGGGTATCGATATTGCCCAATCGGCCAAGAGTGAACGCGAGCTGGTCAGCCGCATCTGGGACAAGTTCAGCCATTATGATCCGGTGCATACGGTCAATAATGCTGCACTTGTTGCCGCCTCGCTGGTTTATGGCGGCAATGATTTCGAGAAGGCTGTAGTTACCTCGGTCTACGGCGGAATGGACACGGACTGCAACGGAGCTACCGTAGGCTCAATCATGGGGGCAAAGCTGGGGGCAAGCCAGCTGCCGGCAAGCTGGACTGCACCGCTGAACGATACGCTGTATGCTGACCTTCCGGGCTTCCATCCGATTGCGATTTCGGCTTGTGCGGAGCGGAGCTACCAGGTATTCCTGAAGCTGCGCGCGGAGTCTGGACTGGTGTAAGCTGCCGTTGTCACATCTATGAAATTTATAAGAATCGCTCTTTGCGAGCAGGGGACGCAGTAGTGTCCCTTCCGGCAAAGAGCGCTTTTTTTATGGCCGGAACTTTAGGCTGCTGCTCATCCCCGAACGAAATAGCAACGGAAATAAGTCACAGAAATAGTGAACTATGTTAGCATAATCTATAGTTATTTGTTGGGCAGTTAAGTGAAAATTGCTCACGGAATCAATGGGGAGGGATGCGGTTCATGCTGAAGGCTATTGTTGTTGACGATGAGCCCTGGGTGCTGGAGGGGCTGCGGACGATGGTGGACTGGGCGAAGTACGGATTCGAGCTGTGCGGTGAGGCCATGAACGGCAAGGATGCGCTGCGAATGATTGAGCTGCATCAGCCTGACCTTGTACTGACCGATATTAATATGCCGGTCTTTAGCGGGCTGGAGCTGATATCCAGGGTGAATGGAACGATGGCGAAGCCGCCCCGGTTTATTATTTTGAGCGGATACGATGACTTCCAGTACGCCAGAGTGGCCCTGCGCGAACGGGTGGAGCAGTATTTGCTGAAGCCGGTCGATGAGGAGGAGCTCGAGCTTCTCCTGGGCCAGCTAAGTCATTTGATACAAAATGAAATCGCTTCCGAGAATGAGCGGCAAAAAAAGCAGTCAGTCATTATCGGCGGCATGTTAAGCCGTCTGATTCTGGGGGAGAACGAGGAAGACGTCCGCTTGATGGCCGCCAACCTGATGAAGCTTAGCGGAGATACAGAGTTGCTGGGCATTCTGATTGATCCGCCTGCAGCGGCAGCGCATCTGCATCCGGTGCAGTCTTTATTCACTCCTGAACCGGTGTGCAGCAGCTTCCAGGACAGTGCCGGACGGACCGGCCTGCTGCTGCAGTCAGCAAGCCTCACACGGGACAGCCTGAAGGACGGTGCCCGGCGGCTTCAGCAGGAGCTGACAGGGCTGCTGCAGCAGCCGGTTACGGTAATGGTCAGTGACCGGATGACAGGTATTGAGTCTCTTAAGGGCATTTATCTGCAGCTGCTGGATATGTGGAAGCTTAGGTTCGGCAAAGAGCAGGGCGGCGTGTTCTTCCATTGTGATTTCAGGAAATGCAGTACAGAGGCAAGCCGGGAGCAGTCGGCTTTTGCAGAGCTGCCGGAAAAGGTAATGGCCGGTGATCCGGAGGGGATTGAATCCTGTGTAAAGGATATCTTCATGTCCTATGCCCGGCAATTGTCTACTGTGGAAGCTGTTCAGGCCGGCATCGCCCATCTGGAAATGACCCTGTGCCGGCTGGTGGCAGAGCATAACGGAGAACCTGGCACCATGATGAACGGGCACCAGGCGAAATACGGGAGTCTGGGAGACCTCGGTGACTACACCCGGTTAAGCCGTTATGTAAGCGGTCTCTGTAATACGGCGGCGGACTATCTGGGACAGCTGCAGGAGGCAAATGAAGGTAACACCATCTATAACGTCATCCGGTATGTGGATCAGGAGTTCCGCAGCAAGCTGCAGCTTCAGGAGCTGGCCCGGCAGTTTCATATGAACCCGGCCTATCTGGGGCAGTTATTCCGCAAGGAGACAGGACGCAGCTTCAGCGAATATTTGAACGTTAAGCGAATTGAGGCAGCCAAGGCGCTGCTGAAGCGGACAGAGCTGAAAATTTCCGATGTGGCCGCACAGGTCGGCTTCAGCAATACGGATTATTTTATCGACAAATTCAAGGGAATCGCGGGTGTTCTGCCCTCTGTATACAAGAACTCAGACCACAGCAAGCAGCTCTAGGAAAGCCGGGTGCACAATCCATGCTCAAGAAAAGACTCCGCTTCACCAATATCGTCAACGACATTCCGCTGAATTATAAGTTTTTCCTGATCTACATCGTCGGTGTGCTTCTGCCTATCATGATTATTAACCTGGTGTTCCTGGGCCGGATTACGGACCTGATCAAGTCAAGAGAGGAGCAGAACCTGGAGATTTCTCTGGAGCGGGCAAGGAAGGACATTCATGATTTCATCGAGGGCGGCGTTGCCGTCGGCTATACCCTTTCCACAGACAAGAACCTGTATGAAATGCTGGACCGTCCCTATAAGGATTCCATTGATTTTTACGGTGCCTATGATGAGGAGCTGCGCGACCGGCTGTACAGCTACATGCCCGTGAACAACCAGATTGAGCGTATTACGGTATTCACCGCCAACCAGTCTATCGTATCCGGTGGCAATTATCAGGCTATTAACGCCAAGATCCGGACAAGCGGCTGGTACAGGCAAGCCGAGTCTTCAAGCAACCAGGTGGTTGTAACCGCCTACCGGATAAGCGAGAACAGTAACTCTTCCACACCGATGCTGAGCATCATTGACTGGATGGATCACTACAGCTCGTTCAACACTTATGAAAAGCTGTCGCGGATCGATCTCGATCTCAGTGAAGTGTACGACATCATTGTGCGGGAAAAGGATTACCTCAGCCTGTACCTGGTCAATGAGCAGAATCAGATTGTCATGTCAGAGGCAAGCGGCTATCAGCATGTAACGGATGAGCCTTACCCGCTGTTTACGCAGCCTGAGGACGGAGACCAGGAGGTGCATATTCTGCCTATCGGTACGGCCAATTATCTTAAAGGCTGGCGGGTTATCGGCATAACACAGTGGGAGCGGATTGCCCAGGCTGTTCTGGATATCCGGCTGTATGCGGCGGTGCTGGCGACCACTGTCACGCTGCTGACTTCGGCTTTTATCTATGTGATGCTGCGTTCCTATAATTACCGGGTGAAGCGGCTGGCCCGGCATATGCAGAAGGTGAGCAACGAGAAGTTCGAGCTGATCCGGATCGATGAGGGCCGGGATGAGATCGGCGGACTGATTCATAATTTCAACCGGATGACTTCGCGGATCAATTCGCTGATTAACGATGTGTACAAGCTGGAAATCCAGAGCAAGAACCTTGAGATGGAGCGGGTGCGGGCCGAGCTGAATTTTCTGCAGAGCCAGATGAATCCGCATTTCCTGTTCAATACGCTGAATGCCATTCTCGTCGTCTGCACCAAGAACAAATATGACGATGTGACGGATATTATCAAAAGCCTCTCCAAGCTGCTGCGCAGGCTGCTCAGGTGGAAGGAGGACCTGGTGTCACTACAGGAGGAAATGCAGTTTATTGAAATGTATCTGAAGATCGAGAAATTCAGGTTCCGCGACAAGTTCGATTATCAGTTTGAAATTGAAGAGCAGGCGCTGGCTTACAAAATACCTAAGCTGAGCATGCAGCCTCTTGTTGAAAACTCCTGCAAGCACGGCCTGCAGACCATAGAGGGCCTCGGTGTAATCCGGATCAGGGCGGCTGTCCGGGAGGACCGCCTGCAGATCACCATTTCTGACAACGGCAAGGGCATGGAGGCAGTGAAGCTCAAGGAGCTGCTGCACAATATCCGCACAGAGGATTCCTCCGGGCAGAATATCGGGATGCGCAATGTATACCGCAGACTGGAGCTGTACTATGCCGATCAGGTGACCTTTGAAATGGTCAGTGTACCGGGTGAGGGGACATCGGTTTCGTTCGGAATACCGCTGAAGCTGCTGGAGAAAATTCATTTGCCGGGAGGTGAGGGGAAACTGTGAGAATGTATAAAGTTCTGTTAATTGATGATGAGCCCAGTGCCCTTGAAGCGATGCTGCTGTGGATCGACTGGCAGGCGCTCGGATATGAGATAGCCGGAACCTGCACCAACGGCCAGGCGGGACTGCAGCTGATCCGGGAGCTTGCGCCGGATCTGGTCATTACGGATGTGAATATGCCGCTGCTCAGCGGCCTTGAAATGGTTGATGCCTGGCAGCAGGGAGGGGGCAGGGAGACCAAATTTGCTATTCTCAGCGGCTACAGCGAGTTTGAATATGCCCAGACGGCAATCCGTTACGGCATCCATCACTATCTGCTGAAGCCGGTATTTCCGGAGGAGGCCGGGGAAGAGCTGCGCCAAATCCGGCTGGAGCTGGAACAGGAGGCGCACAGCCGCAAATGCCGGCAGCTTGCCGCCCTGGAGGAGACCGCAGCAGTCATCAAAGGGCTGCTCTATGGCCAACCGGAAGAGCCTACGGATGCCGGTTATGTGGCTGCGCTGTCCGCCGGGTTCAGCTGCTGGAACGTCATTCTGATTCAGACTGAACAGCTAAGCTATACCGAAGTCAGGGCGAAAGCGGCCGCCTTGTCTGCCGGGGAAGCCGGGATGGTGCTGGCTGACCTGGAGGCATACACCTGTGCGATTGTCTACGGAAGTGCGGTGTCCGGGGAAGGGACCGCTACAGCTGCCCGGATTGCGGAGGGGCTGCGGCAGGCTTGTCCCGGCATCCCCTTGTTTATTGCGGCCGGGGACAGCGTATCGGAACTTAGCAGCATTGCGGGGAGCTATCTGACGGCAAAGGAGACCCTGCAGTATTGTTTTTACAGCGAACCTTCCGGTGGCCTGCTGATGTTCCACGAAATCCGCGATACGCCCTTAAGCAGAGATTACGACCATATCCGGCTGGCAGATGTGCTGATCGGATTAGTAAATACGCTGGATCTTCCCGGCTTCCGCCGGGAGGCTGAAGGTGCGGCATCAAGCTTCCGGGAGAAGCTGGTATCTCCGGACACTGTAAAGAAATTTGTGATTCATCTGGTCTATAAAATGAGGGAGCTTGTACCGGCTCCGGAGGCCGGACAGCTGCAGAGGAATGGTACAGAGCCGCGGGCGGATTTTAATTATCACATGCTTACACTTGGCGGACTCATGGAGTATCTGCTGGCCTTTGCCGAAGAGGTGGTTCGCCTTCTGCTGCAGGAGCGGGGCAACCGGTCTCAGAATGTTGTCCGGGATATTAACCGGTATATTCAGGAGCACTACCGTGAGAGCCTGACGATCCAGAGGCTTGCGGAAATCTTTTACCTGCATCCCGTCTATCTGGGCCAGCTTCTGATCAAGAAGAACGGAATCGGCTTTAATGAACTGCTTCATAATCTGCGGATTGAGGAAGCGGCAAGGCTGCTTGCGGAGCGTAACCTTAAGCTGTCGGAAATAGCAGAGAGGGTGGGATATGCCAATTACGGGCAGTTCCTGAAGCAGTTTGAGAAGAAAATGCACTTGTCCCCGAACGAATACCGGCAGGCAAAGTCCTAAAGTTTTTGGGGTTACACCTTTAATTCAGCTGTATTTAGAGCCAAGGATCACCTCTATAATTTATTAATGTAAGTGCTTACAAAAAAGCGTAACCAAAAATATGGAGGTGCTTTATGGGGGGCAAGTCAAAACGGACGTTCAAGGCTTCACTGATCACGCTGTTATCCCTGAGCTTTGCACTCGCCGGCTGCGGCGGCAATAACAACGGCAACAACGGCAATACCAAGGATAATGCCAAGGCAGAAGAGACCAGTGCGGCGCAAACTGCAGGAGCTGCGGACACGGGCGACAAAATTGAGCCGTTCAATATCAGTGTGTTTCTGGGCGAAGCCGGCCAGCAGCCGACACCGGACAATAAAATTTACAAGAAAATTAAAGATGAAACGGGCGCCAGCTTCAATTTCGAATTTTTGGCAGGCGACATTAACCAGAAGCTGGGGGTTATGATTGCCGGCCAGGATTATCCCGATATGATGACAGGAAATACGAAGCTGACAGCAGCGGGGGCATATATTCCGCTCGAAGATCTGATTGAAGAGCATGCTCCGAATTTGAAAGCGCATTATGCGGAGTACTGGAACATGATGAAGGACCCAAATGACGGACACATCTATATCCTGCCTAACTATGGGGTATACAACGGCAAGGTGAACAGCGCCTGGTATTCGGGCCCGGCTTTCTGGATTCAGAAGGCAGTGCTCAAGGAATTTGGCTATCCGCAGGTCAAGACACTGGATGAGTACTTTGACCTGATTGAGAAATACAAAGAGAAATATCCGAAAATTGACGGAAGTCCGACCATCGGCTTCGAAATACTGAATTATGACTGGAAAAACTGGGGACTGTTCAATGCGCCTCAGCACTTGATCGGACATCCGAACGACGGCGGGGTCGTGGTCAAAGACGGTGTGGCTGAGATTTTTGCAGACAAGGATTATGCCAAACAGTACTACCAGAAGCTTAATGAGATTAATAAAAAGGGTCTGATCGATAAAGAGACCTTTGTGCAGAACTACGACCAGTATATGGCGAAGCTGTCCAGCGGAACCGTTCTGGGTATGTTCGACCAGCACTGGAACTTCAACGCGGCCGAGGATTCCCTGACCACCCAGGGCAAAATTGAACGCACTTATGTAGGGCTTCCACTCGTATACGACAAGGCTACCAAAGACTACTACCGTGACCTTGCGGTTCTGAACCTTAATAACGGCTTCGGTATCAGTATCAACGCCAAAGATCCGGTGAAGATTATCAAGCTGCTCGATACCCTGATTCAGGAAGACTGGCAGAAGACCTTCTCCTGGGGGATTGAGGGCGAGGATTATATCGTAGAGAACGGCAGATTCATGAGAACACAGGAGCAGCGTGATAATGCAGCCGATGCTACCTGGCAGCTGGCCAATAAAGCCAAGTCACTCTTCAGCTACCTGCCTAAGATGGAAGGAAGCTTCAGTGACGGCAACTCTACCGACGCAGCAGCACAGCCGGAAGAGTATAAAGCAGGGCTGAAGCCTTTCGATAAGGAAGTGCTTGATGCTTACGGCTACGATACTTATGTGGACTTCTTCAGTGAGCCGCCTGCCAACCCGGTTTACTACCCGGCCTGGTCCATCGACCTGGTTGAAGGCTCCGATGCCAAAATTGCCAGCACCAAATTAAATGAGCTGCAGACCAAATTCCTTCCTAAAGCGATCCTGGCGAGTCCGGAAGAATTCGATTCCGTGTGGACCGATTATGTCGGACAGATCAAGAAAGCCAATGTGAAGGCTTACGAAGACAAGATCAATGAGCAGATCAAATGGAGAATTGATACCTGGAGCAAGTAATGAAGCTGCAATGAAACAGCAGGCGGAGGGCCGTTCCGGCCTTCCGCCTGCTCCAATAAACGATGGAGCGGGGAGACAATTACTATGGCTGAGACCTTAGAAACAGAAATAGCCGTCCGGCATTCCAACCGCCGCAAAAAGAAGAAGCGGCCGGTTACCTGGTCGCTGATCAAAAGCCAGAATCAGCTGATCTGGATGTCAGTGCCTTTAATGCTCTACATTATTCTTTTTGCCTATGTGCCCGTCTGGGGCTGGACTATGGCTTTCCAGAATTACCGGCCTGCCAAGTCTTTCAGTGAACAGGAATGGGTAGGTTTCAAGCAGTTCAAATTTCTGTTTACCGACGACAATTTCCTGCGTGTCCTGCGCAATACCTTGTCGATGGGGATCATTAACCTGGTGCTCGGCTTTGTAACGGCAATTGTGCTGGCGCTGCTGCTGAATGAAATCAAAAATGTGCTGTGGAAAAGAACGGTCCAGACCATTTCCTATCTGCCGCATTTCCTGTCGTGGATTATCGTTACCGGCATTGTGGCGACCTCACTGTCGATCAATGACGGGATTATCAATATTGTGCTGATGAAGCTGCACCTGATCAAGGAGCCGATTCTGTGGCTCAGTGAGGGCAAGTACTTCTGGGGCATTGTCGGCGCCTCCCATGTGTGGAAGGAAGTCGGGTGGAATACAATTATTTATCTGGCAGCTATTGCATCGATCGACCCGGCGCTGTATGAGGCTGCGGAAATCGACGGGGCGAGCCGTTACAGAAAAATGCAGTTTGTCACGCTGCCCGGAATTAAAGCGACCATCGTCATCCTGATGATCATGTCCATCGGGCATGTGCTGGAGGCAGGCTTTGAGGTACAGTACCTGCTTGGTAATGGGCTTGTCGTCGACTGGGCGGAAACAATTGATATTTTTGTACTAAAATACGGTCTGGCGCAGGGCAACTATTCCCTCGCAACCGCAGGGGGCATATTCAAAACAGTTGTCAGCGTAACACTGCTGCTTATGGCTAACGGCATTTCCAAGCGGCTTGGGGAAGAGAGGTTGTTATAATGATGGATAACCGGCAGATTAGCCCCGGGCACAACACAGGCATGAGAGTGAGAAGAAGCATCGGCAAAGGAAAGCTGGAGCCTGTGCTGTTCACCACCTTTAATACGGTATTTATGATTTGTCTAGTGATTGTTACCTTATATCCGTTCCTGAATACCATTGCCGTTTCGTTTAACGCGGGGAATGACACAATCCGCGGCGGCATTTACTTATGGCCGAGAGCCTGGACCGTCCAGAATTACAAGGCGATCTTTGCCTCCGGTACGATTTATGATGCCTTTCTGGTTTCTGTAGCGCGGACGGTGCTGTCGACAGTGCTGAATATTTTCCTGACGACCATGCTGGCCTATACACTGAGCCGGAGGGAATACGTCTTCCGCCAGCCGATCACGGTGATCTTCGTGCTGACGATGTATTTCAGCGCCGGTCTGATCCCGAGCTATTTCCTGATCAAGGATCTGAACCTGATTAACAGCTTCTGGGTTTATATTTTCCCGTCGATGATTAGTGCCTTCAATATGATCGTTATCCGGACTTATATCGGTACCATTCCTGAAAGCCTGATGGAGTCGGCGAGAATTGACGGAGCCGGAGACTTCAAAATTTTCATGCGGGTTGTCTTCCCGTTGTGTAAGCCGGTGCTTGCTACCATTGCCCTGTTTGTTGCGGTGGGTGCCTGGAACTCCTGGTTCGATGCCTTTATCTACACCTCTTCCCGGCAGCACCTGAGTACACTGCAGTATGAGCTGATGAAGCTCTTATCCTCAACGATGAACTCCAACAGCAACCCTAACGTTGCCGCCGGGGTAGGGATGGACCAGGATTCAGCGCGGGCGCTGGTGACACCGCTGTCGATCCGGGCCGCCATTACAGTAGTCGCCTCGGTTCCGATCCTGCTCGTGTATCCGTTTATGCAGAAGTATTTTGTGGTCGGTCTGAATGTGGGGAGTGTTAAGGAGTAGGGGCAGTAATTACAGGTACCTTTAACGAGTAAAAGGAAGGTTGTTTGCATGGAGATGAAGCGATCCCTAATAAAGTATACGAACCCGGTGCTGCCGGGTTTTTATCCTGATCCGAGCATTACCCGGGCGGGAGAGGACTATTATCTGGTCTGCAGCACCTTTGAATATTTCCCCGGTGTTCCGCTGTTTCACAGCCGCGATCTGATTCACTGGGAGCAGATCGGCCATGTGCTGGACCGGATCAGCCAGCTCGACATCCGCAATTGCGGCAGCTCTGACGGGATATATGCGCCGACAATCCGGTATCATGACGGAATGTTCTATATGATTACAACGGATGTGCGGGGACGGGGCAATTTCTATGTAACTGCGGCTGATCCGGCAGGAGCCTGGTCCGATCCGGTCTCCGTTCCTTACGGCGGTATTGACCCATCGCTGATGTTCGATGAAGACGGCAAGGTCTATGTGACCGCCCAGCAGGGGGCAGGCTATGATTCTCATATCATCCAGTATGAGATTGACATTGCCACCGGAGCTGCGCTGACTGAACCCGTGGTGATCTGGACCGGGGACGGCGGGCCATGGCTCGAAGGCCCGCATTTGTACAAGATTAACGGGATGTACTATATCATGGCGGCCTCAGGCGGTACGGCCAAGGAGCATCGCGAGATCATCGGGCGCAGCAGTTCGCCGTACGGTCCGTTTGAGGAGCTGGCCGAGCCGATTCTCACCCACAGGGGAATTGAGCACCCGATTCAATATCTGGGACATGCCGATCTGATCGAAGGCCCGGACGGCGGATGGTGGGCGGTCTTTCTTGGTGTACGTCTTGGGGACGGCGGCTTCGGGGTACTTGGCCGTGAGACGTATCTTGCGCCGGTGAGCTGGAGTGAGGACGGCTGGCCGATAATTGACAACAATGACGGTACCGTGGGACTGGAGATGTGTGTGGGGCGGTCTAATGTGCAGGGGAAGAGCACTGAGCGTTCGGACAGCAGCGTGAAGGAAGTTGTACAGGAAACCGGTTATACGAGCGGCCGGCATGATTTTGACCAAAGTATGCTTCCGTATGATCTGGTCTTCCTGCGGAATCCGGCTGAACACAGCTGGACATTGGAGGAGCGTCCGGGCTGGCTGGCGCTGAAGGGCCAGCCGGCCGGACTCAGCGATGCCGGGCAGACGGCCTTCGTCGGCCGCAGACAGCAGCAGTTTACCGCAGAGTGGAGCACGCTGCTTGAGCTGGAAGCTCAGGAGGACGGTGCGGAAGCCGGATTGTGCGTCAGAATGAATGAGCGGGCCCATTATGAGGTGGGGATGATCCATAGGGACGGTCGGCCTCTGGTGTTTGCGCGTCTGACGCTACAAGGCCAGTCCCGGCTGGCGGCGGAGGTTCCGGTAAGCGGGTCTGCTGGCAGAGTTTTTCTGAAGATTGCCGCGGATTACGAAGAGTACCGTCTGCTATATTCCATGGACGGTGAGGCGTGGACCAGACTGGCTGCAGGCCCGGCCTATGAGCTGTCGCCGCAGGCGGCGGAAGGGAATGCTTTTACCGGAGTAGTAGCCGGCATGTATGCGGCGGGCAACGGGCGGCTGCTGCCGGGATTTGCTTATTTTGACTGGTTTGAGTGGAGGGCTTGAGAGGCCGGTGTCCCGTATCTGCATGGAAGTAAAGGGTGACGGTATTAGAGTAAACTTTTTTGTGGGAGGCTATTAGGATGGGAGATAAGGGCTTCAGCGGACCTGCGTTAAAGGACATGTTCTCTGATGATTTCAAAATCGGCGCAGCGGTAAACCCGCTGACGATCCGTTCCCAGGAGCAGCTGCTGGCGTATCATTTTAACAGTATCACTGCAGAGAATGAAATGAAGTTTGAGAGTGTGCATCCGCAGGAGGAGGTATACACCTTTGATCAGGCGGACGAGCTGGCGGCTTTTGCCCGGAAGCACGGGCTGGCAATGCGCGGTCATACTCTGGTGTGGCATAACCAGACAACCGACTGGCTGTTTACGGACGGAGCTGGTACGGCGGTAAGCAAGGAGCTTCTGCTGGCGCGTATGAAGTCGCATATCGATACGGTTGTTGGACGTTACCGGGGACAGATCTATGCCTGGGATGTGGTCAATGAGGTGATTGCCGATGAAGGCCTGGAGCTGTTGCGGCCGTCCAAATGGCTGGAGATCGCCGGACTTGAGTTCATTGCGCGAGCATTCGAATATGCTCATGAGGCTGATCCGCAGGCCTTGCTGTTCTACAATGATTACAATGAATCGCATCCGCAGAAGCGCGATAAAATCTATACCCTGCTCAAGTCGCTGCTGGATCAGGGAGTGCCGGTCCATGGCGTCGGCCTGCAGGCGCACTGGAACCTGTACGATCCTGCGCTGGATGACATCCGGGCAGCGATCGAGAAGTACGCTTCGCTCGGGCTGCAGCTGCAGCTTACCGAGCTGGATATGTCCCTGTTCCGCTTCGACGATAAGCGGACGGACCTGGCAAGCCCGCCTCCGGAGCTGCTTGAGCTCCAGGCGGAGCGCTATGATGCGGTATTCCGGCTGCTCCGGGAATACCGGCAGGTCATTTCGTCCGTCACCTTTTGGGGGGCGGCGGACGACTACACGTGGCTGGACAACTTCCCTGTCCGCGGACGTAAAAACTGGCCGTTCCTGTTCGATGAACAGCACAGGCCGAAGCCTGCGTTCGAGCGGCTTGCTGCGCGCAGCCGCTGAGCTGTAAAAGAGCCGAGAGAATACAGTTGTCTTAGCTCCGCTATTCTCTGATTGAATCAGAACTGGTTTGTTAAAGTAACCGTTTGGAGTTTATCCACGTACTGACATCCGCATACTGCTATCCACACAATGGTATATCTCAGAATGAGATGCAATACGGATTTGTTAACAAACGTACAGGCCTAATCTAAATTCCGCCTATACTCCGAGTGAGACTCATTGGATTCAGTTAAAGTAACTATACAAGCTAAGCGGCGGTCTCCCGTTATGGGGGCCGCTTCTTTGTTTATGTAGTTAAGTAACTTAAAACCGGCGGTGGGACGATATCAGAGGCAGAAATGCCCCATAATTAGCCAAATACCAGATTAAGGCCCGCCAATAAAGGGGAAAATCCCTTTAATGGGCGGGAAACCCGGCCCCAAGCCCGCCAATAAAGGGAAAAATCCCTTTAATGGGCGGGAAACCCGGCCCCAAGCCCGCCACTAAAGGGAAAAATCCCTTTAATAGGCTAGAAACCCGGCCCCAAGCCTATCATTAAAGGGAAAAATCCCTTTAATGGGCTAGAAACCCGGCCCTAAGCCCGCCAATAAAGGGAAAAATCCCTTTAATGGGCCGGAAACCCGGCCTCGGGCCTATCATTAAAGGGAAAAATCCCTTTAATACCCCGGCCCCGCTCCCTGGCCAGCCTATGATGAAATAATCCTGTCTAATGGACGGCCCCGGCTTCGTCCGTCCACGAACAACTCGCATATCACAGCGAATATTTGCAGGACGAAGAGATATATGGAGAAGCTTAACCACAGCTACCTGCTAAGCAGGAGACATAGGATGAAGCCGGGCTGCGCACTGAGGTTTGATCGCTGCCTTGGGCAAAGCGCCGCGCGCCGGGAGACGCCTGCGCTGCGGAAACCGTCCATTCTCCAAAGCAGCAGGATAATTTTAACTCCAGCCGCACATGCTTAGAGGAGGGGGAATCCTTCCATAGGTCTGATATATCATTTTAAAAATAAATGATGACACAGTGAAGGTTATGCCTTATTATTTAAAGAGATTTTTAATAAAACAGTTTTAAAATAGTTGTAGTACACTTTACGGGGGAACAAGCTTTATTATCAGCAGGTCCGGAGAGGGGCGGAGTACGATTTTAGTGCTGAGCGGAGTAAGTAAGAGCTTCGAACTGAAGGAAGGCAGTCACCACGCGGTCCGGGACGTATCGCTTACAGTAAAACCTGCTTCAATCCACGGTATTATCGGGGCAAGCGGAGCCGGCAAGTCGACGCTGCTGCGCCTGATGAATCTGCTGGAGCGACCTGATAAGGGCACTGTAACAGCAAGCGGCAAGGAGCTGACAGCATTAACAGAGACAGAGCTGCGCCGGGAGCGGCAGAAGATCGGGATGATCTTTCAGCATTTTAACCTTGTCGCCAATGCTACTGTCAGCCGCAATGTGGAGATACCGCTCGAGCTGGCACGTGTGCCGAAGGGAGAACGCCGGAAGCGGGTCGCCGAGGTGCTCGATTTTGTCGGCTTGACCGACAAAGCAGAGCAGTATCCGGCCCGGCTCAGCGGAGGGCAACGCCAGCGGGTAGCGATTGCCCGCGCCCTCGCGAACAGCCCGCAGCTGCTGCTGTGCGACGAGCCGACCTCCGCGCTGGACCCGGTGACTACGGCGGATATCCTCGGCGTGCTGAAGCATATTAATTCCGTGCTCGGCGTTACGATCGTGATCGTCACCCATGAGCTGGATGTCGTGCGCAGCATCTGCACTGAGGTATCCGTCATGCAGGACGGAAGAATCGTGGATGCCTTTTCCCGCGAGGAGCACGGGTTCCTTCCTCCTTCGGGGCATTCCGGCTCCTACCGCGAGCAGATTACCGGCAAGGCAGGTGGGCGATAATGTGGGAAAGCATGCTGAAATACCAGGATCTGATGTGGCAGTCAATCGGAGAGACCTTTGTCATGGTCGGAATCTCCATCCTGGCAGCGCTACTGGTCGGGCTTCCGCTGGGTACACTGTTGTACTTCTGCCGCAAGGGCCAGCTTTATGAGAACCGGAGCCTGTCGCTGATGCTGAACAGTATCGTTAACGTGGTCCGCTCCTTCCCGTTCCTGCTGCTGGTGGTGGCGCTCATTCCGGTGACCCGCTTCCTGGTTGGAACGTCCATCGGAACATTGGCCTCGACGGTGCCTCTGTCCGTGGTCGCCATTGCCTATTATGCACGTCTGGTGGAGCAGTCCCTGCTGGAGGTTCCCAGAGGGACGATTGAGGCAGCCTTGTCCATGGGATCATCGAAGCTGGAGCTGATTTTCAAGTTCTTGTATGTAGAAGCGCGGTCGGGACTGGTGCTCGGACTTACGGCCTCGACGATCAGCTTTATTTCGTTTTCAACGGTCATGGGTGTCGTGGGAGGCGGGGGTGTCGGCGATTTTGCCATCCGTTACGGGTACCAGCGGTTTGAGACGGAAGTGATGGCCTACGCCATCGTCGTTATGATTGTGCTCGTGCAGCTGATCCAGTTCACCGGAAGCACGGTGGCGAGACTGCTGGATAAGCGCTGATTTAAGGAAAGACTGAAGTCGGAATGTGCAGGCTGTACTATTTTGAAATCCAAATATAAACACCGGGGGTTATTGAAAAACAATGAAAAAGTCCATGATTGCGATGCTGATGCTGTTCGTCCTGATTGCCGCAGGCTGCGGTAACAACACTAACAATGCTCAAAATGCCGCTGAAGCTACGGAAGCACCGGCAGCAACGGAAACAAGCACCGAGCCCGTAAAAATCAAGGTAGCGACACTGATTCCCCCGATGACCGATATTCTTGATATTGTAAAACCTCTGCTGCTGGAGGATGGAGTAGATATGGAGATCGTTGTGCTGTCCGACAATGTGCAGCCGAACGAGGCACTGGCGAACAAGGAAGTGGACGCAAACTTCTTCCAGCACGTGCCTTACATGACGCAGTTCAATGAGAGCAAGGGCTCGAAGCTCGTTCCGGTACAGCCTGTGTATGATGCAATCTACGGCGGCTATTCCAAAAAGTACAAATCCATTGAAGATCTGCCGGAAGGCGCGAAGCTGGTAATGGCCAATGACCCGTCGAATATCGGACGTTCGCTGCAGATGTTTGCCGACGCCGGTCTGATCAAGCTGAAGGATGGAGTAGGCATCACAGCAACCCAGGCGGATATCACCGAAAATCCGAAGAACTTCAAGTTTGAGGAAGTCGATCTGCTGATGCTGGCCCGGATGATGGATGACGGCGACCTGGTAGCAATGACCCCGGCGTACGCCAGTCCGCTCGGCCTGACCCCGAAGAAGGATGCGCTGATTACCGAGCGTGAGGATTCCGAATTTACAATTACTCTTGTGGCCCGTGAAGACAACCAGGATTCCGATGCCATCCAGAAGCTGGCGAAGCGGATCAGCGGCCCGGAAGTGAAGAAGTTCCTGGAAGACAATTATGCTGAGATTGCTCTGCCGGCTTTTGAATAATAAGCATTAAAAATAGACAGTATTTCATCCGGAAACGAATGAGATACTGTCTTTTCTATGAGTTAGCCCATTGTTTTCAGCAAAACAGGAACCTCAAAGCATGCCGATTCAATCCACGTTCCAGTGGTAAAATCGCGTCCGCGCACCAGCACCTTGTCCCTGAACACTTCTACATACAATCCCTGGCTGCCGTCGATGTGCACATCCTCATTGTTCCAAAGATAGGCTACCGAGGCTGCATTGAACATCGTGGCCGTCTCCCCGTTACCGGGGAACATCGTATGCTCTGATTCCAGCTCCCAGTGGGTATGGCCGGTAAACAGCAGAGTCTGCGGGAATCTGTCCAAAATAGCGCGTAGCTCCTTGTCTTGTGTTACCCCGTACCATTCCTGCGCTTCAAGTGAGCCGGCTACGGTGTTCATCAGCGGCTGATGCAGGAAGAGGAAGACCGGCTGTTCTGCTGCAGCAGGTCCGCCGTCAGGCCGTTCGCCTAGCTTCTGCTCCAGCCACTGGAGCTGTTCTTCTGACAGACTGCAGAAAATCGGCAATCCTTCTTCGGTTCCCAGGAAAATAAAATGATACCCGCCGATCCAGTGATCGTGATAAGGTCCCGGCGAACCCATACGGGAGGTATACATCCCGAGGCGTGATTCCCAATCGCCCAGCCGGGCCTCCGCCAATTTCGGCTGCCAGTGGCCGATGCCGACATCGTGATTGCCCAGCGTATAACGGATTTCCGGCAGAACCGTCTGGTATTGGCCGAGAATCCGCTGAACCTCTGCATATTCCTCCGGGAAGCCGTGGTCGGTAATGTCGCCAACGTGCATGATTCCGCTGCTGCCTTGGGCATGGATAGCCAGATCCTGCAAGGCTAGTTCAAAGTTCCGGTTATACTCATGGGCAGGGTCAGCGGTGACATGGGTGTCGGTAATAATCTGAAAGGTGAGCAGCGGCGTTTCTCCGCCCGTTAACTTGGTCTCCATCTGCAAAGACTCGCCTCCTTGAGTATGATTTCTTATTTATTGAAAAGCCAGCTCCTCATAAGACTGCACAACGGCATCGGCATCAGGCAGCAAATGATCAAGCAGCGCTTTGCCTGAAGAATCCCCCGGCACAGCAGTTACGGCGTGCGGTGCAATGGAAACCGCAACAGCCGCACCCGCCGCCTTGGCCATGCGCATATCGCCGTTCGTGTCCCCGATTACGGCGGAAGCGGAAGGCTGCACCCCAAGCTGCCTGCAGGCCAGCAGAGCCATATCCGGGAACGGCTTGCCGCGCTCTACCTGATCGGTGCCGATTACGGCCGAGAAATAATGGCGGATGCCGAGCCAGCGGAGATGCTTCTCCGCGGCTTCGGTATCATCCGCCGTCACCACGGCCATCTTTACGGCTCTGGCTGCGCACTCGTCCAGGAAGCGGAGCAGGCCGGGCAGCGGAAGGACGGGGCGGCTATGCTCCAGCATAGCGTCCGCCTCCCGGCGGCAGGCTTCCACCAGCTCCATAGACGCTGCCCAGGAGAGGCCCAGCAGATAGCCCTGCCAGGCAAGGATCGCATACAGGTCATTCATCGTACCCATGGCGAGCGGACCATTGCGGTCGTAGCCGGTAATCCGGCCCTCACCGTTATGGACCGTTCCCAGCAAATTGTTCAGGTAGGGCTCAGGAAAGGTAAGGCCGCGCAGCTTCAGCTGCCGGGTAAAATGCGTAAGCAGGCATTCACTCCAGCTTCCCCAGAGGGAGACGAAGTCGAGCAGGGTGCCGTCCTTGTCAAACAGGATTGCGGATATGTCGTAATTCCCCTGCGGGGTAACCAGCTCAGGCATGGCTGCGGCCTCCTTCATAGTAAATTCACGTCATTTATGATTCATATCGTAGTATATTTACGGGATTAATCACCGGATGAAGCCAGTCCGTTCCGACCCGCAATTACTTCACCTTATCCAGTGCAGCCTGTGCAGTTTCCTGTGCTTCTTTGAGCGCTTCGGCAGCCGGAATGTTTTCGATCTGCACCTTATCTGCAGCGATTTTCAGTGCATCATTAATTTTGCCGCCCGTAGGGTCCTGGAACGGAGCGGAGGCATGGGAGGCCTGCTGCAGCGGGATTTTGATCTGCGGGTTGGTCTCGCTGAACGAGATGAACGCCGGATCTTCCAGTGCAGACTGACGGACCGCAATGTATCCGGTGTTGATCGACCAGAATGCGGTATTCTCGGAATTAGTAAAGTAAGCCAGCCATTTCAGCGCGGCCTGTTTCTCTTCATCGCTTGCTTTGGCAGGGATACCGGCCTGAATAGCTTCAGCTACCGGTTTGCCTTCGCCGACTCCGGCCCAGCCGGGCTGTTCCATTGCCGCTACGATGCTGAAGTCCAGATCGCCCTGGTCACCGCTGGAGCCGGTATAGCCGGCCGCCTGGCCTTTCATTACGTCATCAATCGTTTTGTACCAGTACTCCCAGCCCTGTCCGCCGGAATGAATACGCATGATCTGGTCTTCATGAATCCATTTGCGGAACAGATCCCACGTTTCGCTCCATTCAGGGGAGTCGATAGTAACGGTCTTGCCGTCTTCGCTCAAAATGCTGCCGCCCTTGCTCAGCACCGCATCGATCATATTGCCGGAGCCCCACATCGGCTCCCAGCCGTAAACGCTCGTTTTACCGCCTTCTTTAACCGTCATTTTCTCGGCTGCTGCAGCGAGATCCTCCCAGGTCTTGATCTGGCTGGCATCAATGCCGATCTTCTTAAAAGCATCCTGACGGTAATACATCACCTGCGTTGTGCCGTACATCGGCAGGAAATACTGCTTGCCGTCCACCTTGCCCTGGTTCAGGAAGGTCTGGACGAAATCCTCCGGCTTGAAATCCGGCTGTGCCGCAATCAGCTCATCCAGCTCGGCAAAATAGCCCTTGCGCGCCCAGTCCACATTGGAGGACAGCACGGCTGCCGGAACCTGTCCGGTAGCAATCGCCGCCTGGAGCTTCTGCTGGGTTTCGGTATAATCCGCCTGCACGATGCCTTTAACGATAACCTCCTGCTGGGAGGCATTGAATTTTTGAATGAGTGCTTCCATATTTTCGCCCAGCTTGCCGCCGAGGCCGTACCAGAATTCAATGGTTACCGGTTCGCTTTGGGCGGCAGGAGCTGCTGCGGAGGGAGCTGACGATGCGCCGCTTGCCTCTGTAACCTGATTGGCAGCGCCGTTTGCGCCGCAGGCTGTTAGTACAGTCATACCGGCAATCATGGATAGTGCGGACAACCTTTTCAATACGTTCATCATCATTCTCCTCTTAATAAAAAGTAGTATTTTAGCCTTTACTGGAGCCTGCCGTCATGTTGACACTTTGCATAATTGTTTTCTGTGCCAGCACAAAGACAAGCAGCAGGGGGGCGATGGTGAAGGCGCTGGCGGCCATGATTAGCGGCCATTTCAATCCGTAAGCACCTCCTTCCACGAAGAAGCTGCGAAGACCGGCTGAGACCAGCTGCAGGGCAGGGTCCTTGGTAATCAGCATCGGCCAGAAATAATTGTTGTAATGATCGATGAAGGTGATCAGTGCCATTACGGCAAAAGAGGACCGGGTCACCGGCACCAGCACCGTCCACAGAATCCGCATATGCGATGCCCCGTCCACCTCACCGGCCTCGACCAGCTCGTGGGATACCTGCAGGAAGGCCTGCCGGATCAGGAAGATCGCAAAGACGCTGACGCAGTTGGAGAGAATCAAGCCGCCGTAGGTGTTGAGCAGATTCAGCTCGGACAGCACAAGATAGCTGGGCAGGTAGACTGCCGTAGCAGGCACCATGTAACCGAACAGGATGACTCCGGAAAAAACACCCTTCAGGCGGAATTTCATATGGGTCAGCGCATAAGCCATCATGCCGGAATTAAAAATCTGCAGGATGACGATGCTTCCGGCGACCAGAATGCTGTTGCCCATATATCTGGCGAACGGCGCTTCATTCCAGGCCGCGGCAAAGTTACCCCAGAGCGGAGCCGCAGGCCAGAGCGTAGGCGGGGAGGCCCAGATTTCATCATTGGTTTTCAGGGCGCTGGTGACCATCCAGTAGAACGGGAAGGCCATCAACAGCGCCAGTACAGCGAAAAAAGCATGGCGGGCCGGTCCGCCCAGCCGGGAGAGCATACTCGTGCGCAAGTGGAAAGACCTCCTTATATAACGGTTTATTGATAGTGCGTCGTCCGTCTGCTGATGCTGAGCGACAGCACCGACAGCAGCATACAGATGAATACCAGTACTACAGCCACACTGGAAGCCTCGCCGATCTGGAACGACTCAAAGGCAGACTGGTAATACAGGTACAGCAGCGTACG
This sequence comes from Paenibacillus sp. fava2, assembly GCF_058313675.1. Taxonomy (NCBI): domain Bacteria; kingdom Bacillati; phylum Bacillota; class Bacilli; order Caryophanales; family Paenibacillaceae; genus Paenibacillus; species Paenibacillus sp. fava2. Next base: position 6,301,543 of record NZ_CM177755.1, on the reverse strand, counting down.
GGTTGAACCGGACGGGCCGCCTTGTGTCAGTACATTAATCTGGTCGTAGGCCTGCAGCGCCTGAACCATCTGCACCACGAACAGGAACAGCGTGGTCGGTGAGATCAGCGGCAGTGTGATCCGGATGAATTTTTGCACAGCCCCGGCCCCGTCAAGCTCGCCTGCCTCCAGCAGATCAGAGGGTACATTCCGCAGAGCTACAAGATAGAAGATCATCGCCCAGCCCGCCGATTTCCAGACGGTTACGAGCAGTACACCCGCAAGTGCCCAACTGGGATCCTGCAGCCAGCCGATCGGTTCAAGGCCGAGAAAGTCCAACACTGTATTGGCCAGTCCGACTTCTGGCTCGTAGATCCAGGACCAGACGATCGAGACAGCGACAGTCGGCGTAACCCATGGCGAGAAGAGCAGCGCCTGATAGAGTCCGGAGCCTTTCAGCTTGCGGTTCATCAGCAGTGCCAGCCCCAGGCCAATGGCGATAACCGGCAGCACACTGCCGATGCAGAACAGTACAGTGACCCGCAGCGCTTTGTAAAAAGCCGGATTGCCAAACAGGTCGATATAATTCTGCAGCCCGACAAAGGTTTTGGTTGGACTCATGAAATCCCATTCTGTAAAGCTGAGATACAGCACATAGATCAGCGGTGCCAGCCAGAACAGTACAAAGGGTATCATCGCCGGCAGCGTAAAGAGTACGGGCTTTAAACCGCTAATTAACTTATTTTGTGTCATTTTTGTTCCGATACCCCATTCCGTCAGCTTAGTTTTGCGGTATAATGCAGGTGAATATGTCCTCTGTTCAAAAAAAATTGTACACTGGACAAGTCAGCGTGTGGTCAACCGGAAGTAAAGCAGGCTCGGAAATTGTGTAAAATTTGTTGGAATTCACCCCGCTTATTCCCGTTTTATGTAATGCTAAGGCAACAAGACTAATGAAAAGTGAAGGTGCAGCGAATGAAGCAGGCCGCATTTGGTGAAGACAACGGGCAGCTATCTCCACGGGAGCAGCTGCTGCGCAGGGTGATTGATGCAATCGCGCAGACGATGGATTTGTACGGGGCCAATTATTCCTTTGGACAGCTGTACGGGATTATGTTCTTTGAGGACAAGCCGATGACGCTGGAGGAAATGAAGCACGTGATGAATATGAGCAAAAGCAATATGAGCTACGGTGTGCGTTCCCTGATGTCCTCGCAGATGGTAACCAAGCTCGAAGAGAAACGGGAGCGGAAGGATCTGTATGTGGCGGAGACGGATTTTTTCCAGGCGTTCCGGAACTTCTTTACCCTGAAGCTGCAGCGGGAGATTGATGTGATGCAGGAGGCGATGGGGGCGGTGATTCCGCAACTGGAGGTATTGATGCAGGCGGGAGATACGCCCGAAGAGGAGAAGCTGTCCTGCAGCCGGGACCTGGAGAAGCTGCGTCATGCAGCGGAGTATTACCGCTGGCTGCAGCAGTTTGTCGACGGCCTGAAGAACGGGGAGATGTTCGGCGGACCGGGTGGGGAGCAGCGTTGAGTTGCATGAAGGGCGTCTCAGTGATCTGGTTCCGCTGGCTCGGTTCCTGAGCGACGAGGTCCTGAATAAGTGCGCCCGGAAAGTGATCAGCAGCGGTAAACGGAGTGATTTGACGCCGCTGCTCCCTTTTCTAGAGAGCGATACCGTCGATAAGATCGCATTGCAGATGATGACCGAATGACCTGACCGTCTAACAAGGGCGGCTTGAATATGCCGGAATCACCAAATAACAGCAGGCAGACCCGTAATCATACGGATCTGCCTGTTCCATTATTTCCGCTATTCCCCCTGCCGCAGCCGTTCAATCAGCGTATTCTTACTCAGTATCCTGTACGAGCTCAGGGTCACCGTGTAAGCAATGACAGCCAGCACCGGGATGACCAGCACAAAGGGCAGCCAGCTCATGCGGAATACGGTAAAAGCCGTGTTGCCCGCAATGCTCTTGGCAATGTTATAAGTGAGAAAGACACCAAGGGTTGAGGTAATGGCGGTGGTCAGAAGGACATTGTACAGCCCCTCATAGATCAGCATTTTTTTGAGCTGCCGCTTGGTCATACCGATGCTCTCCAGCAGGGCGAATTCATTCCTCCGTATAATAACACCCGTAACGACTGTATTGATATAATTCAGGATGCCGATCAGCGCAATGACGAAGCTCAGGCCATAGCCGATAATCTGAAAAATCCGGATAAATCCGTCCAGCTCCTCCCGGTAATCCTCTCTCGATTTAACCACCAGCTCATCACTGGAAGCGGCCAGAGATTTGGCGGCCTGTGTTGCACTGTCCAGCTTGTCCGGGTCAATATGCAGCGTTGCTGACAGCGCCCATGGCGGGTTGGTCCCCGCAGGCAGCTCTCTGGTTAATTCGGATGAGGGGAAGAACGCATTGAACCCGTACGTTGAGAAAGACTGGGTCGTCGCAGCATAGAGCGCATCGTAATTCATTACAGCCATGACCTCATAGCTTTTGCCCAGATTTTTAAACTCAATCATATCACCGGGATGATAGTAAGAGGTATAAGTATCTTCCCCCCGCATGTTGGCTTGAGCCACCAGTATATAGTCCCCGGAAGCGAATTTCTTCGGATTGAATCGGCCTTCGATAACATCTTTCTCTACCAGGCCGTACCAGCCGGGATCGATGCCATACAGACTAAGATGAACAAGATTATTCTCCAGCAGGCTTGTAAGATAAGGCTCCTTCGGCTCTGTCTCTGACAAAGGCTGCAATACAGCACGAATTTTCTCATCCATATCATGAATATCATAATAGTAGTAAACCTTCTCCACGCTCTCCACGCCGTCAATCCGCGCCAATTCACTGCTGAATGCTTCCGAGAGCTTATAAGGATCGCCTGGGCGCTCCCCCTCATATGTTTCAATTTTCTCATTACGGATCACCACATCCCCGGAAAGAAACGAGCTAAGATACTTATTCACATCAAGCGAAGCTATCACCGTAAAAATAATACTGAACAGCACAATGCTCAAGGAGAGGGAGGTCAGCATGAGGGTGAGCTTCTTTTTGCTGCGGAACAGGTTCGTGAAGGCCATGACATGCAGCCGGCCTCCGCGCTTCGAGCGTTTGTTCATCCGCCGCGTTGTCTGTACGCCCGTATACCTGACCGCTTCGACAGGTGCAATCCGCGCGGCCATCCGGCCAGGCTTACCTGCGGCAATCCATACAGTCAGATAAGCGAACAGGGCGGCTCCAATGAAAATCCAAGGGCTGGCGGAATAAGCGGCTTCCATAGGCTCACTTGAAAAGGTGTTCATCATCGGCGTAAGCAGCCGTCCGATTATATAGCCTGCAGCGAGGCCGAAGGGAAGCCCGATCAGATACAAGACCTGTGATTGTATTCTGATGATCCGTTTGAGCTGCCTTGGTGTCGTCCCGATCGCTTTGAGCAGACCGTAGAACTTCACATCACGCACAACCGATATGTAAAAAATATTATAAATCAGCAGATACCCGCTCAGCATAATAATGAAGACGACAGCTACATAAGGCACAAATTCAATAAGATTGTCGGATAGGGAAGAGGTCGTATAAGCCCAGTTGATCCCGATGGGTCTGTCTATACCCGTATCAGCAAGTACTTTATCCAGCTTTTTTTCAATATTGACTGCGTTCTTGAACATTACGCTCATCTCTGCGGTGTTTACATAGGAGCCGCTGGCTTCAGACTCTGCCGGATCGATCCCTGATATGTTTTGTTGCACCCATGCATCGGAGACAAAGGCCAGCCCCGCGATCGCCAGATTTTTATCCGCTTCATAATAGCCTGACACGACAAAATCCTGCTTAAGAACACGCTCAGTAATATCAATGTCCAGCTGTATCCGCTCACCAATTGCATGTTTTATACCTAGCTTATCCAGCACCCAGGTGCTCAGCACAACCTCATTCTCGGCTTCCGGCAAACGCCCCTCAATAAGATGAATAAAACCATGCCTGGCATAGGCTTCATCAATCTGCTTAACCTCTACCGGACTGTCCCGGAACACTTCGTTCCGCAAGATCCCGGCATTCAGCGAAACGCTGTATTCCTTAATGCTGGGATGCTCCTTTAAAATCTCTATCTGCTCAGGACTCACCCGTTTGAAGCCGCCGTGAAAATCACTGCCGACCGTCCTCATCATCGTTAATTCCATCGACTTGTTAAGGTTCATCGCCATGGTGAAAATCGAGGTGATCAGCAGTGTCGTCAGTACGACAGCACAGATGACAGCCAGGTTGCGCAGCGGATTGGCCCGCAGGCTTCGTAGTGAGAGGCGGGTTACGATTTTACGGTTATTGTTAGCAATCATAATGTCTTAGCTCCGGCCGATGCTGCGTTCCCGGATACAATGCGCCCGTCCTCAATGCGGATAATCCGGTCAGCCATCTGGGCAATGGATTCGTTGTGCGTAATCATAACAATGGTCTGGTTGAACTTTTCGCTCATCTGCTTCAGCAGGATCAGCACTTCCTGGCTTGTTTTGCTGTCGAGATTGCCTGTCGGCTCGTCCGCCAGAATAATCGAAGGCTTGGTAGCGAGCGCTCTGGCAATAGCGACCCGCTGCTGCTGACCGCCTGAGAGATTAGAAGGGAGAGAATGAATTTTGGACTGCAGGCCCAGCGCCTGAATGACCTCATCCAGATACGTCTGGTCGATACTGCCGCCGTCAAGCTGGATGGGAAGCGTAATATTTTCAAGCACACTAAGGATCGGCACCAGATTATAGCTCTGAAACACGAACCCGACCGAGCGGCGCCGGAAAATTGTCAGCTTTTCATCACTCATCGCAAAAAGCTCGTTTCCGTCCACCGTAACCTTGCCTTCCGTAGGCCGGTCCAGACCGCCCAGCATATGCAGCAGGGTGCTTTTTCCGCTGCCGCTGGTGCCGACAATGGCGACAAAATCCCCTTTTTCTACCGTCAGGGATATATCATCCAGCGCTTTTACCGTTGTCTGCGGATCTTTGCCGTAATATTTCTTCAGGTGCAGGGTGCTTAAAATAGGCATTTGCATATCTCCTCCATCATTTGTGGTTGTCCTCTAAGATAACAGACCATTCTAACCGGACAGTGTCTGAAATCTGACGGAATTGACACATTCAAAGCTGAGGGAGATAGATCGTAAGCCTGCTTCCCTGACCTGGCTGCGATGCTGCTGTGATGTAGCCGCCCTGGATACTGATGATTTTTTGCGCCAAAAAAAGTCCGATCCCGATCCCCTCATAATCCCCGGCGTTATGCCCTCTATAGAAGCGTTTGAAAATATGCTCCAGCTCGTCCTCCGGAATCCCGATTCCCGTATCGGTAACCTCAATCCTGGTGAACATTTCATTGCCCTCCGCTGCAATCCGGATACTGCCGCCCGGCTCCGTATATTTCACAGCATTCTCCAGCAGATTGAACAGCGCTTCGCTGGTCCATTTATGATCGTGGCGGGCTGACGTAAGAGGGGCGCATTCAATGGTAATGCGGATGTTTTTATTGCTGGCGCGTGTATACAAATGTGAGAGGGCACTGGTAACCGTTGCTGTAACCGGCCTTACCTCACTCTTGAGATTGATCATGCCCGTCTCCAGCCTCGATAACTTAATCAATGAGGTAATCAGCCATTCCAGCTTTTCCGATTGGGCCTCGATCTGCTGCAGCAGCTGCCGGGTGTCCGTGCTCAGATCCGGTGTTTCCGCAACTAGCTGACTGTAGAGCAGAATGCTTGCAAGGGGTGTTTTGGTCTGATGCGAGATGTCGGAGATCAGCTCCTTGATCATGTTCTTTTCGGCTGCGAGGTTATGCTCGTTCGCCTTCCCCACTTCAATATAGCGCAGGAGCTTATGCTCAAGAGATGACAGCCGGGTCTCGTCAAAAAGGGTCAGTGGCTCTTGCCCGTGAATCGCCCGGTCCACCATTTCATCCACCGTATCCATGAAGCCTGTAATCTGCCGCTGCAGCATACGGTTATATAGTGCACCCGTACCGAGCATGGCAATCAGGAAGAGCAGGGTAAGCTGCAGAAGTGCCGGACTGAACCCTTCCAGAAAAAGAACGGTTGCGGTGTAGCCTGTTAGTAGAAGCACAAATAATGCTGAGAAAATAATAAGGAGCCGTTTATTAGGCCGGATATTACCGTTATTGGTCATAGATACGGCCTTTCTGTCCACATGTACCCCAGACCGTAGACGGTTTTGATGTACCTGGGCGAGGCAGAGTCGTCCTCAATTTTGGAGCGCAGCCGCTTTACGGCCACTGTCAGGGCATTCTCATCCACAAACTCCGCATCCTGCGACCAGATTTTATCGATTAACTGCTCTCTGCTCAAAACGATGCCGGGATTCGAGACCAGGATGTTCAGCAGCTTGAGCTCCGTTTTGCTGAAGGCCAGCGGTTCCTTATGTTTGTAGAATTCCAGTTTCGCGAAATCCAGGCTCAGCGGACCGAACGTAAGGATCTCGTCAGCCTGCGGGGCAGTCCGTTTAAGCACAGCCATCACCCTGGCCCGCAGTACCATCAGGCTGAACGGTTTGGTGATATAGTCGTCTCCCCCGAGGGCGAATCCGGTAACGATATCCGGCTCCATGTCGTTGGCAGTCAGAAAAATAACCGGGACCTGTGAGGTTCTCCGCAGCTGCTCGCAATAGTCCAGCCCGCTTCCGTCAGGCAGATTAATATCCAGCAGGATCAGATCGATCCGGGCTTGGGCAAAAATCTGCTCAGCCATAGCCAGTGTATAGGCCTGCTCAATCCGGAGGCTGTTCTGGGCGAGGGAGAGGGCGATGCCTTTGTTCAGGCTGCGGTCGTCTTCGACGATCAGTAAGGTTTTCAAGGGCAGTGCTCCTTTGAATGGGTCGTATTTGCTTTATGTACGAAAAGGAAGGGGCAGGCTTTACTTCAATATTATGTACAGCGTCATAGGATCACGCAAGCGGGACTGATCACATAAGCGTGGACCGGCAGTCTCCAGTCCGGCGTCCTCCCCGACTAAGGTCCAGTTCATAAAACCGTCCGCGGTCTGTTTTGAAAGTCTGCAGATTACCCTAGAATAAAGCTATAAGAACGAGGTCAACGAAAGGCGGTGAGAAAAAATGCAGAATAGAAAAGGTAACGGACTTGCTATTGTCCTTATCGTGATCGGAGCGGTTATGCTGCTCGGGGTACTGCCCCACCTGATTCAAGGAATTTTCGGAATCCTGTTCCCGGTGCTGTTGGTAGCTCTCGGATACTATGGAATTAAAAGCGGACGCAAAATTATCGGCTGGATCGTATTGTTCATCGGTGTTATGGCTTTGATCTCGAAGCTTTCCTGGATCATCGGACCACTGCTCGGGGTTGCGCTGGTTGTCTGGGGCATCTCGGTGCTGAAGGGCAGAAGCGGCAGAACATACTAAGAATACAGGCAGAACAAGATTACTTAATAAGAAGCAGGGAGGGAACAGGAAATCATGAGTGTTTTTCGCCGCATGAGGGATATTACCGTAGCTAATCTAAATGAACGACTTGAACAAAGCCAGGACCCGGTGAAGCTGATCGATCAGTTCTTGCATTCGACCCGTGAGGAGATCGCTGAAGCAGAACGGCTGTACCAGCAATATGCTGCCCATACCAAGCAGCTGCAGGTGCAGGTGAATCAGGCAACGGCCATGAGAAACAAACGTGAGGAGCAGGCGCTGCTGGCGCTCAAGGCCGGTGAAGACAATCTGGCAAAGATGGCTTTGCAGGAGAAAATCATCCACGAGGAAAAACTGGAGCAGTACAGCGGGCTGCTGGAACAGAGCCAGGGATCGCTGTATGAGCTGGAGAGCCAGCTGAATGAACTGAAGGTTGAATACCAGACGGTGTATAACAAGCGTCAGTACTATGCGGCACGCATGGAGTCGCTGAGACTGCAGCAGCGCATGAACCAGCGGGCGGCTGCATACGGTAACGGCAGCGATGTTCCCAAGATGTTCGGACGGCTTGAAGACCGGATGAACGATTGGGAGCTGGAGGCCAAGAGCCTGCGGGACCTGCGCCGCATGGGCCAGGAATACGCAGTGCAGGCCGGCGAGACCGTAGCAACTGTATTGGAAAGAGAAATGGCTAAGCTCAAGGAGAAGCTTAACAATGGCGGAAAGGAGTAGTGCTATGACCCGGTTGTATCGTTCAACCCGCGACAAGGTAATGACAGGGCTGGCTGGAGGATTGTCCGAGACACTCGGCATTGATTCTACCCTGTTCCGGATTCTGCTGCTCGTCAGCATTCCCTTTACCGGAGGCGCAACCATACTTGTATATTTCATTGCAGCACTGATCATTCCGAAGGAGCCGACGCAGTATAATCCGTTCGGTCCCGGACCGGGGGCACCCGGCGGACCTTATGGCGGCCATTACGGCGGCCCCGGATATGGAAGCGGACCGCAGGGCCCGCATGCACAGGGCGGCTACGGCGGACCTGGCGGACAGCCCGGCTACAACCCGAACCCGGGATATAACAAAGCTAATAGTTATCCCGGCCAGGATTCAGGTCTGGATGCGATGATGAAGGATATCGAGAAGAAGGCACTGCAGAAAGAAGTCGAAGAGCTCAAACAAAAACTTGCTAAATACGAGAAGGGAGAAGTGTAAAACATGGGAGTATTTCAACGGATTAAGGATATGACGAAAGCGTCGGTAAACGACTTGCTGGATAAAGTAGAGGACCCGATCGTAATGCTGAACCAGTACCTGCGCGATATGGAGGCTGAAATTCACGAAGCAGAGGTTACTGTTGCCAAGCAGATGGCCAACGAGCGCCGCATGAAGCAGCGTGTTGAGGAAGCCGCCAAAATGTCCGGACAACGCGCAGCCCAGGCTGAGCTGGCTCTGAAGAACGGACAGGAAGAGGTTGCCCGCAAGCTGCTGGAAGAGAAAATCTACTTCGACCAGAAGCAAACTGAATATGGCGATCTTCACGCCCAGGCAGAAGTGCAGGCCAAAGAACTGGTACAGCAGCTGCATGACATGAAGGATGAGTTCTACAAGCTGCGCAACAAGCGCAACGAGCTGGTATCCCGTGCACAGATGGCTAAGGCCAAGAAGCAGATGTCGCAGATCAGCAGCGTGCATTCCATCGAAAGCGGCAGCGCGTCCCTCGGCTTCCACCGTATGGAAGAAAAGATCATGCAGCTTGAAGCTGAAGCCGATGTTATGCGTGCCCCTTACAGCCCATCCTCCGGCTTGTACAACAAACCGGTTGACGCCGAGAAACAGCTCAAAGTGGAAGAGCAGCTTGCCGCTCTGAAGAACAAATTGAATCCTCCATCTTCACCGTCCCTGGACAAAAAAGAAGATTAATCCCTGTTCCTAAAAAGCAGGCGGATATGATATGCTGAACAAGGTAAAAGCCATACGGTATGGGTCACCATACCGGTATGGCTTTTGTAGCGGGATACGGTATACCGAATCATTATTGGCGGATTACAGGTATTTTAACGTTGAATATAAAGCAGAGGGACCTGATTCCTCTCTTATGTTATATAGTTTAGGTTTACGAAGACAGTTTTGCTCCGCAAAACTTAGCAAATGCTTACGAAGTTAGTTTTGCTTCGCAAAACTTTTAGGAGGTGCGCTATGGATAAACGGAACCGTTTGATTGCCATCGGACTGATTGGCGTGGGCTGCTTGATGATATTTGGCAAATGGATCGGATTTTTCTCCGTTGTCGCGCTCCTGTTCCTGCTGCTCGGGATATACCGCACAACCTCAGGCAAAGTCAAGCAGGGCTACAAGCTGCTGGGAATTGGCGCAGTACTGCTGCTGCTGGATCATCTGCTGCTGGTGCTGGGCATCTGCCTGATATCGCTCGGCGTGTTCTATGTCAAATCGAAACGGCTGCAGCAGGGCAAAGCGTTCATGCAGAAGCAGAGCTTCTCCTCCCGTTTTGACTGGGATTTGTCGCCCTGGGTGATGCGGAGCCTGAGTGCGTGGCATGTCCTTGGGGAGGGAGATGTGGATCTTTCACTGGCAATCGCTGAGGATAAGGAAACCATCATGCTATTTCAGGGGATATTCGGGGATATGGATATCCACCTGTCCGATGACTATGGCGTAGAGATTGAAGCCTTTGTGCTGTTCGGCTCGATCGAGTTCGGCAGCCACCGCGATACGGGGATGATGAACCGGCTGAACTGGAAGTCTGCCAACTATGATACCTGCTCTAATAAGGTGAAGTTCAGCATTTCCTATCTGATGGGGGATCTGGATCTAACCAAATCCTGACCGCTGTGTGGTTTGTATTGAGAGAGGGAGGCTCCTGCACGTGGATAAAAAGAACAGCAGCATGGTGACGCGCAGCATGGGTGAAGGAGCTTTATTCTCCTTTGTCATGCTGCTGGTTTTCTTGTACATTATGTATACATATGGTTATTTGAAGCCTTTCGAGAATTGGGAGATTGGAATCCGCACGGCGGTGACGCTCATCCTGCTGCCGGTGGTCTTCGGAGTCGGCTTTGGCTTCTTTCAGAGCTTCCGCTTCAAGCGCAGGCTGGAGCGGCTGCGGGGAACTTTGGTCGCCTGGGAAAAAGGCAACCTTACCCCGGCAATGCCGGTGCTCGGCAGCGATGAGCTGGGCCGGCTGGGCGAGCAGCTTGGCCGGATCAGCGGCAAGTGGGAGAACCAGGTGAACACCCTTCAGCGGCTGTCGACCAACAATGCGAAGCTGGCCGAGCAGGCGCGGGTGTCGGCGATCATCGAGGAACGGCAGCGCCTGGCCCGCGAACTGCATGATGCGGTGTCCCAGCAGCTGTTCGCCATCTCGATGACGGCGACGGCTGTGGGCCGGACGCTGGAGAAGGATTTTGACAAGGCCCAGCGGCAGATTGCCCTGATTGAGGAGATGGCTGCGGTAGCCCAGTCGGAGATGCGCGCGCTGCTGCTGCATTTGCGGCCGGTATACCTGGACGGCAAGGGACTTGAGCAGGGGCTGCAGGAGCTGATCAAAGAGCTGCAGATCAAAGTGCCGATGGAGATTATTTTTGAGATGGACCCGGATGTACAGCTGCTGAAAGGGGTGGAGAATCACCTCTTCCGCATTGTACAGGAGGCCATCTCGAACACCCTCCGCCACGCCAAGGCAGAGAAGATGGAAATCCGGCTGCACCGGCGCGGTGACTCTGTAAGACTGACGCTCAGGGACGATGGCATCGGCTTTGAGATTGATGACAGCAAGCTGACTTCATACGGTCTGTCCAATATGCAGGAGCGGATTGCAGAAACCGGCGGCTCCATACAGTTTATTACGGCGCCAGGCAAAGGGATGCGGATCGAAATTACTGTACCGCTGGTCAATGAATAAGGAGGCAAGGGCAACCATGGAAACAGAAGAAATCAAGGTTCTGCTGGTGGATGATCATGAAATGGTGCGGATCGGACTTGCCGCAGTGCTCGGTACTGAAGACGGTATTGAGGTGGTCGGTGAAGCCGGCAGCGGTGAGGAGGGCATCCGGCTGGCCCAGGAGTACAATCCGGATGTAGTGCTGATGGATCTGGTAATGGAGGGTATGGACGGCATTGAGACAACCAAACGGCTGCTCAAGCTGTATCCGGACTGCAAGGTTATTGTGCTGACAAGCTATCTGGACGATGAGAAAATGTATCCTGTCATTGAAGCCGGAGCGTTCAGCTATCTGCTGAAGACCTCGCGGGCAAGCGAAGTAGCGGATGCTATCCGTGCTGCAGCCAGAGGGCAATCCGTGCTGGAGTCCCAGGTTGCATCCAAAATGATGAACCGCTTCCGCAACAATGCCAAAGCGGAGGCCCCGGCTTACAAGGAGCTTACCGAACGTGAGATGGAAGTATTGAAGCTGCTGGCCCAGGGCAAATCCAACCAGGATATTGCCGACCAGCTGATCATCGGGATCAAGACGGTAAAGTTCCACGTTACCAACATTCTAGCCAAGCTGGGCGTCGAGGACCGGACCCAGGCGGCTATTTATGCGTACAAGAACGGGCTGGCGGAGTAACTTTGGCTGGCAACTATAGGCTAACCTCACCCCTTTCGGCTGTGGTGGCTAAATGGGCGAAATGAAGGGCAGAAATGCCTCTGAATTCGGCTATATTGGCCGAATGTGCGAAATGAAGGGCAAAAATGCCTTTGATTTCGGCTGTGGTGGCTAAATGTGCGAAATGAAGGGCAAAAATGCCTTTGATTTCGGCTGTGGTGGCTAAATGGGCGAAATGAAGGGCAAAAATGCCTTTGATTTCGGCTGTGGTGGCTAAATGGACGAAATGAAGGGCAAAAATGCCTCTGAATTCGGCTATATTGGCCGAATGTGCGAAATCAAAGGCAAAAATGCCTCTGATTTCGGCTCCGATGGCCTTATGGGTGAAATGAAGGGCAAAAATGCCTTTGATTTCGGCTGTGGTGGCTAAATGGGCGAAATGAAGGGCAAAAATGCCTTTGATTTCAGCCTAACCAGGCTGCTTTTCGTAGTATAAAGGGATTTATCCCACTAAATTAGCCTATCTAAGCTGGAAATAGCCGAATTAAGGGGATTATTCCCTCTATTTTCGCTGATAACGGGTGTAAAAAGCCAAATTAAGGGGATTATTCCCTCTAATAAGTTCATCGAAGGTTAGTAGAGCCAACATAAAGGGATTATTCCCTCTATGTTGGCTTTTGTGCATTGAGGCGTATTCCCTCTTGCGACGGATAATAGGCATATTGCAATACTCAAGGTTCAAGTTCAGGTCCGGAGCCTGTTGTGTGCACACTAAATCCTAATACCCTGTAAGTTTTGGACTTTAGCGGAGTTTCTAGCATGCATGTATATCTTCTCCCGAATCAGGTTATCCTTTCTAGTAGATTAATAGATCGGATGAGAGAGGGAGATGCGGAATGCGGCTGGGGAAACATGAACAAGGGATGGGGAAGCTAACGCTGGTCATGATTGGTCTCAGCCTGCTGGTGCTGCTGCTGGCCGGATTCGCAAGCGGAGCCGGCCGTACTGCTGCAGATGAACCTGCAGCAGACACCGCGCTCTCTGCGTCCAGCCCGGAGCAGCTGACCCGCTCCCTGAATCTCCTGGCCACGGCCGGCCGGGAGATAACAGCCGGTGGTTCTCCGCTGCGGCTGGTTGTGAAATGGCAGGGCGAGTACAGCGGTGAAACTGCGGATACCACTGACGCTGGAGATCAAGCAGAAGCCACTGCTGCAGCTCAAGCTATGAAGAATGCGGATACCACTGACGCTGGAGATCAAGCAGAAGCCACTGCTGCAGCTCAAGCCATGACGAATGCGGATACCGCTAACGCCGTGGATCACGCAGCAGGCACAACTGCAGCTCAAGCCATGACGAATGCAGATGCCGCTAACGCGGCAGATCATCCAGTCGGCGTTAATACGGCCCAAGCCATGTCTGCTAGCGGAGCCGCAGATTCTGCCGCATCGGCAGCCCGGCTGGCAGACCAGCTCGGACTCGGCAAGCTGATGACCGCTGAAGAAGACGGCCATGTAACTTATAGAGCCTCTCGTGCGCTGGATTCAACCAGTACGATTTCATTGTTCTGGAGTGAGCTGGGTGAGGGTGTAAGTTATGTAATCGTGACAGTGGAGACGCAGGATCTGCTGCAGGCAGAAGCGGTTCAGACTGCAGCGGCAGACGCAGGAGCACAGATGCTGGCCGCCGGCATTACTCCAGAATGGAATGCTTCACTGCAGGGCACATCATTGGTGCATGAATCTCCCCGCGAGGCGCTTGAGCGAGCGGAGGGGGCAATTGCTGAGCGGTTGGGTGGATTAGAAGCAGCAGAAAGCTATGAAGATGATGCGACATACAGTCGTTCCTACAGCATTCAAGGCGCACAGAGATACGTGAACAGCGGAGATAACAGGATAGCTCTCCAGGCTGCTGTACACCACAACAGCAATGACAAGAGTAACCGCGTGACAATCGGGCTGCCGCTCATTACGATTGAATATTAATGAAGCTTTGCACAGTCCTCGTCATAATCAGCCGTAATTCAGCATATCCTAACAAAAAGCTCCGCAAAACCGGGCTCCGCGTTTGCGGAGCTTTTTGCCGGAAGGTATAATATGTAAGTGTGCCAGCAGCTATTGCCCCGGCCGCAGACTATAAGCTTTGGTATGAAAAAGGATAAGAAAGTTTAATGGAAAATTACGAAATCCCGAGAAAAACTGTCAGGAATGTGATAGCATCCTTACGGCGAATATGATAAAATGACATCACGCCGTGCTACGGCACGTTGAGAATGATTGTCAACTAACTATATTACATACAGAGAGATGAGGAGCCATGGCTGAAAATCAAACCCTTGATGAACTGCATACACCCGGTGCTGTATTCTTTATTTTTGGGGCAACCGGAGATCTGGCCCGGCGGAAGCTGTTCCCTGCGATATACAGCTTGTACCGCGAAGGCAAGCTGACACATGATTTTGCGGTAATTGGCGTGGCTCGGCGTCCCCGTACCCAGGAGGAGTTCCGGGAGGATGTGAAGGAATCCATCCGTGAATTCTGCCGTTATCAGGTAGCCGATGCTGCGGAATGGAATGATTTTGTACAGCATTTCGAATATAAATCACTGGATATTAACAATGTGGACGGCTTCCGTGAGCTGAGTGCGCAGACAGAGCTGCTGGAGCAGAAGTTCCAGATCCCGGGCAACCGGATGTTCTACCTGGCTCTGGCTCCTGAGCTGTTCGGCAGCGTCTCGTTCAACCTCAAGGCGGGCGGAATGCTGCAGGGTGCCGGCTGGAACCGTCTGGTTATCGAGAAACCGTTCGGCTACAATCTGGAGTCCGCAGAGCAGCTGAATGAGCAGATCCGCCAGGTCTTCAAGGAAGAAGAGATCTACCGGATTGACCACTATCTGGGCAAGGAAATGGTGCAGAACATTGAGGTTATCCGTTTTGCCAATGCGTTCTTTGAACCGCTGTGGAACAACAAGCATATTGCCAACATTCAGATTACCCTTGGTGAAACGGTCGGGGTAGAAGAGCGCGGCGGGTACTATGATCATGCCGGAGCACTGCGCGATATGGGGCAGAACCATATTTTGCAGCTGCTGACGATGATTGCGATGGAGCCGCCAAGCCGTCTGCTGGCCGAAGATATCCGTGACGAGAAGGTGAAGGTGCTCCGTTCGCTGCGTCCGTACTCTTCTTCGGAGGAAGTGCGCGAGAATGTAGTGCGCGGGCAGTACACTCAGGGCCTCTACAAAGGTAAGAGCCTGCCGGCTTACCGCCAGGAGGATAAGGTGGATCCTGAGTCCAATACCGAGACGTATTTTGCAGCGCGTATCTTTGTAGACAACTTCCGCTGGGCGGGCGTTCCGTTCTACATCCGTACCGGCAAACGTCTGCCTGTGAAGACAACGGAAGTGGTGGTGGAGTTCAAGGGCATGCCGACCAATGTATACCTGGGTCAAAAGCATAAGCTTGAGCCGAACCTGCTCGTTATCCGCGTCAATCCGATGGAAGGCATCTATGTGAAAATTAACGCCAAGAAGCCGGGCTCGGAGTCGGAAATTCAGCCGCTCGCCATGGACTTCTGCCAGAGCTGCATGGTCGGCATCAACTCGCCGGAGGCTTACGAGCGTCTGCTGCATGATGCGGCACGCGGCGATTCGACCTATTTTACCCGTTGGGATGAAGTATCGTCGGCCTGGTCCTTCGTTGACCGGATCGCCACAGCGTGGAAGGAAGAGAGCAATGATCTGGCATCCTACCCTGCAGGCTCATGGGGTCCGGTAGAAGCAGATCAGCTGCTGGATCAGGACGGCTTCCACTGGTGGCCGGTGAACGGACAGGATGAAGATAATGTGGTATGGCGTGTGAACAGCTAGTACCAGCTTTATAGATTACACAACAGCGTTTCCCCGGTGGCGGGGGAGCGCTGTTTTTGTATTTTAAGTGAAAGTTACAAAAAAAGGATTTCATATATGTTAATTTGCTATATACTTCCTTTTAATGTAGAGAAAAACAACACGGGTAAAGTGCATCAGCCGCCTGAAGGCCTACAACATCCTTGGCAGGAATGGGGCGTTAGATGATGAAGAGGACACGGCAAGCTCATAAGCAGTACAGCTTTTTTCTGGGAACCCTGCTATGCGGCTATAATCTGGCTGATAAACTGTACGGGGCGGTATATATTGTGCTGATGAGCATGAGGGGGATTGATCCGCTGCAGATCAGTATTGTATTCGCAGTGTCTTCGCTGTCCCTTGCGGTATTTGATTATCCCAGCGGTAATCTGTCTGACCTCTACGGGAGGAAAAAGCTGACGGCCATCGGTTTTATAATATGGGGTGCGGGATTGACTGTATTTGCTTTTGCCGGTAATCTGGCGGCGTTCATTGTTTCTGCGGTCGTGATGTCTCTGGGAGTTGCGCTGATTTCCGGCTCGCCGCAGGCCTGGTATCTGGATAAGCTTGAGGATCTGGGCATGCTGGATTATAAAAATATCGCATTGCCGCGCCTCAACGGATATGTGTCTGCTTTTGCGGTTGTGGGGGCACTTATGGCGTCATTTAGCAGTAATATCCACCTCTACCTCCCGGTTGCCATAGCAGGTGCAGCGGCAGTGGGGCTTGGTCTTTACGCGTGGCTGCGGTTCAGCGACAATTACGGCGTCCGGACGCAGGACAATGTTTTTAAAGAGGTCTACGTGACCACAGCAGAATTTGCCGGAAATAAGCTGATGCGCTTTATTCTGTTCAAAAGCATCTTCAGTCATGCCGCATTGCTTGCCTTCCTTCTGAGCTGGCAGGTGTATGGTGTGAATGAGCTTGGGCTGCCCGCGGGCTATTTAGGAGGATTGCTGGTTTTGTTCATGGTTGTGATCAGCCTGTCTTCGTTCTGCAGCTCTTTTCTGGTGAAACGGAAGGTGCGGGCGGTGCGGGTCATTTCCGGCGGTCTGCTGCTGTCGGCTGCGGGGCTGCTGCTTGCAGGGCTATTTGCTCATCCGGCTGTGTTTATCGCGGGACTGGTCTTGTATGAGTTCGGGCTTGGCCTTGAGTCCTCCTTATTCAGTGCATGGGTCCAGGATTTTATTCCCCGGGGCAAAAGAGCAACCTTCACCTCAGGGTTATCCGCCCTCAAATCGCTCGCCGGCTTCGCTATTACCCTGCTGCTTGGTCTGGCTGCTGAACAGCTGGGCTATACTGTTATCTGGATGATGGGTGCGCTGAGCCTGGTCTTGTCCATGATCGTTTTGCTCGTTTTAAACAGAAAGACTGTTGTGGCAGACTCGGTCCGCACAGAAGCAGAAACGGCAGCCACATAAGGGATATGCGGGAAACGGCAAATTTGTACAACTTGTTTCACTTCCGCCGCTTTTTTGTAGATAAAGTCTGCTGAATTTTGATATACTTTAAAGGATGCTTTCTGGAAACGGAAAAAAGCAATTGGCGATCAAGCATGAATTTATATATGAAGGGATATGTGCAATGGATAAGGCACCGGATCACAAACTGCAACAGGAAGTGGACAAACGGAGAACGTTTGCGATCATTTCCCACCCGGATGCGGGTAAAACAACACTGACGGAAAAGCTGCTGCTGTTCGGCGGCGCGATCCGGCTGGCGGGAACGGTTAAAGCCCGCAAAGCAAGCAAACATGCGACAAGTGACTGGATGGAAATAGAGAAGCAGCGCGGAATCTCGGTAACGTCTTCCGTAATGCAGTTTGACTACTTGGGCCACCGGGTGAACATTCTGGATACTCCAGGTCACCAGGACTTCAGTGAGGACACCTACCGTACACTGACAGCTGCGGACAGCGCAGTCATGCTGATTGACGTGGCAAAAGGGGTCGAGGCACAGACGATCAAGCTGTTCCAGGTCTGCGCCAAGCGCGGTATCCCGATCTTTACCTTCATCAACAAGCTGGACCGTGAGGGCCAGAGCCCGTTCGATCTGATGGAGGAGCTGGAGAACGTACTGGGCATCCGCTCCGTACCGATGAACTGGCCGATCGGCAGCGGCCGCGAGCTGTGCGGTGTGTACGACCGGATGAAGAATCAGGTGGAGCTGTTCCAGGGCGACGATCATTCGGTGATCAAAGTCCAGAAGGTGGAAGACTACCACGATCCGATCATCCGCGAGATGGCCGGAGAATATCTGCATGACCAGCTGTGCCAGGATCTGGAGCTGCTGGATGTGGCGGGTGACGCTTTTGATTATGAAAAAGTACTGCGCGGGGAGCTGACTCCGGTCTTCTTCGGCAGTGCGATCAATAATTTCGGGGTGCAGACGTTCCTCGACAATTTCCTGGAACTGGCGCCGAAACCGGAGCCCCGCCGCAGTACTGTTGGTTCGATTGAGCCTACTAATGAGAAATTCACCGGTTATGTCTTCAAAATCCAGGCCAACATGAACCCGGCACACCGTGACCGCATCGCGTTCCTGCGGATTGTATCCGGCAAGTTCGAGCGCGGCATGAGCGTGAAGCATGTCCGGGCAGGCAAAGATATTAAGCTGTCCCAGCCGCAGCAGTTCCTGGCACAGGACCGTGATATTGTCGAAGAGGCATATCCGGGCGATATTATCGGTTTGTTTGACCCGGGTATTTTCCGGATTGGTGATACACTCAGCCAGGCGGGTGAGATGGAGTTCGATGAGCTGCCGACGTTCTCACCGGAGATTTTCTCCAAAGTAAGCATCAAAAATGCACTCAAATCGAAGCAATTCCAAAAAGGGATTGACCAGCTGACGGAAGAAGGGATGATCCAGGTCTTCCGTACGGTCAACTTTGACGATATTCTGCTCGGCGTAGTCGGACAGCTGCAGTTCGAAGTGTTCGAATACCGGATGAAGGGCGAATATGGCGTGGATGTGCAGCTGCAGCGGATGAGCTACCAGTTCGCACGCTGGATTGTCGACGAGAACAAGCCGGACCCAAGCAAATTCCGGATTAACTCTACCCTGGTAACAGACAAAAAGGGCAATTATGTCGTGTTATTCGAAAATGAATACGCGATGCGTACGGCTATGGAGAAGAATCCGACTGCCAAGTTCCTGGAGACGGCTCCTTAAAACACAGCATGAATGGGCTAGATGAGCCTGATTAGGCTGTACGGATAGCAAATTAAATAAAAACCTCCGCTTCTAACTGTGCGCTGCACGGCCGGGATGCGGAGGTTTTTGGCTGTCTAGCTCTGCTCGGTGGTAACCGATCCGGGGGTGATCTCCTCCAGATGCCGGTGCAGAAGTCCGATGACATGATCCTGCTTGGCCTTGCCGATGTCTTTCCAGACCATTTCAAAAACAACACCTAGTCCGGGAAGCGCTGCTTCCGGCCCGTCTACAGAGCCTTCGATCATGGAGCGCAGGTTTTCCTCAGACTGGCCGTGCACTTTATGAAGAATCGCCTGGCGTAAATCGATGGTTACCGGCATGGTGCACCTCCTTTTTCATTGTTTGGGGGAAAAGTGGAACAGGCATCCGGAACAGAATCTGACTTCTCCAAAATGCCCTGTACTAATGTGCCCTGCGGCGGCAGTGAAAATTCAAGTTTGGCCGCCCGTATGCTATACTGTGTGAGACGAAAAATGCTGCAGGAGGTACACGGACATGGCCAAAAAACAATACGCGATTATCGGGATGGGACGCTTCGGCTCAAGTGTAGCCAAGGCGCTCAGCGGCATGGGGTACGATGTGCTTGCTATCGATACCGACGAACAGCGGACCCAGGAGATATCCGGTATTGTAACCCATGCCGTATCCGCAGATTCCACCGATGAGGAAGCGCTGCGCGCGCTGGGTATCCGCAACTTCGACGTTGTGGTTGTAGCGATCGGCGAAGATATTCAGGCCAGCATCCTGACCACGCTGATCCTGAAGGATCTGGGTGTGCCGGCCATTCTGGTCAAAGCCAGAAATGAGCTGCACGGCAAGGTGCTTAGCAAGATAGGCGCAGACAAAATCATCTATCCCGAACGGGACATGGGCTTAAGGGTGGCGCATCATCTGGCCTCGCCGAACATTCTTGACTATATCGAGCTGTCTCCGGATTACAGTATCCTGGATATGAAGGTGCCGAAGCAGATGCTCGGTAAAAACCTGCTGGAGCTGGACATCCGTGCCAAATACGGCTGTAATGTCATGGCGATCCGCCGGGGCGATGACATGAATATCACTCCCCGAGCCGAGGACCGGCTGGCGGACGGCGATGTGCTGGTTATCGTCGGGCATAAGGATAACCTGACCAAGCTGGAGATGGCGTATCATTAACGAAGTATGAAAGGACAAGACCTTATGGAAATATTATCTCCGCAAAATACGCGGGTTAAGGAATGGGCCGGACTGCAGGAGAAGAAGCACCGCGATAAGACCGGCAAATATATTGTAGAGGGCATTCATCTGGTGCAGGAGGCGCTGCTGGCGGAAGCCGATGTGGAGATTCTCGCCTACGATTTGGACAAGGGAATGCCGTCGGAGCTTCGGGATCACCTGCAGGCCGTGCAGGGCATGGAGGTCATTGGCGTCTCAGCCGCTGTTATTGCCAAGTGCAGCAGCACGAACACCCCGCAGCCTGTGTTTGCGGTTGTCCGCAAGGAGCAGCAGGGTGTGGAGACGATCCTGGCGAAGCCGGACAGTCTGGTTGTTGTACTTGACGGCGTCCAGGACCCTGGCAACGTGGGCACGATCATCCGCAGCGCGGACGCCGCCGGCGCGGACGGGGTTATCCTCGGCCAGGGCTGCGCCGACCTGTATAACCCCAAGACCATCCGCTCCACGATGGGCTCGATGTTCCATCTCCCGGTGGTGGAGGGAGATCTGGGCGTTGTTCTGCCGCAGGCACGCGAACGCGGAGCCCTTCTGGTCAGCACCTCGCTGACCGGGGAAGACTCCTGCTACACGCACGACTTCCGCGGCAGCCAGTGGCTGCTGATCGGCAGCGAAGGCAAGGGCATCTCCCCGCAGACGGCGGCGCTCGTCGACAAGAGCATCATCATCCCGATGGCCGGCCGGGCCGAGTCGCTGAATGCAGCGATGGCGGCGACGATTTTGTTGTTTGAGGGGATGCGGCAGCGGGGGATGCACCGCAAATAAACGCTTCCTAATGTGAGTTGTAACCTCTAAAATGGGACTGATTTTAAGTACAAATGAGACCGTTTATAGCATCAAAATGAGACAGGACAAAGGCATGGGATCCCTTATAGGATAAGGGATCCCATGCCTTTGTTATATGGAGAGTACTATGAGTATTACAGTGCACAAAAGTCGCTTTTACTGCAGAAAAATTATATATCCTATATTAGGATTTTCCTCAGACAGCCAGCAGGCTTAATTTTAATGATCAGCTGCCTTCGTTACGCTAACGGGCATTATAGTGGAATAGAACACAGACCAACAACTAGTAATAACCCATGAGTTACTTCTGGTGGATAGATGGTTGGCACGAACAGTAGTGTGTTACCTTCAATATTAATCTCAAAACGTCATATTCTCATTTTGATAGGAGAATTGATTTTTCTAGCACAAAATAAAAAGCTCAATTCGTTGACAGGGTAAATGCACCGGCGAACTCATGAGCAATGGCGTGAAACCACTTTATATTAGTTTTTGTTTACCTTGAGATTAATTAGAAAGAATGAGAAGTTTAAAATAATAAAAACAAGCAACAGATTCATATTTAATTCTTCCATTTTAATTACCCATGGGAGCATAGGTGTGAAAAAATTTAGCAAAAATAGCATGAATGAATTAATATCCTTCTTTCGGTGAATCTATATCTGATCCAATTATAGATAACATAGATCAGGCCAAAGGAATTAACACATAAAATAGTTACATAGAAGACTGTTTGTTCCACCGGTAATTCCTCTCAGCACGTTGTAAGGTCACAATACTAGCTAGTTTATCACCCTGGTTTGTGGTGCAGGTGCATGCTAAACAGGAAATGATAAAGCTATTAGAGATCCAATGAAAGTGGAACTAAATTTAAAGAACCACCTTCATTGTCGCTTCCCTGGTATTAGACCAATTACATAGCGGATAATGTTTGATAAGCATTATTTATAGAGGAGTCACAATCTTTATTTGAATTGTAAATTCCCCACACTGTAGCGGCAAAGGCTGGAGCTGAAGCAATAAGTCCTGGAATCGCTGCTAAAGAAACAATAACTGCAATTCCTGCAGCTTTGGCAGCATACTGGAAGGCTTTTAAAGAACTTAGGGAACTCGAAAAAGAATTTACATACATTTTATAATCTGAAGCATATGGATTAGATTGTGAAAAATACTTACTTACATTATTTCCAGTTGGACCATAGTCATAATGTTGGTAAGTTGCTGCATAAAAAGTACCCCCGGCAGATGATGAATAGTTATCATAATATTCTTTTACTAATTATTGGGTTATTGTTTATCTAGGCATCACGCATTCTTACAAAGAGTGTAAGGCATTTGTAATCGAGATCGATAGCAGCAACCTGGCAGCTCCTCTAAACTAATCTATTAAGAGGATTATTTTTTAAGGGGGAGTTGGCGTGAGGCTTTTTGAAATGCTGCTATTCTTTTCAAGTGTTTGTTTGTTGGCATTCGTGTTCATATTCAATCAACGTATGCGGAGATCAGCTTTGCTCCTGACAAGCGGAGCAGGCTCCATTGTTTTAGTGATACATTTGCTAGTCGAAGGATACAGGGTTCAGCTTTTGTTTTTATACGGATTTACGATTCTGATGCTTATGCTTTCGCTTAGAGATGTTCTCATAACGCCAAAAGTCGTTCGGACTGCCTCGCGAATCCGCAGGGTGCTGGGCCGCCTTGTTATCGTACTTGGCCTAACCGCAACGGGGGGCTTACTCTATGTGTTTCCCGTATTCGACTTGCCGGCGCCAAGCGGCGAGCATACGGTAGGTACGCAAGTCTTTCATTTCATCGATCCAAGCCGGGAGGAGACATTTGGTAAAACCGCCACAGGCAAAAGGGAGTTGATGGTTCAGGTATGGTATCCGGCTCAGACTGACACCGGCAAGTACGCTCCCTTTGTTCCCGACACCGGGGTTTTACGTTATATGGCTTCAGATTATGGCCTTCCCGGCTTTACTTTTCAACACCTGAAGTACGTATCCAGTCATGCTTATCCGGGGGCTGAGGTCTCTCCGGCACAAACTTCATACCCGCTGGTCCTTGCGAATCCCGGCAACGGTTCATCCAGGTTCCTTCACACGTCTCAAGCCGAGTATCTCGCGAGTCACGGATATATCGTGGCAGTGATCGACCATACCTACAATACATTTGCCACCGAGTTTCCGGACGGCCGAATCACAACAAGCAGAACCAACGACTTATTTTCGTCCGGCCATGATTACGGGACAGGAAGAGAAATCCGCGACAAGCTGGGAAAAGTTTTAACCCGCGATGTGGAGTTTGTCCTGGACCAATTCGAGTTTATCCAGTCGGGGAAGATTCCAAGTCTTTTAAAAGGGAGAATTGATCTCGTCCATGTCGGGGTGTTCGGTCATTCTATTGGCGGAGCAACGGCCTATGATGCTGCTTATGATCCGCGAATCGCGGTTGGAATAGACCTTGATGGAGGACTTTATCGGCTGCGTGACAGAGAGGGTCTGCAAAAGCCGTTTTTATTCATCAACTCAGAAAGCTATTTCGGCAAATTAAAAATGGTGTTGGATAACCGGGCCTACACGGATGCAGAGCTTAACCGGATGGGCTCAACAAGAGAGTGGGAGAATCAAGTAACCGAAGATAAAAAGCTGGAGCTTGAACGGATGCGCGAAACGGCCGGCGAAGGGGGACAAGTCCTCTATATCGAAAACACGGAGCATTTGAATTTTACCGACGTACAGTTCATTTCTCCGATTTTCAAAGGGCTGGGTATTACAGGAGAAATTGCGCCCGAAAGAGCGGACGCCGTTATCAATGCCTACATGCTGGACTTCTTCGATAGGTATCTGAAAAACCAAGGCGGACTCTTAATGAAAGGACCGGATAGCCGCTTTCCGGAAGTGAAGTTCGTAACCTCGCTATTATAAACGGCCCTGAATATGGTAAGGGTGGGATAGGCCCCGCTGTATCCTATAGTCTGTTATCTATTCATGGGATTGACGCTGCTCTCTATAGCGATAAAGCAGATAAACAAAAAGAAAGCAGCAGATCCAGGTGATCGGCTGCTTTTGTTCAGCCAACAGCTTCAAATGTTAGCTAGATAGTGCGGAATAATAGCGAATAATTCATTGTTGCTGATTCTGGAAAACTTTACGCTTAACGATGTAAACGCTTTATTAATGCATCTGGGGAAGGGAGTCTTTTAATGAGGAAGAACAGGTATCTATCCATGGTAATGAGTATGGCTTTGTTAGCCGGCAGTATAACTACGGCTCCGGCACGTGCCCATGCGGCACAGATGGTAACGATTAATCCTGGAATCGAATATCAGACGATGGATGGCTGGGGAACCAACCTGGTCTGGTGGGCCGGGCAGGTCGGCAGCTGGGAAGGGGAAACCAAGAGAGAGATCATGGATTTGGTTTTCGGTGAAGACGGATTGAACCTGAATATGGTCCGTTACAATTTCGGCGGCAGCTCAACAGATCCGGATATTGATTCCAGCATGCATCCCGCCCGCAAAATGCCAAGCCGGGCAATCGGGTATGATGAAGCAACTAACCAAATTCAATACGATCATGAGAATCTTGATCAAGGGCAGGAGTGGGTGATCAAGGATCTGATGAGCAACTATGACCTTGACTTCATGGAGGCTCAAGTCAACTCGCCGCCTTGGTGGATGACGATCAGCGGCAGCGCTGCAGGGAACATTGGCGCGAAGGATGAGAATCTTGCTGCGGATAAGTATGACCTATATGTCCAGTACCTGATTGATATGCTGAAGTATTTCAGAGATTCAGAGGGGGTGACCTTTGACCATATGGATCCTTTCAACGAGCCGGTATCCGGATATTGGAAGAAGGGAGGCAATCAGGAAGGCGCCTATTTTAGCCCTGAAACACAGCAAATCCTTATTCAAAAGCTTCATCAGCGACTCCTGGAAGAAAGGCTTATCACCCGAATTGCCGCTTCTGACGAGACAAGTATTGACCATGCAAGTAATACGTACAAGGCTTTTGATAAAGAGACCCAGGACATGATCAGCCGAATTCAGACACACTCTTACAGTGGATCTAAACGTTATCAGCTTCGGGATCTTGCGCTCGGTGAGAAGAAGCCGCTGTGGATGTCAGAGGTAAGCACTGGTTATGAGACATATGATCCGGAAGGAATGAAGCCTGCTATACCACTTGCAGAGCTTATATTCAAGGATATTAAGGACATGGGGGCAAGCGGATGGATCATCTGGCAAGCTGTCGAAGACAGAGTTGAAAACCTTGTGAATTTGAACAAAGGTCCCGATTATTTAACAGCCTGGAATCCTCCAGGCAGCTGGGGGCTTATTAACGCAGATTACTCGGATCTTGACCTGTCCGCGCAGTATGGGCCTGAGTATGTATTTAATACAGGAAATTACGTAGTGACCAAGCAGTATTACGTCATGAAACAATTCAGCAAATATATCAAGAAAGGCTACAAGATCATTGAGGCGAACAACGATGATGTTATCGCTGCGGTTGGCCCCGACGGGAAGTTAATTCTATTAGTCTCCAACTTTTCCGGAAAAGATCGTTCACTCTCATTGAATTTGGGAGGATTTTCGAATCATGCAGCAACGGCTCAGGGAGTCCGCACCTCTGATACAGAGGCTACAACATCAATTGCGGATACACCCATAGAGCGGTCAGTCATGAACGTCTCCTTGCCGGCAAACTCCCTGACCACATACATTGTGGAGGGTACAAGCTACGATGGTCCTGTAAGTAAGATCATCAATGATCAAGTGCTGGGGACCGGGGATAATGCATTTAATTATTCTGATGGCTGGAACTATTATGATGGACAAACAGGCAATTATTCAGTGGATACGCACTATTCTAATTTGGCTGGAAGCAAATTTGATCTGACATTCAGCGGCAACCGGGTCCAATTATACGGGACGAGATCAGGAGACTCGGGAATTGCGGAAATATCAGTGGATGGGAGAGTTCCTGTCCGCGTTGATCTGTATGATGCTGCAAGAGAAGATAATGTTTTGATTTTCGACAGTGGTGTATTGGAGGAAGATGGAGAACACAGAGTGACCCTTAGTGTAACGGGAGATAACAACGCCCAAGCGACGGACAGCTATATCTCGTTCGATCGTGCTGTGGTAACTAAAGGGGATTATGGGAGTTCAGTTGAAGCACCTGCAATAACCTCCATCGTTTCTAAAGATTCCGGTTTAGATATTGATTTTGAAGGTGTTGCTGGTGCTGAACAGTATTTAGTTAAATATGGAACCGAAAGCGGAAAATATACCTATACAAAGATCGTTAACGCTACGAATGTGCAATTGACAGGATTGACGGAGGGGATGACATACTACGCGATCGTTGCGGCAGTCGTAGATGGAAATGAAAGGATGCCTTCTCTTGAAATAAAAGCAGTATATGAGGGGAGTGAGACGGGGGCGCAAAGCGCACTTGCTTATTATGTTGACGCCGGCGCTGCTGACTTTCCGAAAGGGCTTCCAACCGGGGATTACAATAGCATTGCCGACCAGGCGTACGGGCCTGATCCTTTGACCGGACGCTATTGGGGATGGACGTCTGACCTGGGTACAGGCACCAGTTCCTCTGGTGATCGTTTCAGGTCGGTACGATATAGCGGTGCTGGAACATCCGGAGGGCTGCGATACCAGTTCGAGCTTCCTGACGGGAAATATAAAGTTCAATTAGGCTTTTCTGATCCTTGGGGAAATAAGAACCGTTCTGTTGACATTAAGCTGCAGGGCGTTGCGAAAACAACGCAGTATGTAGCGCCGGCTTACCCGCAAACGGATACGCTCACTTATCCTGCCGTTTCTGTTAATGGAGGCACGCTGCAAATCGATGTGGTCCGTTCAGCCGACAATACGACTCAATATACAGACCCGCTTATCAGCTGGATTCGCGTTGAACGGTACGACTACGCTGAAGTTCCAGGCAGACCGTTCATCACTAATATCAGTACAGAAGTTGATAACGAGGCAACCCTCACCCTGATCGAAGGCTCACAAGCGGATTATTACAAAGTGTATTACGGACTGGCGCCAGGTGAATATACACAGGAACATACACTGGTTAACGGTCTGCAAGCGGCGATCCCGAATCTGGCATCCGGAGCAACCTACTATTTCGCCGTTACAGGCGTGAACACATACGGTGAAAGTGAACGGTCGTCCGAAGTCAGTGCGATTACAAAACAGGCAGCCTTGACAGATTTAATGTATTATACCGTTCTCGGAGCGGGTGGTTTGCCTGCAAGACAATCCTACGGTATGTTGCAAGGGCCGGTTATCGATCCGGCGAATGAACCGGTCAATGTTGATCAGGTTACTGGCTATATCTGGGGGGGAGTGAACCGCAGCCAGCTTGCTGGTGCCTGGGAGACTGGTCCATACGGAGGCTTCGGTTACACTAATAATACTGAAGCAGGACAGGGGATTAACTATGCCTTTGATTTACCTGCCGGTATATATGACGTAAGTATAGGATTTTATGATCCATGGGGCGTGTCCGACAGGAACATGGATATTCTGATCGGTGGAACCAAAGTGGCAACAGAAAACGCGCTTACTTCCGGTACGAAAACGTATACCGGACAGCTATCAACAGGTGGCCTGATGTCGGTCGACATCGTCAATCCTACACCTTCTTTGAAGGTAGCACCGGGTATTTCAATGATTCAAGTCAAGATGACCCGCGGGTTGGCTGTAAATCGGAAGTCGGTCACACTTCTCCCGCAGGAATCGTACATTTTGGGAACGAAAGTAATGCCTGATTCCCTGAGTTCACAACCCATTATGTGGACATCTTCCGATGAAAGTGTAGCTACTGTAGAGAATGGGGTTGTGAGAGCCATTGCAGCAGGCCAAGCAACCATCCGCGCAGTAGTGCAAGGAGAAAGTGATTTACAGACTTCAACATTGGTAACTGTAACTAATCCGGAAATCGCCGCGGTACCGGTAGCCAGTGTAGTGCTTGATCGCTCTTTGATTACAGAAGTCGGCCAATCTAATCTGGTGGCATCCATATTACCAGCAGATTCGTCCGATCAGGAATTGGTATGGACGACAGATGATCCGGACGTTGCGACCATTGCCAGTGTTACAGATAATGTTTATGCCAGAGAGATCACGGTTCACCAATCCGGACGGGCAAAGATCCGAGTTGCAAGCGCCAATGATCCTTCAAAATATGCAGTTGCAAGGGTTGACGTAAAAGCAGCAGCCGATTCAATCCATATGAATGCAGACCGCGTAACGCTGACAAAAGGGGAAGCTGCTACATTGTCAGCAACGATCAAGCCGGACCAGGCTGAAATTCAGGGTTTGAATTGGCAATCCTCTGCACCCGAAATTGCGACGGTAGATCAAAACGGCAATTTGAAAGCGGTTGCCAACGGGAACGCAACGGTAACAGTCTCAGCGGGAGGCATTACTGCATCGGCCGCCGTAACTGTGAGAACACCTGTAACCGGTGTGACCTTACTGCCTGCGTCCACGGCGATTACGAAGGGGAGCGTCTTATCACTTAGCGCGGTACTTGAGCCAGGCAGTGCAACGCAGCACAATCTGATATGGAGTTCGAATAAACCGGTTATTGCCGCCGTAGACGCAAATGGACAAGTAACTGCACTCAAGCCAGGAACGGCTATCATTACCGTAGTGACAGCAGATGGATATTATAAAGATACCAGCATCATTACAGTTCTGAACAAAGTAGATAATAACGAGGGATCACCTTCTGTTGTTGCGCCGACAAGCCCTTCGCAAGCACCTGATCAAATTCTGGTATCCAGTGATGCTTTGAAACCACGGAGCGGAGCGGATAAGGTGCTGGTTGATTTGAGCGGGAGCGGGCAGCAGAGTCTGGTTGTCCAACTGCCGATTAACACTGCTGAGCTACTGGACGGCAAACCACTGGAACTTGTTACAGAGAAGATAAGGCTTACTATTCCCGCCAAGAACCTGGAAGGGCTACGCAGCTTGCTTCCAGACGGAACAAAGACAAGTGGAGCGATGATTTCACTATCCATTCAAATGATTACGCCGTCTGAATCCACCTCACTGTTGGCTCAAGCGGAAAGAGATTTGAAAACAAAGCTGACCCTGGTGAGTGATGTCTACGAGTTCGGGCTTAAGGTCATTCCGTCCGGCGATGAATTCATCCCGGTACCGGCATTTGAAGTACCCGTTACCCTTTCGTTTAAAATGAACCGGACTGCTGACCCTGCTCTGACCGGTGTGTTCAATATGGGGAAAGGCGGCACGCTGGATTATACAGGCGGAAAGGAAAGCGGAGACCAGATAATCACAGAGGTTTCTTCCGTCAGCAGGTATGCAGCGATTGAATATGCCAAGACGTTCAAAGATATTCCTGAAGGACACTGGTCCTACGAAGCAATCCGCTCTATGGCAGCGCGGCAAATCGTTAAGGGGGTAACTGCAGACGAATTCCAGCCGGATAAAAAGGTTACACGTGCTGAATTTATTGCTATGATTGCCCATGCACTCTTTTTGAAAAGCAATAATCCTTCCGGTTTTAGCGATGTACCCAAAGGTGCTTGGTATGAAAACGAAGTCGCTGCTGCCAAAGAAGCGGGGATTATAACGGGCCGGCAAAATCAGCTCTTTGCTCCAACGGAATTTATTACTCGTGAGGAGATAGCTGTAATGCTTGTTAACGCTTATAACTATGCGATGAACAGCGGTAATGCCGGTATGATTTCGGGAGAAACGCAATATAAAGACCAGCACCAAATCAGTATTTGGGCGGAAAGTGCCGTGTTGAAAGCTAACGAGTTGAAAGTGCTGAGCGCTAATAACGGATTATTCCGGCCAAAAGCGGTATCAACACGGGCGGAAAGTGCGCAAGCCATATTTAATCTTATGCAGGCGGTTGAAGAATCCCAATAATGGATGTCCGTAATGAAAGAGAGGAACCCAGATGGCTGTACACTATCTGATAGATCAAAATGCAACGCATCAAAAGATTGCACATTTTGGAGCTTCGGGAGCCTGGAGCCTGGATCCGATCGGTAAACATTGGTCAGATGAGGGGAAGAACAAAATCGCGGAGCTTTTATTCTCCAGAGATACCGGTATCGGACTTAGCGTTTGGCGATTCGCTATAGGATCTGGCGGAGCAGATGCTGATGCTGATTATCCGGAGCCGATGGGGTGGCGGGGTCATACGGAGACATTCAAGCGGCAAGCTGATGCTGTGTATGACTGGACCGCCCATGAAGGACAACGATGGTTTATGAAAGCAGCCAAAGATTACGGAGTGGATTCATTCATAGCGATGTCTTATGCACCTCCGGTCTGGATGAGTAAAAATGGCAGAATCGCTCCCGATGAGAGCAGCGGGCAAAGCAATCTGGCGGAAGAACGTTTCGATGAGTATGCCCGCTGGCTAGCGGATGTGCTGGAGCACTTTGAACAAGAAGGGTTGCCTTTTGCCGTAATCAGCCCTCTAAACGAACCTTCCTGGTCGTGGAATGACAGTAAGCAGGAGGGGAACCGCTACAGCAATGCCCAGATTAAAGCTATCGTCCGGGCGCTGCACCGGGAACTGACAGAGAGGGGACTTTCTGCATCGATTGATGTTCCTGAGAGCGCAGAAATTGCGGCACTGCTAGACGATACAGAGGTTAGACAATTCCAGAATTGGAGTACCCATTATACAGGGCATGATAATGGGGCCCATTATGGGGGCAAATACGGGGAATACATCAAGGACTTCCTGGGAGACTCTGAGTTCGCCGGGTTAGTCGGAAACAAATTGTCGTATCACTCCTATTGGGCAGATCATGTAGGGGGTGAGGACAGGCTAACCCGTTACCGGCTTTTATTAAAGGAAACAATGCGGCGGCATGCACCTTTAGCTGAGCTATGGCAGACAGAATATTGTAATCTGAATCCGGATGGACCCGGGATGGATTTGGGAATGGATATGGCCTTGTTTACGGCAAAAGTAATCCATCACGATCTGACAATAGCCGGTGTGTCCTCTTGGCAATGGTGGCTGGCGGTATCCCCTCATGATTACAAGGATGGTTTGATTTACACAAATTATACTAAGTACGGTGATCCTGAGACGGTGTTGCCATCTAAAACATTGTGGGCGCTGGGACATTATAGTAGGTTTATACGGCCTGGTGCTATGCGTATTTCGTGCTTTGCTGCTACGGATAACCCGCATATCATGACATCGGCGTTTATCCATCAAATGGATCGTACATTCACCATGGTGGTCATCAACGATGGAGAAGCTGCGGAAGAGGTCTCTTTCGATGGTCCGCACTTTCCGGAGCAATTCAAGCTATACTTAACATCTGAGCAGGAAGGTGACCTCCGGTTAACGGGACAAACCGGCAGGCGCTTCAGTGTTCCGGGCCGGTCGATAGTGACACTATCAGCTGATTTATGATTTGAGAACGAGTGACCGTCAGGTCGCTCGTTCTTTTTTCTTACTGGGTAGGAGAATATCCCCTTGAAGCACTTTTCCAGCATTTATGTAAGCGATAACAAATCAGCAGGATCGTATGGGTCATTAGCATGATTAGCGTAGAAACGCCTACTGGGAGTAGTTATTATTAAGTTAATAAAAGGATGAAATTTGGAGGTGCTTCATGAGTAATACCAATGTGCTCATGCCATCGAACACGGAGAGGATTAGTGCGAGAAAACGCAGAATGGGGCGTATTTGGAGCAATAAAACCTTGTTGTTGATGTGTTTGCCGGCTATTCTGTTTTTCTTTATATTCGCCTATCTACCCATGCCTGGCCTTTATCTTGCGTTTATCAAGTACAACTATACAGACGGGATTTTCAATAGCGAATTTGTAGGGTTCGAGAATTTCAAATTTTTGGTCAGAACCGGGGACTTGTGGCGTCTTACACTTAATACAATCCTATACAATCTGGCGTTTATCCTGATCGGAAATATACTTCAAATCGTGGTTGCTGTATTCCTGAATGAAATCAGGGTGAAGTGGTTTAAAAAGGTGACGCAAACGTTAATGTTTCTTCCGTACTTTATCTCGGCCGTGTTAATCGGTTTAATTGCCTACAACATTTTAAGTTACGATTACGGCATTTTAAATAACTTCCTGGTTTCTGTAGGCCTTGATCCTGTAAAAACCTACTCCAATCCCAGTGTCTGGCCGTTCATTATCGTATTGACCTACCTGTGGCAGACAACGGGTTACGGGTCGATTGTATATTTCGCTGCAATCATGGGGCTTGATAGTGAAGTTGTGGAAGCAGCTGAAATTGATGGTGCCAATGCTATTCAGCGTATCCGCTATATCGTACTTCCTTGGTTAAAACCAACCTTCATTATCCTGCTGTTATTCTCGCTTGGCGGCATTCTTCGAGGAAACTTCGGACTCTTTTATAATCTCGTCGGTGCCAACAACACCGCATTATACGCTTCGACGGATATTATCGAGACCTATGTCTTCCGTGCACTTATGACGAACTTTAACTTCTCCATCGGTTCTGCAGTCAGCTTATATCAGTCCGTAATCGGATTTGCTTTTGTCATTACTGCGAATCTGCTGGTCAAGAAATTCTCACCTGAAAACTCACTCTTCTAGGAGGATAAATGCATGGATGATACGATCCAATCACGTAGTATACGTACTGATCTAAGCAGTGTGCTGGTAAAGATCATCGGTTATCTGTTCATCGGACTGTTTTCACTCTGCTGCTTGTTGCCGTTTCTGCTCGTATTAGGCACTTCATTCACATCCGAAGAATCAATCAGAATGAACGGTTTTAATTTCTGGCCACATGAATTCAGCACATTCGCCTATAAACTGGTGTTCGAGAATCCGACTATGATTCTTGGCTCGTACCTGGTTACGGTCGGACTCACGGTGGTGGGGACGACAGTCGGTTTGTTCCTGGTTGCGATGACCGGATACGCTCTTCAGCGGCCTGATTTTCAGTATCGCAATGTCATCTCGTTCCTGATCTATTTTACCACGCTATTCTCTGGCGGTCTGGTACCGTTCTATCTTCTAATTACAAAGTATTTAAGCCTCAAGGACAACTATCTGGCGGTCCTTCTGCCGGGATTGCTGAGCGCATTCCTCATTATTATGATGAAGAGCTTTGTGAAGTCCATTCCTCATGCCATTACGGAGTCGGCTAAAATCGATGGAGCTGGTGATTTTACCATTTTCATGCGGCTTATCCTTCCAATGACGAAACCTGCATTAGCAACAATCGGATTGTTCATTGCATTAAGTTACTGGAACGAATGGTATAACTCCATGCTTTTTCTGTCTCCTGACATGACTTATAGACCGTTACAACTCTTTCTCTACAATGTCATCACAAGTGCTGATTTTGTACGGAATTCGGCTGCAGCATCCAACGTTCCTTTGCGGGATGTGCCGCTGGAATCGATGAAGATGGCAACCGCGATCGTCGCGACCGGTCCGGTCATCCTGTTCTACCCATTTGTGCAGCGTTATTTCATAAAGGGGATTACAGTGGGTGCCGTTAAAGGCTAAGGTGTCAAGGACTCTTCAGGTCCATCACATTCGGGCGATCCGGTGAAGGCTGCTGGGGCCTCGAAGAACATACAATGGGGGAGGCAGATTCAATGAAAAATGGGAAGAGAGCTATGAAATTATTGGTTGTAACTGCTTTGGTATCGCTGCTGGCAGCTTGCGGCGGTAACAATAGCGGGGGTGGTGGGAATTCTGCTGCAGGATCGAATACTAATTCGGAGAGCAGCACCGGCAGTAACTCGTCTACAGCGTCTAACACGGGGATTGATACCTCGGAGTTTGTGAAGATCAATTATCTGATCCTTGGTGACAAGCCGAAGAACGGACAGTTCGAGATTGTTTTGGATAAAGTTAATGAAATCGTAAAGGAAAAGATCAATGCGGAACTGGAATGGAAATGGATCGAATGGGCTGATTGGCAGACAAAATACAACCTGTCACTCGCATCCGGAGAAGCGATTGATCTTATTACGGTCGGTACAGACTGGCTGGATACCTGGGCAAATGCCCAGCGGGGTGCTTTTATGAATCTGGACGAGCTTCTTCCTGCGTATGCTCCAGAAACGTGGAGCTCTATTCCGGCGGAAGATTGGGACCAAACCAAATATAACGGGAAAATCATCATGATTCCTGAAAATGATTATACCCAATGGGTCAATCACGGTTTCTACTACCGCGGCGATTGGGCGAAGGAAGCCGGTTTGGCCGAACCCATCAAGGATTGGGAAGGAATCGGAGAATATCTGCAATTCGTTAAAGATAATAAAGAAGGGGTAATCCCTTACGATGCCGGAGCAGGTGCCCAATTATTCGGAGGGTTTGTACAATCCTATACTGATCAGCTGGAGCTGCCGATATCGACGGGATTCATGCCTGTATTTACGGCAGAATCCTATGACGAAAAATATTCAGTAACGAGTCCGGTCTTTGATGACGTATTTGTTGACTTTGCTACCATGATGAAAGAATGGTCAGACAAAGGCTTCTGGCGCGAGGACGCTCTGAATAACAAAAATGACATTCATGCCGCTTTTAAATCCGGCTTATCGGGGCTTGATCAGCAGCATACACAGTGGTTCTCCACGCTGCGCGTGCAGATGGATAAAGAGCAGCCTGGCTCCGAGGCACAGATGTTCCCGTTCTCCCGTACACGCGGCAATCTTATGGAAACTTCAATTACTCACGGCGGCACATCAATCGGCGCAAACAGCAAAAATCCGGAACGTGCGCTGATGGCGTATGAATTGATTCGTAATAACGAGGAAGTGTACCACTTAATTAACTATGGAATTGAAGGAGTACAGTACGAGATCAAAGACGGCACACGAACTCTCCCTGCCGGATATAATGAAGCACGGGACCAGTTCTATTCTGACTTCTGGGGCGGCCGTGTCGACAAGTTCGAAATTCCATCTGATACCTCATGGGATCAGCTCGATGAAACATTGTATGCAGAGTACGACAAAATTAAAAAGCCATATGTATATAGCAAGTTTGTATTCGATAAGTCGCCAGTGGAATCCGAATTGACCTCTATCTCACAGGTTACGGGTGAGCTTGGACCGGCAATTACGCTTGGTAAGGCTGGGGATCCGGTCAAGGCAGTAGAGGAGTTCCGCGATAAGCTGAAACAAGCGGGTTATGATAAGGTGCTGGCCGAATTGCAAAAGCAAATGGATGCATATAAGCAGCTTATGGAAAGCAGCAAGTAATTCATGAGAGAGCAGGCCTCTTGTTCGGGCCTGCTCTCTTTTTACCTTCATGACTTATTCTGGGTGTGTTGTTTACGATACTGGGAGGGATTGACGCCATAGTAGCTGGCGAATTGCCTCGTAAAATAGTCTGGTGAATTGAATCCTACTTCGAGAGCAATGTCTGTGATGGGCCGCAAGGTGTACTGAAGCAATTTCTCGGCCTGTTTCAATCTATATTTCGTTAAGGTTTCTATAATGGAGTCTCCTACCTGTTCTTTGAACAAATGGGACAAGCGGGAAGGCGACAAGCATACTTTATTGGCAAGCTCCTCAATCTGATGATTGTCAGAGTAATGCTGGGCGAGGATGTTAAGGACATCTTTGATCCGGGGATCCAGCTTTTTTTTGTCTGCAATCTGGCTTGCGATCAGCAAAATGATCTCTTCCAGCGCATTAAGAGTTAGTTCTTCCCGAAATTCACCATAGGAGTCTAATTGGTAAGACAAGACTCTGCGGAATGCATATTCAACGGTATGACGGGCTACCTCACTGTCGATCCGAATATGATAGATCGGACCCTCAGTGTTGCTTGTTGGAATCCAATCCATCCATGCCATACGGGGAATGAAATGGGCCCAAAGCTTCTCCCACTCATATCCTTCTGCAGTGAAATAATCATGCGGCACTCCTGGTGGTACGATCGTTAAAGTTCCCTCCGAACACAGCAGGAGGTCATCGCTTCCGTCGTTGATGAGGCCCTTACCGGATAGTGTATACATAATTAACCAATCCTTTGTGCCTTCAGGCCGATAGCAAGCGTAACCGTAACCCTTATTGTAATAGTCAGAAACAAGAATTCCAGGAGGATGAGTATATTGGATATGGGAACTTGAAATAGCAGGATTGTTGGGTTTAATAGCCATATCATCATTCCTTTCATATGCTCTCTATTTTACAATGAATATACGATAACAACAAGATATAACATATTTTTTGAAGTGATTATCACTAAATGAGGAGGTTGTTTGATGTTGAATATACAGCAGGAAAAATCGGTTATTGATTTAGCTGGACAGTGGGCGTTTGCTCTGGATCCCTACGATAAAGGTGAAGAGGAACACTGGTACAGGAGCGCATTGCCAGAGCAGTCCGGTACGCTAAAGCTTCCCGGTACATTATCGGACAACGGGATTGGAGAGCAGGCGGCTTGGGGCGAAGAGATGAACAGGGAATCCGTCCGCTCGCTTAGGCAACGTTATCGTTTCGTAGGGGCAGCCTGGTATCAGTGTTCGCTGGATATTCCTCAAGAATGGGAGGACAAACACCTGAGCGTATTCTTGGAGCGGGTCATGTTCAAGTCGACTTTATGGATTAACGGTCAGATTGCAGGTGATCAGGATAGCCTGTCGGTTCCTCATCAATTTGATGTTTCGGGACTTATACGTACAGGCTGCAGTAATCAGATAACGATTCGGGTTGACAACCGTGACATTCACAAGCTTGGTGAGTTCCCAAGTGCCTATACCGATGAGACGCAGACAATCTGGAACGGATTGATCGGACGGTTGGAGATACAAGCGCGTAATCCTGTCTACATCGCTGATATTCAGCTATATCCCGATCCAGTAAACAAAAGCGTCAGAGTTTGCGGGAACTGGGTGAATACAGAAGCTAAAGAAGCCAATTCTTCGTTAGAGCTGTTTGCATTTATTAAACACGGAGACCGTCCGCACCAAACGGAACAGCAGCAATTCGAGTTTTCGATCGCCGCTCACAGCGTTCAGCCGTTTACGATTGAATATGATATGGGGGAAGATATCCTTTTGTGGGATGAGTTCTCCCCCAATGTGTACGAGATGGTATTTCGCTCACGAGTGATATTAGCAGGCAAGGCTGTCCGCGGGGAAAATAAATGCAGCTTCGGTATGCGCTCTTTTCGAAGTGTGGGTACCCAATTTGAAATTAATGGGGCGAAAACCTTTCTTAGAGGTACATTGGAGTGCTGCATTTTTCCCCTTACGGGCTATCCTGTGATGGATTTAGACAGTTGGCTCCGTCTTTTTGGAATTGTTAAAGCGTACGGTTTGAATCATATCCGCTTCCACTCCTGGTGTCCTCCAGAAGCTGCTTTTGCAGCAGCAGACCAGACCGGTATATATGTGCAGGCAGAGGGACCGGTGTGGATGGACACTTGGAATACACCTGTCGGGACACATAAGGAGCACTATTCATACCTGCCGGCTGAGGCTGGCCGGATTATAGCAGCGTATGGCAGCCATCCATCCTTTTGCCTGTTTAGTAACGGGAACGAGTTGAATGGTGATTTTGATCTGCTGCATCAAATTGTAATGAATTTGAAGGCCGCCGACGATAGACGGGTATACACACTGACCACGAATTGGGACCGGCCACTTGATCCTGCGGATGATCTGTTTTGTTCGCAGACGGTGGACGGGATTGGAGCAAGAGGACAATATTTTCCTGAGGAATTGGTTAACTCCACAACACTTGATTATAGAATGGCTGTTGCAAACCGGAATGTTCCGCTCGTTACGCACGAAGTAGGCCAATACACCGTATATCCGGATGTCACTGAAATAGATTCTTATACCGGTGTTCTAAGACCTGTAAATTATGAAGTCATAAAAGCTGATTTGGAGCGGAGAGGACTATTAAAGGATATCGGCAAATTCGTTCGCGGATCTGGTATGCTGGCTCTTCAGCTTTACCGGGAGGAGATAGAGGCTGCGCTGAGAACGCCTGGTTTGGGAGGGTTTCAGTTACTTGATCTGCATGACTTTCCTGGACAAAGCACAGCTACGGTCGGAATACTGAATGCATTCTGGGAATCCAAAGGGTTGATTGAGCCGGAACAATTCAAACAATTCTGTAATTCTACAGTTCTTCTCCTTCGTATGCAAAAAAGAATATATACAGCAGGTGACTTATTCGAGGGAACAGTAGAGATTGC
The DNA here is from genome assembly GCF_058313675.1 of Paenibacillus sp. fava2. NCBI lineage: Bacteria > Bacillati > Bacillota > Bacilli > Caryophanales > Paenibacillaceae > Paenibacillus > Paenibacillus sp. fava2. Next base: position 6,263,269 of record NZ_CM177755.1, on the reverse strand, counting down.
CCATTTCGGACCTGACGAGCTGCCGGAGGCCGATATCTTATGGTGTATTAAGGATGATCACGGCGATGTCCTTGATGAAGGGATCATTCGTACAGGTATCATCCCATTAGGCTCTGGAGTGGCAGCCGGTGAGTTTAAGTCCGATTTTACTTGCCGTGTTGAACGGAGCTCTAATTTAAGGGTTTCTCTCCAATTGGCCGATCATGATATAAGTAATGAATGGTCCATATGGGTATATCCGGAGGTTCAGGCATTTGATGAAACGGAATCCGAAATCTATATAACGGAATCGTTGGATGAAACGGCCGGGAGAAAGCTTGCTGCAGGGGAGAACGTGCTGCTTACCGCCGGTGCCAATCTGCGTAATGCCGTTGCCGGTAAGTTCTACCCCGTCTTCTGGAGTCCCGTTCATTTTGCGAGTGAAAGTCCGTGCGGGATGTTCGTTAATCATAATCATCCTGTCTTCGGTTCCTTCCCGACAAAAGAATATGCGGAGCACCAGTGGAAGGACCTGATGGACCGGTCGGTATCTTTATGCCTTAATGGGGATTTTGCCGGTAACGAACTGATAGTGCAGGTCATTCCGAATTTTTATCATAACCGCCGGATGAGCAATTTGTTCGAATGCCGTGTTGGAGCAGGGAGGCTCATCGTTTGCGGCTTTGATATACAGAATGATCTCCCGGCCAGACCGGCAGCCGCACATTTGAGAAGAAGCATTATTACCTATATGCGGAGTGAGGCATTTCAACCTGCTGACTCGTTTAGCATAGAGCAATTGCGGATATTACTTGAGGAAAAAAACGGGACCATTGGAGAATTGAAGATCTCGGGAAGTGAGCTTGCCATCGGAAAACAAGCCGCATGCAGCAGTAGTATGAATATCGAGCATGCAGCAAATAAGGGGAATGATGGCATCGGGCATACCTTCTGGCTTGCGGCTGATGATGCCGTTGGTCATTGGTGGCAGGTCGACTTGGGAGCTGAAAGAGAGATAACAGGTACCAGGGTGAAGTTTCACCGGGAAGGGAATTTCCTGTATGTCATACAGATTTCTTCTGACGGGGTGAATTGGAAGGTTGCCGCCAATCAGACAGGCCAGACTTCTGAAGAGCAGGAGAGAGTTGACCTGATTAGCGGAAAAGCGAGATTCGTAAAGATCAACTATAACAGTCTGCCTCCTGAAGGCAGAGCCGGTCATTCTGCATTTGAGGTGTATGGATACTAAATGGTATAAAGGATTCTTAGCTGAAAATGATCACAAAAGCCCGTACCCGGCCTAATGGCTCGTGTACGGGCTTTTGTCTTAGAATAAGTCTTGTCCGTTCTCGTTCTCGGTGTAGATGGAGATTAGCACGATGGCTGTGTCTTCTCCGATATTTTTTACCAGATGGGGGGTGCAGGCATTCCAGCTGAAGGAATCACCTTCCGTAAACTCGGCTCCATCCTCTCCTTGCTCTGCATAAATCCTTCCTCTGATGACTACATGCACTTCCTGCCCTTCGTGCGCATGCGGCGCCTCGCCGGTCATGGCACCAGGAGGGAGCTCTACAATGCTCATACGTACGTTCTTCGTAGAACTCAAATGCTCCACTTTCAGGTTTTCCGGTCCGCTGGTTGTAATGGTCCGTTCGTCCTTACGGACAATGTGCATTCGTTCTTCTTTCTTTAAAAGCAAATAGGCCAGCGGAACTTTTAGCGCCTGGGCTATATTTTCCAATGTTGAAATGGATGGTGAGGTTTTATTCGTTTCAACCTGGCTCATAAAGCCTTGGGATAGGCCGGTCAATTCGCATATTTGGGCAATCGTTATATTTTTACGCTTCCGGATTGCCCGGATCGTTGAGCCAATATCCATCTGATCACACCCTTGGGATATTTGTAATACAAAACTTAATTTTATATTATCAATTTTTGTGTTGACAAGTCAATGTGAAGCGCGTTAAATTACTCATATAGAAAATATATTTTTATTACTAATATTTCATTTATGCAGCAGATAATTAACGATGAAGGGGGAGACGAAGATGAATTCCACATATCCATATGACGTTCACTTACCGGTTAATCTGGAGCAGGACAAGAAATATCCGGTGATTTTTACTCTTCACGGCAAAGGTTCGAATGAACGCAATATGTATGGTCTGGTTGCTCCGCTGGCTGGTGATTTCATCATTATAGGCATTCGCGGTAATCTGCCGCTCGGTACCGGTTACCAGTATTACGATTTGAAAAGCCTGGGTAACCCGATCCGGGAAATGTTCGACCAGGCAGTTAACGATCTTGAATCTTTTATTCAATATGCTACTGAGAAGTATCCGGTTGATCCTGACAGACGTTATTTACTCGGATTCAGCCAGGGGGCGATCCTGTCCATGACGCTTGCCCTTACGATGGGATCACAATTAAAGGGGATTGTAGCGCTCAACGGATATATTCCTGATTTTGTGAAAACAGAGTACCCGCTTCGCGGGATTAAGGATGTCTCTATATTTGCCTCACACGGGGAATATGATTCTGTATTTCCGGTCCGGATCGGGCACGAGACAGCCGCCTATCTACAAGAACAAACGGAGCGCGTAACTTTCAAATTGTATCCGACCGATCATGGTGTATCTGAAGAGAATCAGCTTGATTTGTTAGAGTGGATTAAGAATGATGCCAGTTTAATCTAAATAAGGGGTGGAACAAAAGATGATACCTTCCTATTTCTTTGCACACGGTGCACCCTCAATCGTGCTTGAGGATAATGACTATACGAAGCTGCTGAAGCAGTTTAAAGACAATACGCCACAGCCGAAAGCGATTGTTCTCTTCTCCGCACATTGGGAAGAAGCAGTCCAGACGGTTGGCGCTGCTAAGGCGTATGAAACGATTTATGATTTTGGCGGATTCCAGGACGAGCTGTACCGGATGACTTATCCGGCGCAGAGTGACCTGGCACTTGCGGAGCAAATCCAGAATTTGTTCACCAAGTATGGTGTTGAGAACACCCGGAATGAGACAAGGGGCTTGGATCACGGGGCATGGGCAGTTCTGAAACTGCTCTATCCTGATGCAGATATCCCTGTAATAGCGTTATCCGTAAACCGCCATCTGTCTAATGAACAGCAGTATGAGATCGGCAAGGCATTGGCTGAGCTTCGAGAGCAGGATGTGCTCATTATCGGAAGCGGAGGAACCGTGCATAATCTAAGAGGATTGAACTGGGCGTCCGAGGGGATTGACGGGTGGGCTGAACAATTTGACAACTGGATTCAGAGTAAGCTGGAGACATGGGATACCGAAGCATTGTTTCAATACCGCGAGCTTGCCCCCTATGCCCGGGAAGCCGTTCCCACCAACGAGCATTTCATCCCGCTGCTGCTGGCCATGGGTACTGGCGATGCCGGCCGTAATGCCAAGCTGCTTCACCGGAGCTATCAGTATGGCAACCTTAGCTTGAGCTGCTGGCAATTTAATTAAACATTCAAAGGGCAGTGGAGATTGGTGAATCTTCGCTGCCCTTTGGTTATGTTTCGAAGTTCCTGCTATCTCGGCGTTCGGGCCGGACAAATAGATACGGGAATCAGTAGGCAATACCTACACGTGAGTGAATAAGATTGGCGGCTTGTATTTGACTATAAGTAAATTCGGCCGTATCCTGCACAGATATTTCCATACCGCCTTCAGGCAGAATATTTTGCCTCACACGATAGTTCCTTAACCCTTCCCCATTCCGCAAAGCAGTAGGGCATACGATTGTCCAGCTAAGCGTCGATTGTTTTAGCAAATGATATACCTGATGATGTTCTTCAGCTGCGCGGGTTGACCTGCGTTTGGATTCGCTTGACTGGTAGCGCAGAAGATGGGGGGAATGTTCACTTTGCAGAATACCGGCAGTTCCTACGGTTATGATACGTTGTATGCCTTCGTTATACATCGCCTCGATGATTAAAGGCATACTGTCTGAAAGGGTTGTTGTACCATCTGTATTTAGTGCACTAATCACTACATTATTTCCATGTACTGCATGGGTGATATCTTCTTTATTTAGAACATTACCTTGAATGATCGTCAGGTTATGATTGGAATGTTGAATCTTCTCCGGAGTGCGGACTAATACGGTCACATGATGTCCATCCTGAAGAGCATGGGTAACGATATGACTCCCAACCCGTCCGGTGGCACCAAGAATCAATATATTCATATAAGAGTTCCTCCAAGTTGATCTGCTTTCTTTTATTTTGTAATAAAGGAAAAGAGAGGTGAGCATATGGCTGAAGTAACTATCCGTATATAAGTATCGGCGTTACGGAATAATATTTGAAGTTACGGGCTCAGTGATCATGCCTCGAAACAAGAGTGAAATATATAGACCGTCATTAAACTTACCGAAAACGATAGCTCAATACAGACAGAAGCGGCCGGCCATGAGGACCGGCTGCTTCTCGTTACGTTAAGAACGGGCAGGTTAGTTAAATGACTAATCGACAGAAAATAATGGGTGAATTTGAATAAATAGATCGATAAACTGCGATATGTTATTATTACTGATGGCATTTGAGATCGATTAATCTTGTTATGTTGGAGGGAAACATGGATATCATTGAATTTCAACAGTGGGTTAAGGAATATTACAAGAGTCGTAACTGGTCAGACTTAGATATATTTGTCCGTATAGGATTTCTTGCTGAGGAAACTGGAGAAGTAGCTCGAGCAATCCGTGCTTTAGAGATTGGCAGGGATCGTCCGGATGAGGCTGCAAGCACGTTTCAAGAGAATAAGTCTGAATTAACAGAAGAACTTGGAGATGTTTTAGGAAATCTCATTGTTATCGCCAATAAATATGATATATCCCTTGAGGATAGCCTGATATCTCATCAATAACCGTGAAATAGCTCATATGGGATTAACAGAGCTAATAATGGTCGACTCGCTGCATGAGCGTAAAGCAAAGATGGCGGAGTTGGCAGATGGGTTTATTGCTCTTCCAGGTGGACCTGGAACATTAGAGGAGTATTTCGAGATTTTTACATGGGGCCAATTAGGACTGCACCAAAAGCCATGTGGGTTATTGAACATCAATCAATATTTTGATCCGCTTATATCCATGTTTGATAATATGGAACGCAACCATTTCATGCAATCGAAGTATCGGGCTATGGTCATTACAGATAATACTGCGGAAGGGATTCTTAAGCAGTTCTCGAACTATAAGGCTCCTACAATAAAAACCTATCTTACAGAACAGCATACTTAATCTTTCGACTTTACATATAAGTGTTTATTTCAGAAGAGGTGAACAACAAATGGGGAAAAGCAGCTTTATATCTGGCCTGGGACTAATTATGTTAAGCAGCATTTTGTTCACAGTAGAAAGATTTATTGCCGTTTATAAATGGATTGGTGAAACGACTCCAGTAAAAATAAACGGTTCTGGTTCGTATCCAGCAGAACCAACTATGCCGGGTGTGTTTGATAATGTATTCGTAGGAATTTTCTTGATACTTGGACTGGCTTTATTAATAATTGGGCTGAGCAGAGGAATAAAGAAATCTAGTTAAAGCGAAATGCAATCCAGGTGAAGCCGAATGGAAAAAGAACTAAATTAATAAGCGCCCCGCAGCTGAGTATGAATCAGCTGCGGGGCGCTTATTGTTAAGGGAATTATTTTTCCAAGGCCATTAAGGCTACACGGTATTGAGGGATGGCTTCTATACGGTGGAACACAGCAATCTCAATACCTTCAAATACTTCAATTTGTGCCTGATTGATATACGTATGGACGGTGCCTTTGCGCAGCGGCGTAATGGCAATATGAAGCTTGTCTTTCTCCAGCTGGTTGTAGGACGATTTCAGGCCAATACTCCAGGTCTGACCGAAATGTACATTATCCGTAAGCAGCTTGTCACCAAGGAAAGCCTCTGCAACGTCACCGTCATAGTCGATTTCCAGCCATACATCCTCTATATGAGAAGGCCATGCGGTATCAACTCCAATAACGGCCGTTTTTTCTGCCGGCTTCACTACACTGAGTTCCGGGGTATACTGCGGAAGCTGCAGGGAGTAGGTGCTGAACACCCCTTCATGCTGAACAGGTCCCAGTTGACCAAAGGTAGAGCATAATTCTGCTGCCGGAGCAGGGAAGAGAGCAACACTAAAGGAATGGAAACCCAGAGAATTGCAGACCAGCTGATCGTTCTGAGCGGTTAACGGGCAATCACTAACGGCCACAACCTGCTGTCCCCACAGGTCAAACCGGTAGGTTTGCAGCGCTTCTTGACGCGTCAGTGTAACAAAACGGATTGCTTTACCATGAGTAGTACGGAATACGACTCCGTTATTTTTACCGGCAACAGGCCGAATCACATACTCCCTGTCGTTATCTTGAACCTGGCCGTCGGTTGTTGCAATACCGGTAATGGATGATTTCGCAATAACAAATTCCGGAGCAAGCCCATCATGAGCATAGAAGAACATAACGTGCTCGTCTTCTGTTGAGATTTCTGTCAGCAGCTGGGCTGTGGAACTGACCAGTGATATTCCATGCAAATCAAGATTAAATGGAAGAACAGCACCTGTGCCGCTGTTCAGCACAGCTTCTCCTTCATGAGGGAAGGTGACCTTTCCGAGAGTAGTCTCCAGCTCAATCCGGAAGCTGCGGTCCGGCATATCTACACTGTCCTGGAAGTTGTTCAAGAATATGAATCCGCTGCCGTCCTGTTGTCTGACGCACCAGCGCAGTGTCCCGGTATCCGTAACCTCAAGATCTGCCTGCCCTTCAGGCAGTACAGTCGGCATCGGAGCAAGAATATGTCCGAAGGACTCCATGAAGAGTGAAAGGGAACGGATGCGGTCATAAGCCTCTCCAATCCGGCCGAATTCCCCGAGCGGTGCCTGATAATCATACGAGATTTTTGGAAGAAACTGCTCGTTCATATAGGTTTTCTTTCCAACTGGATTAGATCCGCCATGGTACATATAGTAGCCCAGCATATTGCTGCCGCTGGCGAGCTTGACCAGGGTCATGGCTTCCACACTCTCGGCAGGAACAAAGGGGCGGGCTTTATAGCTGACCTGCATTCCTCCAGCCATTTCACAATAAGCGACAGGATATTCGCGGGTATTGAAATCTACTTCCTCCATCGGGACGGCATGCAGATCACGGTACAGGAATTCGCGGCTTGCCGGCTGGTCCGGAAGCCAGGAAGTGTAGGCATAGCCTGCCAGCATCGGCAGGAAACCTTCAGTTGGAATGGCAGCGCCGCCCCAGGCTGTAACCGTAAAGAACATAGGATGGATTCTGGCTTCTTCTGCAATCCGGCGAAGCTCGGCCAGATGCGCGGTGCCTTCAGTGCCTGAACTCATAAACTTGCCTGACGTGTAGCCCCAGGCGTCGTTAGGAGCGCTGCAGTGCATATATTCATTTTCCAGCTGGACAGCAATAACAGGGCCGCCCTCCTGATACATGGTTCCTCTGATCTGTCTGGAGATTTCCCGGTATAGCCTTCTGGAGAGTTCCAGATAAGCCGGATCATTTGAACGGATTTCCAGCGGCTTGGCAAATACCCAGTCCGGAATGCCGCCGTTTCTGACCTCACCGTGACAGAAAGGACCGATGCGCAGAATCAGCGGGTAGTCGAGCTTTGCACACAGATCTACAAAGTGACGTAAATTGCGGCTGCCGCTCCAGTCAAACACACCTTCTTCTTCTTCATGATAGTTCCAGAACACATAGCTGGCCACAATATGAACGCCGCCTGCCTTCATCTTGAGCAATTCCTCTTCCCATTGCAGATAACTGAAGCGGGAAAAGTGAAACTCACCTACTACCGGTATAAAAGGCTTACCGTTACGGGTCATATAGTAGTTCGTGAAACCAAAGGTTTCACCTTTAGGGTTAGAGCCGCCGTTTGCTCCCAGTTTACCCGGGACAATCTCAAAGTGCGGCGTATTAGTCAAATCAAGCCTGGTTACTGCAGTCATTACATTTAGCCCTCCTCAAATGAATTGATTGTGATGGATATTGTTATCTGATTTAATAGATAAATCAGATTTCTCTTGTATTTTAGGGCATTTATAGGAAGGAGAGGTAGAGTGGATATGGCTAAAAAAGTGATGGATTATGCTATTCACGGAGAGCGTTCCTATGGCATTCTGATTGCCGGACATTTCAGTGTAACCACTGATTACGCGATCCATCGGCCATCGGGCAGCAGGGACTGGCTGCTGATTTATACCATTTCCGGCGAAGGGCAGATTCAATTGGGCCAGGAGGCAGTGACATGCACCGCAGGGGATATGTCTATTCTGCTGCCTGGAATGCCTCATCAATACAGCACCAAAAAGAATGAATGGGAGTTCATATGGGCGCATTTTATCCCTGATCCGCAGTGGAGCACCTGGCTGAAAATTCCGGAACCGGACCAGCCATTTATTTTTCATCATATCTCTTCTATAAAGATGCGCCAGTCCATTCAGGAGGCTCTAATGCGGATGGTCGCTCATGAGCTTCCGGGCGTAACCTCTATTCTTCACCGCAGGCTGTCTGAAATCGGACTGGAAGAAGCGCTTGTTCATGCCCAGATAAACGCAGACCCGGATCATACCGTTTCCATGGACCCGAGAATCGCTGATATTTTGCGTGATTTACAGCTGAATCCGGCTCAAAAGGTCAGCTTGCCCGAGCTTGCCAAGAAAAGCTGTTTATCCATTTCCCGTTTATCCCATCTATTCAAGGAGCAGGTGGGTGATACGATTCTGAATACATTGACTAAATTTAGAATGGAGAGGGCGGCCCAACTTCTTGCCGGCACCCAGCGTCAGGTGGCAGAGATTGCTGCCGATGTCGGATTTGATTGTGCGATTCATTTTACACGCAAGTTCCGTGACACCTATGATGAGACGCCATCCGTATACCGGAAACGCAAGCGTGAAGAGCTGCAGAAGGTGGAAGGTCATGAAATACAACTTACAGAAATGTAAACCGGAGCAGCTTGATTTTCATACGGCAATTTGTTACTCTGTATTTACACCATTGGTTTAAAAGTTTAAACATTTAATCATAGATAGGGTGAATGCTAAATGGGCAAACAGGCGCTGGACATATTCCGTCAAAGCCTTCCGATTCTCCAGGTATTAAGCGATTCGAACCGTCAGGACATTCTGCTGTTTCTGTCCGAGAATGAGAAGCTCACGGTCAATGAAATAACGGAGCGGTCCAAGCTGTCACGGCCGGCAGTTTCCCATCACCTGAAGCTGCTGAAGAATGCGGGCGTCATTGACGTGGAGCAAATAGGTACCCAGCGCTATTATTATTTATCCATGCAGGAGGCAGTGGAGCTGTTGAAGAAGCTGCTGGCTGCATTGGAGCGCGATTGTTTATAAATGTAAAATTAACTGGAGGTGTATTAGATGGAACAGTGGACTACAGAGCGGGTCGAACAGATACTACAGGAGCACCGGAGTAAGCTGAATAACGGGTATACCCGCAGCCTAAGCTTCCGGCAGGAGCAGCTTAGAAAGCTCGCTGATGCGATTAGAAGGAACGAGCAGGAGATACTGTCAGCACTTTATCAGGATCTGCACAAAAATGAATTTGAAGCCTACTCCACAGAAGTCGGGTATGTGCTGAACAGCATCCGGTATATCCGTAAGAATCTGAAACAATGGATGAAGCCGCAGAGGGTGAAAACACCATTTTATCATGTTGCCTCGAACAGCCGGATATATAAGGAGCCCTATGGAACTATTCTGATTATAGGCCCCTTTAATTATCCCTTTCAGTTATTGCTGGAACCCCTGATAGGTGCAATTGCCGCAGGGAATAGTGTTATCCTGAAGCCCTCCGAGAATACTCCGGCTGTCAGTGCAGCTGTAAAGAAGCTTATAGCCGAGACCTTTGATGAAACGTATATCCGTGTTATTGAAGGGGAGAAGGAGACTACCTCTGCACTGATTCATGCTTCGTTTGACTATATCTTCTTCACCGGAAGTGTGCCTGTCGGTAAAATTGTCATGGAAGCAGCGTCCCGGAACCTTGTTCCCGTTACGCTTGAGCTGGGAGGTAAAAGTCCTGCGGTTGTAGACCGGTCGGCTAATCTTGACGTTGCTGCTGAAAGAATTATCTGGGGGAAAATGATCAATGCAGGCCAGACCTGTATTGCCCCGGACTATGTCCTGGTGCATGAAGAGGTCAAGGAAGAGCTGATCGGCAAGATGAAAGAGGTTTTATCCAGATTTTTTGGTTCTGATGCGCGGGAGAGCCAGGCTTATGGGCGGATTGTTAATGAACGCCAGTTCGACCGTTTAGCTGCTATGCTGGACAAGGATCAAGCCCGTATCGTATCTGGGGGCAGCCAGGTCAGGGAAGAGCTTTATATTGAACCGACGCTGCTTGCTGCAGAATCCTGGTCTGATGCCGCTATGGAAGACGAGATTTTTGGTCCGATCCTGCCAATAATGGGTTTCGGCCACCTCAAGGATGCAGTTAACATGATTAACAGCCACCCCAAGCCATTGGCATTGTATCTGTTTACGGAAGACGGTCACGTTGAAAAAGAGGTGATAACCCGGGTATCGTTTGGCGGTGGCTGCATTAATGATACGATCAGTCATGTGGCCAATCACCATCTGCCCTTCGGCGGGGTGGGACCGTCAGGCATAGGTGCCTATCACGGGAAATATAGCTTCGATTTATTCTCGCATGCCAAGAGTGTTTTGAGCAAAAGCACAAAGCTCGGAATTCCGATCTTATATCCTCCTTACGGGAACCGGTTGAAGTGGATTAGAAAACTATTACGCTGATGCCTTTTGTAGGGTGGCAGGCGAGGAGGAGAGGTACTATGAATAACGTTACGTTTGCTTCATTAGATGAAGTGAAAGAAGAGCTGTCCAAAATGTCCGGGCAGATTATCGTCCTGATGAAAGAATGGCCTGTCTATGAAATTCTGGCCCATTGCGCCCAGACCATTGAATATGCGATGACCGGTTATCCGCAAATGAAGCCAAAAGCGATAAGGAATACCATCGGCCGTGTTGCTATCCGGAAATTTCTGAAGCAGGGATACATGAAGCATAGCCTTACCGCTCATGTTCCAGGCGCTCCCAAGCCTGAGCTACAGGGTACAGCCAGAGAGGGGATGGATCTTCTGCTAAGGATAATTGAAGCATTTCAGGCATTTCATGGACCCTTGCAGCCCCATTTGCTTTTTGGAGAACTGAGCAAGGAGCAATATGATCAATATTTTGCGATGCATATCGCAGATCATTTTTCGGAGCTGCAGCATACGGACTGACAGTGATTACTATGCATTATATTTTCCAGCTTTTACAGGCAGTCTTAGTTGAAAAGTAAATAAGTCGTTTACATGATGAAGTGTAAGTGACCCCCCATGCAGCTCAGCGATATTTCTGGCAATGGAAAGGCCCAGGCCGGCTCCGGTCTGGATGCCTTCGCTGCTGCGGGAGTGGTCAACCTTATAAAAGCGCTCGAATAGTTTATCCTGCTGCTCCCTTGTTAGAGGGGTCCCCCGGTTTTCAACCCCGATTGTAATCTGCTTATCATCCGTTATCATCTGAATGCGGATGGCTCCCGGTTTAAAGGCGTATTTCAAAGCGTTCATCAGCATATTATCAATGGCTCTAGCGATTTTACCACTGTCCACCACCGAAAAAACGGGTGAGCTGCCGATATCTTTGATAAGATGAAGCCCGTTTTCATAAGCGATCGGTTCAAATTCAAACAGCAGCTGGTTCAGGAGCTGGTTCAAGTCGATCCGGTGTACAGTGAGATGGGTATCAACCGAATTAAGCCGGGTGTATTCAAAGAGGTCGTCAAGGAGCTTCTTCAGATGCGTGGCTTTATTGTAGGTATTGTGCATAAAACGTTCGTATTCTTCCTGGTCCTGAAAGGATCTGGATCTTAGAAGCTCTATATATCCGATGATGCTGGTCAGTGGAGTACGCAGGTCATGTGAAAGACCGGTAATCCATTCCATCTTCGATTGCTCTGCTTCCCGTTCTTTTGCAATTTGCCGCTCCAGTCGCTCTGTCATCTGATTGATGTTATAGGCTACCCGCCCGAGCTCATCTTGCCGCTTTACAGGAACGCGGTAGCTGAGATCTCCTTCAGTAATGGTTTGGAGGCCGCGTTCCAGTGTCATCAGATCTTTGACAATTCGGCGGGTTGATATTAGGAAGGTAATAATAAAGACCATTATAAAAAAAGGCGTAATGAAATAAGGAAATATCTTTTCCAGCCAGTCCATACCAGTCCCGATCTGAAAAACGAAGTAAATCAGTACATTGTTTAACGTCACAGCAAGAACTAAACTAAGCAGCATGCTGAGCAGAATGTTAACCTGGATCTTTTGTTTTCTGTTTGCTTGCTTTGCAGGTTTAGTCAATTTTATAGCCAACTCCCCAAACCGTTTTAATATATTGAGGACTCCGGGGGTTATCTTCCAATTTCTCCCGCAGGTTCCGGATATGGACCATAACCGTGTTATCAGAGTAGCCGAAGGGTTCTTTCCAGACCTTTTCATAGATATGCTCTGAGCTGAAGACTTGTCCCTCATGGCTGGCCAGCAGCACCAGAATGCTGAACTCGAGAGGAGTAAGTACAATTTCCTGATCTTTTAGCTTTGCCGAATGCTTACCTTTGTCAATCACAAGGTCTTTAATTAGAATAAGGGAGTTATTCTCCGCTTTGCCCAATAATGTTTGGCGCCGCATTTGGGCCTTTACCCGGGCGATCAATTCTAACGGATTAAAGGGCTTGGTCATATAATCATCTGCTCCGGTTGTAAGGCCGGTGATTTTATCAATATCCTCTTCTTTAGCGGATAACATAATAATGGGAGTATCAGAGATCTCTCTGATTTTTAGGCAGGCTGTAATTCCATCCATCCGGGGCATCATGACATCGAGGATTACCAGTTGAACTGATGAGGCTTGTACAACTTGTAAGGCTTTCTCGCCGTCAGCTGCTTCAATGACATGGTACCCTTCATTTCGTAAATAGACATGTATGATATCCCGGATATCGGATTCGTCATCAACAACAAGAATTGTATTCATCGGTGGCCCTCTCTTTTTGAATCTGGCAGCTTAGTATATATCAGATAGTTTACTTTTTCCGGCAGACGTACACAAACGCAGGAGGAACATTCAAAGGTACAAACTTAATAGCTTCTATAATAAAATGTTCAGAAAGCTGTTTCTTCATCTGCAGGGAGTACTGAAAGGCAATGAATAACCCGCCCGGCTTGAGGGCATGAACGATCTGTTCCATTAATACATCCCTCAGTTCGCGTTCAAAGTTAAAAAAGGGCAGCCCGCTGAATATACAATCCAGATAAATGATGTTTTTTTGATTAATGGTATGCACTAACCGGGTTGCATTAGCGTGACAAGTAAACCGGGGATAATGCATACGCAGTTTTTTCCTCATCACAGGATCCATTTCAAATAAAAAGACATTTGCATCCTGATTCACATTGGATTGAATGTAACGGGTGATAGGACCTGTTCCCGATCCAAGCTCTGCAACGGCCTTTATTTCATCCCAGTTTACCTGCCTGACCATCTTTTTTGCCAAAAAGCGTGAGCTCGGTGCCACACTTCCCACATTCTTCGGACTTTTCATAAACCTCTGAAAAAACAGTAAATGCTGATTCACTCATTATTCCCCCGTAATTAAAATTAAAATAAAGTATTTAAAAAAGATAAAATGTGATGGCCAAAGCTTGTGCCTGCCGTGAAAAAAGTGAGTGTCCAAACCAAGGCGCTCGAGTAGGCAATGAGGATAAACTTCTTGAGAGATCCTCTGTTGAATCCGATTAAAAAGGGAAGGAAGTATCTCACCACAGGTATGAAAATACCGATACACATCGCCCAGTCGCCCCGCCGGCTTAAGATTTCTTCAGCTTTTTGAAAATTGCGGTTGTGCTGAAGCTTAGGTTTTAAGTGCTGTCCGAACATTCTTCCTGCACAATGAAACAGGGTAACGGCCGTTAGAAGCCCGGACAGAATGGATACATAGGTCAACCCGATATTTAAAACACCGCTGCGGCTCAGAATAGCGCCAGTAACCACCGTAATTTCGTTTGGAATGGGGACACCAAAGGGTCCGAGGGACAAAGCCGCATAAAAAAACAAATAACCATAATGGTCAATGAATGATAAAAGTGTGCTGCTGATGGCCGGTCACCCTTTCTCTTTGCTGCTGATGCAGTCAGTTTAATGAACAGAACTGAAGAAATTACGGGGATAATTCTGAAGAAATTCTGAAGGATTGTATAAATGAAGCAAAAAAAGAAGCCTGCGGAGCAGTGAGACTTAGTCACTGAATACTCCTCAGACTTCTTTTTATATATCCGACTGGCTCTGTCTGTATTTGTGAGGCGTTACTCCGGTCAACGCTTTGAACATCCGGTAGAAATGAGTTGGTGTTTCGTATCCGCATTGTTCTGAAATATCGGCGATCTTTTGATCAGAGCGGATCAGGAGCTCCTTGGCACGGATAATCCGTTTGGCGTTCACATATTGGGTAACATTCATAGTGGTCAATTGGCGGAACACGCGTGAGAAATGAGGTGCGGATACATTGGCTTTTTCTGCGAGCCTGGCAAGGGAAGCTTCTCGTTCGGGATGCTCGTCGATATCACGCAGCACCTGCTTCATCCAGGAAGGGCCTACTCCGGTTTCGAGTGGGGCATTGCGTTTGCGGATAGACTGAACATGCCTGTTGATTTGCAGTAAAAGCTGGCATGAGAGAAGCTTAACGGCTTCATGATAGCCCAACTTTTGTTCTTCCAGCTCCTGATGGATTTGGCCGAGCGCCATTTCCGTAACAGATCTCAGAGGTTCCTGCAGCTCAATCTGGTAGATCCCTTTTTGTCCGGCAAAATCAAAGCATAATAAGCTGTTGTACGAATCGTCCATCGGCTCCATTGCAAGCAGAGTAGGGGCAAAGTAGAGGGCTGAGGATACAATGGGATCTTCGTTATGCGGCAGAGAATGATGGATCGTGTTCCCCGGTATGATGAACAGGTCACCCTGTTTTTTTTCAAACCAGGCATTATCAATAAAGAATACACCCTTACCCTGATGGATATAGACTAGCTCATAGCGGTCATGCAGATGATCCGGGAGCTCGTTCATTTGTCTTTTCACCGTTTTGTATGCAAGCTCAAAGGGAAACAGAGGGTCGCCAAAGAAGGGTTTACGGATAGGCTTCACTCAGATCACTCCTTATAGAGAATGTTGTAATGCAATGATCGGATATCAAAATAGGTTATAAAAATGCATGTTTAGGACATTAAATACTTGATTCTCTTAGTATACAATGTTCATTGAAGAGGAGCATTACATTATGAATGCAGAAGAGGTGTGCAGCAGGATGCGTATTGACGCTCATCAGCACTACTGGAAAATCGCACGGGGCGATTACGGCTGGATTACACCGGAGCTGCCGGTGCTGTACCGGGATTTCATGCCGGTTGATCTGCAGCCGCTTCTTCGCTGGGATCGGTGTTTCGTGAAACGGATGACCGGCAGAGTATCAAGACTGTACATGCTGCCATTGATGCAGGCATTAACTATATTGATGTTTCACCCTATTACGGTCTGACCAAAGCAGAGACGGTACTTGGAAAGGCGGTTCAGGAGCTGCAGCGTGACAAGTTCCTGCTGTCCTCCAAAGCCGGGCGCTACGGTGAAGCGGCCTTTGATTTTTCCGCCAAACGTATCTTCAGCAGTGTGGAAGAGAGCCTTGGGCGGCTGCATACGGACTACCTGGATATCCTGTTCCTGCATGATATTGAATTCGTGCCGGCTGATATTCTTATAGAAGAAGCAGTGCCGGCGATGCTTAAGCTGAAGGAGCAGGGTAAAATCCGCTTCAGCGGGATCAGCGGCCTGCCTTTACAGCTGTTTGAAAAGCTGCTCCCGCAAATGGATGTGGATGCGATTCTGTCCTACTGCCATTATTCGCTCAACGACACATCTCTATTGGAATTGCTGCCACTGCTTCAGACAAAAGGGACCGGATTGGCCAATGCCTCTCCTCTATCTATGGGACTTCTGAGCACACGTGAGACGGCAGATTGGCATCCTGCGGGAAGCAGGCTAAAAGCAGTATGTAAACAAGCCGCCGAACATTGTGCCTCAAAAGGTACGGATATCGCCAAGCTGGCTGTTCAGTACTCTACCAGTCATGAACAGATTCCGACTACACTGGTCAGTACAGCTACTCCGGCCAATATAATCAATAATGCCGTTTGGACTGATGAAAAGATGGACGCTGAGCTGCTGCAGGAAGTGCTGGATATACTGAGGCCTGTTCATAATGAATCATGGGTTAGCGGCCGTCCTGAATACAACGAACGTCTGGAACCGGCCAAAGGGGGCGGAATAGCATAATGAAGGGAATTGTCTGCGAGAAAATCGGGAAATTGATCTGGCATGAAGATTTAACGGAGCCCTTACTGGAAAAGGAAACGGCCATCGTCCGCATTCGCCGGATTGGAATCTGTGGGACGGATCTGCATGCCTATCAGGGCAATCAGCCGTTTTTTAGCTACCCGCGGGTACTTGGTCATGAGCTTGCCGGCGTTATTGAAGCGGTAGGAGAGAATGAGGCAGGGCTGCACGCAGGGGATCAGGTCAGTATTGTGCCCTACATGCATTGTGGTGAATGCTCGGCTTGTCTGGGCGGAAAAACAAACTGCTGCGCAAATATGAAGGTGTTCGGTGTTCATATAGATGGAGGAATGCGTGAGCTGGTCTCTGTTCCGCTCAGTCATTTAATCAAGACAGAGGGGCTTACGCTGGATCAAGCTGCAATGCTGGAGCCGCTGGCGATCGGTGCACATGCCATCCGGCGCTCCGGCTTGACCGCAGGTGACACCGTTCTTGTTATTGGAGCAGGCCCGATTGGCCTGGGCGTTATGGCACTTGCCCGGTACGCGGGAGCCAGGGTCATCGCCATGGATGTTAATGAAGAAAGGCTGGAATTCTGCCGCAAATGGGCACAAGCAGAGTATACAGTGAATGCATTGCAGCCGCCGCAGGAACAGCTTACTGCTATTACCGGAGAATCAAGCGCAGCCTTTGTTATTGATGCAACGGGGAATGCCAAATCCATGACGAATGCATTCAATCTGGTTGCACACGGCGGATCGCTTGTATATGTCGGTCTGGTCAAAAGCGACATCACCTTTAATGACCCCAACTTCCATAGTCACGAGATGAGCTTGATGGGCAGCCGCAATGCAACCATGGAGGACTTCGATTTTGTACGGAGGGCCATCTCGGCCGGATACGTTGATATAGACCGTTATATAACGCACCGTTCGGGTTTTGAAGATATGGTTAACCATTTCGAGAACTGGCTCAAGCCGGAGTCCAGGGTGATCAAAGCGTTGGTTGAAATTAATGATTAATATGAAATAGATCTTATTTGGGTTAACATAGGTTAATCCATTTTTTTATTAAGTTTATCTACTCCTGTAACTCTACCCGGTCCAATAATGCCTAGATGATTCATAGAACATTTTTGAAAAAAAGCTTGCAATACATTTTCGGGCATGGTATATTCTTATTCCGGCCAAGAAATGCTGAAAAGCATCGAAGCCAAGCTCGAAAAAAGAAATTAAAAAAAAGCTTGACATTGAATGGTTGGAAATGATATAGTATAAGAGTTGCTGCTGACGAGAACATCGAAGGCGACAACGAGCTTGATCTTTGAAAACTGAACAACGAGTGAGTATCGGAATTCACTTCGGTAATTCCAAAACTGATGATTTTCGCAGCGTCTTGTACGCTTTAGAAATTCATCTTGAGAATGTAAATTCTCGTCAGATGTTTCAAAATGAGCGAATCGCTCTGACAATAGTTTTCGGATGGTTATTTCCTCGGAGTAATTCGGGTGAAGTAACCGCTCGGAAAAACCTTATTGGAGAGTTTGATCCTGGCTCAGGACGAACGCTGGCGGCGTGCCTAATACATGCAAGTCGAGCGAAGTTTATCCTTCGGGGTGAGCTTAGCGGCGGACGGGTGAGTAACACGTAGGCAACCTGCCCCTTAGCCTGGGATAACTACCGGAAACGGTAGCTAATACCGGATAATCCCTTTCCTCGCCTGAGGAAAGGATAAAAGGCGGAGCAATCTGTCGATGAGGGATGGGCCTGCGGCGCATTAGCTAGTTGGTGAGGTAACGGCTCACCAAGGCGACGATGCGTAGCCGACCTGAGAGGGTGAACGGCCACACTGGGACTGAGACACGGCCCAGACTCCTACGGGAGGCAGCAGTAGGGAATCTTCCGCAATGGGCGAAAGCCTGACGGAGCAACGCCGCGTGAGTGATGAAGGTTTTCGGATCGTAAAGCTCTGTTGCCAGGGAAGAACGTCCGGTAGAGTAACTGCTACCGGAGTGACGGTACCTGAGAAGAAAGCCCCGGCTAACTACGTGCCAGCAGCCGCGGTAATACGTAGGGGGCAAGCGTTGTCCGGAATTATTGGGCGTAAAGCGCGCGCAGGCGGCTATTTAAGTCTGGTGTTTAAACCTTGGGCTCAACCTGAGGTCGCACTGGAAACTGGGTGGCTTGAGTACAGAAGAGGAAAGTGGAATTCCACGTGTAGCGGTGAAATGCGTAGAGATGTGGAGGAACACCAGTGGCGAAGGCGACTTTCTGGGCTGTAACTGACGCTGAGGCGCGAAAGCGTGGGGAGCAAACAGGATTAGATACCCTGGTAGTCCACGCCGTAAACGATGAGTGCTAGGTGTTAGGGGTTTCGATACCCTTGGTGCCGAAGTTAACACAGTAAGCACTCCGCCTGGGGAGTACGGTCGCAAGACTGAAACTCAAAGGAATTGACGGGGACCCGCACAAGCAGTGGAGTATGTGGTTTAATTCGAAGCAACGCGAAGAACCTTACCAGGTCTTGACATCCCTCTGAATCCTCTAGAGATAGAGGCGGCCTTCGGGACAGAGGAGACAGGTGGTGCATGGTTGTCGTCAGCTCGTGTCGTGAGATGTTGGGTTAAGTCCCGCAACGAGCGCAACCCTTGACTTTAGTTGCCAGCAGGTAAGGCTGGGCACTCTAGAGTGACTGCCGGTGACAAACCGGAGGAAGGTGGGGATGACGTCAAATCATCATGCCCCTTATGACCTGGGCTACACACGTACTACAATGGCCAGTACAACGGGAAGCGAAGCCGCGAGGTGGAGCCAATCCCAGCAAAGCTGGTCTCAGTTCGGATTGCAGGCTGCAACTCGCCTGCATGAAGTCGGAATTGCTAGTAATCGCGGATCAGCATGCCGCGGTGAATACGTTCCCGGGTCTTGTACACACCGCCCGTCACACCACGAGAGTTTACAACACCCGAAGTCGGTGGGGTAACCCGCAAGGGAGCCAGCCGCCGAAGGTGGGGTAGATGATTGGGGTGAAGTCGTAACAAGGTAGCCGTATCGGAAGGTGCGGCTGGATCACCTCCTTTCTATGGAGAATCGTTTCCTGCAATGGAAACATTCAAATCTAAGTCTTCAGGAAGCATGCTTCCGAAGCGAGCTTTACTTCGTAAAGCTTTCTACTCACTCGTTGGTCAGTTTTGAGAGTTTAAGCTCTCTACTTGATCTTTGAAAACTGGATACCGAAACGAATTTGCGTTTTAGAACATTCCTTTAAGCTGAACTTGTGTAAACAAGTTTTGAATTAATGGCGATGCTAACGATGATCTTAACGAAAATAAAGGCTTTGAAGAAATTCAATGTCCGATATTTTCCGAAGGAAAAATCGAGGTTAAGCTAATAAGAGCACACGGAGGATGCCTAGGCGCCAGGAGCCGACGAAGGACGTGGCGAACAACGAAACTGCCTCGGGGAGCTGTAAGCAAGCTTTGATCCGGGGGTGTCCGAATGGGGAAACCCAGCTGTGGTAATTCGCAGTTACTCGTATCTGAATACATAGGATACGCAGAGGCAGACCAGGGGAACTGAAACATCTAAGTACCCTGAGGAAGAGAAAACAATAGTGATTCCGTCAGTAGCGGCGAGCGAACGCGGAACAGCCTAAACCAGGGGGCTTGCCTCCTGGGGTTGTGGGACGTCTCACATGGAGTTACAAAGGAATACGGTAGGTGAAGAGGTCTGGAAAGGCCCGCGATAGAGGTAAAAGCCCTGTAACCTAAACTGTGTTCTCTCCGAGACGGATCCCGAGTAGTGCGGGGCACGTGAAACCCCGTATGAATCCGGCAGGACCATCTGTCAAGGCTAAATACTACCTGGCGACCGATAGTGAAACAGTACCGTGAGGGAAAGGTGAAAAGCACCCCGGAAGGGGAGTGAAATAGAACCTGAAACCGTGTGCTTACAAAAAGTCAGAGCCCAATCTATGGGTGATGGCGTGCCTTTTGTAGAATGAACCGGCGAGTTACGTTTAACATGCAAGGTTAAGGTGAGAAGCCGGAGCCGCAGCGAAAGCGAGTCTGAATAGGGCGACTAAGTATGTGGACGTAGACCCGAAACCGTGTGATCTACCCCTGTCCAGGGTGAAGGTGCGGTAACACGCACTGGAGGCCCGAACCCACGTACGTTGAAAAGTGCGGGGATGAGGTGGGGGTAGCGGAGAAATTCCAATCGAACTCGGAGATAGCTGGTTCTCCCCGAAATAGCTTTAGGGCTAGCCTCGGTGAATGGAGTGATGGAGGTAGAGCACTGATTGGGTGCGGGGCCCGCAAGGGTTACCAAGCTCAGTCAAACTCCGAATGCCATTAACTTCTTG